>NZ_JALJFG010000015.1 GCF_023242475.1 Pseudomonas sp. MWU15-20650 | reverse complement strand
CCCAATGCCAGTCAGTTAAGCGCTAGAACGAGCAACCGGTAACCGGTGGCGAGCGGGCTTGTCCCGCGTTGGGGCGCGTAGCGCCCCCAAAGAAGGACGAATGCGGTGTACCCGATACTCCGCGCAGATAGCTTTTGGGGCCGCTACGCAGCCCAACGCGGGACAAGCCCGCTCGCCACAACAAGCCCGCTCGCCACAGTGATAGTGTTCCTTCTTAACTGACTGGCATTAGGGCCAGCCCCCTCTCACAATTTTGAGCGCATTTATTCAGGCAGATGCGCCACGCCATCGGCATCCGTCATCGCCCGCTCCAACAAATCCGCCGGCAGGCTTTTGCTCGCGCGAGCGCCCAGCAACCTTAGTTGTTCGGTACGACTGACCAGGTTTCCGCGCCCATCGGTCAGTTTATTTCGCGCCGCGCTGTAAGCCTTATCCAACTGCTGCAACCGATTGCCCACTTCGTCCAGATCCTGGATAAACAACACGAACTTGTCGTACAGCCAGCCAGCGCGTTCGGCGATTTCCCGGGCATTCTGGCTCTGGCGCTCCTGCTTCCACAGGCTGTCGATCACCCGCAGGGTGGCCAGTAAGGTGGTGGGGCTGACAATCACGATATGGCGGTCGAACGCCTCCTGGAACAGGTTCGGCTCCGCCTGCAACGCAGCGGAAAACGCCGCTTCGATCGGCACGAACAGCAGCACAAAATCCAGGCTGTGCAAGCCTTCCAGGCGTTTGTAATCCTTGCCGGCCAAACCTTTGACGTGATTGCGCAGGGACAGCACGTGCTGCTTCAAGGCGGCCTGGCCGATCACCTCATCATCCGCTGCGACATACTGTTGGTAGGCGGTCAGGCTCACCTTGGAATCGACCACGACCTGCTTGTCGCCAGGCAACATGATCAGCACGTCAGGTTGGAAACGCTCGCCGTCCGGACCTTTGAGGCTGACCTGGGTCTGGTATTCACGGCCCTTCTCCAGCCCCGCGTGCTCCAGCACCCGCTCAAGGATCAGTTCACCCCAGTTGCCCTGGGTTTTCTGGCCCTTGAGGGCGCGGGTCAGGTTGGTCGCTTCGTCCGATAAACGCAGGTTCAATTGCTGCAGGCGCTCAAGCTCCTTGGCCAGGGAAAAGCGCTCGCGGGCTTCGTTCTGGTAGCTTTCTTCGACGCGTTTTTCGAATGACTGAATGCGCTCCTTGAGCGGGTCAAGCAACTGGCCCAAGCGCTCCTGGCTGGTCTCGGCAAAGCGCTGTTCGCGCTCGTCGAAGATCTTCCCGGCGAGCTCGGCGAACTGCGCACGCAACTCGTCCCGTGAGCCCTGCAAGTCAGCGAGGCGTTGCTGATGGCTTTCCTGTTGCTCGCGCAGCTCGGCGCGCAGGGCCGCCGACAAGGCGTCGAGACGGCGCAATTCGGCTTCCTTGGCGCTACGGTCGAGGTTCCAGGCGTGGGCCGCGTCGCGGGCATTATCGCGGTCGATCTGCAACAGCTCGACTTCACGGCGAACAGCGGCCAAGTCAGCTTGCTTAGCGGCATTGGCGTGGCTCAGGTCGCTGATTTCATCACGGCTGGCGTCCAACTGGGCGGCGAGCCCCTCCTGGGCCAATTGCGCAGTAGCCAGGCGCTCTTCAAGCAACTCCCAGCCGGTGGTGCGCGCGGTCAGTCGGCGCTGAATCTGCCAGCACACCGCCAATAAAGGCACCGCTGCGCCAGCAAGCCCCAGGGCAACACTGGTCCAGTCAAACACCATAGCCATTTCTGCCATCACCGAAAAAACGCAAGGTTAACCAAGCAGAGGGCCGGAGGACAGCTCAGTCTTCGACTTGACCCAGTTCGCGTTGAGCGCGACGGTCGCCGGCACGGGCGGCCGAGCGCAACAGGTCGTGGCCGATACGGCGGTCGCGGGCATTCCCGCATTCACGGCACATCAGTTGGCCCAGCCGGCTCTGCGCGGCCACCACACCTTCTCGAGCAGGCTGCTTGAGCAGGCGTCCAGCGAAGTGTTTAACGTTAGTGCTCTGCCCCAGGCGCGGACTATCGAGCAGCCACAGGGCGACCTTCAAGGAGAAACGCTTGGGTGCGGTAACAGTCAGGGGCGTGTCGGTAACAGAAGGTGATACTGAGCGAAACTTCATAAAGCACTGTGGGACAGAACGGAAGGCGCGCCACTCTACTCTTTTTTTCGTACAGGTAAAGATGAAAAAAACCGGCACGCCCGTGCTAGAGCAAGCGCTCGGGACAATCCACAGAAGCTGTGGATAACTCAGTGGACAACCGCCCTTTAACTCGCGCAAAGGCCCATGGAATGGGGGCCCCAGTCAAACTGACGATTTTTTCACCAATAAAAAAAAGCGAGATTTTTCATTGACTTAAATTTTCATTACAGGCAAATGGGAACGCTTCAAGGCAGTTGACAGCAAGGTTACACAGCCTGCGACAAATGTGCACAAGTACCCACCTACTGGTTATATCGCCGGCGTTTTTTGATTCAACACGCGTTAAACATGTTACCGCCAGGGCAAACCCGGGGACTTTTCAAATCCATCCTGGCTCGCCACACTGCCCCACCGACAACGCAACGGTTCAGGGGTCGATGAAAGGAATTCTGATATTCGCCGCATTGCTGCTGGCCATCTGTGCGACGTCTTTGGGCATCAACGCAGCGTTGCCCTCCCCCGACGGCGCGCTATTTGCCATCGCGATCCTGCTGTCGGCCGCCTTTACTGCCATGAGCCTGTGCATTGAACTGGGTGAAGGCAGGATCAATGACATGCGCGATGTCATGAAGGTGATCGAGACCCACCAGTCATTGCGGCTGACACTTGCCGCCTATGGCCTCGGGTGCGCATTGGCCGCCTCTATCACGGTGCTGGCCTATCGTGGGCTGTTTGGCATCTGATTGAATTTTTTTGGCTAGCACACTTCCTTTCCGAGTTTCAATCCGTTACTATCCGCGGCGTTAGTACCAAGCTGAAAGTCAATTCTGGTCGAACAACTCCCCTGAACAACACGGGATCGACCACCTCGATGGTTTCCAGGTATTCCTTGCGACGACACTGCCTTTGAATAAGCAAAGGGTGGCGCGAAGTTTCAATACTCTGACCGAACCAACCTGCAAATTGATCAGGATCTTCACCCCGGGCCCAGAACCTTTGCCCTTGTTGTGCTGCCTGCCCTCCTAAGTACCTACCTGCCAGCCCAAGCGCGCCTAACTTATCAGCGCTTCAAACTGGCTGCTTTGTTCCAGTCGGGTTCTTCGTTTGATCAATGGTGATCAGCGTTACTGGAACGTTTTAACGTTGCACGGTTCTTATCCGTGTCATTTGTAGGAACACCAATAATATGTCCACTCAAATCCACACTCAGGATGCCATTCGCACCCTCACCAACGCTTTTGCACCAATGAACTGCCTGATCATGGCCGCTCGCAAAGGCTGCTTCAGCTTCACCCTGGTCAACGAACACGGCATCGCACGTCACAGCGAACGCCTGTACCCCGATCAATACTCCAGCGCAGAACCGCTGCAGGCCGTGATCGAGCGTACCCGCCAGGCACTGACTGCCTGATCGACCCGAGTCGCTGAAACGCAAAAACCCTGCTTAAAAAACAGGGTTTTTTATTGCCTGAAATTTGACTTTGAAGTCCTTACCCTAAGTACCAATAGATATAAACGTTATAACTAGATGAAGAAGATGTTTTAAAAACAGTCCTTTACATCGTAAATATGACACTACACTTCAACTCAAGCGGCATGATCCGCTCGCGACGGGCCTGAGATCCGATTCACCGCTGCCAAGCCCCCCCCTTCTCAGGCTTCGTCGACCACTTTCATGGACTGAGGCTTGTATGGGTATCGCCGCCAGCGAATTGTGTCGTTATGTGATCAGGCCGACGTTGATGTACCTCGGCCGCCATAACCCGACAGCCGAGTCCCTGCTGCTGGGCATTGCCGCCAGCCAGTCAGAACTGGGCTCGGCCTTGCATGATCGGCGCGGCCATGGCCTCTACAGCATCACCGAACCGCGCCACCGCGCCCTCTGGGATGACTACCTGGCACTGGACCCGGAGCGTGCAAGCCTCGTGCGCGGGCTGGCCAGCCAACATGCGTTCCTCAGCGCCCCCCAGCTGGAACTGACAGTGAACCTGCGTTATGCCACGGCCATCGCCTGGTTGCTGGTGGAACAACATCGCACCGCACTTCCCCCACCGGGTGACGTATTGGCCATGGCGCGTATCTGGAAAGAAATATTTCACCCTCAAGGCCGGCTGCGGGATTTCACCCAAGCCTGGCAAACCTGTGTTTCCCCCATAAATCAGGTCACTTGTTGATCAGGCGCTTTGCAAGATTCGGCTAAAAACGTTGATTTTGGTCGGATTGTCCTACAAAACAGCTCTATCTCCTATGTTACAGCCTATAGCGCTAACTTAATTTTATTGATACTTTCCGCAGCGGTGATCACCACGGAGTTCTAATAATGAAAAAAGTAATGCTCAAGACCACACTTAGCCTCGCCGTTACCATGGCTTCCTCCCAATTGTTCGCAAGCGGCTTTGCCCTCAACGAACAAGACGTCGCCGGAATGGGTACCGGTTTCGCGGGCCGCTCTTCTTCTGCGGATAACGCAAGCACTGTCTACGGCAACCCTGCCGGTATGGCTCGCCTCGAAGGCCAGCAAATCACGGGTGGTGTTGCAGCCATCGACGCCTCGACCGATATCAAAAATCCCGGCGGCCGTTCTTCCGGCAGCAACAAAGGCGACATGGTGCCGTTCACCGCCGTCCCTTTCGGTTTCTACACCAACAAACTCAATGATCAGTGGGCTGTCGGCTTTGGTGTTTATGCACCTTTCGGCCTGGTGACTGACTATGAAAGAGGCTACCAGGGCCGTTCGTTCGGCAGCTACAGCAAAGTGTCTGTCATCACTCTGCAACCGACCGTCAGCTACGCCTTCAACGACCGGGTTTCCATCGGCTTTGGCCCAACCATCAACCGGATTTCCGGCAAGCTGGAATCCGAGCTGGCCCTGACGCCAAACCCTGCCGTCCCAAATACCAACATCACGATCAAGGGCGACGACACCGCTGTCGGCTTCAACGTCGGTGTACTGGTACAAGCCACTGACACCACGCGTGTGGGCCTGACCTACCACTCCAAAGTCAGCTACAAGCTGGAAGGTCACACCGAAGTCACCGCACCTGCCCCGACGGCGCCACTGCTGGCAAGCGGTCGCTACGACGCTTCGCTGAGCATCGACACGCCTGAGTCCTACGACCTGTCCGTGACACAAGACCTGAGCGATGCCTGGAAAGTCTACGGTGGTGCCACCTGGACTCGCTGGAGCCGCCTGAAAGACATCACCGTCAATAACGAGGGCGTGACCAGGGCTGGCGGTATTGCTGCACCACAGATCGTGGGCACTATTACCGAACCACAGAACTGGCATGACACCTGGGCCTATGCCCTGGGTACTTCGTACCAGGTCACCAAGCAAGTGGTACTGCGTACCGGCCTGACCTTCGACCAGTCGCCAACCAACAACACCGACCGTTCGCCACGCATCCCTACCGGCGACCGGACCATCTTCAGTGTTGGCCTGGGCTACGAAGTAATGCCGAACATGATCGTCGACGTCGCTTACTCCTACCTGAAGGAAGAGCCAGTCAAGGTCAACAAGTCCAACGCACTGGGTTCGTCCTACAGCGCCAAGTACGATAACAGCGCCAACGGTTTCGGCCTGGGCGTGACGTACAAGTTCTGATCCAACGCGTGTAAAAAAGCCCCGCTCTCCTGCACAGGAGGCGGGGCTTTTTAGTGGGCGGCGCTCAGGGTTTCGAAGCCAGCGCCTGCTCCACCGCCTCGATCAAGTCCGGGCTGTCCGGCTTGGTCAAACTGGAAAAGTGGGCAATCACCTTGCCCTGGCGGTCCACCACGTACTTATAGAAATTCCATTTCGGCGCGCTGGTCTGCTGCGCGAGGATCTTGAACAGGTGCACCGCATCCGGCCCCTTGACCGTCTGCGGCTCGGTCATGATAAAGGTCACGCCATAATTCACATAACAGACCTTGGCGGTCTCTTCACCGGTCTTGGCTTCCTGCTTGAAGTCATCGGATGGCACGCCGATCACTTCCAAGCCCTGACCCTTATAGCGCTGGTACAAGGCTTCGAGACCTTTGAATTGCGGTGCAAACCCGCAAAAACTGGCCGTATTGACGATCACCAGCGGTTTGCCGGCGAAGCGTTGGCACAGGTCAATGGATTCCTTGGCCCGCAACTTGGGCAATTGGCCCTCCAGCAACGGCGGGCAACTGGCCGCCATGGCAACGCTGCCAACAGCCATCAGGACGGGTACCGCGAGCCAGCGCATCAGCATGTCGAAAGTCCTTGAGTCAGTTCAGACACTGAACTTAACAGATCGCCATGCCCAACTGCATCAACGCCAAGCCGCCATGCTGCCAACCCCACCACGCCAGCAGCAACAGCAACACTCCGCCCACCAGCGCCATAAACCGTACCGCTGCACTCATGCTGCCTCCAACTGCGCCTGCACTCGCGCGACCGGCCGCTCGCGTACCGGCCAGTTCAAGGCTGCGGCGAGCAGGCTGAGCAGAATCGCGACATGCCAGATCAAATCGTAGTTACCGGTTCGATCATAGACGACGCCGCCCAACCAGCCGCCGAGGAATGAGCCAAGTTGATGAAACAGGAACACAATCCCACCGAGCATCGAGAGGTTACGCACACCAAAGAGGGTCGCGATGGTGCCATTGGTCAGCGGCACGGTGGACAACCACAGGAACCCCATGGCCATGCCGAACAAGTAGGCCGTGACTTCGGTGACCGGCGCCCACAGGAACAACACGATCACCACGGCACGCAACAGGTACAAACCGGTGAGCAAGCGTGGCTTGGACATGCGCCCACCCAGCCAACCCGCCGTGTAAGTGCCAAAGACATTGAACAGGCCGATCAAGGCCAACACGGTGGTCCCAACCGTTGCCGGCAAATGTTGGTCGACCAGATACGCCGGCAAATGCACGCCGATGAACACCACCTGGAAACCACATACGAAAAAGCCGAAGGCCAGCAACCAGAACCCGGAATGAGAGCAGGCTTCGTGCAACGCTTCGCGCAGGGTTTGCTGGCCGGCCATGACCGGCAACGGTTTGTCCTTGAGCATCGCCACCAGCGGCAAGATCAACGCCACCATCATGCCCAGCGCCAACAGGGCCGCCGACCAACCGAGCCAACCAATCAACCCCAGGGTGCCGGGCACCATGGCGAATTGGCCGAAGGAACCGGCAGCGCTTGCAACGCCCATGGCCATGCTGCGTTTTTCCGGCGGCACAGCGCGGCCGACCACACCGAGAATCACTGAAAACGAGGTACCCGACAAGCCGATGCCAATCAGCAAACCGGCGCTCAGGGACAAGGACCATGCGGAATCGGACATGCCCATCAACACCAGCCCGACGGCGTACAACACACCGCCGACAAACACGGCTTTTGTCGCACCGAAACGGTCGGCCAACGCTCCGGTAAACGGCTGCGCCAGGCCCCAGATCAAGTTTTGCAAGGCAATGGCAAAGGCAAACGTCTCACGCCCCCAGCCGAATTCAGCACTCATCGGCGCCAGGAACAAGCCGAAGCCATGCCGCACGCCCAAGGACAACGCCAGGATCAGCGCACTCCCCACAAGAACCCAGCCACTGGTGCGCCACATCGAGGTCATTTCTTATTCTCCGCTCGCGGGTATATACCCGCTTATAGTTGAACAAACCGCCCTTCAGGCGAGTTCATCCAGCAAGGCCAACAAGGTTTCGCGCTTTTCGGCGCCCAACTTATCAATCAATCGCCGCTGCGCCGCTTCCCACGCCGGCAAGGCGGCGGCCAATCGTTCTTCGCCGGCCTGCGTCAGCAGTACCAGACGGTTGCGCAGGTCATCGCCCTCGACCATCTGCACCAGGCCCTCACCTTCCAGTACGCGCAGATTGCGCCCCAGGGTACTGCGATCCAGACCCATCGCATCTGCCAAGCTGGAAATGCTCGGCTGATCGAGACGCTGTAGGTTGCACAGTAAAGAATACTGGGCAACGTTAATCCCGAAGCCGTCGAGAGCGCCGTCGTAATGCCTGCTGACGCCACGGGCGGCGCGACGCAGGTTGGTGCATAAACATTGGGAGGCAAGCATAGAGCATGTATATACCCGGGATTAAGGAAATGCAAGAAAGTGTTACAACGCCAGCGTGATCAGAACCGCCACTTCCAGCAGTTCCAACAGTGCGCCAGCCGTATCACCTGTGGTGCCACCGAGGCGATTGACCATCAACTGGCGCAACCACACAAAACACAGCGCAGCGAGTAACACCGCAATGCCACCGTTGAAACCGCCGATCAGGATGCAGGCCAACCCACTGAGGATCAGCACCTGTTGGCCGACGACTCTCGGTAAATGATCCGACAGCGCCTGGCCCAGCCCTCCTGCGCGGACGTAACGCGTGGTGAGAAACAGCGCCAACATCGAAGCACGCCCGATCAGGGGCGCCAGTATCAGCGCGGCGCTGTTATGCTGTTCAATCAAGGCCACCAACGCGCTGAACTTGAGCAGCAATACCAAGCCCAAAGTCACCACGGCAATCGGCCCACTGCGGGGGTCCTTCATGATGGTGAGCGTACGTTCGCGATCACCAAAGCCCCCCAGCCAGGCGTCGGCGCTGTCCGCCAGGCCGTCCAGGTGCAAGCCACCACTGAGCAACACCCAGCCCGTCAACAGCAGCGCCGCGTGCAGCAGCAACGGCGCGCCCATCAAGACCAGGTTCAGGCCCCATAACAACAGCCCGAACAGCAGCCCTACCAGCGGATAAAACAGCAACGAACGCCCTAGCTCCTGCGGTTGCGGCATACCCGGCAAACGCACCGGCAGACTGCTCAGAAATTGCAGGGCGATCCAGAATGGCAGCATCGTCAGGTTCCTTCCTTCAATACGCCATCGGCCGCAACCTGCAGATTGAACACCGCACCGTGACCCACTTCGACATTCAGCAGTTGTTCACGCGGCAACCCCCGCGCCCGGGCCAGTAGCAGTCGCATCACGCCGCCATGGCTGATCAACAACACGCGCTGCCCCGCATAAGCCTGATGCAGACGTGAGACAGCTGACAGAACCCGCTCGGAAAATTCGCTGACGGGCTCGCCCTGCGGCGGCGTAAAACGGTAGGGATCGGCCCAGAACAAGCCCAGCCCTTCGGCGTCAGTCTCCATCAACGCGGCCGCGCTCCGCCCTTCCCAGGTACCAAAGTGAAGTTCTTGAAGGTCCCGCTCCAGGCTCACGGGCAGATCAAGCCGTGCACCCAATTCGCTGGCAAAACGTGCGCAACGTTGCAGCGGTGAGCTGACCACTCGATCCCAGGGCCCCTGCCCCACCACGGCGGCGCGCATCTGCTCCCAGCCCTTGGCGGTCAACGCATCGTCCAGGCTACCGCGCAAACCGCCACCTCGCTCGGTTTCACCGTGACGCAGCAGGTCCAGGTGCAAGGTCATGCGGGACGGTCTGCCACAGCCGCTTCGGCAAATGTCGCCATCTGCCCGTGCAGCGCACAGGCCAGGCGCACCAGCGGTACTGCCAGCGCGGCACCGCTGCCTTCACCCAGGCGCAGGCCGAGTTCCAGCAAAGGTTCGGCGTCGAGGCTTTGCAGCACATGACGATGGCCAGGCTCGGCGCCACGATGGCCAAACACCAGCCATGCGCGGCACGCCGGATTCAAGCGCGTGGCCACCAGCGCAGCGACGGTGCAGATAAACCCATCCACCAGCACGACAATGCCCTCTTGGGCACAGGCCAGATAGGCGCCGACAAGCGCCGCGATTTCAAAACCACCGAGGTTGAAAAGACTGCGCAACGCGTCATGGCGCTGACCCGCGTGCAACGCCAGCGCGCGCTCGATGACCGCCACTTTGTGGCTGACGCCCTGGGCATTCAAACCGGTGCCCGGGCCCGTCAGGTCACTCACCCGGCAATCGAGCAGTGCACACGCCAACGCACTGGCCGCGGTGGTATTGCCAATGCCCATCTCGCCGCCGATAAACAACTGCGCGCCACTGTCCAAGGCGCGGCGTGCACTGTCGCGACCGGCTTGCAGGGCCAATCGCCCCTGCGCCTCAGTCATCGCCGGGCCGTTGACAAAATTGGCCGTGCCCGCGCCGATATTCAGGTGACGCACGCCGGGCAGGTCCAGCGACGGTGTCACCGTACCGAGGTCGACCACTTCCAGCTGCGCATCCAGTTGCCGCGCCAACACGCTGATAGCCGCGCCACCGGTGACAAAGTTATGCAGCATCTGCCCGGTCACTTCCTGGGGAAACGCCGACACGCCTTCGGCCACCACACCATGGTCACCGGCAAATATCGCGATCCACAGCTGATCCACCGATGGCTTGAGCCGGCCTTGCAAGCCGGCCAGTTGCACTGCCAGCGCCTCCAGTTGGCCCAGGGAACCGGCCGGCTTGGTCAGTTGCTGCTGGCGCGCCAGCGCCTGTTCGTGGGCAGAGGCGTCGATGGCCTTGCAGGGGTTGAGCCACCAGGTGTCAGTCATAACGCAGTACCTTTCAAAGTCAGGGGCAGGCCGGCAACCGTCAGGACAACGCGCTGACATCGCTCGGCCAAGGCTTGATGCAGCCAACCGGCTTCATCGACATAGCGGCGAGTCAATTCGCCCAGCGGCACGACACCCAGACCGGTCTCGTTGCTGACAAAAATGATTTCACCCGGCAACGACGCCAAGGTCTGGAGCAGTTGATCACGTTCCAAGGCCAGGCGATCCGGGTCTTCCAGCATCAATAGATTGGTGAGCCACAGGGTCAGGCAGTCCACCAGCAGGCAGCGCTCGGGAGCGGCGTGTTCGCGCAGCACTCGCGCCAGCTCGATCGGCTCTTCAATCAGCCCCCAATCGTCAGGCCGGCGCTGGCGATGCAGGGCGACACGCGCGTTCATCTCGCCGTCCAGCGGTTGGCTGGTGGCGATATAGATGACGGGCAAACCGCTGTCGCCAGCGAGCTTTTCGGCCAGGCGGCTTTTGCCCGAGCGAGCGCCGCCGAGGATCAATTGGTGCATGGCGCGACCCCACACAAGGTACGCAATAGATCGGTATCCAAGTGGTGCTCTACCAGATCGGCCAGGCGCTCGATATCGCGTTCGCGCAAGGCGTGATAATCCACCGCCTGCACCTCCTGCAATCCGGCCCAACGCAGCAAGGCCGTGCACGCCGCGGGCGCCTCAAAGAGCCCATGCAAATACGTGCCGAGAACTTGCCCGTCCGCACTCAGGGCGCCGTCACTGCGGCCATCCTCCAGCCGCACGGCGGCGCGCTCCAGGGCGGCGCCGCTGGTCACGCCCGCGTGGATCTCATAGCCACTGACCTCGGCGTCCTCCAACAGCAAACGCCCACGCACATTGCGCAGTTGCTTCTCTTGCTCCAGCGTCGTACTGAACGCCAGCAACCCCAGGCCATCACTGGAACCGGCCGGGCCTTCCAGGCCGAGCGGGTCATGCACGTGCTGGCCCAGCATCTGCAAACCGCCGCAAATACCCAGCACCTTGCCGCCATAGCGAAGGTGCCGCGCCACGGCCGTGTCCCAGCCATTGGCGCGCAGGAATGCCAGGTCGCTGCGCACGCTTTTCGAGCCCGGCAGGATGATCAAGTCAGCGGCAGGCATCGGCTGGCCAGGGCCGACAAACTGTAAGTCCACCTGGGGATGCAGGCGCAGCGGGTCAAAATCGGTATGGTTGCTGATGCGTGGCAGTACCGGCACCACCACCTTGAGCACTTGGGCGCTCTTGTCGACCTGGCGTTGGTCGATGCCATCTTCCGCTTCCAGATGCAGGTCCATCACATAGGGCAATACGCCCACCACCGGCTTGCCGGTACGGGCCTCGAGCCAATCCAGCCCAGGCTGCAACAGCGCGATATCGCCGCGAAAGCGGTTGATGATGAAACCCTTGACCCGCGCCTGTTCGCTGGGCGACAGCAGTTCCAAGGTGCCGACCAGATGGGCGAACACACCGCCGCGATTGATATCGGCGATCAACAGCACCGGGCAATCCACCGCTTCGGCAAACCCCATATTGGCGATGTCATTGGCGCGCAGGTTGATCTCGGCCGGTGAGCCCGCGCCTTCGACCATCACCACCGAGTAGGCTTCGCTCAAGCGCTGATGGGAGGCCAGCACCGCGTGCATCGCGATAGCTTTGTAGTCGTGATAAGCCACCGCGTTCATGCTGGTCACGACGCGGCCATGGATGATCACTTGGGAACCGGTATCGCTGTTGGGTTTGAGCAGTACCGGGTTCATGTCGGTGTGGGGCGCGAGGCGGGCGGCCTGGGCCTGCACCGCCTGGGCACGGCCGATCTCACCGCCTTCGGCCGTCACCGCGCTGTTGAGCGCCATGTTCTGCGGTTTGAACGGCACCACCGCAACGCCCTGGCGCACCAGCCAGCGGCACAGTGCGGTCACCAGCGTACTTTTACCGGCGTCGGAGGTGGTGCCCTGCACCATCAGCGTCCTCATGCCGCTTCCTTGTAGGCAACCAGGGCCTCATCGAGTCGCAGCCAATCAGCTTCGGTGTCGGGCAAGCCGAAACGTACGCTGCTGTCGTGCACAAACAGGCGCAACAAAATGCCGCGTTGGGCCATGAATTGGTAGAGCCGCTCGGCGTGCGGGGTGATCAGCCACTGAAACAGCGCGCAGCCCCCGTGGGGTTGAAAGCCCCGACGCTCAAGCAGTTCAAACAGGCGCCGGCCCGCGTCGATACAACGATTGCGTTGATGCGTGTGCCCGACAGTATCGCGCAGGCACGCCTGGCCGAGCACCCGTGTGGGCCCACTGACGGCCCATGGCCCGACCTGTTCGGCCAGCAGCTTGAGCAACTTGCGCTCAGCCAGCACAAAGCCCAGGCGCGCGCCGGCCAACCCGAAGAACTTGCCGAACGAGCGCAACACGACCAAGCCAACTTGATGGGCGTGGCTCGCCAAGCTCAAATGAGGGGTAACGTCCATAAACGCTTCGTCCACCACCAACCAGCCACCGCGCTGGGCCAGCCGTGCGTGCCAGTCCAGCAGACGCTGTGGGGTCAGGCTCAAGCCGGTGGGGTTATTGGGGTTGACCACCACCAGCACGTCGAGGCCGTCGAGAAAAAAGTCGACTTCCTGCTCCTGCACTTCACGCACCACGTAACCGGCACGGCGCCAGGCTTCGGCATGCTCGGCATAACAGGGCGACAGCACACCCACCTTGCCGGCACGACGCAGGCGCGGCAGCAATTGGATCGCCGCCTGGGAGCCGGGCACCGGCAACACATGAGTGGCGCCGTAATACTCGCTGGCGGCCTTCTCCAGGCCGTCATCGGTTTCCGGCAAGCGTGCCCAGGCACGCAATGGGATCTCGGGGATCGGCCACGGCCAGGGCGCCAGGCCGCTGGACAGGTCAAGCCAATCGGCCTCGGCAATCCCGTACTCAATCGCGGCCTTACGCAGCCGACCACCGTGCTCAAGCATAAAGTTGCGCCCCCAGGCATAGGATCAGCAGCCATAACCATACGCCGCGCTGCACCAGTTGCCAGCCTCGGTCGATGGCGTCAGCATCCGCCGGCGGGCCTTCGCCCAGTTGCGGGCGCTGATGCAGCTCGCCGTGATAAATCGCCGCGCCCCCCAGTTCGACGCCCAACGCACCTGCGCCAGCGGCCATCACCGGGCCGGCGTTAGGGCTGTCCCAAGTCGGGCCCTGGTTGCGCCAGCATTTGAGGGCCAGGCCAGTTTTGCCCAGCAACGCGTAGGTCAACGCCACCAGGCGCGCAGGAATATAGTTGAGCACATCGTCGATCTTGGCGGCGGCCCAGCCAAAGCGCTCGAAGCGTTCGTTACGGTAACCCCACATGGCATCGAGGGTGTTGCTCAGACGATAGAGCACCACGCCAGGCACGCCGGCGACCACAAACCAGAACAGCGCAGCAAATACCGCATCGCTGCCGTTCTCCAGCACCGACTCAGTGGCAGCCCGGGCGACTTCGGTACGGTCCAGCTCGCTGGTCTGGCGACTGACCAGATAACTCACCCGCTTGCGCGCCTCGTCCAAATCATCAGCCCGCAGCGCCTGGGCCACCGGGGTCACATGTTCGCCCAGGCTGCGCATGCCGAGGGCGCAGTACAACGCCAAAACCTCCAGCAGCCAACCGATGTAAGGCGCCCACGACAAAGCGGTGGCCAGCAGGGTCAGCGGTACTACCGCGATAAACCACGCCGTCACGCCATGGCTGCGCCAGCCACGGCCACCCGTATTGAAACGTTGCTCGATGCGCCCGGCGAAATTGCCGAATGCCACCAGCGGATGCCAGCGCTTGGGCTCACCCAGCAGCGCATCCAGCGCCACCGCCGCGACGCATAGCAAGGCCACACTCATTGACTCACTCCCCACACATTCTCATACAACATGTCACTCAGCGGCCGTGGCTCAGCCCAGCCTTCGAGCTGCAACATCGGCGCCGGGTAGAACGCCGCGACCGGCCCCAGGCACAAGACCGCCAGGGGCTTCGCGCCGGGCGGCAAACCCAGCAAGTCAGCCAGGGCCTGGGGCTCGAACAATGAAACCCAGCCCATCCCCAAGCCTTCCACACGCGCCGCCAGCCATAGGTTCTGGATCGCGCAGGACAACGAAGCCATGTCCATTTCCGGCAAGGTACGCCGCCCGAAGATGTGGCGCTCGCGATCATCCATCAACGCCGCCACCAGCACTTCGGCGCAATCGTTGATGCCCTCGACTTTGAGCTTCATGAACGCGTCGGAGCGCTCGCCCAGGGCTTCGGCGGTGCGCACGCGCTCTTCTTCTACCAGGTGCTGAATCTGCCCACGCAGTGCACGGTCGCTGATGCGAATAAAGCGCCACGGTTGCATCAGGCCAACGCTCGGCGCCTGGTGCGCGGCCTGGAGCAGGCGCTGCAGTAGCTCAGGGGTGACATCGCCGCCGATGAAGTGGCGCATATCACGGCGCTCTGCGATGGCACGGTAGACGGCGTCGCGGTCAGCCTGGGGGAATGCGTTGACGGTCATGGCCTCATCGGGAGCAAGCCCCCTCCCACATTTGGATGGCATGCGCTTGTGGGAGGGGGCCTGTTCCCGATAGCGGTGTCTGGGCATGGCGCAAACAGTGCCGCCACCGCGCGCGGGTTGGACGGGAAATAAAAGTGCACGTAGGACGCCGTCATCCGCCCTTGCCGGTAGACCGCCTCGGCACCGCGCCCGCCGTTGGGGCTCAGGCCACGGGCGATCGGTGCCCATTCGGTGCTGGTCAGGGAATGATGATAGGTGTGGCCGCGCAATACGCCTTCCGGCAGCTCGACGCTTTGCAGCGCCAGGGCCGCGAGTTTCTTTTGCATCACGGCATCGCCCTGGAGCAGGCCGACCAGTTCGGCACGTGTGCCGCCGACGTCGGTGAGCGAATCGAGCAGATAAAGCATGCCGCCACATTCAGCGAGCAGCGGTTTGCCGGCGGCATGATGTGCACGGATGGCGTCAAGCATCGGGGTGTTTGCCGACAGTGCCTGGTGGTGCAATTCCGGATAGCCGCCGGGCAAGTAGAGGCTGTCGACGTCGGGCAACTGGCGATCATGAATCGGCGAAAAAAACCGCAACTCGGCGCCCATCGCTCGCAGTAGATCGAGGTTGGCACCGTAGGTGAAGGCGAAGGCTTCGTCGCGAGCCACGGCAATGCGCACGCCGGCAAGCAACGGCTCAGCCTCGCTCACTTCGGGCGCGGCAAAGGTCACCGCTGGCGGCAAGGCGACTTCGCAGCTGCTGCCCAATGCTTGGGCCGCAGCATCCAGACGCACGTCGAGGTCATTCAACTCACTGGCTTGCACCAGCCCCAGGTGGCGACTGGGTAATTCAATGCCGGTCTCGCGGGACAGTGCGCCGTACCAGCGCAGCCCCTCGGTGAGGCTCCCTTCCAGCAATTGCGCATGGCGCAGGGTGCCGACGCGGTTGGCCAGCACCCCCGCAAAAGGCAGGTCCGGTTGATAGCGCGCCAGGCCCAGGGCCAGTGCGCCAAAAGTCTGGGCCATGGCGGTGCCATCGATCACGCCCAGTACCGGCACGCCAAAGTGTCGCGCCAGGTCGGCGCTGGACGGCGTGCCGTCGAACAGCCCCATCACCCCTTCGATCAGGATCAGGTCGGCTTCCCCCGCAGCTTCCCACAACAGGCGGCGACTTTCCTGCTCGCCCACCATCCACATGTCCAACTGATACACCGGCGCACCGCTGGCGCGCTCGTGAATCATCGGGTCGAGAAAGTCCGGCCCGCATTTGAACACGCGTACCTTTCGCCCCAAGTTACGGTGCAAACGGGCCAGCGCGGCGGTGACCGTGGTTTTGCCCTGGCCGGACGCCGGTGCGGCGATCAATACGGCCGGGCAATGACGGGGCTGGTTCAAAGTTCGACGCCCTTCTGTGCCTTGATACCGGCCTGAAACGCGTGCTTGAGCATGCCCATTTCGGTGACGGTGTCGCCCATTTCGATCAATTCAGGCTTGGCGCCACGGCCAGTGACGACCACATGTTGCATCGGCGGCCGGGCTTGCAGGTCGCTGAGTACCTGGTCCAGGTCGAGGTAACCGTGCTTGAGGGCGATGTTCAACTCGTCCAGCACCACCAGGCCAACGCAAGGGTCTTGCAGCAATTGGCGAGATACCGCCCACGCGGCTTCGGCAGCGGCTATGTCACGTTGGCGATCCTGGGTTTCCCAGGTAAAGCCTTCGCCCATCACGTGGAATCGCACCTGTTCGGGGAAGCGGCGGAAGAACAACTCCTCGCCGGTACTGTTACGCCCCTTGATGAACTGCACCACACCGCACTGCATGCCGTGACCCATGGCGCGAGCCAACATGCCAAACGCCGAACTGCTCTTGCCTTTACCGTTGCCGGTCAACACCAGCAGCAAGCCACACTCGTTCGGGGAATTGGCGATACGCTCGTCGATCACGGCTTTTTTGCGCAGCATGCGCGCCAGGTGGCGTTCGTCGCGGTCGGGGGAATCAGTCATGGCAGCTCTCCGTTGGGGCTGGACAAAAACGGCGGGCAGGAAAAAGAAAAAACAGACAGCCAAGCATCGCCCACCGTGATGCTGTTGGATGATCCAGGCCGGTCTCCGGACTCATGAGTGGCGCTCCTGTAGAGAAAGCAGGCCGACGGAGCGCCTTCCCATATCGCGGGCGATACAGTGGCAAACAGCACCGTCTTGACTCATTTACCGTTGCGGGGGCAGCGCCGGAATTGCGGCAGCACTGTGTACAAGTGCGCTCACTCACCGGCTTCCCTGTTTCACTCTGTCGGCGCGTGCGCCACAGAGCACCTGGAACAAGCCGCGAAGGTTAGTGGGTTGGGGGTGGAGCGTCAATTAAAGCTGAGCTTGCACTTGAACCATCGGACAGCCGCACTCCTCTACCCTTACAGGTATCAAGGAGAAAACCATGCATAAAACCAGACTCGCCTTACTGATCATGGCCGCAGGCGCGCTCGCCGCCTGCGGTGAAAGCTCTACCCTGCAGGTCTCCGACGGCACCGGGCCTTCGCCCAAGCTGCCGGAACCCAACAAAACTCTGATCCCCACCGTAAACATTGCCCCGGCCATCGGCTGGCCTGAAGGTGCAAAGCCGACAGCCGCCGCCGGCACCCACGTCGCGGCATTTGCCGAGGGCCTGGATCACCCGCGCTGGCTGTATGTATTGCCTAACGGTGATGTACTGGTGGCGCAGACTAACGCGCCGCCCAAGCCGGACGATGCCAAAGGCATTCGTGGCTGGGTGATGGAGCAGGTCATGGGCCGCGCGGGGGCCGGAGTGCCGAGCCCTAACCGCATCACGCTGCTGCGCGATGCCGACCACGACGGTATCGCCGAAACCCGCACGGTGTTTCTGGAGAACCTCAACTCGCCGTTTGGCATGGCCCTGGTCGGTAACGACCTGTATGTGGCGGATTCGGACAAGTTGTTGCGCTTCCCCTATCAACCCGGCGAAACCGCAATCAAGGAAGCCGGCACCAAGGTGGTCGATTTACCGGGCGGCAGCATCAACCATCACTGGACGAAAAACGTGGTGGCCAGCAAGGATGGCAGCAAGTTGTATGTGAGCGTCGGCTCTAACAGCAATGTCGGCGAAAACGGCCTGGAGGCGGAGCAGGGTCGGGCAGCGATCTGGGAAGTGGATCGCGCTACGGGCCAGCACCGTATCTTCGCCTCCGGCCTGCGCAATCCTAATGGGATGGCCTGGGAACCACAGAGCGGTAAGTTGTGGACGGCCGTTAATGAGCGCGACGAGATCGGCAGCGACCTGGTGCCGGACTACATCACCTCGGTCAAGGATGGCGCGTTCTACGGCTGGCCCTTCAGCTACTACGGCCAGCATGTGGACGTGCGCGTCTCACCGCAAAACCCGGACCTGGTCGCCAAGGCCATCGCTCCCGACTACGCCGTGGGCCCGCATACGGCGTCGCTGGGGCTGACCTTCGCCGAGGGCAGCAAACTCCCGGCGCCGTTCAGTAACGGTGCCTTCATCGGCCAACATGGCTCGTGGAACCGCAAGCCGCACAGTGGCTACAAGGTCATCTTTGTACCGTTCGAAGGTGGCCAGCCCAAGGGGCAGCCGATCGATGTGCTGACGGGGTTCCTCAACAGCGACGAAAAAGCCATGGGCCGGCCGGTCGGTGTCGTGATTGATCAGCAGGGAGACTTGCTGGTGGCGGATGATGTGGGGAATAAGGTCTGGCGGGTGTCGGCGGCCAAATAGCCGAAACGAATGTGGGAGCCATTGGCTCCCACATTCATCTAGTCATTTAAGGGTTACGCGCCAGGTTTGCTGGCAACACGCGCTTGGCGCTGAGGTAGGCGTTCTGCCAATAAGCCTTGGACAAGGTGTCGAGCTTCACCGTCCCGCCGGTTTGCGGAGCATGCACGAATCGCCCCTCACCGACGTAGATGCCGGCGTGGCTCACCCGCGAACCACCGCCCGTGGCAAAGAAGATCAAGTCACCGGTCTGCAGGTTGTTTTCGCTGACGTCCTGGGCACGCATCACGATCAGTTCGCGCGTCGTGCGCGGCAGGCTGATACCTGCGGCATCACGGTAAACAAAGCCAATCAGGCCACTGCAATCAAAACCCGAGTCCGGCGTGTTGCCGCCCCAACGATAAGGCGTGCCCACCAGGCCCAGCGCACGGAAGAGCACATCTTCGGCAGCAGGCGAGAAACTCTGGCTGGAATAGTTGAACACTGGCTTGGGCTTGACCGCTACGGGGGCAGGCGGCGGGCGGCTTGCGCAGGCGCTGAGGAGCGCAGCACAAACCAGGAGAATGAGGCGGGCTGAGGTCGACATGGGCAGAACAATCCTGATCTGGATGCGGCTTTCGCTGCCGAACGCTGAAAACCAGAACGCGCAAGCAAAGCTCGCGCGAACGGATTACAACAATGTCCAGGGATTCTAGCGCTTACACGTCAAACTTCAAGTATCACTTTAACTTTACTTACTAGCGGTAACCGTAGTCGGGGCCATGGCGAGTGCGCGCTTGGCTTCGATGAAGGTTTTGCTCCAGTAGCTGTCACCCAGATTGTCGACTCGAACACCGCCACTGCGACGGCTGCTGGAGTGGATAAACTGGTTATCGCCCAAGTAGATACCGGCGTGGCTGACACGACCGCGGCCACTGGTACTAAAGAAAAGCAGATCACCGGGCTTGAGGTTGTTGCGTGCGACCAACGGTGCATCCACGTTGATCATTTCGCGTGTCGAGCGAGGCAGGTTCATGCCGGCTTCTTCACGAAACAGGTAGCCGATGAAACCGCTGCAGTCGAAACCGGCTTCGGAGGTGCCGCCAAAACGGTAACGGGTACCAATCAGAGACATACCGCGTTCGAGGATGCTGTCGGCCAGAACTGGAAGCTGGTAAGGCTTGCTGCCGGCAAAGTTGGCCAGTTCTTTTTCGGTTGCCTGCTCTTCTTTATAAAGAGCTTCCTGATAAGCAGTGGAAGACTGCGAAGCAACGAATTTTGCCTGGGACTGTTGTTGAGTCTTTTGCTGCTCAGCCACGTTTTGAGTGTGGGTGGCGCAACCAAACAACAGGGTAACGAGTGCGAGAGGCACGAGGGGTGCGAAGCGATTTAGCATGGGCACGACCGTGGCTGATGTGTAAAGAAGTCGAGACTATGCCTTCTATCACATCGATTTGCAAATTCAATCGCAATCTATGTGACTTCTTGTTTGGACTATGACATCTAAGCCCTTAACACCCTATACGCGCCTTTTGCGTGGCCAAAGCGGCCCAAACGCAGGTTTTCTGGCGCCTGAAATTTGCCGAAAGCCCCGAAATATAAGGGCTGGCTACCAGCCGAGGGTTTCCTTGAGGAAGGGAATGGTCAACTTGCGCTGGGCCTGCAAAGAGGCTTGATCGAGCTGTTCGAGCAAATCGAACAAGGCGCTCATGCTGCGAGTGCCACGGGTGAGAATGAAATGCCCGACTTCGTCGGTCAGGTGCAGGCCGCGACGCGATGCGCGCAGCTGCAGGGCGCGCAATTTGTCCTCATCGGACAATGGACGCATCTGGAAGATCAGCGCCAGCGTCAGGCGCGACTTGAGGTCGGCCAACTTCACCGGCAATTCACGCGGCGACGTGGACGCGGCGATCAACAGGCGTCGACCACTGTCACGCAGCCGGTTGAACAGATGGAACAACGCCTCTTCCCAGTCCGCCTTGCCGGCAATCGCCTGCAGGTCGTCCAGGCAGACCAGTTCGTATTGCTCCAGGTGGTCGAAGATCCCGATGCCGCGGTCCATCAACTCAGCCAGCGGCAAGTAAACCGCCGGCTCACCCATTTGTTCGAAACGCAGGCACGCCGCCTGTAGCAAGTGCGTACGCCCCACGCCGTGCTTGCCCCACAGATAGATCAGGCTTTCAGTCCACCCGGCGTCGGCTTCGCAGAGCCGCTCGACATAGCCGAGTGCAGCGGCATTGGCGCCTGGGTAGTAATTGATAAAGGTAGCGTCATCACGCAGACGCACACCTAGGGGCAGCTGAATCGGTTTCATGCTGACTGAACGGCTCCCATCGAACCGTTAGTGGCCTCTGTGTAAAGTTTGCAAAGTTTATACCCGTGACGCCGGGCGCACAATGCAGCAGACCACAAGCAAAATCAAAGGTTTGCGTTAACTTGCAGGATTTGCGCAGATTGTTTGACGCCACCGCGCCATAAACAACAAACCCGGCCAAGGCCGGGTTTGTGACACAGCGACTACAAATCGAGCTCATCCACACCCGTATACACATCCGAGTCTTTGTATAAGTCGTGCACATGACGCACCAGCACCATGATCACTGCCGCCACCGGCAGAGCCAGTAAAATGCCTGTAACTCCAAACAGCTCACCGCCCGCCAGGATCGCAAAGATCACCGCCACCGGGTGCAGGCCAATTCGATCCCCCACCAACAGTGGTGTCAGCACCATGCCCTCCAGGGCCTGGCCGACCATGAATACCGCGACAATCCCCAGCATGGGGTAGAGATCGCCGCCAAACTGGAACAGCCCGGCCACCAGCGCCGCACCGATACCAATCACAAACCCCATATAAGGCACGATGGCAGCCAAGCCCGCGATCAAGCCGATCAACAGCCCCAACTCCAGGCCGATCGCCATCAGGCCGGCGGCATAGATGATCCCCAAGGCCAGCATCACCAGCAGTTGCCCCCGCACGAATGCGCCCAACACCTCATGACACTCTTCGGCCAGGGAGACGATGCGCTCTTCGCGGTTGCGCGGCAGCAGGCTACGGATCTTGGCCATCATGATGTCCCAGTCACGCAGCAGATAGAACGCCACTACCGGAATCAGCACCAGGTTGGTCAACCAACCGATCAGCGCCAGGCCGGAAGCGGTAGCCTGGCTGAGCACAACCCCGACGATATCGGTGGTCTGGCCCATATGTTCGCTGATCGCCGCCTTGACCTTGTCGAACTTCCAAAAGCCATCCGCCAGCCCCAACTTGGCCTGCGCCCACGGCATAGCCGTGTGCTGCAGCCAGTCGAGCATCTGCGGCGCCAGCTCATAGAGGCGGAACAATTGCTTGGCCAGCATCGGCACCAACACTAATACCAGTGCCGTAATGATCAGTGTGAACAACGCAAACACCGTCACCACGCCCCAGGTGCGCGACATGCCGACCTTCTCCAAACGATCCACCACGGGATCGAACAGATAGGCGAGCAGCAACGCAACCAGAAACGGCGTCAGGATCGAATGCAGCAAGAACACAAAACCGCACAGCAGGACTATCCCACCCAGCCACACCCAACGACGCGTATCCGCCATAAACCACTCCATTCTCTTCTATATAAGGAAGAACATTTACCAACGAAACCGTAGCTGCGCCTGAGGTTCAGGTGCCACAGCCGGTTGCGTGCCATCAACCACAGGTTGCTGGATGGCGGCTTCACCCGCGGGAACCTCCTGCAACTTGGCCAGGTTCAACTGGGTACGCAACTGATCGGCACTGCCATTGACGCGATACACGATACGGCTACCGTCCACGCGCAGCGGCTGGCCACCAAACGGCTCCAGCAAGTGCCCCAAGGCGGCATAGCGCTCCAGGTTCATGCCTTGCACTTCGAGCAATTGCTCGGTGCTGGCACCTGGCTTGACGGCAAAGCGCGGCGCCAGCTTCTGGCTGACAGCAAGCAATACGGCATCCGCCACAGCCGCCGTGTCCGCCCCTTGGGCGGTGCCCTGCTCACTCTTGTCGCCCAGCCACAGGCGCCATTTGGCCTGCCACTGATTACCTTCCTGACGCGCATGCACGGCGAGCAAAGCGTCGGCACCGTAGCGTTCCGAGGCCGCGCGCAATGGCGTCGCATCCGCGCTTTCGAGATTAGGCGCCGTGGCGACAACCTGCTCATCCAGATCACCCAGCGGCAGGCGCAACGGCAAACCACGGTGTTGCGCCGCGCGGCGCAGCGCTTGGGCAACAGACTGGCCGTCACCGACCAGGCTGCTGCCTTCGGTAGAGTCGTTCAGCCACCAGCCGAGAATAGACGGCCGATTGCTGCCCCAGATCGGCAGGCCCGCCTGACGCAAGGCACGGTCGGTGCTGACGGGGTCGAAGTCCACTTGCAGGCTTTCCGGCGGGCCGGCGTCGTAACCATATTGGCTGATGATTTGTTGCGGATCCTTGCCGATTGCCGCCAGGCCCGGGCCATCGGCAGCCTTGGCGTCGCCAGTCAGGCGGATCACCAGGGTTTGCACGGCACGCTGGGTGGCCTGGTCGCGCTCCTGGGGCGACTGGCTGCTGACCGGTTCAAGCACTTGATAGAGGCCACTGAGGGTTTCGGCATGACTCGCCAGGCTGACCAATGACAAGCAGCCCACAAAAAAGAATTTACACAGACGCATGAAAGGTATTCCCGAACGACAAATTTAGCGGCTGGAACAGACCGCGCGAACTCGGCTTGGCAAGGCTGTGACCACAGCAGCCGGTAAAACATTCACAGGGTCTTGGTAAGTTTTCGTACTGTCATAACGATAGCGAGTTAAAGGCTATACCTTAATACGCCCCTTGGCAGAGCCGATCAGCATTTTTTTAACCCGCTTTTTTTAACCTATATGGCCCTGCCCGTCGGCCCGAGGATGGCCGCTGCCCCTCAAGCCTGATAAAATCGCGCGCCTTCGCAGACCGTCAACGGCTGGGCCTTTTACCAAAAGTGCCTGCCCGCTCGGTCGTTACCCCTGAATCCCCCCTAAAGGCCTGGATCATGAGCAAGCAACCCTCCCTGAGCTACAAGGACGCCGGTGTAGACATCGACGCCGGTGAAGCATTGGTCGAACGCATTAAGAGCGTCGCCAAGCGCACTGCGCGCCCTGAAGTCATGGGCGGCCTGGGCGGTTTTGGCGCCCTCTGCGAAATCCCGGCCGGCTACAAGCAGCCTGTACTGGTTTCCGGCACCGACGGCGTGGGCACCAAGCTGCGCCTGGCACTGAACCTGAACAAGCACGACAGCATCGGCATCGACCTGGTCGCCATGTGCGTCAACGACCTGGTGGTGTGTGGTGCCGAGCCGCTGTTCTTCCTGGACTACTACGCCACCGGCAAGCTCAACGTCGAAACCGCGACCCAAGTCGTGACCGGCATTGGCGCCGGCTGCGAACTGTCGGGTTGCTCCCTGGTCGGCGGCGAAACCGCTGAAATGCCAGGCATGTACGAAGGCGAAGACTACGACCTGGCCGGTTTCTGCGTCGGCGTTGTAGAAAAAGCCGAGATCATCGACGGCTCCAAAGTGGCGGCCGGTGACGCCCTGCTCGCCCTGCCATCGTCCGGTCCGCACTCCAACGGCTACTCGCTGATCCGCAAGATCATCGAAGTGTCCGGCGCCGACATCGAGAACACCCAGCTTGACGGCAAGCCACTGACCGACCTGCTGATGGCCCCGACCCGCATCTACGTCAAGCCACTGCTCAAGCTGATCAAGGACACGGGCGCAGTCAAAGCCATGGCCCACATCACAGGTGGCGGCCTGCTGGACAACATCCCGCGCGTACTGCCAAAAGGCGCCCAGGCGATTGTCGACGTGGCCAGCTGGCAGCGCCCTGCGGTATTCGATTGGCTGCAAGAAAAAGGCAACGTCAACGAAACCGAAATGCACCGCGTACTGAACTGCGGCGTGGGCATGGTGATCTGCGTGGCCCAAGAGCACGTGGAAACGGCCCTGAACGTATTGCGTGAAGCCGGCGAACAGCCATGGGTCATCGGCCAGATCGCAACCGCCCCGGAAGGCGCGGCCCAGGTTGAACTGAAGAACCTTAAGGCGCACTGATGCCTGCAACCTGTGATGTCGTGGTGCTGCTTTCCGGCACCGGCAGTAACTTGCAGGCCCTGATCGACAGCACGCGTACCGGCGACAGCCCGGTGCGCATCGCTGCGGTGATTTCCAACCGCAGCGACGCCTACGGTCTGCAACGCGCCAGGGACGCGGGAATCGAAACCCGCTCGCTGGATCACAAGGCTTTCGAAGGTCGCGAGGCCTTCGACAGCGCCTTGATCGAACTGATCGACGCCTTCAACCCCAAACTGGTGGTCCTTGCCGGCTTCATGCGCATTCTCAGCGCTGGTTTCGTACGGCACTACGAAGGGCGTCTGCTCAACATCCACCCTTCCCTGCTGCCCAAATACAAAGGCATGCACACCCATCAGCGCGCCCTCGACGCCGGCGACAGCGAGCACGGTTGCAGCGTGCACTTTGTTACCGAGGAACTCGATGGCGGGCCTCTGGTCGTACAGGCAGTGGTTCCGGTAGAGTCGGGGGACTCGGCGCAGACGCTTGCGCAACGGGTTCATACCCAGGAACACAGGATTTACCCGCTGGCTGTTCGCTGGTTTGCCGAGGGTCGGTTGATTCTTGGTGAACAGGGTGCATTATTGGACGGTCAGTTACTTGCGGCCAGCGGCCACTTGATTCGAACCTAGGAGATTTTATGCGTCGCGCCCTGCTCTTCGCTTTTGCTCTGTTTGCCTTGCCTGCCGTGCAAGCAGCAGATTTACACCCTTTCTCCGCCAGCTACACCGCCGACTGGAAACAGCTGCCCATGAGCGGCTCGGCCGAACGCAGCCTGGTCAAGAACGGTGACGGCACCTGGACCTTGAACTTCAAGGCTTCCATGCTCATCGCCAGCCTCACCGAAACCAGCGTGATCAAATTTGACAAGGACGCCTTGCAACCGAAGAGCTACACCTTCGAACGCGGCGGCCTGGGCAAGGCGAAGAAGATCAACCTGGACTTTGACCACTCCGCCAACAAGGTCACCGGCTTCGAAAACAAAGACCCGGTCAATGTCACCCTCGAAAGTGGCATGCTCGACAAGTCCACTTACCAGCTTGCCCTGCAACGTGACGTTGCCGCTGGCAAGAAAAGCATGAGCTACCGCGTGGTCGAAGGCACCGATACCGACACCTACGACTTCCGTGTAATCGGCCCGGAAAAAGTCCAGACCAAGGCCGGCTCCATCGATGCGATCAAAGTCGAGCGCGTGCGCGACCCGTCGCAGACCAAGCGCATCACACAGATGTGGTTCGCCAAGGATTGGGGCGGCATCCTGGTTGCCCTGCGCCAGGTGGAAACCGACGGCAAGGAATACAACATCATGCTGTTGGATGGCACCGTTGACGGCCAGGCCGTCAAGGGCAGCTGATTGCGCTGATGAGCTGGAAAAGAGCCTCGCTGAATGCGGGGCTTTTTTTTGCCTGGACATTTTGCTGCGACACTTCTGGTGCCATCGAGGCATAGCTATCTACGCACCTTTTGAAGACCGTCACATTCCCCAGTGGCGATTCGAGTGCCCCCCCAGCAGAAGGGTCGATAAAAGGCTCGAGATCAAAATAGAACATGAAACTTTTGTCATAAAACTCATGCCCTTGCAGCGTAACGCCAGGTTTTACGCGGCCTGCGGGATTGTTGCGTTTCCTGCAAGGAATTGTTGCGTGCAAAAGCCATTTACTTAGCAAGCTAACAAAACATATAACAAAGACCTGCGACGACTTGCCGCAGATCAACCAGAGATTGGAGCAAGCAGATGACTGTAAAAGTAACTGAACGCGACGATGAACATATGTCCCATGAAGCAGTAGGCCACGGGATTCACATCTGGGATGTCCATCAGCAAGACGTATTGGTCGGCATGTTTCACAACGAGAGCGACGCCCACAATTATAAAAACGAGCTCGAAACTCTCGAACTGCAACGCCAGGCAAAAAGCTCCTGAAACGCTGAAATTATGTAGGCTCCCGGTTGTGGCGAGCAAGCTTGTTCGCGCTGGGGTGCGAAGCGGCTCTGATAAGGCCATCGCATTCCGTCAGACAGAATCCCAACACCGCATTGGGGCTGCTACGCAACCCAGCGCAGGGCAAGCCTGCTCGCCACAGGGGCCGCCTACAAACAAAAACCCCGCCTTTTGAGCGGGGTTTGTTGTTTCTACGGCCTTACCACATCAGATCATCAGGGATCTGGTAGGCCGCGTACGGATCGTCCTCATCCGGCACCTGGCTTTCGGTGAGGATATTGAGCTGCACAATGCGCTCAGGTGCCCGCTCCTGGATTTTCAGCGCTGCTTCCCGCGGGATCACCTCGTAGCCGCCACCGTGATGCACGATCGCCAGGGAACCGTTGCTCAGCTTGTTGCGCATCAGCGTGTTGACCGACAGGCGCTTGACCTTCTTGTCATCCACGAAGTTGTAGTAGTCCTCGGTCGTCAGCTTGGGCAGGCGCGAGGTCTCGATCAGTTGCTTGACCTGGGCGGTACGGGCCTTGGCCTCGGCTTTTTCCTGTTGCTGGCGATTCAGCTCCTGGTCACGCTTGACCTTCTCGGCCTGCGCTTCCTGGGCCAGGCGAGCCTGGGTGTCATCGACTTCAGCTTGGCCCTTGTGGACCAGGCGCTGCTGCTTCTGCTTCTCTTTGCCGACCTGCTTGGCCTGCTTTTGGTTGACCAGACCTGCTTTGAGCAACTGGTCGCGAAGGGAAAGGCTCATGGTGCTTACTCACTTAGGCAACTGCTTAACCGCAGCTGGACACATTCTTTTCCTGACGTTTGGCTTCGCCCCACAGGGCGTCCAACTCTTCGAGGGTGCAATCTTCTATGGGACGATGGGTATCGCGCAATGCCTGTTCGATAAATCGGAAACGTCGCTCGAACTTGGCATTGGCGCCACGCAGTGCGGTTTCCGGGTCGACCTTCAGATGACGAGCCAGGTTGACCGCGGCAAACAGCAGGTCACCGACCTCATCGGCGATCGCCACCGAATCGTTATCGGCCATGGCTTCGAGCACTTCATCCAACTCTTCGCGCACGTTATCCACCACCGGCAAGGCGGATGGCCAGTCGAAACCGACCTGGCTAGCGCGCTTTTGCAATTTGGCGGCGCGGGACAACGAGGGTAAAGCGCTGGGCACGTCATCCAGCAGGGATAATTGCTCTGGTGCGTCGGATTTTTCCGCACGCTCCTCAGCCTTGATCTGCTCCCAGCGCTCCTTGACCTGCTCCTCGCTCAACCGAGGACTATCCGCCGGTGCGTAGAGATCACCGGTCGGAAACACATGAGGATGACGCCGGATCAGCTTGCGGGTAATGCTGTCGATCACCCCGGCAAACTCGAAACGCCCCTCCTCGCGCGCCAACTGGCTGTAATACACCACCTGGAACAACAGGTCGCCCAACTCCCCCTGCAGGTGATCAAAGTCGCCACGTTCGATGGCGTCGGCAACCTCATAAGCCTCTTCCAGGGTGTGCGGGACGATCGTGGCGTAGGTTTGCCTGATGTCCCACGGGCACCCGTATTGCGGGTCCCGCAGGCGGTTCATCAGGTGCAGCAAGTCTTCAAGTGAATACATCATGGGGTGCGATTACGCCGCGTCTCGATGATGTTCGGCAACTGGGATATCCGCCCCAGCAACCGCCCCAACGCGTCCAGCCCCGGAATCTCGATGGTCAGGGACATCAACGCGGTGTTGTCCTCTTTATTCGAGCGGGTGTTGACCGCCAGCACGTTGATACGCTCATTGAGCAGCACTTGCGATACGTCACGCAGCAAGCCTGCGCGATCGTAAGCACGAATGACGATATCCACCGGGTAAGTGAGCACCGGCACCGGCCCCCAGCTGACCTGGATGATCCGCTCCGGCTCACGCCCGCCCAGTTGCAGCACCGAGGCGCAATCCTGGCGGTGAATACTCACGCCACGGCCCTGGGTGATGTAGCCGACAATGGCGTCGCCAGGCAACGGCTGGCAGCACCCGGCCATTTGCGTCATCAGGTTGCCCACACCCTGGATCTGGATATCGCCACGCTTGCCAGGCTTGTAGCCGGTGGCTTTGCGCGGGATCAGTTCCAGCTGTTCGTTGCCGCGCTCCGGCTCGACCAATTGCTGGGCCAGGTTGACCAGTTGCGCCAAGCGCAGGTCGCCGGCCCCCAGGGCGGCGAACATGTCTTCGGCGATCTTCATGTTGGCCTTTTCGGCCAGTTTGTCGAAGTCCACCTGGGGCAGGCCCAGGCGCGCCAGTTCGCGTTCAAGCAGGGTCTTGCCGGCCGCCACGTTCTGGTCGCGCGCCTGCAATTTGAACCAGTGTACGATCTTCGCCCGCGCCCGCGACGTGGTGATGTAGCCCAGGTTCGGGTTCAGCCAGTCGCGGCTCGGTGTGCCGTGCTTGCTGGTGATGATCTCGACCTGCTCACCGGTCTGCAGGCTGTAGTTGAGCGGTACGATGCGCCCGTTGATCTTGGCGCCTCGGCAGTTATGACCGATCTCGGTGTGCACGCGGTAGGCGAAATCCAGCGGCGTGGCCCCCTTGGGCAAGTCGATCGCATGGCCGTCAGGCGTGAAGATATAGACCCGGTCCGGCTCGATATCGACCCGCAGCTGTTCAGCCAGGCCGCCGATGTCGCCGAGCTCTTCGTGCCATTCCAGCACTTGGCGCAGCCAGGAAATTTTCTCTTCGTACTGGTTGGACCCGGCCTTGACGTCGGTGCCCTTGTAGCGCCAATGCGCACACACACCCAGCTCCGCTTCTTCGTGCATGGCGTGGGTGCGGATCTGCACTTCCAGCACTTTGCCCTCGGGACCGATCACGGCGGTGTGCAGCGAGCGATAGCCGTTTTCCTTGGGGTTGGCGATGTAGTCGTCGAACTCCTTGGGAATGTGCCGCCACAGCGTATGAACGATACCCAGCGCGGTGTAGCAATCGCGCATTTCCGGCACCAGCACGCGCACGGCACGTACGTCGTAGATCTGGCTGAAGGCCAGGCCCTTGCGCTGCATTTTGCGCCAGATGGAATAGATGTGCTTGGCGCGACCGCTGATGTCGGCCTCCACGCCGGTCGCCTGCAACTCGGCGCGCAGCTGGCCCATCACGTCACTGATAAAGCGCTCACGGTCGAGCCGCCGCTCATGCAGCAGCGTGGCAATCTGTTTGTATTGGTCGGGTTCGAGGTAGCGGAAGGACAGGTCCTCCAGCTCCCACTTGATGTGGCCGATACCCAGGCGATGCGCCAAGGGCGCGTAGATGTCGAAGACCTCACGGGCAACGCGGTTGCGCTTTTCGTCATCGGCGGTCTTGACCGCCCGGATCGCACAGGTGCGCTCGGCCAGCTTGATCAGCGCGACGCGCACGTCGTCGACCATCGCCACCAGCATCTTGCGCAGGTTTTCCACCTGGCCCTGGGTGCCCATCACCATGGACTGGCGCGGACTGAGACTGGCGCTGATCGCCGCCATGCGTGCCACGCCATCAATCAGCTTGGCGACCACGACGCCGAAACGCTGGCTGACCACCGGCAACGCAATATGCCCTTCACGCACGCCGCGATAGAGCACGGCGGCGATCAGCGAATCCTGGTCCAGCTTGAGATCGGCCAGGATCTCGGCGATCTCCAACCCGGTGCGGAAACTTGAAGTGCCCTCCGCCCACAGGTTTTTTGCCGCATTGTCTTGTTGCTCAGACTCACGAGCGAACTCGCAGGCTGCCTTCAAGGCTTCACGGTCCAGTGCCGGATCGACACTGACGGCATGATCCAGCCATGCCTCGAGATTGATACTGCCGTCAGTGTTGATCGGCTGGTGTGCTCTCACCTGTACCATCTTGCTTACCTTCCCTACGACGCACCTTGGATGCGTCAAAAATCATCGCCGATCTGCTTTATCACTAAAGCTCGTACTGCAGACTCCCTGGCAGGTCACAGGCCCTGGAGACAACAGGCCGGTCGGATTAAACGGGCATCCTAGCCCGCTTCAAATAATGCCATGGCCTCGACATGCGCTGTCTGCGGAAACATGTCGAGGATCCCGGCACGCTTTAGCCGGTAGCCTTGCTTGACCAACTCAACCGTGTCCCGCGCCAGCGTGGCCGGGTTGCAGGACACATATACCAAGCGCTTGGCACCCAGGGTGGCGAGCTTGCGCACGACCTCCAGGGCACCATCGCGGGGCGGGTCCAAGAGTACCGCAGAAAAGCCCTGTTTGGCCCATTCTGCGTCAGTCAAAGGCTGGGACAAATCGGCCTGAAAAAAACGCGCATTATGCAAGTTGTTACTAACGGCATTGAGTGCAGCCCGGTCTACCATGGCCTGCACCCCCTCCACCGCCACCACTTCGCGCACGTGGCGAGCCAATGGCAGGGCAAAGTTGCCCAGGCCGCAAAACAGGTCCAGCACCCGGTCATCAGGCTGCGGCGCCAGCCACTCAAGGGCCTGGGCGACCATCGCCTGGTTGACCCCGGCGTTGACCTGCACAAAATCTCCTGGCCGGTAAGCCAGCTCCAGATCCCACGCATCCAAGCGAAAGCCCAGGGCTTGCTCGGGGTCCACGGGTTCCGGCTGCCCTTCGCCCTGCAGCCACAATTGTGCGTCATGGAAGGTGCAGAATTCTTTCAGGATCAGCAGGTCGGCGTCCGACAACGGCGCCATATGCCGCAGCAATACGGCAATGGACGAACCACTGAACAACTCCACATGCCCCAATGCCTGAGGCTTGCTCAAGCGACGCAGCATGTTCGGCAAGCGCTGCATGATCGGCTGCAAGGCTTGTACCAGCACCGGACAGTCATCGATGGCGACGATGTCCTGGCTGGCCACCGCACGAAAGCCGACCTCAAGCTGCTTGGCCTTGGCATCCCAACGCACGGCCACCCGGGCACGACGCCGATAGCCAAACTCCGGCCCACTCAATGGTGCCGCCCATTCTTGCGGTTCGACACCGGCCACGCGGGACAACTGTTCGGCAAGCATGCGCTGTTTCAGGGCAAGCTGTTCATCATGGGGCAGGTGCTGCACGCTGCAACCGCCGCAGCGGCCAACGTGGGCACAAGGTGCCGGGCGACGCAGTTCGCTGGCCTTGAACACGCGCTCGGTACGGGCCTCCACCACTTTGCCGTGCGCGCCCAACACCCGCGCCTCCACGTCTTCACCAGCCAGCGCGCCGTTCACAAACCAGGTGCGGCCTTCAAAGAACACAATGCCACGGCCGTCGTTGGCCAGGCGCTCGATAGTCAGGCGCTGCTTCTTGCCCACCGGAATCTGCGGCGCCCGGCTGCCGCCGGTCGGTTGGAAGCGCAGGCCTCTCTCGTGCTTGGCCATCAGTTGGGTTCGTCGAAAATGCCGGTCGACAGGTAACGGTCGCCTCGGTCACAGATGATCGCGACGATCACCGCGTTTTCCACTTCCTTGGACAAACGCAACATGCCGGCCACGGCACCGCCGGAAGATACGCCGCAGAAGATGCCTTCTTCACGGGCCAGGCGGCGGGTGGTGTCTTCGGCTTCACGTTGGGCCATGTCGATGATGCGGTCCACGCGCGCGGCGTTGTAGATCTTGGGCAAATACTCTTCGGGCCAGCGGCGAATCCCAGGGATAGCCGCGCCTTCCATCGGTTGCAGGCCGACGATCTGGATCGCCGGGTTCTGCTCCTTGAGGTAGCGCGAGTTGCCCATGATGGTGCCCGTGGTGCCCATGGAGCTGACGAAATGGGTGATGGTGCCCTGGGTCTGGCGCCAGATTTCCGGGCCGGTGGTGGTGTAGTGCGCCTCGGGGTTATCACCGTTGGCGAACTGATCCAGCACCTGGCCACGGCCTTCGGCGGCCATGCGCTCGGCGAGGTCGCGGGCGCCCTCCATGCCTTCTTCCTGGGTGACCAGGACCAGCTCGGCGCCATAGGCGGTCATTGCCGCCTTGCGCTCGGCACTGCCGTTGTCGGGCATGATCAGTACCATCTTGTAACCCTTGATCGCAGCGGCCATGGCCAGGGCGATCCCGGTGTTACCGGAGGTGGCTTCGATCAGGGTGTCGCCGGGCTTGATCTGCCCACGCAACTCGGCACGGGTGATCATCGACAGCGCCGGGCGGTCCTTGACGGAGCCGGCCGGGTTGTTCCCTTCGAGCTTGAGCAACAGGGTATTGCTGGTTTCACCCGCCATGCGTTGCAAGCGGACCAGGGGCGTGTTGCCGACACAATCGGCGATTGTAGGGTACTGCAAGGTCATGGCGTATTCGCAATCCAGACTGCGGGGGCGAACATCATACCGGGAAAGGCCGGCGGGCCATATCACGCAAAGTGTGGTGCTTATAAGGTAAAGCTATAACAACTGTTGTTTCACCTTGGTACCCAGGAACTAAATGCCATGACTAAACCACCTACGCAACAGACACACCATGGACTGCTCTGAACCAGTACTCGCTCCTACACGCGGGTGCCATGGGCAGGAGGGGTGTTCGCGCCCACAGGGAGGTCAATCTATCCAAAGGCAAGAGAAACCCATGCCCCTCTTTCTAACGTCACCACTCCCGCCCACCACGCCCAACACGGTCAGCCTGCAACCTGCACCCAACGCCGCCCCCCAGGGAAACAGATCCACCCCGAGTAGGTTGAGCGCGGAAGAAGTACAGCAGATGCTGGAGTCCCGAGGCCACAGCGAGCTGCTCAAGGAGCGCACGGGCCACAACCTGCTGCTCACCGCCCACCGAGGGACAGGCCCCACCAGCGTATTCGGCTCGACATTTCCACAACGGTATCACCCTGAGAACAGCCTGCAGGCGATCAAGACTGGGATCCTCCAAGGCGCCGACGCGATTGAAATCGATATTTTCAAATCCAAGGACGGTACCGTGATGGTCACCCATGATGATGAGATCTGGCGTAACGCGTTCGGTGCTGATCGCAGCGGCGCCAGACTACCCGCAGGCGAAACCAAAGCGTCGTATCTGGTGGGGCAAAAAACGGTGGATGAGCTACAAAAAATCCCCATCGGAAGAAATGGCGAGGTCACACCGACCCTGTCTGAAGTGATCGGGCTAGTCAATGACGCCAACCAGACCCTGACTGCGTACGGCAAGAAACCGATCATCCTCAATATCGAATTAAAAGATGAGACAGCAGTTTCTCCCATGCTTGATCTTGTCGAGCAGGGTGGGCGTGATTCACAAAAGCTCGCGCCAGAAAGCATCATCTTCTGCTCCTTCAAACATGAGGCGCTCAAAGAGTTGAAGACTGAGGCTCAGCAGAGGGGCTTAAGTGGAATAAATATCGCTCCCGGCATCAAAACCGCGGATTTGTTCGGCAAGGAAAATATGAAGGAGGATTTTTCCCTCAAGGATCCCAACGCAAAGTATCAGGCCAATGCCATGAACAATCTACGCGCCCTCGTAGAGGGCAACGGCTTTCAGGGCTACGACGGGATCCTCTGGGATTTACGCGCTCCGATCGCCGACCTTGCTGCGTCAGGAAAAAAAGCCATTCATGCCTCTACATCCGACTTCAGGCAATACGCTGAAAATCGCGACTTTTCCCACGTGTTGCTTGAGCTGAGCAAGAGAGCCGAAACCTTCTTCAAATGCGACAACGTCGATGACGCGAGAAAAGTATTACTTGAATCCAGCCTCCTGCTGGCTGGGGTAGGCATTCAGATGCTCTACAAAAAAACTCCAGAAGGTGGCGATGCATTTTATTTCTATCGACCTGACGATCAACAGGACAATAGTGCGATCCTGAAAACCGGAGCCAAGAAAGCGATCGCCTATTCAAAGCTCGGATCTGAATAGTACCGTTGTGTATCACGTACTCGCTCCTGCCGGAGAGGAGCGAGTACAAGCAGACCACTTTCAACCATCACTGTGGCGCTCGCTATTGACCGTGATTTCGCTGAAATACCGCTTCGCCCATGGCCTCGATCTGGCCTTCAATCAATGCGTCAAACGGCTTGAGTAATGGCTCGAACGACGCTGGCGCCTCCAACACCTGCAACGCCTGCACAATCGCCTCCACTGTCGACAACGCCCCTGGCCCCGGCGCCTTGCGCAGCCGATAGCGGGACACCGCGGCCTCGACCAGCGTCACCCTGGGCAATGCCGCCAGCAACGGATTGAGGTGCAGCAGTTTGCGCGCCTTACGCCAGGTGCCATCCGGCACCACCAGTAACAGCGGCTGATCACTGGGCCTGTAGGCTTGCAAGGGCTGGGCGTCGTCGGCGGGAAACAACAGGCGCGCCTGATAACCGGGCGGGCTCAATAATGTGGCCAGGTCTTCGAACACCTCGCCCACCACCAACTGCGCATTATTCAAGCCCAATGCCGCCAACCGTGCGGTATTGAGCGCATGGCCGACTTCGCTCGGATGCTGCAACAACAACACCCGCGTACGGCTGTCGAGACGGGGGATCAATGGGCACAGGCAATGGGTGATGGGCCTGAGGCAGCGAGGGCATTGCGGTCTGGACATGGTTTCAGGCCTGGTTGAGCTGGGTTTTGAGCAAGTCGCGGAACGTCTGGATCAGCGGTTCGCGGCTGCGGCCACGGCGCATGATCATCGAGAACGGCGCCTGATAGCCAAAGGTGGCCGGCAGCAGCACGCGCAGGTCGCCCTTGTCCGCCCACGCCTGGGCGTAGTGCTCGGGCAGGTAACCGATGTAGGCACCGGACAGCACCAGGATCAGTTGCGCCTCCATACTTTCCACCGTCGCCGCGCTGTGTTTGAAACCGTGGCGCGCCAGTTCGGCCTGGCTCCAATAGCCACGCCCAACCATGCGCTGCTGGGTAATCACTTGCTCGGGGATACGCCGCTCGTTAAACAGTGGGTGTCGCGTGCTGCAATACAGCCAATGTTGCTCGCGGTACAGCGGCATATAGATCAGCCCGCTCATGCGATTGGAAAAGGCGCCAATGGCCAGGTCGAGGCGATTGTCCTGCACGCCCAGTTGCAGTTCGTAGGGGCTCATCACCGACAGATGCAGGTGCACCGCCGGGTGCTCGAGGCTGTAGGCACCGATCACTTCGGCGAACGGCAGCGCTTTGTCGCTGACGGTGGAATCCAGTACGCCGAGCTTGAGGGTGCCGCGCAACTCACCTTTCAACGCGGCGGCGTATTGCTCGAAGCCTTCCAGCTCGCCCAGCAGGCGCAGGGTTTCCTGATGGAACAACTCGCCCTTGCTGGTCAGGCTGAACCCGCCGCGGCCGCGATGGCACAACACCAGGCCCAGCGCTGACTCCAGTTGGCTCATGTAAGTGCTGATGGCCGACGTCGACAGGTTGAGTTCGTGCTGGGCATTGGCGAACCCCTGGTGGCGCACGACACTGACAAAGATGCGCAGGAGTTTCAGGTCGGGCAAGGCGTTGGCCATGGTGGGCTCCGGGTGTTGATCGCCGCAGTCTACCTGCCGGCATTAGTTTAGAAAAATCTGAACTAAGTATTTGCCCCTGCCGATTCTTCCCTTCCTGCGCTTTTCGCAGAATCGGCCCCTAATAAACAAAACAACGATGAGGCAATCCCGTGGACAAGATTTTCCACCAACCACTGGGCGGCAACGAAATGCCGCGCTTCGCCGGCATCGCCACCATGATGCGTCTTCCCCACCTGCAAACGGCCAAGGGCCTGGATGCCGCCTTTATCGGCGTGCCGCTGGACATCGGCACCTCGCTGCGCGCCGGCACCCGCTTCGGGCCGCGTGAAATCCGCGCCGAGTCGGTGATGATCCGCCCGTACAACATGGCTACCGGGGCTGCACCGTTCGACTCGCTGTCGGTGGCCGATATCGGCGACGTGGCAATCAACACCTTCAATCTGCTCGACGCCGTACGCATCATCGAAGAGGCCTACGATGAGATCCTCGAGCACGACGTCATCCCACTGACCCTGGGCGGCGACCACACCATCACCCTGCCGATCCTGCGGGCGATCCACAAGAAACACGGCAAGGTCGGGCTGGTTCACATCGATGCCCACGCCGACGTCAATGACCACATGTTCGGCGAGAAAATCGCCCATGGCACCACCTTCCGCCGTGCGGTGGAAGAAGGTTTGCTCGATTGCGACCGCGTGGTGCAGATCGGCCTGCGTGCCCAGGGCTACACCGCCGAAGACTTCAACTGGAGCCGCAAACAGGGCTTTCGCGTGGTTCAGGCCGAAGAGTGCTGGCACCACTCCCTGGCGCCATTGATGGCCCAGGTGCGTGAGAAAGTCGGCGGCGGCCCGGTGTACCTGAGTTTCGATATCGACGGCATCGACCCGGCCTGGGCACCTGGCACCGGTACCCCGGAAATCGGCGGGCTGACCACCATCCAGGCGATCGAGATCATCCGTGGCTGCCAGGGCCTCGACCTGGTGGGTTGCGACCTGGTAGAAGTTTCGCCGCCGTATGACACCACCGGCAACACCTCACTGCTCGGCGCCAACCTACTGTACGAGATGCTCTGCGTACTGCCTGGCGTGGCGCACCGCTGATGAGCGTGCAAGACGTGCGCAAAGCCGCCGCCGACCTGGTGGCGGCCTTTGCCCGCAATGACCGCGCCGCCTATTTCGGCGCGTTCACGGCCGATGCCAGCTTTAAACGGCAAGGGGCTGGCACACAACAAGAACAAGGCCTGCGGCTGGCCTGCCACGAACATTTGTCCGCTATCCCGCAAGGGCTGCCGTCCCCTTAGCCAATGTGATCGGAGCTGATCATGAATAATAAAAACAACGAAAACAGTATTCGCAAAATAGAAACCAACGGGGTCGAGCAGATCCCTGACCACGAACGTACCGCAAGCCCCAGGGGGCTGCTTCGCGGCCGGCGGGAGCAAGCTCCCTCGCCACAGAAAACTCCTCAATAGCCTAAAAAAATAATCGGAGAACCGCCGTCATGGCTTTGGATTTATTCGTCGTACTCATCTACGCCGCCAGCATGCTCGTGCTCGGCTATTACGGCATGCGCCGCGCCAAGACCCACGAAGACTACCTGGTGGCCGGGCGTAACCTGGGCCCGTCGCTGTACATGGGCACCATGGCCGCCACAGTCTTGGGCGGTGCGTCCACCGTTGGCACGGTGCGCCTGGGCTATGTGCATGGCATCTCCGGGTTCTGGCTGTGCGCCGCACTGGGCGCAGGGATCATCGCGCTGAACCTGTTCCTGGCCAAGCCGTTGCTGAAGCTGAAGATTTTCACCGTCACCCAGGTCCTGGAAAAACGCTACAACCCGATGGCCCGCCAGGCGAGCGCAGTGATCATGCTGGCCTACGCGCTGATGATCGGCGTGACGTCGATCCTGGCCATCGGCACCGTGCTGCAAGTGCTGTTCGGCCTGCCGTTCTGGGTCTCGGTGCTGTTGGGCGGTGGTGTGGTGGTGGTGTATTCGACCATCGGCGGCATGTGGTCGCTGACCCTCACCGACATCGTGCAGTTCGTGATCAAGACCGTCGGCCTGATGTTTATCTTGCTACCGATCTGCCTGTACCGCGTCGGCGGCTGGGATCAACTGGTGGCCAAGCTGCCTGCGTCGAACTTCAGCTTCACTGAAATCGGCTGGGACACGATCATTACCTATTTCATGATCTACTTCTTCGGCATCCTGATCGGCCAGGATATCTGGCAACGGGTGTTCACTGCCCGTGACGAAAAGGTCGCCCAGTACGCAGGCACTTTCGCGGGTTTCTACTGCATTCTTTACGGCCTGGCGTGTGCGTTGATCGGCATGGCGGCGCATGTGCTGCTGCCGAACCTGGACAACGTCAACAATGCCTTCGCCGCTATCGTAAAAGCATCGTTGCCGGACGGCATTCGCGGCCTGGTAATCGCCGCCGCACTGGCCGCAATGATGTCGACCGCCAGCGCCGGCTTGCTTGCCGCTTCCACCGTGCTGACCGAAGACCTGCTGCCGCGTTTGCGCGGTGGCAAGCAGTCGAGCCTGCGCATCAACCGTTTGTTCACGATGTTGACAGGTCTTGCCGTGCTGGGTATCGCCCTGGTGGTCAACGATGTGATCAGCGCCCTGACCCTGGCGTATAACCTGCTCGTGGGCGGGATGTTGATCCCACTGATAGGGGCGATTTTCTGGAAGCGGGCGACCACATCAGGGGCCATCAGCTCCATGACCTTGGGCTTCGTGACCGCTCTGGTATTTATGTTCAAGGATGGGCTGGATGCGAACACACCGATTTACTACAGCCTGGCGATTGGCCTGGTGAGTTTTGTCGTGGTGAGTTTGTTGTCGCGCCGCCCTGAGGCATCGGTCGCTCGGGCAGCGTGAGCGATAACAACCGTTAGCGTATTTTCTTCAGCGGGTGCGACGTCGGATATCGCACCCGTTTTTTTTGCCTGGCATAAAAGCAAATGTGGGAGCGGGCTTGCTCGCGAAGGCGGTGGATCAGTCAATATTTTCGTTCACTGACACACCGTATTCGCGAGCAAGCCCGCTCCCACCTGTTAAATCCTGTGCGACCCGAGGTTACCTGCGACGTGGCCGACGCTGTTCGTCATCCGTGCGAATCGGCACTGGCTGCAGCGGAGGCTCGATCAAACCCAGTGCAACGCCAAGGTCATGGAGCCAGTTTTGAATTTTCTCTTTCATGGTTGCCCCCTTTGAGGGTGGTGCTGGACGGCTGTAGCCATTTTGTCTTACGGAACAACGTCGCCGTTTCCTACAGAGATAGTAGCTCTAAGTCCCACGTAATGCTTGAACGAAACCACAACGAACTATTACTGAATTGATCCGAATCCTGACGGTTCGTTCAAGCCATTGCGCGTGTCTCTTGCATAAGCGCGGTCGCCCCCTCTTGCTGCAGGTCGATCCATGCGTTGAGGTTAGCGCCGAGCATACCCTTTCGCCACATCAACCAAGTGGTGGCAGTGGCAAAAGGCCCGTTCAAGGGATGAACGGACACGCTGTCCTTGCCTGGCAGGCTCTCGAGCATGGATTCAGACATCAACGCCACACCGGAACCGGCAATGACGCAGGCGAGCATCCCTTGATAGGACTCGATCTCGATAGCACGCCCCATGGCCACCCGCTCGTGGGAAAACCAGGCTTCCAAGCGCGCGCGGTAGGCACAACTGCGACGGAAGGTGAACACCGAGCGGCCCGCAACATCCTGGGGCCCGTGCACCGGCGGATGATCGGCCTCGCAAATCAGCACCAGGCGTTCTTCGCACAGCGGTACGCCATCCAACGTGGCGATCGTCAGCGGGCCGTCCACCAACGCCGCGTCCAGGCGCCCGGTGATCAAACCCTCCAGCAGTTCGCCGCTGGGCGCCGACTGCACCTGCAGGTTCACCCTCGGGAAAGCCTTGTGATAGCGCGCCAACAGCTGGGGCAAATGAATCGCAGCGGTGCTGTACATGCTGCCCAGCACAAAGTCGCCGGCCGGTTGCCCGCCTTGTACGGCGCCGTGGGCCTCGTCGTGCAGCGCCAACAGGCGAGTGCTGTAGTCCAGCAACACTTTGCCAGCCGGGGAAAGCTGCAGGCGCTGGCGTTCGCGCACAAACAACTCGACGCCCAGTTGTTCCTCCATCTGCTTGAGTCGCGTCGACAGGTTCGACGGCACACGATGCAGGCGCTCAGCCGCTCGAGTGATGGAGCCTTCCTCCGCCACGGCTTGGAAAATCCGCAATTGACTGAACTCCACACCTTTCTCCAAAACTGAACAAGTTACTCACTATTATTCATTTTTATAGAAAGTCAATCCACTTTAGCCTGTAGCTCTTCGCTTCCTTACAGGAAACCTGAGCATGTCCCCCTTGATTCGCTTGGTCGCCAGCTTTATCGCCTTGATGATGGCCATGGGCATTGGCCGTTTCGCCCTCACCCCGCAGATGCCGCACTTGCTCAGCGAAGGCCAGATCGACCTGACGGGCGCCGGGCTGATCGCGGCCGCCAATTACCTGGGTTACTTCGTCGGAGCGGTGGATTCGATATTTGCCCGTAGCCATCATCACGTGCGTGGGCGCTTGTACGGCGGGTTATGGCTCTGCGTATTACTGACCCTGGCGTCGTACTGGGCCCATGGGTTCTGGCCCCATCTGCTGCTGCGCTTTGGAACCGGAGTGGCAAGTGCCTGGGCGCTGGTGATGATCACCGGTTTGAGCCAGCCATTGGCACTGGCCGCCGGGCGACCACGGTTGGGGGCGTTGGTGTTTGCCGGGCCAGGGCTGGGGATTCTGTTGACCGGGCTGCTGGCGCTGGGCTCGAACCTGTTGGGGCAAAGCTCGGCAACCCTGTGGCTGGTGTATGGCCTCGTCGCGCTGGTGATGCTGCTGGCGATCCTGCCTTTCTTGCCGCAGCCCACCCTCACGGTTGCACACGCCGCCCACGCAGGCAATAACGCCAGCATCACGCACTTATGCTGGATCTACTTCCTGTTTGGCCTGGGCTACATCATTCCGGCGACCTTTCTATCGCAGATGGCCAGCGCGCAGTTCAAAGGTGCCTGGCAGGCCGATCTGTTCTGGCCATGTTTTGGTCTGGCTGCCGCGATCGGCGTCGTGGTGGTGAGCTTGCGCCGCAATAACCCGCCTACCACCCGTCGTTGGCTGATGACAACATTGTGGCTGCAAGCGGCCGGGGTATTCGCCTGCTTGCTGGGCAATAGCTGGGGCCTGGCGCTGGGGGTTTTGCTGTGCGGTACGCCGTTCCTGGCCTGCATGATGCTGGTGATGCAACGCTTGCGGGAAATCGCGCCCCACGGCTACCAACGCGGCACCGGGCTGCTGACGGCGAGTTTTGCCATCGGCCAATTGAGTGGCCCATTGCTGGCCTCGGTGAGCAGCCACCTGAGCGGCGGCCTGCAACCGGCATTGGTGGTCGCCGGTGTGGGCCTGTTACTGGCAGGAGGCGTGCTGGTTAGCCCGCGACCAGTGGCGTCGGTGCGTGAACCTGTTCTCGCCGCGCCAACACCAGGAAAAACAGCCCACCCAGGAAGCACCCGGTGAACCAGGCGAAGTTGGCCATCCCCTGCAATGCCGGAGTGAACGTGATCGCGACGCCCACCAGCGTTGCCGGCACCAGGGCTTTGACCGCCGTCCAGTTCACGCCGCCGTCGAAGTAATAGCGACCTTTCGGGCTGTCATCAAACAATGCATCGACATCGATCTGCTGTTTTTTCACCAGGTAGAAGTCCACCAGCAGAATGCCAAACAACGGTCCGATAAAGGCAGCGAGAATGTCCAGGGTGTAGTGGATCATCAGCGGGTTGTTGAACAGGTTCCACGGGGTAATAAAGATCGAGGCCACTGCCGCGATCATCCCACCGGCGCGCCAGCTGATTTTGCTCGGCGCGACATTGGCGAAGTCGAACGCGGGAGAGACAAAGTTGGCCACGATATTGATGCCGATGGTCGCCGTCACGAAGGCAAAGGCTCCCAGCAGTACAGCCATGCTGTTATCGATACGCGACACCGTGGCAATGGGGTCATGCAGCATCTCCCCAAACACCGGCAAAGTGCCCGAGACGATCACCACAGTGACCAGTGAGAACGCCAGGAAATTCACCGGCAACCCCCAGAAGTTGCCGCGACGCACGTCCTGCATACTGCGGCAGTAGCGGCTGAAATCACCGAAATTCAGTGTAGGTCCGGAGAAATACGACACCACCAGCGCCGTCGCTACGATCACCTGGCCCACAGCTTGCCAGCCGGACAGGGATTTTTCCGCCAGGGTAAAGCTGATATTCGCCCAGCCAGCCTTCCAGACAATCCAGCCTGCCAGGGCAAACATCACCGCATAGACCACCGGCCCGGCCCAGTCGATAAAGCGGCGGATGGACTCCATGCCGGCCCAGAACACGGCGGCTTGTAACACCCACAAACCAAGGAAACCAAACCAGCCCAAATAGGACAGCCCTGCAAAATGCGGCTCTGCATACACTGCCATGGATGGGAAAAAACGCAGCACCACAATGATCAATGCACTCGACGCCAAGTACGTCTGAATCCCGTACCAAGCCACGGCGATCAGGCCACGAATCACTGCCGGAATATTCGCCCCGAACACACCAAAGGCCAGCCGGCAAATCACCGGATAGGGCACGGCTGCTTGCTGGCTCGGTTTAGCCACCAGATTGGCGATCAATTGCACGATGCAAATGCCCGCGAGCAGGGCAATCAACACCTGCCAACTGGCCAGCCCCAGGGCGAACAGGCTGGCAGCGAATACATAGCCACCCACGCTGTGCACGTCACTCATCCAAAAGGCGAAGATGTTGTACCAGGTCCACTTTTGCGGCAGTGGGCCCAGGTCCTGGTTGTACAGGCGCGGGCTATAGCCTTTGGGCAATTGTTCGGTCATCGCTTGGCTCCTCGAAATACCGGCCTGCGCTGCCGCAGCAATATGCATACGGTGGGCGGCATGGTTTGTATACGAGGTATTCAGCAGAATGCGTGCCAATGGCACACAATCCCTCTGGAACCGCGCTCCAAAGGGCTTTATGACGGGCTAGGGGCGAGTGTTGCGCTCAGCAACGGTGCACATCAATCCTGTACACAATCAGTGCTGCACCCGATGTGCACACAGGTGGTCGACAACGCAGCAACTGGCGGTCAGAAAGGTGCCGAGGCAGGCAAAGAGTGTTTGCTTAGACATTGACGCGACCTCTGCAGGAGCCCGATTGCTCCTACAGAAGAGCAAACCGCACTCAGCTTAGTTCGATGCGATCCGCATGAATCACAATCTGACCCTGCTTGTAGAGTGCACCAATGGCCTTCTTGAAGTTGCCCTTGCTCACGCCGAACAAGTTGCTGATCACCGCCGGGTCGCTTTTATCACTGACCGGCAGGGTGCCGTGGTTGTCGCGCAACTTGGCAAGGATCTTCGAGTTCAAGCTGGAAGCGGCTTCCTGGCCGACCGGTTGCAGGCTCAGGCTGATGTTGCCATCGGCGCGAATCTCTTTGATGAAGCCTTTCTCTTCCTTGCCCGGGCGCAGGAACTTGAACACTTCGTTCTTGTGGATCAGGCCCCAGTGCTTGTTGTTGATGATCGCCTTGAAGCCCATGTCCGTGGCTTCGGCTACCAGCAGGTCGACTTCCTGGCCCACCTGGTAGTTGGCCGGGGTTTTATCCAGGTAGCGATCCAGGCGTGCGGTGGCGGTGATACGCTTGGTGTGCTTGTCGAGGTACACATGCACCACGCAGTATTCACCGGCGCTCAACTGACGTTTCTCTTCTGAATACGGCAGCAGCAAATCCTTTGGCAAACCCCAGTCGAGGAAGACGCCAATGCTGTTGACTTCCACGACTTTCAAGCTGGCAAATTCGCCCACTTGAACTTTGGGTTTTTCAGTGGTGGCGATAAGTTTGTCATCGCTATCCAGATAAATGAAAACGTTGAGCCAGTCTTCATCTTCACTGGGAATATCTTTGGGAATATACCGATTAGGCAAGAGGATTTCCCCATCTTGCGCACCGTCCAGGTACAAACCAAAGTTAGTGTGTTTAACCACTTGCAAGCTGTTGTAGCGCCCGACTAAAGCCATTTCCAATACCCTCATTGCGTGGGCAGCATTCTACCCGAGTTGTGTCCGGCACGCGCGCACGCCCGAAAAATCGCGGGCTGGCGTGGCGTTCTACTGGCACCGCCCCGCTCGTCAGATCACTGCACTGAATTTTTCTGCGACCCAACCGCTGTCGAACCCAATGGATTCGAGTTAAAACAGCAAGTTAGGGCCAATTTCAAAGATAAACTTCGCGTATTACCGAGGGCCGTAACTTATTCTCAGAGGATATTTACCAAGCAATTGTCAAGTATTTCCTGTACGATGCCTGGCCAAGTTAATTTTCTACAGGTTAGTGGCCGCCATGCGCGTAAAAGCATCCAACAGCAAAGCAAAGCCAGCTCCCGCCGTTGAAACCAGCGAATCGATCAACAGCCAGATTGCGGCTTTCCTCAAGTCCGGCGGCGAAATCCAGCAGATTGCCAAGGGCGTGAGCGGCCAGACTTTCGGCCCGTCCAAGCAGATCAGCCTGGGCAAAAAGTAATACCCGCGCAATACACCTGGTCCCTAAGCGTCTTGCCTTCAAGGCGCTAGGACTAGAGCCCGAAACACCCTCTTGCTACATCCCCTGCGACGTGAATCGACGAACGGGCCTCACCGCCTGGTATTCGCCGGTATGCTTGCACACGTCTAGCACGGGCATCTGCCCGAACTCATCGGTTACTGCTCCTCGCTTTTCATGGAGTGAAGCATGCTCAAGCACTGCATTTTCCTGATCGGCCTATTGATCGCCAGCCCACTGGCCGAAGCGCAAATTTTCCAGCGTGAATTGGGCGACTTCGACCTGAAGTTGGGTACCACCCCCAGCCGCAGCATGGCACAGGGCCTGGTCAAGCCCACCTCACCCGGCAGCGACTCGTTTCACGGTGGCTTGGACCTGAGCCATGACAGTGGCCTGTACGTCGGCCAGTTCTCACCGAACATGGGGCTCTCATCAGCCAACAACCTCGAAGTCGACTCCTACATGGGCTTCAAACACCCTTTCGACCAAACCCTGGGTTATGAAGTGGGCTTGATCCACTACAGCTATCCCAAGCTCAGCCCGCTCGACAGCCAGGAGTTCTACGGCGGCCTGAACCTGCTGGGCAATCGCTTCGGTGCCTCCTTCAGCAACGACCCCGACCGCCAGGACAGCACCCTGTTTGCCGACCTTGGCGGCACCCAGCCCTTCGGCATCGGCGTCAGCATGAAGTACACCACGCATCAGTTGCAGGCCCCAGTCTCGGTGGCGGGAGGCTCCATCCGCAGCTTCAACGACTGGTCGGTGCAGTTCTCGCGGGAATGGATGGGCGTTGACCTGAACCTGATCTACAGCGACTCCAGCCTCAGCGGCGGCGACTGCTCGGCCTACTCCGGACACAATTCGCAATGCGACGGCCTGTTGACCTTGAAGGCCGCACGGTCGTTCTATTGATGGGCTGAACTGTCGCCTACGCCGCAGGTTCACATGCATTAACCCCATCCGCGCAAGGATTCGCCCATGCTGCGTCGGCTTAAACTGTTGGTCGTACTGCTGAGCCTGAGCCTGGTGCTCACCGCCTGCAATCGCGTGGGCCTGGCCTACCGCAATCTCGATGTGATCATCCCTTGGACACTCAACGACTACCTGGACATGCACGCCGGGCAGAAGAGCTGGTTCAACGACACACTCAAGGCACACCTCGCCTGGCATTGCACGACGCAGCTACCCGTCTACCTGGATTGGCTCGACCGCCTGCAACAGATGGTCGATACCCAGCAAGTCACCGATGCCGCCCTACAAAGCCGAACCCTTGAAGCCAAACAGGCCATTGCCGAGATCGCACAGGCCGTCACCCCGTCAGCGATCGAATTGCTGCAAGGCTTGGATGACCAGCAGGTCAAGGACATGAACGACGCCCTGGCCAAGGACCTGCGCAAGCGCCAGGACGAATACCTCAAGCCGCCCCTCGATCAGCAAATCAAGGAGCGCGCCCAGCGCATGAGCAAACGCCTGGATGCCTGGATCGGCCCACTGAGCAGTCGCCAACAAAACCGCGTGATGGCTTGGTCGATTGCCTTGGGAGAACAAAACGCGCACTGGATCGGTAACCGTGCCCATTGGCAGGCGCAGTTCATCGATGCCGTACAACAACGCCACAGTGCCGACTTCCCGCAGAGAATCCAGCGACTGCTGGTCGATCGCGAAAGCCTGTGGACCCCGGAATATCGGGCGGCCTACACCCAGACGGAAACGGAGGCGCGTAGCCTGATCGTTGACTTAATGGCTCAAAGCACTGCGCCGCAGCGGCTGAAACTGACACAGAAGATCGACAGCGTGCGCAGCGACTTCAAGGCCCTGAAATGCCTTAAGGCCGCTGCAATGTGACACGGTTGACTCAGGCAATCTGCGCCTTGGATGCCACGATGGCAAAAGTCGCCGGGTCCAATGCATCCGCCTGGTCGTCCAGCACCTGCCGCGGGTGATCATTGCCCGGAATCGAACTATCGATCAGCGCCAGTAGCTGTGCGCCGAGGGCGGTCAAGATGAAATTCTCACCATTGCCGCCCTCTTCCTCAGGGCGTGACTCAATAAACCCACGCTTGAACAGCAACGCCTCATAATCGGCAGCGGTCTTTTTCAGCGCATCCAGATTACCGGTGGATTCACCCGCCGTGGCCTTATCCGCCGCTTCCTGCTCGGCGTATTTGCGCGGAGCAAAGCTGCCCTCGCCGTTCTGCACCTCATGCAGCAGACGCTCGATCAAATCCCAGTTGTACGTCGTCATCCTGATCCTCCTGCAGGCCGATGGAAAATTAGCCCGTCAAAGGTAGTGACACGTCTTGCCACTGGCCGTTCAGCCGAATGGACGGGCGTCATTGCTCTGAACTTTCCAGACGTTCGCCTCCTCAACTGAACACCACTGCCAAGGAGGTCCCCCCATGAGAACCCTGATGAACCTGACCGTCGCCGCCGCCCTGCTGACTGCCCTGCCCGCTTGGGCGTGCACACCCGAAGAAGCCACGGCAAAACGCGAGCAGTTGGCCAAGGAGGTGAGCAAGCTCACCCAGCAGAATCCGGCCAAAGCCAAGGAAATCAATGATGAGTTGCAACACATGAACCTGGATACCGCCAGCGCGGATCTCCCGGACAAGTGCCAATTGATCGACCAACGCCTGAAGGAGCTGGATGAAGCCGCCGCCAAGGCGAAAAATTGAAGCCATAAAAAAACCGGACAACGTCCGGTTTTTTCATAACAGCCCAGCCTTACTCGGCAGCGGGTGCTTCTGGCTTGCGGCGCTTGAGCGGCGCCATGCCATCCTTGCTGACGAGCGACAGGTTGTCGGTCTTCGGCCGGTTGGCGATCTTGCGCTTGGTCGGTGACTTGGCGCCGGCTTTTTTCTTGTCACCCTTGGCGTCGGTCTTTTTCTTCTTCACGCCAACGGCCTTGCCCGACGCCTTGACCTTCTTCGGCCCGGTGTAGGTACCTTTGACTTCCTTGATGGTACGGCGCTCGAACGACTGCTTGAGGTAGCGCTCGATGCTCGACATCAGGTTCCAGTCGCCGTGGCAGATCAGCGAGATGGCCAGGCCATCGTTGCCGGCACGCCCGGTACGGCCAATACGGTGTACGTATTCGTCGCCGCTGCGGGGCATGTCGAAGTTGATCACCAGGTCCAGGCCTTCCACGTCCAGGCCACGGGCCGCAACGTCGGTGGCGACCAGGATTTTCACGCCGCCGGCCTTGAGGCGGTCGATGGCCAGCTTGCGGTCCTTCTGGTCTTTCTCGCCGTGCAGCACAAACGCCTTGTATTCCTGCGCCACCAGGCGACCGTAGATGCGGTCGGCCGCGGCGCGGGTATTGGTGAACACGATGGCCTTCTGATAGGTCTCGTTAGCCAACAACCAGTTGAGGATCTGTTCTTTGTGCACATTGTGGTCAGCGGTAACGATCTGCTGACGCGTGGTCGCGTTCAGGTCGCTGACGTTGTTGACCTGCAAGTGCTCAGGGTTGTTCAGGATCTTGGCGACCATATCGCGCAGGGTCGAACCGCCGGTGGTGGCGGAGAACAGCATGGTCTGCTGGCGATTCACGCATTCGGCCACCAGGCGCTGCACGTCGTCGGCAAACCCCATGTCGAGCATGCGGTCGGCTTCGTCGAGCACCAGCACTTCGACTTCCTTGAGGTCGAGGTTACCGGCGTTGAGTTGCTCGATCATGCGGCCAGGGGTGCCGATCAGAATATCCGGCACCTTGCGCAGCATGGCGGCCTGGACCTTGAAGTCTTCGCCACCGGTGATCAGGCCGGACTTGATGAAGGTGAACTGCGAGAAGCGTTCCACCTCCTTCAAGGTCTGCTGGGCCAGCTCACGGGTGGGCAGCAGGATCAGGGTCTTGATGCTGACGCGGACTTTGGCCGGGCCAATCAGGCGGTGCAGAATCGGCAGGACGAAAGCGGCGGTCTTGCCGCTACCGGTTTGAGCCGTCACCCGCAGGTCACGCCCTTGGAGCGCGAGCGGGATGGCCGCTGCTTGCACAGGCGTAGGCTCGACAAATTTAAGCTCGGCCACGGCTTTGAGCAGGCGTTCGTGCAGGGCGAATTGGGAAAACACGGGTGCTACCTCGAAGAAATACAAAATATCAGCTGCATAGGGTAACGGTTTCGGGCGTCCAAACCGAGTTTCTTTACGCGAACAGCGCTAATCAGCTGCTTTTTTGTTAAGGCATTTGTCCGTAAAGCCAACTTTGTTGCGCTTAAATGCTCTAATCGCCTCATCTTGTCTTACAGAAGAATCGGTTTCACCCATGGATATCAAACAGCTTTGGCTCAACGTCCAAGACCTCTGGGGCGCACTCGATGAACACCCGTTGCTGCATTCCAGCCTCGGCCTGCTGGTATTGCTGGCGGTGGCCCTGCTACTCGGGCGGGCAGCACGTTATCTCATTCTGCATGCCATCAAATTGCTCGGCCGGCAACCCGCCCTGCACTGGCTCAACGACCTGCGACACAACAAGGTGTTCCATCGCCTGGCGCAGATGACGCCATCCCTGGTGATCCAGTTCGGCCTGTATCTCGTGCCGAACCTGAGCAAGACCGCGATCCTGTTTATCGGCAATGTGGCCCTGTCGATCACCATTCTGTTCCAGGTCCTGGCCATGAGCGCCCTGCTCAACGCCCTGCTGGATATCTACGCCCGCACCGAACACGCACGCACCCGCTCGATCAAGGGCTATGTGCAGTTGGCGAAGATGGTGTTGTTCGTGTTTGGCGCGATCATCATCGTCGCCACCCTGATCGACCGTTCGCCGCTGTTGCTGTTGTCGGGCTTGGGTGCGATGTCGGCGGTGATTCTGTTGGTGTACAAAGACACCCTGCTGTCGTTCGTCGCCAGTGTGCAATTGACCAGCAACGACATGTTGCGGGTCGGTGACTGGATCGAAATGCCCCAGGTCGGCGCCGACGGAGATGTGGTGGACATCACCCTGCACACCGTCAAGGTGCAGAATCACCCGTGAGTTTTCATCGATTGACTAATCCCTGTGAATTCTTCAAAAAAATGGACTACCTGGTCTCCACGATGCTCACTAGCAAGGCCGCAAGTGCCCACCTCCTTCGTGTCATCAGCAGGCAGTGCTGATAGTCCAAAATCACGGCTATAGACCATCGATCTCCCTCCTCTATAAGTCACCAGAAATGCAATTAGGCTGGTGCGTGCTCCGAGGCTTTCCAGTTCACATCCTCGAATGTCAGTCCGTATGTGGTTCCAGTCCTTCGGCTATAGAACCCTGGCCCAGTGTCCATTTTCCCAGCGGGTATGAGAGATTTGCTGTGTGAGTCAGATTTCAACCTGAGCTGTGCGAGACCTCGGAATACCCATCACTGGCCTCATTCAAAAGCGGATACGATCAGTTCGCTCTGCTTAGCGAATGATTAAGTACACGCTTAGGAGCTGTTGCTTGAACATCGAAGCTTCCTGGCAGCGTGAGCGTGGGCCTAGATCGCCAGTGTGCGATGCCGCTCCACTGGTAGGTCGGAGTCGTCTTGAGGCAGTCCCCACAGCGCCACGCCATTCTCATGATGGCTACGTTTCAAAGCCCTCCTCTCCAGCTGCCGGTTAGGCAACCACTGCTCATAAAGCAAGGTACTCATCTTAGATAACGTCACACTCAGTTAATTCTCTTTATATTTGATATCTACCAGCTACATATACATTTACCACCCTTTCTCACCTATAAGTCATCTGTCAAAAGACCTCAACCCCCAGAGACATCAGGGCTGGAAGACAAGCGATCAAAAAAAAATAAAACAGGCAAACACAAAATTGGATTGTCAATTAATCAAATATTAATTAAAGGAGCTCAGAAAACTAACTTAGAGGATGCTTTTAGCATACTTTGAATAATGCTTGACAGTGGCCGCTCTAAAACTTTCAATCCTCTACCCGAACCCACTCTGACAGTCTAAACATGCCTGCAGCAGTCAACCGAAAACAGCGCCAGACTTCATTCAGGAAGTTCCGATTTGTAGTTCTTCCTCTCATCTCCGTATTCAAAGCAGAAGAAGCCTCCAATGATGAATTGCCTGAGGCGGCTGTCATCCAAGGCAAATACGTTATCCGACCTTTCAAGAGTGATTCGGGAAAGTACGAACTGAGGAACGTCCCGGTCATTCTGAAGTCAGACGGCACAATATGGCACCACGGGTCTCTCTACATTCTTTCAAGGGCGTCGGAGTACAACCCTCCCTCTGACCAGACGCTGAGATCGTATGCAAAGGGCTTAGTCGATTACATCAATACCTTGTCCGTTGACCAAGTAGACTATCTATCAACCCCACTTAGAAAAAGCCTTCGGCCTACTTATCACTACAGAGCCGAACTCGAAGAACGGATAAACGGTAACCTACTTGCAATTTCCACGGCAAATTCGCGCATTAGTATCGTAGTAAATTTTTATCGATGGATGAAAAGGCGTTTCGATTACCATCCAACTCAAGATCTTTGGATTGAGATAAAAAAATACGTTCGCTACAACAATCGACAAGGCTTTAGCAGTGGTAGAGAGGTAATCACCACAAACCTCAATATAATGCAGCCAAAAGAGGTCAATACAGGTGAATACATTGTAGATGGTGGCAAACTATACCCATATTGTGAAGAGCAACAGCGCACACTAATTAATGTTCTTTTTGAAACACAAAACACAGAGATGGTACTTAGCTTCCTCTTTGCGCTAACTAGCGGAGCACGCTCGCTGGCAACTTACACCCTGCGGACAACTGACATAGTAGATCCGGAAGCAGTAAAAGGGACAGAAGTAGCCATCAGAATAGGACAGCGCACAGCCGTTGATAACAAAAACAACAAGGCAATGAACATCTATATTCCATCATGGCTAAACCGGCTCATTTACACATATGTAAATTCTGAACGCTATAAGAAAAGAGCTGCTAAGGCGGGGCAGCCAACAGATGGCGCACAATATGTTTTTCTCACATCTCGTGGCAATCCGTTTCACATTGCGAAAAGCGACATGAGGAGAGGACAAGATAACCCGATCCAAGATGGAAATTCTGTTCGAAAATTTATTTCCGAGACGCTTCAGCCTGCCTTAAACAAACTTGAATCATCATTCAAGTTTCGCTTTCACAACCTGAGGGCGTGTTTCGGCATGAACCTTCTCGAGGAAAAACTTAAAGGTTTACCGGTAAATTCTGTTGCTTACACACGAGCACTCGGGAAAGTCCAGCAGCGCATGGGGCATGCGGAGAGAAGCACTACTGAAAGATATCTAAACTATCTCGAAGATAAAGACCTGAAATTCCAAGCTCAAAGCATGTTCGAGCAACACTTACAGACGATATCTGAGAACCATGTATATAGTTAAGGTTAAGTCTTACCTACGTCAGGTCTCCGGCATCACTGTCGTGGACATTGATAAGCTCTCATTGCCGGAAATCGATGCAAAGATTGATGAGCTAGGAATACATAAAGTAGCTTTGGCGACTAAAGATGAAGCTGTGTTCCATGTAGGGTCACATTGCTTTCGTGACCGCTATCGTATAGCAAACACGGCATTCTATCAGTGCCAGAAATTCGACCTAGATGCTAACAAATGTAAAGCGCTTGATGGCTGGGCCAGAAACGCCGTTACGGCGGTCAAAACCGGTGCTATCAGCCAGTCTACATTCCTCTCAAATTCACGAGAACTCAATCAGTTTCTCTGCTGGAGTTACAACAATGGATACCCAGACTTATTTGACAACGTTGAGATTTATTACGAAGCCTACTCAAAATATTCAAATCACATCTACGAAACACACATGGGCGGAAAATACACCTACCATACCGCTACACTAAAACAAAGCGCTCCCTTCACCGTACTTTATTGGTTCTTTCCAGAAACAACCATTAACTTCAAGCAAGCCCTCCCAAAGGTTCCTGTTAATCGAAACTACAACCCAACACCTATTCCGCCCGAGGACGAAGTCGCTCATGGGCTAGGCCTATGCACTGAAATGTTCAAGGAATTTACGGACGCTCTGCTGAATGGATGGAAATACCCATTTAAAGTAAATTTAATGGACGATAATCTTTGGGTATTCCCTATCCAATGGTTATGCCATACGAAGCGAGCACGGCCACCTGGGTTCATCACAGAGCTTTGGCATTACAAGACAGGCACTTTAATACCGCAGACCAATGAATTTCGTATTAAGCGGTACTACCGAGCCTTGGAAACTATCGAGCATGAGAATAAAGAACCGCACGTGCTCACTGCTCACAGGCAGCGCCTCGGAAAGTGGGCGCATGATAGTTTTTTACTGATGTTCGCAGCAAACACCGGCATGAATGAACAACAGATCAGAGACCTGGAATGGCTAACAGGAGAATACGAAGTCGCCCCGAGCGTACAAGGATTCAGGACAGTGAAATGGCGAGCGGGTAGGAAGGTGCAAAGCTTCACTATCACGACCCGATTTGTGAGAGAGTTTGAGATTTTCTTAAAACTAAGAGCTTTCCTTACAAGCAGTAGACCAAGCAAATCTCTATTCCTTCAAATTCCGTTTTCATCAAAAAAACAGTGGAGGCCGCTGCAGCCTGGCGCCCTAAGAAAACTGGGAGATTCCATCCGTCAAACTTTTGATGAAAATTTTCCTTATTTAAGCTACCGACAACTGCGGCTGTATAAATACAACTACCTACTAAAAGAATTTGGAGTTGCGGCCGCCAGCCAAATCATGCAGAGCAGTTTTGGCACAATCGCAAAAGCGTATTCAACTGCTGCTGATGATGTGGCCTTGAAAGAAATTAGTGCTTTTTATAATCTTCTTTCGGATGCGCACAAGAAAAATTGGCAAAGAAGAAAACAAAACAGCATTCCTTCTGGGCATTGCATTGAACCTGGAAACGCAATTCCGTTGGTTGAAATCGACCACCCCGTGGCCGAACCATCGTGCGACAACTTTATCACCTGCCTGTTTTGCGAGCACTTTGTTGCCCACGCCACGAATAATGACATCCGAAAACTGCTCAGCCTCCAATATTTTCTTAAGCAAATAAGATGTCAGTCCATTTCAGCCGAAGAATTTGAAAAACTGAACGGAGCGACCGCGCAGAAAATCAACTACATAATTGGAAAGCTGAGAGACACCTCTAAAGAGATAAGCGACTCCATAGACAAGATTGAACAAGAGGTATTTAGCAACGAAATTCTGACCGACTACTGGGCAGCACTTCTTGATAACTTAGTACGCATTGGAGCGGTTGAATGAAATGGACTAACGCGCGTAAACACGCCAACAGTGGTGACGATGCTTATTTAAATATGGATGCATCCGAGGTCAATGACAATACGGTCATAAGTCGCGACATGGATGGACACATCATTTCTATCGTTGCCCACAACAAATGGATTACACCTCAGCTAAGCAATCACCATCTCAAGACCTCTTCGATATGCTTCTCCAAATTCAGCACAAAAAAACACACAGAACTTACAAGCTTAGCTCAAGCAAAGAAGATCATCTGTATACAGATCCATCGTCCTTCCAAGAGAACAGGCTCCTACCCTAGCCACGACGGGGTAATGTCAAACCTTGGAGCTCTCCGCAAAGTTCATGCCTTCGCCTCTGAGAAAGGATTAACTATCGCAGAGATCTTTGAGAAGCCAATTGAGTTCGGTGAACATATCCGAGAAGTAAAATCGCTAATTGGCCTTAGAATTCTCCAAACCATGCTCAATAAAGTTGTTGAGGATTCAATATACCCGGTCTCCCCACTTGCCCTAAAACTGATAGACCAGCTCATTCGCGAGTCCAATGACGAGTCAGAGCAGCATCCAGTTATTCCAGGCCGTATTCTTTTTGAGAAAATCTCGAACTACAAGGAGCTCCTAGCAGAATACAACTTAATTGCTGACAACATTGAAGAGCTTAACCATCGGGTCGCAGCCAACCCCTACTACGGCAGGATGAAGCAGATATCAAAAAATCCTGCGCTGCCTAACGTCCCTTTTAACCAAGCTATAGATGATTGCGGCCTTAGTAAAATCAGCGATAAATACAATTTTAATCAACTAGCAAACATCGGAAACTACCTCAACCGTTGCTATTATGCGGCCAAGATGCTTATACACACATTCACAGCAATGCGTGAACGAGAAGCGTACCTGTTGAAAGAGAACTGCATCGAAAAAATCTCAAATGATACTTACATAGTACATGGACTGACAATCAAACTTACGAAAGAACCTCGACCAGCGAAATGGGTAACCTCTGCGGACATTCTCTACCCTTACGAAACAGCCATGAGAATCACGCAACTAATCAAGCAATACCTACCTACGCATATCAATACCCAAGATTTACTTTTCCTGTCAGTTTCCTACTTGCCAACAGCTAACTATTACAAAAACAAGTCGAAATCAAAAAAGCTAACCCAAGCAAATCTTCCTCCTTCAAAGTGGGAAGAAACCTTCCCGGCCACTTTTATTAACAATGAAGATTTCAATGAACTGGTGATGCTGGATCCACTCAGGGACTGGCAGTCCCAACCCGAATTTCAGCCGGGTGAAAATTGGCGATTAACCACTCACCAATTCAGACGCTCAATGGCCGTTTATGCCGCACAGAGTGGATTAGTATCACTCCCTTCATTGAAGAGGATGCTGCAACACACCTTAATCCAAATGGCACTTTATTACACCAAAGGGTTTGCGACAGCCAAATATCTTTTCGAAGACGTCAATCCAGAAATTGCCAAATACTTTAAAGAACAAGCGACCCCTGCGGAGGCTAGCCTTTTTTTGAAAGATGTAATTATCGAAGAAGCAACGCTTCATGGCGCAGCGGGGACTTTTTATGAGCGCAACATTAAAGCGTCATTCTTGGGCAACATTGCTACTAATTTTGCTGAAACTCTAAAAAAGGTAAAGCAAGGATTACTTTCTTACAAAGAAACCATGCTGGGAGGCTGTTTAAAGGTTGGAGAGTGTCATGAGCGGGCTCATCATAACTATGTCGCCTGCCTAAATTGCAGCAATGCATGCATCAAAGAGGAGAAACTCGATCAATCCATCCTTATTCAAGTCAAAGTTATTGAAAGTATTCCGAGAGGAACTTTTGCCTACAACACCGAGCAGACCAAGCTCAGCATACTGCAATTCTTTAAAGACAAAATTTCACAGGTGATTGCATGACCTTAGATGTTATCCAACAACAATACCAAGCTGCTTTTCAACTACTAATTAACAACCAACTTGCTTCGTCAGGTGCGAAAATCTGCTGCAATGGTGTGGCTAAATCAGGATTACAACGGAGCTCACCTAGCAGTAAACCTTCCCGCCCGAAAGTACGCGCTTCAGAAAATAAAGCGCAGCATGTCCAGGTTGTTAAGGATGACGTGAACTCATGACTTCCGATGTGATTCTTCAATATGAAACAGCACTTCAACGACTGGTTGAAAACAAGCCAAACATCCTGCCGCTGGGCAGCAAGATCACCATCAACAACGTGGCCTTGGAAGCTGGGCGCGGTAAAGGCTCCATCAGAAAAGATCGCGAGTGCTTTGATGAGCTTCGCGAAAAGACCAAGACAGCCGCAGCCAAACAAAAAAAAGAAAATAGTGCGAAACCCAGCAAGGGGGCTGAAAAGCTTTTCAAAGACCTCTATCACGAGAGCTTGGCCAGAGAGCTGATGCTTATCTCGCAGATCGATGAGTTGAATAAAGACCTCTCGGCATTGAGTAACGTTACCAACATCGCCACTCATAAGGAAAAAAACAGCAAGGCTGCTGAGAAATGAACACTATGGACGAGATCCTAATGTTCTTGTGGCTAGATGAGCAGAGTGACTGGGAGAAGAAGCAAGGGCGCTTGTTTATGGACGCCGTCAACAAATTGGAAAACCACTATGTGACTGACCGAGGTAGGCTTTCGATAGATCCTGAAGAAGCCAGGAAGCCCCTGCTCCGCTTCGCTCAGCAATATAAAAAGCCCCCACAGATAGGTCATCGCTTGGGGGTCGTACAGGCTGGACTACTCATGCAGCGATATGCACGTAGGCGCTTGGATAGTGTATCGGCGGCTCGATATGAGTTCCTCGAGTCTGCTAATGGCCTTAGCACCGTGGTAGCTGCAAAGCGACTTACATCGACTATCACCTGTCAGGATGGGCTGTAAGGTATCCACTCTCCGTTGGGCAATGCCATAAGGTCATTACTCGCGATGACCTGGCTGGCATACCAATCTCGAGTCGGCAATCCAAGCATATGACGACGAACCTTAAGGAGCTTTGTGATGGGCGGTAAACGGAAGCCTTTCATTACCACCAAGGCAGTAAGTGAGGCGGTTGTAAGATCGGGTGTGACTCGCGGATGGACACGTCCATTGATTCTGGAAGGATGGGAGCTATCGTCGCTCCACCTCTCAGAATCGGTCATTAGGGGTGTTTTTTCCCCGATCCTCGCTAAAACCACTGTGTCAGCGCTATTCGACAGGAACGTGTATACCGTTACAGGGCGAGAAGCGCTTCAATTCGAGTGCACAGCAGGCTTAAATAGCGATCCTGGCTACATTCTTAGCGAGATGCTGCGCGAGCTGATCACGAAACAATGGCCCATGGACAGGCTACTTCCAGTGGGCAGCGAGTGGAATGATTTCACCGAGGCTCTTTTTGAGACACTGTTCAATTCAAGGTGTGCATCGCGCCGCTTAAGGGGATGGAAACTTGAGCTAGATCTTGGTATTTGAGTTGAAAGCTCTGTAATATCCGGGTAGCCTCACAGAGGCCACAAGGACGGGATTACCTGGACTCCTGCGGTCAGCTTGCAAAGCTAACGTACCAGGCCAGAATACCCTGCTCAATCAATATGCCATGAATGCTTGTCGTGAAGCTGACAACGACGTAGTAGGCATTTATAGTTCGGCATTTTGATTGAGTAGGTTCTGAAGTACACGTCATGTACTATTTACCCTCATCTGTTTCTACGTGCACGCCTGTGGAGTTCCAGGTGGGCCATTCCACGTCTCCAATCCCTGAACAACTTCTCCCAATCCCGGTAGTACGCACCTTCTACCTTACGTGTAGATCCCCGGCTCGCCCACATCCACACCTATATCCTCGAGTGGTGACCTCGTAAAGGCCGGTAGTAATCCTTTCAAGGTATACACATGGAAGTGCTCTTTTCTAGTAATGAACGCCAGAGTGGCTACTTATACCCCTCACTGGACAGCTCAAAGATCGACGTGATAGCTTTCGCCGACCGATGTATCTGGATCGGGCGGTCGGCTCGCGAAGGCCTCAGTGCCACAGGTTTGCTACACCCTTCTTCACGCACGCATTTCGACAATAGTCAGCGGGCAGCCGACGCCTCGACGTTATTGGAGAACTGCCAATGCGCGTTCCAGTACATCCAAAAGACCTCATCCGCAACAGTAGCCTGAAGAAGCTCGCCAAGAATCTGCAGAAGCAGTGGTGTGGCCCAAGCCCACTCACCCACACATCAGCCCTGGAGCTTCTTGCCCAGGGACTTGGTTACAAGGACTACAAGGATCTGGCAGCTTCCACGAGCGAGCAGATGCCAGCAGGTACCTTCCCACAGTCTGCGGTGAGGCAGGCACAGATGCTCGCAATCAAAGCGGCGATGACACCCAGCGAGTGGTTTGCCTCAGACCAGGCGGCACTGGCGCAGATGATCAACTCGCTGCACCTTAACGCCCTCTCTGCATTCAAGGTGCCGAAAAAGGTTCATCTACCGCCACGTCATGGTGAACAGTCCACTGGGTCGAACATGTCCGCTTTGAGAACTCAGATGGCGAACTCTGCATGTAAGCTCTACTCCCAGTTATCAAAGGAAGAACTTGAGTCTCTCAGTCGGGCCGTTGAGACCACGGAGAGCCTGCGAGATCAGGCACTGATGAGCTGCATGATCGCCGGCCTTCGAAAATGGGAATACTTAAGCGCGAGGCCCAGCGACTTTTTTGAAGATGGTGAACGCACCCTCTTTGTTTCTCGGGGCCTCAAAAAAGCACGAGTCACATTGCCTCGCAAATGCTGGACACCCATCAGCCGCTTCATCACCACCGCGAATCTGGCGGAAAACGCCCTTTTGTTCCAATCCAAAAGGAGCCCAGAAACTCCTATGTCTCCTTCGGCACTTCAAAAACTGTGCAAGGCTTGGGCACACAAGGCTGGCATTGATCCTGCCAAAGTCAGTCCACTCACGATTCGCATGTCCTTAAAGTTGAACGCGGCTATGCAGATGGCCACTGTGAGTAGTCCGCTCCCAATCGTGGCAAAACAAATGGGCCACTGGCCAACGGAGTCGATGACGAAGTATTACCTGAGTAGCAGCTTGGACTCCAAACTCAGCGATTGAGACGAGACGTTCAGGGTGGGAGTGACGGTGACCAAGACGGCAATTTTTGCCGCGTTCGGGACGGTTGTGCGAATAGGTCGAAGAACAACCCCATACCGCCAATTGCTGCGGGAAGGCATGAAGCAAGGCCGGCGACCTCACCCTGGTGATGCACACGTCATCATGATGCTGAACTTGGAGCTGAATGAGCTCGCCGAGCACGTCGGCATCCTGCTTTCAGAATCTCGGCGAGTCGAGATGGAGTGCGCTCTGCAGGCCGAGCTCAACTCCATCGAGGCATATCCCGATGCAATTGAGGCGGTCGCTATGCTCCAGGAGCGTGGCGTTGCTTCGGTATCAGCAGCAACCTTGCCAAGCCCTATGGCGCGGCGGTGGAGCAGCTTTTCCCGAGCATGAATACCCATGTATTCAGCTTCGAGATCGGCGCTGCCCAAACCCGATCCTCGTATTTACCGGGCCCTACTGGAGAGGCTTGATCCTAGGTCAGGAAGGACTGCCAGAACAGATGCACCTGAAGTTTGGATTGTAGGTAACTTAGCGCGGTGTGATCGGGATGGTGCCCGAGCACATGCGCTAGTAACGCCGACTGTCTTGAGCCAGGCCCGTCAATGCTCGCCGTTGTCTTAACTCTGCCGGACTTTCATCCTTAAGCCAGCGCGCTCAGCTTGCTGGTTGCGATGAGCCTTCAACCTGGACTGCAGACAAAATCTTCCGCACCAGCTCAAGGTTTTCCAAAACCAACCGTTTGTCATAGGTATGTATCCCTTCGAGCGAATCGCTTTGATCCCACCTACCGATGACTACGCAAAGCGCTTGAGTGCCGCCATTTCGTTCCCCAAGACGATCCTAGGCAACCGTCAGCACGCTGCCTGGCAACGTCTGATCAACGTCATCAAGTCTTCAGAAACCCTTTCTGCATTTGATAAAGCTGCAGCCTATGTAGAGGGCTACGCACATGCGCTGATCGACAGCGACCAGATCGACATTTCCATCGAACGAGATGTGTTGATCATCGAGACTGTCGACGCATGGCGATGCGCCCGTGCAGGCTCCCGCACCTCTACCTATTTGTAGCCACCAGTGAGTACCATGACTTCTATTTTTCAACGCTATGCCGACGACGAACCGTCTGAATTACGCATCCAGATGCCGCAGCGGGTTCTGGCTACAACCGTCAGTCATTACCCAATAGATGTTCTGGTAGGCCACTGGGAAATGTATCTGGTTGGCTCCTCCTCCGCTCACGATAGGTTTCCATGGGCTGGACGATTTGTCATGGGTATGCCCGTACCCACTTGGGCGCGCGGATTGGAGTGGAACGTAGGCCAGCAGGCTCGTTTTATTAGCGCCGTTTGGTCAGGGGGAGACTTGGGAAGCTACCTTACAAACGAATGGAGCGAGCCGGCGAGCACTGGCAGGGCATTGGCGGAGAACAGCGAGATTCTGGTCGATGGTCAGCAACGTCTGCACAGCCTGGAAGAGTATCTCCTCGACCGGCTGGCGATCCCTGATGCACAAGGACAGCCGAGGATTTGGTCTGAGCTCGGCAACGGCGAAAGGAAGCGCTTTCTGTCGACGATCTTTACCCATGTCAGGGTGTCGTCTGGTGACGAGGTGGCATTGCGCAGGACATACGATCTTTGCGCGCAGGAAGTAGTGCCTCGGTCATTTGATCAACGAGCTGTTCGGTAACCTTTTAATCAAGGCGGTCGGGCGTATCCCTTCGGGAGCGGCTGTCGTAAACCGAGCCCCGCTACGCTGGGTTTCGGCCCTTCGGGCTTCCATCCTTACGCTCTTCGACCATCATGGTCTGCGCACTCCGCTTGCAGAGCGAGCCGACTCACCTTCTTGCTTGGACATTGGCTACCGCTCCCACATACTGCTGTGAGCATCCGATCAAAGATGAGGCCGGGCAAATGGGTTGGCTATTTTGGAAAGACAAGCGGCCCGAGTGGGTTCAGGCAGAGGAACGGGAATTCATCAAGGCTGCGAACAGTCTGAAATCGCTCCAGGTAACGCCTCGCGGTGGCATGCGCATTGACCCCGAGGAACTCAGGGATCAGATCCTTGAGGCCCGAGAGCGGTATAAAGAGCTGGTTAAGAGGTAGCATCAAGGTCATACCCTAGGTGCTGCAGAGTCATGAAGCGGCCTAGGGGTTAGCTGGCGATTACTCACTCAGGTACAAATTTTGCGCTGGCGTTGAAATGTGCCACCTGCACTACTTCCCACTGGTCAAAGAAGACTTGTTTGGTGCAATCCACTCCCTCTCCACCAACGCTGGCGTGTCTCTTCCCCGACTTCTTGAGATGGTACGCGCAGCCGACAATCTCAATGTAGGCATTTTGCGGATTTGGCCTGAAGTCACCAGCGACCCGCAGCATCTGCTCAGGCTTGGATTTGGGGAGTACAAACACGACTCGGAAAGTCGAACCATCCTTGTAGCCCTCAACACTACCGGCACTCCATTTGTACCCAGGCAAGCGGAACGTTCCGGATATCTTGCTGTTGGTTGCCTGTCGAATTTCCATCGTTCCTGATTGGCCGCCAAAGTCGATGTTCCACTCACCGGATAAATCCACGCGGTTCGTGTCGCTTTTATTGAAGTGGGGATAATTCATCACCACCGCTGGGATAATCATGATCTTCCGAATCGCCGAAGTCGCCTCGATATCTCCAGACCTATAGTAAGCAACGAGGCTCACCGGCTCATCCGACACCTTGAGAGCCTTCAACTTGGTGGTCAGAGGCACCAGGGTCGAGCCGTCAATCGCAGGAACACCCAACGTCGGTGATGGGGTGAATTTGATGTACTTCTGATCGGTACGAATTTCAACAGTGCCAGCAGGTATAGATTTTGCCGAACCTACAGAATCTACACGCACGTCGAGGGGGAACTCGTCCCCGACATGTACGGACTCCGGGGCGATGATCTCTACTCGGGCCTCTGCCTTCTTCCATAGGCTCGACGTTTGTTCGATTACGGGTACAGCCGCCGTTATAGCTGCCGTAGCGGTTGGTACGCCCAACACAAGCCACTTCGCAGTCTTCGATAAGCCTGCCCAAGCCTTTTTTATCCACTGCATGCTAGTTGATCCCACCCAGCGTTAAGTCAATCCTCATCGCGTTGGGGAAATATGAGCGTCCGGTATCGCCGAATCTGCGTTTGAGCGTTGGAAGAGTGATTTGAGCACCCGCCCCACCGTCCATAGCCAACGCCCGGTGAATATGCAGGCCACGATCCTCAGCGATCTTTTTGTAGACCTCTGCAAAATCGACCAACGTGGCAGCTTGCCCGAAGGTTTGAAACGTCCCCACGAGAAGGATATCTCCCTCGCGGGTGAAGCCAATCGCCACTCGATTGAATTCTGCGTCGCGCAGATTTTTGGCGACGTCGACTTTGCCGCTGTTGATGATGATGGGTTTGGACTGAAGGGCGTCTGACCAGGCACCAGCTTGGTTTCTGTTTGACGCTGGTATGACTTTCGCGTTTCCGTTCTGGTCAGACACCAGCACACCGCCGTGATCCCACGGAATCAGGTTAACCAGGCGCTTACCATTGGAGCGAACCAGGCCCAGTGGCTGCTCTTTCCCGTTTAACTTGAAACCAAAGAAACCGCCACTTGCGATCACCAAGGTGTTCTTCTTAACCAACGGGGCGTAAAGGGATTCTGCGGTTCCCTTTTTCTCGATTTTATGAACGGAGAGAGTCGAGGCACCGTTTGGGATGTACACCGCCACAATCTGGTATTCGCCTGATTGATGAAGGGTGACATCGCCCTCGTGAGGAAGTGGCCAGTGGAACACTTCATGCTCTTGGTCGAAAATTGAGACCAGATTCGCGCCGTAAACAGAGGACAAACAAAAGGCCGACATGAAGCAAAGCAGTAACGCTGACATCCATTTCATTTACCAAATACATCCTTTCATTCGCACAAAATCGTCGACAGAGGAACCGCAGACGTGAACATCACCGCGCAAGCCATTCCACGTACGACAGGCATGCTCATTTCAAACAGCCTACAGCGGGAAAGCTATGTGCTATGCGAACGTGGCTAATTACTGGCCATTTTGCGTTATCTCAATCTGCAAAGCCAGCAGCGTGGCCCTCCAAGGGCGACTGCCGCACTCATCGGTGAGATCAATTCCAGGATTGCGAATATGCCTACATGTTTGCGGAGCAGAGAAAACTGGGGGTGATGGCCTAAGACAAAGACGGCCCTAGTCCAATACGTTATGAAAGTCTCGTGCGTTGAAGCACGGGTACGTAGGCTGTCGTGAGGGACTGTCTCTTCTCCGGCGGTACGGATACTTCACCAATCATGACTCACGATAGCGTCACAGGCGGATGCTTGAGCAATAGGGTGTTTGTCCCAGTTTTTCCAGTTTGCAATAAACCAGTCGTGTTGCAAGCTTCCGTCTTTCGCAAACAAGTCTTTGCCTCGTGCCAGCGGAAGAATGAAAACATGTTTGTCACCGGATTGAGTCGAATACAGAGTGACCTTCAATGCTGCATCTCGACCATAGGTATCAGAGAAAAACTGGTTCAGTTCATCCACATAAATTGATTCGGCAATCGAATAGGGCTGACCGTCGATGGTGTGAACGAATACCGACCGCAGCTTTTCATCACTTAGGAATTTCGACACACCAGGCAGGTCGACGGTTCGGCTAATCGCCAGCCTAGTCGATTTGCCGGGCGCGATTGTCTGGGGAGTATTTTCATTGTCGACCGCCTTCAGTACGCACCTACCAAAGATCCCTCCCTTACCCACCTTTGCTCCGTTGGCATGCACCACTTCCAAGTCAGCGGAAGTCAGCATCACCATTTCTTTGCCGTAGTTTCTGACCTCTAAGCTGAGTGACGCTTCATCTCTCCCATTCCGAATTCTAGGATCTCTAGCCAAAGGAGAAAGTCGGGCGGTTACCAGAATCAAGGGATCATCCTGCCCAAATAGCTTTTTGACGTTTTCCAGCGCGCCACCTATATCGCTCAAAAAACCAACTACACCTGCTGCAACAATAAAAGCCGAATACGTGCAATATTTTTTCAATAGGGAAAGCATTAACAGCTCCTTAGTAATAGCTCCACCCATGCAGTAGAGCACTTCCATGTGCGCCAATGATGTACGTCAATTAAGCGCCAATTCGGCAATAGTAGTGCCCATCACACCTTTCTTGAAGGATCTGTGTCAGACAGATTGGTCTCTTCTTCGTACGCAACCAGTGGTTGCGCGTTCACATATCGGAGAGCTTATCTCAGAGCTCGCCCAGCTAACCCGAAGCCATGAGTTTGTCGTGCACCAACGGTGGCGAAGACGCCCTGAATAGCTAAGATCAACGATGGTAAAACAGCATGTGCTCCCCAAACCGGCTCATGCCAAAAAGGTGCGGTGAGTAGCGTTTCTGCGTGATATTCCAGCCCAAAATGGAGATGGATAAGCATGAGGATGCTCAATGAATAGTCGAGGCTCACAATGGCACCGATGGGAGCCGCACATCCATACACCTGGTACCGTGCTGAATGATCAGTATGGAGCGCGCGATCCTTGGGAAGAGTATCTCGCTAGGCTCGAAAGGTCGACTCCAACCATAGAGGCTATCGCTGTCACCGACTACTACGTCACCGACGCATATGAGCAACTGCTTGCACACAAGGTGGCGGGCCGGCTACCTAACGTTCAGCTGCTTTTCCCTAATATTGAACTGCGCCTCGACGTGGCAGCAAAGTCAGGGTACGTAAACATCCATCTACTGGTCAGCAATGAAGATCCCGACCACTTGATCGAACTCAAAAGGCTTCTTAAACGACTTCAATTTGCTGCACACAAAGACCGATACGATTGCACGCGTGAAGAACTGATCCGGCTTGGCCGAAAAACTGATGCCACGATTACTGACGACAGCGTCGCGCTGCAGACCGGAGCAACCCAATTCAAAGTCAACTTTTCCCAATTACGCGAAGTGATGCAGGAGAGTGAGTGGGCCAGAGAAAACATCCTAGTCGCGGTCGCGGGAGGCTCCGGTGACGGGACATCGGGGTTAAGGATGGCAGCCGACACCACAGTGCGTCAGGAGATTGAGAAATTTGCGCACATCATCTTCTCAAGCAATGCCGCTCAGCGAGAATTCTGGTTAGGCCAACGAACGGTGTCCATTGAAGAGCTGAATGCTCGGTACGACGGCTGCAAGCCTTGCCTTCATGGCAGCGACGCCCATTCCCAAGCATCGGTCGGACAGCCTGTCGAGAATCGGTTTTCTTGGATAAAAGGAGGCTTGGAATTCGACGCGTTACGTCAAGCATGCATCGATCCAGACGGGCGTGCCTACATCGGCGATCAGCCGCCCAGCTCAGCCATGCCCTCGCAAGTGATATCCCACCTCAATATCGGGGATGCCTCTTGGGCAGCCACGCCCAGTATCCCTCTAAATCCAGGGCTGGTGGCCATCATCGGAGCTCGGGGTTCAGGCAAGACTGCGCTCGCGGACATCATTGCCGCTGGATGCGACGCAGTTTTGGACATCGGCACCGATGGCGGCAACGGGATCAGCCCCTCGTTCCTCACTCGTGCCAAAGGCCTTTTGGGCGATGCGTCCACCACGTTGACTTGGGGTGGTGGCGCGACAGGTAAAAGATACCTGGATGGGCGAGATGCCTATGGCCACCTATCCTTCCCGCGTGCTCGTTATCTGTCTCAACAATTCGTGGAGGAGCTTTGCTCTGCCCAAGGCGTTTCCGATGGCCTAATTGAAGAAATCGAGCGGGTAATATTCGAATCGCACACGCAAGATGATCAAGATGGCGCGGTCAATTTCGCTGAGTTTCGCGAGCAACAAACGGCCCGATTCCAACAGGCCAGAGCGAGAGAGGCGGCTGCGATTTCAGATATCTCAAATCGCATCGGTTCAGAATATGAAAAAGAGCACCTTGTGCCCGCTCTGACAACTCAGGTGGAACAAAAGAAGACGTTGATAGCGGGTTACAACGCTGACCTTGCCAAGCTCGTGGTAAAAGGAACCGAGGCGCAGGTTGCAAGACACTCTCAACTGGCCCTGGCCGCTCAGCACCTACGAACTCAAATTCAGTCATTTAGCGCCCAACGTCGCACCTTCGTTTCCCTTCAAGATGAAGTGCAAAGCATGCGTAACACCCAGGCGCCTGAAATGCTTCGTCAATCGCAGTCGAGGCACTTCAACGCTGGACTTGATGCCAACCAATGGGCTGAGTTTCTACTGGAATACCATGGAGATGTGGACACCAATCTGAAGGGCTATCTCGTGTGGGCAGATGAGCACATCTCCAAGCTTTCGGGTGTACCTGTGACGCATGCAGACCCGCAAGTGGAGCTGATTGGGCAGGACGTCCCGCTGGAGAATGTTCCGCTCGCATTGATCAGTGCTGAGATGACCCGTCTGGAGGCGCTCTTCAGCGCCGACAAGCTGATCCGCGACCAGTACGCTGCCCTGACAAAGCGCATCGGCATCGAAAACGCATCCTTGGCCACACTGCAAACCAGATTGATCGATGCCCAAGGGGCCCTGGAGCGTCGCAAACTACTTCAGGCTGAGCGCGACAGCACCTACGGTCGAGTCTTTGATGCCATCATTAGCGAGCAGCGAGAACTTGCGAATCTCTACGTTCCGTTAATGGCCCGACTTGGTGCGTCATCTGGCACGCTCAAAAAACTGAGCTTTGACGTCCGGCGAATTGCTGACGTGAATGCTTGGGGGGCAACTGCTGAAGAGCTGCTACTGGATCGACGAAAAGCTGGCCCCTTCTACGGTCGCGGTGCACTGACCCAAGCCGCCACCCAATCGTTAAAATCAGTGTGGGAGACCGGCACGGCAGCAGAAGTCCAAGGAGCTATGTCAGCATTCCTAGCTCGATATCAACCGTCACTGTTGGAGCACGCGCCTTATGCGGCCAGCGATCATGAGAAATATCGGGCTTGGTCAAAACAGATGGCTCACTGGCTGTTCAGCACCGACCACCTGACTGTGCGATATGAGATTTCCTATGACGGCGTAGACATTCAGAAGCTATCGCCTGGCACGCGCGGGATTGTCCTGCTCCTACTATATCTAGCGCTGGACGATTCTGATGACCGCCCCCTGATTATCGACCAGCCTGAAGAAAATCTCGACCCAAAGTCTGTCTTCGACGAGTTGGTATCATTGTTCATAGCCGCCAAATCCAAGCGCCAGGTCATCATGGTCACGCACAACGCAAACCTTGTGATCAATACCGACGCAGATCAAATCATCATTGCGACTGCCGGCCCCCACCAACCTGGCGGCCTTCCACCCATCTACTATCAGTCAGGGGGGTTAGAAAATGCGGCCATACGAAAAGCAGTGTGTGAAATCCTTGAGGGTGGTGAAAAGGCCTTTCGAGAGCGCGCTCGCAGGCTTCGTGTGCGGCTTGAAAGGTAGCGCCCTGGCAGGTAGTGAAAGGCACGGCTGGCTGCCCATGCAGTTGCTTTACCTCCGATTACCCTGGCGACATGCATGCCAGGTCGTTTGGGAAATTGGTGACCCGTGATGAGACGATCAGTCCATCAACCTCAAGCCAATCGGAGGTGCCCCAGATGCTTACGGCTGATGTGCTCCACTAGCAGACATGTGAGCATCCAAGTGCAGCATTTCAGCCTGCCATTGAGTGAGAAATTTCTCCCAATCATGGGCGTACGGGCCATCGACAAGGCGCGTCGACCCGATGCTCGCTTGCAGAAAACGCTCAAGCCATGGCTGGGGAATACCGGCCTCGCGCAGTGATACCGGAACTGTGGCGTTCAATCAGGACTGCTTTGCGGACAGCATCAATATCGAGGCGTGGATGATTCTGGTTTAAGTCGACGCGCTCTTGGTCTTCAATGTCATCAAGCACATTCAAAATAGCGGCTGCTTGTGGGTCGCCCGGCACCAGGTGCGAAAGTGTCCAGAGCGCTTTGCGCCTGACAGACTCACGCGTACGAAGATCATCAGCCATGTTCAGTGCCTCGATTGGAACCGGCAGTCAGTCGACGATAAAGGTCGGCTAAGAGGCGAGCATCCAGCAGCGCGTGATGGGGAAGTTCCGGGAGCGTCACGTTGCCGATATCATCCGCTTCAAGATGACTGAATAGCAGGATCAGGTTGGTTGGACTATTGGCAACGTTAGCAGGCCAACGATGATGTACGTATGCCAATTGGCAGAAGAGAACCCAGTCCCAATCCGGGGCGTCCGAGCAGATCTCGAGCGGGCCTTCAAGGTTGCCCAGGAAAGCGAGCAGTGAGGTTCGAGCTTCGACCAAGGGTTGCCCATGTTCAGGTAGGTTGAGCTGAGGCAGGACGTTTTGGATCACAAAATCGCTGCAATCTGCCACATGGTAGGTATCTGTGAGCTCGACATAGAATTCGTGGCCAGCCTCGGACACAAGTGCTAGTGAAATCAGCTTCGTGTCGCGGTTAAGCCGAGTGAACTCGCAGTCCAAAAATACCTTCATCTCCCCCTCCCCTATGGGCACCTGGTTCACGCCTGCCGGTGTACCTTCGACAGATGATCAAGGCTGACTGAATTCTTTTATGACTTTAACTGATTACCCTGAGGAGTCTATGCCGCGCTCACAGCAAGGGAGGTGGGCCAGGTATTACGCAAGTCGCGCTTGGCCGGCGCGTGATAGTTAGAGCAAGCCCGCAGACGTGGAACGAGCTCTATGCCGGCATATTCATGGTCGATATCGAGGGATGGAGCATTACGATCTTCAACGACTGTGATGAGCTCGATTACTGCGAAGCGTGCGTGAGCCTGGGTGGATGGAATTGTTCATTCGACTCGGGTGATCGATTCGGCGCTGACCCTGTAACTCTGCTTAGCACGTGGGAGCATCAAACTCTAGAACGGATGCTGAAACGCCTTTAAATAGCTTGGGGAGCTGAGGGCGCTCCCTAGCGGGGGCCGGATGTTGTGACCCAAGCCGCTGAACCGCCGCGTCTTGGCCCTCCGGGCTTCCATCCGCGCGCCTGCGCGCTCCGTTTGCGATCAGTGGACGTCAGTGAGGACATCGATGACATGCAATCCGATCACAGAGAGGAATGCCCAGCTTGTCTCTCCCCTGGGCTGCTGAACGGTGACCCAATTGGAACCGTCGACACGTCAATCGGAGATGACGAGGTGATTCAACGTCAAGCCATGCTGCCCTCCTCGTTCGAGTGTGTAGCTTGTCGGTTGAAGATCAGCGGATTCTTCAAGCTTTCAGCATGCGGAATGGGCAACGCTTCACCGAGACTTCATTCTACACACCAACTGAGTATTTCAACCTCTATGCAGAGGATGATCTTTGAAGACGCTAGGCGTGACGGAAAGGGCTACGAGGTGGACAATAACGAGTAAGACGATCTCAAGATCCAATGGAGATGTATGGTCGGTGGCCCAATGTGATCAGCCGCAAGGGTGTGAGGACTGACTACCCAGTTTTTACGTACCATCACAAAATAAAGTTTTTTTGCCAACATAAAGTGGGCTGAACCAGCCAAATTTTTTACGCCAGACCGGAATAGCAATGGATTTTTCAAAATTTATGAAGTCGCACTCTCTTGAAGAAGTCAATCCTGACCAACCCTTGCTTGGATTCGGCATACATGAGTCCATTACACACTTTAACAATAGCTTCTTGCAAAGCGGCGCAAAACTTCTTGACGATTTCATAAAAGAACATGAAGACACTAAAAAGTGGATTCTATCGTCAGACTATGCCTTTTATGACTCCGAAAAAAATAGCGATGTAGTAACTTTCTCTCTCTTCCCGCACCTAGCATCCTTTGAGACAATGTCAGAGTGTATAAACATAATGGCTCCATCAGACCTTAAAAAAGTAAGGTCAGTTAAAGACATGTTCATTTCATTCCTTAAAGAAGGGCCGGTCTTCAATATCACCTTGATACTAGACCGTGAGCGCAGAATGCACAGTGATGAAAAGCTCTATCACATAAGCCGAATTGATGCCATGATTGGCATGCTTGAATACTGGTGCACGTCAACACCAAATGCAGAACAGAGATATAAAAAAACCATCAAAGAGCTAAAGCAGCTCAAGCAACTGGTCAAGTCCTCAAAATTAAATTTACGCTTACTCCGAGACATTGAGATTATCGCAAGCCTAGCTGCTTACTTCCTTGCAGAAGTAAGCGAAAGGGCCAATGTTGAAATTATAGCCTGGCTGTCAGACCGTGACAGCATGCTTACGTTCAAGCATAAATTTATAGGCGACTACATGCTTGAGCAAGTCAGCAACCTTTACCATACTTTTTGTGTAAACAGCGACGTAGATCCTAAAGGAAAATTAATTTTAACAAAGCCTGAAACCGTAGGAAAACTCGCTTACGATAGCTTCGTTAGAGTTCCTGACTACATTGCCGGAACCTTAGCGGACTTTGATTTTGACAAACAAAAAGCATCACATCCAAAATTCGATACGATCCGCGACGGAGTATTTGCTGCAGAAAAAAGAAATATATTCTACAAGGTGTTTTTCCATCCAAACTTTCAAGCCCACAGATTGATGTGGGGAGCGCAAGAGGGCGACACTTCAAAGCCTTAAGGCACTGATTATTCTTTCGCAGATTATAACAAGCCCTTTGTTAAACGGCTTTCGTAGCAAGCGGAGCGCGCCGGCCAGGAAGGCCGAAGGCGTGAAGAATATCAGCTCGAAAGTGGCCGAGACGATGCGAAACGCGAAGGCTCCGTTTGCGACAGCCTGGCCGCGAAGCGGCATGCCCTCCCCCCTCCCGGACGCAAGTTATACTCCATCCCCGGCGAAGACGCGTTCTACGAGCAACTTCAAGGAGCGCTTTAAAAAAAGCGGCACTGGAAACAACTGTACAAAAACACAGTTAATCATCTTTTTGTCAATATCTCACAAAGCCAGCGTGGCCCACTGCCATTATTCGCGGTAAATTCGTGCATCAACGCGGCCTAAGCTTCGTCTATCCGGCGCGACATGGACGCCCAGTGCGATTATCCGAGAGAAGGACACATGGACAACACAGAAGCCAGTGCAAGCATTGCTGGGTATGGCTACCAGTTCGAGCGTGCGCTTTATAGAATATTTCACAGTTCACATAGGGATGCGCTCTTCGGGATAGAAACAACGGATGACGTCGAGGAAGTGATTCCTACGGCAACAGGAACTATTTCAATCCAAGAGCAAGACAAACTCACGCTCTCTGGAAAAAATCCGCTGCAAGACAGCAGCAAAAACCTGTGGAACACATTCAAAAACTGGCTTGAGAAGCTCGAGCAGTCCCAGGCAACTCATGAGGAGATCAACTTTATTCTAGTGACCAATGGAGTGGTCGGCAGCAACAGCCTCGTACATCTGTTGTCAGCAGCGTCATCCCCAAAAGACGTAGAGCACGCTATTAAGACCCTTCGTACTCACGCACTCACCATGGATGGTGCTACCGCTGAAATTGCAGCAAAGGTTACCGCGTTTGATGATGAATCAATTGCCTATGTTGTCGGTCGTTTCGAGGTCATTCACAAGCATGAATCTGCTTCGATAACCGATGCGATGTACGCCGCATTGCAGCTGCCAGAGGGTCTGGACGAGCATAAGAAAGTCATATTGGATAGTCTCACGGGCCACCTTTTCAACATGGCGCGTGAGACATGGAGACGCAGGGAGCCCTTCTGGACTACATCCCTGCCACTTTTCAACCGCAAGCAGCTCCTTTTCGAAAAATTCCTCAGCGAAGCTTGGACTGCGCGAAGTCAGGACGAAACCGAATATCGCGAGCTGATAGCGCTCAACCAAGAATTGAATCTGCCTTTCATTTTCCAGCTCAAAGAATTGGGGCTAATGGAGCGAACAATCGAAAAGGAGCTTGGACATTACTGGGCTGGGTATGCCGAGCGGTCGAGACTTTTACTCAAAGGTAAGGTACTCCCGGAGCACTTTAACGAGCTTGAGAACACACTTCATGGGAGGTGGGATAGTCTTCGCGAAGCTTACTCAAACCTGAAAGGCATTCCTTTCGAAGATTTCTCCGGTGACGATCACAAGCAGATCTACATCAGTACGACCACTCCAGAAAAATTCACCATAGAAATTGGCCGTTTGAAGTCAGACCATCGTTACCTTTACCTAGGCACATATCACCATCAAGCAAATGATGACGGTACAGATCACCCGATTCTCTGGCATCAGGTCAAAGGTGAAGGTAAGTGAGCGGGCCATATTTGGATACCTATGTAGTACACAATAGCGCGCTGGCGTGCTTCTTATTGACCGTATTCGTACAGCAATACGAACTGGAAGCTTCCGAGCACCCGCTCGATATGTTGAAACTCGAACTCGTTTTACCGTTTGTCTGGGATGAGGCTTCCCGGGAAGCCTTGTGTTCAAGGAATGCTAAAACCAGGCTAGACAAGGTTTTTAGAGAGGCACCAGGTCTTAAGGTTGACTTGGAGCAACGCGTCGCATCTCGAGCGCCAGTAGCTCTGCAGGGCTTGAACCTCGCAGTTTCGGCCAATCTGTTGGCAGTGGTTCATCGCACAGATGAACTACCAGTCTTCAGCAACAAAATTGATCGCTGGCCGCGTGGAACAAAGTCTGCCCTACCCAAAGAGATGGTGATGACAGTCAACCGTCTGGCCAATTGGTACGCAAGTGTTGATACCCCTACCCTCCTGAAGCTTCTGTTCGGTATTCCCAATGAAATTTCAAATTGACTCAATTATTCTCTGGCCAAAAAATCAGAACAACGAGATTCAAGAGATCCAATTCAAGCCAGGAAAAATAAATATTATTCACGGACTGAGTCGAACAGGTAAGTCATCCGTTCTTCATATCATCGATTATGCGATGGGGGCAACCAAATGCCAGATCCCCATCGGCACGATTCGAGACAAGGTCATGTGGTTTGGGGTGAAGGTAACTTTGCGAGGGGAAAGCTGGTTAATCGCACGCAAAGGCCCAATAGACAGTACCCCTTCGAACGACTACTACTTTGAACCGTTTTCTGGCTCGATCCCAGAGATTGTGCCTACCAAAACCAACAGGTCGACTTTCAAGGATAAGCTCAACAACTTGATAGGCGTGAGCGACCTTCCGCATTCTGATGCAGAAAAACCAAGCAAGCTTGATGCCCGAACTTCTTTCAGGGACTTGGCCGCGTTCAATTTTTTGCCACAACACATCGTGGCCAATCCAAACACGCTATTTTTCAAAGCAGACACATGGATCCACCGTCAAAAGCTGACCAGGGCAATGCCTTACGCTCTAGGCATTGTAGATGCGCAATACGTTATAAATGAACGCAGACGGGACGACGCGCAAAAAGAGCTGGATGGTCTCGAAAAAGAACTCAAGGTTGTCGAGAAAGCAAAGCTTCACTGGCGTCATGAGGTAAACCGGATGATCGACAGATGCATCGAAATCGGTCTCCTCGAAGCTGACATACCTGACGATCTAGACATCAAAGTCGCGAAGCTAAAATCGGTCATGGATGCATACCGAAACAAGCGGCTGGAACAAACACTGATTGCGCCAAAGCGCCTACATATCAACGAACGATTTGATGCTGCAGTCGCCAAGGAAACTGCACAGCAGCGACTGGTAGACGAGCTAGGGGAGGAGATCAGTGGCTACAGCAGCTTGGCCCAGAGTAGCCAGCAGTTCGTCAAAGCGGTAAATGAAGAAAAGAGCCATGTCGTCGGCTTGGATTGGCTGAAAAAAAGTTTTCGGGATGAGGGCAAATGCGTAGCGTGCGGATCCACATCGGACACAATGAGCACGGTAATCACCAACCTCGAAACGAAGGTCAAAAAAATCACGCGCGTGGCTGAGATATTGGAACAGAATCCTGCGTTTGATAGCAGGATATCCAACCTTAAACGAAATCTGGCAAAGGAGGAGAAGACGCTTCATACCTATCGCGCTGACAAAAATGCAATTTTGGCGGAGGACGAAAGGCTTCGTAGCGTAATTGGTGATATCTATTATGTTGCTGGGAAAATTTCTGAGGTACTCAAGAAGATCGGCCATACATCAGCAGACGAGGCGATTGCCCAACGCATGAAGGCCGAAAGCAAAAAGATCAGCGATTTCAACAGACTGATGGCCGGCGGTAACCGCGCTGCTAGAGAACGCGAGGTAGATGCCAAGCTTACCGAACTCATTGAGCATTACGCAGATCAGTTTGGCGCCCTTGAAGGTGCTGCTAACTCAGTTCTCAGGTTGGATCAGAAGGAATTGACCATCCGATTCGACAAGGAATTCGATCAGTTTGACTACCTTTGGGAAGTCGGTAGCGGGGCTAACTGGATGGGATATCACGTGGCTGCGTTTCTCGGCATCCATGAGTTTTTGCTTCAGAAAGAAAATCTACACCTGCCCACCTTGAGCTTTCTGGTAATAGACCAGCCTAGCCAAGTGTATTTCCCGAGCAGCGATCTTGGGGGCAATGCACTGGACTTGGACATGGCCGTGTTGCGTAGGCACAGAATCGAAGACCTGCAGGCCACGCGACGAATTTTCGAGGTACTTGGAGAGGCGATCTCACGGACGAATGCCAACCTCCAAATTATCGTACTTGAGCATGCAGGGCAGGAAATCTGGGGTGACATAGAGCACACGCACTCAGTAGCCGCTTGGAGTACAAAAGGCGACGGCCTTATCCCAGCAACGTGGGATTAATCTCACACCGTGAGTACAGCCATGTGGAAAAAGCCACCGTTATCAAGGTGGCTTTTCTGAACCTCCAGCGGTTACGTTATGCTTTTTTATATAGCCCCCCTTCTGTAACAATATCCAAGCGAGAAGTGCGGGCATGCTCTTGCAGTTTTGTAGGAAAAAGCCTCCATGGAGGCTCCCAGCGACATCAAGTGGGAGTACGCGAGACGAGGAAGGACTACATGCCACAACCACTGTTCGACTTCGACCTCAAACGCGTCTCCCGCGAAAACTACATAACAGGCAAAGCCGCCATCAACTTCCCCTATCCTGGAAGCACCACGGGTGGATGGCATTTCCTTTCATATTTTGATCGGGAATCCGGCGAAACAAAGGTGTCATTGGCGGGCATTCATTATCCTGACACCACCGCCTACTTTGGTGACCTTGGCATTATTGACGTGACCGATGAGCTAGCGGAGCGCGGCTGGTCTGTGGATGGCCATCGCCTGTTCATGGCAGATCACTACAGAGCCGCTGCAGACATGATCGTGAGATGGGCACTGAGCGAGTCCAACCACTGCAGCGTCGAGATTGATGATTGGTTTCCCTCTCGTGCGGAGAGACAGCGACTGCTTGAGACCCTAGATACAGGAAGGTCAAAGCTTTCCGAGGTTGGCCGATGGCAAAAAGTGGAATCATGGCTGCGTACGCAAACCTGAAGCTCGGGTATATAAGTTTTACCCATCGCGTGCTCCACAGACCGCACACGGCGGGTAGGCACAGACGGTGAGTGGAGCCTTCTGGCCCCCCCGTCAGCCCAGGTCGTGCTCTGCCATAACATCGCGCAAACCTTTGCGACTATCCGCACCGTTTGAGCCAGCGGTGAGATGGACTAGGCTCTGTACATCATCCCAGGGAAGACTACCATGCCAGAGAATTCGAACTACAAGATTGCCACGGCGGACGCCCTGACATTGCTGCTGCATAACCAGCACGCACTAGGTGCAGCAATAGAAGAAATAACCAAGTGGCTTTCAGAAAATGGTGTGGGAAGCGTCGCCGCTCATGCGATGTCGGCCATGGAAGCGCTGGACGCAAATGCTCAAGCCATCACCGCTTCCATTTTGAGGATTCGACAGTCTTAAGTGCTGCTACCCCGAGCCCTGCGCACCTATCGCACACAGCCAATTCGACTGAACGATAAGGAAAAGAATGTTCCCGCCAATGCCCTCACCCGCTCAGTCTTTTTTAGATTTATTTCCTGCGGCTCTATGCTGCTCCAGGTACCGCATCTCTGCTTCCCAACTCGCCAAGAATTTATCCCAGTCTGTGGCGTAAGGCCCATCAGGAATTCTTGTTGATCCGATGCTCGCCTGATGGAAACGCTCCCTCCAGGGTTGCGGAATAGTCTGCTCCAAAATGATGTCGATTCCGGAGTTATGGCGCATCACCGAGATAGAGTTACGAACCTCAATGAGTTCGAGTGGCTTATCGCGACAAGGGGTGTCGTATCGCTCTTGGATGTCGAGCTCATCAAGGATGGTAAGGAGCTCAGATGCAGTGGTCTCACCTGGACGAAAGCTTACAAGCGCCCACAGAGCTCTCCGCCTAGTTCTCTCACGCTTGCAGAGCAAATCGCAGGTCATTTCAGCCCCCCTTTACAACGCTGGCGGTAGTTATGGCGTGCCGCCTTCGGCGGATGGCTGGCGTGAACCGAGCCACGGCAAACCGCGTCTCGGCCCTTCGGGCTCTCATCCTGCACGCCTGCGCGCTCCGCTTGCATAATGCTTATGCGCGCCGGGATTTGCCTGAGTTCAGTTTCTAGCGAATGTGTGGGCCAATAATTTCGCTTTTCCCGCCAGCCGCGAACTTTACTCCTTATGAAACTTGCTGAATCGACTCGACAGCGTGGAAGGGGCAATAATTTCCCACGATTCCGGCCTCGAGGAGGCACTGAAAATTACCCAGGCACGCCAAAGGAAAAACAACGCAACCAACCCAGCTTCAACTATTGTCAGCACTGTAGCGTTATACATATAGCTTTGATCTTGTCCGAATAAGAAGATCAATGCGAATAAAGAAGGAAACCAGCCGATGAGAAATACCATGCAGAATGCGAGAGCAGCGGCGCCTGCTAAAATCATTGGTACCATGAGCCTAAAGGAAGTAGCGAACACTTTCTCACCACCTTCTTTTTGAACACCATAAATCACACCAATATTTTTTTCTTTTTTACTACTGTTCTTGAACATCCCATACAATGTCACACTTTGGCCAACCTCTAATTCTTCGTAAATCTTACTGGTCATTGTCAAATTAGGAATGCTAGATCCATCAATACTGATCTTGGCTTTATACCCACCGTTCATGGGCATCACAGATCGGACATAGTCGAGCGTTCCGGAAACTTTTAGGCACTCAAACTTCATTACAACATTTACCTTTTATTCACGTAATAGAGTTCTGGAGCAGTTGAAATCTACAGCTACCCCCAAATGTGACCATGTTCCGGTATCAGGGAGGTGCGCGCGGGAGCCCCTGCTGGGAAGAGCTCTGGCGTTTCCCTGCTGGTAGGCGATACGCAGGTGATATCAACCAGCCATACCCAAAGCTGAATATATTAGATGGAATGGGTTTTAGCAATGTGGCCTTATCCTCGCATTTGGAGATTCCAATGCTTGCTAGGGACTCACTTGCCGCTGTCCTACGCGTTCTCAGACGTGCACGTGATCTGAAAGCAGAGGATTTTTCGACTGGCATCGACCCCACTCACGTGAATAACCTTGAAAACGGTAAAGTCAGCGCATCGCTTGAAACGCTCGAATCCGTAGCAGAGATCCTTGACCTCAGAACAATCTCGTTGCTGGTACTCGCAACAAGTCTTCGCGAAAAAATATCGCCTAATGAGTTACTGGCCCAAGTAAAAACGGAAGTACGCGAGTTTTCTTCGCCACGTTTTCTAGCCGACTTCGCAAGCCAAATAGAAAATGGCAAGCTGGTGCGTAGACCTTCCGGAGCTCAGGTTTCTCAGGAAAAACTGGCTGCTGTGCGAGAGTGCAAGGTCGCGGGCATGACTCAGCGTGAGACCGTGATCAAGCTCGGTTTACCTGCCTCCACTGTGCAGCGTTACTGGCACAAGGAATAGTTTTCTCACTACAGTGCTGTCGGTATGCTCAGAGGCTCTGCACTGCCTATGCAGACCGCTGACCAAAGCGTTCTGATATCGTTGGGGCAACGATCCGTTGGCCCTATCTCATAAGCCGCCAATATCAGCAATGGATGGAACGCGCTGCGTACCAGCCTGTGAGAGTCTTCGATGAAGCATGTCAGGCTAATCAGGCACGGTGAAAGCGCGGCTAACGCCGGCAAAGCCAGTCTGGATCACGCGAGCATTCCTCTTACGCCAAAAGGTGTCGAACAAGCGCGCCTAGTGGCAGGGTCATTCGTCCAGGCCCCAGATCTGATCGTTGCCTCGCCATTCTCCCGAGCCAAGCAACTGCAATTCAGACAGTGGCTGATTTCCCTTCAGTACCATTCGAAATATGGCCCATCCAGGAATTCACTTACCTTGAACCCGCGCGGTGCACTAGCACAACCGTCGCTGATCGGCGCGAATGGGTGGAGGCGTATTGGGCCAAAGCAGATCCTGGTTCTACGGATGGTGAAGGCGCTGAGTCATTTCTAGATTTCATAGCTAGAGCTCAGTCTTTCCTGGAGCGTCTTGCTGAACATTCCGCCCAAGACATCGTAGCGTTTTCGCATGGTCAGGTTATCAACGCTGCAGCCTGGCTGATTGAGCACAAGCCGCTCGGCATTGATGGCGCAGCTATGTTGGACTGGCGTGATTATGAGATCGGTAACCACGTGCCCAATTGTGGTGGATGCCTACCCTTGAAAGATCCCGACGAAACCGGGTGGAGAGTATGTCGGTCAGCCCCTGAGGAGCCACGAATGGACGCAACTTGCCGCGTACCAGGAAAAGTCTATCAAGTCGCTCGTGATCCTGAGCGCCTGCTCATTGAAGAGCGCGCAGAGGCTCCTTCAGCAGCAGGTTATCCGACTCCAAATGATGATTCAGCCACGTACGCCGAACACGGCTGCAAGAGGCTAAAGCAGCTGCGTGTCTGACGCCCTTGAACATTCCCGCTGGAAAACCCTTGGGAGCTGAGTGACTTTGGGAGGAAAAGCGCTGCTGGCAAATCTCAGCGTCACGATTTGAGTCCGATTGCATTCTTCCGCACTCACATTTTAACTCCACGCGCACCCACCCACTGTAAAAGCTGGACGTTCTACTCACCGCCCTTGAGGAGTGGCGGTTTCCAGTCAGCGAAGTGCTTTAACGCATCAAGGTCGCCAATCAATTCCTTCGCGTTGGCCAGCCGCTCCATGACAGCCTCTCTCGACACACCATCCAATCGTTGTGCTGACCCTTCGATATCGGCAAAAAATGCGTGAATACTGTTCACTTTTGCCCACGTCTGGATTACGGCTTCCAGTTGCTCGCGACTTTCCTGTATGGCCTTGAGCTGGCGCTTTTCCTCCTCTTTTCTTTTCCATTCCGCCATTTGCAATTGGTGCTTTTGCCACTCGAGGTCGGCTTTCTCCCGTTCAAGCTTCACTTTCTCCGCAAGCCCTGGAGCTTCAGCGATCAATAGCTTCACGATGCTTGGGATCTTACTGATCAGATCGCCAGGCTTGTCTTCCTTCCAGCGCTGAACCCACTCTGCCCGATAGTACGGGGAGTAAACTTGAAGGCACAGTCGACCGCTGGGCATGTCGGCGCTCATTACCCATTCGTTTCGGAAGGGGGCAACGCGTTTTCTCTCTGGACGCGAACCCAGCCGGACTAACCTTTTATCTACGCTTTTGACTTCAACGTATTCGCTGATTTCGTAAATGGACAAACCAAAAACAACGCTTCCAACATGAACCACTGTCGGACGTTGGGGCTGCCAAAGCGAGGGATAGACGTATCTCGATGACGACTTGTCCCTATGATCAACTGGTTCGCGGCTCATGCGCTCGGCAGGATCGCTCAAGGTAACCGTAAGGCCTTTTTTCATAAACGCGAGGAACAACTGGTTTGCGAAGTCGACCGCATGAGTGACCCCACTGCGGCTTACTATTAAATCCGCCATCGCACGCTTTGTAGGCCTATCGTAGCCGTTCTCGCTTTCCCGCACTTTCTTGAAGTGATCTTCAATACTCAGTAAAAGTGGGTGCCTACGAGGTTGCATGTCAGAGTTGAGCGGTGTCTTCCGGCTCATTTGCTTTCGTTTTATAGGTGAGGATCGCGGAACCTGAAGCGGTGCTTCATTTCTGTTCCAAACAGTTGAATCGCCTGGTTGAGCCTCAGGCAAGACCGGGCGAGCTTTAGCTTTTCCTACCGCGATTTGCGCCCAGTAGCCAACGGGCGGTCTTGGAATATTCAGGCTGGCATACACCTTCGTGAGGTAGCTGGAGGAGACTCCATATCGCGAGCTAATTTTGGTCATTGGAGTCGACCAAGCCAGATCGAAAAGCGCTTCTCTCGTCACGACTTCATCCGACATATCACCAGCTGGGCTTTGAGCCTTAGGCATTCCTTCCATAGTGATCACTTTTCAGCGATTGAGGAGCAAATTATCGTAGCTTATCCGTCACTGCTACATGGATGCTTATCTGAGTGGTTTCCATCCCTAGAATAAAGATAGCGATAGCTCACGACGCTAATCCGGGGAAACCCAAAATGTTAGGGCTAGGTAGGCTGCAGAAAGTTGAGGTTTGGCTAAGCTCGCAATAGGTTTATGACGCCAGGTTGGTCTGGAAAGACAGGCTGGATAGTGCTTGCTGAGCGAGAGCAATGGAAATGCGCAAGAAATCCCAGTCATGGTTTGTCCCACTCCTGATTCTTTTCGCGATCCTTTGGGCGATAGGCAAAAAAGACACGCCTCCCGCTCAGGTGCAACCGAGCCCCCCTCCCACTCCGAATACTCTGGTCTCATCTACCTCGGTTCCATCATCGACACCTGCCCCCTCGGTTGATCAATACGTAAGCACAGACAAGCTAAATATCCGAAATCAACCAGGCGGAAAAGTTATCTCCAAGTTGAGCCGGGGAGCCAAGGTTCAGGTCTTCGAAAAACGGGATGATTGGGTGCGCATAAGCGTCGATGGCCAACCTGCGAAGTGGCTTTCTTCCAAAAGCCTTTGTACCGGATCGAATTGCTACACCGCCTCTAAACCAAAACAGTCGCCTTCGCCAGTACAACCAGTCCGGAGACAGACTCCAGAATACGGATCCTCCTGCCCTTGTTCTTCGGGACACATTTGTATCGGGCCACGAGGCGGTCGGTACTGCATTACTTCAGGTGGCAATAAGCGTTACGGTGTTTAAGCAATTGTAGGGGGGCAGTAAATTCTCGGTCAGGTCAGTGCGTCTTCGTTTGGTATCGAACCCCTCCCAACGAGAGGGGTCTGCTTTTGTACTACTCTCGGGAATAGATCCGATGTCCGCGCAACATAGCCTTGTAATACTCGCTCGGGGAGGATACGCCGCTCGAGGAGTGCTTTATTTGATCATCGGTATCTTCGCGCTGCTGGCAGCACTTGATTCGACAAAACCAAAGGACAGCCACAAGAGCCTGGAAGCTTTACTAAACCAGCCATTCGGATATTTTCTAGTTGGACTTGTGGTGGCGGGTCTGCTCGCATTTTCGGCTTGGCGTGTCTTGCAAGCTACGCGAGATGTCGATCATCACGGCAAAGAACTCAAAGGAGTGGTGATTCGCACTGGTCTGTTTGCCGGAGGTTTGGTCAACGCCGCTCTAGCGTTTTTTGCAATGGGTCTACTCATTAGCGGTATTAGAAGCTCGGGGGATTCTGGAGGGCAGACCAAAGACTGGCTAGCGCATCTTCTGTCTTGGGATCACTCGAATTTATTGGTGTACCTGATCGCTCTCATTCCGCTTGGTGTTGGAATTGCTCACATCATCAAAGGATGGAAGGCGTCGTTCGAGAAATATTTTGAAGCCGACGAGGACGTCATGCGGTACGTCCGGCCAGTGTCTCGGTTCGGTCTAATAGCTCGTGGAGTCGTATTCATAGAAATTGCCTTCCTGCTGGCAATTAGCGGTTCCACTTATCAAGCTATGGATCCACCTGGTATGAAACAAGCGCTCGACGCTCTGCAGAATCTACCTGCTGGATGGCTGATATTGATTGTGATGGCCCTAGGTCTGATTGCCTTCTCGGCTTACAGCTTCTCCGAGGCTTTCTGGCGCAAGATCAATATGGACGTGCCTGGAGTATCGAGACCTTAGGTTGCCGCATTAACGGTGGCACGCTTTCGGATTAGCGCAGGCATGGCCTCAACCTGTCGTTTGCGATGAGGGATACCTCCTGTTCTTCATCATGGTGCTGCTGACAGAGAAATTCGCGCATTAGTGCGGCAGTTCGTCTAGCGCTAGTCACCACAAAGAAGTGCCCCTCCCCCTTCAGAATGCGAAGCTCTGAACGGCGAATTGTGCGGCGCAGGATATGGGCGTTGTACGCATGTATCAACGGATCGCAGTCGCCGGTAAGAACCAGCGTGCGTTGCGGCAGCCGGGACAACCGAAGCAGGCTTGTCCATCCGATCAAGGCTGCGAGCTGGAAATAGTAGGTTCGTGGATTAACAGAGAGCATGCCTTTCATCACACCGAACCGCAGCAGTGTGTGAATTGGATTGCGGGAGCTATCTTGCTTGCGCACATTGGCGTTTTTACTCTTGCGGAAAAAATCCATAACGTCAGCAGGCTTCATGAACAGCACTGGGCCGGGAGAGGTCGCCGCGAGGATCAGCCTGCGTACCATGCTCGGGTAACGAAGAGCGAATTCTTGAGCCAGTGCACCTCCCCAACTCACCCCGAACACATCGACTTGGTCGACTCCCAATTGCTGGAGCATCTCGGCAATCACGTCGGCATGGCTTGGCAGGCGAATGGGCCAACGGGGCATTTGCGACTTGCCGACCCCTGGCACGTCCAGCGTGATGGTCGTGAAGTCGTCCAGTTCTTCGCGCAACGGATTGAAGGTACGAATCAAACCACCCAAACCATTGAGTAAAAGCAGCGGAGAGCCTTGACCGCAGATCGAAACATTCAACTGCAAGCCCTTCGCTATTAGCCTGTGCGTTGTCATGATTTCTCCTTGCTGCACGCAATTGGGAGGCAGTATTGGTGAGACTTAGGGGGAAGTTCCGAAGAGCTCCGCAGCCGCTTCCCTCATAAAAATCTCAATGGTTTTCGGCCCTATCCCTTCAAATTCAGATAGCCGTTTTTCGAATGCCTTACGATCTGCGCTTGCCGCGACGATGTTGCTGACCTTGCCGTGATATTCAGCATTGATCTTGTTAGCCAATGCCAACAACCGCGACGCGGTGGTCTCGTCGTAACGCACGTAGTGAGCCTCACCAAGCATCATGACCAGCTGGCGGTGAGTGCAGCTCGCCAATTTGTGCGGCGTATCCCGATGATGTTTATCGACGATCACTTGATAGGCGTTGGCGGCAATTGGCCCCTGGATTCTCTTGCCCATCAGGAAACTGGCAAGCAGCCATCTGAATAACCCGGCTTCGTTCGCACCTTGAAGGTCGATTTGTAAGTCACGTGCGCAGATGATTTTGCTCACTGGTTCACCCTCAAACGATGGTCTTAATGTAGACCAGGCGCTATCGCGAATGATCCAGCTGTGCGACGCCGTGATAAAGGAACCCTTATTCATGCTCGACGCCTAATGGTTGAACCTTACGATTTGAGAAAGAAGAAATGCATATCTCCGACACAATCCAAGTCATGGAAGCGCTGTCAGCTAACGACGCAAATCTTAAGCTTCACGAAGGCTGGTCATTGATATCTGTGGTCGTCACCACTCACCCAAATGGTCAGCTCCACCCTTGCCACATTCTCGGCAAATCGAAAACCTCATCCAACCATCAAAAGCCCGATTGAATGGGTTACATCGATAAGAGATTTGTTGCACTGAACTGTAACGGGGGGATGATTTGGCTTATCTGGATTGGATTCAATGGCCAGCGATGGTTGTTACCGTTCTCGCCGCATGGCTAATCGGATCGCAGCGGCCAAGACGGCGGATGATCGGATTTATTTGCTTCAGTATGAGCAACGTGTTGTGGGTAATTTGGGGGTTTTACGCAGGCGCGTATGCATTGATCGTATTACAGGTTTGTCTTTTCCTGATGAACCTTCGAGGGCTCAAGAAAAATTCGAAGGGTAAAGAAAACGAGCATTCTCAGGACTGACGTTGACCATCGAAATTCTTCTTGAAGCCACGCGCATTCATCCCCAAAAGGATGCACTCAAGGAGGATCAGAGCGTAGGCATCAGCGTGAAGCCCCCAGATTACCCAAAGCGCATTACTGGTGATAAATCCCCAAAAGGCAATCATGCGACGGTACGCTCGTTGCGACCCGATGAACCAGGCTGAGGCTACCGTCACTACCATGGCTGGCCATTGCAGGTAATCGATGTACTCCAAATTGTTCCCTCCTGCAGAGGCGGCGCTTTTTTAAAGAGAGACGCCGGCGCTAGCCTGTGGATCAAGCGCAGGCAATCCAAGTGAGACACCCAGATTGACCAGATACTCTCCAAAACCTCCACGACATTTGTAATCCTTGCGGGCGCTGGTGATGACCGGATTCGTTGCTGTCCAAACGATATGAGCACCGATCCTCTTAAGGTCAGCAACCAAATGGACATCTTCGTGTGCAGTGAGATGCTGAAACCCACCTGCGTTCCGATAGGCATCGGCACTCAAGCCAAGGTTAGCTCCGTGGATGTGCCGGTGATTCTCGCTGAACTGGTAAAGCTCCATGTACTTTGAGCGAACCAGATCTCCATGAATATTCCAGCTATCCACCTCTACTGTTCCACAAACTGCATCAGCCTTGAACCCAATCTGACGCGCCAGCCAATCATGTGGCACGACGGTGTCGGCATCGGTGAAAGCAAGCCACGTCGCGCCAGCGGCCAGAAGATGATCTGCACCGGTTGCTCTCGCCTTACCCACGTTCTGAAAAGAAACTTCGATCCGTCCTACACCGTGTGATGAAACAATCTGTTCGGTCTGATCAGAGCAGGCATCTAAGACGACGACTACGGAGACTGGCTGGCCCGCCAATGCAGGATGCTCAGCCGCGAACAGAACAGATGTTAAACACGCAGCAATGTGGTGTTCTTCATTGTGGGCAGGTATGACCACACCGATCATTAACGACACCTCCGACTGACTGAGTTAAGGCTCCTGCAGTCGACCTACTTGCGCTCCATTAGGTTTAAAAAATTACGAGCGTGCCTACACAAGCGACCGCTAGTCATTTGCGTCGATATCACTCTGAACTTACTTTCTTCGATCCTTCTCTCCCACTTACCATCCAGCTGAAGTAGGTAAGACGTCATGAGAGCACTCACCTATCACGGCGCGCACAGCGTCAAGGTCGACACGGTTCCTGATCCGGTTATCCAGGAAAGTGATGACATCATTCTTCGGGTTACCGCGACGGCGATATGCGGATCTGACCTCCATCTCTATCGGGGCAAGATTCCGACTGTCGAGCATGGCGATATCTTCGGGCATGAGTTCATGGGGATCGTTGAAGAGGCAGGCTCAGCGGTTACCGCAGTGCAACCCGGCGACCGCGTGGTAATTCCCTTTGTAATCGCCTGCGGCAGCTGTTTCTTCTGCGCAATGGATCTGTTCGCGGCCTGCGAAACAACAAATACAGGGCGCGGAGCGATCATAAATAAAAAGGCGATACCACCAGGAGCCGCGCTGTTCGGCTTCAGTCATATGTACGGCGGCGTTCCTGGCGGGCAAGCCGAATACGTGCGCGTGCCGAAAGCCAACACCGGGCCGTTTAAGGTGCCGGGGACACTGTCGGATGAAAAGGTTCTTTTCCTTTCAGACATCCTTCCCACGGCGTATCAGGCTGTAACTAACGCGGGGATTGGTAATGGTTCCAGCATCGCAATTTATGGTGCAGGGCCCGTCGGTTTGTTGAGCGCGGCCTGTGCAAGGATGCTCGGTGCCGACCAAATTTTCATGGTCGATCACCATCCTTACCGCTTGGCTTACGCGCAGAAAACGTATGGTGTAATTCCGATCAACTTCGATGAAGACGACGATCCTGCAGATACGATCATTCGGCAAACCAAAGGAATGCGGGGAGTTGATGGCGTCGTAGATGCGGTAGGGTTTGAAGCAAAAGGTAGTACGACGGAAACAGTTCTCGCGACACTCAAGCTTGAGGGCAGCAGCGGCAAGGCTTTACGTCAGTGCATCGCCGCCGTTCGACGCGGCGGCATCGTCAGTGTCCCTGGCGTTTATTCAGGGTTCATCCATGGCTTCCTGTTCGGAGACGCATTCGACAAGGGGCTGACCTTCAAAATGGGGCAGACCCATGTGCACCGTTTCCTACCCGAGCTCCTGGATCACATTGAGACAGGTCGTCTCGCACCAGAAGTCATCATCAGCCATCGCATGTCACTGGAACAGGCCGCTGAGGGATATAAAATCTTTGATAAAAAAGAAGAGGACTGCCGAAAAGTCATCCTGACACCTAGCGATAACCACATCGCTTTGCCGGAAACCGACGGAAGCGCGACGGTGCTGACTACCTAAATCTGTCGATAAGTGGAGAGGACGAGAAGGCTCGGTGCCTCACCGAAACCTCCCGTCCTTCTTCATTTGAGGTCGATATGAAAGTGGCAACCTTACGCCTGCCTCGGTCAATTCTGAAACCTCAGGTCGTTACGTGCTGAAGTCTATCTGTGACCTGGGTCATCAAAAGCGTTGCAAGGAGAGCCATAAAATACTGAAACACGCATACACTCAGGCACTGACTCATTAGACGCCGGCCACGTGTGCCCAGCTAAGGAATCTTTGATTGATCGTCCAATGGGAAGGTTTTTTGCCAATCGAGGGAAAGGTGATCGTCATCGAGGACGACCCTACATTGCGAGAGTTAATGGCAGAAATCGCATCGGAAGTCGGAGGGAAGGCAATCTCGTTTCAGACTGCAGATGACGCCTTAACCTATCTGCTCCAAACTCATGAACAATGCCGTCTAGTGATCGCAGACCACGGTGTACCTGGCCAGATACAGGGTATCGAATTTATCGAAATGGTAGGTAGTCGATGGCCATCAATTGCGGCAATCCTGACCTCTGGATACCTAATAGACCCTGAGGCTATCCCAGCTTCTACCATTTATCTGCACAAACCATGGTCACTGGATGATTTCGTTATCGCTATGGCGGCGCTATTGCAGCCTGGCATCGCGATTCACAAAGCCTGATTTTAAGGCATTGTAGATGCGAGGTAGACCGGGGTCGACTTGGTTGCCCCCCTCATCAGAAGCTTGGTTAAAGCTTCCTCTATCTCATCAGCGGCGCCGTGTTTGTGCTCCGTGAGTGACCACTGCCAGTAACGATCTGCCATCAGACCGCCTACCGCTTCTGCACATAATTATTCACAGCTCACGCCCATCTTTGTGGCTGATGCGATGAGCGCTAAAAGTGCTTGCTCAAGTTGCTGAATTCTATCGGAGGACAAGATACCGACTCCATTAAAATGAAGCCTAGTATGAGCCGATATCAATTTGACATCAAAGGCGATCTTGAAGGTTGATCCTCCCGCATCTATCTGCTCAATGCCCCGGAGCTCTGCATTCGCTCGATTCAAAGCTGGTTTTTCGTGCAGCCATCTCACTGCGAAGCTCACCTACCAGATTGGCAATTGCACGACTCGTAGTTAGCGGCGCCGTCGATACTCCCGTGACCAATAGCTCAACACTGCCTGAAGAAGGCTCAGTAACCTTGATCATTAGCGAACCATCCACATTTAGCGTGCATGAGCAGGACAGCGGCAGGAAGCCACACTCAATGATATGTCGGAGCTCAAGAGCGGAAATCATCACGTTTTCCTAAGGGCAGTGTTCATTGATTGTTGTCCAAATTCGGAGCGAGTCAAATGCCCACCGAAGCAATCTGACAACGCATTTTAAGGCTACTTTTGCTGAAACGTTGCATCTGTCTGTGCGCGCCACATCGCATTCCTGGAAAAAATACACAACGCTCTGACCCTTTCTATCTCGCCGCTGTTAGGGATGCCTATCAGAACAGCGGCGTCCTCGAATTCATATAGCCTGGCGAAAAATCGTCCTCCATGGAAGACGTGAAAAACGTTGGAATCTTTTTTGCGAGCGCCACTCTTTTGCCTATGAGCGTAAGGAGGAACTCATGAGCCAGACGGATATTTTTGTCATCGACTACAAACTCCATGGGCAGCCAAAGTCATTCGTCATTCGCGCCAAAACAATGCGCAATGTGGATGCCTGGCATTGGGCAAGCTGCGACGCCGGCCTAGCTCCAATCCCTAAGCCTGGCAGACCTCCGTTAAAGGTCGTCTCGAAACCTCAAGCTGAGAGATACGGAGTGACAGAAGTGAAATGGCGCGAAACGGGCGTTCTTGATTGGACAGAGCTTTCACATCATCCAGGCGGCGCAACTAGCGAGTGACCGTGACCGTAGAATTTGATCACGGAGTTGTCTGAGTTACCGCTTCATAACGGGAAAGTAGCTTTGAATATTGTACCTTCATCAATATTGGAGGTAACTGAAACCGTGCCGCCGTGCGCCTTTACGATTTCGCTGACGATGAATAGCCCTAGACCTACGCTCCGGGTGCCTTGCGGGAGGTTGACGCCGCGAGTCATTGGACTGAAGACAGTGGCCAGAAAGTCTGGAGGAATCGGTGAACCCCAGTTGTGCACCATCAACTCAAAGCCCAGCGCCGTAATAGAGGATGTAACCGTCACGGGACGGTCTTCCGCACCGTAGGTGACTGCGTTAGAAATTAAGTTACCTGTCAATTGCGCAAGCCTATCGCCGTCCGCGATACATAAACCATTGCCACATGTTGAATGGACAAGCACTTGATCGGGGTAAACGATTCTAAGTTGCTCTACGGTTCCTGCAATGAGTTGATGTAGATCGATGGCCGCTTTCGTAATTCCTATACCACGCCCTATTCGCGCTTGCGTGAAATCCAACAAATCGTTGATGAGCCTGCGTGCTCTTTGCTCCGCTTCATGGGCATGACGAACCAATTTTTGCTGCTTCGGCGTTAGTCCTTGGCGATCAAGCATTTCCATGGACATTGATATAACCGAGAGAGGATTACGCAGATCGTGACTTACGATACCGATCATCTGCTCGGAAAAAAGTGCGCGGTCTTCAGCGGCAGCTTGCTCACGTTTCACGTCGGTGATGTCATGAAGTACGCCAACAAACTGCACAAGCTTATTGTCGGGATCGAATGCGGCACGTCCAGTCGAGAGCACAGTACGCTGAATGCCATCAATTCCGTTCAATCTGTAGATGCAGCGATACTCTTGAGCTACCGACTCAAGAGCTGCCGAGAAGAGTTCGGCTTCCCGCTTCTGGTCTTGGGGCTCAATGAAGCTTGAGTAAGCGGCTGCGGAAACAATCTGGCTTGAGGGGTAGCCAAGCAAGCGTGCGACGCTCTCATCGTAACGGCGCTCACGTGTCACAGGGTCGACATCCCAGACATGCATCTGGGCAGATTCTAATGCAACCCGAAGCCTGGCATCGGCTACCGAAAGATCTCGCTGGAGCGCTAAGTGTGCTTCGAGTGAATCCTCCGCCTGCCGCTTGGAAATCAATACCTCTTGCTCGAATCGGTGCCTCTCGATCGCTACAAATGCCGAAACCTCATCGAAAGTGCCACCCGAGTGCTCTCTTCTTCTCACGTTGAGAATCATCGGCACTTTTTTTCCGTCAGACGTTACAAACTCAAGCTTTACCTCGGAAATGGGACCTTGCATTTCCAATAAAGGAATCCAGTGAGTTTGATGAAAAATTCGACCTCCGATGGTAAGCAATTCTTGCAACTTACGATGGCCAATTAGCTGGTCTTTCGAGTATCTCAGCCATTCGCAAAAAGTGGTGTTCACCCGAAGGATAACGCCACTCTTACTCGTGAGAATCAGGGCACAGGGAGCGTGCTCATAAAGTGAGTCAGCACCGGGAAGCGAGTCGGCATCAGCCTGCATCAGCAATTCGACTCTGCACGCTTTCAATAAAGCTTTGAATCGCATTGATGCAAAGATCAGGTGCGCTGAGGTGCGGGCAGTGGCCCATGTTTTCAATCACCTCAAGTCGATTATCTGGAATCACGTTATGAAGGTATTGACCAACCTCCACAGGCGCGATGATGTCCTCGGACGACTGAATAATCAGCGCTGGGGCCTGCAGCTTTGCAACGTCGCTGCGATTGTCCGAAAGAAATGTCACCCTCGCGAATCGCTTTGCAATGTCTGGATCTGTCTGGCAGAAACTATTAGTCAACTCAACGCCAAGGTGTGGTTGTCCAGGCGCGCCCATGATGGCGGGAGCCATGGAACTCGACCAGCCAAGGTAGTTGCTTTCAAGAGTCTCCAAGAGAGAGTCAATGTCTTCACGGCTGAATCCGCCAAAGTAATCCCCATCGTTGATATATGAGGGAGAAGGCCCAACCATGACATGCGCACCGATCAGGCCTGGACGCATATTGGCGGCGATTACTCCAGCCATTGCACTGACCGAATGCCCAACAAATATGACCGGCCCGCTGGCAAACTCACCGATGATTTCGACGATGTCCTGCGCGTACCCTTTCAAGGTGGAGTACCTAGCAACATCGTAAGCCGAAAGGTCAGACTTCCCACACCCCACAACGTCGAAAAGAATTGTTTGATAGCTCTCTGAAAAAGCCGGCTCAACCAGTCTCCACATATTCTGATCGCATCCAAAACCGTGCGCAAAAACCAAAGTGGCAGGGCCGGAACCTCGAACGCGAACGTTGTTGCGAATTTGTACAGACATTTTTGTTCCTGCGTCGATGGGGAGTGGATTCGTTGAAGCGGGTTTTGGCAGTCTACATCGCGAGCCTCAACTGCCGCTGAGAGGAGTCTGCATTGATCGCCCGCTACCTTGTAAGGACATCCATTGACCCCTGTAGGTACCGGGCGGCCAACGAAGCGGGAATAGGAATCAGACAAACAGGACGCTAATGAATTCATTCGAGCGGATGTTTAGCAACGAGAGTCCAGTATCACGCCTTGTGAGCTTAGGCTTATGTCCATGACTATGCTTGCTCATTGCACGAAGAGTTCACTGAAAGACGACGGTTCAGCTAGGCTCACCCTCATCGAAAGCTCAAGGAGTATTTCCATGCCAGATAGCTCTGACGCGAACATAGCAGCTGCAGACGCTCTCACACTGCTCCTTCACAACCAACATGCAATCTGCGCGGCCATTGAAGAGGTAACCAACTGGCTCTCTGAAAGCGGAGCGGAACACGTCGCCGCCAATGCACTCGCGTCGATGGAAACGCTCGACAAGAATGCTCAAGGCATCACAGATGCCATCATGCGCCTACGTCAATCTTACGCTTAAACTTCAGCCTTTCAGTCATCTCGATGGAACGTTGCGCCAAACCCCGTCCTCTATCGCAACACGAGTGAATCTGAGGACTTCATCATGATTGACCCAGCAACCGGTATGAAGGCGGGCGAGCGTTATATCGTAGAAAGTCTCGAACGCACACGACATTTTCCAGGCTTCTTCCTCGACGGGAAATATTACCTTGGCCCCGAATTGATGACGGCCATAGGTTGGCTGGAAGGTCAGCAGTTTTATTACGATGAGCTTGACCCCACAGGTGAGCCAGTATTCCCCAATCGACTCGCCGGCACTGTAGAAGACCTAACCCTCATTCTTGCAGACGGAGCGCGTTTACCTTTAAACGAAATGCCCTACGAAGCTGAGATCGATCCCTCTGACATTCCGATCAGTCGTAATCTATCGTCATCGGGACATCGCCCTACGTCACCAAGCGATCAGCACGGAGTTGAGGGCGTATGGATGTCAGGTAAACATCCCTATCCCATACTCCTTGCGGCGGGCGCAGCGCTATTACTGGGAATACTGTTTGGGGTCAAACAAGCTAAACGCCTTCCTATCCGAAAGCTGAGGTAGTCGTCCTTCGTGAATTCTGGAGAAGCGCCCTTTGAAAGATCGGAGTGAGAAATGCATCCAGTGACCCCTGACGGTCGTTACTTCGTTGTCAAAGGGCAGCTGTGGCGCTGTTCAAACCCGTCATTAGAAGAGGACGTGCGCCAGCGTCTTGTCGATGCCCTCATGGCAGCGCGACGCGAGGTGAAGAAAGCAAAAGAATCGGAAGACGCATCGCAGCTAAAGCGCGCTCGGGAAAAGGTACAAGTGGCAAAAGTAGCGCTTGGTGAGCGGGGCCCTGTTTGGTGGACAGATGGAAGCCCGGACTTCAACCGGCGGCTGGTCATCAATTCCCCGTATGCCAAATGGTTCAGCTCGCTTTATGAGTCTGATTAACCCTTGGCTCAAGGTGCATATTCAATATGCCTTGCCGGCTAATAAAAAAGACCTTCAAGGGCCCTTTTTGCACTTAAACCACAACCTGTACGTGTTGAACAACCTCGATGAAAAAGCGGAAGTAGTGCGATGGAAACCGCAGTGGCACTCATGCGCTGCAGTTTCTCCGCTTCGATATCTGCAAAAGACGGAACGACTCAGACCATGTGCTTTCGAAAAATTGAGCGCTTCAAATTTCGAGGGTCGAGGAGAAAGCTCATGACTGAAAAAAGCTCCACTTCATCAAAAAAAAGCAAAGCACTGGAAGATTCTGTTCTCGTCTCAGACGTGTCTGAAGCAGGTTTAACAGATGACGAACGAGTCGTTAGAGAAGATGAGTTCCTTGGCGACGCACCACGTGTGGAACCTGGCCCAGCAGACTTGGAAAGACTTAAGGATTAAAGCCAGCTCAGCTTCGTTTTCGATGCGACCAATATTTTCAATACGCGACGTCTACTACTTAAAATTTGCTTAATGGAGGTGTCACGTATGCGCCAGCAAACCTCATTCATATTTGATCTGGATGGCACGTTGACTGACAGCGTTTACCAGAATGTCTTTGCGTGGAAAACTGCGCTCGATTCAGAAGACATACCATTGGCCATGTGGCGAATTCACAGGAAAATTGGTATGAGCGGCGGGCTGATGCTCAAGATGTTAGCCCGTGAGACCGGCTTGGAAATCAAACCAGACCAGGCTAAAAGACTCAGCGATAAACATGATAAAGCCTACAAGGATCTGCAAGGCCAGATAACCGCTCTGCCTGGCGCTGTAGAGCTTCTCTACGCTCTAAACCGTGATCAGCTCAAGTGGTGTATTGCGACCAGTGGTGGCATGGACACTGCGGCGATAAATCTGAAGGCATTGGGCTTGGATATCGCGAAGGTCAATCTCATCACCCGTGATGACGTGAAGTATGGCAAGCCCGATCCAGACCTTTTCCTCGCCGCTGCAAGCAAACTCAATGTACCCATCGAAGATTGCCTGGTGATCGGCGATGCCATCTGGGACATGCTTGCCGCACGCCGCTGTAAGGCCACCGGTATAGGGCTGCTTTCTGGTGGTTACGACACCGGAGAGCTTGAACGCGCAGGTGCACTGCGGGTTTACGAGGATCCTCTGGCACTGCTGCGGCACCTGGACGAGGTGGCTTCCCGTCCGTGAGCAATCTGTAAGCAAGCGGATTGAGTTGGTGTGCCCCCCGCTCGCGCCGATGTTCACGCATGCAGCTATGCCAGACGATTGATCGGGTGGTCTTCCAGTGTTCCTCAGAAGCGACGATCCGAGGCATTGGATGCACCCGATACAACTGCGCCCACCCCGCACTCCTAAGGCTTTTATAAGTTTACGCTGCGATACACATCGAAGCGCTTAAATGATCAGCCAGGCTCCACTGGCGCCGCCAGTGCCGCTCTTGAACAGACAAAAAGCAGCATGCCTATCAGGATCAAGAACCCTCCCCGCATCCATGTTTCCAGACTTTGCTGACTGAGCAGTACCAGACACGAGACGATAGCAAGTACCGGAACCCACGTCGGCACCCGAAAGTGATTTTCCGCAACCTCGTCACGGCGCAGGATTAACACGGACAAATTAGTGCTGAGAAATACAAACAGTAAGAGCAGGACGACGGTTTCGGCCAATGTAGCTAGCGTTCCCGTCAGCGTGAGTGCGATTGCTACCACGGTGGTAGCGATGACCGCGATCCAAGGGGTGCGTCGCCGAGGCAGCACCTTGCTCAAGGCGGTCGGCAACAGTCCTATACAGGCCATGCCATAAGTAAGGCGACTCGCCATTATCATGGTTAACAGCGCGCCGTTGGCTACCGCGATCAGTGCAATGAAGGCGAAGACGCGAGGCGGAATGTTTAAACCTGACGCCCGAACCACCTCAAGAAGAGGAGCCGAGGTGGCCACAAGTTTTTCCATGGGCAGTACGGAAGATGCCGCGATGCCGACAGCCATGTAGACGACTCCGGCGGTTAGCAATGCGGCAAATAATGCGCGCGGGTAAACTTTTCGAACATCTCGGATTTCTTCCGCGAGATTGGCGGATGTTTCGAATCCTACAAAAGAATAGAAGGCGATTAATGCCGCGCTCAAAACGGCTAACATCGGGCTGATCCCCGGTTTGAACTCAAGGCTGCGACCCAAGTCAGCTTCGCCTGTACGGAGATACCAAGCAGCGGCTACGACGACCAAAAGAAGACCTGACAGCTCAATGACTGTCATCACAAGGTTGGCTCCCAAAGACTCTTTAATTCCCCTCGCATTGAGTAGCGCGATAACGAGAAGGAAAAGTAATGCTGCGATGTGAGGCGGTACATGAATGAACGCCGCTAGGTAATCACCGGCAAACGCTAGAGATAAACCCGCCGCGCTCGTGACAGCTGCCGATAGCATGCAAAAGCCAACAAGAAAAGAAATGAGCGGAGACCGGAACGCCTTCTCTGCGAAAACCGAAGCCGCGCCCGCATGAGGATATTTTGTCACCAACTCTGCGTAGGAACCTGCAGTAAGCATCGCAAAAAACAGAGCGATGAGCAGGGGCACCCATATTGCGCCACCTACCTCCCCCGCAATTGTCCCGGCGAGCGCATAAACGCCCGCCCCGAGAACATCGCCGAGAATAAACAGAAAAAGCATCGGGCCGGTAACGGCGCGGCGCAGCGAGTTCTTCCGGGGTGAGGTCTTCACGTTCAACTTCCTGGCTTGGGGGTTCAATAGCACATTCCCGGCTAGTAGCTGGTTGGCTTTGCTATGAAACAATGGAAATTTGCGTGTGTCTAAAGTTCACATATCTTGGCTGACTGTCGGGAAGAAAACGCCGTTCCTATAACGTGAATAGAGCGATGAAATGCCCCTGAAGATAAAAAAAACGATAAGAAAAAAGGGCCCTACTAGGCCCTTTTTTTATTCAAACCAAATCACTTGGTCAGCCAAGACTCAACGGTCGCGGAGCCGTGTTCAGCTTTCCAATCTTTCAACGTCTTGTGATTACCACCCTTGGTTTCTACGACCTCGCCGGTATGAGGATTTTTATAAACCTTCAACTGGCGAGGCTTGCGGCTGCCTGCTTTGGACTCGACAGCTGGAGCGCGACGACCGCCTTGTGGATCTAACAGGTTGATCACGTCCTTGAGGCTATAGCCGTATTTTGCGAGCAAATCGCGCAGCTTCGTTTCGAACTCGATTTCTTTCTTGAGGCCAGCATCGCCCTTGAGGGCTTCGAGAGCCTGGAGCTGTTCGGCGAGGTGTTTTTCAAGCTGGCGGAATTCGGCAAGTTTGGACATGGAAATTCTCGATGTGAGTAATAGCTAGAGGTTACACCATAAATCACGGGGCGCACTTACAAGGAGTGGCGCCTGAGGCCTTACACCCGTCCAGCCCATATTAATATCTGCTTCCAAGCGACAGTAGGTCTTGGATTGATTCCTTGGGAATGGCCGATACCACTTTTCTTATAGATGAGTATCCGCCTCCTCAGCCGGATAAAACTCCCCCTCCTTCCCCATCCTTTTTAGCTGTTCGCGCACGATCAACTCAACGCTAGCAACGGCGGCTTGATCTTCAGGGTTGACCAATTGCAAGCACAACCGTTGGACATTCTGATCGTGGGTGCCCTCGCTCATCATCTCGTGGGTGAAGACTTGTTCGCCACGCCAAAGGCATAGCTGGGTATGAGTTTCGCCGAGCCATATCTCGTTGATTGATCTTAGGTCGGTGGTAGCCAGTTGATCGACGGTGATGGTCTTATCCATTGCTCTGTACCTTACCAATAAGCAGTTACAGGTAGACTTCCGGCCACAGGGGGTCGTTCCAACTGCTGACAGTTTACCCAGCCCGATGGTGGTGAAATACCTCCCGGATTGAGGTCGGACAATCAACGATTGAAGCCGGCAAATACGAATAGACGACGGGAATTCCATGACTAATCCGACTGGTTTTACATGCAGATGGCCGCGCATGGAAAAGCCTTACTTCCCTCCTCATGCCAATACTTCTGTTCGCTGGCGTGCAGTTGCCGATACGCCGACTCTCAGACTGCGGCTGAAGTCAGTCATCCACGTCTTCGACCAGTGAGAGGGGCTGAATCAGATGCGGGCCTTGATTACGAACGTTACCCACATCCTTGCGAACCTTGTACCAATGAAAATCGGTAACTGGTCGGCAATGTTCCATCGCGATTTCTGTCGCTCGTTCAACTGAAGTCTCAGGATCAATCCATTCGCGGGCGTGCTCAGGTGCAAGAACCAGAGGTTTGCGGTCATGGATATCGACCATACCTTGGTCACTCGCAGCGGTGATGATGACGAAACCGTCGCGATCATCTGGTTCCAAACCTTCGTGCACCTCAGCCAAACCGGCAAAGAACATCGGAATCTGCTCTTTCAGTGTTATGAAATAGGGCTGTTTTTTCTTTGGATCATCTTCGTCCTTGACCCACTCGAACCACCCGTTCGCCGGCGCGATTACGCGACCATTTGGCCAGAGCTGATTGAAAAATTTCCCGGTCATGACGGTCTCGACTCTCGCGTTTATCGGGTCAGGGCGTTTTCCCTTCGCCCAGAACGGCGCCCATCCCCATTTAACCTTATCGACACTCAAGCCCTCTCCTACTGGCCGGAAGATTTCCACTCGCGTGGACGGCGCAACGTTGTACCGCTCGACAGGCCAAAGGTCATAGCCATTGATCACCAGCTGATTTGGCGCAAGCTCCTTGAGGTAGTGATCCATCGATTCGTAGATCGAGTAGCGTCCGCACATGGTGTCACCCGTCGAATTGTCGTACCTATGAGATTGACCGCAAGCGAACCAAATCGTTAACTGTATGCATATACAGTCAACTTCCTAAGGCTTGCATCATGAGCATCACCATCCTCGGCCCTCTCGCGTCTGGCGGCAGGAGGCTGCCCTTATATTCATCCAGGGTGCCGGCGGGCTTCCCCTCCCCTGCGGCTGATCACATCGAAAAACACATTTCCCTCGATGAGCTGTTCGATATCCGCGCGCCGCACGTGTACCTGGTGAGAATTGATGGAGACAGCATGCAGGGCGCAGGAATCTACTCAGGGGATCTGGTGGTTGTTGATCGAAGCATCGATGCGGTCAGCGGCGACATAGTCATCGCAGCGCTGAACTCAGAGCCATTCTGCAAGCGCCTGCTTCTGCGTGAGAACGCCGTGATGCTTGTATCGGAGAACCCAAAATATCCGGCAAGGCATGTCATGGAGGGCGATGAGTTGGTGATCTGGGGTGTGGTGAAATACAGCGTGCGCGATCATGACAACACGTGAGCCCGTCTTCGCCCTGATTGACTGCAACAGTTTCTACGCGAGCTGCGAGCGAGTGTTCAGACCCGACCTGGCAAAGACGCCCATTGTGGTTTTGTCCAACAACGACGGCTGTGTGATCGCGCGTAGCTACGATGCCAAGCCTTTCGTAAAAATGGGTCAGCCGTACTTCCAGATCAAAGACCATCTACGCCAGCATGGAATCGTAGCCTTTAGCAGTAATTACGTTTTATACGGCGACATGAGCGAGCGCGTTATGACGATCATCGAGTCGATGGTGCCGGCACTTGAGGTCTACAGCATTGATGAGGCATTCGCCGATTTGACTGGCATGCCTGGAGATCTGTCCGCGTTTGGCAGGCACATGCGCTCCACGCTTCTCAAGCGCACAGGCATTCCTGTCGGAGTGGGGATCGCGCGCACGAAGACACTCGCCAAGCTCGCTAACCACACAGCCAAACGTCTGCTGGATATTACCGGTGGCGTGGTGGATCTGTGCGATCCATTCAAACGCGACTGGACGCTGCGCAACACCGATGTTGGCGAGGTCTGGGGCATCGGCAGGCGCATGAAGGCACACCTGGAAACGATGGGCATCAAGACCGCAATGGAGTTGGCGAAAGCCGATCCGTGGATGCTGCGCCAGAAATTCAGTGTGGTGATCGAGAAGACTGCTCGCGAGCTTGCAGGCACCTCATGTCTGGAACTAGGTGAAGCTGACCCACCCAAGCAGGAGATTTGTTGTAGCAGGATGTTCGGCACCAGGCTGACGCAGATCAAGCCGATCAAGGAGGCCGTCGCCACCTACACCCAACGCGCGGCGGAAAAGCTCAGAGCGCAAAACTCGCTGTGCAAAAAGATCCGCGTGAGCATTAGGACAGGAATGTTCAATCCCGAAGAAGCGAAGTACGCGAACGGCGCGCTCGTCGAACTCCCCTATCCGACAAACGACGTTCGACTCATGACCAAGGCTGCGACCGAAGCGGTCAATCGCCTCTTTCGACCAGGCTTCAAGTACAGCAAGGCGGAAGTTCTGCTGATGGATCTAAGGCAGCCCGGCGAGTTCACCGATGATCTGTTTGCGCTATCGCAGCCAGCGATGGCTGACAAGGTCATGAGCGTTCTGGACGAGATCAACAGCCGTTGGGGTAAGGGAGTTGTCCGTTTAGCCAGTGTTCCTGCGGCGCCTGGTTGGGCAATGCGCCGCGAGTTGATGAGTCAGAGCTATACGACGAAGGTTGATCAGTTGTGGACGGTAAAGGCTAGGTAGCAGACAGGTGCGGTCTGGCGATGCTCGAATGATTCTGGAAATGCAGTGCTACCTGCAAAATGTCGCCAATGAACGTAAAATCAACACCTTACCTGTCATTAAATTTCCAGTAGATGCGCCAAAGCTAATTCAATTTTTCACATAGCTAAAATCAAGCATCTCTTGCCTATTGAAAGTATCCGTCCGTGCCAATAGGATGATCCCGCAGCAGCTAAAATAACATTAACATCAAGGAGAGATTTTATGGCGCTTAAACCAGGCCCAAAACCGATTGCCAAATCAACCGGCGAAGTTGATAAGCGTCGTCGTGACAATAAAGAAACGCAAGGAAATAACCCCGACTTGAAACCTAGCAAGCCTTCAAAAAAATAGGTTTTCGCTGACAGGAGCTACTCGAATGGCGATTATGCAATTCATGTCGATAGCTGCGTTGCGCTGGGCTGGGCTGGGCTGGGCTGGGCTGGCCATGAGGCTACCGAATCCGTTAGTCGACTATCCTCCTAGAGTCGAACGCTAGTGGTACGTTGCTCTGAGATACATTTTTAATGTCCCCAATACGGCACACTAACCATCATTTTTAGGCTTAATGGCCGTATTTGGGTACATTACGCTGAGCAAAGGAATGCGGACAATGATGACTAGAGCCCCTACCTCACCCAGACTATCTTCTAATTTGGAAGCAAGCCCCAAATGGTTCCTGGCATAGATTCTAAATACCTGTGCAGGAATACTGCATCATAAAGAATCAACCGTAGTTGTATTTATAGTTTTATTAAAAAAAGGCGGTGATGTAGTTCCACGCGCAGAAAAAATGATAATCGATGTGGCTCGCTAAAAAGTTAGGTGCCGCAAGCGACAGGAAGTAGTGGACAATGGCTGCGTACAGACAGAAACACACAGTCCAAGCGAGCCAGTAAACGGTGCGTCCAGACGATATAGGTTTTTCAACCAAACGCTTCCAGTCGTCGGCAGACATGAAATTATAGATCTTCTTCCGCCACCCCTCTCTACTACTGTCAGCAAGACTGTTAAACCTCAAGTTTGATAGAGCGTTGATAACTATGCTCAATATGAGAAGTGCAGAGACACCGAGATACAGAATCGTGGTGGCTGTATCGGCCACGCCTGTAGATGCTATCGGAGTCTTGAGAGCTAAAACAACACCCGCCACCGCGAAATCACGCCAGAGAGCTGATATTAAATCCCTTGTCGCAGTTTGTGTCTTATTAACCTCGTCCTGCAAACCCTTGCGCAGATCCCCCAGGCTTTTGACAGCCTCCTTGCTCTGATCCTGAAGATGAAAGGCGAACGCTTCCTTGGCCCCCGAGAGGCTATTTTTTAAGAGTTGCGTTGAGCCAGAGGGCCACGTCGTCCCATTGTTCCAATTGATAGCAATGTGGTTGTTGAAAAGTTGGAATTTCGTTTCACACTCCCTAGGGGTGGAGTAGATCCACTGGCAGGTGTCGTGAAGCGTTTCAAAATTGATATCAGCCCAGTTAATAGGCTGGTCTATAGCTATGGGGAGTGAGCGCCCGCCTCGGAATATTACATGAGTCTCATCACCTTCCTTGCGAATCTCGGCAGGCAAGCAAAAGGAAAGCCTTTCCACCGCCACGCGTTTCCAAGCTGTAAAAGGTTCGCTTCCAGTAATTGGCTCTGCAGCGAGCAGCCAAGGCTCAAGAGAGGGTGGGGTAAAAGAGTGGGTAAGATCCCGTACCATTTTCCAAGGCTTTTCAGGATGTTGAGTGACGGTCGGTAAACTTTTATCTCCACCCATTTCTTTCACTAGAAACTGATGAGTAGAAAACTCACAGGTTTCACCTGCAACCCATACACACATTTTTTTCTGTGAGTTCTGTGCTGAGAATTGATTTGTTCTTAGCCAGTTTTCGAAACCTTTTAAAGTGAGGAAATAACACCAACCATCATCCGCTGGCTTCTCCAAGATGACTGTTAGTCTGTCATTTTCTACATCCTCCAAATCGAAATCCTTGATCTCGATGCTGTCGGAAACCTCTCCAAAAAGCTCTATTGTTCCGATGCCCTCAGAAAAAATACGCTGGGCAAGATCTTTCAACTCTCGAACAAACTCAGAAGACGTAACGCTTATTTCATCAACCCGCACAATATTCGCAGTTTCAATCTGCGCAGAACCACCCGACGCCGTGAGTCGCTCAAAGAAGCTGCGAAGTTCCAGCGCTAGCTGTTTCATGATTCACGCAAGCGACTTGTACGGATAGTAATGATAGTTTCATCCTTTCCATTTTCAATAGTTAAGCTTCCCTTTGCCCGTGCAGGCATATTGATGGTTATGCCTTCGCTTGTTACGTATTTCTTTGCCTCATTGGTAGGTAACTCTTCCTCATCGTAGGAGAACACCTCACCAGTCAAATTCAGGCTTTCCAATTCTTTGTCGAAGGTCGCCCGAATTTCATCTTGGCCATTGATGCCAAAAAAATCTGTGAAGAATTCGTCGACTTCAAAGTCTTTACGTTTTTTCGCAATCTCAACGACTTTCTCAGCGACTTTTGATGTGATAGCAGGCGGCAGATCACCCAGGTGTGTCTTTACAGTTTTTTTGATTGCCTTAACCAAATCTACCGTCATTTCCTTTGAGTTCCGGAGGCGCTCTACTCCCAGGAATTCTTTGAAGAAGTCACTAATTCCTGAACGGCTCATTTTATCAATGATCACTACTTCTGAGTCTTTGGAATCCAAATCAATAAGGGCTGATTTCTGCAACGCTTTTGGTGATTCAGTAAAGTTATTAGTAACTGCCTGAAGAATTGCCTGGGCGCCCTTGGTTTCAAATGTGACAACCTTTTCAGAGTCATACTTAATTAAAGAATAAAACTTTTTAGCGCCTGTAACCAAGCCAATTACAATCAACACGCCTGACTTCATCCGTTTATCGCCAAGGCGATGAAATTGTCGCGCCAAGCTCTTGGAGATATCGACAAAATTCGACTCACCCTTCTCCCAGCTATTCAATTTGGCCTTAACTTGAGATATTTCAGCGAAAGAAAATTTATTGCCCTTGAGGGTTTCTTTGATGCGGTCAATGAAGAACGGCTCGAAGGTGCTCAAGGGAGTATCGTCAAAAAGTATCGGATCATCAGCTCGATGATGCACCACGTGAAAAATGAAGTTCTCGATTTTCAGGGCTTCTATTTCTTTATCGGTAAGAGTGGCCAAGTTAAATCCTCTTCCTTGCTGGTGGCGACATGACATTAAGCATTGATCTAAGCACCTTTCCAGCGTTATGCCAGCGCCCTCCGCTGCGCATAGCATGATCACTGTATGAATATACACCCATAAGGAACGATTGGCTTCCGTATGCCCCATCCAGCATCACCTGTCCGATGGAAGGATCTCTGGTCAGCTGTTCAAGCGGGCATGAAATCGGAGCTCCTGGCTTTCACTCTTTAGCTTCTTTTTTTGCTTTTTTAAAAAAGCACAATTTGATTTTATTTTTATGTCATGAGATGCTTTGGCGCATCTGACAGGAGATCCATCCCATGAACGACATTATTTCGCTCATCGAAAACGCCGCGAAGACGAAGAACGACCTAGCGTCCGCATCTATCCGTATGCCCAAGGAGCTTTACTCCTTCATCGAAGGTTTAGCTGATCAGCTTGATCTGAGTCGCCAGGAGACAATGCTTAAACTGCTTGAGAAGGGGGTTGAAGCCGCTAAGGTTGCTCTTAAGCTTGATGACGAAGAGCAAGCGGCGGTAGACATCGAGTCACTCGAACCATCGAGCTTCCACCTTCTAAATACGAACAAGCGTCACTCATTGGAAGACCATGACCGCATGCTCAGCGAGGGTAGCGCAGCAGCCTTTTATAGCCCCTGGAAGTACAACATTGATCGTATACAGAAAGGTGATGTGGTCTTCTTGTACGAGAACGGCAAAGGAATCGTCGCATTCGGCCAAGGCACTGGTGAAACTGAAAAGCGTGAGCATCACGGCTATCTCGAAGAGTGCCACTTTCAACGACTGATGGATTTCACCATCCTGGACAAGCCAATTTCAGCCGCTGAGATCAAGAAAACGGTGCAGAAAAACGTCGTATTCTTGCGAACCATGTCCCCCATGCCCGATGGTAAGTTGCTGCTGGATCTCATCCAGAAGCGTTCTGCGTGAAGTCTCCTCGGGCCTAATATAAAACACGGTACTCTGCCCCCGATTGATGCGGCGTCAAAATACAAAGCCTCTAGCGCAGTAATACGCAGGTGAGGCTTGCTTCTACAATCATCGAGATAACGCCGCACGTTGTGACCAAAGGTGCGAGCAGAGCGCTCCGGCCAGACGGGCCAAAGGCTTGAGGATGTCAAAACCTGGCGCAGTCAGGGTTTGGTTCACGCCAGCCGTACCCCGGAGGGTTCAAGCCCAAAGCAGAAGCAATGTGAACTGCTGCCTCACTCCCTTTTTAAGGGCTAGATATCATTGACTGTAGAATTTACATTGGGCTACGGAAGTACAAGGAAGCGAGACATACTCACCATCGCTGAAAGGGTCTAGTAAAGATGGACGCATACCAGCGCCGCCGACGTTTCCAATTTTGGCTGGGCTCATTTCCAATTTTAGTGGGCTTTACCGTTCTGATTCTTGCGATGATTCTGGCGGGCAAAGGGGCCACGGTAACCCCTCAAGAACCCGATGGGGTGAGCTTGAGTCAGCAAACGAAGTCTGCCTCTCAAAATACCAACCAGAAAACATCAATTCTGGCAGTGTCCCAATAGCAAGTGTCCCGATGCTGCAGGCTCAGTAGCTCATCCCAACGCATGCCTCGAAAACACGTCGGTAAACGTCCGGCGAAGCCATCTACGCTCTAAACTCCGCAATTAGCGCTTTTCCCCCCACTCTAAAATCACTGCAGCACTCGCGGGGTTATGTGATGCTGCCCTTGTGAAAGACGCAGAAACTCACGCAAACTGGAACGCCCATTCCCACGCTGAAATGTTGCCAGTACATACCGCGAGTTCTCCGTCGTCATCACCCAAAACCTCCCCTCGCGTTCGACCTTCAACACATCAGAAGTCCTGATCAAGTGACCGTCGCCGAAACGCCCGTACTGGTCTTTTCGCTTGTGGCCAAAAACCACACCGATGCCTGCGCGCGCCCTGATGGAAACTCCGCAAAGATAAGCGGTAACTGGCACGTCAAAGCCTTGCTCCTGAGCTTTAATGATTCGCTTGAGATCGAAATCTGTATGGCGTTTTCCGTGAAAATTGACATCAATGGTGTCGAGCATCTTTGCGCTCCATTGGGCAGTCCATATGGCGTTATCAGGAATTTCACACGCAGCCAGAGGCGCTGGTATCGTGGGAAATTATTGGTAAATTTCAGGCTGATCGAATCATGCTTGGTAGAAAGACGGGCCTCAGGTTGGCCAGCGCCTCGATCTTGAAGTCTTGCTGGTGTGAGGTGTGATACACCGCACCCTTAGCCACTTCCAACAAGCAAACCTCAAAACCTGACCTGTCCTCACCTACGGTTACTCTGGTTAACCGCTCCATCTGCCAGCCTCCGGACTTATTCATCCAAGATGGCGTCACAGCCATAATCTCGGTGATAGCTAAATCCGCACATTGGCTTACCAACATTTTTTGAAGCTGGTGGGTGTCGTCGATCATCATCACGCACTCGCTGAACCGACCCTCGTTTTCGACGCTAAGGGTTAAGTGGTACCAAGGCGTTCGGAGCAGCCTTGAGACTCCACGCCATTGGGACACGCCCTCCCCGAACATTCCAGGGACGCCTATCAGGTCGTTTTCTAAGGTTCTGAACATCTGTCGCCTCAAGCTGCTGGCGCACGTCAGTTGCCCAGCAGAGCTGGTTGGTAATCAGAAAAGGGAAAATATCGCTTCGATAGAAGCAGACTTACGATGGCCTGGCCCGAGCAAGACGTAGACCGTGTTGCGTGTTTCGAATAGGTAGCCTTCCTTGAAAGCGGTGCCCATGCTTGAGCGCACCCAATGGCCTGGCTCGAAACGCCTCTGCTCGTCGTCCACAACTTTGTGGGCAAACATGAAAATTGGTTGGCAGCCTGCGGCAGCTACTTTGGCTCGCTCGGCGTCGGTGACGATAGCGTCTAGGATTGTCCATTCTTCTACGGCGCAGAGGGGCATCCATTTGTAGCGCTTTCTGGCTGCATACATCGCTGCCTCGAGACCGTGCTCAGAACCCATCAGGCTGACTCCGGGATCGCCCAACAGACCGTCTTCGATGATCCCAACCACGGCTCAACCCCTCTCTGTCAATATTCAATAATTAGCGGCTGAGGCGCAAAACCGCCACGACCACAAATATATCTGTTTGTGTGGCGGTAGGCAAATACGACATACCGTCTCTTTTAATTGGGATAGTGAAATGTCGCTGCGGAAATCTTATGCAGCAGTAGTTCAACTGCTTCGCACTCGGAAAGGCTTGTCTCAAGCAAAACTCGCGCGCTCATTAACACAAGCCCACGTGAGCGAGCTAGAGCTCGGTAGAAGCTCAGCGACCATCGAAATGAGTGCCCGACTTGCCTCAGCGCTGAAAGTAGAACCAATTACTTTGCTGGCACTCGCTGCTGCCTCCCATGAGAAGTGCACAGTGCGGCAAGCTCTCCTGGCTGCGCTGGCTGAGGCTGAATCCCTAGGGCTAGCGGACACTCCTCTGCCAACCGAACCACAAGTTATGGCTCCGTCTAGAGTGTTGGAAGCCAAGAGAAAATGGTTGGCCGTGCAAGAGCTGAAGGCGAAAGGGCTCAGTCAGAGTGAGGCAGCGAAACATCTAGGGGTGCCTGAATCGACGTTGCGTCGATTGTGGCATCAGACGCTTAAAGATTAAGGCTGGTGCGGCGAATGCATCAACTGGGGCAATTGGCTACCTGAGAATCTTGCATTGTGAATCAGCAGCCCCACCAGGCTGGTGCCAAAATTCACGCTTTCAGGCGGCAGGAGCGAGGTAGATCTGAAAGGGCCAGCAAGGTCAGGATTTACTCCAGAGACGTGGTTTGCCAGGCACCACAGCTCTCCCCTATCAATGTTGAGATCTTGCCTGCCCTGTCCATTTTTCTGGAAAAAGATGGACAGGTGCGATTGTCTGTAAGTGATTGTTTTTTAATATTTTCGAATGTCCATTTTAGGGCCCTCTCACGGGTGTACATGTTCGACAAGACCATCGTCTCCATCCCGACCTGGCGCCTGATGTCGGAGTCGTTCAAAAACTGGCGTGGCATGCAAGCCTCCGGCGGACGGCGCATCAAGCGCAGCCTCTATATCGACGCCAGCGGCGTACGCTTCCTGCGTGATGACGAAGAAGTGCGCATGACCCAGGTGCACTTGCTCACCGACTACATCAGCCGCAAGCAGGCCGAGCTCAAGGCGTGGAACGAAGCCCAGGGCCATAGCGCGCAACTGTCGGCCAACCGCCGCCGCATGACCAACCTCGGCACCTTCCGTGCCTACGCCCTGGCGTACCTGAAAAGCCACCCGGACATCCAGCCGAACATGACCTGCATGGTGCGCCAGATGCAAACCACCGCCCAGGGCGTGCCGCTGGAAATCTACTGCTTCACCCGCACCACGGCATGGGCGGATTACGAGCGGATCCAGGGGGATATCTTCGATTATCTGCTGGCGGTGCTGCCGGAGTTTGGCTTGAGCTTGTACCAGCAGCCCAGTGGCAATGATTTACGCGCGGGCGTGTTGCCCGCGATCTTGGGAGCCAGTCACTTGCCAGCCCCCGAAAGCCGCGTGGGTTAAGCCTCAGCACGGTTGGGCGCCTTCACGCCCAACCGGCTGATCCACACCGCCCCCAGAATCACCAAGCCCCCCAGGGCCAGCCGCCCCAGCGGTTCATGCTGGTTCCAGATCAGCAAATTCAGCAGCAACCCCACCGGCACGTGCAGGTTGTTGACTACTGCGAGGGTACCGCCATTGACCAGGCAGGCGCCCTTGTTCCACCAGTACATCCCCAGCGCCGTGCTGACCAGCCCCAGGAACACCAGCACTCCCCATTGCAACGGTGCTTGCGGCAGGAAGTTGGCCTTGCCGAACAGCAGGAAAGCCGGCAACACCACCAGCAAGGCACCCAGGTAGAAATAGCCGAAACGCCGGTAATGCGGCTGATCGCTCGGGTAACGCGCCACCAAATGCTTGTACATGACCTGCCCTGCGGCATACGTGAAGTTGGCCAATTGCAGCAGCAGGAACCCCATGAAGAAGTTCGGGGTGATCTGGTCGAAGCGAATCACCGCCGCACCGCCCACCGCCACCAGCGCGGCGATCAGCGCCCAAGGGTTGAACCGACGGTTGAGGGCATCTTCGATCAGGGTCACATGCAGCGGCGTGAGGATGGTGAACAGCAACACCTCCGGCACGGTCAGCACCCTGAAACTCAGGTACAGGCACACATAGGTCACGCCGAACTGCAGTGCGCCAATGATCAGCATGCCGCGCATGAACGCAGGCGCCACCGAACGCCAGCGGGTCAGCGGGATAAACACCAACCCGGCCAGCACGACCCGCACCAGCACCGCAAAGTAGCTGTCGACGTGACCGGCGAGGTATTCGCCAATCAAGCTGAAGGAAAATGCCTGAATCAGGGTGACAACCAGTAGATAGCCCATGCGCGCCTCGTTTCGAATGGGCGGGACATTAAAGGTTTTCGGCGTGTGACGAAACTCGAGGCAAAAAAAACCCGACCTCGCTAAAGCGGCAGTCGGGCAGGAGCACTCAGGAGCAACAAGTGCAAAGGGAGGTTCGATACGCGTACTTGAAGGGTTGCGTGGGGCTAGATAAACACCGCGCGATTATCTGACGATTAAAGGATCAAGCGACCTGGGCAAGCAGCGCCTTGGCGTGATTGATGCCCTTTTCCTGGAAGTCCCCACTCAGGTTCACCCCTTCGGCGTGAATGAAGGTGACGTCATGAATCCCGATAAACGCCATGACCTGACGCAGGTACGGTTCCTGGTGATCGGAAGTGGCGCCGGTATGAATGCCGCCGCGAGCGGTCAGCACGATCGCACGTTTACCGGTCAACAGCCCCTGGGGCCCGGTGGCGGTGTACTTGAAGGTCACACCGGCCCGCAACACGTGATCCAGCCAGGCTTTGAGGGTGCTCGGGATAGCAAAGTTGTACATCGGCGCAGCCATCACCAGCACGTCGGCGGCAAGCAGCTCATTGGTCAATTCGTTGGAGCGATCCAGGGAAGCCTGTTCGATGTCACTGCGCTGTTCGACAGGCTTCATCCAGCCACCGAGCAGGTTGGCATCCAGATGTGGGAGCGGGTTAAGCGCCACGTCACGTACGGTGATTTGATCGGCCGGATGGGCGACTTGCCATTGGCTGATGAACTGTTGGGTGAGCTGGCGGGAGATCGAATCCTGCTGGCGAGCACTGCTTTCGATAATCAGAACATTAGACATGGCTATGTAGGCTCCATCGGTATTTGCTGTAAGTCGATGGAGAAAAGATTAACCAGGGCTCATTCGATAAAAAAGCGCAAAAAACTGCTATAACCCATCTAGAATTTTGTTGATAAGCGGAGTATTCCTGTGGGCATGCTCCGCCGTTGCTTTATTTTGGGGCGCAGGTCAGCTTGATGCGCATCTTGATGATGGCGCGACTGAAGTTGACGGTAGTGTTGGTGTTTTTACCCGCTTCGACCGTGACCTTACGCGTGCGCGGCGCTTCCGGGCCGTTAATGAAGACCATCTTGCACACCGCGTCATGGGTGCCGTAGTTGGTCAACTGGATTGAACTGATGTTGCTGTCGATGTCGGATGCGCTGTAATCGATCTTCACCCCCTGAATATCTTTGGACACCTCAGTGGAATAGGCGAACGCAGTCAACGGCAACAGCGCCAGCAGCACACAACAGAACTTTCTCATTCGGCAGTCTCCAGTAAGGACTGCCAGCTTAGGACAAGAGGAGCTCATCTTGAAAGCGCCCCGCGTTACCCTTGATCAATGGCGCACGCTGCAGGCTGTGGTCGACCACGGTGGCTTTGCCCAGGCGGCTGAAGCGCTGCACCGTTCGCAATCCTCGGTGAGCTACACCGTGGCCCGCATGCAGGACCAGCTCGGTGTGCCGTTGTTGCGTATCGACGGGCGCAAGGCCGTGCTGACCGACGCCGGTGAAGTGCTGCTGCGTCGCTCCCGACAACTGGTGAAAAACGCCAGCCAACTGGAAGACCTCGCCCATCACATGGAACAGGGCTGGGAAGCCGAAGTGCGGCTGGTGGTGGATGCCGCCTACCCGAATGCGCGGCTGGTGCGCGCACTCACCGCATTTATGCCGCAAAGCCGTGGTTGCCGGGTGCGCCTGCGCGAAGAAGTATTATCCGGCGTCGAGGAGTTGTTGCTCGAGGGCATGGCGGACCTGGCCATCAGCGGGTTTATCATCCCCGGCTACCTGGGCACGGAAATGAGCGATGTGGAATTTATCGCCGTGGCCCACCCCGACCACTCGCTGCATCGCCTGAACCGCGAGCTGAGTTTCCAGGACCTGGAGAGCCAGATGCAGGTGGTGATCCGTGACTCCGGTCGCCATCAACCTCGGGACGTCGGCTGGCTTGGCGCCGAACAGCGCTGGACCGTCGGCAGCCTGGCCACCGCCGCCACCTTCGTCAGCAGCGGCCTGGGTTTTGCCTGGCTGCCCCGCCACCTGATCGAACGCGAACTCAAGGACGGCCTGCTCAAACAGCTGCCGTTGGAAAAAGGCGGCAGTCGCAACCCCACGTTCTACCTGTACTCGAACAAGGACAAACCCCTGGGCCCGGCGACGCAGATCCTCGTGGAGCTGCTGCGCACCTTTGATACAGCCCCTCTGGACGCGCCCTTTGCCGCCCCCCAACAAGCCTGAAACGGAGTTCACGCATGGCCTGGTTCGACCATGAAGGCTGCAGCCTGCATTACGAGGAATATGGCCATGGCAACCCGCTGATCCTGATCCACGGCCTGGGTTCCAGCAGCCAGGATTGGGAGCTGCAAGTACCGGCACTCGCCCGGCACTATCGCCTGATCGTGGTCGACGTGCGCGGCCATGGCCGCTCCGACAAGCCCCGCGAACGCTACAGCATCAAGGGCTTCACCTTCGACCTGGTCGCCCTGATCGAACACCTGAACCTGCCGCCCGCGCATGTGGTGGGGTTGTCCATGGGCGGCATGATCGCGTTCCAACTGGCGGTGGATGAACCCGCGCGGGTCAGGAGCCTGTGCATCGTCAACAGCGCGCCCGAGGTCAAGGTACGCAGTGCCAACGATTACTGGCAGTGGGCCAAGCGTTGGACCCTGGCACGCCTGCTCAGCCTTGGCACCATCGGCAAGGCGCTGGGCGACCGGTTATTCCCCAAGCCCGAGCAGGCCGACCTGCGCCGCAAGATGGCCGAACGCTGGGCAAAAAACGACAAACGTGCTTATCTCGCCAGCTTCGACGCCATTGTGGGCTGGGGGGTGCTGGAACAACTTTCCAGGATTGCCTGTCCAACCCTGGTCATCAGCGCCGACCACGACTACACACCCGTGGCGCACAAAGAAATCTATGTAAAACTGCTACCCGATGCGCGACTGGTGGTCATCGAAGATTCCCGCCATGCCACGCCCTTGGATCAACCCGAAGTCTTTAACGCTACCTTGCTCGATTTTCTAAAGACAGTCGAAACCACTACCCAGGATCACTGACCCATGCTGAAAAAAATCGCCTTCTTCGCAGGCTCCTTTCTGTTTGCCGCCAACCTGATGGCCGCGACGGCAGCGGTACCGGCTAAACCTGTTGCTGCGGCAAAGTCCACCGCCCCCCACGTTCTGATCAGCACCACCAATGGTGACATCGAGATCGAACTGGACCCGGTCAAGGCGCCCATCAGCACCAAGAACTTCCTGGCCTATGTCGACAAGGGCTTCTACACCAACACGATTTTCCACCGTGTAATCCCGGGTTTCATGGTCCAGGGCGGCGGGTTCACCGCGCAGATGTCGCAAAAACCGACCGAAGCGCCGATCAAGAACGAAGCCAGCAACGGCCTGCATAATGTGCGTGGCACCTTGTCCATGGCACGTACCAACGACCCGAACTCGGCCACCAGCCAATTCTTCATCAACGTGGCCGACAATGCGTTCCTCGACCCAGGTCGCGATGCCGGTTATGCCGTGTTCGCCAAAGTCGTCAAAGGCATGGACGTTGTCGACGTCATCGTCAACTCGCAGACCACCACCAAGCAGGGCATGCAGAACGTGCCTATCGATCCTGTCGTGATCAAGTCGGCCAAGCGCATCGACTGAGGTCAGCAGCAAGCCCCGCGCGCAGCCCATGAGGCTGCGTGCGCATTTGAAAGGAGAGCCCGCCCGGCGGGCGTCAACCCCAATGCTCTATCGTCGCTTTGAACAACTGATCGATATCTTCCGCGACGCTCCCAGCGCGGCCCCTCCCGATAAAGTCCTGCCCTTCTACCTCTATTACCTGCGCCAGGTATGGCCATGCTTTGCCGCCTTGCTGGTGGTGGGCCTGATCGGTTCTCTGATCGAAGTTGCGCTGTTCAGCTACCTGAGCCGCATCATCGACCTGGCCCAGGGCACACCGCCCGCCAATTTCTTTCAGATCCACAGCGTCGAGCTGATCTGGATGGCCGTGGTCGCCCTGCTGCTACGTCCGATTTTCGGCGCCCTGCATGACTTGCTGGTGCACCAGACCATCAGCCCCAGCATGACCAGCCTGATTCGCTGGCAGAACCACAGCTATGTGCTCAAACAGAGCCTGAATTTCTTCCAGAACGACTTTGCCGGGCGCATCGCCCAGCGCATCATGCAAACGGGTAACTCGCTGCGCGACTCCGCCGTGGCGGCGGTAGACGCAATCTGGCACGTGGCAATCTACGCCATCAGTTCCCTGGTGCTGTTCGCCGAGGCCGACTGGCGCCTGATGATTCCGCTGGTAACCTGGATCATCTGCTACAGCCTGGCGCTGCGCTACTTCGTGCCGCGAGTGAAGGAACGCTCGGTGATTTCCTCCGAAGCGCGCTCCAAGTTGATGGGCCGCATCGTCGACGGCTACACCAACATCACCACCTTGAAACTGTTCGCCCATACGCACTTTGAGCAACAGTACGCCAAGGAAGCGATCATCGAGCAGACCGAAAAAACCCAGTTGGCCAGCCGCGTAGTGACCAGCATGGACGTGGTCATCACCACCATGAACGGCCTGCTGATCGTCACCACCACCGGCCTGGCCCTGTGGCTGTGGACACAGTCGCTGATTTCGGTGGGTGCGATTGCCCTGGCCACCGGCCTGGTGATTCGCATCGTCAATATGTCCGGCTGGATCATGTGGGTGGTCAACGGCATCTTTGAAAACATCGGCATGGTGCAGGACGGCCTGAAAACCATCGCCCAGCCACTCGCGGTGATCGACCGCGACAACGCCCCGCGCCTGAGCGTGCCTCATGGCGAAGTGCGCTTCGAACAGGTGGATTTCCACTACGGCAAGAAGAGCGGGATCATTGGCGACCTGAACCTTGAGATCAAGGCCGGTGAAAAGATCGGCTTGATCGGCCCGTCCGGCGCAGGCAAGTCGACCCTGGTCAACCTGCTGCTACGGCTGTACGACCTGCAAGGCGGGCGCATCCTGATCGACGGCCAGAACATCGCCGAGGTCGCCCAGGAAACCCTGCGCGAACAGATCGGCATGATCACCCAGGACACTTCGCTGTTGCATCGCTCGATTCGCGACAACCTGCTGTATGGCAAGCCCGACGCCACCGACGAAGAACTCTGGGCCGCCGTGCACAAGGCGCGCGCCGATGAGTTCATCCCACTGCTGTCCGACTCCGAAGGCCGCACCGGGCTCGACGCCCATGTGGGTGAACGTGGTGTGAAGCTCTCGGGCGGCCAACGCCAACGCATCGCCATCGCCCGCGTACTGCTCAAGGATGCACCGATCCTGATCATGGACGAAGCAACCTCAGCACTGGACTCGGAAGTGGAAGCCGCGATCCAGGAAAGCCTGGAAACCCTGATGCAGGGCAAGACGGTGATTGCGATTGCACACCGGTTGTCGACCATTGCGCGAATGGACAGGTTGGTGGTGCTGGAGAAAGGCCAGATAGCCGAAAGTGGCAACCATGCGCAGTTGCTCGCGCACGGCGGTTTGTATGCGCGTTTATGGCAGCACCAGACGGGGGGGTTTGTAGGAATAGACTGATTCCATTGGTTAAGTGCTTCATCAATTCCGAACAATTCTGACAGTTTTCTCTCTCTCACTGGTCTTGCGACACAATCCTGCTGTACTGCAATCAGGCCCCAGGAGGGCCCTGATTTAAGGCAGCAGGGAAGCGTCATCGACCCGTTAATCAGATAGAGCAATCTACTAAGGATGTGTGCATGTCACTGTTCAAACGTTCCGTTACGGAAGGCTTGGGTACGTTTTGGCTGGTGTTGGGCGGCTGTGGGAGTGCGGTGCTGGCCGCAGCGTTCCCCAACGTCGGAATCGGTCTGCTGGGTGTGGCCCTGGCGTTCGGGCTCACGGTGCTGACCATGGCATTCGCCATCGGTCACATCAGCGGCTGCCACCTTAACCCGGCCGTTTCGGTAGGGTTGGTGGTCGGCGGAAGATTTCCCGCCAAAGAGTTACCGGCCTACATCGTCTCCCAGGTGATCGGAGCCACCATCGCCGCCGCGCTGCTGTACTTCATCGCCAGCGGCAAGCCTGGGTTCGAGCTGGCCTCCGGCCTGGCAAACAATGGCTACGGAGAACACTCACCCGGTGGTTATTCGATGGCGGCAGGGTTTGTCTGTGAGCTGGTGATGACCGCGATGTTCGTGCTGATCATTCTTGGCGCCACCGACCGCCGTGCCCCGGCGGGCCTCGCGCCGATTGCCATTGGCCTGGGGCTCACCTTGATCCACCTGATCTCCATTCCCGTCACCAACACCTCGGTCAACCCGGCCCGCAGTACAGGGCCTGCACTGATCGTTGGCGGCTGGGCGCTCCAGCAGTTGTGGATGTTCTGGCTCGCGCCGATCCTCGGTGCAGTGGTGGGCGGCGTGACCTATCGCTGGTTGGGCAAGGAAGACTCGGCCTGAGGCAAGCGGGTTCAGCCCTGTCGATAAGGCAGGGCTGAATTTAATGGACTGCTGCTCAACCCTGATGGGCCTGCATGTACTGGCGCAACAATTGATTGATTCGTGTCTGGTAGCCCGTACCTTGGCCTTTGAACCACTCCAAAACATCAGCGTCCAGTCGAATCGTCACTGCCTGCTTCACCGGAACACGCAGCTGCGCTCGCCGGAAAAACTCGGCGTCCAGCTCAGGAATATCGCTGGTATCGATCGCTTCATCATTCAACTTGGCCAGGCGCTCCCAATCAGTTTTCGATGTTTGCGTCATAGTATTTGGCCTCCTTCTTGGTTGCTTTTCGGGCGGAGATGATACGGATCACATCACCACACCGCTCGGTGTATACGACTACACCCATTAACAATTTGATCCAACCGATACTGATCCAACGCTCCTCACCATAATCCGCTCGATCATCGCGCAAGGCCAGCATCGGATGCCGAAAATGTCAGGAACGTCGTTGAAATCGATGCCGTGCTTAGAAATATTGGCTTTATTCTTGGATTCATCCCACTCAAAACGCATGGCACATCCTGTATGTACTTTTGTACATACAGGATAGCGATTTCATTGTTTATTGGCAGCGCGGCCAGACCGATGGTTCAGCCCTGTCGATAAGGCAGGGCTGCCCTCGCCTCTTGCGCATACGCCAGCATGCCCACCCGCTCGCGCTCCAGGAAATCCTCCACGGCCGTCTTCAACCCCGGATGGCGCAGGTAGTGCCACGAATGGGTGATCACCGGCTCGAACCCGCGAATCAACTTGTGCTCGCCCTGGGCGCCGGCGTCGAAGCGCTGCAAGCCGTGGGCAATGGCGTAGTCCATGCCTTGATAGAAACAGGTCTCGAAATGCAGCCGGTCGAACTCCGCCAGGCAGCCCCAGTAGCGGCCATAGAAGCTGTCACCGCCGATCAGGCTAAAGGCCATGGCCACCGGGCGTGAACCTTGTTTGGCCAGCACCACGCGGATCGCCTCGGGCATGCGTTCGGCCAGCAGGCTGAAAAACGCACGGGTCAGGTAAGGCGATTGGCGGCGCACCGCGTAGGTATTGGCGTAGCAGGCGTAGACAAAATCCCACTGCGCCTCGCTCAATTCATGGCCCTGCAACCACTCGAACTCGATCCCCTGCCCCGCCACTTGTTCGCGTTCTTTACGCATCTGTTTGCGCTTGCGTGAGCTCAGGGCATCGAGAAAATCCTGGAAGTCACGATAACCACGGTTTTGCCAATGAAACTGGCAGCCCAGGCGTTGCAACCAACCCGGCTGCTGCGCCAGCGCCTCGTCGGCCAGAGGGTCGGTGAAATTGATATGGGCGCTGGAGAGCCCTTCGATTTCCAGGTAGCCCGGCAGGCTCTTGAGCAGCTCCAGCCCCTCCTCGGCACGCGCGGCCAATAAACGTGGCCCGCTCACGGGGCTGAAGGGTACTGCGGTCAGTAGCTTGGGGTAGTAATCAATGCCTGCGCGCTCACAGGCATCCGCCCAACCATGATCAAACACGTACTCGCCGTAAGAGTGCCATTTGCGATAGCTGGGCAATGCCGCGACCAGGCGCTGGCCTTCCCAATGCAGCAAATGCTCCGGCTGCCAGCCCGATTGCGGGCCCAGGCTGGCGCTGTCTTCCAACGCACTCAAGAACCCATGCCGCACAAAAGGCTGCGCCTGCGGCACCAGGGCATCCCAGGCCGCAGGGGCGATTTCGGACAGGCTGTCCAGGCGTTGCAACGGCATTGGCATCCTCACTGTTTCTTGGCGTGAAAGCCTCGCGAGTATCGCTTATCACAGCCCCGGACACACCTCGAAAACACGCGGACAAGCCTTGAAACAAATAGTTCCATTCTTAAATATTTTGTCATCTACGTGAAATCACTTAGCCACTACTCCGTCATAAACGATCGCGATACTGACGCCTGTTTTTAGAGCGCCTGGTTCTAGCAGGCGGCTATTTTCCGTCCGTCATCGGTCGGTTGTGTCCTGGATGGTTTGCCATCCCTCCTCACTTTCGGAGATTGATATGCGTCTTGCTTCCACTAAAACTGCGGCGGTCCTGTGTGGCGGCCTGTTGCTGGCCCTGAGCGTTCCGGCCAGCGCTGCAGTCGACGCTAAATTGCTCGACATGCTCAAGGCCAACGGCCAGATTTCCGCTGCGCAGTACAACGAGCTGCAAGCGGAATTGGCCAAGGACCAGAAAGAAAAGCAGATCGCACAGCAAGCTCAACAAGAGACCAACGAGCAGATCGCGGCCACCGCGAAAAAAACCAACGACCTGAGCGTGTTCGACCAGAAGCTGGCCTGGGCCGCCCGTACTCAGCTCAAGGGTGATGTACGTTTCCGTCAGGAAACCGTGAAGATCCAGGGCGAGTCCAACAACGGTGGTCGTGACAAGGACCGTCAGCGCATCCGTGCCCGCCTGGGCGCCTACACCGAGATCAACTCGCAAGTGGACACCGGTATTCGTATCGCCACTGGCAGCAGCGACGATGCCCGCTCCACCAACCAGGATCAGGACAACTACTTCGATAAGAAGCAGATCTGGCTCGACCTCGGCTATATCGACTACCACCCGGACCAGATCAAGAACCTGCATGTGATCGGCGGCAAGATGCTCCAGCCGTGGGTGAACATGGGTGATGTGATCTGGGATAGCGATATCAACCCGGAAGGTCTGGCAGTGACCTACAAGTATCCATTGGGGAGCAGCGCGGAGCTGTTCGGTAGCCTTGGCAACTACAACCTCAAGGACAACGTCGACGGTGATGGCGTGCAATTCCGCCACGACCTGCGCCTGACTTCCGGCCAGTTGGGGACGCGCTTCTCGGTTACCGACAACCTGAAGCTGACCCTGGGCGGCAGTGTCTACGCCTACCAGAACGACAAGGACAGCCGCTGCACAACCACCACAACGCCTTGCGCACTGGCGGTCAACGGCAACTCGGCCAACAACCAGTTCCGTCTGTATGAAGGCTTTGCCCAAGCGGACATCGGCGGTTTGGCAGTCCCTCTGGCGTTCTACGGCCAGTACGTGAAAAACAACGATGCCGTGACCGATCAGGACACCGCCTGGTTGCTGGGGGCCAAATCCAAAGTGTTCGGCTTCAACCTGGACTACAACTACCGCGATCTCCAACGCGATGCCGTCGTGGGTGCCTTCACCGATTCGGACTTCGCCAACGGCACCACGGGTTCACGCGGCCACAAGTTCAAGGTCAGTTACGACATCGACAAGAACTTCGCCCTCGGCGCCACCTACTTCCTGACCAAAGCCGACTACGCCAGCCGCACGCAACGTGACGCCAACACCAACACCCTGCAGTTGGATGCTGAAGCCAAGTTCTAAAGGTGTGAGCAATAAGCCTTGGGCCAGGACGGCCCGAGGTCGTTTCAACAGCCTTGCGTGGGTGGGTCGATCCCCATCATCCGTTCGACTCCCCCACGCGAGCCTGCCCTTACTGGTCCTTCAACCGTTCGGCCGCCAGCCGTGCAGCCAAGGCATCAGCCTCTTTGACCGGTTCGTCCGGCAGCATCTTCAACGTCGCCTGCATCAGGCGCATCTGACGGATAAATCGTCGGCAGTTCGGGCAAAACATCAAGTGATGACGCACCATCAGACGCTCGCGAAAGGTCAATTGCCCATCGAGATAGTCACTGGAACGCGCTACTTGCTCTTTACAGGTCAACATTCGCCCGTTTCCTCAAAATGCTCCACCGTGGCGAAGACTTTAAGCCGTGCTCGATGCAACAGCACACGGACATTGGAGAGCGAGAGGGTCAGAAGATTACAGATCTCTTCCAGTTCCAGGCCCTGGCGCTCACGCAACACCAGCACACTGCTTTGCAATTCGGACAAGCTCAGAATCGTATGCTCCAGGCATTTACGCAGCTCATCCTCGGTCAGCAAGGCTTCCGGGGTGTCCTGATGCCAGGCATAGGGCGCAACAGCCCAATGGCCATCGTCAGGGACGAAGCGGTCATCACCGATGGTGCCGTGGGGCGAAGGCAAATCGTCGAGCAACACTTCCCGCCGATTCTGTTTATAGCGGCCCTTGGCGGAGTTGGCGGTGATGGTCAACAGCCAGGTCTTGAGGCTGGAACGCCCTTCGAACCTGGCCAGGTTGCGTACCACTGAGAGCCAGGCGTCTTGCACCACCTCGTCGGCGTGGCGCTGGCCGACGATGGCGTAAGCCACCGCCCGCATGGCGCTCTGGTAGGTAGTGACCAATTCCTTGTAGGCCTGCTGCTCGCCCTTGAGCAGGCGTTCAAGCAGGTGCGCGTCGTCCGCTGCTGCCATTCAAACCTCGATCTTGCCTTGAAAATACAGCCAGCTCACACAAGATCAGCGCTTGCGCAGGATCACACTGCCAATCGAATAGCCGGCACCAAAGGAACTGAGTACGGCCACAGACCCCTTGGGCAAATCATCCTGATAAGTGTGAAACGCAATCACCGAACCCGCCGAGCTGGTATTGGCGTAAGTATCAAGGATCACTGGCGCTTCTTCCAGCGAGGCTTCACGGCCCAGCAGCTTCTTGACGATCAGGTGGTTCATGCTCAGGTTGGCCTGATGCAGCCAGAAGCGCTTCACATCAGTGACATTCAGCTGGTTTTCGGCCAAGTGCGCACCGATCAGCTCGGCCACCATCGGGCAGACATCCCGGAAAACCTTGCGACCTTCCTGCACGAACAGCTTGTCGGGCGCACCGATGCCCTCTTGCGCCGTACGGTTGAGGAAACCGAAGTTATTGCGGATGTTGTTGGAAAACTTGGTCAGCAGCTTGGTGCTCACGACGTCGAACTGGTGCTCGGAAGTCGCCAGGTCAGCGCGTTCGAGGATCACGGCAGTGGCGGCGTCACCAAAGATGAAATGGCTGTCGCGGTCGCGGAAGTTCAGGTGGCCGGTACACACTTCCGGGTTGACCATCAGGATCGCCCGGGCCTGGCCCAGCTGGATGCTGTTGGTCGCGTTCTGGATACCGAACGTAGCCGATGAGCAGGCCACGTTCATGTCGAAACCAAAGCCCTGGATGCCCAAGGCTTCCTGGACTTCGATGGCGATGGCCGGGTAAGCACGCTGCAGGTTGGAACAGGCAACAATCACACCGTCGATATCGGCGGCCGTCTTGCCGGCGCGTTGCAGGGCTTGCTCGGCGGCGCCAACGGCCATCTGGCAGAGCACCGACCATTCGTCGTTGCTGCGCTCGGGCAGGCGTGGGGCCATGCGCTGCGGGTCGAGAATGCCGTCCTTGTCCATCACGAAACGGCTCTTGATGCCGGAGGCCTTCTCGATAAACGCGGCGCTGGACTCGGTCAGCGCCTGCACGTCACCGCGCCCGATGGCGGCCGCGTTGTCGCTATTGAACTGTTGCACGTAGGCATTGAAAGACTGCACCAGCTCTTCGTTGGAGATGCTGTTGCCCGGGGTATACAGGCCAGTGCCGCTGATCACGACGTTATGCACGGTCGTTCCTCTAATAGCTGTCAGGCAGAAGATATTGGTACTGTCGTACCAAACTTTAAGGCGTTTGATTCCGTCCAGCGGGCATCAAACTGGCAACGCTTTATTCAATCTTGTAACCGCGAAGTTTGCCACAACGCCGGTGATTTGGCGCCATCTGCCAGACAAACACCCAAATGTGGGGGCTTGCTCCCGATGGGAATGGGTCAACTGAGGATAAGCTGACTGATCCAC
>NZ_JALJFG010000014.1 GCF_023242475.1 Pseudomonas sp. MWU15-20650 | reverse complement strand
TCAGTAGTCATCCCCACGCTCGGTCACATCCCGCTCTACTGGCCGCGCATCCGGGTCATAGCCCACCGGGAACTTGCCCTTTAACGTCCACGCAAACGCAATGATCTCGGCCACCGTGCGGTACAGCTCCTCCGGGATGCTGTCCCCCAGTTCCATGCGGGCCAGCAGCTTCACCAGCTCGGCGTTCTCATAGATGGGCACTTCGTTTTCCCGTGCCAGCTTGAGGATGGCTTCGGCCAAGGCTTCGTCGCCCTTGGCAGTAAGGGTCGGGGCTTGTTGGCCGTCGTACTTGAGGGCAATCGCCTGGCGCGGTGGGGTTGGGTTTTTCATGCGGTTTCATCCACCCAGCGTTGTTCCAATCCGGTTTTAGGGCCGCGCGGTGGGGTGCCGAGGTGGCAATCGAGGTCGCCGACATTGATGCCCGAGGTCACCAGGCGCTCGCGCAAGCTGCCCAAGTGGCTTTCGATCAGGCTGGCCGTGAAGGGGCGGGTTGCCCACAACTGGCTGGACAGTTTGCCCTGGGTCAGTTGCGCCTGAACCTGTAACGGCCCCAGCGGTTCGATGTCGAGCGCCAGTTCGACGCGCCAGAGCATTTGCTTGGGGTCTTTTTTGTCTTGGCGTTCGGGCTGGTCCTTGTCCGGCGCCGGCTCTTCACGCTGGAACTTGACCTGCAGCGGGACGATGTCCTGCAAGGTGCGCAGGGGGATTTCCAGTTGCCAGGTGGTCTGCAGGCGGCCGTCGGCGGTCGTGCCGGTCTGTTCCAGGCTCGACAGCTGGTGGCTTTGCAATCGGGAAATTGCCGCGGCGGCCAGGCGCAGCAGGTTTTCCAGGTCGCCTTCGCCCTCCAGGCGTTGCATCAGCCGATCCGGCAGCGGAAAACCTGCCGGTGCCGGGCGGGCACCGATCTGGCCGAGGGTGCTCAGCGGGTTGCGCACAAAGTTGGGGAGTACCTGAGCCAAGGTGTTGGCGGCGAGAATGGCGTTCAGGTTGGTACTGGCGGGCAGGGACGGCAGCAACTCGGCAACCAGGCGCAGCAGGCTGCCCTTCATGTCCAGCGGCGGCACTTGCGGGTTTTGCCCGGCCAGCAACTTGGCTTCAAGAAACACACCGCTGTTCTGGATCAATTGCGCCAGGACCTTGGGGTTGCTGACTTGCGCCAGGTCCGGCAAGGCGGCCAGCAGGCGGTCGGCGGCGGCGCGCAGGTCGGTGGACGTTGTGTCGTCGGCGGGCAGGTTCTGCAGTGCGGTGAACACGACATCCAGCGAGCCCTGGCGGCTTTGTTGGGTCGAGAGCTGTTGTGCGACCGCCAACTGATCCTTTAGCCCGCTCAGCGGCACAAAGTTCAAGGTTTGCGCATTCTGCACCACCGCGCTGAGCAAACTGCCGACTCGCAACGGCTGGGGGCTTTCCACCGTCAGGGTCGTACCACTCAGGGCGTTAGTGAGTACGCTCACCAGTGAGCGGTAGATCGCCGGTTGCGCCGCGCCCTGGGGCAGCATTTGAGTGGTCAGGACCTTGCCTTGCAGCAGCGTGCCTACCGGCATCTGCGTGGTGTCGATGCGGGTGAGGGCGGCGACGTTGGCGCTCAAGGCTTGCTGCAGCGTGATCGTCAGGTTGCCCGTCGGCGTCTGGCTCACGGCCACGTTACTGCCCAACGGCAACGGCTGGGCACTGCTGGCTTGCACCAGCGTCTGGCGACCGCCTTCGAGGGTCAACTTGAGCAATAGCTGAAAGGCGTCACCGCCTTGTTTAAGCGCGATGACTTCGGCGTTTACGGTTTTTCCAGGGTCGATCAACCCGGCCTGCGGCTCCAGCAGTTTGAGTAACTCGCCGGTCGCCGGCAGCGGGGCAGGCCCGGGCGAGGGTGCTGGCGGCAGCGTAGGAAGGTTGATCTCACCGGTCATCGTGCACGTCGTCTCTGGGGAAATTGCCCTCTTTAGAGTAGGGCATCGCATGTATAATGCCGCCCGTCTGCAAAGAGAGCGGTAAAAACCTCACAACTATTTGATCCAGCTCTCTAAAATCGGTCGCCAAAGCCGTTATTGTGCATTTCTCTATAACGGCCGCTGCACCGCCGACTTGAACCGTAAAGGCCCGCGATCTCTTGACCAGCCCTCTTCTTGAAGCCGTAGCGCTCGCCTGTGAGCGCGACCTGCGCCTGCTGTTCGAACACCTCGAACTGCGCTTGGCGAGCGGCGACATGGTGCAAATCAGCGGCCCCAACGGCAGCGGCAAGACCAGTTTGCTGCGTCTGCTGGCCGGGTTGATGCAGCCGACGGCCGGTGAGGTGCGACTCAACGGCAAGCCCCTCAACGAACAACGCACCACGCTTGCCCGTAACCTGGTCTGGATCGGCCATGCCGCCGGTATCAAGGACGTGCTGACCCCGGAAGAAAACCTCAGCTGGCTCAGCGCCCTGCATCACCCGGCGTCCCGCGACGCCATCTGGCAGGCTCTGGCCGCCGTGGGCCTCAAAGGCTTCGAAGACGTGCCCTGCCACACCCTGTCCGCCGGCCAGCAGCGCCGCGTGGCCTTGGCGCGTCTGTACCTGCCTGGCCCACCGGTGTGGATTCTCGACGAGCCTTTCACCGCCCTCGACAAGCAAGGCGTCGCTCAACTCGAAGAACACCTGGCCCAGCACTGCGAGCAGGGCGGCATGGTGCTGCTCACCACTCACCACACCCTGGTGCGCATGCCCGCGGGTTACCGTGAATTGGACTTGGGGCGGTGGTCGCTATGAGTGTGTTCGCCCTGTTGGTCGCCCGTGAAGCGCGGCTGTTGTGCCGTCGCCCGGCTGAATTGGCCAACCCGCTGGTGTTTTTCGCCATCGTCATCGCGTTGTTCCCGCTGGCGGTCGGCCCAGAGACTAAACTGTTGCAAACCTTGTCCCCTGGGCTGGTGTGGGTGGCTGCGCTTTTATCGGTCCTGCTCTCGCTGGACGGGCTGTTTCGCAGTGATTTTGAAGACGGTTCCCTGGAGCAGTGGGTCCTTTCGTCGCACCCCCTGCCACTTCTGGTGCTGGCCAAGGTGCTGGCACACTGGGCTTTTTCCGGCTTGGCGCTAGTCTTGCTCTCGCCGCTGCTGGCGATGATGTTGGGATTGCCCACCGAATGCCTGCCGATACTGCTGCTGAGCTTGTTGCTGGGCACGCCGATCCTCAGTCTGTTAGGCGCGGTCGGGGCAGCCTTGACCGTGGGTTTGAAGCGGGGCGGCCTGTTGCTGGCCCTGCTGATTCTGCCTTTGTACATCCCGGTGTTGATCCTGGGCAGCGGTGCTTTGCAAGCCTCGCTCATGGGCATGCCGGCGACCGGTTACCTGTTGTGGCTTGGCAGTCTGGCCGCCCTGGCGGTAACCCTGACACCCTTTGCTATAGCGGCTGGCCTGAAGATCAGCGTCGGCGAATAATGAGGTCTGGTTAAGCGACATAATCGGCTCTTCAACATAAGAAAGATCCTTGGTTTCTCGCCTAGGCGAGCAACAACCGTGATGGAAACAGCAATGAACTGGACCTGGTTTCACAAGCTCGGCTCGCCCAAATGGTTTTACGGTATCAGCGGCAAGCTGCTGCCGTGGTTGAGCGTCTTCGCCCTGTTGCTGATCGGCATCGGCCTGGTCTGGGGCCTGGCCTTCGCGCCGCCGGATTACCAGCAGGGCAACAGCTTTCGCATCATCTACATCCACGTGCCCGCCGCGATGCTCGCCCAGTCCTGCTACGTGATGCTGGCGGTGTGCGGCGTGGTCGGCCTGGTGTGGAAGATGAAACTGGCTGACGTCGCCCTGCAATGCGCCGCGCCCATCGGTGCGTGGATGACCGCCGTGGCGCTGGCCACGGGCGCCATCTGGGGCAAACCGACCTGGGGTTCGTGGTGGGTGTGGGATGCGCGCCTGACGTCGATGCTGATCCTGCTGTTCCTGTACTTCGGCCTGATTGCCCTGGGCAACGCCATCAGTAACCGTGACAGCGCCGCCAAAGCCTGCGCGGTGCTGGCCATCGTTGGCGTGATCAATATCCCGATCATCAAATACTCGGTGCAGTGGTGGAACACCCTGCACCAGGGCGCCACCTTCACCCTCACCGAAAAACCGGCCATGCCCGTGGAAATGTGGGCACCGCTGCTGCTGATGGTGCTGGGGTTCTACTGCTTCTTCGGCGCCGTGCTGCTGATGCGCATGCGCCTTGAAGTGCTCAAGCGTGAAGCCCGCGCCAGTTGGGTCAAGGCCGAAGTGCACACCTGCCTGGGAGCGCGTGGATGAGTTTTGCTTCGTTCAGTGATTTTCTCGCCATGGGCCATCACGGCCTGTATGTCTGGACGGCCTATGGCATCTGCCTGGCGGTGCTGGCCCTCAACGTCGCCGTGCCGATCCTGGCCCGCAAGCGTTACCTGCAACAAGAGGCGCGTCGTCTGCGCCGGGAGACCGAAAAGTGAATCCGCTGCGTAGAAAGCGTCTGTTGATCATCCTTGCCATCCTGGCCGGCGTCAGTATTGCCGTGGCCCTGGCCATGAGCGCCCTGCGGGAGAACATCAACCTGTTCTACACCCCTACCCAGATCGCCAATGGCGAAGCGCCGCAGGACACGCGCATCCGCGCCGGCGGCATGGTGGAGAAGGGCTCGTTGAAGCGCTCCGGCGATTCCCTGGACGTGACCTTCGTGGTCACCGACTTCAACAAAGCCGTGACCATCACCTACCGCGGCATCCTCCCGGACCTGTTCCGCGAAGGCCAAGGCATCGTCGCCTTGGGCAAGCTCAATTCCGACGGCGTGGTGGTGGCCGATGAAGTGCTGGCCAAGCACGATGAAAAATACATGCCGCCAGAAGTCACCAAGGCCCTCAAAGACAGCGGCCAATCCGCACCCACGCCTGCCAAGGAGGGCTAAGCCATGACGTCCGCACTGTTTATTCCAGAGCTGGGCCAGTTGGCGATGATCCTCGCGCTGTGCTTTGCCATCGTCCAGGCCGTGGTGCCGTTGCTCGGCGCCTGGCGCGGCGACCGCTTGTGGATGAGCCTGGCCCAGCCGGCCGCCTGGGGCCAGTTTGCCTTCCTGGTGTTTGCCTTCGGCTGCCTGACCTACGCCTTCATGACCGACGACTTTTCCGTCGCCTACGTTGCCAATAACTCCAACAGCGCCTTGCCCTGGTACTACAAATTCAGTGCCGTCTGGGGTGCCCACGAAGGTTCGTTGCTGTTGTGGGCGTTGATCCTCGGCGGCTGGACCTTCGCCGTGTCGGTGTTCTCGCGCCAACTGCCGCAAGTCATGCTGGCGCGGGTGCTGGCGGTGATGGGCATGATCAGCATCGGCTTCCTGCTGTTCCTGATCATGACCTCCAACCCGTTCAGCCGCATCCTGCCGCAGGTCCCGGTGGACGGTCACGACCTCAACCCGTTGCTGCAGGATATCGGCCTGATCGTGCACCCGCCGATGCTCTACATGGGGTATGTCGGTTTCTCCGTGGCCTTCGCTTTCGCCATCGCTGCCTTGCTTGGTGGGCGTCTTGATGCTGCCTGGGCGCGCTGGTCGCGGCCGTGGACCATCGTCGCCTGGGCCTTCCTCGGTATCGGCATTACCTTGGGCTCATGGTGGGCCTACTACGAGCTTGGCTGGGGCGGTTGGTGGTTCTGGGACCCGGTGGAAAACGCCTCGTTCATGCCCTGGCTGGTGGGCACCGCGCTGATTCACTCCCTGGCGGTCACGGAGAAACGTGGCGTGTTCAAGAGCTGGACGGTGTTGCTGGCCATCGCGGCGTTTTCCCTCAGCCTGCTCGGCACGTTCCTGGTGCGTTCGGGCGTGCTGACTTCCGTGCATGCCTTCGCTTCTGACCCGGCGCGTGGCGTGTTCATCCTGATCTTCCTGCTGTTTGTGGTCGGCGGCTCGCTCACCCTGTTCGCCCTGCGTGCGCCAGTGGTCAAGAGCCAGGTCGGCTTCAACCTGTGGTCGCGGGAAACCCTGCTGTTGGGCAATAACCTGGTACTGGTGGTGGCCGCGTCGATGATCCTGCTCGGCACCCTGTACCCCTTGGTGTTGGACGCCCTCAGCGGTGCCAAGTTGTCCGTGGGCCCGCCGTACTTCAACGCGTTGTTTATTCCGTTGATGGGCCTGTTGATGGTGGTGATGGCCGTCGGCGTGCTGGTGCGCTGGAAAGACACCCCGGTCAAATGGCTGGCGGGCATGTTGATGCCAGTGCTGCTGGGCAGCGTGGCCCTGGCGGTGATCGCCGGTGTCGCCTACGGCGATTTCAATTGGGCGGTACTCGCCACCTTCCTGCTGGCGGCCTGGGTATTGCTGGCCGGTGTGCGTGACATCGCCGACAAGACTCGCCACAAAGGCTTGATCAAAGGGCTGCCCACCTTGACCCGCAGCTACTGGGGCATGCAGATCGCGCATATCGGCATCGCCGTGTGCGCCTTGGGCGTGGTGCTCTCCAGCCAGAACAGCGCCGAGCGCGACCTGCGCCTGGCCCCTGGTGAGTCCATGGACCTGGCCGGTTACCACTTCATCTTCGAGGGCGCCAAACACTTCGAAGGCCCGAACTTTACTTCCGATAAAGGCACCATTCGCGTGGTACGCAACGGTAAGGAAGTGGCGGTGCTGCACCCGGAAAAACGCCTGTACACCGTGCAGAGTTCGATGATGACCGAAGCCGGGATCGACGCCGGGTTCACCCGTGACCTCTATGTGGCGCTGGGCGAACCGCTGGGTGACGGCGCGTGGGCCGTGCGCGTGCACGTCAAACCATTCGTGCGCTGGATCTGGTTCGGTGGCTTGCTCACGGGGTTTGGTGGTTTGCTGGCGGCGTTGGACCGGCGTTATCGAGTCAAGGTCAAGAGCCGGGTGCGTGAAGCACTGGGCCTGCAGGGAGCGGCGGTATGAAGCGTTGGTTGATGGTTGTGCCGCTGGCGTTGTTTCTGGTGGTGGCGGTGTTCCTGTATCGCGGCTTGTACCTGGACCCGGCCGAGTTGCCCTCGGCCATGATCGGCAAGCCGTTCCCGGCGTTCAGCCTGAAAACGGTGCAGGGCGACAAGACCCTGACCCAGGCCGACCTGCTCGGCAAGCCGGCGCTGGTGAACGTGTGGGCGACCTGGTGCATCTCGTGCCGCGTCGAACACCCGGTGTTGAACAAACTGGCCGAGAAGGGCGTGGTGATCTATGGCATCAACTACAAGGACGACAACGCGGCCGCCTTGAAGTGGTTGGCCGAGTTCCACAACCCTTACCAGCTGGATCTCCGCGATGACGACGGTAACCTCGGCCTGAACCTCGGCGTGTATGGCGCCCCGGAAACCTTCTTCATCGATGCCAAGGGCGTGATCCGCGACAAGTACGTGGGTGTGATCGACGAAGTGGTGTGGCGCGAGCAACTGGCCGCCAAGTACCAGGCCCTGGTGGATGAGGCCAAGCCATGAAGCGTCTGTTAGCCGCTGCAGTCCTGGCGTTGGGATTGGCTGGCGTGGCCCATGCCGCGATCGACACCTACGAGTTCGCCAACGACGCCGAGCGCGAGCGTTTCCGCGACCTGACCAAGGAACTGCGCTGCCCCAAGTGCCAGAACCAGGACATCGCCGACTCCAACGCTCCCATCGCCGCCGACCTGCGCAAAGAGATCTTCCGCATGTTGGAGGAGGGCAAGGATAACCAGCAGATCATCGACTTCATGGTCGACCGCTACGGTGATTTCGTGCGCTACAAGCCGGCCCTCAGCGGCAAGACCGCGCTGCTCTGGTTCGGCCCTGCCGGGCTGTTGCTGGCGGGCGTCGTGGTCATGGCCGTGATCGTCCGTCGCCGCCGCGCCGCGCCTACCGATGGTTCCGACGCGCTATCCCCTGAAGAGCGTAAACGCCTCGACCAATTGCTGGACACCAAGACTGATGATTGATTTCTGGCTCGCAGCCGGCTTGCTGCTTCTGATTGCCCTGAGTTTCCTGTTGATCCCTGTATTGCGCGGCCGCCGCGCCCAGCGTGAAGAGGATCGCACCGCGCTGAACGTGGCGCTGTATCAAGAACGCGTCGCCGAGCTGCAAGTGCAGCAGGACGAAGGCGTGCTCAACGTCGCGCAATTCGACACCGGCCGCGCCGAGGCCGCCCGTGAGTTGCTGGCCGATACCGAGGGTCTGGAAAAACCTCGCGAATCGCGCCTGGGCAAACCCCTGCCGCTGCTCGCGGCGGTATTAGTGCCCGTGTTGGGCCTTGGCTTGTATCTGCACTTCGGTGCCAGTGACAAGGTCGAGCTGACCCGCGAATTTGCCCAGCCACCGGTGTCCATGGAAGACATGACCCGTCGCCTGGAGCGCGCCGCCGCCGCGCAGCCGGATTCGCCGGAGGGCCTGTACTTCCTCGGCCGTGCCTATATGGCCCAAGACCGTTCTGCCGATGCCGCAAAGGTTTTCGAGCGCACCGTGGCCCTGGCCGGTCGCCAGCCGGAACTGCTCGGCCAGTGGGCGCAGGCCCAGTATTTTGCCGACAACAAACAATGGTCGCCCAAGGTCCAGGCCCTGACCGATGAAGCGTTGAAGCTCGACCCGAAGGAAGTCACCAGCCTTGGCCTGCTGGGTATCGCGGCCTTTGAGGGGCAGCGTTATCAAGAGGCAATCGACTACTGGAACCGCCTGCTGGCGCAATTGCCACCGCAGGACAATTCCCGTGTCGCGCTGCAAGGCGGTATCGACCGTGCGGCCGAGAAACTCAAGGAAAGCGGCGGCACCGTTGCGCCAAAAAACGTGATGAAAGTACGGGTGGACCTGTCCGCCGACGTGAAGGCCAAAGCCCTGCCAGGCGACAGCGTGTTCATCTTTGCCCGTGCCGTAAACGGCCCACCGGCGCCTTTGGCGGCCAAGCGCGTGACCGTCGCCGAGTTGCCCGTCACCGTTGAGCTGGGCGATGCTGACGCGATGATGCCGCAGTTGAAACTGTCGAACTTCCCCGAAGTCCAACTGGTTGCGCGCATATCCCGGGCAGGTCTTCCGACCGCTGGCGAGTGGATCGGCCGCAGCCAACCCTTGGCCAGCAGCACCACGGCGCTGCAGCAGTTGACCATTGACCGTCCGGACCAGTAATTCGAGGAAACGCTTATGACCGCACTTGCACGTATCACCCTGCTCAGCCTGGTATTGGGCCTGAGCGCTTGTGCGGTCCATCGACCTACCGCGCCCACCGGCCCGACGATTCCACCGTCAGGCCCCTCGAGCCACCCCAGCTCCAAACCCTCCGGCCCGGTCACCCCGTCGCCCAAGCCAGCGCCGAGTTCGTCACCGACCTTCGCCCCGCCCCCGGGCGCCGCCAGCCACTGGGACGGCAGGATGCAGGTGTATGTGCTGGACGACCAGCCCGACACCTTCTACCGCCAGCGCACCTACTACCGCTGGAGCAACGGCTGGAGCCGCGCCATCAGCCCTAACGGGCCGTGGGAAGACACCGACGTGCACGGCGTGCCGCCGGGGTTGAGCAAGCAGTACGCGCAATGACAAAAGGCGACCTTCGCATTCGGGTCGCCTTTTTCTTGGCATTTGAAACGCACTCTTCAAACACTGTGGCACAAATGTGGGAGGGGGCATTCGGGCTTGCCCCCGATGGCCATAGGTATCTACACAACTTGTGAAGGCAGTCATATTCCCCCGCGCGGTGACTGGCACCTGAATATGAAAGTCTTGATAGGCACGTTGAACCGGGTGCGTGGCGGGTCGCTCTCGGGTAATGTGGCCGCCGACCTGGCTTGCTGGTACACACGCCAGGTGTTGCAACAAGGCTTGAGACAAGCGAAGAGGGTGTTTTGATGGCGGGCAGGTTGATCTATCTCATCGGGCCATCGGGTTCGGGCAAGGACAGCCTGCTGGACGCCGCACGCCCGCGCTTGGCAGAGCGCGGCTGCCGCATCGTACGCCGGGTCATCACGCGGTCGGCGGAAGCGGTGGGCGAGGCGGCGCAGGGTGTGAGCCCGGAACAGTTCGCCCAGATGGACGCGCAGGGGGCGTTTGCCCTCAGTTGGCACGCCAATGGGTTGTCCTATGGCATTCCCAAGGCCATCGACGACTGGCTGGCGGCGGGGGACGACGTGTTGGTCAACGGCTCCCGTGCACACCTGGCGCAAACCCGCGAGCGCTATCCGGATGTGCTGGTGCTGTTATTGACGGTTGATCAAGCGGTGTTGCGCCAGCGCCTGATCGCTCGGGGGCGTGAGTCCCTGGCGGATATCGAGAAGCGCCTGGCGCGCAATGCACGGTTCACCGCCGAGCTGATTGCGGGCCATGGCGAGGGCTTGTTCGTGCTGGAAAACTCCGGGCCCTTGGCGCATACCGTCGAGCGCTTGTTGTGTTGCCTGGACCACGGGCACACGACGTGCGCCTGACGCTGCTCGGCACCGATGACGCACGTGTTGACCCACGTGGGACACACGCTTGATGCATGGTTGCTGGCGCATCGCCGCGAATTACCACGACACGTCAGCGTAGGCTGGGACAATCGCGTTCTCTAGCGGCCGGCGCACAAGCAAGGTGCAAGTTCCCAACATTCGGTAAAACAGCCGCCAGTCCGAACGAGGTATTTTGTGCTTGAGTAAATATAACCCTAGGGTTACTTTTATTCAGGCCAAAGCCAAGGAGGCTCGGGTGCAAAGCAGGTTATTGATCAAGGAGCTGCAAGAGGCGGGCTGGGCACCGTTAGAAGCATCAGGAAACGCGCCGGCCTGTTTCAGTTTTAAGGAGAGCATGCATGCAATACCCAATCTGTATCGAATGGGGCGATGACTTTACCGCCACCGGTATCCAGATCCCTGATATTCCAGGTGCCGTCACCGCCGGGGATAGTTTCGAAGAGGCTTACAACGCCGTCGTAGAAGTGGCCCACATCCTGTTGCAGGAGATCGCCGCAGAGGGTGGGCCCATTCCGATGCCCACTTCGGTGGCCAATCATCATGGTCATGAAGACTACGCCGGAATGGGGTGGGGGATGTTGGAGCTGGACATCTCGCCTTATCTTGGCAAGACCGAGAAGGTCAATGTGACCTTGCCCGGTTATGTCATCCAACGCATCGATCGCTATGTGCGCGAGCACAAGGTCAAAAGCCGCTCGTCATTTCTGGCGGACGCGGCTCTGGAGAAGTTGGTGCGCTCCTAGGCGGTTGCGACCACTACCTGGCGCGACGCACTCAGGAAGCGCAGCAGCGCCACCAGTGGGAAGGCGCTGCCCACCAGCATCACGCCCAGCCAGCCACCGTGCTCGTACACGCTGCTGGCAATCGCCGAGCCGAACGCACCGCCGACGAAGATGCTGGTCATGTACAGCGCGTTGAGGCGGCTGCGGCTGTTGGCATCGAGGGCGTAGATGGCACGTTGGCCGAGGACCATGTTCATCTGCACGCAGAAGTCCAGCACCACACCGGTCACCGCCAGGCCGATCACGCTGTACAGCGGATGCACAAACGCCGGCAGGAAGCTCAATACCGCAAACACCATGGCCAGCAACGAAGCACGGTGGGTGTGCCCGGCATCCGCCAGGCGCCCGGCGATGGGCGCTGCGATCGCGCCGATGGCGCCGACCAGGGCAAAGATCGCGATCTGGGTCTGGCTCAGGCCATGGTTGCGCACCAGCTCCAGCGGGGCGGCGGTCCAGAACAGGCTGAAGGTGGCGAACATGCAGCCCTGGTAGAACGCACGTTGGCGCAGCAGCGGTTGTTCACGCAGCAGGGTGCCCAGGGAGCGCAGCAGTTGGCCATAGCTCGCACTGTGGTCGGGCTGGCGCTTGGGGATGGTCAGCAGCAGGACCACGCTGATAAACGCCATCAGCGCGGCGGCAGCCATGAACATCGCGCGCCAGCCGAAGTGGTCAGCCACCACGCTGGAGACCGGCCGTGCCAGCAGGATGCCCAGCAGCAGGCCACCCATGATGCTGCCGACCACCCGGCCACGGGATTCGGCCGGCGCCAGGTGTGCGGCCAGCGGGATCAGGATCTGTACCGAGACCGAGCTGAAGCCGATCAGCAATGACACCAGCAGGAACAGGTTGGGTTGCTCGGTGAACGCCGCGCCCAATAGGCTGGCGATGGCCACCACGGTGGTGGCGATCATCAGCTTGCGGTTTTCCAGCAGGTCGCCCAGGGGCACCAGGAAGAACAGGCCGAGGGCATAACCGATTTGCGTCAGGGACACGATCAGGCTGGCCATCGCCGGCGTCAGGCCGATGTCGGGTGCGATCAGTTCGATGATCGGTTGCGCGTAGTAGATATTGGCGACGATGGCGCCGCAGCAGAACGCAAACAGCATCACCATCCCACGGGTCATGGTGCTTGTGGCGTTTGAGGTAGCGTTCATGGTGTTCTCATAAAGGCGAAGGAAGATGGCGAGCGAGAGTAAAGGCAAGGCCGGGTGGGCAGTAGGCGGTTTGTGGTGATAACACTCATGCCTGGGATTAATGACTGAAACGTTAAGGTTTGGGGCGAATGGCAATGATACATTCAGACACAACTGCTGAAACAGGAAATCCACCGTCATGAAGATCACGTTGAACAAGATGCTCCTGGCTTCAACCCTCGCCGCGGCCATGGCCGTGGGACTGGCCCATGCCGCCGAGGCCCCACGGGTCGGCGTACGTGGCGCGATCACCGCGATCAATGGTGACGCCATGCAGGTCAAGGTCAACAGCGGCGAAGACGTCACCGTGCACTTGACCCAGGCCACCCAAGTACGCGCCGTGACCCTGGCCAAGATCGATGAGATCAAGCCTGGCAGCTACATCGGCTCTGCCGCGATGCCCAATGCCGACGGCACCCTGACGGCCCTGGAAGTCCACGTGTTCCCACCAGCCATGGCCGGCACAGGCGACGGGCACCGTGCATTCGATTTGAAAGAAGGCAGCAGCATGACCAACGGCACCGTCGGCGACCTGGTGGTCAGCCACGGACGTACCCTGACCGTGAAATACAAAGGTGGGGAGCAGAAGATCGTGGTGCCGGACGATGTGCCGATCGTCAACCTGGAGCCAGGCGATCGCAGCTTGCTCAAACCGGGGGTGAAGGTCGTGTTGTTTGCCGCAAAGGGCACGGATGGGACGATCACGGCCCAGGCCATCTCAGCCGGCAAAGATGGCGTGACACCGCCGATGTAACTGGCTGGCAGAGAGCCCAATGTGGGGCTTGCTCCCGATGGCGGTGTTCCAGTCAGCAGATGCTTAGCCGACAGACCGCAATCGGGGGCAAGCCCTAATGCCTGTCAGTTAAGAAGGAACACTATCACTGTGGCGAGCGGGCTTGTTGTGGCGAGCGGGCTTGTCCCGCGTTGGGCTGCGTAGCAGCCCCAAAAGCTATCTGCGCGGAGTATCGGATACACCGCATTCGTCCTTCTTTGGGGGCGCTCCGCGCCCCAACGCGGGACAAGCCCGCTCGCCACAGGTTACCGGTTGCTCGTTCTAGCGCTTAACTGACTGGCATTGGGGCAAGCCCCTCCCACATTTTTTACCGCGTTTGTTCAGTTATTGGCCGCTGTAGATCTGGTCAAACACCCCACCATCATTGAAGTGGGTCTTCTGCACGGTGCGCCAGTCACCAAAGGTCTTCTCCACCGACAGGAAGTCGACTTTCGGGAACCGGTCGGTGTACTTGGCCAGCACTTTCGGATCACGTGGGCGCAAGTAGTTGTTGGCCGCGATTTCCTGACCTTCCGGCGACCACAGGTACTTCAAGTAGTCCTCGGCGGCGGCGCGGGTGCCTTTCTTCTCGACCACTTTATCGACCACCGACACCGGTGGCTCGGCTTCGGCAGAAACGCTTGGGTAGATCACTTCGAACTGATCACGGCCGAATTCACGGGCAATCATTTCCGCTTCGTTTTCAAAGGTCACCAGCACGTCGCCGATCTGGTTGGTCATGAAGGTGGTGGTGGCTGCACGGCCACCGGTATCCAGTACCGGCGCTTGTTTGAAGAGCTTGCCGACAAAGGTCTTGGCCTTCTCTTCATCACCGCCGTTCTTGAGCACATAACCCCAGGCCGACAGGTAGGTGTAGCGGCCGTTACCGGAGGTTTTCGGGTTAGGCACGATCACCTGCACGCCATCCTTGAGCAGGTCCGGCCAGTCTTTCAGGGCTTTGGGGTTGCCTTTGCGCACAATGAAAACGGTGGCCGAGGTGAACGGCGCGCTGTTGTTCGGCAGGCGGGTGACCCAGTTGTCCGGCACCAGTTTGCCGTTGTCGACCAGGGCGTTGATGTCGGTGGCCATGTTCATGGTGATCACGTCAGCCGGCAGGCCGTCGATCACCGAGCGTGCTTGCTTGCTGGAGCCGCCGAAGGACATCTGCAAGGTCAGCTTGTCGTTCGGGTGCTCGGCCTCCCAGTGCTTTTGGAAGGCAGCGTTGTAGTCCTTGTAGAAATCGCGCATCACGTCGTAGGAGACGTTGAGCAGGGTGACCGGGGCGGCTTGGACGGCGCCGGCCAGGGCCAGGCCGGCGGCGAATAAAGAGGCGCTGAGGATTTTTTTCACTGCTCATTCCTTGTTGTTCGAGAGACGGGGAGAAGGCCATTTGCCAGCGACTATAGCCGGGGGGGCATAGCCGCTTAAAGATTAAAAAGAACTTTGCTTATTCCACTTTCTTAAAAAGTGCACTGCCGCATCGAGAGCAGAATGCCGCACTGGATTCGTGGGTGTTTTTCTTGCACACCGGGCAGTCGTGTTGCAGTTGTTCACCGCGCATGGCATTGGCCAATTCCGCCGTGAAGATCCCCGTGGGTACGGCGATGATCGAATAACCGGTGATCATCACCAGCGACGAAATCACCTGGCCCAGCGGCGTCTTCGGCACGATATCGCCAAAGCCCACGGTGGTCAGGGTCACAATGGCCCAGTAGATCCCTTTGGGAATACTGGTAAACCCATGCTCCGGGCCTTCAATTACATACATCAAGGTGCCGAACACCGTCACCAGGGTGCACACGCTCAGCAGGAACACCACGATCTTCTGCTTGCTGCCCTGCAGCGCCGACATCAGGTAGTTGGCTTGCTTGAGGTACGGCCCCAGCTTGAGCACACGGAAGATGCGCAGCATGCGGATGATGCGGATGATCAGCAGGTATTGGGCGTCGCTGTAATACAGGGCGAGGATGCCGGGCACGATGGCCAGCAGGTCCACCAAGCCATAAAAGCTGAACGCATAACGCAGTGGCTTGGGCGAGCAATACAGGCGCAGCCCGTACTCGATGGCGAAGATGATCGTAAAGCCCCACTCGATATAGGCCAGTACATCGGCGTAGTTGTCGTGCACCTCCTGGATGCTGTCGAGGATCACGATCACCAGGCTTGCGAGGATGATCAAAAGTAGGGTGCTGTCGAAGCGTCGGCCGGCCACGGTGTTGCTCTGGAACACCATTACATACAGTCGTTGACGCCAGTTATTGCTGTCCATGGAAGTCGCCTGAATCGAATATCGAGCAAGCCTAGGGGGATTCGAAGGGGCTGTCCATGTGGGGTTTCTGAAGGACTCGGTGGCCGGCGCGCACCAGCCAGCAGGCGAGGATAAACGGTGCGGTCAGCGCAGGCAGGTGCAGGGCCGCGAAGCCGGGCGTGAGCACAATGGCCAGGAGGATGCCGAGCAGCGGTAGCCAGGGTTGGCGACGTGTCTGGCTCAGGGCCACGGCTGCCAACGCCGGGTTATAGCTGTGCAGGCCGAGCAGTGCGCTGCTCGGTTCATCCAGCAGCAAGGCGGCCAGCATGCCGAGGGTGGCACCGATCAAGGCCCATAACGCGGCGCGGCGGTTGGCCAGCCACAGGCCCAGTGCAATCAACGCGCCGGCCAGCGGCTGCTCCAGCAGCATGATTTGCCCCAGGCCGGTAAAGGGAGCGGCCAGCACGGAGACGGTATTGGGTTCGATCGGCACAAGCGTGCTTGCAGGTACGGTGCCGATCAGCAACCAGCCCAGGCCGACAAAGGGCGCGGTGTAGGCGGGCAGGTCATTGGGCTGGGAGCTGTGTTTCAACCATTGCCGGGTGAGGATCGCACTCAGGCCGCCGCACGCCAGGATCAGTGGCGGCAGCAGCGCCGACCAGGTGAAGTGCTGGCTGATCAACAACCCCAGGAGTACGCCGTTGTAGCTGTAAAGACCGGCCTGCCGCTCGGCCTTGGGATACCCACGGCGTTGAGCCGTGAGCAACCCTGCGACGCCCCCCAACAGCGCCCCGCCAAGCCAGGCCGGGGCACCGATCAGGATGGCCAGCAGGCACAGCAGGCCGCACAGCGGGTGTCGCTGGAGGAAGATCTGGCTGAAGCCATTGAGCAGGGCTTCAGCCCAGTCGGGGCAGGAATGGTTGTGCATTTTTAGTCAGTCAGTGGGGCCGAGTTGTCCCTATCGGGAGCAAGCTCCTCCCTTGGGTGCACATAGGTGTGCATGCAGTCCAATGTGGGAGGGGGCTTGCCCCCGAAGGGGCCCTTGCAGGCGCTAAATCAACGTCTCAATACGCAACGAGTTCGTCGACCCCGGCTGCCCGAACGGTACCCCTGCGGTAATCACCAACGTATCCCCGCGCTGTGCCATGCCCTGGGCCTGGGCAATCTCCAACGCGGTGGAGCACACCTCATCCACCTGGCGCAGCCGATCATTGACCACCGAGTGCACGCCCCACGCCACGCTCAAGCGCCGAGCGGTAGACAGGTTCGGGGTGAGGTTGAGGATCGGCGCCACCGGCCGTTCCCGTGCCGCGCGCAAGCTGGAACTGCCCGACTCGCTGTAGTTCACCAGCACCGCCACCGGCAGGATGCTACTGATACGCCGGATCGCACAGCTGATGGCGTCCGACACCGTGGCCTCCGCCCTGGGGCGGCTGACGTCCAGTTGCGTCTGGTAATCCGGGCCGTTTTCCACCTGGCGAATGATCTTGCTCATCATCTGCACGGCCTCCAGCGGGTACTCGCCCGAGGCGGTTTCCGCCGACAGCATCACCGCATCCGCGCCTTCGGCCACCGCATTGGCCACATCCGTGACTTCGGCGCGGGTCGGTGCCGGGGAGAAACGCATGGACTCCAACATCTGCGTGGCCACTACCACCGGCTTACCCAAATGGCGGCAGGTGCTGATGATGTCTTTCTGGATTTGCGGCACGCTTTCGGCCGGCACTTCCACACCTAGATCCCCTCTGGCCACCATGATCGCGTCGCTGAGTTCGGCGATTTCCTGCAAGCGCTGCACGGCCGAGGGTTTCTCGATCTTGGCCATCAGGAAAGCCCGGTCGCCGATCAACTCTCGTGCTTCGCGGATATCTTCCGGGCGCTGTACAAATGACAGTGCCACCCAGTCCACACCCAGTTCCAGGCCGAAGCTCAGGTCACGCCGATCCTTGGCGGTCAGCGGGCTGAGCTCGAGCAAGGCTTGCGGCACATTCACACCTTTGCGGTCGGACAACTCACCGCCATTGAGCACGGTGGTGTCGATAGCGTCGGCGTGCTTGGTGATGACCCGCAGGCGCAGCTTGCCGTCATCCAGCAGCAGATCCATGCCCGGCTCCAACGCCGCGATGATTTCCGGGTGGGGCAGGTTGACCCGGCGCTGGTCGCCGGGGGTCGGGTCCAGGTCCAGGCGCAACGCCTGGCCGCGCACCAGTTGTACCTTGCCCTCGGCAAAACGCCCGACCCGCAGTTTCGGCCCTTGCAAGTCCATGAGAATACCCAGCGGGTAATTCAGCTGGCGCTCCACCTGGCGAATCCACTGGTAGCGCTGTGCATGATCAGCGTGATCACCGTGGCTGAAGTTGAGGCGAAAGATATTCACCCCGGCTTCCACCAGCTCGCGGATGTCGTCGATACCGTCGGTGGCCGGGCCCAGGGTGGCGAGGATTTTGACCTTCTTGTCAGGCGTCATGTTTGGCAGTCTCAAGAATCAGGATGGCGCGCAAGTCATTGACGTTGGTGCGGGTCGGCTCGGTGACGATCAGGTCGTCGAGCGCGGCGAAATAGCCGTAGCCATTGTTGTTGTCCAGCTCGTCGCTGGCCGACAGGCCCAGGGCTTCGGCGCGGACGTAGCTGGTGGGGGTCATGAGCGCGCCGGCATTGTCTTCCGAGCCGTCGATGCCGTCGGTGTCACCGGCCAGGGCGTACACGCCGGGCAGCCCTTTGAGGCTGTCGGTGAGGCTTAGCAGGAATTCGGCATTGCGCCCGCCACGGCCATCGCCGCGTACGGTGACGGTGGTTTCACCGCCGGACAGGATCACGCACGGCGCCGCCAAGGGCTGGCCGTGCTGCACGATTTGCCGGGCGATACCGGCGTGCACCTTGGCCACCTCCCGCGCTTCACCTTCCAGGTCGCCGAGGATCAACGGGCTGAACCCGGCCTGGCGCACTTTCACGGCCACCGCTTCCAGGGACTGCTGTGGTCGCGCGATCAACTGGAAGTGGCTGCGGGCGAGGACCGGGTCGCCGGGTTTGACGGTTTCCGAGGCCGGGTCCTGCAACCAGCTGCGTACCGAGGCGGGTGCATCGATGTGGTAGCGCTTGAGGATTGCCAGGGCCTGTTGCGAGGTGCTCGGGTCGCCGACGGTCGGGCCGGAGGCGATCACTGTGGCCTGGTCGCCTGGCACGTCGGAGATGGCGTAGGTGTACACCGTCGCCGGCCATGCGGCTTTCGCCAGCCGGCCACCCTTGATGGCCGAGAGGTGTTTGCGCACGCAATTCATCTCGCCAATGGTGGCGCCGGATTTGAGCAAGGCTTTGTTGATGGCTTGTTTGTCCGCCAGGCTGATGCCTGCGGCGGGCAGGGCGAGCAACGCGGAGCCCCCACCGGAGAGCAGGAAGATCACGCGGTCGGCTTCGGTCAGGTTGCTGATCAGCGCCAGCACACGCTTGGCCACCGCCAGGCCCGCTGCATCGGGCACCGGGTGGGCAGCCTCGACCACTTCGATTTTCTTGCAGGGCGCGCCGTGGCCGTAGCGGGTGACGACCAGGCCGCTGACTTCGCCCTGCCAGCAATTTTCGACGACCAAGGCCATGGCAGCCGCGGCTTTGCCGGCGCCGATCACGATCACGCGACCGCTGCGGTCGGTGGGCAGATAAGGTTCAAGGACTTGCCGGGGATGGGCGGCGTCGATGGCTGTGGCAAACAGCTCGCGAAGCAGGTGTTGCGGATCGACCGACATAAGCGGGCTCCCGGAGATTTTTTGTTATTAGAGGTGCTTCAATTTCAGGCTTGAAATGCAATCAAATGTGGGAGGGGGCTTGCTCCCGATAGCAGTCTTTCATTCAACATTTTTGTCTACTGGTACACCGCTTTCGGGAGCAAGCCCCCTCCCACATTCGATCGCATTTCAGATCAAGATTTACTTCTCGCGAATCGAGAAATTCGCCATATGCTCCAGGCCCTTGATCAGCGCCGAGTGGTCCCAGTTGCCGCCACCAATCGCCGTGCAGGTGCTGAACACCTGTTGCGTGCCAGCAGTGTTCGGCAGGTTGATCCCCAGCTCCTTGGCACCGGCCAGGGCCAGGTTCAGGTCCTTTTGGTGCAGGTTGATACGGAAGCCTGGATCGAAGGTGCCCTTGATCATGCGTTCGCCGTGGACTTCCAGGATCTTCGACGAGGCAAAGCCGCCCATCAGCGCTTCACGCACCTTGGCCGGGTCGGCGCCGTTCTTGGCGGCGAACAGCAGCGCTTCGGCCACCGCCTGGATGTTCAGCGCGACGATGATCTGATTCGCCACCTTGGCGGTCTGGCCATCGCCATTGCCGCCTACCAGGGTGATATTTTTGCCCATGGCCTGGAACAGCGGCAGTGCGCGTTCAAACGTCTGCGGCTCGCCACCGACCATGATGCTCAACGTACCGGCTTTGGCACCGACTTCACCGCCGGACACCGGCGCATCCAGGTACTGCGCGCCGGTGGCATTGATCTTCGCCGCGAACGCCTTGGTGGCGGTGGGGGAGATCGAGCTCATGTCGATCACCACCTTGTTCGGCGACAGGCCCGCCGCAACGCCGTCGGCGCGGAACAGCACGTCATCGACCTGCGGGGTGTCGGGCACCATTACGATGATGAACTCGGCTTCCTGGGCGACCTGCTGCGGGTTGGCCAGAGCCACGGCGCCAGCGGCGACCAGCTCGGAGGGGGCCTTGCCGTGGTGCTCGGAGAGAAACAGTTGATGACCGGCTTTCTGCAGGTTCGCGGCCATGGGTTGGCCCATGATGCCGGTGCCGATAAATCCGATTTTAGCCATGATGAAAATCCTCTTTTTATTGCACAACCGGCTCAATGTGGGAGGGGGCTTGCCCCCGATAGCGGTGTGTCAGGCGAACTTGTACTGACTGACCTGACGTCATCGGGGGCAAGCCCCCTCCCACATGGGTATTGTGTTGTGTCAGTTAGATCGCGTTGTGAGATTTGAGCCAGCCAAGGCCCGCTTCGGTGGTGGTCAACGGCTTGTACTCACAGCCGACCCAACCCGTGTAGCCGATGCGGTCCAAATGCTCGAACAGGAACCGATAGTTTATCTCCCCCGTCCCCGGCTCATTGCGCCCGGGGTTGTCGGCCAACTGGATGTGGTTGATCTCACCCAAGTGCGTCGCCATGGTGCGGGCCAGGTCGCCCTCCATGATTTGCATGTGGTAGATGTCGTACTGCAGGAACAGGTTGTCACTGCCCACTTGTTCACGAATCGACAGGGCTTGGGCGGTGTTGTTGAGATAGAAACCCGGGATGTCGCGGGTATTGATCATCTCCATCACCAGTTTGATGCCCGCCGCCTGTAGCTTGTCGGCGGCGTACTTGAGGTTGGCGACGAAGGTTTTTTCCACGGTTTCGTCATCCACACCGGCAGGCCGAATGCCCGCCAGGCAGTTGATCTGGGTATTGCCCAGCACCTGGGCGTAGGCGATCGCCAGTTTGACGCCAGCGCGGAATTCTTCGACCCGGTCGGGGTGGCAGGCCAGGCCGCGCTCGCCCTGGGCCCAGTCACCGGCCGGCAGGTTGAACAGCACTTGGGTCAGGCCATGGGCGTCGAGTTGTGCCTTGATTTCAGCGGAGCTGAACTCATACGGGAACAGGTACTCGACCCCTTCGAAGCCCGCGTCGGCGGCGGCTTTAAAGCGAGCAAGGAAATCCTGTTCGGTAAACAGCATGGACAGGTTGGCAGCAAAGCGCGGCATAAGGTTCTCCTTAATCGAGCAGGGAAATGGCAGTCGGCGCATCGTTGCCGACCAGGGCCAGATCTTCGAATTCATTGACGGCGTTGATCTCGGTGCCCATGGAAATATTGGTCACGCGCTCCAGAATAATCTCAACGATCACCGGGACCTTGAACTCTTCGATCATGGCCTCGGCCTTGCGCAAGGCGGGCGCGATCTGGCCTGGCTCGAACACTCGCAGGGCCTTGCAACCCAGGCCCTCGGCGACGGCGACGTGGTCCACGCCATAACCGTTGAGTTCCGGTGCATTGAGGTTGTCGAAGGACAACTGCACGCAGTAGTCCATTTCGAAACCACGCTGGGCCTGGCGGATCAGCCCCAGGTAGGAGTTGTTCACCACGACGTGGATATACGGCAGCTTGAACTGCGCGCCCACCGCCAACTCTTCGATCATGAACTGGAAGTCATAATCGCCGGACAGCGCCACCACTTTGCGGCTTGGGTCGGCCTTGACCACGCCGAGTGCGGCGGGAATGGTCCAGCCCAACGGGCCGGCCTGGCCGCAGTTGATCCAGTGCCGTGGCTTGTACACATGCAGGAACTGCGCGCCGGCAATCTGCGACAGGCCGATGGTGCTGACATAGCAGGTGTCTTTGCCGAACACCTGGTTCATCTCTTCGTACACCCGTTGCGGCTTGACCGGCACGTTGTCGAAGTGGGTCTTGCGGTGCAGGGTGGCTTTGCGCTGTTGGCAGTCATGCAGCCAGGCGCTGCGGTCCTTGAGCTTGCCGGCGGCTTTCCACTCGCGGGCGACTTCAATGAACATCGTCAGTGCGGAACCGGCGTCGGAAACGATGCCCAGGTCCGGGGTGAAGACGCGGCCGATCTGCGTCGGCTCGATGTCGACGTGAATGAACTTGCGCCCTTCGGTATAGACCTCCACCGAGCCGGTATGACGGTTGGCCCAGCGGTTGCCGATACCCAGCACGACGTCCGACTTGAGCATCGTCGCGTTGCCATAACGGTGCGAGGTTTGCAGGCCGACCATACCCACCATCAGCGGGTGATCGTCGGGGATGGTGCCCCAGCCCATCAGGGTCGGGATCACGGGAATGCCGGTCAACTCGGCGAACTCCACCAGCAACTCGCTGGCGTCGGCATTGATCACACCACCACCACTCACCAGCAGTGGGCGTTCGGCCTGGTCCAGCAGCGCCAAGGCTTTCTCGACCTGGACGCGCGTGGCCAATGGCTTGGCCAGGGGCAGCGGCTGGTAGGCGTCGATGTCGAATTCGATCTCGGCCATCTGCACGTCGAACGGCAAGTCGATCAGCACCGGGCCTGGGCGACCGGAGCGCATTTCGTAGAAGGCTTTCTGGAAGGCATACGGCACCTGGCCGGGTTCCAGGACCGTGGTTGCCCACTTGGTTACTGGCTTGACGATGCTGGTGATGTCGACGGCCTGGAAGTCTTCCTTATGCATCCGGGCGCGCGGGGCCTGGCCGGTGATGCACAGGATCGGGATCGAGTCCGCCGAGGCGCTGTACAGGCCGGTGACCATGTCGGTGCCCGCCGGGCCCGAGGTGCCGATGCACACGCCGATATTGCCGGCCTTGGTGCGGGTGTAGCCCTCGGCCATGTGCGAGGCGCCTTCAACGTGGCGAGCAAGGACGTGATCGATGCCACCGACCTTCTGCAAGGCCGAATACAGCGGGTTGATCGCGGCGCCCGGGATACCGAAGGCGGTATCTACGCCTTCACGACGCATCACCAGAACGGCGGCTTCGATTGCTCTCATTTTGCTCATGGTTTTGGTGCCTCTTGCGTTTTGTAATTGTATACAAGTGGTGTCTGTCCAAAGTGTATTCACGGCGGACTGCGCAGGTCAATGCATTTTATAAACTGGCCTACGCGTTCGTCGGAACGGCTTTTTTCGACGTATGGAGACTTTGTTAGAAAATATTGTATACAAAAACAAATGTCATTGTGTTCTATTTGTTTGATCGAGCATCTGATCAAACAGACCTCCACCGCATTTCCCATAACAAAATGAGGACGGCACCATGAGCGCTTTAACCTTGAAACTTGCCACCCAGCTGGCCAGCCAGGCTCTCACCGCAGGGCGCACCATTTGCGCGGCACCGCTGACCATTGCGGTGCTCGACAGCGGCGGGCATTTGATCACCCTGCAACGGGAAGACGGCGCCAGCCTGCTGCGCCCGCAAATCGCCATCGGCAAAGCCTGGGGCGCGATTGCCTTGGGCAAGGGCTCACGCTTGTTGGCGCTGGACGCGCAGCAGCGCCCGGCGTTTATCGCGGCATTGAACAGCCTGGGGCAGGGTAGCGTGGTGCCGGCGCCGGGTGGCGTGTTGATTCGAAATCAGCAGGGCGTGGTGCTGGGGGCGATAGGGATCAGCGGGGATACGTCGGATATTGACGAACAGTGCGCGATTACGGCGATCGAGGGGGTGGGGTTGTTGGCGGATGCGGGGGTGTCGGCTTGATTCTTGGGTGACTGGTCGGGCCTCTTCGCGAGCAAGCCCGCTCCCACACTTGACTGCATTCCAAAGTTGAAACTCGGTCAAATGTGGGAGCGGGCTTGCTCGCGAAAGGGGCAACTCGGTCTCTGCTTTAAACCCAAATCGCATCCCACAACGGATAGTCGCCAATTCGCTCCACCAAGCCCGCTCGCAAAGGATTGGCCACTACATACCGAGCCATTTTCACCAAGTCGTCTTCTTTTCGCAGCGCCCGGTCATGAAAACTGGATTGCCAAAGACGGCCTTTACGGCCGGTGGCACCGTTCACGCTTCGAGTACTTTTGGATTTCACTTGGCACATCAAATCGCCCAGTGAGCCCTTTTGTAGCTCGACCAACCAGTGGAAGTGGTCGGGCATCACTACCCAGGCCAAGGAGTTCGCCAGCCCTTGATATTGGGCAAGCCTGAATTGCCAAACCACCAAGCGGCCTAAATGAAAGTTACTGAATATTGGCACACGTTCGTGGGTGTTGGTGGTGATCAGATAGATACGATTGGGCTCGCTGAACCGTCCGATTCGCAGGCGGTGTGAGATCGCTAAAACAGGCATTCCATGGCCTCTCTTCAGTGGGAGTTCTGAGAGGCTAGATCTGGGTGGTTGATGCTGATGGGCGGGCTTTTGGCTGGATGTGTCAGGGAGTGTGCTTTCGCGAGCAAGCCCGCTCCCACAGTGGTTTTGCGGTGTTTATACATTGTGTGTCTGGTACAAGCCCTGTGGGAGCGGGCTTGCTCGCGAATGGCACAGGCACCTCGGTCTCTCAGTCCGGCTCACACCCCTTGAGCACCAGCCGAATAATCGTCTGCGCCGCCGCTTCATAATCCGCCTCATCCAGCTTGGCCTTGCCGGTCACCGCCGAGATCTGCCAGTCGAAATCCGCATAGGTCTGTGTCGCCGCCCAGATGCTGAACATCAGGTGATTGGGGTCAATCGCCGCGATCAGGCCGCGATCCACCCAGCTCTGGATGCAATCGATATTGTGCTTGGCCTGGGCGTTGAGCTGCTCGATCTGTTCAGGGCTCAGGTGTGGAGCGCCGTGCATGATTTCGCTGGCGAACACCTTGGAGGCAAACGGCAGGTCGCGGGAGATACGAATTTTCGAGCGGATGTAGTTACGCAGCACCACTGCGGGTTCGCCGTCCGGGTTGAACGGCGTAGAGGCCGCCAGGATCGGCTCGATAATGCTCTCGAGCACCTCGCGGTAGAGGTTGTCCTTGGACTTGAAGTAGTAATAGACGTTGGGCTTGGGCAGCCCGGCCTTGGCGGCAATGTCGCTGGTTTTGGTCGCGGCGAAGCCCTTGTCGGCAAACTCCTCGCTCGCCGCCCGCAGGATCTTTTCTTTGTTGCGCTCGCGAATGGTGCTCATAAACCCAGTTGTTCCTTGCCAAGACTGGCGGTCGGGCATGGTAGCACCGGCTTTGCGCAGCGCTCAAGAATCTCGCCGCAACCCTTGCACTCCGGGCGTTACAGCTGACTTTGTCTGTCTTGATGCTGAACGCATTCGCAGTGGTACAGGCAGACGTGGATCGCGCTGCTAGAGTTCAGGTCAGTGATGGGGTGCAAAGCCGCATCGCGTCATCCTGATTTCGGCTTTCGTGAGTGAGAAACCGTGGAGAAAAGCAGACGACAATTTGCAGGCCCAGGCCGATGCTTTCCAGCAGGTTTACCAGCGCAACCAGCAACTGTTCGGTAGCCAGGAGGCGCAATTGCGCGCCGGGACTGTCAGCCAAGAGGCGGTGTTGACCCAGCAGTTGGTGTTGTTGCAGGCCGAACAGAACTTGCGCGATACCCAGGGGCAGTTGAGCCAGGGGAGCCTCCCTGCAGCAATCCGCCTTCGTCATGCCTGTTTTAATGATCCCAGCGTGGGTTTTGCACCCACAGCATGAACCGCTAATGGTCTTTCCTCGGTCAGCTGATTGTACATTTTGACTCTTCGATGGTCGGTCGAATAACCGCCCATGGCCGACACCGTTCCGCTTTGAATATGATCCAGGTAGCGGAACATCTTGCGCGGTGATAAAAGCCCGATCTTGTAATTGAGGGCGGTCATTCTATCTTGCAGTTCATAGCCTGGGTTGCGCCCATCCATTTGAAAATGGAAGCCATGACGTTTGATCAGGCGTGCATTCCATAACGTACAAAAGCTCTTTAAGTGAGTTTCTCTATAGGGCTTCGGTGCCCGCGCGTTGACACCCAATGCAAGCAGGCTGCGACGGGTGTAGTGCTTGAAAAACCGTGATGTCACGCGCCAGGCAGAGCGAATGAAGCCTCGATCGAGTTGCTCCACACATCCAACGGCGGCGACGTCGCGTTGGGCGGTGCACTGGCTGATCATGAGGGCGAAAATATCAGGGTCATAAATGAACGTGTCCGTATGCAATAGAAATATGTACTCGGTTTCAACCTTGCCCAGTGCAAGATCAAGCGCACGGCCATGGGCAATATTCCCCGCTTCACGGCGTTCAGGTTTACGCTCAATCAGGTTGATCCAGTTCACTGTACGCAGGTAGTCAGTGCTGGCATCCCCAGAGTTATTGTCGACGACAAAGACAGGTGGGTTTTCGCCCTGCAAGGCGTCCCTCAGAAAAGCCAGGCAGGTCTTGGTAAGTTCAAGAGATTTATAGTTAACCAACACAATGCTATAGGTCGATTTTGCCGCCTGCTGTCCTGTCATCATCTGGTACCTCGATTGCCGGTTGCGTGAACTGGCCGATAGCGTGAAAAAATTGTTCCGATTTCTGGAGCCGCGGCGAGTGCTGAAAGGTGTTGAGTGGCGTTGTTAGCAGCACCCGGGTTTTGGCTATTCTGTGCGCGGCCACCTTTCGCTGTTTTCCCCGGTGTTTAAACTTTTTGACAGGTTTGCTTCCAGGCTGGGGACGTGGCCCTGACCTATCGTCGGGGCGCGGGGACGGTCAGGATGCGGAGAGAATTGCGGATTGGCATTCGCCGGGAATATAGATACGATGCTAATCATTAGCTTGCTATCTATGTGCGCACTGAATGAAGCTTTCCACGGTTCAACTCCCTGATTTCTGGCAAGCCACCCTGGCGCCCTCGCGTGCTGATCTGCTGTTTGCCTTGCGCAACATGATCGCCGGCGGGGTCGCCTTGTATTTGGCCTTTGGCTTGGACTTGCAGCAGCCGCAATGGGCCCTGACCACGGTGTTTATCGTCGGGCAGTCCACCAGCGGCATGGTCCTGGCCAAGGGCGCTTACCGGTTGCTAGGCACCTTTGTCGGCGCGGTGGCTTCGGTCGTGATGATCGGCTTTTTCGGCCAGGCGCCTTTGCTGTTCCTGCTGTGCATGGCGCTGTGGCTAGCGTTCTGCACCACCGGGGCGTCGCTGCTGCGTAATCACGCGTCCTATGGCTTTGTGCTGGCGGGCTACACCACGGCAATTATTGCGTTACCGGCGACAGCGGCACCGCTGGGTGTGTTCGATGAGGCGGTGGCGCGCTGCCAGGAAATCAGCTTGGGGATCATCTGCGCCTCCATCGCCAGCACCCTCTTATGGCCGCGCCGGATTGAGCACACATTGGCCGCTCAAGGCCGGGCGGCCTGGCAGGCCGGCCTGCGCGCCGCCGCGTCAGAGCTGCTGGGGAGCGATCAGCGCAAAGGCTTGCTCGACGCGCTGGGCCGTCTGGTCGCGGTGGACGCCCAGCGCGACCATGCCTGGTTTGAGGGCCCCAAGGGGCGGCGTCGCTCCCAGGCGTTACGGGTGCTCAGTCGAGATTTGCTGGGCCTGTTGCGCACAGCGCGCGGTGTAGCCCGTCAACGAATGATGTTGGAAGAGACGACCCTTGTTGCGCCTTGGGTGGACGAAGTGGCGGCCGTGTTGCAGCAGGAGCGGCACACGGAGTTGCCCGAACTGTCACGTCGCCTCAGGCTGGCGTTGGACGATCCGCGCTTGAACCCGCAGGTGCACTTTTGTCTGGCGCAGTTGGCTCAGGTCCTGCATTTGATTGACCTGGGCGAACTGACCCTGGCAGCCGTCGAAGCGGGCAGGGTGCCACCCGGTGCGCCAGGGGCCATGTCCTGGCATCGGGATATCGAGCAGGGTGTCCTCGGTGGGTTGCGCAGCGCCTTGGCTTTCCTGGCTGTCGCTGCGTTCTGGATGTTTACCGCCTGGCCCTCGGGGCTGGGCGCAGTATCAATCTGTGGCGTGGTATTGAGCTTGTTTGCTGCGCGGGAAAACCCTTCGGCGTCCAGTCTTAATTTTCTCAAAGGCATTGCGCTCTCGATCCCGGTGGCCGGTGTTGTGCGCTTTGCCTTGTTACCCGGTTTTGATGCGTTCCCACTGCTATGTGTGGCATTGGGCGTGCCGCTGTTTTTCGCTTCGTTGTGCATGCGCCGGGTCAAACTGGCAGCCACCGCGTCTGCGTTTTGCATCTTCTTCGTCAACAATGTAGGACCCAGCAATCTGATGAGTTATGACATCGCCGCCTTTCTGAACAAGGCCATCGCGACCCTGGTGGGCGTCGGGATTGCAGTGCTGGTGTTTCGGCTGATCCAGCTTAACCCGGGCGAGCATCACTATCGGCGGATGTTCAAGGCATCGTTGTTCGACTTGGCGCAACTGACGTCTCGCCCTTTGGAGCAGGCCGAAAGCTGGTTTGGCGGGCGGATGGCGGATCGTTTGATTCGTCTGTCCCGCTACAGCCAAGCGTTGCCTGCTGATCGTCGCACCCATTGGGACAACGGTTTGCTGGGGCTGGACCTGGGCGATGAGTTGCTGGAATTGCGCGCGAGCTTGTCGCGTAGCGAGGGTTCGCTGGCGAGTATGCGTGATGGTTATCTACGGCAGTTGGCGGCGGCGCTCAGGCACGCTGGGCCGAGCAGTACAAATGCGACGTTGCTGGATGCACCCAGTGCTGAACTGCTGGAGGCACTTGAGCGGCCACTGGCGCTGGCGGAGCAGGACCGGGAAATGGCCAGGGCGGCGGTGTTGCAACTGCGGTTTACCTGGCGCACGTGGTGCCTGAGGGGCACCGATTTGAACGTTGGGGCGTAGGAGCCGGCGAGCCGGCTCCTCAAGAGGGTCACTCGGCGATCTGCAACTTGCGCGATTCCGTATAGATGTAGCGCACCTTTTCATACTCGAAAGGTGAGTTCATCTGACCATAGCGGAAGCTGGTCTGGTAGCGCTTGTCGACTGCGCGCAGGGCCCAGATTTCCGGGTGGTTTTCGCTGACCTTGGAGACGTTGAGGAAGTTGATCTCGGTCTCGGCGCCGTAGTCGACGATCAGGCCGGTGGTGTCACGCAGGTTCGACGGACCGAAGATCGGCAGCACCAGATAGGCACCGCCGGGTACGCCATAGAAGCCCAGGGTCTGGCCGAAGTCTTCACTCTGGCGCGGCAGGCCCATGGCTGTGGCCGGGTCCCACAGGCCGGCGACACCGATGGTGGTGTTGAGCAGCAGGCGCCCGGTGGTTTCCAGGGAGCGATGGCCCTTGAGCTGCAGCAGGCTGTTCAACAGGTTGGGCACGTCACCCAGGTTATTGAAGAAGTTGCTCACGCCGGTGCGCAGGAAGCTCGGCGTGACGTAGCGGTAACCGTCGACCACCGGCAGGAACACCCATTGGTCGAACCGGTAGTTGAAGTGGTACACGCGGCGGTTCCACGACTCCAGCGGGTCATACACGTTGAGCGCCGTCAACGACGAGCGCTCGAACTCACGCTGGTCCAGGCCTGGGTTGAATTTGAGCTTGCTCAGCGGCTCCTTGAAGCCGTCGGCATCGATTTTGGTCGGTTCATGGGCCTTGCTGTTGTCGGCATTGGCGACGCCTGCGCACATCAGAGCGGCGAGCAGCAGAAGATATTTAGCCACGGAAGAACTCCAGCATGGCGTCGGCGTTGACGCGGTAATTGAGGTTGCCGCAGTGGCCGCCCAGCGGATAGACGGTCAAGCGATCGCCGAAGGTTTTACGCAAGAAGCCCAGGTCGCCAGGGCCGAGGATCACGTCGTCGGCGTTGTGCATCACGGCGATTTTCGGGCTGTCGTGCAGGTAGTCCTTGAGGGCGTACAGGCTGACTTGGTCGACCAGTTGCAGCAGGCTGCCGCCGTCGGAGCGGGCGCGCCACATCGGGATCACTTGTTCGGTGAGGTAGCAGTCGAAGTCGCATTGCAGCGCACGTTTGAGGAACGGCGTGAGGCTGGTGCCTTCGGTGATCGGGTATTTCGGTGGAATGATCAGGCCCCGGCGGTTGATCAGGTCCGAAGTGAAGGCGATGTCGGCCGCCGAGAAGCGGAACGAGGTGCCGATCAGCATGGCCATCTGTTCGTTGGAGAGGTGCTGCTTGGAGTTCTGGAAGTCGTAGAGCAGGGCGTCGTTGAGGTCGATGTAGCCCTTTTGCTGGAAATAGCGGGTCAGCTTGGCCAGCACCAGCTCATAGAACGTGGTGGTGTTGTTGATGCCCTTGACCTCGGTCTGTACCAGCTTGTCGAGGTTGGTGATCGAGGTGTAGAGGTTGACCGGCGGGTTGAGCAGCAGCACCTTCTTGAAGTTGAAACTGCGGCGGGTCTCATCCAGTTTGGCGACAAACGCCGCGTCCAGGGCACCGAGGCTATAGCCGGAGAGGTAGAAGTCGGTGACTGGCAGCGAGGCGTTCTGCGCGCGCACGGCTTGCATCACGCGGTACATGTCTTCGGCGTCTTCCTGGGTGATGCCCGGGGTAGCGAAGCGCGAGGCGGCGCTGATGAAGTCGAAGCTGGTGGGCGACGACAGTTGCACCACGTGGTAGCCGGCCTGGTAATAGAGTTTTTTCAGGTATTCGTTGATGCTGCTGTCAAAGCGTGCGCCGGTGCCCGCGATCAGGAAGATCAGCGGCGCGGCGCGGTCCTGCTTGGCGATGCGGTAGGTGAGCTTCTTCACCGCCCAGAAGTTGTCCGGCAGGCTGAATTCGCGCTCGGGGCGCATATTCAAGGTGTAGTCGGACTGGTTGATCTCGTCCTCGGTCGGCAATTTAGGCCGAAGGTCGGGCGGGGTGGTGGCGATGGTCGCTTCGAACGGGTTGGTCAAAGGGAAGCCATAGGTGGCTTGGTCGATGTCGACCGCCAGTGCTGACGCACTCAAAAAAAGGCTGCCCAGTAAGGCAGCACAGCGCAAGGAACGGAGCATGACTTAATCCCTAAGAGGAAACGTGCTGAATGAAGTTCGCAGGCTATGACCACCGCGTTGCCACCGAAGTGCCAGCTTTCGGCACGAAAAGTCGGAAAAAACGGCGGAGTCGAGGTAATAGTACCCAGACGATACACTTTGCGACGCTTTGGTGAATAGATATCTGCGCGTGCATCTTGCTAACGCTGGCCGTGGGATTAAGCTGAGCGCCGTTTTTGCCTATCGGAGTGCCCCATGTCCCGTCGTTTGCCGCTTGTCCTGCTGCTTATTGCCCTGCCGTTATGGCTGGCCGCCAGTTATGGTGCCCGTTACGGCTTCATGGAGGATGGGCAATGGGTCGGCATCTGTGTCGATGAGGCCAGCCGCTGGGAGTGCCAACTGCGTTCGAACCTCGGCTTGCTGATTCACTTCAAGGTGATGGGCTGGGCGGCGCTGGTGACTTCGGTCCTGGGGTTTTTTGTACCCGGGCGTGCGGGCTGGGCGTTGGCTGTGCTGGGGATGGTGTTCGGGTTGCCGGCGCTGGCGTTGTACAACACCACGTTTGCGGTGTTTGCGGTGGTGATTGCCGGGTTGCGGTTGGTCAGGAAGCCGCGGGGCGCCTGATCGGGCCCCATCGGGCAAGCCAGCTCCCACATTGTGGGAGCTGGCTTGCCTGCGATAGCAGTCCTAAGCCTTGCGCACCCGTAAGCAACGCCACAGGGCTGCGACCATGAGCAGGCTGACCAGCGCCCAACCCCACGCCTGCTGGTTCAACAACCCTTCACGGTATAACTGCGGCGCAATGCCGGCCCCGATGATAAAGGTCAGCAGTGCGATTTCCCGACGCGGCCCGCTCACCGGGCGCGCCAGATACACCAGGGCCGGCAGTACCAACGCCGCGCTTGGGAAGCTGCGATAGCGTGGGTCAAACACCAGCGCCAACATCATCACGGCCCCCGCAAACCCTGCGATTGCCACCAGCCAGCCTGCACGTTGCTCCAGCCAGTTGAACGCACGCTCGCGCCAACCGTCGCGGGCACTGAGGGCCAGGGCGGCGTGACTCAGTACCAGCAGGTTCAGCACCACCAGCAAACCGGCCCACACCCACTCATCGTTGAAGCGTGCAGTCACACGGGTCAGTTCCGCCCAGGTGCCGATCGAGCAGGCCGCCACTGCACCCAGCAGTGGCAGCAGCATGGCCGAGCGCGTGCTGCGCACGCGGCCGCCCAGCGCCAGGGTGCCGAGCAGGATGATTCCGCCCACGCCCAGCCACAGTGGCCAGTACGGCACATTGGTCACGGGGCCGGCGAGGATGCCCTTGTCCTGGCGATCTGCATCAAAGAGGCCCCAATAACCGCCGACCGCACCTTCACTGGCGCGCTTCCAGGGTTGGTCAAAGGCTTCGATCAGGTTGTAGTGCCAGCCATTGGCTTCGGCCATGGCGACAAAACCACGCATGAACTTGGCCTCGTTGACGCGGCTCGGCACGGCGGTTTCGCGTTGGCGACCTTCGCTGGGCCAGCCGGTCTCGCCGATCAGTATGTCCTTGGGCGCGAACTGGTTGCCGAAGGTCTGGCGTACATCCCCGACGTGCTTGAGCGCTTGGTCTATACCGGAGGGGTCATCTTCCCAGTACGGCAGCAGGTGAATGGTCAGGAAGTCGACTGCCGGGGCGATTTCCGGGTGTTTCAACCAGAACTCCCAGACATCGGCATAGGTAACCGGCTGCTTGATATGGCTTTTGACTTTATGGATCAGGGTCACCAGTTGCTTGGCGGTGACTTCCTTGCGCAGCAGCGCTTCGTTGCCGACGATCACCGAAGTGACCACGTCCGGGTTGGCATTGGCCGAGGCGATCAGTTGGTCGACTTCTTTTTCGGTGGACACCGGGTCGCTGCTGACCCAGGCGCCGATCATCAGCTTCAAGCCATGCTTGCGCGCCAGGTCGGGCAGGGCTTCCAGGCCGGTCATGGAGTAGGTGCGGATGCATTCAAAGCGGGTGGCCAGCAAGGCCAGGTCGGCGTCCATGCGTTCGGGGCGCAGCTTGAACGGCTGGTCGAAGGGGGATTGGTCCTTGTCGAACGGCGTGTAGGACGCACATTGCATTTTGTGGCTGGCGCTGGCGACGTCCGGCAACACCACCGGCCGGCCGAGGCCGTACCAATAGCCGACAAGGGCCAGCAGGCCGAGGATCAGGGCGAAGAAATAGGGCAGGGCAGGGAAGCGGGCATTCGCGGGCATGGTCGGCTTATCTGGAAGAGCAAAGGCGCGCATCTTACCCGGATTTTCCCCGTCCCAGTGGGGCTGCATAATCTTGACATGCAAAGTCCGGGCGGGATTTTGGCGCCAAGTCCTACAAATCGTCCTACTGGCGTTGTGATGTCGTTTCTTGCTTACCCAAGGTCGTAGCCAGAGCAGGTCCCGGGCCCCGGCAGGTTGATGATCGAAGTGTCAGCACTCCACTGGCGGCGGATCACTGTGATCGAGGCGCGTGAAGGGGGCGCGGTGCACCACATAAGAACAGGTTGACGTCGCTCGGCATCCGTCGGGCGCAGCACTTTCGGGGAAGTACGATGAAGATGCGACGACTCTTGGGCGCAGTTGCCACTCTGGTAGTTGCGATGAGCTCCACACTGGCCAGCGCCGACAGCAAAACCCTGAGCATCGGTTACGTGGACGGTTGGTCCGACAGCGTTGCCACCACCCATGTGGCGGCCGAGGTGATCAAGGAGAAACTCGGTTATGACGTGAAACTGCAGGCGGTTGCCACCGGGATCATGTGGCAAGGCGTGGCCACCGGCAAGCTCGACGCCATGCTCTCTGCCTGGCTGCCCGTGACCCACGGTGAATACTGGGCCAAGAACAAGGACAAGGTGGTCGACTACGGCCCCAACTTCAAGGATGCGAAGATCGGCCTGATCGTGCCGGAGTACGTCAAGGCCAAGTCCATCGAAGACCTCAAGACCGACACCACCTTCAAGAACAAGATCGTGGGTATCGACGCCGGTTCAGGGGTGATGCTCAAGACCGACGAAGCGATCAAAGCCTATGGCCTGGACTATAAGCTGCAAGCCAGTTCGGGCGCCGCCATGATCGCGGAACTGACCCGCGCCGAAGACAAGCAGGAGTCCATCGCGGTTACCGGTTGGGTGCCACACTGGATGTTCGCCAAGTGGAAACTGCGTTTCCTGGATGACCCAAAAGGGGTTTATGGCGCTGCTGAAACCGTCAACAGCATCGGCAGCAAGGGCTTGGAGAAGAAAGCGCCGGAAGTCGCTGCCTTCCTGAAGAAATTCCAGTGGGCTTCCAAGGATGAAATCGGTGAAGTCATGCTCGCGATCCAAGAGGGCGCCAAGCCTGAAGCTGCGGCCAAGGACTGGGTTGCCAAGCACCCTGAACGCGTAGCCGAATGGACCGCTAAATAATCCCTCTCCCGTTGATGCAACCCCCTGTGGGAGGGGGCTTGCTCCCGATAGCGGTGTGTCAGTCGCTAGTGGTCTGACGCGTCCACCGCACTCGGGGCAAGCGCCCACCCACATTCTTTTTTGTCACCCGCAAATGTTTCTGCGCCCTCCCAATCCCTCGCTACACTCCCTCTAATACTAAGGTCGTCTGGAACCTGTTCCGCAGCCGCATACAGTGGATACGTTCCAATAATAAAAAAGCTGTGCTGCGAGGATAAAAACAATGAACGACAGCATTTACCTCTCGATTCAAAACAGCCCGCGTTTCAAGGAGCTGGTGAGAAAAAGGGAACGATTCGCCTGGACTCTCTCGGCGATCATGCTAGGGCTTTACTCCGCTTTCATCCTGTTGATTGCCTACGGGCCACAAGTGCTGGGGGCCAAAATCAGCCCCGGTTCCTCGATTACCTGGGGTATTCCCCTGGGCGTCGGACTGATTGTGTCCGCTTTCGTGCTGACCGCTATCTATGTGCGCCGGGCCAATGGTGAATTTGACGACCTGAACAATGCGATTCTCAAGGAGGCTGCGCAATGATCCGGCGTCTATTGGCTGTATTCGGCGCTTCGCTGTTTGCCCCGGCTCTTTGGGCGGCGGACGCATTGACCGGTGAAGTGCACAAGCAACCCCTGAACGTCTCGGCCATCGTGATGTTCGTCGTATTTGTCGGTGCCACTCTTTGTATCACTTACTGGGCTTCCAAGCGCAACAAGTCGGCAGCTGACTACTATGCCGCGGGCGGCAAGATCACCGGTTTCCAGAACGGCCTGGCCATTGCCGGCGACTATATGTCGGCGGCGTCCTTCCTGGGGATTTCCGCGCTGGTGTTCACCTCTGGCTATGACGGCCTGATCTACTCGATCGGCTTTCTGGTGGGCTGGCCGATCATTCTGTTCCTGATCGCCGAGCGCCTGCGTAACCTGGGCAAATATACCTTTGCCGACGTGGCGTCCTATCGCCTCGGGCAAACCCAGATCCGCAGCCTGTCGGCCTGTGGTTCGCTGGTGGTGGTGGCGTTCTACCTGATTGCGCAGATGGTCGGGGCGGGCAAGCTGATCCAACTGCTGTTCGGCCTGGACTACCATGTGGCGGTGATCCTGGTCGGCATCCTGATGTGCCTGTATGTGCTGTTCGGCGGCATGCTGGCGACCACCTGGGTACAGATCATCAAGGCCGTGCTGCTGCTGTCCGGTGCCTCGTTCATGGCGCTGATGGTGATGAAGCACGTTAACTTTGACTTCAACATGCTGTTTTCCGAGGCGATCAAGGTTCACCCTAAGGGTGAGGCGATCATGAGCCCCGGTGGCCTGGTGAAAGACCCGGTCTCCGCGTTCTCCCTGGGCCTGGCACTGATGTTCGGTACCGCCGGCCTGCCGCACATCCTGATGCGTTTCTTCACCGTCAGCGACGCCAAGGAAGCGCGCAAGAGCGTGCTGTATGCCACGGGCTTCATCGGCTACTTCTATATCCTGACCTTTATCATCGGTTTCGGCGCGATCCTGCTGGTCAGCACCAACCCGGCGTTCAAGGATGCGGCAGGCGCCTTGCTGGGCGGCAACAACATGGCGGCGGTGCACCTGGCCAACGCGGTAGGCGGCAGTATCTTCCTGGGCTTCATCTCGGCCGTGGCATTTGCCACCATCCTCGCGGTGGTTGCCGGCTTGACCCTGGCCGGCGCGTCAGCGGTGTCCCATGACCTTTACGCCAGCGTGATCAAGAAAGGCAAGGCCAACGAAAAGGATGAGATTCGCGTATCGAAGATCACCACCATCGCCTTGGGCGTCCTGGCGATCGGCCTGGGTATCCTGTTCGAAAGCCAGAACATTGCGTTCATGGTCGGCCTGGCGTTCTCGATTGCCGCCAGCTGTAACTTCCCGGTGTTGCTGCTTTCCATGTACTGGAAAAACCTCACCACCCGCGGTGCGATGATTGGCGGCTGGCTGGGCTTGATCAGTGCCGTGGGCCTGATGATCCTGGGCCCGACCATCTGGGTCTCGATCCTTCACCATGAAAAAGCCATCTTCCCGTACGAGTACCCGGCGCTGTTCTCGATGATCATTGCGTTCATCGGCATTTGGTTCTTCTCCATCACCGACAAGTCGGCGGCGGCAGAGAAAGAGCGTGCGCTGTACTTCCCGCAGTTTGTGCGTTCGCAGACTGGCCTGGGGGCGAGTGGGGCAGTACAGCACTGAAGCAGCTTTAAGCTACAAGCTGCAAGCAGTGCTGTGTAGAGAGATACCCCTGTAGAGATGCAGGGGTATTTTTTTGGCGGTGTGCCTGTTAGACCACCAACGACAGCTGCATGCTGAAGTACTGTTTGACCAGCCAGCCCCTCGCATCAGATGGGCGAGTACCAAAAACCGGCGTCTGACTCGGTCAGCATGTGGGAGGGGGCTTGCTCCCGATTACAGTGGGTCAGCTAAGAACAAGTTGGCTGATCCACCACTATCGGGGGCAAGCCCCCTCCCACATTTGTTTTGCGGTGTGCCTGTTAGACCACCAACGACAGCAGCATGATGAAGTACTGCTTGACCGGCCAGCCCCCCGCATCAGATGGGCGAGTACCAAAAACCGGCGCCTGACTCGGTCAACATGTGGGAGGGAGCAAGCCCCCTCCCACATTTTTTTGCTGGCGGCTTATAGCTTGAAGCTTGCAGCTCACTAAATCCCAGCCAAAAAAAACGGCCTCATCAAGAGGCCGTTTTATTGGGCTGGGATTTAGTGCCGATCTTCCAGCTGGGTAATGTCACGCGACTCGTAGCCGGTGTACAGCTGGCGCGGACGGCCAATCTTGTACGGGCTGGAGAGCATTTCTTTCCAGTGGGAGATCCAGCCCACGGTCCGCGCCAGGGCGAAGATCACGGTGAACATGCTGGTTGGAATGCCGATCGCCTTGAGGATGATCCCCGAGTAGAAGTCGACGTTCGGGTACAGCGAGCGTTCGATGAAGTACGGGTCGGTCAGGGCGATCTCTTCCAGGCGCATGGCCAGTTCGAGTTGCGGATCGTTCTTGATGCCCAGTTCCTTCAACACTTCGTCGCAGGTCTGCTTCATCACGGTGGCGCGCGGGTCGCGGTTCTTGTAGACCCGGTGACCGAAGCCCATCAGTTTGAACGGATCGTTCTTGTCCTTGGCCTTGGCGATGAACGTGTCGATGTTCGAGACATCACCGATTTCATCGAGCATGGTCAATACGGCTTCGTTCGCACCGCCGTGGGCAGGGCCCCACAGTGCGGCGATACCGGCGGCGATACAGGCGAACGGGTTGGCACCCGAAGAACCGGCCAGACGTACGGTGGAGGTGGAGGCGTTCTGCTCGTGGTCGGCGTGGAGGATGAAGATCTTGTCCATCGCCTTGGCCAGCACCGGGCTGATCGGTTTGATCTCGCACGGGGTGTTGAACATCATGTGCAGGAAGTTTTCCGCGTACGTCAGGTCGTTGCGCGGGTACATCATGGGCTGGCCCATGGAGTACTTGTAAACCATCGCTGCCAGGGTCGGCATCTTGGCGACCAGGCGAATCGCGGAAATTTCGCGATGTTGCGGGTTATTGATGTCGAGGGAGTCGTGATAGAAGGCCGACAGGGCGCCAACCACGCCGCACATGACGGCCATCGGGTGGGCGTCGCGACGGAAGCCGTTGAAGAAGGTCTTCAACTGCTCGTGAACCATGGTGTGGTTCTTCACGGTGCTGACGAACTGGGCTTTTTGCTCGGCTGTTGGCAGTTCGCCATTTAGCAGCAGGTAGCAAGTTTCCAGGTAGTCCGACTTCTCAGCCAGTTGCTCGATCGGGTAGCCGCGGTGCAGCAAGATGCCATTGTCACCATCGATATAGGTGATCTTCGACTCGCAAGAGGCGGTCGACATGAAGCCTGGGTCGAATGTGAAACGGCCCGTGGCCGTCAGGCCCCGTACGTCGATAACATCGGGACCAACGGTGCCGGTTAAAATGGGCAGCTCGACGGGGGCTGCGCCCTCGATGATCAACTGCGCTTTTTTGTCAGCCATGTGGCCTCCTATTTATGCTTCAAATCATCAGACAGACCCCCCACGCAGGGCCCGCACCACTATAGTGAGATAAATTCAGATGTCAATTTGCCTAAAGTCTTGCTCCAGAAGGCTTTAACCGTACTTTTTCCTCGAAATTGACTGCCATTTACGCCTTTTATCCCGCCAGCGCAATCAGCTATTAGGGTGAGGTGTGCGCGTTGTCATTAGTAACCTAACTGTCTATACTCGGCCACCGACCGCCAAGGGCTTTTGGGCTTGCTTTCATTGGGGGTCGCACTCCCTGGGTGGTGCTTACCTGACCAGTGCACTCCCCAACAACTTTGCCCTGATTGTTAGGGGCTCTTCAGTGTGAAAAAAAGCCGTGAATAGCCAACGACCTGTAAACCTAGACCTAAGGACCATCAAACTCCCCATCACCGGCGTTACGTCGTTCCTGCACCGTGTTTCCGGCATCATCCTGTTCCTGGGCTTGGGCATCATGCTTTATGCATTGAGCAAATCCCTGGGTTCCGAGGAAGGTTTTGCCGAGGTGAAGGCATGCTTGACCAGCCCGCTGGCCAAGTTCGTAGCATGGGGCCTCCTGTCCGCTCTGCTGTATCACCTGGTAGCCGGTGTGCGCCACTTGATCATGGATATGGGCATCGGTGAGACGCTGGAAGGCGGCCGCCTGGGCTCGAAAATCATCATCGCCATTTCCGTGGTGCTGATCGTTCTGGCAGGAGTTTGGATATGGTAACCAGCGTTACGAACCTTTCGCGTTCGGGCCTCTATGATTGGATGGCGCAGCGTGTGTCTGCGGTCGTTCTCGCGGCTTATTTCATTTTCCTGATCGGATACCTCGTCGCAAACCCGGGCATTGGCTATGAGCAATGGCACGGCCTGTTTTCCCACAATGCGATGCGAATCTTCAGTCTGCTGGCACTGGTAGCCCTGGGCGCTCACGCCTGGGTTGGCATGTGGACCATCGCGACTGACTACCTGACGCCGATGGCGCTGGGCAAGTCCGCGACAGCAGTACGGTTTCTCTTCCAGGCAGTATGCGGCGTTGCGATGTTCGCTTACTTCGTCTGGGGTGTGCAGATTCTTTGGGGTATCTGATTCATGGCTAACATTCCAACTATTTCCTTCGACGCCATCATTATTGGTGGCGGCGGTGCTGGCATGCGCGCAGCGCTGCAGCTGGCCCAGGGCGGTCACAAGACTGCCGTGATCACCAAGGTGTTCCCGACGCGTTCCCACACCGTTTCGGCCCAGGGTGGTATCACCTGCGCCATCGCGTCCGCCGACCCGAACGATGACTGGCGCTGGCACATGTACGATACCGTCAAGGGTTCCGACTACATCGGCGACCAGGACGCTATCGAGTACATGTGTCAGGAAGGCCCTGCGGCGGTGTTCGAGCTGGACCACATGGGTCTGCCGTTCTCCCGTACCGAGCAGGGTCGTATCTACCAGCGTCCATTCGGCGGCCAGTCGAAGGATTACGGTAAAGGCGGCCAGGCTGCCCGTACTTGCGCGGCATCCGACCGTACCGGTCACGCGTTGCTGCACACCCTTTATCAGGGCAACCTGAAGGCCGGCACCACGTTCCTGAACGAGTACTACGCGGTTGACCTGGTCAAGAACGCGCAAGGCGAGTTCGTCGGTGTGATCGCCATCTGCATCGAAACCGGTGAAACCACCTACATCCGCGCCAAGGCTACCGTTCTGGCGACTGGCGGTGCAGGTCGTATCTACGCTTCGACCACCAATGCCCTGATCAACACCGGTGACGGCGTCGGCATGGCACTGCGTGCCGGCGTGCCGGTACAAGACATTGAAATGTGGCAGTTCCACCCGACTGGTATCGCCGGCGCCGGTGTACTGGTGACCGAAGGTTGCCGTGGTGAAGGCGGTTACCTGATCAACAAGCACGGCGAGCGTTTCATGGAGCGTTATGCTCCGAACGCCAAAGACTTGGCTGGTCGTGACGTTGTGGCCCGTTCGATGGTTAAAGAAATCATCGCCGGCAACGGCTGTGGCCCGAATGGCGACCACGTACTGCTCAAGCTCGATCACCTCGGTGAAGAAGTCCTGCACAGCCGCCTGCCAGGCATCTGCGAGCTGTCCAAGACCTTTGCTCACGTTGACCCGGTGGTTGCTCCGGTTCCAGTCGTTCCGACTTGCCACTATATGATGGGCGGCGTGCCGACCAACATTCATGGCCAGGCGATCACCCAGAACGCCGAAGGCCAGGACGAGATCATTCATGGTCTGTTCGCGGTCGGTGAAGTGGCGTGCGTATCGGTACACGGTGCCAACCGCCTGGGCGGCAACTCGCTGCTCGACCTGGTGGTATTCGGCCGCGCGGCCGGCCTGCACCTGGAAAAGGCGCTGACCGACGGCATCGAATACGATGACGCGACCGACGCCAACATCGAAGCTGCCCTGGCGCGCCTGAACGCTCTGAACGAGCGTACCGATGGCGAAGACGTGGCGACCCTGCGTCGCGAGCTGCAAAACTGCATGCAGAACTACTTCGGTGTATTCCGTACCGGCGAATACATGCAGAAGGGTATCGCCCAGTTGGCCGACCTGCGCAAGCGTATCGCCAACGTCAAGATCAACGATAAGAGCCAGGCGTTCAACACCGCTCGTATCGAAGCCCTTGAACTGCAAAACCTGTTGGAAGTGGCTGAAGCGACTGCGATCGCCGCCGAGGTTCGTAAAGAATCCCGTGGTGCTCACGCTCGTGAAGACTATGAAGATCGCGACGACGAAAACTGGTTGTGCCACACCCTGTACTTCCCGGGTGACAAGCGCGTAACCAAGCGTGCCGTGAACTTCTCGCCGAAGACGGTTCCGACGTTTGAACCGAAGATTCGGACTTACTAAGGGTGGCTGCCATGTTGAAAGTCAGTGTTTATCGCTACAACCCTGATCAGGACGCTGCGCCGTTCATGCAGGAATTCCAGGTCGATACCGGTGGTAAAGACCTGATGGTGCTGGACGTGCTGGCCCTGATCAAAGAGCAGGACGAAGGTTTCTCCTATCGTCGCTCTTGCCGTGAAGGTGTTTGCGGTTCCGACGGCATGAACATCAACGGCAAAAACGGCCTGGCGTGCATCACGCCGCTGTCCGCCGTGGTGAAAGGCAACAAGCTGATCGTTCGTCCACTGCCAGGTTTGCCGGTTATCCGTGACCTGGTTGTCGATATGAGCATCTTCTACAAGCAATACGAGAAAGTTAAGCCGTTCCTGCAGAACGACACGCCGGCTCCGGCCATCGAGCGTCTGCAGTCCCCTGAAGAGCGTGAAAAGCTCGATGGCCTGTACGAGTGCATCCTGTGCGCTTGCTGCTCGACTTCGTGCCCGTCCTTCTGGTGGAACCCGGACAAGTTCCTGGGTCCAGCTGCCCTGCTGCAAGCGTACCGCTTCCTGGCAGACAGCCGTGATACCAAGACGTCCGAGCGCCTGGCTTCACTGGATGACCCGTTCAGCGTATTCCGCTGCCGCGGGATCATGAACTGCGTCAACGTATGTCCCAAGGGCCTGAACCCGACTAAGGCCATTGGTCATATCCGTAACATGCTGCTGCAAAGCGGCGTGTAACTGACGTTGTAGTAAAAGCAGGACCGTTGTGCCCGTAAATGCTACGGCGCAGGCTTCAACCGGCGCCGTAGTTTTAACTTGAGCAGCGACTTACAAAGCCGCAGCTCTTATTTTGAAGAAATGAGACAAGCAGGGGCATTCGGGTTGGTACCCGAACTATCAGCGTGATCCTAAGTGGCTTGTTTTGGTCGCTGCACTTGGCCTTTTGCAAGCAAACTCGGTGTTTTCGCCGGTGGTGTCCCCAAATCGAGGGTGACCAAGCATGCAAGAAAGCGTGATGCAGCGCATGTGGAACAGCGGCTATCTTTCAGGTGGTAACGCTGCCTATGTGGAAGAGCTTTATGAGCTCTACCTGCACGACCCTAACGCTGTGCCAGAAGAATGGCGCACCAAATTTCAGACGTTGTCTTCAGACGGCAACGCTGCCACCGATGTATCGCACGCAACAATTCGCGATCAGTTTGTGCTGCTGGCAAAGAACCAGCGCCGCGCCCAACCGGTTTCCGCCGGCAGCGTGAGCAGTGAGCATGAGAAGAAGCAAGTTGAAGTATTGCGACTGATCCAGGCTTACCGGATGCGTGGCCACCAGGCGGCCCAGCTTGACCCGCTGGGGCTCTGGAAGCGTCCTGCACCTGCAGACCTGTCGATCAATCATTACGGCTTGACCAATGCCGATCTTGATACGACCTTCCGTGCCGGCGACCTGTTCATCGGCAAAGAGGAAGCGAGCCTACGCGAAATTCACGAAGCGTTGCAGCAGACATATTGCCGCACCATCGGCGCTGAGTTTACGCACATCACCGATTCCGAGCAGCGCCACTGGTTCCAGCATCGCCTGGAAGGCGTGCGTGGGCGTCCGGTGTTGTCCGCCGATGTCCGCAGCCACCTGCTTGAGCGCGTGACCGCGGCCGAGGGCCTCGAGAAATACCTGGGCACCAAATACCCAGGCACCAAGCGCTTCGGCCTGGAAGGCGGCGAAAGCCTGATTCCGATGCTCGACGAGCTGATCCAGCGTTCCGGTTCCTATGGCACCAAGGAAATTGTGATCGGCATGGCGCACCGTGGTCGCCTGAACGTGTTGGTCAACACCTTCGGCAAGAACCCACGCGAGCTGTTCGACGAGTTCGAAGGCAAGAAGAAGGTCGAGCTGGGTTCCGGTGACGTTAAATACCACCAGGGCTTCTCGTCCAACGTGATGACCACCGGCGGTGAAGTTCACCTGGCCATGGCGTTCAACCCATCCCACCTGGAAATCGTTTCTCCAGTGGTCGAGGGTTCGGTACGTGCTCGCCAGGACCGTCGTAACGATTCCACCGGTGAGAAGGTCCTGCCGATTTCCATCCACGGTGACGCGGCGTTCGCCGGTCAGGGTGTGGTCCTGGAAACGTTCCAGATGTCGCAGACTCGCGGCTTCAAGACCGGCGGTACCGTTCACATCGTCATCAACAACCAGGTGGGCTTCACCATCAGCAACCCGTTGGACGCGCGCTCCACCGAGTACGCCACCGACGTTGCCAAGATGATCCAGGCCCCGATCCTCCATGTGAATGGTGATGATCCGGAAGCCGTGCTGTTCGTGACCCAACTGGCTGTCGACTACCGCATGCAGTTCAAGCGTGACGTGGTCATCGACCTGGTTTGCTACCGCCGTCGCGGTCACAACGAAGCCGACGAGCCAAGCGGCACCCAGCCGCTGATGTACCAGCAGATCACCAAGCAGCGCACCACCCGTGAGCTGTACGCCGAAAGCCTGATCAAGGCTGGTGTGGTTGACGATGCGCGTGTTCAGGCGAAAGTCGACGAATACCGCAACGCGCTGGACAATGGTCTGCATGTAGTAAAAAGCCTGGTCAAAGAGCCGAACAAAGAGCTGTTCGTTGACTGGCGCCCGTACCTGGGTCACACCTGGACTGCGCGTCACGACACCTCGTTCGACCTCAAGACCTTGCAGGAACTGTCCGCCAAGCTACTGGAAATTCCAGAGGGCTTCGTCGTACAGCGCCAGGTTGCGAAGATCTACGAAGACCGTCAGAAGATGCAAGCCGGCGGCCTGCCGATCAACTGGGGTTACGCCGAAACCATGGCGTACGCGACCCTGGCGTTCGAAGGTCACCCGATCCGCATGACCGGCCAGGACATCGGCCGTGGTACGTTCTCGCACCGTCACGCGGTTCTGCACAACCAGAAAGACGCAAGCACCTACATTCCGCTGCAACACCTGTACGAAGGCCAGCCACGTTTCGACCTGTACGATTCGTTCCTGTCCGAAGAAGCCGTACTGGCGTTCGAATACGGCTACTCGACCACCACGCCGAATGCGCTGGTGATCTGGGAGGCCCAGTTCGGTGACTTTGCCAACGGTGCCCAGGTGGTTATCGACCAGTTCATCACCAGCGGCGAGCACAAGTGGGGTCGCCTGTGCGGTCTGACCATGCTGCTGCCACACGGTTATGAAGGTCAGGGTCCGGAGCACTCCTCGGCCCGTCTGGAGCGTTACCTGCAGCTGTGCGCCGAGCACAACATCCAGGTGTGCGTGCCGACTACGCCGGCCCAGATCTACCACTTGCTGCGTCGCCAGGTGATCCGCCCGCTGCGCAAGCCGCTGGTAGTGCTGACTCCGAAATCGCTGTTGCGTCACAAATTGGCCATCTCGACCCTGGAAGATCTGGCTGAAGGTTCGTTCCAGACCGTTATTCCAGAAATCGACACACTGGACGCCGCCAAGGTCACTCGCCTGATCCTGTGCAGCGGCAAGGTCTACTACGATCTGCTGGAAAAACGCCGTGCCGAAGGCCGCGAAGACATCGCTATCGTGCGTATCGAGCAGCTTTACCCGTTCCCGGAAGATGACCTCATGGAGATCATCGCGCCTTACACCAACCTCACCCATGTGGTGTGGTGTCAGGAAGAACCGATGAACCAGGGCGCCTGGTACAGCAGCCAGCATCACCTGCGTCGCAGCATCGGTAACCACAACAAGGCCCTGGGCCTGGAGTATGCCGGTCGTGATGCTTCTGCTGCACCTGCTTGTGGTTATGCGTCGATGCACGCCGAGCAGCAGGAAAAACTGCTGCAAGATGCTTTCACTGTTTAACGCCTTCGCGCTGACTGAAACCGAATTTTAAGGACCTACAGATAATGGCTATCGAAATCAAAGCCCCGTCATTCCCGGAATCGGTTGCCGATGGCACCGTTGCCACCTGGCACAAGAAACCAGGCGACGCCGTCAAGCGTGACGACCTGATCGTCGACATCGAGACTGACAAAGTCGTACTGGAAGTGTTGGCCGAAGCCGACGGCGTCCTGGGCGCAATCGTTGCCAACGAAGGCGATACCGTCCTGTCCAACCAGGTGCTGGGTTCGATCGAGGAGGGCACTGCTGCTGCCGCTGCTCCTGCCGCCGCTGCTGCACCGGCTGCCGCTTCTGCTGCTGCCCCGGCTGCCGCCGACGAAGACGCGATTGCTGCACCCGCCGCTCGCAAGCTGGCCGAAGAAAACGGCATCAACCTGGCCACCATCAAAGGCACCGGCAAAGATGGCCGCGTGACCAAGGAAGACGTGGTTGCTGCTGTTGAAGCCAAGAAAAACGCTCCGGCTGCTGCGCCTGCCAAGGCCGCTGCCCCGGCTGCCGCTGCTCCTGTGTTCGCTGCCGGCGACCGCACCGAGAAGCGCGTACCGATGACCCGTGTACGTGCCACCGTGGCCAAGCGCCTGGTTGAAGCACAGTCGAACATGGCGATGCTGACCACGTTCAACGAAGTCGACATGACCGAAGTCATGGCCCTGCGTTCGAAGTACAAGGATCTGTTCGAGAAGTCCCACAACGGCGTGCGCCTGGGCTTCATGTCGTTCTTCGTGAAAGCGGCCACCGAAGCGCTGAAACGCTTCCCGGCAGTCAACGCTTCCATCGACGGCGGCGACATCGTTTACCACGGCTATGCAGACGTCGGCGTTGCCGTGTCCAGCGACCGTGGCCTGGTCGTACCGGTTCTGCGTAACGCCGAACTGATGAGCCTGGCTGAAATCGAAGGCGGCATTGCCGGCTTCGGCAAGAAAGCCCGTGACGGCAAGCTGACCATCGACGAGATGACCGGCGGTACTTTCACCATCACCAACGGTGGTACCTTCGGTTCGATGATGTCGACGCCGATCGTCAACCCACCACAAGCTGCGATCCTGGGCATGCACAACATCATCCAGCGTCCGATGGCCATCAACGGCCAAGTCGTGATCCGCCCGATGATGTACCTGGCACTGTCTTACGATCACCGCCTGATCGATGGTAAAGAAGCCGTGACTTTCCTGGTGACCATCAAGAATCTGCTGGAAGACCCGGCTCGCTTGCTCCTGGATATTTGATTGGAGCAGCTTCAAGTTGCGAGCTGCAAGCTGCAAGTAAACGCAGTTTGGCTTGCAGCTTGCGGCTTGACGCTTGACGCTAATAGAGGATCTATTTCATGACACAGAAATTTGACGTTGTAGTGATTGGTGCTGGCCCTGGCGGTTATGTTGCTGCGATCAAGGCCGCACAACTGGGTCTCTCGACTGCTTGCATCGAAAAGTACACCGACAAGGAAGGCAAACTGGCACTGGGCGGTACCTGCCTGAACGTTGGTTGCATTCCTTCCAAGGCGCTGCTGGACAGCTCCTGGAAATTCCACGAAGCCCAAGACGGTTTCGCGATCCACGGTATTCACCATGCTGGCGTGACCATGGACGTGCCAGCAATGGTCGGCCGTAAAGCCAACATCGTTAAGGGCCTGACTTCCGGCGTTGCGACCTTGTTCAAGGCCAATGGCGTGACTTCCCTGCAAGGCCACGGCAAGCTGCTGGCCGGCAAGAAAGTTGAAATCACCAAGCCAGACGGCTCGGTTGAAATTATTGAAGCCGAGAACGTGATCCTGGCGCCAGGTTCGCGTCCAATCGACATTCCACCGGCTCCTGTTGACCAGAAGGTGATCGTTGATTCGACCGGTGCCCTGGAATTCCAAGCGGTTCCTAAGCGTCTGGGCGTGATCGGCGCTGGCGTGATCGGCCTGGAGCTGGGTTCGGTATGGTCCCGCCTGGGTTCCCAGGTGACTGTGCTGGAAGCCCTGGACACGTTCCTGCTGGCTGCCGACACCGCGGTGTCCAAAGAAGCGCTGAAAACCCTGACCAAACAAGGTCTGGACATCAAGCTGGGCGCACGCGTGACCGGTTCGAAGGTTAACGGCGAAGAAGTGGTCGTGACCTACACCGACAAGGATGGCGAGCAGACCATCACCTTCGACAAGCTGATCGTCGCCGTTGGTCGCCGTCCAGTGACCACCGACCTGCTGTCGGCTGACTGCGGTGTGACCCTCGACGAGCGCGGTTACGTGCATGTTGACGATCACTGCGCTACCACCGTGCCAGGCGTCTACGCCATCGGTGACGTGGTTCGCGGCATGATGCTGGCGCACAAGGCTTCCGAAGAAGGCATCATGGTTGTCGAGCGCATCAAGGGCCACAAAACCCAGATGAACTACGACCTGATCCCATCGGTTATCTACACCCACCCGGAAATTGCATGGGTCGGCAAGAACGAACAGCAGTTGAAAGCTGAAGGCGTTGAAGTTAACGTCGGCACCTTCCCGTTTGCCGCTTCTGGCCGTGCCATGGCAGCCAACGACACCGGTGGTTTTGTCAAAGTCATCGCTGATGCCAAGACTGACCGCGTATTGGGCGTCCACGTGATTGGCCCTGGCGCAGCAGAACTGGTTCAGCAGGGCGCAATCGGTATGGAATTCGGCACCAGTGCCGAGGACATCGGCATGATGGTCTTCTCCCATCCGACCCTGTCCGAAGCGCTGCACGAAGCCGCGTTGGCAGTGAATGGCCATGCCATCCACATCGCCAACAAGAAGAAGCGCTAAGCGAGATAATAAGAAACCACGGCGGAGTTGCCCGTCGTGAGCCTTGCGCGCAAGACTCACCGCGGAATATCCGCTGGACGCAGTCTTGCGCAGCTTTACGGGCCTTGAGCCCAGCAAGTTGCGCAAGCAGCAGTCACAGGTGGCGCGGCACTCATAATGAGCGCAGCGCCGAATGCGCAGTACCTAACGAAGACGGTAAAAAGCATGAATCTTCACGAGTATCAGGGTAAGCAGCTGTTCGCTGAATACGGCCTGCCAGTTTCCAAGGGCTACGCAGTAGACACCCCGGAAGCAGCAGCAGAAGCTTGCGACAAAATCGGCGGCAGCGAGTGGGTTGTCAAAGCCCAGGTCCACGCCGGTGGTCGCGGTAAAGCGGGCGGCGTTAAGCTGGTTCGCAGCAAAGAAGACGCCAAGGCCTTCGCACAGCAGTGGCTGGGCAAGCGTCTGGTGACTTACCAGACTGATGCCAATGGCCAGCCAGTCACCAAGATCCTGGTTGAATCGTGCACTGATATCGCTAAAGAGCTGTACCTGGGCGCTGTCGTTGACCGTTCGAGCCGTCGCATCGTGTTCATGGCTTCCACCGAAGGTGGCGTGGACATCGAGAAAATCGCTCACGAAACCCCAGAGAAAATTCTGAAGGCCACTATCGATCCACTGGTTGGCGCTCAGCCATTCCAGGGTCGTGAGCTGGCTTTCCAGCTGGGTCTGGAAGGCAAGCAAGTTGCCCAGTTCGCCAAGATCTTCGTCGGTCTGGCCAAACTGTTCCAGGATCACGATCTGGCCCTGCTGGAAGTGAACCCGCTGGTGATCAAGGCTGACGGCGATCTGCACTGCCTCGACGCCAAGATCAACATCGACGCCAACGCCATGTACCGTCAGCCTAAGCTGAAGACTTTCCACGATCCGTCGCAAGACGATCCGCGCGAAGCGCACGCTGCCAAGTTCGAACTGAACTACGTAGCCCTGGAAGGTAACATCGGTTGCATGGTCAACGGTGCTGGCCTGGCCATGGGTACCATGGACATCGTCAACCTGCATGGCGGCAAACCAGCCAACTTCCTCGACGTAGGTGGTGGTGCTACCAAGGAACGCGTGACCGAAGCGTTCAAGATCATCCTGTCCGACTCCAACGTCGCTGCAGTACTGGTCAACATCTTCGGCGGCATCGTTCGTTGCGACATGATTGCCGAAGGCATCATCGGTGCAGTGAAAGAAGTCGGCGTTAAAATCCCGGTTGTTGTTCGCCTTGAAGGTAACAACGCTGAACTGGGCGCTAAAGTACTGGCAGAAAGCGGTTTGAACATCATCGCGGCTACCAGCCTGACCGACGCTGCTCAACAAGTTGTCAAAGCTGCGGAGGGCAAATAATGAGCGTCCTGATCAATAAAGACACCAAAGTTATCTGCCAGGGTATTACCGGTTCGCAAGGTAGTTTCCACACCCAGCAAGCCATCGAATACGGCACCAAGATGGTCGGTGGCGTTACGCCTGGTAAAGGCGGTACCGAGCACCTGGGCCTGCCAGTGTTCAACACCGTGAAAGACGCTGTAGCTGCCACTGGCGCCACCGCCAGCGTGATCTACGTTCCAGCTCCTTTCTGCAAGGACTCCATCCTGGAAGCAGCATTCGGCGGCATCAAGCTGATCGTTTGCATCACCGAAGGCATTCCTACCCTGGACATGCTGGACGCTAAAGTTAAGTGCGACGAGCTGGGCGTAGTCCTGATCGGCCCTAACTGCCCAGGCGTGATCACTCCAGGCGAATGCAAGATCGGCATCATGCCAGGTCACATTCACTTGCCAGGTAAAGTCGGTATCGTTTCCCGTTCCGGCACCCTGACCTACGAAGCTGTGAAGCAGACTACTGACGCCGGTTTCGGTCAGTCGACTTGCGTCGGCATCGGCGGTGACCCGATCCCAGGCTCGAACTTCATCGACATCCTGAAGCTGTTCCAGGAAGACCCGAAGACCGAAGCGATCGTGATGATCGGTGAGATCGGCGGTTCGGCTGAAGAAGAAGCGGCTGCCTACATCAAGGCACACGTGACCAAGCCGGTTGTTTCCTACATCGCTGGTGTGACTGCCCCTGCTGGCAAGCGCATGGGCCATGCTGGCGCAATCATCTCTGGCGGCAAAGGCACAGCAGACGAGAAATTCGCTGCTCTGCAAGACGCAGGCGTTAAAACCGTGCGTTCGCTGGCAGACATCGGCAAAGCTTTGGCTGAGCTGACCGGTTGGGCTGTCAAGTAAGCCTCGCGCTTAGCTGACGCTTCACCACACAAAGGCCACCTTCGGGTGGCCTTTGTGCGTTTAAGGGCAGCTGTAAGCGGCAAGCTTTAAGCTGCAAGACCAGAGCATGCAATCTTCCTTGCCGCTTGAAGCTTGCCACTTGTCGCTGTTCTTATAAAAACACGACATCTGAATGTCGCTTATCGGACAGTTCGCCCTGCAACAGTGCGTTTGTCAGCCTAATTCTGTACTCTAGCTGCCTCTTTATGCGTCCGCCTCCCAAAAGGAAGCTGCGCGCTAGACCGGTCGGTCCCCATCAGGGCCGGCAGCAGTTCCCTCATCCATAGGGAATCCCTCTCTAAATTCCGATTCAGTAGTGTGGTATTTCCTCAAATGAAAGTGTTGAAAAGCCAGGATATCCTGGCGTTGGGCTTTATGACTTTTGCCCTGTTCGTGGGCGCTGGCAACATCATCTTCCCGCCTATCGTTGGGTTGCAGTCCGGGCCACATGTCTGGATGGCGGCACTGGGTTTCCTGATCACTGCGGTCGGTTTGCCGGTGGTCACTGTGATCGCCCTGGCCAAGGTCGGCGGCGGTATGGACGCGTTGAGCAGCCCGATCGGCAAGATCGCTGGCGGCCTGCTCGCGGCGGCGGCGTATCTGGCGGTAGGGCCGCTGTTCGCCACCCCGCGTACCGCGACGGTGTCGTTTGAAGTGGGCCTGGCGCCGCTGACCGGAGAAAGCCCGTTGGCGCTGTTCCTCTACAGCTCCGTGTACTTCCTGGTGGTGTTTTTCGTTTCCCTGTACCCGGGCCGCCTGCTGGATACCGTGGGCCGTTTCCTGGCACCGTTGAAGATCATCGCGCTGGCCATTCTCGGCATCGCCGCCTTTGCCTTGCCGGTGGGTGACGTTGGTGTCGCGACCCCGGAATACGTGGCTGCGCCGTTCTCCCAAGGTTTCATCAATGGCTACCTGACCATGGATACCCTGGGCGCCCTGGTGTTCGGTATCGTTATCGTCAATGCCATTCGCTCTCGTGGTGTCGAGTCGCCGAAGTTGATCACCCGTTACGCGATCATTGCCGGGCTGATTGCCGGCGTGGGCTTGGCGTTGGTGTACATCAGCCTGTTCCGCCTGGGCTCGGGCAGCCATGCTGTGGCCGCCGGCGCAAGCAACGGCGCAGCGGTACTGCACGCTTACGTGCAACACACGTTCGGCTCCCTGGGCAGTGGTTTCCTTGCGGTGCTGATCTCGCTGGCGTGCCTGGTCACCGCTGTTGGCCTGACCTGCGCCTGCGCCGAGTATTTCAGCCGTGTCCTGCCGCTGTCCTACAAGACCCTGGTAGTCATCCTGGCGTTGTTCTCGCTGTTCGTATCCAACTTGGGCCTGACCAAGCTGATTGCTTTCTCGATCCCGGTACTCACTGCGATCTACCCACCTTGCATCGTGCTGGTGGCTCTTAGCTTCTGCAAAGATTTCTGGCAGGAGCAGGGGCGTATTGTTGGCCCGGTGATGCTGGTGTCGTTCATCTTTGGTTGCATCGATGCGCTCAAGGGCGCGGGCCTGGCGGATTGGATGCCTGAGCAGTTGGCGCACCTGCCGCTGAGTGAGCAGGGCCTGGCGTGGCTGGTACCGTCGGTGATGATCCTGGTTGTGGCCGTGGTGGTTGATCGCATGCTCGGTAAGCGCAGCGAAGCCATCGCGTAACGAGCAGTTGTACGCGTTACTGAAATGCCTCGTATCAATCGATACGGGGCATTTTTTATGCCTATAAGGTAACAACCTTCTAGAGTTTGAATTCGGTAACTGTTGGCGCGAGCAACGCTGCGCTCACAGGTTCAGGCCGTATTTGCCTTCATCTGTTGTGTATAAGGACCCGCATGTCGTTCGTCGAAACCAATCAGATCCACCTGCTGGCTGCGCTCTGGTTTGCCCTCTGCTGGGGAGGGTATACCCGTTACGCCACCTGGAAAGCCCGTGACACCGCGTGCCTGGCCAGCGTGCTGCACTTGTACCGTGAAGACTGGATGCGTCGCATGTTGCTGCGCGACAACCGTATTGCCGATGCCAGCGTGATCGGTAACCTGGAGCGTAACGCCTCGTTCTTCGCCTCCAGTACGCTGATCATCCTCGCCGGTATTCTGACCGTACTGGGCGCTTCCGAGCGGGCCGTGTCATTGCTGGCGGACATTCCCATGGTGCAGCAGGCGTCCCAGGGGATGTCGGAGATCAAGCTGCTGTGCCTGGCACTGGTGTTCGTCTACGCCTTTTTTACCTTCAGTTGGTGCATGCGCCAGTACAACTTCGCGGCGGTCCTGGTTGGCTCGGCACCGATGATCGGTGAGCGGCAAGTCTCGGAGCAGGAGCGCAAGGCGTTCGCCTTGCGGGCGGCGCGGGTCATTTCCATGGCGGCCAACCAGTTCAACTTCGGTCTGCGTGCTTATTACTTCGGCATGACCATGCTGGCCTGGTTTGTCAGCCCCTGGTTGTTCATGTTGATGAGCAGCGGCGTCGTGCTGGTGCTGTACCGGCGCGAGTTTCATTCCGATGTCTTGCAGGTGATGGTGTATACCCCAACCGATATGCCGGTGCCGGAAGCCGTTAAAGAGACCGCGCCTTCTTAATGACGTGCAGCGGTGTGCTCAGTCCAACTTCGCGTTCTGGGTAATCAGCAGACAAAGTAAAGCCCGCTATGTAAGCGGGCTTTCTTTTTGCATCAGTGCAGCTTCACGCCATGGGATTAAGGCTTGGCGGGTTCTGCTGGTGCGGCAGGTGCGGCTTCTTTTGCTGCGGCTTCGTTCGATTCAGCCTGAGCTTTGGCAGCTTCGGCGTTTTCTTTCGCAGCGTCGTTCACTTTATCCTGTGCTTTGGCCATGTCTTTCTGAGCTTGCTCAGCATGTGCAGCGGCATCTTGGGCTTTGTCTTCGGATTTCTTGTCGCAGGCAGCCAGGCCGAGGGCAGCGGCCAGCATCATGGAAATAGCTAAAGTCTTGCGCATGGGGTGTTTCTCCTTATTGAAGATATCTACTGGCCTTTCGAGCATAAGGGGCCAGTATTAGTTCCTTTTATCCCACAGATATATATAGCTTTTCGCCAAGGAACTTTCCTTGGTGAACCCTACACCCCGGATTCACACTAATAAGAGTCTAAAACCAATGACCGAAAACCCCCTGTTAGAGCGCGCCACTCGTTTTGTTTCGGCGCTGCGCCATTGCCAAGTACTCGGCCTGGCGGTCCACGCTGCCAGCGAGGAGGGCATGACCCTTGTCCTGCCCTATGGCCCGCATATCGTCGGTGACCCTAGGACCGGCGTGATCCACGGCGGTGCGCTGACCTCATTGATGGACACTGCCTGCGGCATGGCCACCCTGTGCGTATTACCCGAGTTCGAGGTGTGCCCGACCCTGGACTTGCGCATCGACTACATGCATCCCGCCGAGCCCCATAAGCCGGTCTATGGCTTTGCTCAATGCTACCGAGTGACCGCCGACGTCATCTTCACCCGCGGCTTCGCCTATCAGGATGACCCGCAACAACCTATCGCCCATGGGGTGGGCACCTTCATGCGCATGGGCAAGCGTCTCACAGGCACTCAAGGGCTGGGCGGTATGATCAAGGGAGAACAGGCATGACGCATCGGTTCAAGACCCGTCTGGAACAAGCCCAGGCGCGTGGCAACTACGACGCACTGCTCGATCGGGTGCCCTACGCCAAGCTGATCGGCGTCGAATGCACTCGACTGGGGGATGAGTTGCTGTTTCGCCTGCCGGCCAACAAGGACAACATTGGTAACCCTATTTTGCCGGCGCTGCACGGCGGGGTGATCGCCGGTTTCATGGAGCTGTCGGCGGCGTTGCACTTGCAGGTGTTTACCGGCGCTCCGGGCCTGCCGAAAATCATCGATTTTTCCCTGGATTACCTGCGTGCGGGGCAGTTTCGCGACACCTACGCCAAATGCCAGGTATGGCGCCAGGGCCGGCGAGTCGCCAATGTGGCGATTACCGCTTGGCAAAGCACGCCGGCCGAGCCGATTGCCACTGCCCGTGCACATTTCAAAATTGAGGCGTTGTCGCGCCCTTGAAATCCTGGTCTTAGCCCCCAACTTTGATGACAACCCGCCGCCAACCCTCAAGGGCGCGGCCACTGCCATCCAATTGGAGTTTGATGACGATGAGTGTGGAAACTCAAAAGGAAACCCTGGGCTTCCAGACCGAGGTGAAGCAACTGCTGCACCTCATGATCCATTCGCTGTATTCCAACAAGGAAATTTTCCTTCGCGAATTGATCTCGAACGCCTCTGACGCTGTTGATAAATTACGTTTCGAAGCCCTGTCCAAGCCTGAGTTGCTGGAAGGTGGCGCCGAACTGAAAATCCGTGTGAGCTTCGACAAGGACGCCAAGACCGTCACTATTGAAGACAACGGTATCGGTATGAGCCGTGAAGATGCGATCACCCATTTGGGTACCATCGCTAAATCCGGCACCGCCGATTTCATGAAAAACCTGTCGGGTGACCAGAAGAAAGATTCGCACCTGATCGGCCAATTCGGCGTGGGCTTCTACTCGGCCTTCATTGTTGCCGACAAAGTGGAAGTGTTCAGCCGTCGCGCCGGTCTCGACGCCAGCGAAGGCGTGCACTGGTCGTCCAAAGGCGAGGGCGAATTTGAAATCGCCACTGTCGACAAGGCCGACCGCGGCACTCGTATCGTGCTGCACCTGAAAGCCGGTGAAGATGAGTTCGCCGATGGCTGGCGCTTGCGTAACATCATCAAGAAGTACTCCGACCACATCGCACTGCCAATCGAGCTGCCGAAAGAGCAAACAGCGGCCGAAGGCGAAGAGAAACCTGCCCAGGAATGGGAAGTGGTCAACCGTGCCAGCGCCTTGTGGACCCGTCCTCGTACCGAAGTCACGGATGAGGAATACCAGGAATTCTACAAGCATATTGCCCACGACTACGAAAACCCGTTGAGCTGGAGCCACAACAAGGTCGAAGGCAAGCTGGAATACAGCTCGCTGCTCTACGTCCCGGCCCGCGCTCCGTTCGACCTGTACCAGCGTGAAGCGCCAAAAGGCTTGAAGCTCTACGTACAACGCGTGTTCGTGATGGACCAGGCGGAATCCTTCCTGCCGCTGTACCTGCGCTTTATCAAAGGCGTGGTCGACTCCAATGACCTGTCGCTGAACGTGTCGCGGGAAATCCTGCAGAAAGACCCGATTATCGACTCCATGAAGTCTGCGCTGACCAAGCGTGTACTCGACATGCTGGAAAAACTGGCGAAGAACGAGCCTGAGCAATACAAGGGCTTCTGGAAAAACTTCGGCCAGGTGATGAAAGAAGGTCCGGCGGAAGATTTCGCCAATAAGGAAAAAATCGCCGGTTTGCTGCGGTTTGCCTCGACTCAGGGCAACGGCGCTGAGCAAATCGTGTCGTTGGCCGAATACCTGGCTCGTGCCAAGGAAGGTCAGGACAAGATCTATTACCTGACCGGCGAGAAGTACGAAGCCGTCAAAGACAGCCCGCACCTGGAAGTCTTCCGCAAGAAAGGCATCGAGGTTCTGTTGCTGACCGACCGCATCGATGAGTGGCTGATGAGCTACCTCAGCGAGTTCGACGGCAAGACCTTCGTCGACGTGGCCCGTGGTGACCTGGACCTGGGGAACCTGGACTCCGAAGAAGAGAAGAAAGAAGCCGAAGAAGTCGCCAAGGCCAAAGAAGGTTTGGTTGAGCGGATCAAGACGGCATTGGGTGATGCGGTCAGCGAAGTGCGGGTTTCCCACCGTCTGACGGATTCCCCGGCGATCCTGGCCATCGGTGAGCAAGACCTGGGCATGCAGATGCGCCAGATCCTGGAGGCCAGTGGTCAGAAGGTTCCGGATTCCAAGCCGATCTTCGAATTCAACCCGGCTCACCCGCTGATCGAGAAACTCGATGGCGAGCAGAGCGAAGAACGTTTTGGCGACCTGTCGCACATCCTCTTCGACCAGGCCGCCCTGGCTGCCGGCGACAGCCTGAAAGACCCGGCCGCCTATGTGCGTCGACTGAACAAGCTGTTGGTTGAACTGTCGGTTTAACACCGTTGTAGAAAAACCCGCTTCGGCGGGTTTTTTCGTTCTTGTGTACCTCAACTGGAGTAAATGATGAGCCAAGTCACAGTGCGTTCCGTGGTCTATCAGATTGATGGTCAGTCTTATGAAAGCCGCCTTGTGTTCGACGCCAGCCACAAAGGCCCGCTGCCGGGCCTGCTGATGGCGCCGAACTGGATGGGGGTGAGTGCGGGGGCCGAGGCGATCGCTAAAAGCGTTGCCAGTAAGGGCTACGTGGTGTTGATCGTTGACCTGTACGGTCAACAGGTACGCCCCTCGAACGGTGACGAAGCCGGCGCGGCGATGATGCCATTGAAGAATGATCGTCCACTGCTGAACAAGCGTATGCAGGCGGCACTCGAGCAACTGCAAGGCCAGACCGAAGCGGCGGTGGATACATCAAAGCTTGCGACCTTTGGTTTCTGCTTCGGTGGCTGCTGCTCCCTGGAACTGGCCCGCACCGGTGCACCGTTGAAAGCGGCGGTTTCGTTCCATGGCTCGCTCGACACACCGAACCCGGCGGATGCGAAGAACATCAAGGGTTCAGTGCTGGTGCTGCACGGCGCCTCTGACCCATTGGTGCCCAAAGAGCAATTGCCGGCGTTCGAAGACGAGATGAACGCGGCGGGTGTGGATTGGCAGTTGCTGAGCTATGGCGGCGCGGTGCATTCCTTCACCGATCCTCACGCCAATGTGCCAGGCAAGATGATGTACGACGCGAAGACAGCCGCACGGGCCTTCCAGTCGATGCATAACTTGCTGGATGAAGTGTTCAAGGGCTAAATCTTCAGCGTCTGTTCCGGCGTCATCGGGGCAAGCTCCCTCCCACATTTCAGGCCTCGTTCACTTTGCTCCAGCGTCCTTCTTTAGCCGCCACGCTGTTTCAAAGTCGGTGCCACCTGCGCCTTGCGCTCACTTGAAAGCGTAGGTGATCTAAATGTGGGAGGGGGCTTGCCCCCGATCGCTATCTCACAGGCAACTCAATTCTTTCAGTTTCACCCGGCACCGTCGGCCAATCCCCGGCCGCCCATCGCTGCCTGGCCTGTTCAATCACCGCTGGGTCACTGGCGACAAAATTCCAATTGATCCGCCGCGGCCCATCCAGTGGTGCGCCGCCAAATAGCATCAGGTGGCAGTCGGTCTCGGCAAACAACATCATCTCCTGCCCAGCCGGCAATACCGCCAGGCTATGTACCTCCAGTGCCTCACCGTCCAGTTGCGCTTCACCCTCCAGCACATACACCGCGCGTTCCTCGTGCTCATCGGGGATCAGTAGCGTGGTAGCGGTTTACATCTGCACGTCGGCGTACAACGTGGGCGACAGCACCGGTACCGGCGACTTGAGGCAGAACCCATGACCGGCAATCAGGCGGACCTGTACGCCCAGGTTATCGCTGACCGGCAGGCTCGCCGCTGGATGATGGCTATAGTGCCCCGGGCCGGTTTCGTGGTCTTTGGGAGAGGCCAGCCACACTTGCAGACCGTGCAGGCTGAAACCACGAGCCTTGAGTGTCTCGGGGGTACGCTCGACATGGGCGATGGCGCTGCCTGCGGTCATCCAGCTGACATCGCCGGCCAGTACCACCTGGTCAGAGCCCAGGCTGTCCTTGTGCTGCAAGGCGCCCTCAAACAGATAGGTGAGGGTGGACAGCCCGATATGCGGGTGTTGGCGAACATTCATGCCTGTTCCTGGGGCATAGCGGGTGGGCAGCATGTGGTCGAAAAACACAAAGGGCCCGACGCTGCGGCATTCGCGAGACGGCAACGGACGCAGGATCGGTTGGCCTTCGACATCTTCGGCTCGAGGGCGGATCACGGTAAGGGCGGTCATGGGGCATCCCTGTCTGAGCGGGTTAGATGACACTGAGCATAACCCGCTCGGCGGGAAGTTGGCGTTATTGGCTGAAAGCGCCTTCCGATAATTTTGTCTCGATGGTGATTTCGGCGGTGGTCATTAGCTTGTGTACCGGGCAGCGATCAGCCACACGGTGCAGCTCATCGCGCTGCGCATCGGTGAGCACGCCCTTGAGGGTCAGTTTGACGTTGAGCTTGTATTTGCCCTTTTGCTCCTCGGTGCTGTCATGGCTGACCTCCACGGTGACGCCGGTGAGGGGGATATCTTTCTTCTGTGCGTAGAGCTTGACGGTCAGTGCCTTGCATGAGGCCAGTGCGGCATCGAAGTAGTCGTGGGGAGACGGCGCCGAGTCGTCGCCGCCCAGGCTCTTGGGCAGGTCGGTGAACAGCTCGTGGTGGTTGATATTCACGCTATGGCGAAAGTTATCGTGGTTCAGGGTGTTAACGGTAACAGGCATGGTGAACCTCACTAGGGGCGGGAAGAAGGTCATGCAGTTATAGAGCATTCGAGGCGAGCGGCGTTCCGCATTTTTTCCCGGCGGGTTTTTGACGCGATCGTAAGGCGTTTTGATATTACGTTTTCGTCTTACACAATTTCGCTAAAGGGCCGATACCTTTCAGGAGACTTGCTGCAGGTGGATGCAGCGCATTCGAAAGGAATCCTGGCATGAGTATCCGTAGTCTGAATATCGCCCCACGCGCTGGCTTGGGCTTTGGCGTGCTGGCATTGATGGTGTTTGCCTTGGGCGGTTTCGCCCTGTTGCAGATGGCCAATATGCGTCAACAGTCGGACCAGGTGGAGAATAATTGGCTGCCCAGCGTGATGGCCGTGGGAGAAATGAACCAAGACCTGCTACGGGTGCGTGCATTGACCCTGCGTTTGCTGCTCAATCGCGACCCGCAGGCGCTGGCACAGAATGAGCAGAAACTCACCGAACTCAAAAATGGCCTGCACCACGCGCAAACCCTGTATGAGGGGCTGATCGTCCTGCCGCAAGAGCGCACGCTGTTCGATCGCTTCAAGGTCGAAGAGCAGCAATACCTGCAACGCCAGGGGCAGGTCATGGCGTTTTCCAAGGCGAATCAGTTGGACGAGGCGACCAAAGTGGTCAACGGCGAGATGAATCAACTCGCTGATGCGCTGACCGGCACCTTGCGTGAACTGGCCAACCTCAATAAAACCAGCGCCAACCAGGCCGCGAGCCTGGCGCAAAACGTGTTCAGCCAATCTCGCATTTGGGTGATTGGCATGATCGTCGTCACGGCGCTGATCACTATCGGGCTGGCGGTGTGGTTGACGCGCAGCATTGTGCTGCCGTTGGCGCAGTCGCTGAAAGTCGCCCAGGGGGTGGCCAGTGGCGACCTGACCGGTGACATCAGTGTGACGGGGAGCGATGAGCCAGCGCGCTTGCAGCAGGCCCTCAAGGGGATGCAGGAGAACCTGCGCGATACCATCCGGCGCATTGCCGAGTCTTCGAGCCAACTGGCGTCTGCCTCCGAAGAGCTCAGTTGTGTAACCGAGGATGCCACTCGCGGCCTGCACCTGCAGAACCAGGAGATTGAACAGGCGGCCACGGCGGTCAATCAGATGACTGCGGCGGTGGAAGAGGTGGCGAGCAACGCCGTGGCTACTTCCCAGGCGTCACGCGAGTCTGACCGTTTTGCCCAGCAAGGGCGTGAGCAGGTGCGTCAAACGGTGGTGTCGATTGAGGCCCTGGCCACGGATGTGACGGCTAATGCGACCCAGGTCGAGGATCTGGCGCAAAAGGTCTACGGCATCAGCAAGGTGCTGGACGTGATCCGCTCGATTGCCGAGCAAACCAACCTGCTGGCGCTGAACGCGGCGATTGAGGCTGCGCGAGCCGGGGATGCCGGGCGCGGTTTTGCGGTGGTGGCGGACGAGGTGCGGGCCTTGGCCCATCGCACGCAGCAGTCGACCCAGGAAATCGAACAGATGATCGGCGCAATTCAGCAGGGGACCGACCAGGCTGTCAGCTCGATGCAGCAGAGCAATGGCCGCGCACGTTCGACGCTGGAGATCGCCAAGTCGGCGGGCACGGCACTGGAGGAGATTGCCTCGGCGTTCACCCTGATCAACGAGCGTAATTTGGTGATTGCCAGCGCGTCGGAGCAGCAGGCGGCGGTGGCGAGGGAGGTGGATCGCAATTTGATGAATATCCGCGACCTGGCACACCAGACCTCTACCGGGGCGAATCAGACGAGTGCGGCGAGCCTGGAGCTGTCGAGGTTGGCAGTGGATCTGAATACGATGGTGGCGCGCTTTTCCGTGTAGCAGAATGAAAAAAGCCCCGAACCAGTCAGGGCTTTTTCAGGCGATCAACCTGCGGGGCTCACTTGCCCTGCCAGCGTTTCAGCACCAAGGTGGCGTTGGTGCCACCGAAGCCGAAGCTGTTGCTCATCACGGTGTCGATCTTAGCGTTCTCGACGGTCTTGGTCAGGATCGGCATATCGGCGACAGCCGGATCGATCTCTTCGATGTTGGCGGAACCCGCCATGAAGTTGCCTTCCATCATCAGCAGGCAGTAGATCGCTTCGTGAACGCCGGCGGCGCCCAGGGAGTGGCCGGACAGGCTCTTGGTGGAGCTGATGGCCGGAGCCTTGTCGCCGAATACCGCACGCACGCCTTCCATTTCCTTGGCGTCGCCGACCGGAGTGGAGGTGCCGTGGGTGTTCAGGTAGTCGATTGGCGTATCCACGGTGGACATCGCCATCTGCATGCAGCGGATGGCGCCTTCGCCGCTTGGCGCAACCATGTCGTAGCCGTCGGATGTCGCGCCGTAGCCGACGATTTCCGCGTAGATCTTCGCGCCGCGGGCCAGAGCGTGTTCCAGTTCTTCGACCACCACCATGCCGCCACCGCCGGCAATGACGAAACCGTCACGCTTGGCGTCGTAGGCACGGGAGGCTTTTTCCGGCGTTTCGTTGTACTGGGTAGACAGCGCGCCCATGGCGTCGAACAGGAACGACTGGCTCCAATGTTCTTCTTCACCGCCACCGGCGAACACGATGTCCTGCTTGCCCAGCTGGATCTGCTCGACAGCAGTACCGATGCAGTGAGCACTGGTGGCGCATGCCGAAGAAATCGAGTAGTTCACGCCCTTGATCTGGAACGGCGTGGCCAGGCAGGCCGAAACGGTGCTGCCCATGGTCCGCGTGACACGGTATGGGCCAACGCGCTTCACGCCTTTTTCGCGCAGGATGTCCAGCGCTTCCATCTGGTTGAGGGTCGATGCGCCGCCGGAGCCGGCGATCAGGCCGGTGCGTACGTTCGATACCTGGTCTTCGCTCAGGCCGGAGTCGGCGATCGCGTCTTTCATGGCCAGGTAGGCATAAGCGGCAGCGTGGCCGACGAAGCGATAGATCTTGCGATCGATCAGTTCTTCGAGGGGCAGGTCGATGGAGCCGGAAACCTGGCTACGCAGACCCATTTCGGCATATTCCGGGTTGAAGCGGATGCCAGGGCGACTTGCACGCAGGTTAGCGGTGACGGTCTCTTTGTCATTGCCCAGGCAAGAAACAATGCCCAGACCAGTGATAACGACGCGGCGCATGCGGATAACCCTTAAAAGTTGTCAGTTGAAGTGAATACGCCGACCCGAAGGCCTTCGGCAGTATAGATCTCGCGACCGTCGACAGTCACCGAACCGTCGGCGATGGCCAGGTTCAGCTTGCCCTTGAGGACGCGCTTGATTTGAATGTTGTAGGTGACTTTCTTGGCGGTCGGCAGGACCTGGCCAAAGAACTTCACTTCGCCTGAACCCAGGGCGCGACCGCGGCCCGGCAAACCTTGCCAGCCGAGGTAGAAACCGACCAGTTGCCACATGGCATCGAGGCCCAGGCAACCAGGCATCACAGGGTCACCTTCGAAGTGGCAGGCGAAGAACCAGAGGTCAGGGGTGATATCCAGCTCGGCGACCAATTCACCTTTGCCGTACTTGCCACCCTCTTCGCTGATATGGGTGATGCGATCCACCATCAGCATGTTCGGGGCGGGCAGTTGCGCGTTACCTGGGCCGAACAGCTCACCGCGACTGCAGCGCAGCAGATCTTCCCGAGTAAAGGCGTTTTGTTTGGTCATGCGAGCTCCTCAATAATCCCATGCGGCAGGGTGGGGCAAATCTTCCCGGACCGAATGAAGCGTTTACGCCTCATATCGGCAGCCTACACATAGACTATTGCGTTGTAGTGAAAGTCACAGCGTTAAGGTACTGAATGTACACTTGTTCACTGAAATTTTAAACCGGCCCTGTTTATCGGTCCGTTTGGGTGCCTAAGACTGCCGCACTTTCGTCTTTCACGCCAGTCGCAGTTGGCTGATGTTGCCGCGCTATCACACCCAGCGCTGCAGGATTTTCTGCAAATCCGTACGTTTGAACGGCTTGGCCAGGTAATCGTTCATTCCCGCCGCCAGACAGGCTTCGCGATCGCCCTGCAAGGCATTGGCGGTGAGGGCGATGATGGGTAGGTCAGCGCAGCCGGGCAGTTGGCGAATTTGCCGGGTCGCTTCGTAGCCGTCGATCAGCGGCAGGCGGCAGTCCATCAGGATTGCGGTGAAAATCAGGCTTTCGGCGCTGCGGATCGCCTCGGCGCCATCGGTGGCCAGGCTGACTTCAAAGCCCAGGCTGCGCAGCATCGCTTCGACCACGGTGCGGTTGACCGGGTTGTCTTCTACCAGCAACACGTGGCGCCCATCGCCGGCGCTGGCTTTGCCAGTGCCGTCCGGGGTGATGGCCGGCAGGCTTTGTTGGTCAATGGCCAACGGAATTTCCAGGGTAAACACCGAGCCACGGCCTTCTTCGCTCTGGGCACGTAAGGTGCCTCCCATGCGTTCGGCCAGGGTACGGGCGATAGGCAAGCCCAGGCCGGTGCCCCCGTAACGTCTTGAAATGGAACTGTCGGCCTGCTGGAACGCGTCGAACATCAATTCCAGGCGTTCAGCAGAAATCCCGATGCCACTGTCGCGCACCGTGCAGGTGAACCAGACCAGTTCGTGGTCCAGGGTTTGCCAGTGGGGCTCGACGGTAACGGTACCGTGCTCGGTGAATTTCAGCGCGTTGCCGATCAGGTTCACCAGGATTTGCCGGATACGCGTCGGGTCACCCTGTACGCGCAGGGCGTCCATGCCCATGGGGATCGGCAGCTCCAGGGCCAGGCCCCGCTGCTGGGCAATATGTTGGAAAGCCTGGGCGCAACTGCTGATCAGGTCGGCCAGGTTGAATGGAATATGTTCCAGTTCCAGCGCGGCGCGTTCAATACGCGAGAAGTCGAGGATGTCGTTGATCACCTTGAGCAGGTGTTCGGTGGACTCGGAGGCCAGCGCCGCGTACTCGGTCTGCTCCTCGGTCATCTCGGTGGTTTCCAGCAGTTGCAGCATGCCCAGTACACCGTTCATCGGCGTGCGCAGTTCATGGCTCATCATGGCCAGGAAATCCGACTTGGCATTGTTTGCCTGTTCGGCTTCTTCGCGGGTCTGGATCAACTGGGCCATGGCCTGTTGCTGTTCGCGGCTGGCCTGGTGAAGGCCCTCGGCCAGGTTGTTGATATGCCGCGACAGGTCGCCCAGTTCGGAGTCATCGACAATCGGCAGCGGTGTCTTGTAGTCGCCTTGCTGGATGGCCTTGACCGCATGCCCCATGGCGCTGATCGGCTGCGACAGGCTCGCCGCCAGGCGCCGTGCCAGCAGGAAGGTAAACAGCAGGGCGAACAGCGCCAGGATACCGGCCTTGAACAGGATTTCTTGCTGGCGTTGGCTGAACGCGTCGTTGGACATGCCGACGATCACCCGGCCCAGGTAATCCGCCCGGGGTGCCTTGGGTTCGTTGAGGTTGTCCTGGAAAAAGTCACTGCCTAACTGGATATGTTGCAGCCGGATCGGCGCCTGGAACACCTTGACCGACAATGACCGGTCGTGTTTCTCAGAGGGTTGCTCGACGTACACCAGGATGTTCTCGGCGCTGTCCTGAATCTCCAGGAAGCGCACGTGGGGCGTGGCCAGGGTGGCGCGGAGCAAGGCGTCGAGCACATCGTTGTTGCCGGAAATCACACCATACTCGGTGGCCGGCGCCAGTTGGTTGGCGATCAACTGACCGGTGTGGTCCAGTTCCTGGCGCAGATCCTGGATCCGCACGAAGGTAAAGAAGCTGATTAACAGCAGGGTCAGCAACAGCGCAGGGCCCAGGGTAATGAGCTGGGTGCGGGTGTTGATATCCCAACGACGACGCAGGGTCATGGACGTTTTTCTCCTTCGGCCAAGCGTGCGGCGACGGCGGCTTCATTGACCTGTTCGATCCCCAGTGAGCGCGCGACTTGCGGGTTGCCCACGACTTTGAAGTGTTCCGGGTAAAGCGTGCGCGGCCAATTGGCAGGCGGATGGTCCAGCAGTCGGTCCAGGACAGCGAGCCAATCAGACTGATCGCTGTAGGTGCTGGCCAGGCTGCCGGCTCTGACAAATCCGGCATTGGGCCCCACCAACGGCAACTGTTGGGCATAGCTGCTCAGCAACAGGTTTTTGGCGGTCTTGGGGTTGTAGAGCTGCGGGTCGTCGAGGCCCAGCAGCACGTCGCTGTTCTTGAACAGGGTTTGCAGCGGGCGGCTGTCACTGGTGTTGTCCCAGAGCTGGGGGACGATTTCCAGGCCCATGGGCTTGGCGAACTGGATTAACTCAGGCAGCAGGAACTCGCTGTCGGGGCCATAGAGCACACCGATGCGTTCGGCCTGAGGCAGGATATTGGCAATCAGCTGCAACTGACGCGCCAGCGGCGGGTCGCTCCACAGCAGGCTGATTTTGGCCGGATGAGTGCTCCCCAGGCGTTGACGCGCTTGCAGGCGGCTGATGCGCAGCACCAGGGTCGGCGGCCCTTGGGCATCCTGCAGGCGCCAGTCGAGGCCCGGCAGGTCGAGGAGGATCACGCGGGTGCTGGCGGGCAACTGGCTTGGGGCCGGCAAGTCTTTGAGCGGGGTGAAGGTGACATGGTCTTCGGGGCGCTGCTGGGCAAGCGCCTGGGTAAAGGCTTGCACGCCGGCACCGTCTTCGGCGGCGGTCAGCAGGATATCGGCGCTCCACGCAAAAGGCGCCAGCAGCAGGCACGCCAGCAGCAGGCCGTGACGCCACAGCCGTATCGTCAGGAAGTGGGTCATCGGTGACAGATCGCCCATGTCAGAACTCTAACTCCGCGCTGAAGTAGAGTACGTGGCGACTGTCGTAATTGTTGTCGGCCCAGGTCGTGGGCTGGCTGTCGAGGCGTTGTTGCAACATGCCGGCCAGCTCCACGTTGGCTTTGCCCAGGGCAATGCGCTTGGCTACCCGCATGTCGACCCGTTCGAAGCGATATTGGTTGAGGGCGTCGTCGCCATAGTAGAACAACGCACTGGACCAGCCCTGGCCCCATTCACGCAGCCAGCCGGCCGAGCCGCTGTTACGTGCGGTTTGCACCTTGTCCCGTGGGTTGCTGGAGGTGGCGTCGACGTAAGCATAGGTCAGGCGCAGGCGGTCGGCGTTGCTCATGCGCCAGTCGAACTGTGATTCGGCACCCGTGAAGCGCGAGCTGTTGGCATTGCTGGCGATGTATTGGTTGTTACGCAGCGGTGAGCTGATCATGTCGGTGATTTCGTCATAGAACAGCTTCACGTCGATATTGAGCCCCAAGTCGGCAAAAAAACCGTTGTAGCCCAACTCTCGGGAGCGCATCAACTCTTTATCGAGGTTGCCGGGGCCGCGTGTTACCACAAAATATTGCCCGGAGTTTTGCCCATAGGCCGGCGAGCTGAGATTGGTGACACGGTAACTCCAGTTGACGTTGTTCTCGAACATGTCCGGTGAGCGGATCGCCTCGGAATACACCGCGCGCAGGCCATGGCGTGGGTTGATCAGGTAGTTGACCGCCACACGAGGTGTCAGCGAGTTGCCGCTCAAGTACGTGTCTTCATACATGGCGCCGCCTTGCAGCAGCCAGTGTTCACTGGCGCGCCATTCCAGTTGCCCGAACAGGCGCCAGGTAGTGTCGTCCAGTGTGCCATTGAAGTAAGTGTCGGAGTCGGCACGGTCGTAGCGGTAATTCATGCCACTGACCAGGCGCAGGCTGTCGGAGAGGCTGAGCGTGTCCTGGACCTCCAGGTCGTAGCGGCTTTCGCGGGTGCTTTGGTTGATGTCGCCGCACACGCTCTGGTTGGCACCGTTGCGCCACTGGTCCAACACCTGGTTGCCCAATGCCTGTTCGGCGGCGCTGCCGGGTGGGGCTGTGCCTTGGCTGAAGGTATCCATATGTCGCGCCAGCAGTTCGGCGTAGTTGGGGTTGAGTTGCCACAGCTGGGTCAACTCCGGGCTGAACGAGACCTTGGCATCACAGGCTTTCCAGATTTGCCGGCGGTCCCATTGTTGGGCCGAACCCTGGATGTACAGGCTGTGGTCGGGATTGAAGTCGAAGTTCCAGCGTACAGAGCCCGCGTAGTCCTTGGCGGTAGCGTCGGAATTGGTACCACCTTCGGTAATCCCGTCAAATACCGGGGTGTAGGTATAAGGGCGCTGATTGGTGCCTTCCTTGACGTTCAGTTGCCAATCGAGGCTCTGTTGCGTGTTCAGGGTCTGGCTCACTGCCAGGCTGAACCGGTTGAGGCGGCGACCGTCACGCCGATCGGCGCCGACGGCGTCGCTGTCAAAACCATCGTCCTGTTGCCCAGACAGGGAAAGGCGCAAATTGCCGGTTTCCCAGCCAACGCCCTGGCTGGCATAGAAGTCGTTGATCCCGCGCTCGCCACGGGTGATCTTCACCCGCGAGCCCTGGCTGTTGGCCGGCGAACGGGTGAGGATATTCACCACCGCCATTAACGCATTGGCGCCGTAGCTGACGGTGTTGGGGCCGCGAAATACCTCGATGCGTTCGATATCTTCCATGGCCACTGGAATATCGCTCCAGTCCACGGTGGCCAAGCCCGCGCGGTACACCGAGCGCCCGTCGATCAAGACCTGCATGCGCCGTGCATCGCTGGCGCTGGTGCCGTGGTAGTTCACTGCCGCCTGGTTGCCGGTGGTGTAGCCGACCATCATTCCGGGGACCAGCCGCAGCAGTTCCGCGATGTCCCGTGCGCCGCTGGCCTTGATCAGTTCGCTGTCGATTACCGTCATGCTGCCGGGCACGGCGGCGGCCGATTGCTTGAGGCGTGTGGCGGTCAATACCTGCGGCAGCGGTTGGCTGTCGAGGAACAGATCGTCGGCCAGCAACGGGCTACTGCACAGCAGCATTAACAGCAGATAGGGGCGGCGAGGGGGCCCAAAGTACACGGCGCGGCCTTGATAATTACGGATAGCCGCCCATGTTAACTGAGGTGAGGCTATTTGCCAGTCGTCGCCCTCGCAATTACTTCACACCGGCATGCCACTTTCCGACAAGCGCGAATTGATACAGGGGCTGGCCGCAAGCGGGTCGCCCCGTATAATGCCGTCATCGCCACTGGTATGGATTAACGGATTGCATATGACTGAACAGCGCCCTATTGCGGTCCTGGGAGGCGGAAGTTTTGGTACCGCCGTGGCTAACCTGCTGGCCGAGAACGGCCATGCAGTGCGTCAATGGATGCGCGATCCCGAGCAGGCCGAGGCCATACGCGTGCATCGGGAAAACCCCCGTTACCTTAAAGGCATCAAGATTCACCCGGCGGTCGACCCCGTCACCGACCTGCTGGCCACGCTGACTGAATGCGACCTGTGTTTTGTCGCGCTGCCTTCCAGCGCCTTGCGCTCGGTGCTTGCCCCTCACGCTGAGCGCCTGGCGGGCAAAATGCTGGTCAGCCTGACCAAGGGCATCGAGGCGCACACCTTCAAGTTGATGAGTGAAATCCTCGAAGAGATCGCGCCTCAGGCGCGCATTGGCGTGCTGTCGGGGCCGAACCTGGCGCGGGAAGTGGCCGAGCATGCGTTGACCGCCACCGTGGTCGCCAGTGAAGACGAAGCGCTGTGCGAGCGCGTCCAGGCGGTGCTGCATGGCCGCACTTTCCGCGTCTACGCCAGCAGTGATCGTTTCGGCGTCGAGTTGGGAGGGGCGCTTAAAAACGTATACGCCATTATTGCCGGCATGGCCGTTGCACTCGGCATGGGCGAAAACACCAAGAGCATGTTGATCACCCGTGCGTTGGCCGAGATGACCCGTTTTGCGGTGAACCAGGGCGCCAACCCGATGACCTTTCTGGGCCTGGCGGGCGTGGGCGACTTGATCGTCACCTGCTCGTCGCCGAAAAGCCGCAACTACCAGGTCGGGTTCGCCTTGGGCCAGGGCCTGAGCCTGGAAGACTCCGTGACGCGCCTGGGTGAAGTGGCCGAAGGGGTCAATACCCTCAAGGTGTTGAAGGCCAAGGCCCAGGAAGTAGGCGTGTATATGCCGCTGGTCGCCGGGCTGCATGCGATCCTGTTTGAAGGGCGCACCTTGAACCAGGTCATCGAGTTGCTGATGCGGGCCGAGCCCAAAACGGATGTCGACTTTATTTCCACCAGTGGTTTCAACTGAGGAACGCGCCATGAACGATCCGAAAGCAGCCCCTAAATACGAGTCCATTGCCTTGCGCATTCTGTGGATGCTGGTGTTTGCGCTGGTGTGGCAGGTGGCGCAGTTCCTGCTCGGTGCATTGGTCATCGTGCAACTGGTTTACCGCCTGATCTACGGCGCACCCAACCTGGGCTTGATGAGCTTTGGCGACAGCCTCAGCCAGTTCCTTGCGCAGATCGGCCGCTTCGGCAGCTTTCACACCGAGCAAAAGCCCTGGCCGTTTGCCGATTGGCCAGCCCCGCGAGCACCCGAAGGCGAGGCCGCCCACAGCGTGCCGCCAGCCCCGCACCCGGTGCGTGATGAAGAGCCAAAGCTATGAAGCTGTGGATCTTGCGCCACGGTGAGGCCGAAGGGCACGCCCGCACCGATGCCGAACGCAATCTCACCGAGCATGGGCGTGCCGAAGTGTTGCAAAGTGCTGCGCATCTGATTGACCAGCCGATCAGTGCCATCATCGCCAGCCCCTACGCACGGGCACAGCAGACGGCGTACCTGGTGCGCGAAGCCTTGGGGTTCCTGCCGGATATCCGCACGGTGCCGTGGCTGACTCCCGACGGCAACCCGTTGCAGGTGCTGGAGCAACTCGACACCGATGACAACGTGCTGCTGGTCAGCCACCAACCCTTGGTGGGCAGCCTGATCGGCTTTTTGCAGCACGGTCACCAGCGCCAGCCGCAGCCGATGTGCACCGCCAGCCTGGCCGAGCTTGAGGGCGACTTTCCGCTGGCAGGGTTGATGAGCCTGGTCGATGTGAAGAACCCGTAGGGTAAATCGCGACTTTGTGTGTGCTATATAGTCAACCGAGCAAGTGCTTGGTTGGCTATCATCGGATCACAAAGGAGCGCGTCCCATGCCTGTCGCTTTTCGTTTGCCGTTGCAGGTCTTCTTCGAACGTGAGGCGCGGCACCCGCGCAAAAACTTTCTCGTGCAGCCTCTGGGTGGCGGCGACGTGCAGACCCTCACTTGGGGCGACGTCGGCCACCAAGCCCGTTGCGCCGCCCATTGGCTGCGCGCCAGGGCGTTGCCCCAGGGCTCTCATATTGCCCTGATCTCGAAAAACTGTGCGCATTGGGTCATTGCCGACTTGGCCATCTGGATGGCCGGCCATGTCTCGGTGCCGCTCTATCCCAACCTCACCGCCGATTCCGTCGCCCATGTGCTGACCCATTCCGAGGCGGCGCTGGCATTGATCGGCAAGCTGGACGACTGGCCAGCGATGGCGCCAGGCATCCCGGCCGATTTGCCGACCATCAGCCTGCCGCTGTGCCCGCCTGGGGAGTTCGATTTCAACTGGGCGGACCTGCAAGCCTGCTCACCGATCCAGGACAACCCTCTACCCGCCGCCTCGAGCCTGGCCACCATCCTCTATACCTCCGGGACCACCGGCCTGCCTAAAGGCGTGATGCAAACGTTCGGTGCCTTGGGCTTTGCGGCCACGCGCGGCACCGAGCTGTTTGGCCTGGGGGAGGGTGACCGGCTGCTGTCCTACCTGCCGTTGTGCCATGTGGCAGAACGCATGTTTGTGGAGCTTGCCTCGATCTACACCGGGCAAACGGTTTTTTTTGCCGAAAGCCTCGATACCTTTCTGGCCGACCTGCGTCGGGCACGGCCGACGGCGTTGTTCGGCGTGCCGCGCATCTGGACGAAGTTCCAGATGGGCGTCTACGGCAAAATTCCGCAAAAACGCCTGGACACGTTGCTGCGCTTACCTTTTATCGGCCCGCGTGTTGGTCATAAAGTCCTTGCGGGTCTGGGCCTGGATGCGTTGCGCATTGCCCTGTCCGGTGCAGCCCCGGTGCCCGAGGCGCTGCTGCGCTGGTATCAACGCCTGGGCCTGGATGTGCTGGAGGTGTATGGCATGACGGAAAGCTGCGGCTATTCCCATGTGAGCCGGCCTGGCGAGCAGAAATTCGGCTGGATCGGCCTGCCATCCCCTGGCGTTGAAGTGCGCATCGACTCAACCGGGGAAGTGCAGGTACGCAGCGGTGCGACGATGCTCGGTTACTTCAAGGATCCCCAGAAAACCGCTGAAACACTCACCGAGGATGGTTTCCTGCGTACCGGCGACAAGGGCGAACAGGACGCTGACGGCCGGCTGCGTCTGACCGGGCGCCTCAAGGAAATCTTCAAGACCAGCAAAGGCAAATACGTGGCGCCGGCGCCGATAGAAAACCGCTTGGCTGAGCATGCACGGATTGAACAGGTGTGCGTGGTCGGTGAGGGGCTTACCGCGCCGATGGGGTTGTGCGTGTTATCGGCGGCAGGCCAGGACACGCAAGCGCTGAAGACTAGCCTTGAGCGTTGGCTGGAACAGGTCAACGCGGCCCTGGATAAACATGAGCGGTTGCGCCAGCTGGTGGTGATGAAAGACAGTTGGGCGGTGGAGAACGGCTTCCTGACGCCGACGTTGAAGGTAAGGCGCAACGTCATTGAGTCGACCTATGGCGCACAGTTCCTGGTGTGGAGCGAGCGCACCGAGTCCATTGTGTGGCAGGATTAGGGTCGTAATAAAACCAATAAGGACAATTCCATGAGCCTGTGGCGCACCCAACCCAACATCGAACAACTTAACGCTATCCAGAAAAACACCATTGGTGAGTGGCTGGATATTCGTTTCGAAAGCTTCGACGACGAATCCCTGACCGCCAGCATGGTGGTCGATCACCGTACCCACCAGCCCTATGGCCTGTTGCATGGTGGTGCGTCGGTGGTGCTGGCGGAAAGCGTTGGCTCCATGGCGGCCTACCTGTGCATCGATGCCAGCAAGTTTTACTGCGTGGGCCTGGAGGTCAATGCCAACCATCTGCGCGGTGTGCGCAGCGGGCGGGTGACGGCGGTGGCCAGGGCGATTCATATCGGCCGTACCACCCAGGTGTGGGACATTCGCTTGACCAGCGATGATGGCAAGGCCAGCTGCGTCTCGCGCCTGACCATGGCCGTGGTGCCACTGGGCGAGAACCCGCCGGCACGATAGGCGTGGCGTGAGTGTCATCATTCCTGGCAGTTACAGTCATTGCTGTGCGAGCCAGGCATGGTGACAATCTATCTCTGTTTTTGTTGATGGAACCGGTATGTCGCAGCACGTGTTTTTTACTCACGCCAATGGCTTCCCTTCGGCCACCTACGGCAAATTATTCGCCGCCCTGGCCCCGGAATACGAGGTGGCTTGTTTGCCTCAGCACGGTCACGACCCCAGGTTCCCGGTGGATGATAACTGGCAGAACCTGGTGGACGAACTGATCCATCACTTGGAGCAGCAGCCGGAGCCCGTGTGGGGCGTGGGCCATTCCCTCGGTGGTGTGCTGCATTTGCACGCGGCCATGCGTTGCCCGCAGTTGTACCGGGGTGTGGTGATGCTGGATTCCCCGGTGTTGACCCGCGCCGACCGCTGGGTGATTCGCGCCGCCAAACGTTTTGGTTTTATCGACCGCTTGACCCCGGCCGGGCGCACCCTGGGTCGCCGTGAAGAATTCACCGACCTGGAAGCCGCGCGCACGTACTTCGCAGGCAAGACCTTGTTTCGTGGCTTCGACCCCGAATGCTTCGATGCTTACCTGCAACATGGCCTGCAGCCCTTGGGCGATCGGCTGCGCTTGCGTTTCGATCCGGCCACCGAGATCAGCATCTACCGGGGCGTGCCCCACACCAGCCCGGGCCAGGTACGTCAGCTGAAGGTGCCACTGGCCGTGGTGCGCGGTAGCCAGAGCCGGGTGGTGATGCGTCACCATGCCAGCGGTGTGGGCCGTATGCCCATGGGTGAAATGCTCACCATGCCCGGTGGCCATATGTTCCCTCTCGAACGTCCCCAGGATACCGCCACCTTGATCAAGAACCTGTTCTCCCGCTGGCAAGCCCGTGGGCGCAGTTGCGCATGAGCACTCCCGTCGAAGAGGTGCGCCTGAGCCTGCCGCATATCGAATTGGCGGCGCATCTGTCTGGTCCCGAGGATGGCTTGCCGGTGATCGCCTTGCATGGTTGGCTGGACAATGCCAACAGCTTTGCGCGCCTGGCGCCGAAGCTGCAGGGGTTGCGTATCGTCGCGCTGGATATGGCCGGGCATGGGCATTCGGCACATCGTCCGATAGGGGCCGGGTATGCCTTGTGGGATTATGTCCACGATGTGCTGCAAGTGGCGGAGCAACTGGGTTGGAAACGTTTTGCATTACTTGGCCACTCCCTTGGCGCCATCGTTTCCCTGGTGCTGGCCGGTGCCTTGCCGGAGCGGGTGACGCACCTGGGGCTGATCGACGGTGTCATCCCGCCGACCGCCAGCGGCGAGAACGCTGCCGAGCGCCTGGGCATGGCATTGCAGGCGCAACTGAACCTGCAGGACAAGCGCAAGCCGGTCTATAGCGACCTGGATCGAGCGGTCGAAGCGCGGATGAAAGGCGTCGTGGCGGTCAGCCGTGAAGCCGCCGAACTGCTGGCCCAGCGCGGTTTGATGCCGGTGCCGGGGGGGTACACCTGGCGTACCGACAGCCGGTTGACCTTGGCTTCGCCGATGCGTCTGACCGATGAGCAGGCGATGGCTTTCGTGAGGCGGGTGAGGTGTCCTACGCAGTTGGTCGTCGCCGCTGACGGCATGCTGGCGAAACATTCCGAATTGCTTTCTCAGCTACCCTTCACCGTAACCACGCTGCCAGGCGGCCATCATTTACACCTGAATGATGAGTCCGGCGCGATCCTTGTTGCAGACTGTTTCAATCGGTTCTTCTCCACGCCTTGACTTGGCGGGGTCAACTGCCGAGGCTGGGCGGATTGAAAGGGAGTCAACCATGTACGATCTCAACACCGATCTCAAAACTGCAGCGACCTCCGATGGCCAGGGCTCAATGATCCGATGAGCCTGCGTAAAAGAGGTATCCGTGCCCTCGGCCTGTGCTGTATCAGCCCGCTGGTGTTCGCTGCCGATGTGCCGGGAAGCCAGGACTTACCGGGTATATCCCGCCAGGTTGACGCGCAAATCGTCGATTATCGCCCCGCTGAAGAAAAGGAACGCATCTACCCCATGGGCGCGATCCGCAAAATCAGCGGCCAATTGCGTTACGAAGGCCAAGCCACAGCCCGCGGCCAAGCCACTGCAATCACCTATGAACTGCCCGCCGAACACACTTCCAGCGACGCCTTCACGGCCACGCGCGAAGCCTTGCAGTCCAAGGGCGCACAGCTGTTGTTCTGGTGCCAGGCCAGGGATTGCGGAGAAAGCAGCCTGTGGGCCAATGAAGTGTTCGGCAATGCCAAGCTGGTGGGGGCCGATGGCCAGCAGGAGTACGTGTTGCTGCGCCTGGCCGCACCGCAGGGCAACTCGCTGGTAGCGCTGTACGGCATCACCCGCGGTAACCGCCGTGCTTACCTGCATGTCGAGCAACTGGAGGCCAGCGCGCCGTTGGGTGATCTGTTGCCCACGTCGGCGACCCTGCTGCGAGAACTGAAAAGTACGGGCGAGCTGGATTTTCCTGCGCTGGGTGCCGAGCCGGACGCCACCTGGCTGACCCTGATTTCCCGGGGGTTGAACCTCGACGCTACCTTGCGCGTCAGTTTGACCGGCCCTACTGCCGAAGCCTGGCGCCAGGGCTTGATCGACAGCGGTGTACGTGCCGCACGCCTGGAAACCGCAGCAGGTGATGCTAAGGGTTTGCACCTGCATCTGATACGCTGACCGTTACAAGGCGAACGGACCCGTGCCGTTCGCCTAAGCTCTCTTCCTACAGCCTTCTTCTCGAGATACCCGATGCTCAATAACGATCGCCTACTGGTGCAAATCCTGCTGCTGGTGCTGTTTGGTGCCAGCTTCTGGGTCATGGCGCCGTTCTGGTCGGCGCTGTTCTGGGGCGCGGTACTGGCATTCGCCAGTTGGCCGCTGATGCGTTTGCTCACCCGTTGGCTAGGCGGTCGGGAGTCCCTGGCTGCCGGCATTCTGACCTTGTGCTGGATGTTGCTGGTGGCGGTGCCGCTGGTCTGGCTGGGTTTCAACCTGGCCGACCATGTGCGTGATGCCGTGGGCTTGATCAAGGATATCCAGGTCGATGGCTTGCCTGCCGCCCCGACTTGGCTGGCGTCGGTGCCTTTTGTCGGCGACCGCCTGGTGGCGACGTGGGACAGCATCGACCAGCAGGGCGCCGCACTGATGCTCAGCATCAAGCCGTACCTGGGGCAGGTCGGCAATTGGCTGCTGGCGCGCAGTGCGCAGATCGGCGGCGGTATTCTTGAACTGACCTTGAGCCTGGTGTTCGTGTTCTTTTTCTACCGCGATGGGCCGCGGCTGGCCGTGTTCGTGCACCGTCTGCTGGAGCGCCTGATCGGCGAGCGTGCCGGTTATTACATCGAGCTGGTGGCCGGCACGGTGCAGCGGGTGGTCAACGGTGTGATCGGCACCGCCGCCGCCCAAGCGCTGCTGGCGCTGATCGGTTTCCTGATCGCCGGAGTGCCGGGTGCGCTGGTGCTGGGGATTGTCACGTTCCTGCTCAGTCTGATCCCCATGGGCCCGCCGCTGGTGTGGATCCCGGCCACGGCCTGGCTGGCGTGGAAGGGGGACTACACCTACGCGGTGTTCCTCTGTGTGTGGGGCACCTTCATCATCAGCGGCGTGGACAGCGTGCTCAAGCCCTACCTGATCAGCCGGGGTGGCAACTTGCCGTTGGTGATCGTGCTGCTGGGTGTGTTTGGCGGCTTGATCGCCTTCGGCTTTATCGGTCTGTTTATCGGCCCGACGCTGCTGGCGGTGGCCTACAGCTTGTTGACCGATTGGAGTGCGACCCAGGCGCAGGAGCGCCGCGAAGACAACCCTTCATAGCCGTTGTCGAGCTAGGCGCGGGGTAACCACATCACGGCGGTCAAACCACCGCCGGGTGTGTCTTCCAGGCTCAGGTGGCCGCCCAGGCGCTCCACGGCTTCCTTGGAAATCGTCATGCCCAGGCCAACACCACCGGAATTGCGGTTGCGCGACCCCTCCAGGCGATAAAACGGCTCGAACACGGCTTCGCGCTTGTCGGCCGCGATCCCAGGCCCGTGGTCTATCACACGGATCACCAGCGCCCCACGGCTGTCCGCCAACTCTACGCGAGCCGTACCGGCATAACGCAGGGCATTGTCGATCAGGTTGTTGAGGCAGGAACGCAGGGCCATCGGTTGCACCTGCAACGGCGCGCAGGTGCCGCAGAATTGCACGTCGCAGCCTTGGTCCTGGGCGTTTTCGCTGAGGGACTCCACCAACGCCTGGACGTCGAGCCAATGCCGGGTCTCGCTGGTGCGCTGTTCGTGCAGGTAGCTCAAGGTGGCATCGAGCATGCCGATCATGTCGTTCAGGTCCTGGCGCATCTGGCCTTGCAGCTTGGTGTCTTCGATCTGTTCCAGGCGCAGCTTCAGGCGTGACAGCGGGGTGCGCAGGTCATGGGAGACCGCGCCGAGCATGCGTGCGCGCTGGCTGACTTGTTCACGAATGCGCTTTTGCATCAAGTTGAAGGTCGATGCGGCTTGCCGCGCCTCCCGAGGCCCGGATTCATCGAGGGGCGGGCTGTCGAGGTCGACGCTCAAGCGTTCGGCCGCCGCGCTCAGGCGCTGGATCGGCCGGCTCAGCAGCTTGGCGCCGTACCAGGCGGCGATGATCAGCGAGATAAACTGGAACGTCAGCGGCACCACCGGGCCACCAAACCAGGAACGATGGCGCCTGGGCAGCGGCTTCATCGTGCCGTCAGGCTGTTCGACGAAGGTTCCCTGCGGCGGCGGCGGGGGTGGACCATAGTGGTGAAACCAGAAGAATGCCAGCACATGAGCCAGCACAATGGCTACCAGCAATACACCGAACAATCTTCCGAACAGCGTATTGAAGGCGTTGCGCATCAGCCAATATCCCGTGCATCGAACAGATAGCCTTCGCCGCGTACCGTCTTGATCAACTGCGGTGCCTTGGGGTCATCCCCCAGCTTCTGGCGCAGGCGCGATACCAGCAAGTCGATGCTGCGATCAAACGCTTCGATGGAACGGCCACGGGCGGCGTCCAGCAATTGTTCGCGGCTCAGTACGCGGCGTGGGCGCTCGATAAACACCCACAGCAAACGAAACTCGGCGTTGGACAGCGGTACCACCAGGCCGTCATCCGCCACCAACTGGCGCAGCACGCTGTTGAGGCGCCAGTTGTCGAAGCGGATATTGGCCCGTTGCTCGGTGCGGTCATCGCGTACCCGGCGCAGGATGGTCTGGATACGGGCGACCAGCTCGCGAGGCTCGAACGGCTTGGACATGTAGTCGTCGGCGCCCAGCTCCAGGCCGATAATGCGGTCGGTGGGCTCGCAGCGAGCGGTGAGCATCAGGATCGGGATGTCCGATTCGGCGCGCAGCCAGCGGCACAGCGACAGCCCATCCTCACCCGGCAGCATCAGGTCGAGCACCACCACATCAAAGGTTTCGGCTTGCATGGCCAGGCGCATGGCAGCGCCGTCTGTCACCCCCGAGGCGAGAATATTGAAGCGCGCCAGGTAGTCGATCAACAATTCGCGGATCGGTACATCGTCGTCGACGATCAGCGCACGGGTGTTCCAGCGCTTTTCTTCGGCGATCACCGCGCCTTTTTGCTCTTCGTGTACAGAGACGGTAGGGGTATGCATAGTGCGATCATCTGCCTGGTTGTTGCTGTCAGCATAGGCGCCCAGCTCCATGGCTGGAAGTGCTGGACGGGCGGTCATGTGCGCGAGGCTAGCCGGGGGGCGTGTTGGGGGCATGTCGGGAATGTATCGAGCCTGACACAGTTTCTGAAACGTCCGGTATTGGGCAGTTGATCAGTATTTACCGATCATCGGATCCCGCAACGGCGCAGCTTGCGCTACAATCCGCGCCGATTTCGACTTGCCTGAGAGCCCATTCCAATGTCCGTCTGCCAGACTCCTATCATCGTCGCCCTGGATTACCCCACCCGTGACGCCGCACTGAAGCTGGCTGACCAGTTGGACCCGAAGCTTTGCCGGGTCAAGGTCGGCAAGGAACTGTTTACCAGTTGCGCCGCGGAAATCGTCGGCACCCTGCGCGACAAAGGCTTCGAGGTATTCCTTGACCTGAAATTCCACGACATTCCCAACACCACCGCGATGGCGGTGAAGGCTGCGGCCGAAATGGGCGTGTGGATGGTCAACGTGCATTGCTCCGGTGGCCTGCGCATGATGACGGCCTGCCGCGAAGTGCTGGAACAGCGCAGCGGCCCGAAACCGCTGCTGATCGGCGTAACCGTGCTGACCAGCATGGAGCGTGAAGACCTGGCCGGCATCGGCCTGGATATCGAACCCCAGGAGCAGGTGTTGCGTCTGGCTGCTTTGGCGCAGAAAGCCGGGCTGGACGGCCTGGTGTGCTCAGCGCTGGAAGCCCAGGCCCTCAAGAGCGCCCATCCATCGCTGCAACTGGTCACTCCTGGGATTCGTCCGGCCGGCAGTGCGCAGGATGACCAGCGCCGTATCCTGACCCCGCGTCAGGCGCTGGATGCAGGTTCCGATTACCTGGTGATTGGCCGTCCGATCAGCCAGGCGGCGGATCCGGCCAAGGCGCTGGCAGCGGTGGTCGCCGAGATCGCCTGATAGTTGAGGCAAACACGCCGACACTTAATGTAGGAGGGGGCTTGCTCCCGATGGCAGTGACCAGTCAATAACAACGTTGACTGTTACACCGCTATCGGGAGCAAGCCCCCTCCTACCTGTAGGCTGGCAGTGTGTCAGTTAACCTTCAATACCAACTTCCCAAAGTTCTCGCCGTTGAACAGCTTGCTCAGCGTTTCCGGGAATGTTTCCAGCCCTTCGACAATATCCTCCTTGCTCTTGAGCTTGCCTTGCGCCATCCAGCCGGCCATTTCCTGCCCGGCCGCCGCGAAGTTAGCTGCGTGGTCCATCACCACAAAACCTTCCATGCGGGCGCGATTGACCAGCAATGACAAATAGTTGGCCGGACCCTTTACGGCCTCCTTGTTGTTGTACTGGCTGATGGCACCGCAAATCACCACGCGAGCGTTCAGGGCCAGGCGACTGAGGACTGCGTCTAGGATATCGCCGCCGACGTTATCGAAATATACATCCACGCCTTTGGGGCATTCGCGCTTGAGGGCGGCCGACACGTCTTCGTGCTTGTAATCGATGGCCGCGTCAAAACCCAGTTCCTCCACCAGGAACTTGCATTTGTCGGCACCCCCGGCAATACCGACCACGCGGCACCCTTTGATCTTGGCGATCTGCCCGGCGATGCTGCCCACGGCGCCGGCCGCACCTGAGATCACCACGGTATCGCCGGCCTTGGGCGCACCGGTCTCCAGCAGGGCAAAGTAAGCCGTCATGCCCGTCATTCCCAGCGCTGACAGATAGCGCGGCAAGGGCGCGAGTTTCGGATCGACCTTATAAAACCCGCGGGGCTCACCGAGGAAATAGTCCTGTACGCCCAGGGCGCCATTGACGTAATCCCCCACCGCAAACTTCGGGGTGTTCGAGGCAATCACCTTGCCCACGCCCAGTGCGCGCATCACTTCACCAATACCGACGGGTGGGATGTAGGACTTGCCCTCATTCATCCAGCCGCGCATGGCCGGATCCAGTGACAGGTATTCATTGCGCACCAGCACCTGGCCGTCCTGAGGCGTGCCAACCGGCACTTCCTGATAGGTGAAGGTCTCGCGTGTAGCCGCGCCGACCGGGCGTTTGGCGAGCAGGAATTGGCGGTTGGTCTGGGCGGTCATGGCAAGGACTCATTAGAAGTGAAACATGAGTGATAGACCCACAACGGCAAGAGGGCAAGGCATCCGAGGCAGGCGAATGCCCGTTAATAGGCACCACTGATAATCAGGCTGGCGGCCTTATCACTGCGATTCATGCAGCGCCAACGGGCCTTCTGATAATGCTGACGCGCCGAGCCCCGCGTTGGCTAGACTCGCGCCACCGCGAATAACCCCATAGGACAGCCCACATGAGCATGACGTTTTCCGGCCAGGTCGCCCTGGTCACCGGCGCCGCCGCCGGTATTGGCCGCGCCACCGCGCTGGCGTTTGCCGCCGAAGGCTTGAAGGTAGTGGTCGCCGACCTGGACGTGGTGGGCGGCGAGGGGACCGTTGCACTGATCCAGCAGGCCGGTGGTGAAGCGTTGTTCGTGCGCTGCAACGTCACGCTCGAAACGGACGTGCAGCAATTGATGGCGCGGACCGTCGCAGCCTATGGCCGCCTGGACTACGCCTTCAACAACGCCGGGATCGAGATCGAGAAGGGCAAGCTGGCTGACGGTAGCCTGGATGAGTTCGATGCCATCATGGGGGTCAACGTCAAGGGCGTGTGGCTGTGCATGAAGTATCAACTGCCGTTGCTGTTGGCCCAGGGGGGCGGAGCGATCGTGAACACCGCATCGGTGGCGGGTTTGGGCGCGGCGCCGAAGATGAGCATCTACGCGGCGTCCAAGCATGCAGTGATCGGCTTGACCAAGTCGGCAGCCATTGAGTACGCGAAAAAGAAAATCCGCGTCAATGCGGTATGCCCGGCCGTCATCGATACCGACATGTTTCGCCGTGCCTACGAGGCCGACCCGCGCAAGGCCGAATTTGCTGCGGCCATGCACCCGGTCGGGCGCATTGGAACGGTCGAGGAAATCGCCAGCGCCGTGTTGTACTTGTGCTGTGATGGCGCGGCTTTTACCACTGGCCAGGCCCTGGCGGTGGACGGTGGGGCGACGGCAATCTAAGACTTCCCGCCATACCCCATTCGAAAAGGAATGGGGTGTTGTGGGGCTTTTCCATCGATGGCAAAGCGTTGCTGTCGAATGTGTATCAGTAGGTAAATAACTCAATAAAATCAATACTTTAATAAATATATGCGACAGGGTTTGCTGGGCTTCTGTGCTTAACTGCTTTGGGTTGAATAACAGACAGTGAAGTGAGTGGCTCATGGATTTAGGGATTGATCGACAAGCCCTTGTACCGGTGGTTCAGCAAATCGTCAGCGCGGTGGCGGAGTGGATTCGCAAGAATGGAGTGAGCCCCGGGACGCGCTTGCCGTCTGTTCGGCAACTGGCCCTCGATAACCTGCTCAGCCAGTCGAATGTGGTCGAGGCATTCGAACGGATGGTGGCCCAGGGGCTGCTGGCCACGAAACCCGGTTCGGGGTTTGTGGTGGCCCACCCACCGGCCCACCACGAAAACCATTGGTACGAAGGTGCGGAACATGCATGGGGCACCTTTACCGAAGGTCCGTTGGGCGAGCTGAAACTGGGGTGTGGCTGGTTGCCGGATACCTGGCGCGAAAGCGATGACATCCGCTACGCCATCCGCGAAGTCAGCCGCACCGACACCGGTGGGCTGTTCAACTACAGCACGCCCCTGGGCGTGCCGGCGCTGCGCGAGCAATTGCTCAAGCGCCTGACCCAGATACACGTGTCCAGCAGCCTTGAGCGTATTCTCACCACCCAGGGTGCCAGCCATGCCCAGGACCTGCTGATACGCACGTTGCTCAAGGCGGGCGATACGGTGGTGGTCGAGACGCCAGGGTATGGCAACCTTTATCGCCAGTTGGCCTTTCAGGGGGTTGTGCTGCTGGAGGTGCCGCGAACCCGTGGCGGTCCGGATATTGTTGCGCTGGAAGCACTGCTGCAGCGCCATCGCCCCAAGTGCCTGTTTATCAACAGCCTGTATCACAACCCCACTGGTACCAGCCTGTGCCTCGCGGTGGCCGAGCGTTTGCTGGAGTTGGCGCGCAGCCAAGACTTCCTGATCATTGAAGAGGATGTCTACGGCGACCTGCAACATGGCAGTTGTACACGCTTGTCGGCGCTGCCTCATGATGACCGGGTGATCTACGTCTCGAGCTTCTCCAAGACCCTGAGCAGTGCACTGCGGGTCGGTTACCTCAGCGCCAGTGCCGGGATCATTGCGCAGTTGGCCCATCTCAAGACCCTGACGGGAATCGGCACCTCGCGCTTTGCCGAAGCAGTGGTTGCCACGCTGTTGGCCAACGGTACCTATCGCAAGTGGGTGCAGCGTCTGCGCAAGCGCCTGGGTTCGCAAATGACTGCCACCTTGCAGGTGCTGGAGGATGAAGAGTGGCAGGTGTTTACCGTGCCCGCCGGCGGTATGTTCCTGTGGGTACGGCCTGGCGTGGCGGACCCCGCGCGTCTGCAGGCGTGTGCTCGACGGCTCGGCGTGTTGCTGTCGCCTGGGGCGCTGTTCAGTCCGACCGGTGAATACAGCGAATGGTTACGTATCAATGTGGCCTATGCTGCTGATCAGCGGGCGTTGGCGTTATTTCGCGCCCTGGGACCTGCCAGATCGACCTCGACCATTCTGAAAACGACGAGTATGTAGCTTTTTGCCATTATTGTGGCGCCAATGGCTTGTGCTCGGTGCCATGGGGTTGCGAATCTCGCGTCTTGTAAACCTGGTTTATGGCACCTGCCATTGCAAGAGGATTCAAGTGCAATGATTTCGGCCGTGCAACGACGTTTCGCCAACCTCGGTATGGCAAAAAAACTGGGCTTGGGTTTCACCCTGGTGCTCCTGCTGACGGCCCTTGTGGCGGCTATTGGCGTGTGGTCCCTGCAAACGGTTGGCCAGCGTTTTGAGGGCCTCAAAAGTATGTCTGCGCTTAATAGCGGCCTGCTCAAGGTGCGCTTGATCGAGCAAGACTATGCGCTGCACGCCGACCCCAAGTCTGTCGATGCCCTGCATGAGAGTGTCGACGCGCTGGCGGCGCTGGCGGTGGGCCTCAAGGCCCAGTCCGCCGCCAATGGGGCCGTGATGAGCGATGTCGAGCAGGCCCTGGCCGCCTATCGCAAAGCGTTCGATGAGTTTGTCGAATTGACCCAGGCCAAGGACCTGGCCCTGGAAATGGCCAGTTGGTCGGTATCCAGCGTGGCCAATAACCTGGACGTGTTGCAAGCCGGCCTGGCGGACGACGGTGCCTATGGCCTCAAGGAAAGCCAGGGCAAGGACGGCGCCGAGTTTATCGAGCAGGCGGGGCAGGTCGGCCAGGTGTCACGGTTGATGTTGCAAGCGATGAATGAAGCACGAGTCCGCCTGGACCAAAGCCGCAAGGCGGACGCCGACAGTGCCGAGCAGGGCAAGATCGCGCAGGCCGATCAGGCCCTGGCTGAAGTCGAAAAGCTGAAAACCGCAGTCAAAGACCCCGGCTACCAGACCGTACTCAACGAAGTCGCCGGGCATATCGCGGCGTTCAGCGAAAAGCTCGACGAGTACACGGGGCTGCTGGCCCAGGAGAAAGTGGTCTACAAGCAGTTGCATGACCGGGCCGATCAAGTGGTCAGCCGGGTCAACCAGGCGTATGCCGCTGAAGACCAGTCCATGCAGGCGCAACTGAAGAAAAGCACGTTGCTGATCATCGGCTCGTCAGCCCTGGCCTTGCTGGTGGGTTTGATTGCTGCGTGGGTGATTACCCGGTTGATCGTCGCTCCCCTGCGTAGCGTGATTGCGGTGGCCCAGCAGATTGCGTCGGGTGACTTGAGCGGGCGGATGGACATCAGCCGTCGTGATGAAATCGGCCAACTGATGCAGGCGATGCAACAGATGGGCAGCGGCTTGAACCAGATGGTCAGCGGGTTGCAGGCGGGTATTGAACAATTGGCCAGCTCGGCGCATTCGCTGTCCAGCGTCACAGAACAAACCAACGTTGAGGTCAGTAGCCAGAAGGAAGAAACCGAGCAGGTCGCCACGGCGATGAACCAGATGACGGCCACCGTGCACGATGTGGCGCGCAACGCCGAAGAAGCCGCGCAAGCCGCGCAGATGGCGGATGACAAGGTCGACAGCGGCCAGCAAGTGGTGCGCAAGAGCCTGCAACGTATCGAATTGCTGGCCACCTCCAGCACCAGTGCCAGCGCCAGTATCGAAAGCCTCAGTGCGGAGATCCAGAATATCGGCACAGTATTGAGCGTGATCAAAAGCGTGGCCGAACAGACCAACCTGCTGGCCTTGAATGCCGCCATTGAAGCCGCGCGTGCCGGTGAGCAGGGCCGAGGCTTTGCCGTAGTGGCCGATGAAGTACGCGCGCTGGCCAAGCGTACGCAGCAATCGACCGAGGAAATCGAGCGCCTGGTCAGCACGTTGCGCAGTGCTGCGCAGTCGTCGGTGCAGCAGATCCAGCAGAGCGGCGAACTGGTGAAACTGGCGGTCAGTGATGCCTTGGAGACCGAAAGTGCGTTGGGCAGCATTGCCGCCTCTGTGTCATTGATCCAGCAGATGAACCAGCAGATCGCCGCAGCGGCGGAGCAGCAGAGTTCGGTGGCTGAAGAGATCAACCGCAGTGTCACCAGCATTCGTGCGAGTGCTGACCAGTCGGCGCTGAGCATGCAAGGCAATGCCGCGTCGAGCATCCAACTGGCGCAGTTGGGGGCCGAACTCAAGGGCATGGTGGGGCATTTTCGCCTTTGACCGCAGCAAGGGGGCCGCGATCAAAGGGCAGGGCGCTCAGGCGTGGTTGGCGAGGAACGTCAGCAGCGCTTCATTGACGAATTCCGGGTTTTCCCGGCTGGAAATATGCCCGGCGTCTGGAATCAGGATCAGGCTGCAGCCAATCAGCTCGGCCATTTCGTGGGACTCGGCGGGTGGCCGGGGTTTGTCCTGCTCGCCGCACATGACCAGGGTGGTGTCGGCGTCCAGGCGTGGCAGTTGCTCCAGGATATCTTCGCGGCTGAAGATCAAGCGACCCAGCGGCACGATGCTTTGCAACAGTCGCTCCTTGGAAAAGCTTTGCAGCGCCTTGCGAAAATCCTGGTACAGCGCCGAGTCCCGGTCGATGCCGGGGCGGAAGAAGATCGGCGCGATCACGTCCAGCAGCGGCTCAGGGATGGCTCCGGCATCTTCAATCATCTTGAACAGGGAGAAATAGTACTGGCGCGTGGCCTCGGGCTCGGCACCGAGGTAAGTGTCCATCAGCACCACACTGTTGAGGCGTTGCGGTGCCAGCAGTGCCAGGCGTGCGCCCCACATGCCACCGACCGACAGGCCCACCAGATTGACCTGCGCGATGTCCAGGTGGTCCAGCAACACCAGGGCTTGGCGCGCCAGATCATCCAGGGACTGGGTGTGCGTCGGGAGCGGGCCCGACTCACCATAGCCCCACAGCTCGGGGACGATCACGCGGTATTGTTGTGACAGCGCTTCAATCTGCGCAGCCCACATATCGCGGTCCCACAGGTAACTCGAACCCAGCAGGACGGCCGGGCCGGTGCCCTGGTCGATATAGTGCAGCGGTTGTCCATCAATCACGGCAATAGGCATAGCGGGCCTCTAACTTCACGGAGTGAGGGGCACTTTTTTACGCTAGTCGGGGGCGGGGGGATAGATGCAAAGTGATGGCATGCAGGGGTGAGCGGGGCAAGCCCGTTCACCACAGGCCCGCCCAGAGACTGTACGGTCAGTCGTAGATGGCTTTCTTTTTCCACTCGGCGTCGGCGTCGACGACTTTCAAGCCTTCGGTCAACTCGTTGACTTCGTCCTCGGCGGGTTTGCTGTTGGTCAGCACCGTGGAGTTGGCGCGAACCAGTTGTGACTCCAGCAATTGCAATTGGGCGCTGTAGAGCACCGGCTCCGGCTGTTTGCGCAGATACTGTACGCCGCGCTCGAAGGCCAGGCGTGCCTGGCCCGGTTGGCCTTGCTGCAGGGCATGCTGGCCGAGGTTGTTGAAGAACTCGATGTGCAACAGCACCAGGATATGGCGAATTTCCTTGATCCAGTGCTTGGCCTCGTTGGACGGCAGGAAGCCGTCCTGGGCTGCGCGGGTAACTTGACCGTGCAGGGCTTCGAGCAGGAAGCGCACATCCTTGGCCTTGGCTTCGGTCTGGATCGGCGCGGGTGGGTTGGTCACCGGGATCGACTCGCCTTGGGCGATCAGTGCATTCAACTCTGCGATGCGCGCCTTGAGGGGCGCACTGGTCTTGTTGAGATGCAACAGGCGCTGGTTGACGTTCAGCTCCAGGCGAGTCAGCAACAGCTTGAGCGCGCAGGTCATCAGTTGGCCCGGAAAGGTCTCGGTGATTTCACTGCAGCGACGCAGCCGATCGTTAAGCTCGATCTCGGTACGCTTCTTTTCCAGCTTGTTGTTTTCCACCACGTGGTTCATGTAGCCAATGGCGATCAGTATTACGATCCCGGCTATTACCAGCAGGGTGATCATGAGTGGTGTCACCGGTGTGACCTCTTTAATAGGGTTTGCTGTGGAGTGTAGTGACTGAGCCATCCGGCGGATAGGACAGATCGACCAGTTGCCCAGGTAGTTTCTTCTATATAGGCAAGCGTCCCCTGCGTAGATGCACATTGCCATCATTTGCCTGGGTGAACTATAGCGCCTTGTCGAACGCCAGAATATAGGCGTCAAGGCTCGGACGCGCACAATGCCCGCGCGGGCCGGTAAACGGGTGCGAAGTCATTGATTTAAATAAATTTATCCTTGGGGGTTGACGACCTTTCAATCCATCCATAGAATGCGCGCCACTTACAGCGTAAAGCACACAGCGAAACGCGGTAGGGAGTGAATGTTGTACGTGTGTCCCCTTCGTCTAGTGGCCTAGGACACCGCCCTTTCACGGCGGTAACAGGGGTTCGAGTCCCCTAGGGGACGCCATATGCGGGAATAGCTCAGTTGGTAGAGCACGACCTTGCCAAGGTCGGGGTCGCGAGTTCGAGTCTCGTTTCCCGCTCCAATTTTAAGCAGTGTTGCCTTCGGGTGGCATTGAGTGAAACCAGGACCAAGTCTTCGGATGAGGCCTCTGGGCACTGAAATACACACCATGTGTTTCAGTAGCGTGTCCCCTTCGTCTAGTGGCCTAGGACACCGCCCTTTCACGGCGGTAACAGGGGTTCGAGTCCCCTAGGGGACGCCATTTGCGGGAATAGCTCAGTTGGTAGAGCACGACCTTGCCAAGGTCGGGGTCGCGAGTTCGAGTCTCGTTTCCCGCTCCAAATTCAGAAAAGCGCCACTCATTGAGTGGCGCTTTTTTTTGTGCTGAAAAAAGCCAAGTGTTCGCAGCGTGCGCATCAACTGAAACCGCACACTGCCTCACCTGCTTCTAGTTCAACCGGGGGAGAGCCTTGATGGTCATGTACTCCTGCTTGACCGCCTCAAAACCATATTTTTCCTCAAGCCGTTTGACGATGAAGTGCCCTCGCGCCATGTCCTGATAGAAATGGGTAAAGAGTGCATTGATCGTCGCCCCGGTAAAGGCGCCCATCACGGGAACGGCCTGCGCCGCGAACTTGCTGGAAATGGTAAAGCCAAAACGTGTCGCGACGTGGTCGATCAGTATCGCCAGCCATTTTCCGGCTTGCCCTGGGGATAGGCTGCTGATGGCCTTGGAACCCTGCTTGGCAGCGATTCCCGCCAACTCCTTCGACAGTTGTTGCATGGCCTGCGTGGTGAAACTGCGGGTCATGTAATAGCCCGTCTCCGTCGCGTCATCGGCTTTGCTGTTGCCGCCCATGGCAAATACCTCGATGCATGCCTGCTTGGTCGCAAAGTCGCCCAAGTCGAACCCCTCACTGCGCGCCACGTCGGCGACCGAGCGCATCATGATGGTGGTAGAGATCGGCAATTCGACAAACAGTGCCGCAAAGCCAAATGCCCCGCCGATAGCGCCTGAGGTCGCCGCGAACGCCTTGTGCAAGCGGGTCGAAGCGGGCTTTTTCGGGCTGTTCTCCAGGCTCTTCAGCGCCGCGCCAGCGGATGAGTGCAGGGCCGCCGACACGGCGCCATTGATCCTTTTTGAAACCACACCCGGCAGCGCCTTTACCGCGCCTTCGATGGGGGAGCCGATCATGCCGGACAGCCTCGCCGTCAGGGAGGGGGACTCCAGTAAGCCGACGGCCCGCTTGAGATCCTGATAGTCCTCGGGGTTGTCTCTGATGCTCACAGTCGCCTCCATTGAATATTTTAGACCTCGCCTAAAGGAAAGACCTGCGAGTAGTGCCATAGTGCCTTCTTCTCGAGCAAGATAAACATCACCCTTTACCCATTCTTTACTTGCCCTCGCGCCTCTTGAGTCAGTGGGGCGGTTAGGCTGCCAGCCATCTTGATCGGGGTGACCCGCCCAACCCGCGTGAAAAGTTCGCCCAGCAGGTCAACAAGGAGCTGGCCGCTGCTTATCAACCCTCCCATAACGAAACGACTGGCTGGGACGCAACCTGGCAAATCGATCAACATTCGGTGGAGGTTACCTGGCTGGCAGGGTGAGGCAGGGCGGTTGAAGTCGCCGCATTAATAACGAAAACGCCGATCAGTGATGATCGGCGTTTTCGTTTGCACAGCCTGTGCCGGAGGCGCTCATTCAAGTGATCGCATGAGTTTCCTGGCGTGGCCTAAAAAACCGGGCAAACAGTTCGGACTGTGATTTGATATTCAGCTTGTTGTAGAGGTTGCGGCGATGGACCTTGATAGTTTCCGTCGACAGTGACAGCTTCCCGGCGATCTCCTTGTTGGAAAACCCACTGAGCAGTAACTTCAGCACGTCTTTTTCGCGGGCCGTTATTTGTGCTTCTAACTGGATGATCGCGTCAGCCCACGGCGCGGGCTCGGCGATGTTTTTTTCCTGGTCAGTTTCAAAGCACATGCGTTGGTGCATCAATGCCGTCACCCAAGGCTTGATAATGTCCAGTAGCGTTATTTGCGCCTGGGTGAATCGCACGTGACTGCCAAACGACACGCACAGTGTTCTATCGGCATCGAGCCGCACGTTGTATTGCGCTTCATCCACAGAGATGTAGTGCGCGAAATATTGATGGTAATACTCGGTGTTAAGAAAGTGCTCCGGTGCAATATCGAGCAGGTGGAAGAAACCACTCTGCGGGTTTTCTCGATCGGCGATGTAAAACGGGTCCAGCAGATAAAGGCCTTTTACGTAGCGATGAATAAAGGCATCGACTTCATCGCTGTCCGCGACCTCGGGCAGGCTGATGACGCGCACCTGCCGGTCGCTGAAAACCAATACGACCCAATTATCGATTTGCACATATTCATTTAATACGCGAACCAATGAGCTCCAGAATTCTGGTCGGTTGAGCTGCATGATCAGCTTTCCAAGCGAGCGGTGCCAAGCCAGGCTATGAAGGTCAAGCGGCATTTTCTACCCCTTTAGGGTTAAGGATTTACAGGCCAGCGCTAAGTATTTGTAGGTATTTACTATTCGACGACGCCCGGTATATTCACCCCGAGCTTACGATCGCCATGAAGGCATGTCGTGTGTACAGGGATAGTTATATGAGTCACTCACACTGGCGAGCTATTTTTTTAGCCTCGCTCCTCTGCGCCGGAATCAACTCCCCGGCAGTCGCCGCGCAATCTTCGGTGTATCTGTATAACTGGTTCGGGTTTCTTGAGCCGCAGACCCCTAAGGAATTCGAGCAGGAAACCGGCACCACGCTCCATATGGATGCCTTTGACAGCGCTGAGATCATGCAGAGCAAGGTCATGGCCGGGCGCACCGGGTATGACGTTGTCGTCGCCACCTCTAATGTCTTGCCCGGCCTGATCAAGGCCGGGGTGTTGCAGCCGCTGGATCGCGCTCAACTGAGCAATTTTTCGCATATCGACCCTGGCATCCTGTCTCTGCTTGCGGTCAATGATCCCGGTAATCGATACGCCGTACCCTATGTATGGGGAACCACCGGCATCGGCTATGACGTGGATAAAGTCAAAGCGGCACTGGGGGATAACGCCCCGGTGGACAGTTGGGACCTGATCTTCAGAGAAGAAAACATCAGCAAGCTCAAGTCGTGCGGCGTGGCAATGCTCGACTCTCCCAGTGAGATCATATCGATTGCCTTGCACTACTTAGGGCTCCCCAGCAACAGCACAAGTCCTGAGGATTACCAGAAGGCCCAGGCCCTGCTGTTGAAAATCCGTCCCTATGTGCTCTATTTCGACTCATCCAGGATCGACGCGGATCTGGCAGATGGCAATATTTGTGCCGTCGTGGGCTGGGCCAATGGTGCCCTGGCAGCGCAGGCTATCAATGAAAAGTCCAAGACCGGACGCAATATTGCCTACAGCCTGCCACGTGAAGGCGCACTGGTCTGGTCCGAAAACTGGGTGCTGCTCAAGGATGCTCGCCACCCCAAGGCCGCCCTGGAATTTATCAATTACATGTTGCGACCACAGGTGATTGCCAAGACTTCGAACTACATGCTCTATCCCAACGCGAACAAAGATGCCACTGAGTTTGTCGAGCAGAAGTTGCGTGATAACCCCTGGATTTATCCCGATAAGAAAACCATGGCCACACTGGTTCCGCTCGAACCCTTGCCGTTGAAGATGGAGCGTATCCGCACCCGTGTCTGGACCAAGGTGAAGAGCGGTACGTGATGCGGCTTGGTTTTGCAAAAACGGTACCTGTAAAGAGCGTTCGGGCGGCGAGGAGTTACTGGGAGGGAGAAGGCATGCGCCAAGGTGGTGAGCAGTGCTACTTGGAGTCAGATGACTACAAAGCATACAAGGAGATTGAGGAGCAGATCGGCCGCTGTACGCCAGAGCAAGCCTGGGCCATGTATTACGTCTCGACTGGCATGGTGCGTGAAAACATTACCCTGGCCGTGATGGAGCACATCGGCAGGGGCAATCGCGCGCTGTTGCTTGAGTTCCCCGACCTCTCCCGGATTGACGGGCGTGGTTTGGAGCCCGGCACGCTCGCTTCCAGCTGGCCTTTGCTGCGAAGGCGTCGTCAATAGACCCCGTGTGCGTGCTTTCCTGTAAAAAAGCTCAGTTAGGTCGTAGGGCATTCTTGTAAAGCATGTAGGGATAGTCTGTACTTTTTGTAGGGTGGGTGCGTTTCAGTGCCGTGATCTCTACCCTGGCCAGCCCATATCCCTCGCTTACTCCAGAGAACTGCCCGGATGTTTCAGCTCGACTTCTATTCAACGCTGGTAGCCGCCTCCCTTGTGCTCTTGCTGGGGCGCTGGCTGGTCGCGCGTATCGGTTTCCTGCGCACCTACAATATCCCGGAGCCCGTCGCCGGTGGTTTGCTGGTCGCGGTAGTGCTCCTGGCATTGCGTGCGCTGGGCGATATCGAGGTGCGTTTCAACCCCTCTTTGCAAACCCCATTGATGTTGGCGTTTTTCGCCACCATCGGTTTGAACGCAGACTTTGCCAGCCTGAAGAAAGGCGGGCGCCTACTGGCTATTTTCCTGCTGGTCGTGACCGCGCTGCTGGTGGTGCAAAATGCCATGGGTATCGCTCTGGCCAAGGCGCTGGGGCTTGACCCGCTGATGGGGTTGCTGGCTGGTTCGGTGACGTTGTCGGGCGGGCATGGCACCGGCGCGGCCTGGGGCGCGGTATTCAGCGAAAAGTATGGCGTTGCTTCGGCGTCCGAGTTGGCGATTGCCTCGGCGACATTCGGCTTGGTGCTCGGTGGCCTGATCGGCGGTCCGGTTGCGCGCTTGCTCATCAAGCGCGTCCAGGTGCCAGGTGTCGGGCAGCCGCAGCCGAGCGTGGCCAAGGGGTTCGAGCAGCCAAACCAGGAGCGCCTGATCACGCCATTTTCGTTTATCGAAACCCTGGCCCTCCTGGCGATCAGCCTGCAGGTAGGCACTTTCCTGAATGGTTTTATCCAAGGCACCGCCTTCGAGTTGCCGACCTTTGTCTGTGTGCTGTTCGTCGGTGTGGTGCTGCGTAATGGGTTGTCGGCGTTGGGCTGGCATCAGGTGTTCGAGCGCGAAGTGTCGGTGCTGGGCAACGTCAGTTTGTCGTTGTTCCTGGCGATTGCGCTGATGTCACTCAAGCTCTGGGACTTGGCGGCATTGGCCTTGCCGATTGTGATTCTGCTGGGTGCGCAAGCGTTGTTGATGGCGCTGTTTGCGATCTTCGTGACGTTCCGGGTGATGGGGCGCAACTACGATGCGGCGGTGCTGGCGGCCGGCCACTGCGGTTTCGGGCTCGGCGCCACGCCGACGGCGATTGCCAATATGCAGGCAGTGACCCAACGCTTCGGACCGTCGCAGATTGCGTTTCTGGTGGTGCCGATGGTGGGGGCGTTTTTCATCGATATCACCAATGCGCTGGTGATCAAGTTGTTCCTGGCGTTACCGTTTCTGGGGGCTGCGGGCTGAGGGCGCCTACAGCCAGCCGGGTGGACAGGGATGGGCGCGATAGAAGCTACGCAGGGCGAGCACATCACGCTCTACGGCTTTTTGTACCCACGCCTGATAAGCCGCTTGCACGGTTGCTTCCCCAGCCGGCCAAGACAGGCAGTCGACAATCGCCGCGGCGGCTTGCATGCCGGACATCAATGCCTTGATCACACCGTGGGAGGCGCAAGGGTCCAGCGTCGCAGCGGCATCACCGACTAAAAAGTAGCCGGGCCCGGCCGTCGTGTGACACCGCCGCCACGAAACATCGGCACCGCGAATCCGGCCGATCGCTTTGAAGGGTTCCAGTACCTTTGGCCTCAGGCGGTGTTGACCCGCCTCTGTGAACGCCATCTGGGTCCAGTGCAGGCACGTATGGCTGATACGGGTAATCCAGTGCCAGCCATGTGGGTGGGCGAACAAGCCGAGTTTGTCCTCTGTGAGGCTGCTGTCCTGGCAGTAGCCATACCGTGCAATCAAGCGCGGTGAAAAACGGCACCAGGGTATCTGCAGTTGACGTTGCAGCCAGCTGCTATGCCCCGTGGCGTCGACTACGAATTTACCCATCCATTGCCTTGCGCCCACCCGGACGCCTTGAACGCGGCCTTGTGGTTGCACTACCGGGCGGGCATGCCTGACCGGCACTATCTGCACGCCCAACGCGCGAGCCCGCTCAAGCAATTGTTGGTCGAGCAGCGCGCGTGGGGCTTGAAAGCCCAGCCAGACCGAATCGCGATCGGCACCAAACGAATTGAAACGCGGTGGGCCATCCCAGTGCACCCAATGGCCTGGGTGTCGCCGGTAATCCAGGGCGGTGACCTCCAGTTGGTGCAGCAGTGGTTCAACCCCAGGATGCAGTGTTTCCCCCGGCCGGTGTCTGGGGAATAGGGCCTTCTCCAGCAGGGCGACCCGTAGCCCCTGTTGTGCACAGTAGATCGCTGTGGCGCACCCGGCCGGGCCGGCGCCTACGACAACGACGTCAAAGTGACTCATCGAATGGTCGCCAAGATGCGCCGTTCTGACGGATAAGGACCGCGTCCTGGCTTATATACAGTTCGACCTCTTGCTCTATTTCCACGTGGCGAAGCTTGAAGTTGTACGAGGGGGTAGTGATCTCGCCGTGTTTGAACAGCCGGTAATAGTGCGCCTCGCCTGCCAGTTGGAAACCGGCTTCGTGCTGCGCGACCTCGAAAGCTTCGTCCGGTACTTGCACCCGGAAAAATGACAGCAGTGGCCAGCGTTTTCGCTGTTCTTTGTCTGAACCCGCACCGACTGCCCGATAAGCACGCTGCATCCCCAATACTCGCTGATGGTACTGCTCAGTACTGGTGTGCCCGGTGACGGCCAGTGATAACCGTCCGTCCAGTGCGGCCTGGGTATAGTCGCTGTACTCATAGGCTTGATATTGCACCTGTCTACGCCCCGCCAGTTCAATCACGGTAGGGCCGGTGCGACCATCCCAGGCGGGGCCGCCTCCCAGCCCGATTTCGTTGTCGGTCAGCGGAATGACCGTGGCAGAAACGCTGCGCGGTTCAAATGTGCGAGTGGAGTCAGGTGCTACCCCCGGCCAGTACGAACCCAGCGCTGCACAGATGCGCGCGTCTTCGGTGAACGGGCTGGCTAATTGATAACCACACAGCACGTTGGCGAACGGGGCGTCTACCAAGCCGCGGCCTATCTCCCAGCCTGGCCCGAAGACGCCGCTGGCGAAATCCGGCAGCCAGGACTGCCGCCGGGCATAGGCCACCGGGTAGGCCGGGCGTGGCATCGTCGAAGATTGGGGGTGGGAGACAATCGACGTGACGCTACGGTCTTCAGGGGAAAAATAACCCCCCTCAAGGGATTGATTGATGAAAAAGCGTACATCGGACAGGGGGTTGACCCGTGTGTGCCACACCGGCGGGCAGGGCGGCGTTGGGCAGGGAAAAATGTCAGGGTCGCTGGACCATTGCTTGAGTTCCCGTTGCCCGCACAACGGGAAAAAATCCGGTGCTCCGATGATCGAATAGGCGGCGATGCTCTCCAGTTCCAGCGCAGGGCAGTGCGCGCGCACCCAGCCATCGGCCATTGCATCCTGATAGTGCAGGGCTCGGTAGCCACCCGCCTTGACGATGGCATCGACATCTTCTCGTTCATTGAGGTCTTCAATCGAGCCGTCATCACGCACATGATGGCGCCCATGCACCAGGCCACCCGTGCCAGCGGGCATCATGAAGGACAGTGGACGGCCTTGGTAGTAAGCCAATTCCACCAGCCTTTCCCTGGCGTTGGGCACCAGCAAGCCTGGCGCAAACGTCTCGACATCGGCCCAATGACATAACCCCTCTGTAATCACGAAAGGTGGGTTGAGAATGTCAGGCTCTTGCCAGCCGGTATCGCGAAAGCGTCTGTGGATCTGGCCGATCTTTTCATTGACCTGGTGATTTTCCAACTGAACGCTCAGGTCCATCCCGGCCAGGCACTCATCGCCATCGAAGACTTTGTGCAAGGGCACCCAGAACTCGAGGTCGTGGTCGATGGGTTGAGCGTTCATCGGGCCGAATTGTTCTGGCTGGCCCACGTACTTTGCCGCAATGAACGCGCCGTAGCGCGCTGGGATCACCCGCATCTGGCTCGGCTGGCCCGCGACAAAAGGCAAAAAGCCTCTTTGTTGTGGGTCATAAAGCACTTGTGCTGTGCCGACCCGGGCTACCCCGGTGCGGGAAAAGCACAGGTCCGCCTGGCGCCCATGCACGGTCTCAGGTTGAGGCCGGTACTCATAGGCAAACACTGCGAGCGCGAGCTCCGCGCCCCCGGCTTCGAGCCTCAAAGCCTCCAGGCTGGGAGGCTTGGCACCGTAGACATAGTTAAGGATGTGCTCCAATTCAGCGGGTGTGGGAAAGGCTGTAAGTGCTTCACCCTTGGCTCCGGAGGTCACATTCGGCGAGGCGAATGCATGAAACAGCAGGCTTGCCGCCGGGCGTCCCGCTTCGACGCCACGTATTCCTTCGGTTGAGAAGTCCTCGAAGCCCGGATGGGTGCGATCAACGTGCAGGGGTTTGGCCAGTTCTTCGCGCAGAGTGGCTGAGGTGATGTCCAAACCGTGGTGCAGCAGCAGGTCGCGCCAGCCAGCGGGCGCCAACCGGGTGCAGGCGCGTTCGACAGCACTGATCAAGGACATCCTGATTCCTCCGACAGAATTCAGAGGGCAGGGTACGCAAAGGGTTTCAGCACGGTAACTGACCGAACGGTTAGGTGACCGCGAGCGGAGTCCTCAGGATGAGCGGTGCTCCATCGCTTTCATCGCCTGGGCCAGCCGCCGCGTGGCTTGCTGGATCTCATCCCGGTCCAGGGATGCAAAGCCCAGGCGCAGGGCGTTTTGCGGCAGGTCGTTGGGTGAAAACTGACGGCCGCTGCGAACGACAAGCCCATGCTCCAGGGCGGTTTTTACCAACCGATCCACGTCTGTTTCTTCCTGGAAGCGTACCCACAGCGCCAAGCCGCCTTCCGGCTCCCGCAGGTTGATCCGAGCGCCGAACGCCTGGTGCAAGCAGTCTTGCAACACTTCTCGGCGTGCTCGGTATTCTTTCGAGACGCGGCGCAGGTGTTTCTTCAACTCACCGTCATTGATCAAGTCCGCCAGCATGGTCTGGGCAACCGCATCGGCGTCGCCCAGCATCAGTGCGCCATTGCGCTGCAGAGCTTCAACGACAGGGGCGGGCGCCACGATATAACTGCAGCGGAACGTTGAGCCCAGCACCTTGGATAACGAGCCAATGTAGATCACATGGCGCTGTGCGCGGTCACTGGCCAGCGGCAGGTAAGGCCGACCGCTGAAGTGATATTCGTGGTCGTAGTCTTCCTCGATCACGCAAAAGTCATGCTGCGCCGCCAACGCCAGCAGGTGTTGCCGGCGTGCGGCATGCAAGCTCACCGTGGTCGGGAACTGGTGGTGCGGCGTGAGGTAGATCATGCGCACGTCATGCTCGCGGCATAGCCGTTCGATCTGGTCCGTGCGGCAGCCTTCATCGTCGATGTCGACCGTGACCAGTTGCGCGCCAAGCTTGCGGAAGATTTCCCACGCCGGCGGGTAGCTCAGGCGCTCCACCAGCACCACGTCCCCCGGCTTGAGCAGCAGGCTGGCGCTCAGGTACAGCGACATTTGGGTGCCCTGGGTGAGGCAGATGTTCTCGGCATTGACCGTCAACCCACGGTTGTTGCGCAGCATCTCGGCCAGCGCGCAGCGCAAATAATAGCCGGTGCCCTCACTGCCGTAGCGTACGGTGTTGGATGCAAAGCTGTTGCGCAGTGCATGGCGATAGTAGCGATGCAAAACAGCCTGGGGCAGCAAGCGGTGGTCGCTGGTGCCGTTGTCGAAAAACAGCGCGTCGTGCCGATGTTGCAGGGCGACCACCTGGGCGTTATGGGTGAAATACGGCACCACCGGCTGATCCAGGATGGGGGGCGCGAAGGACGCTTGCGCGCGGCTGGGCATGGGTTGTGGCGCCAGTTGCGTATTGACGAACGTGCCACGGCGCGGCTCGCTGATCAGCCAACCTTTGGTCATGGCCTCTTCATAGGCCAGGATCACGGTCTTGCGGTTGACGTCGAGCAGCTGTGCCATTTCCCGCGTGCCCGGCAGTAATGTCCCAGGCGGCAAGCGACCGTCGAGGATCGCGGTGACGAGACCTTCGGCAATCTTGCGGTAGGACGCTTGGGTGACACCGTCGTCAAGGTTGAGCAAAGGGCGCCATTTACGCATCTGGACCATCTGAACTATCCAAATCTGGAGGTTTTAATGGGCCTAGTCTAGCGCAACAATCAGACCTCATTCACGCCCCGAGGTCTTTATGAACACACGCCACGTCATCGAACTGTCTCCCTCGGGAACCACTTTTGAGGCCGGCGATGAGCTGTTGCTGGATGCGATGCTGGCCAGCGGCTTGCCCGTCCCGTTCTCTTGCCGGCGCGGTGCGTGTGGGTCGTGCAAGGTGGTGGTCACACAGGGGCAATACCGGGCCAAACGCCTGGAGCCAGGCGCACCGGCGCCGTGCTACCCGCTGGCGGCCAATGAACTGTTGTTGTGCCAGAGCCACGCCTGCGCCGACATGCGCCTGGAAATCCCCGGTTGGTCGCTGGACACCCCGGCCCTGGCGTTCAAGGCGCACGTCAGCAGCAAGCGTGAGCTGGGCCCGGATGTCATCGAACTGGTGCTGCTGCCGGACACGCCTTTGGCGGTACGGGCAGGCCAATACGTCAAGTTTCGCCTCGACAACGGCGACTCGCGCAGTTTCTCCATTGCCAATCTGCCGGTCGACGATGAAGGGCGCCTGGTCTTTCACATTCGCCGGGTGATGGGGGGGCATTTCTCCGAACACATTCTGGCGGGCCTGGGTGCCGGCGACCGTTTGCAGGTGGAGGGGCCCTTTGGTGCCTGCACCTGGCAGGAACAGGGTGATGGCCCTGTCATCCTGTTCGCCACGGGTACCGGTTATGCCGGCATCAAACCCATCCTGTTGGCGGGCTTGGCTGCCAATGTCGAGATGACCTTGTATTGGGGTGGGACGCACTCGACCGACTTTTACGACAGGTCTTTCCTTGATCAGATGAGCCGCGCCCATCCGCGTTTTTGCTGGCATCCGGTGCTGTCATCAGCGGGCAGGGTGCAACAGGTTGCGTTGAGCCATGGCCACCATTGGGCGCAGGCCCAAGTCTATGCGTGTGGCAACAGTTCAATGATCAGCCAGGTGCGGGCACAGTGTTCGGAGGCGGGCTTGCCGTCCCATCGTTTTGTCGCCGAAGCGTTTGTGCCCAGCGGCCAGTCAACCCCGCAGATGCTGGCGAACACACGGCATGGGATCTGGGAGAAAGTCGGCCCGCGCTATTCCCTGGACGGCATGCTCGCCGCGCGTGAAAAAACCATGCGCGCCCTGGGCGCCATCGCCAGCCAGTTGAAGGTCGGCATGACCACCGGCGCCGCCCTCGAAATGGCGAGCCGGCAGTTGCAGGCCATGGGCGCGTCTCACACCTGGCACCCGACCTACATCCGCTTTGGCGACGACACCGTACGCCCGCCCCGGGAGGGGATCGATCCGCTGCGCACACTGCGTGCCACCGATATTGTGGTGGTGGACCTCGGCCCGGTCTGGGACGGCTATGAAGGCGACTATGGCGACACCTTCGTCTTTGGCGAATCGCCCCTGCACCTGGCCTGCACGAAGGCGTTGCATGAAGTCTTCGATGAAACGCGCGATGCCTGGAAACGCGGCATGACCGGCTGTGAGCTCTACGACTTCGCCGAAGGCCGCGCCGTTGCGAAAGGTTGGCAGCTCTCACGTAACCTGGCCGGCCACCGTATCGCGGATTTCCCCCACGCTCTGTTCGAGCATAAGGAGCTGGCTGAGTTGGAGATCACACCCAGCGAAATGGTCTGGGTGCTGGAGATTCAGTTGTGCCACCCCACGGAGCCGGTGGGCGGGTTCTTCGAAGATATCCTGATGCTTGAGGCGTAAAGCGCACCGAGCCCGCCGTTGCGGCGGGCTCGGACGGCCTCAGAGCTTCGGCAACTGCCCGACACGGCCCATCATTTCAGTGACGATCTGCAGGTCCAGCAGGAATTGCTCCACGGTCTTGAACTCACCGTCGGTGTGCCCGGTGTACTTCACCTCAGGTCGCGCCAGGCCAAATTGCACACCATTGGGCAAGTCGTGCACCGAGGTCGCGCCGGCCGAGGTGCCGAACTCGTGGGCCATGCCCAGGTTTTCCGTGGCCACTGCCAACAGCGCCTTCACCCATTCACCTTCCGGGTTGCGATACATCGGGGCTTCGACCGCGTAAGTGAAGGTGACCGCCACGTGGCTTTGCTTATCCCAGGCGCTCAGTTTCTGTTCGAGCTGCGCCTTGAGCGCCTCTGGCGATTTGCCCTTGGGCACGCGCAGGTTCACCGCCAGTTTGAAGGCTTTGTCATCCTGGCTGATAAGCGTCAGCGAGGTGGTCAGCGGCCCCATGAACGCATCGGAGAAGCCCACGCCCAATTTGCCACCCAGGTAATCCAGGCCCCAGTTATCGGCGGCATACCGTGCCGCGTCGGTGATGTGGTTGTGCTTCAGTGCGATCTTGCCATCGACGCTGTGGATCAACCCCAGCATGCGCGCCACCGGGTTAACGCCCGATTCCGGCTCCGAAGAGTGAGCCGACACGCCCGTGACGGTCAGCTTGACGTCGTTGCCGACCACCGCAGCCGCCACCTCGAAGTTGCCGCCATTGTCCTTGGCATACGCAGCGCCCGCTGTTTGCAGGCTGGCGGCCAATTCAGCGGGTTTATCGCTGACCAGCGTGGCAACCGAAGCCGATGGGATCTGATTGGTCGCCTTGCCGCCGGTCAGCGCGATAATTTCTGCGCCTTTGCCGTCGCCTTTGCGCACCGCAAAGGTCGCCATGACGGTGCCCGAGCCTTTTTCCGCAATCACCACCGGATAGCCACCGTCCAGTGCCAGGTTGTAGTGCGGCACGGGGTTGTGTTCGAAGTAGTAAGGGATGGCGTCACCGGAGGTCTCTTCGGTGGTGTCCACCAGCAGCTTGAAGGTGCGTGCCAGCGGCAGCTTTTCTTCCTTGATCACTTTCATCGCGTACAGGGCCACGACGATGCCGTTCTTGTCATCCTCGGTACCACGGCCATACATGCGGTCGCCGATCAGCGTGACCTTGAACGGGTCGAGCTTGGTGCCGTCCTTGAGTACCCAGTTTTCCGGCGTCACCGGTACCACATCCGCGTGGGCGTGCACGCCTACGACTTCGTCGCCGCTGCCTTCCAGGGAAATTTCGTACACACGGTTATCAACGTTGCGGAAGTTCAAGTTGAAGGCTTTGGCCAGCGCCTGGATCTTGTCGGCGATCTTGAGGAATTCCGGGTTTTTGTACTGCGGTAGGCCATCCACGTTGAACGTCGGGATTTCTACCAGTTCGCGCAGGGTTTCGAGCGCGGCTTTACCGTACTTCACCCGTGTGTAAATACCGAGCAGGCGATTGATTTCGTTCTGCTGGTCGGCGCTCAGGGTTTTGTTGTTCAGAAAAGAACTGATGGCCGGGCCCACATCGTTGGTCTTGCCCAGGTCACCCTTGGCCAAGGTGCCGAGGAAACCGCGGAAATCGGTGACCGACGTCTCGCTGAACCCTTTGATGATCTGCGCGCTTTGCTGCGGGGTGATGTTGGCGAAGGCGGGTGTGGCGAGGGCTGATAGGCCGGCGGCGAAGAGGGTGGCCGCGACCAGTTTCTTGAGGGGAACGTGCATTGTTAGAGGCATTCCTTTGCAAAGTGGATGTGGGAAATTTCTGATCAAAATGTCAGAAATAATTTCACACACTAACACCGCCAAGGAAGGGTAGGGGAGCCCCGGATGAGGGAAATGTCCGACTCAGATACGAAAACGCCGCATCACACGATGCGGCGTTTTTTATTGCGCTACGCTGGCTTTCACGGTTTGCCCGGGTGGGGGTCTGGATACTGCGCGGCGACATCCAGCGCCTTGGCATACGGCCCATCCCACAACTGCTCATGCAACTCACCGACGCGCTTGGCCATCGCTGCATCGTGCATCACCACTTCCAGGTTGCGCGAGTTATCCAGGTAGCCGCCCAACCAATTGCTGGTACCGATCCAGGCCACCTGCTCGTCGATCTCCATGGTTTTGCTATGGATCACCCGTGCATACGGGATAAACCCTTGCTTGGCTTCGGGCAGGGTGACGATCCTGACTTCGACATTCGGCAGCACGGCGAGGCTTTTGAGGTAGGGCAGTTCCAGTTTGTCAGTGTTCCAGTTGGACACCATCAGCTTGACCGACACCCCACGCGCAGCGGCGGCGCGCACGGCGTTGTCGATCACCGCATAGTACGGCCGGGTTCGATCCGGCCCGTAGGACAGCGGTGCATAGTCCAGCAATTGCACGCGCACTTCTTTTTTCGCTTCGCTCAGCAGGCGCGGCAGTTCCAGTTGGGAATCACCCACGCCAGGCGGGTTGTAGCGTTGCGGGCTGGCCACCAGGTAGTTGCCGGTACGCGCAGGTTCCTGGCCGGCGGCCGGCAGCGGCACGGGTTGTTTTTCCGCAAGGGCGGCCTGGGCTTGCCAGTCCTGGTTGAAGATCGCCAGCACCTGGCTGACGACGTTGGCATCGCTGATGCGCAAACCCGTCTCGTGGATATGTTCGAGCGAGCGCCAATCGAAATTCTGGCTACCGACAAACGCCTGCTTGCCATCCACCACCATGTATTTGGCGTGGATGATCCCGCCGCTCAATTGCCCATACGCCAGCACGCGGAAGGTCAGGTTGGGGATCGCGCGCAAGCGTTCCAGGGTGGAAGCTTCCGATAACCGAATACCTTTCTCTTCCAACAGAAAGCGAATTTTCACACCGCGTTTGCCGGCGGCTTCCAGGTGTTCGATGACCTTGTCCATCACCGAGCCAGGATGGTCGGCGGCGTAGAACTGGCCGATATCGATGCTGTTTTTCGCACCGTCGAACAGCTCGATCCACACCGGGCCCGGCTGGCGCAAATCGGTGGTGCCCAGCGCAGTGTCCACCGGCACGGTATGCACCAGTTCAAAGCCCGGAATGGAAAAGTCCGCCTGGGCAAGCGGACTGAGCAGCAAGCCGGTGAGACCGGCGATACGAAACTTTATCGAAAGGGACATAGGCGTCTCATCGGACAAAAAAAGGGGCGGGCGCAGGACGCGCCCGCCCGGCGGGTTATGCCGTGCGGCTGTGCAGCGGGGTCGGCACCCGCTGGGGCACTTCACCTTGTACGCGAGCGCCGGTAGCCGCGCGGATCAGCAGGATCTTCAGCTGGTCGTTGATGCGTTCCAGGCTGTCCTGGAAGAAGTTGTGGAACACCACGCAGAACAGCGCGATGGCGATACCCAGGCCCGTGGCGAACAAGGCCGTACCGATGCCACCGGAAATCTGCCCTGGATCGGACACACCCGCACTGGCCAGGGCCTTGAAGGTGTCGATGATGCCCAGGATAGTGCCCAGCAGGCCGAGCAGCGGGGCGGCGGTGGTGATGGTCTCGATGATCCACAGGCTGCGGGCCAACGGAGCACGGGTCTTGAGGTACTGGGTCTCGATTTCGTCATCGAGGTCCTTGCGCGAGCCGTTGGACGACTTCTGGGCCAGCACCGGCAACACCATGTTCAGTGGCAGGCTGTCGCGGCGGGTCAGGCTCTCAGGCAAGTCGCGTTCGCTGTGCACATTGGTGCCCAGCACTTCGGTGAGGGCACGGGCCTGGCGGCGCACGTAGGCGAAGTAGATGCCGCGTTCGATGGCGATGAAGATCGCGATGGCCATCGCCGCATACATCACATAGAAGGTAACGTCGTGGAGCAGGTTCATATCCATGATGGTGTTCCTCTTGGGTAAGTCTTAGAAATTCGCTTCCAGCGAAACCGTTACGGTGCGGTCCAGGCCAACGATGTACGCCGGGTCGCCATCGCGGAAACCGCTGTAGCTGGCCGCGTTGGTCTTGGTGGTGTACACGCCGTCCAAGTATTTTTTATCGAACAGGTTGTCGATGTTCAGGCGCAGGGTCGCGTCCTTGACCACCTTCTTGTCCACCGGCAGGTAGATACCGGCGCCGAGGTTGAAAATGGTGCGGCCGGAGATGGCCTCGTCGTTGGTCAGGTCGCCAAAGATCTGGCTGGTGTATTTGCCGCCGAAGGTGCCGTAGAAGCGCCCGTCGTCATAACCGATGTTGGCCGCCAGCATGTTCTTGGGCACGTTGGCGAACTGCTTGCCGCTGGTGGGCAATACGATGGCTTTGCCGGCGTTGTAGACGGTCAGGTCATCCTGCTGCTCGGCCTTGGTGTAGGTGTAGGAGGTGTAGTAGTTGAAGTGGTTGGGCAACAGGCCGCTCCATTCCAGCTCCAGGCCCTTATTGGTGACTGCACCCGCGTTGATATCGGCGAAGTCACCGTTGATGTCTTTGGAGGAAACCTGGCGGTTCTTGAACTGCATGTAGAAGAGGGTAGCGGCCAGGGTCATGTCGTCGCCGGTGTAGCGCCAGCCCAACTCATGGTTCCAGCTGGTTTCCGGCTGGGAGTCGAGGGAGCCGGCGCCTTTGTCGTAGAGCACGTAGTTCTGTGGCACCCGCATGTTGCGCGACAGGCTGTAGAACAACTGGTCACGCTCGTCCAACTGGTATTTCAGGCCGGCGTTGGGCAGCAGCTTGTTGTAGGTCTGGTTACGTTTTTCCGCCAGCTCGGTGAGGCTGCCATGGTTGGTGCCTTCACGCTCGACATTCATGTACGCAAGGCCGGCGATCAGGGTCCAGTCCGGGTTGATGTACCAGGTGTCCTGGGCCCAGACTTTTTGTGCCGGGGTCACGGTGAAACGGTCGCGCCCCTGGATGGTGTTGCCGTTGGCGTCGACGATTGCGCTGCTGGAATCCGGCCAGGTGTCGACCGGCTTGCCATTGCTCTTGAGCGCAATGAACGGCTGGGTCTGGCTCTGGCGGGCACGCTCGTACCAGTAGCCCAATTGCAGGCTGTGGTCACCCAAGTCCCAGTTCAGCTTGGTGGTGATGCCCGGACGCCAGGTCTGTGTGCGCGAAGGGCGGTAGTAGACGCCGCTGTTCGGGGTGCCATCGGCGTTGTATTGGGCGGCGGTCGGCAGGTTGCCGAGGTCGAACACACCCCCTTGGTTCGAACCGCGGTTCAGGGCATAGCTCGACGAGTTGACCCCGCTGCCATTGCCCCAGTAGTAATACGGGATCACCGACAGCGCGAGGTTGTCGGCCAGTTTGAATTGGGTGTTGAGCACAGCGGTGAAGGTCTGGAACGGGTTCTGCGCCAAGGCGTAGTAGCTGTTGTACTTGCCATTGCTGCCCACGGTCGGCGTCGCCGGGTACGGGTCGTATTTGCGGCCATACTGCTGGAACTGCGCCTTGGTCAATTGGCTGTAGCTGTTGTTGTCTTGCTCGTGGTACTTGAGGATCAGGTTGGCGGTGTTGCCGTTGCCGGCATCGAAGAAGCTGTTCCATTCCACCTTGTCGGCGCGCACAGCACCCGAACCGCGCCACATGTCACCTTCGGTATGGGACACCGACAGCCAGTTGCTCAGGCCGTTGACTTCACCCGTATTGAGGCGTGCGAAGGTCTTGCGGGTGGCATTGCTGCCGACGATCTGTTTGACGAAGGCACCGGTTTCCTTGGTCGGGCGAATGGTCACGATACCGATGTTGCCGCCGCTGGAGCCGATGTGCGGGCCGTCGGCTTCCGACGAACCCTGGGTGACGAAGATCTGGTCGATGTTTTCCGGATCGCCCAGCAGGTTGGAATACAGCGCGTAGTTGCCGGAGTCGTTGATCGGCATGCCGTCGACCGACATCCCCACCTGGTCGGAGTTCATGCCGCGCATGGTGAAGCGAAAGCCCGACAGACCGGTGTTGTCTTCACTGGAAATGTTCAGGCCCGGCGTGTATTTGAGCTTGTCGATGGCGTTCCCTGTCGCCGTCTGCTTGTCCAGCGCTTCCTTGGTCACGGTGGAGCGGCCCTTGATGCTCTCTTCCTGGACCATGTAACCGCCCCCCGCGGTCGCCTTACCCTTTACCCCAATAGTACCGACGTCACTGTCGCTGGTATCTGCCATGACCATTCCGTGGGTCATGCTCGTCGCGGCAACGAGTGCCAGATGAATGCGGGTGAACTTCATCACTGTCGTCCTGGTGTTGGGTGCTTATTGCACGCTGTAGTTGAAGGTGGCGGTGAAGCGCTGCTCATTGCGCCCCCCAAACGCTTGCTCGGGGAACGGCTTGACTTGCTTGATACGACGCAAGCTGTTGGTCGCGGCCCGGTTGAGCAACATGCTCGACGCCTGGGTCTGCAAACCGGAGTCGAGAACGCGGCCCTGGCGGTCCACCAGCAGCCACACCACCACCTCGCCCGTCGGGCGTTCGAGGGACGCCTGGCGCCCGGTGGGGTATTGCTTGTAGGTGTCCAGCTCGTTACGCAGGCCCTTGAGGTAGCCGCCTTCCAGCGCTTGGCCATCGACTTTCGGTGGCGCGGGCGGTGCGGGCGTCGGTGCCGCAGGGGCAGCCACAGGCGGCGCCGGTTTGGCGGCGGCGACGGGCGGCGGTGTGGGCGTGGGCGCGGGTTTTGCCACCACGGGCTTGGGCACTGGCTTGGGCTTGGGTTCCGGTTTGGGTTTTGGCAGCGGCTTCGGTGGCGGTGGCGGCGGGGCCGGTTCGGCCTCTTCATCTTCGATCACGGGCGGTGGCGGCTCTTGTTCCACCACAGGCTCGGGAATCACCTCGGGCTCCGGCTCGACCAACGCCAACTCGACGGCCGACTCGTCATACACCGGCTGGACCTTCAAGGTCTGGGACTGGATACCCAGTGCAATCAGCACCAGGGCGATCAGGGCCGGGACACTGCCCAGCAGCCGACGCGCACGAAACAGAACGTACATGATCAGGACTTACGCGTGGCAATGGACACGGAGGTAAAGCCACCCAGGCGCAGGGTGTCCATCACTTCCACCAGGCGAGAAACTTCCACGCCCTTGTCGCTGTTGACGATGATCGTCGACTTGGTATCGGGCTTTTCGGCCGCCTTCAGCGCCGGTACCAACGCATCGACCGTGAGGTCCTTGCCGTCAAGTTGCAACTGGCCTTCCAAGCCCAGGGTCAGGATGAATTTGTTTTGCGGTTTGAGCTGCTGTGAACTGCTGGCGCTGGGCAATTGCGTCTTCATGCCGAGCGCTGGAATCACGTTCAAGCTCACCAGTACGAAAAACACTAGGAGGAACATCATCACGTCGATCATCGGGATCAACTCGATGTGCGCCTTGCGTTTCTTGGGTTCGTCCCAGGTTCTCATTCCGTTACCCCGTCATTGAATTAGGGGCGACACGCTAACAGCCGAAAATGACCGAATGGTTAACTTTAATTTACGTTTTAAAGCCTCTAGGACGCGTCTTTCAGAGAAGTTACCTGGCAGTTTTGTGACGTAATGAAACTGACACGAATGGCGTACATTCTTGATGCATTTATCTGCAGAGCCACCCCGTATGCCGATTGCGCTGCCTCAACTACACACCCCGCGTCTACTATTGCGCGCCCTGGAAGCGGACCAGGCCGAGGTGCTTTTCAGCCTCGCCAACGGCCCGAAGATCGCCGACAACACGGCCAACATTCCGTCGCCCTACACCTTGGAAACGGCGCAGGAATTTATTGCCGGGACGGCAGAAAAATACCGTGCGGGTGAGTTACTGAACCTGGGCATGCATGTGCGTGAAACCGGCGAATTGGTCGGCATGGTCAGCTTGCGCCTGAACGCTCGTCATCACTACGGGCACCTGGGTGGCTGGGTGGCGGCCCACTCTCGCAACCAGGGTTATGGCGCTGAGGCGGCGAGCGCGGTGATGGACTTCGGGTTCGCCGAACTGGGCTTGCAGCGGGTGGGCAGCCAGTGTTTTGGGCGCAACAAGGAGTCGGCACGGGTCATGGAGAAAATCGGCCTGCGCTATGAGGGGTGCCTGCGCGAGGCGTTTCTCAAGAACGGGGTGTATGAGGACCTGCTGGGGTTTGCCACCGTGCGTGACGACTGGGAGCGCCGGGTGTGAGCGGGGCTGTGGACCCAGGCCGCCGGCGGGTACTCACCGGGCTGGCGGTGGCGACGGCGTTTTCGATTCTCAGCCCATTTGCGCGCAGTGCCGGGGTGGATTACCCGTTTACGCTTGGCGTGGCCTCCGGCGACCCTTTGCCGGATGGCTTCGTGATCTGGACGCGCCTGGCACCTGTGTTCAACGCGGTCGATGGCCGTGGCGGGTTGAGCCGCGCGGTGCCGGTGCGCTGGCGCGTGGCCAGTGATGCAGCGATGACGCGTATTGTGAAGCAGGGTGAGGTCATGGCGACTGCACGTTTCGCTCACGCCGTGCATGTTGAAGTCGCAGGGCTGGAGGCGGGCAGGCCGTATTGGTATCAGTTCGAAGGGCTCGGCGCGCAGAGCCCGGTGGGCCAATCACGCACAACGCCGCAGGTGCATGCCCTGGCGTCGGCCAGGCTGGGGTTTGTGTCCTGCTCGCACTGGGAACGGGGTTATTTCAGTGCTTACCGTCACCTTGCCGCCGAGCAACCGGACCTGGTGTTTTTCCTCGGTGACTATATCTACGACAGTTCCTACGCGGCGGACTCCGGGAAAGTCTTCCGTTCCCACGGCAGTGGCAACGCAGTGAGCCTGAGCGATTACCGCAACCGCTACGCGCTGTACAAGACCGATCCGGACCTTCAGGCCCTGCACGCTGCGGCCCCCAGCGTGGCGACCTGGGACGATCACGAAGTACAGAACGACTATGCCAACCGCTGGTCCCAGGACCCGAAGATTGCGGTGGCGCAGTTCCTCAAACAGCGGGCGGCCGCTTACCAAGCCTATTACGAACATATGCCACTGCGCGCCAGCAGCGTGCCGAAGGGCCCGGATATGCGTCTCTACCGGCGTTTGGACTACGGCCGACTGGCGCGTTTTCATGTGCTCGACGGTCGCCAATATCGTTCCGAGCAACCGTGTATCCCGGCCAACGGCAGTCACCAAGGGCATGTTGCGGCCAATACCTGCAGCGACTTGCGTGCCCCCGGGCGCACGATGCTTGGGTGGCAGCAGGAAGCCTGGCTGGACCAGGGGTTTGCCCAGTCAAAAGCCCAGTGGAATGTGATCGCCCAGGACTTGCTGGTGGCACCGCTGACTCAGCGTGATTTGACCAGCCACAAGGTGGGCCGCTGGACCGATGGGTGGGATGGCTACATGGCGAACCGGTCACGGATGTTGGCTTCCATCGAGCGTCATCGGCTCAGCAACCCGGTGTTCTGGGGCGGGGATATTCATTCGTTCTGGACCACGGACCTGCACGCGGACGCCAACAACCCCGACTCGCCGATTGTGGCGACTGAGTTCGTGGGCTCATCGGTCACTTCAGATGGGCCACCTTATGACGCCTTCATGCAGATCATGCCGCTCAACCCCCATGTGAAGTTTTTCGACAGTCGCCAGCGCGGGTATGTGTCGGTGGAGTTGGAGGCTTCGAAGATGCTGACGAATTTTCGCGTGATAACCGACCCGCGCGACCCTGCCGCCACGGTGTCGACGCTCAAGTCGTTTGTGGTGGAGCCGGGGCGGGCGGGGGCGATTGCGCTTTAGTCCAGGCTGTAGCGCACCGACAGCGCCCCTTTTTTCTCCGACAGGGCCAGGATTGTCACCGGGCCCAGTTCGCTTAACGTCTGCACATGGGTACCGCCACAGGCATAAGCCGGCAATTCGCCGAAGCCGACCTCTCGACTGCCCTCTTCCACTGTGGTCTGGCGTGAATAGCCGGCGGCGATCCATTGGTTGACCTGCAGTTGAAGCATCTCGGCGTCCAGGGGGTGTGCGGCCTGCCCACGGATAAAGGTGATCTTGCCTTCGCCCGGCCAATGATGGGCCTTGATCGGCATCCAGCCCAGGCGTTCGCCGGCATTGCCGATCAGATGCCCGGCCGAATGCAAACGCGTGTGCAGCGCGCGACGTTGTTCATCGACCCGCGCAGTGACCGGGCCGGGTTCCAGGGGCCGATCGACGTAGTGCACCACGTGCTCGTCTGCCTGAATGACGCGCAGGACCTGGCTGTCGCCGAGCCACCCGGTGTCGAACGGCTGGCCACCGCCTTGGGGATGGAAAATCGTCGACTGCAAAATGACGGCAAACTGTTCCTCGTGCGCTGTGCAACTGAGCACTTCAAGCTCGGCCGTCAGGTGGTCATGGGTAAAAAACAGGCGTTCGGTCATCGTCTACATCCGCATCAGGGTTCTGTGGGCAGTATAAATAGTGCGCAGATGGGTGATAATCCACTCAGTTATCAATGGACCTGTGCGCTATGAGCATCAATCTTCCTCTACCGCTGTTGGGCGAAATGGCGATTTTCGTCAAGGTGGTAGAAGCCGGCAGTTTCTCCGAAGCAGCGCGGCAGCTGAGTCTTTCGCCTTCGGCGGTGAGTCGCAGTATTTCGCGTCTGGAGCAGGCCCTGGCCACGCGCTTGCTGCAACGCACCACGCGCAAGCTGCGCCTGAGCGAGGGCGGTGAAGAGGTGTTCAAGCGTTGCCAGGAGATGGTCAACGCGGCGCGGTCGGTGATGGAAGTCAGCGGGCAGTTTGCCCATGAAGCCGAGGGCCTGGTACGGGTCAGCGTACCCAAGGCCGTGGGGCGGTTTGTGGTGCATCCGCATATGCCGGAGTTCTTGCGGCGCTACCCCAAGGTGGATGTGCAGTTGATCCTTGAGGACCGGCATGTGGACCTGATCGACGACAACGTTGACCTGAGTATCCGCATCACCGACAGCCCGCCGCCCGGTCTGGTCGGCCGGCAGTTATTGCCTATCGAGCATTTACTGTGTGCAACGCCACGGTATCTGGCCGAGCATGGCACGCCGAGCCATCCCCATGATTTGCTGGAGCACAGCTGCATTTACCTCGGGGAAACCCCGGGCGACTCACGCTGGAAGTTCCGCCAGGCCGGCAAGGCAGTGACAGTGGGGGTGCGTGGGCGTTATGCGGCGAACCACACCGGGGTGCGGCTGGATGCGGTGTTGCAGCATGTGGGAATTGGCAGCTTGCCGTACTTTACGGCGCGGCATGCGCTGGAGGAGGGGCTGTTGGTGCAGGTATTGCCCACGTGGGATTTTATTGCTTCCTACCATGGCGAGGCCTGGTTGCTGCATTCGCCCACACGGTACTTGCCGCCCAAGTTGCGGGTGTTTATTGATTATCTGGTGGCGTGCATGGCCGCGGAGCCGACGTTGCGTCGCCGGTAGACGCGCGGTCAAAATATGGGAGCTGGCTTGCTCCCGATCGCGGTGGATCAGTCAGCTTATCCTCAGCTGACCCACAGCCATCGGGGGCAAGCCCCCACCCACCTTTTTACGGTGCAGTGTCAGGCCCATTGGGTGAACAGCCAGTACAAGTCAGCACCTTCACTCACTGACACACAGCAGATCCAAGTGTGGGAGGGGGCTTGCTCCCGATAGCGGTGGGTCAGTCAGCTTATCCTCAGTTGACACTGCCATCGGGGGCAAGCCCTCTCCTACATTGAGCATCAGTGCTTGCTTTGGTCCTGTGGCATGGCCAGCAGCTGCTTTTCCTGGTTCCAGTCGAACGGCTCGTCGTTCTGCTCGGCTTCAAAGCGGCGTTCTTCCAGGGCCTGGTACAGGTCAAGCTCTTCGTCGGGCATGAAGTGCAGGCAATCACCGCCGAAGAACCACAGCAGGTCGCGCGGCACCAGGTGGGCAATTTGCGGGTAACGCAGGATGACCTGGCTCATCAGGTCCTGGCCCAGGTACTGGCTTTCGATCGGGTCAATCGGCAGCAGGGCGCGCAATTCGTCGAAACGCTCCAGAAACAGGGTGTGGCTTTCCTCGGGCACCTGTTCGGCTTCGCCGACGGCAACCAGGATGCTGCGCAAGTGGTCGAGCAAGACGAGATGATCGGCAACGACGTTGGACACGAGATAAGTCCTCTAAAGCAAAAACGGGCGCGGGAGTATATGCCTCTTGCGCCCGTTTTTATATGACTGCGGTTTTATGGGGGGTGGGGCATCAGCGGACTTTACCCTCCGCCTGCATCAGCGCTTCCTTGCTGAAATCATCCACGTCGATCACCTTGCGCCGCGCCGCTTCGGCATCGCGCAAGGTTTGCGCTTCGGCCGGTTGCAGAACGCCGGCATGCAGTGCGGTATCGATGGCGTGTTCCCCGGCAATCGGTTTGACCTGGCCGCTTTTGAGCGCGGTGTGCAGTTTTTGCTGCAATGGGTGGCTGGCAGCGAGCAGGTCGTAGGCATGTTGCAAGGCGCCCACCGGGTCTTGCGCTGATTGCGGGCGATAGCAACCCGCCAGCAATTCTTCCAGGGTCGGGTCGCCCTTGGCGCGACCGATGACCGCAGCCACTTCAGCGTCCAGCGCATCGGACGGCCCGGTATGGCGACGCCCTAACGGGAACACGATCACCCGCAGCAGACAACCGAGCACCTTGTTGGGGAAGTTGCTCAGCAGTTCATCCAGCGCGCGTTCGGACTCACCGAGGCTTTCCTCCATGGCCCAGGTGAACAGCGGCTCCAGGTGATCCGGCGATTCCAGGTCGTGATAACGCTTGAGCGCCGCCGAGGCCAGGTACATGTGGCTTAGCACATCACCCAGGCGGGCCGACAGGCGTTCGCGGCGTTTCAACTCACCGCCCAGCAGCATCATGCTCAAGTCAGCCAGCAGGGCGAAGGCGGCCGCCTGGCGGTTGAGTGCACGGAAGTAACCCTGGCTCAAGCGGTTGCCCGGGGCTTTCTCGAAGTGACCCACACCCAGGTTCAGCACCAGGGTGCTGGCAGCGTTGCTCACGGCAAAGCCGATGTGTTGCATCAGCAGGCCGTCGAACTCCTTCAGTGCCTGGTCATGGTCTTCGCGACCGGCCAGGGCCATTTCCTTGAGCACGAATGGATGGCAACGAATGGCGCCCTGGCCGAAGATCATCAGGTTGCGCGAGAGGATGTTCGCGCCTTCCACCGTGATGAAGATCGGCGCCCCTTGCCAGTTACGGCCCAGGTAGTTGTTCGGGCCCATGATGATGCCCTTGCCGCCGTGCACGTCCATGGCGTGGCTGATGCACTCGCGACCGCGTTCGGTGAGGTGGTACTTGAGGATCGCCGACAGCACCGAGGGCTTTTCCCCCAGGTCCACGGCATTGGCGGTGAGCATGCGGGCGCTGTCCATCAGCCAGGCGTTGCCGCCGATGCGTGCCAGCGCTTCCTGGATACCTTCGAAGGCCGACAGCGGTACGTTGAACTGCTCACGCACCTGGGCATATTGGCCGGTCACCAGGCTGGTGAACTTGGCGGCGCCGGTGCCGACGGCGGGCAGGGAGATCGAACGGCCCACCGAAAGGCAGTTCATCAGCATCATCCAGCCTTTGCCGAGCATCTCCTGGCCGCCGATCAGGAAGTCCAGGGGGATGAACACATCCTTGCCGGAGTTGGGGCCGTTCATGAAGGCCGCCCCCAGGGGCAGGTGACGACGGCCGATTTCCACGCCGGGGGTGTCGGTCGGGATCAGCGCGAGGCTGATGCCCAGGTCTTCTTTGTCACCCAACAGGTGGTCCGGGTCATGGGCCTTGAACGCCAGGCCGAGCAAGGTTGCGACCGGGCCGAGGGTGATGTAGCGCTTTTCCCAGTTCAGGCGCAGGCCGAGGGTTTCCTTGCCTTCCCACTCACCTTTGCAGATCACCCCCGTGTCGGGCATGGAGCCCGCATCGGAGCCGGCCAGCGGGCCGGTCAGCGCAAAGCAGGGGATATCGTCACCACGGGCGAGGCGTGGCAGGTAGTGGTTGCGTTGTTCTTCTGTGCCGTAGTGCAGCAACAGCTCGGCCGGGCCCAGGGAGTTGGGGACCATCACGGTGGAGGCCAGATCACCGCTGCGGGTCGCGAGTTTCATCGCGACCTGTGAGTGGGCATAGGCAGAAAAGCCCTTGCCGCCGTATTCCTTGGGAATGATCAGGGCGAAGAAACCGTGGGTCTTGATGTGCTCCCAGGCGGCCGGCGGCAGGTCCATGGCCTGGCCGATTTCCCAGTCGCTGACCATGGCGCAGAGTGCTTCGGTGGGACCGTCGATAAATGCCTGTTCTTCTTCGGTCAATTGCGCCTTGGGGTAGGCCAGCAATTTGTCCCAGTCGGGGCGGCCACTGAACAGCTCGCCGTCCCACCATACGGTGCCGGCATCAATCGCGTCGCGCTCGGTCTCGGACATCGGCGGCAGGACTTTCTGGAACCAGCTGAACAGCGGCTTGGTGAAGTACTGGCGGCGCAGGTCCGGCAGTAGCAAGGGCGCAGCCACCACGGCGATCAACACCCAGAAGATCAGCAGCAGCCAGCCGGGTGCGTGGCTCCAGGCGCCCATCGCCAGCAGGTAAACGGCGACCACGCCCAGAGCGGGCAGGGGCGCGGTGCGACGGTGTGCCAGGTAGGCAACGCCGACCACCAGAACCAATATCCACAACAACAGCATATTCAATCCTCCGTGAAACCAGGGGCAAAACCACCATGGAGCTTAGTCGGCATCCGAACAAGCGGGGTGATCAGGGTGTAACGAGTTGTACTGGGAGCATCCATCGCCAAGCGCCGACATTTGGCCGAATCGTCGTTATCGCTAGGGCAGACCTGTCGTTAAACTCCAGGCTTCCCTTGGAGATCAAGCTTATGAATGCGTACTTGAGTCCCAGCCGCTTCATCGATAGTGACCACCCTGCCGTGGTGGAGTTCGCGGAAAAACATCGCGGTTCCAGTGCGGATCTACGTGACCAGGCAGTCAGTCTTTATTACGCCGTACGTGAGGCGGTGCGCTACAACCCCTATACGTTCAGCCGCGACCCCCGCACGCTCAGTGCCAGCTTCGCCCTGGCTGCCGGTGAGAGCTACTGTGTGCCCAAGGCCACGTTGCTCGCTGCGTGCGCGCGCCATTGCGGGATCCCGGCGCGCATCGGCCTGGCGGATGTGCGCAATCACCTGTCGACGCCGCGTTTGCTCGAGTTGCTCAAAAGTGATGTGTTTGCCATGCACGGTTACACCGAGTTGTATCTGCGGGGGCGCTGGGTCAAGGCCACGCCGGCATTTAACCGGCAGCTGTGCGACGTGTTCGACGTGCCGCCGCTGGAGTTCGATGGCATCAACGACAGCGTATTTCACGCCTACAACCGCCAAGGGCGGCGTTCAATGGAGTATGTGCTGGACCATGGGCAATTCCCCGATGTGCCCGAAGGGTTTTTTTTCGCGCATATCCAGCAGTGTTACCCCCATCTGTTTGCCGACGACATGCCGAGCGCGTTAGGGGATCTGCAGAGCGATTTAAGCCGCGCCTGAACCGGCGTATGCTGCTGCGTTCATCAAGCCATGTTCATCAACGATAAGGCGCGGTCATGCTGAAAATCTGGGGTCGTAAAAATTCATCAAACGTCAGGAAAGCACTGTGGTGCGCCGAGGAACTCGGCCTGGACTATGAGGCAATTGATGCGGGCGGGGCTTTTGGTGTGGTCGACACGCCGCAATATCGCGCGTTGAACCCTAACGGCCGGGTGCCGATGATCGAAGATGGCGACTTCGTGCTGTGGGAATCCAACACCATCGTGCGTTACCTCTGCGCCAAGCAGGCGTCGAGCTGGTACCCGAGCGACCTGAAAGCGCGGGCCAGTGCGGAAAAATGGATGGACTGGACCACATCCACCTTCGCCGACCCGTTCCGGACCGTGTTCTGGGGTGTGCTGCGTACGCCGGCGGAAAAACAGAACTGGGACGCCATCCACGCAGGGCGCCAAACCTGTATCGATGTGCTCAAGACGGTCGATCAGGCGCTGGCTCTACAGCCGTATCTGTCGGGCAACGAAATTGGCATGGGTGATATTCCCCTGGGCAGCTTTATCTATGCCTGGTTTGAAATGCCTATCGAACGACCTGCAATGCCCTATCTAGAGGCTTGGTACCAGCGTCTTAAAGAACGCCCGGCCTACCGCAAGGCCGTGATGACCGCGTTGACTTAATACTGACTATTAATACAGGTGACTGTACTTGTAGGGCGCGGGCAAGCACCATGCTTGTCATGCGCCGCCGTTGAACTACGTGCGCTGCGTCCTCATCTACTCTTTCTATTCCCTTCTTTGGTGCGTATTCCGATATGAGTTCCGCTCTGTCCATCCGGCAGCTAACCAAAACCTACGGCAACGGTTTCCAGGCCCTGAGTGGTATCGATCTGGACGTTGCCGAAGGTGACTTCTTCGCCTTGCTCGGCCCCAACGGTGCCGGCAAATCCACGACCATCGGCATCCTCTCGACCCTGGTCAACAAGACCAGCGGCACAGTGAATATCTTCGGTCATGACCTGGACAAATCCCCGGCGGCGCTCAAGCGGTCCATCGGCGTGGTGCCCCAGGAATTCAACTTCAACCAGTTTGAAAAGACCTTCGACATTGTCGTGACCCAGGCCGGTTACTACGGCATCCCGGCGAAAATCGCCAAGGAGCGCGCCGAGCAGTACCTGACCCAGTTGGGGTTGTGGGACAAGCGTGATGTGCCTTCGCGCTCGTTGTCCGGTGGCATGAAGCGCCGCTTGATGATCGCCCGCGCCCTGGTGCATGAACCGCGCCTGCTGATTCTCGATGAGCCCACCGCCGGGGTGGACATCGAGCTGCGCCGTTCGATGTGGGCTTTCCTTACCGAACTGAACGAGAAGGGCATCACCATCATCCTCACCACCCATTACCTGGAAGAGGCTGAGCAGCTGTGCCGCAACATCGGCATCATCGACCACGGCACCATCGTCGAGAACACCAGCATGCGTAACCTGCTGGGCCAGTTGCATGTGGAGACCTTTTTGCTCGACCTGAAAAACAACCTGCCAGCGCCGCCGCAACTGCTCGGCTACCCCAGCCGCCTGGTCGATGGCCATACCCTGGAAGTCCAGGTGGATAAAGCCATGGGCATCACGGCTCTGTTCACCCAGTTGGCGGCCCAGAACATCGAAGTACTGAGCCTGCGTAACAAAACCAATCGCCTTGAGGAGTTGTTCGTGTCCCTGGTGGAGAAAAATCTGGCGAAGGTGGCGGTATGAGTTCCGAACTGCAACCCAACCTTGTCGCGCTGCAAACCATTGTCTACCGCGAAGTGAAGCGCTTTACCCGGATCTGGCCGCAAACCCTGCTGCCGCCGGCGATCACCATGGTTCTGTACTTCGTGATCTTCGGTAACCTGATTGGCCGACAAATCGGTGATATGGGCGGCTTCACCTACATGGAGTACATCGTGCCGGGCTTGATCATGATGTCGGTGATCACCAACTCCTACGGCAACGTGGTTTCGAGTTTCTTCGGCAGCAAGTTCCAGCGCTCGATTGAAGAACTGATGGTGTCGCCGGTGTCGCCCCACACTATCTTGATCGGCTACACCTTGGGAGGTGTGCTGCGTGGCTTGATGGTGGGTGTGATCGTGACGCTACTGTCGCTGTTTTTCACGCACCTGCAAGTGCATCACCTGGGTGTCACCTTGCTGGTGGTGGTGCTGACGGCGACGATCTTCTCGCTGCTGGGCTTTATCAACGCCGTGTTTGCGCGCAATTTCGATGATATCTCGATCATCCCGACATTCGTGCTGACGCCGTTGACCTACCTGGGCGGAGTGTTCTACTCCATCACCTTGCTGCCGCCGTTCTGGCAGACCGTGTCGCTGGCCAACCCGGTGCTGCACATGGTCAACGCCTTCCGCTACGGCATCCTGGGCGTGTCGGACATCAAGATAAGCGTGGCGATCACCTTCATGATCGTGGCGACGGTGGTGCTGTATATCGGTTGCGCGCGGTTGCTGGTGAGCGGGCGAGGGATGCGTACGTGATGAGCTGATTGCTGGGAGGGGGCCTGCTAATGCCAGTCAGTCAAGAAGGAGAAAGGCTAAAAAGTAACCTGTGGCGAGGAAGCAAACTCCTTCGCCACAGATACAGCATTCACCCTTAACTGACTGGCATTTGGTGTTGTGTTTGATCTCTAGCCTTTGAGTGCCAAGTCGATCAACGCGTGCAGCTCTTCAACCGGTAGCGGCGCGCTGGAAAACAGGCTGCGATACACCGTAGGCGCGGCAATCAGGTTCAGTAATCTGTCCAGCGTCGGTAGCGGGTGGGCAGTGTCTTGGTAACGATCAAGAATAATCTGCAGCTGGGCCATCAGGATGTGGCTGCAATAGTCTTTGGGATGGCTGCATTGCACGTCACGCATCATGTTGCGCCCCAGTTCGGAGCTCATCTCGTCCAGGTACTGCTCGCCCCACGCACACAAGTCGCCGCGCAGGCTGGCGGTGCTGGCGGGTTCACTGTCCGGGCGTAGCCGCTCCAGGGCCACGTCGGCGAGCAGGGCGGAAAGGTCTCCCCAGCGGCGGTAGATCGTGGAGGGCGTGACGCCCGCGCGCGCCGCAATCATCGGCACAGTGACGCTGGAGCGCTCATGGGCTTCCAGCAGTTCGCGCGCGGCCCTATGCACTGATTCTTGGACCCGGGCACTACGGCCCCCCGGGCGGAGCCCTTCTTTAATCGCCATGCGTAAAACCTTAACACAAAGAATTTGCTTTAAGCGCTCCCTGGTAGCACACTTCGCAAAAGCAAAATATTAGCTTTAGCGGAGTGTGCCTATGCCTAGCGTCATCTCTCAACGTTCCAGCCTGGCGTTTCTGGTCATCACCCTGTTGACCTTCCTCGCCGCGTCCAGCGCGCCGACGCCGCTGTATCAGGTTTATCAGGACAGCCTGCATTTCTCCGCAGCGATGCTCACGGTGATTTTCGGGGTGTATGCCGTGAGCCTGCTGGCGGCGCTGTTGACCGTGGGTTCGCTGTCGGATCACCTGGGGCGCAAGCCGGTGATTTTCGTCGCGTTAAGCCTCAATATTGTGGCGATGCTGCTGTTTATCAACGCCGACAGTATTGGCCACCTGATTGCTGCCCGTGCGTTGCAAGGTTTCGCTACGGGGATGGCAACGGCCGTGCTGAGTGCGACGCTGCTGGACACCGACCGCCTGCGTGGCCCGATGCTCAATAGCCTGGCGCCGCTTTTGGGCATGGCCAGCGGGGGCTTGGGCAGCGGTTTGCTGGTGGAGTACGCGCCACGCCCGACCCAATTGATTTACTTCACGCTGCTGGGGTTGATGGTGCTGCAGGCGCTGTATGTGTGGCGCTTGTCGGAAACCGTCAGTCGCATACCCGGCGCCTTGAAATCGCTGGCGCCCACCCTGCATGTGCCCGAGCGGGCGCGCCGTGCCTTGTGGCTGGCGATGCCGCTGAATGTGGCAGTGTGGGCACTGGGTGGGTTCATTTCTTCCCTGGCGCCCTCGTTGGTACGGGCGGCGACGGGTTCGACTTCGCACCTGATCGGCGGCGGCCTGGTGGCGGTCGTGACCTTGAGTGGCGCGGCGATGATTTATAGCCTGCGTGAGCGCCCCGCCGATAAGGTCATGCGACTGTCGGCCGCGTTATTGGCGATGGGTGTGGCGTTGCTGCTGGTGGCTGTGCAAAGTGGTCTGTTGTGGCTGTTCTTTGTTGCCAGTGTGATCGCCGGCTTGGGGTTCGGCGGCGGGTTCATGGGCAGTGTGCGCAGCATCGTGGGGTTGGCGTTGCCCCATGAGCGGGCCGGTTTGATGTCTGCCTTTTACGTCTTGAGTTATCTGGCGTTCTGCGTGCCGGCACTGCTGGCCGGCTACTTGTGCCATGTGTTCGGCCTCATCGCCACCTCCGATGGCTACGGTGTTGTGCTGATCGTGCTGGCCCTCAGTGCGCTGGTGGGTTTGCTGCTTCAGGATTCGGTACGAGGCAAGGCGGCGGCTTAGCCATCGCTATATATTTGTAAAACCGATAACTTATAGAGATATTACCCGTTATATAGATATTCGATCAGGTTCTATGATGGTCCCAACCTCATGCGAGGAAGAGGATTGCCATCATGACCTGTTCGACTACCGCCCACTACAAACCCTTCCGTCACCTGTCCCGTCCACGGGAAGTGATTCGCCAGTTCACCCCCAACTGGTTCGCCGCGACCATGGGCACTGGCGTGCTGGCGCTGGCATTGGCCCAGTTACCGGTGAGCCTGCCTGGCTTGCATGCGATTGCCGAAGGGCTGTGGATGTTCACCATCGCCCTGTTTGTGCTGTTCAGCCTGTTGTATGCGGCGCGGTGGGTGATGTTTTTCCACGAGGCGCGGCGGATCTTCGGGCACTCCACGGTTTCGATGTTCTTCGGCACCATCCCCATGGGCCTGGCGACCATTCTCAATGGTTTGTTGCTGTTTGGCCTGCCGCGTTGGGGCAGCGGTGTGATTGCGTTGGCCGAAGCCTTGTGGTGGTTGGACGTGGCGATGGCCCTGGCCTGCGGTGTACTGATCCCCTTCATGATGTTTACCCGCCAGGAACACAGCATCGACCAAATGACCGCCGTATGGCTGTTGCCGGTGGTCGCCGCCGAAGTTGCTGCGGCCAGCGGTGGCCTGCTTGCACCGCACTTGGCCGACGCCCATTCGCAACTGGTCATGCTGGTCACCAGCTACGTGCTGTGGGCGTTTTCCCTGCCGGTGGCGTTCAGCATCCTGACCATCCTGATGTTGCGCATGGCCCTGCATAAACTGCCCCATGCCAATATGGCCGCGTCGAGTTGGCTGGCGCTTGGCCCTATCGGCACCGGTGCCCTTGGCATGTTGCTGCTGGGCGGCGATGCCCCGGCGATCTTCTCGGCCAATGGCTTGCCAGGCGTCGGCGAGATAGCCAGCGGCCTGGGCCTGGTGGCGGGCATCACCCTGTGGGGCTTTGGCTTGTGGTGGATGCTGATCGCGGTGCTGATCACCCTGCGTTACCTGCGCGCCGGCATCCCGTTCAACTTGGGCTGGTGGGGGTTTACGTTCCCGCTCGGTGTTTACGCCTTGGCCACGTTGAAACTGGCGAGCCTGCTGCACCTGGGTTTCTTCAGCGTATTTGGCAGCGTGCTGGTGGTGGCCTTGGCGCTGATGTGGCTGATCGTCGCCAAGCGCACCGTGCAGGGGGCTTATAAAGGTGAGCTTTTTGTTTCGCCATGCATTGCGGGGTTAGGGAATAAATAAGCAGGATTAGGTAAAGTCGTGGCCTGTCTTTTTATAAAAACAGGCAATCAAGCCTACCAGGCCACGCAGGAACACGGACGATGAGCCACCCTTCACAATTCACCTTGCTGCGCACACGGCGTTTCCTGCCGTTTTTCGTGACCCAGTTACTGGGCGCCTTCAACGACAACATCTTCAAGCAGTCGCTGATCCTGGCCATTCTCTACAAGCTCACCCTCGACGGTGATCGCTCGATCTGGGTCAACCTGTGCGCCTTGCTGTTTATCCTGCCGTTCTTTCTGTTCTCGGCCCTGGCCGGGCAGTTTGGCGAGAAGTTCAACAAGGATGCGTTGATCCGCGCGATCAAGATCGGTGAGATCGTGATCATGAGCGTGGGCGCCACGGGCTTCTTGTTCAATCATCTGGAACTGATGCTGCTGGCGTTGTTTGCCATGGGGACACATTCGGCGCTGTTCGGCCCGGTGAAGTACTCGATCATGCCCCAGGCCCTGCACGAAGATGAGCTGGTGGGCGGTAACGGCCTGGTGGAAATGGGCACGTTCCTGGCAATCCTGGCCGGCACCATTGGTGCGGGCATCATGATGTCGTCGACCCATTACGCGCCCATTGTGGCGGTGGCGATTGTCGGCGTGGCGGTGCTGGGTTACCTGGCCAGTCGCGGCATTCCGCGTGCAGCGGCTTCTACACCAGGGCTGCGCCTGAACTGGAATATTTTCAGCGAGTCGTGGGCCACGTTGCGTCTTGGCCTGGGGCAGACGCCGGCGGTGTCGCGTTCGATTGTCGGCAACTCATGGTTCTGGTTTGTCGGGGCGATCTACCTGACGCAAATTCCAGCCTATGCCAAAGAGTGGTTGTACGGCGACGAGACCGTCGTGACCCTGATCCTCACCGTGTTCTCGGTGGGCATCGCACTGGGTTCGATGCTCTGCGAAAAGCTTTCCGGTCGTAAAGTGGAAATCGGCCTGGTGCCCTTTGGTTCGTTCGGCTTGACGGTGTTCGGCCTGCTGCTGTGGTGGCACTCCGGGGGCTTCCCGCAGAACGTTCAAGCGAACGATTGGCTCGCGGTGCTCGGTTACGGCCAAGCCTGGTGGGTGTTGTTCGATATCCTCGGCCTGGGTGTGTTTGGCGGCTTTTATATCGTGCCGCTGTACGCGCTGATCCAGTCGCGCACCGCCGAGAACGAGCGCGCGCGCGTCATCGCGGCCAACAACATTCTTAACGCGTTGTTCATGGTGGTCTCGGCCATCGTGTCGATCCTGCTGCTCAGCGTGGCCAAGCTGTCGATCCCGGAGTTGTTTCTGGTGGTCTCGCTGCTCAACATCGCAGTCAACACCTACATCTTCAGGATTGTTCCCGAGTTCACCATGCGTTTCATGATCTGGCTGCTCAGCCATTCCATGTACCGTGTGGAACATCGCAACCTCGATCAGATCCCGGATGAAGGCGCGGCCTTGCTGGTGTGCAACCACGTGTCGTTTGTCGATGCGCTGCTGATTGGAGGCGCGGTGCGTCGGCCGATTCGTTTTGTCATGTATTACAAGATCTACCGCTTGCCGGTGCTCAACTTCATCTTCCGCACCGCCGGGGCCATCCCGATTGCCGGGCGTCATGAAGATATCCAGATCTACGAAAAGGCGTTCACACGGATCGCCCAGTACCTGAGGGACGGCGAGTTGGTGTGTATCTTCCCGGAAGGCAAGCTGACGTCTGATGGCGAGATGAATGAGTTCCGGGGTGGCGTGACGCGCATCCTGGAAGAGACCCCGGTGCCGGTGATCCCGATGGCGTTGCAGGGGTTGTGGGGGAGTTTCTTCAGCCGCGATCCGGACAAGGGTTTCTTTCATCGCATCTGGTCGCGGGTGGTGCTGGTGGCGGGGGAGCCGGTTGGGGTAGAGGCGGCTACGCCCGCGCAGTTGCAGGCGGTGGTCGGTGTTTTGCGTGGGAATGCCAGGTAGTTCTGTGCTGGATGTACTGGCCTCATCGGGGCATAGATAGCTACACAACTTCTGGTATGGCGCTGTACCTGTGGGAGGGGGCTCGCTCCCGATGGCGGTAGTCGCGGCCTAAGTGCTGATCTTGAGGCCGATCAAGCCGCAAATGATCAGCGCCACACTGGCCAGCCGGAACAACGCCATGGATTCGCCGAACAGGATAATCCCGGCGATCACGGTGCCCACGGCCCCCACGCCGGTCCAGATGGCATAGGCGGTGCCCAGCGGCAGTTCCTTCATGGCCAGCCCCAGCAGACCGAGGCTGGTGGCCATGGCGGCGATCGTCAAGGCCGTGGGCAGCGGCTTGCTGAAACCGACGGTGTACTTCAACCCCACGGCCCAGCCAACTTCGAACAAACCGGCAAAAAACAGAATGATCCAGGACATCATGACCTCGCTTCTACAAAGTGGGGTCGTCCCCTGATAGGCGCTTGCTAGCGTCGTGAGGTCGTCCCCGCGAAGCTCGATAGAGTGCCGAAAATGGATCGGTCGATCAAGTTTATGGCGCGATTTCCAAGGCGCGGCGGTCTTCCTTCTCGCTCATGCGGCGAAAGTAGGTCGAGAGCAACGCCCCGGAAATATTGTGCCAGACACTGAACAACGCACTGGGCACTGCCGCCAACGGTGAAAAGTGCGCACTGGCCAGGGCGGCGCCCAGCCCTGAGTTCTGCATGCCCACTTCCAACGCCAACGACTTGCGTTGCGCCAAGGGCAACTTGAACAGGCGCCCGGTGAAGTAGCCCAGCAGGTAGCCGAAGCTGTTGTGCAGCATCACCACCGCCATGATCAACAGGCCCGACTCGGCAATCTTCGCCTGGCTGGCAGCCACCACTGCCGCGACGATGATCACGATGCTGACCACCGAGACCAGCGGCAACACTTCGACCGCATGGCGTACCCGGTCCCCCAGCAAGCGTTGCGCGACCACGCCGAGCACAATCGGCAGCAGCACCACTTGCAGGATCGACCAGAACAGCTCCATGAACGAAACCGGTAGCCAGGCCGACGCCAACAGCCAGATCAATGCGGGTGTGAGCAGTGGGGCGAGGAGGGTGGTGACGGCAGCGATGGCTACCGACAATGCCAGGTCGCCCCGGGCCAGCCAGGTCATGACGTTGGACGACGTGCCGCTTGGGCAGCAGCCGACCAGGATCACGCCGACGGCAATTTCCGGCGGCAGGTTGAAGGCCCGGCACAGCAACCACGCCACGCCCGGCATGATCACAAAATGTGCGACCACGCCCAGGGCCACGCGCCACGGATGGCGGGCGACTTCGGCGAAGTCTTCTAGTTTCAAGGTCAACCCCATGCCGAACATCACCAGGCCCAGCAGTGGGACGATGGCGCTTTTGAGGCCGATGAACCAGCCGGGTTCGAGGAAGGCCAGTACGGCGAATATCAACACCCAGTAGGCGAAGGTATTACCGACGAAGCGGCTCAAGGCGGCGAGTGTGCGCATGGGGAAGTCCTTGTTGTTAGAGTCTGGAAGTGCAAATGCAATCA
>NZ_JALJFG010000013.1 GCF_023242475.1 Pseudomonas sp. MWU15-20650 | reverse complement strand
AGTTCAATTAAGTATTACCCTATACGCACCCCGATCGCTATTGTGACGTTGCTATCATCGATCCTAGAAAGGATGCCTTGCTGGATGAGCGCAGCGTCACCCGCCCCGCCCCATTGCATGGCGGTGGACATGCCGATGATGCCGGGGGTAAACGGGGGCGCCTGCGCCCCCGCGCCGGTTCAGTTGGCGCTTTGCCCGTGCTGATGCGCCAGCTTGGGATAGCTGATGTAACCACGTTGACGCATCAACTCACGACGCAGGCCCGGGTGCGCAATGAAGCGATCACGGCCGTGCAGCCAGAACAGATTGTTGATCAGCAGGAATGAACCAACAGCGACTGGCACGGACAACTTGGCATCGCTGTTTTCCAGTGACTCGCCGAGCGCGTACAACCAGGTGCCCTCTTCGAAGTTTTCCGGCTGAACGAATTGGTCGATATAACGCATGGTCGGCCGGCCGACTTCATCGGTGTCGAAGATGGCATGGAACAGTAGAACTCTCTGAATTAATCAGCGGACATTCCCGAAAACAGGAAAATTAATGAGCGGACACTCCCGTAACATTTGCTTTCTTCACCGGAAATTCCCGGAAAAAGTGCGGTGATTTTTCACAGAAAGCATTTTTAATCAATTAAATCATATGGTTATGAATTTCCGGTCATTTCGCGACTGGAGCATTAATGCAGATCTACGAAAACCCAACCCGCCCAGACAACCATCTGTAGCTCTAGGGATCGAGGCTCCCACCCACGTTCGCGAAGCGATAAAGGAATAGGTGGTGAAATCAGCACCCAAACCGGGAAACGCACCGTGCGTCTCCCAGCTGGCTTTTTACATTACGTTATTTTTCGACAAGAGAGATTACCGCAAGGTGGGCCGCTAAGCTGCGCGCCAGTCTCCAAGCTGAATACTGAAAAATGCAGCGGGCACGTGATGGTGCGTCGATGTTGGTTGACGCTACCGTGCTCCAACCACCCTTCGCGATGCGGACACAGGCTTTGCACCTCGTACTCATCATGTCCTACCTGAACCACGAAGGTAGGAGGCCTGAGCGCGATTTCACCCTCGTCAAGCATGAGCTGCCCCCTCTGCCACCTTGCTCGCTTGCGCTTTATACACGGCTTGGTCGAAAGCGTTGTTGGTGATCAACCGCCCCATGCAGATGCCTTGCCAGGCCTTTCTGTAATCAAGCTTACGATCGTTATCCATGGCTTTAAGCAACCGTTGCCCTTCCAGCGCATGAAAGACATCAATGTGAACATGCTCGCTGTAGTAGGTGTGCGCTTTGATCCCGAGACGGTCACATAGCGTTGTGTAGCAGCTGAAAAAGAAAGGGACCACCGTCTCGAAATAGGTAATGACCCCGGCGAAATAAGAGGGATCATCAGCCCGCATTGTGAGCCAGCAGAACATATTAGGGAATGAGCACCCTGCTTCAGCGTTCGCCTGGATATGGCTTTCCAGGTCGGTGGGCATACCCAGCTCCTTCAGCAGCCCCTTATAAAGAGACGTATGCGAGCGCTGAATGTTTCCCGATCCAAATTCATCAATCATCATGCGAAGCATCGGCATCTGAGCTTCCAGGTTCAAACGCGGCATGAGGTGATAAAAAACTTGGGCCTCGGTTAATCCATCAAGGGCGAACTCTTGAACGAGGATCTTGAACTCGTCCAATGTCATCTCCTGTGCAACATAGCGCGCTGTCGGCGGCTCCTCACCCCTCTCCTGTTCAATGAGCGCTTCAAGCATTCTGCGCAACTCGCTCAGGCTGCCCGGCTGCTGTTGCGTCATGCTTTCGCTAATCGAACGTTCAATCCACTGCTGCTCGAAACTCAGCAGCGCATCAGGGATTGGCTGGAGGTTTTCGATCAACGCACGATTTGCGCGGAACAATAACTTTTGTGAACAGGTCATTGGGCCCGCTCCTGAGTAGTGACCGCTGAGCTCAGCATGCCGCGGGCGACGAGCTCCCGCTTTACATGTGCATACCAGTCATCTTCACCCAATGAGAACTTCTCGTTCAGCCTACTCACCAGGTCTGCGATTTCAGGCTGGCGTGCGCGGCAGGCAACTCGACAAAGTGCCGGCTCCAGGTTAGCCAGCGAGACAACATTTCCGTCACTCACCAGGTCACCTGCGAGTTGATGCTCCCACCCGATGAAGTAGTCAACGCCCTCTTGCCGAATCATATTGATTTGGGCCTGCGTCCGAGCCTGACTCGGAGAGTCTTTAAGCCCGGTCACTCGCTCCATGCGGGCGATGTCCAGCAGTGTCTCGAAGCTTTTTTCGTTACCCGACAAGGCCGCTTCGTTGTACACCATAAGGTCCAGAGGCGAACTGTCGTGTACTGCCTGGTAATGCTCCAGAATCTGCTGCTGGGTGACTCCATCCCCGAACGGAGAAGTCAGCATGATCTCCTTGGCACCCATGGTGTGAGCCAGTTCGGCGCGCTCCATCACCTCCCGGGTAGTTGGGCGTTCGATTCCTACCACCACACGGTGCGCCTCATCTGCAAATTCGAGGGTGTAACGCAGCATGTCAGTCCATTGCTGGCAGGATAAATTCCACCCCTCACCTGACGTGAGGCACGGAATGAATCCGTCGACTAATGGCTTACACGCATGCATGAGCCGCTTCACGCTTTGACGGCAGACATTTCCATTCGAGTCGAGCGGCGTCACGATGGGGACGAGCACGTGGTGTTTAGACATGTTGAAAGTCCTCATCTGTAATCGTTAACGCGAGGGATACGTCGTACAGCTTTTGCAGCTCGGATGGAAAACGTTTGGCGCGCGGCGGGCTATCGAACGAGATCAGATGCGACGGTGAGGCCACGTAATCTTGAGGTGGCGCCGGATCATCGAAGGTGGCCAAGTACGGCTTCAAGGCCATGCAACTGTGATACTCGACGTCATGGGTGTAGAACAGGCCGGCCCCCTCAAGTACCTGTGCTGCTTGCAGTCGTTTTTCCGGGGGTAGAGCAGATAACTCTGGACTGTGCGCCGCACGTTTCAATACGGCGTCGCTGTACCCCGAGCGCAGAATGTTCATGTCCGAATGCAAAACGTCCATGAATGGGTAGTACACATCCTGAAGCTCGCGCTCCTTCTTCCAGATGATGGCATCGCAAATGCCGATTTGACTGAAGCTCATGCGTACTTGGCTGTCGTAGCGATGGGTGAAGAATGCAAGTGATCGTGTCCGGATCACCTCATCGTCATGGTGCATTCCCATAAAAACGGTCGCATCGATAATCGGTGTCCCCTTAAGCATCGTAAGCCTCCAACGCTTGACGGATGACTTGCAAAGCGTCCTCAAACGCACCAGGGTCACGAGCTAAGGCAAGGCGAATGTAAGATCGCCCAAGCTCTGGGTTGCTCCAGAAGAAATAGCGCCCTGGAAGCACATAAGCTTGGTGTTCCAGTAAGTAGGCCTGGAGATCGTCGCCGGAGAGGTCATCACGCTGGATCTCGAACCAGGCGACGCTAGTCTCGATTGCAGGCTCGATATAACGCAGCATCGTGCCGTCCAGATAATCGCGTGCCGTTTTTCGATTGGTTTGGAGCACATCCCGAACAGAGGCAAAGCCATCGGCCTCGCTGTCGTTTATGTATTCAGTGACCACTTGAAGGATAAATGGCGAGACGTTCAGCAGTACGCTGGTGACGATGCTGTAGATCTCGGCGTTCAATCGCGGACTGCTCATCAATGTGGCGCACTTGGTATCCTGAAGTGGCCACGTCTTGCCAGTGTCCTCCATCACCAGGTAGTCGGTGCCAATCTCATCGAGGATCGCGTAGGCATCGACGCGCTTGCGGCCAGCCACCTTCAAGAACGAGGCAAAGCAGAAGTCGAGGATCAGAATCTTCTTGTGATCCCGGCAGTACCTGGCGACTTCTACAAATGTCTCCGGACCGTCTGCGAACATCGATGTGCCGGTTGGGTTGTTAGGGTCGACCAGAAAGATCGCGTCGAGTGTTGACGCATGTTGCTCAAGCAGACGGTAAACCTGTGTGGGATCAGCCAGGATGGCCTCTGGAAGCGGAGTCATCGGGACTTCCATGTGCTTGAGTAAGTCGTGAAGATTGTCAAAGCAGGGCTCGATCAGACCGACACTCATGTTGTGCTTGCGCAGGAAAGTCGCGGTGATGTGCATAGCGACAGAGGCCGCGTAAACAAGGTAGATCTCATCGCTGCGCTCAAGAGCATGGTGCTGCCCGTGGAACTGATAAAACGCTTTGATGAACGCTTGCTCGCTCTCATATTGCGTCAGGCTTTGCGCGCGATACCACAACTGGGGAAGTTTTCGGACAATCGCCGCTTGGCTGCTGCTTTGATTCTGATGCGTATGGGCATCTGCGAGGTTATGACGGGTCTTCAGCGCTGAAATTTCGTGTTGCGTAATGTCTTCTAGAACACGGGCTTCACGGGGGGTGGCTGGCAGGACTGAAAAGGTCATAAGGAAATCCTTCGTCTAGGGTTAGTGGCCGATGCAGCCCCCCAATCATTCTGTTTTCTTCCTATTCCCGTAACTGTCCCTAGGTGCAGGAGAGGGGCTGCACTGGCAGCCCGGTTGGTTGCACCCAATGAGAAGGTGCATGACTAATCGCTCACGCAAGTCCTAGTCGAGAGGCCTCGAAAACTGCTTGTTTGGCAGTATGAACATCGAGCTTACGAACGACGTTAGCCATGTGAAACTTCACTGTTCGAACGCGGATATCACAGATGCAGGCGATCTCGCTGTAGGACTTGCCCAGTGCCACCCATCCCAAGATTGCATGCTCCCGAACAGTGAGGGGCTGATCCGTCGTACTCAGCGCGCAGGCGCCCGAGTTTATGTTGCTATGAAACGCAACCAGCGCTAACTGCAGAGCGCCCTTGATGAGCTGGATCTGATAGTGGAAGTGAGGACTTTGCTCGCGATTGAATAGGCTCAAGAGCCCCATTCGTTGCTGCGGATCATGGACGACGAAGGCGTACCCGTCCCGCAGGGAAAATTCACGAGTCAGTTCTTCAAAAGCACTTTGCCCCTCTATGGGCTTGCGCCTGAAGGCTTCAGCCCAAGTGAATGGCGCAACGCTCTCGATGCCATAGGTGACGACTGGATCAACACGATGAAGAGCCTTGCCGCAGTATTGTTGTTGCCATGCCAAAGGAAAACTTGAGAGGAAATTTGATAGGCCAAGTGTGCGTTTGTCTATTGTGGCGTAAGTAAATGGGTAATCGATTTCAGAGGGTAGATGCTCAATCAGGGTGGCCAGGTTGGGATCCTGGCCCGGTCTGATGAGAAGTGGAGCGTTGATGGGCATGATCAACATCTTCTTTTCTATTGGAGTCCGGCTAATTAGTCTTCACGCTTCTTGACGGGATTTTGCAAGCCCCCTCTTAACGGCCGGTCGTTTCGCCAGCCTCTCCAACCACGCGCGTACCGCAGGGAACGGAGCAATGTCCAAGCCCAGCTCCTCGTAGGTACGCAGCCAGGTAAAAAGGGCGATATCGGCGATGGTGTAGCTGTCTCCAGCGATGTAATCACGCTTGGAGAGCTCGCCTTCAACAACCCCGTATAACCGCAATGACTCTCGGCGATAACGATCCAGGGCCTGTTCGTTGGTTGTCGTGGTGCCATGACGAAACCACCAGAGCTGTCCGAGCATCGGCCCGACACTGGCAATCTGGAAGCTCAACCATTGCTGGATCACAAGCTTGTCCACCACGCCCTCCCCACCCAGCGCCCCATTCTGCTCAGCCAGGTATGCAAGGATCACGGCCGATTCAAACAGCGTATTCGCGTGGCGATGGTCGACCAGAACCGGGATTTTTCCGTTCGGATTGCGCGCGAGAAAATCCGGCGTTTTCTGTTCACCGTTGGCTAGATCAACGTTGATCTGCAGGTAATTCAGTCCCAGTTCTTCGAGCGCAATCGAGATTTTTTGGCCGTTCGGCGTATCGGCTGTAAAGAGGTGTAACAAGGCAGTACTCATCAAAGGCTCCATCCTTCTGGTTGCATTTGCAACCAGTCTGCATTATCCCTATGGCCTCTCGCAAGACAGTCAAAGGAGTTTCATGGATGGATAATCTTCGTTTACATCGTACCGCCAGAACCGGCTCGGCGGCGCAGGCGTGCATCAGGCGCATTGAACGAAGCAACACCGAGGGGGTAGGCACTCAAAGCTCTCCCCTCTTCACCGTTGTCGATTTGATCAAGCGGCTGGAGGGTGACGGCACCACCAGTAGCCAATTCTGGATGATTAACGATCGCCCCCACGACAAACTGGGCGGGACTGCAATCAGCGCATGGCCGCTATGGTTCAGCGAGCAGGCCCGTAATGATGAGCGTCCCCTGTTCTACATGACTCAGTCTACGACATCTGCACACGTTTCCATGCTCACGTCGCAGACGGCGCAACGCGGTATTATCCTCAACGACATCGAATCCTCTCCCTCGCGATGGGCAAAAGGTGCTCATCCCTGGCTGCCATTGTGGTTGGCATCCAACCGACAATGCACCCCATTCGACCCAGCCTGCAGCGATGAAACCAAGGCAATCCTGACGGGGGCGCTTCATGAGTTGTATGTTGAAGGCGCGCCCGGCTTTTGCTACATCACGCTGCACGACGAACCAGGAGATGGACTTGCCTGCGATAGCACACAGGCATACCTGGGGATGTATCGTCTGGACAAACCTATCTCGGGCGCGCAGCAGATTAGGCTCCTTGGAGCAGGACTCATGTTGCGAGAAGTGCGAGCCGCCGCGGAAATACTTCGTATTGACTGGGGAATCGCTGCCGAAGTGTGGAGTTGCCCTAGCTATACCAAACTTGCCCGAGACGCGGACAAGCACTCTCGATTGAAGTGGCTTAGCCGAGGCGAACCCCAGTCGAGCCATCACCTCCAGAACTGCCTTAACGGCTCCGATACGCCGATCGTTGCAGTCACGGGGTACGCAGAATTCGTCGCCGCTCAGTTGGGCTCACATGTTACCGCTCCGTTCACCGCATTAGGTGCCGACAGCCTTGAACCGGGTCAGCACCTGGGCCGACACTGGATTGTAGCGACAGCCCTGCGTGCCCTGGCAACTGAGGACGACATTTGCACCTCAGCGGTCGGGGAGGCAATTAGGCGCTACCGTCTGGGCTGAGGAGTCTTCTGGAATTGACGAGTATTGCGGCTGGCATTTTCGAGTGCCGCCGCGAACATTCGCCTCTGCTCCTCATCGAATTCCACTAGAAAAAGCTCCTCCACAGCACACTTGTAGACCTTCCACATCCGTTTACGAAGATCTCGCCCTGTGTCCGTGATCCTCGCGATGGCTCCGCGACCATCCTCAAGTGATTTTTCACGCACAACAAAACCTTCTTTTTCCAGGCGGTCCACAAGACGCGTGAGGTTGTAACGTTCAATGGCCAAAACGTCGGCGAGTTCGTTCATTCGACGAGCCCCATCTTGCCCGCTTTCGATCCCCCAGAGCGCGTCGTACCAGGCATATGGCGGCAGTTTCTCGTCGGCCAGGCGATGTTCGATTTCCCTGATCAGGCAGCGGTGAGCGCGAATGAAGTTGTACCAGAGGTCTGGCGAAGGGATGGTCATGAAATCTCCAGAACCAAGGTTTAATTGCAGTTGCAATCATAGCGCGAATGGCGCTAGATTCAATTGCAAATGCAACAAATGAGCGGGTTGAACAACGACCGGCTGATGACACATCAAGGAGATGTACCGATGGCACAGAGCTACCAGATTCGCGACGAGGATCCACAAGAAACCCGCGAATGGATTGACTCGATTGCATCGGTCGTTGAGGCTGAAGGCCGCCCCAGGGCCCACTTCCTGATCGACCAACTGCTCGATTTCGATGTTTCCATCCATGGAGACTTTCACGGTCGAGTCACTACCCCCTATGTGAACAGCATTCCTCCAGACCGCGAGTTGCCCTACCCCGGCGACCTTGACATTGAGAAGCGCCTCAATGCATACATCCGCTGGAATGCTCTGACTATGGTACTCCGCGCCGGAAAGCATTCTGGGGTCGGTGGCCACATCGCAACCTACGCCTCTGCTGCCGTTCTCTACGATGTCGGTTTCGACCATTTTTTCCGCGGACGTACCGAGACCTTTGCCGGCGACCTGGTCTACATCCAAGGCCACTCGGCCCCAGGGATTTACGGGCGGGCCTTCACCGAGGGGCGCCTGAGCGAAGAACAACTGGATAACTTCCGTCGCGAAACCGATCGCGATGGTGTGTCGTCCTACCCCCACCCTCGGTTGATGCCCGAGTTCTGGCAATTCCCAACAGTTTCCATGGGCCTTGGGCCAATCACCGCGGCTTATCAGGCGCGCTTCATGCGTTACCTGGAGAACCGCGGGCTCAAGGAGCACCAAGGTCGCAAGGTCTGGGCATTTCTGGGTGATGGTGAGATGGATCAGCCAGAATCCCTTGCCGCCATCTCCCTCGCGGGGAGAGAAAAGCTCGACAACATCATCTTCGTGGTGAACTGCAACCTTCAGCGCCTCGACGGGCCGGTACGCGGCAACAGCAAGGTAATTCAGGAGTTTGAGAGCCTATACCGTGCCGCAGGCTGGAACGTGATCAAGGTCATCTGGGGCGGTGGCTGGGACGAGCTGCTGGCCAAGGACAAGTCTGGTTTGCTTCGTCAACGCATGATGGAGTGCGTCGATGGCGAGTATCAGACCTACAAGTCGCAGAACGGCGCCTACGTCCGCGAGCATTTCTTCGGCAAATACCCCGAGTTGCTGGAACTGGTCAGCGACATGACGGATGACCAGATTTGGAAACTTGCCCGTGGCGGGCACGATCCGGTCAAGGTCTACAACGCCTACGCCGCTGCGGCACGGCATACTGGTCGCCCCACCGTGATCCTGGCTAAAACGGTGAAGGGCTTTGGGATGGGCGAGGCTGGAGAAGGTCAAAACATCAACCACCAGTTGAAGAAGATGGGCGCCGATGCAGTCAAGGCATTTCGTGATCGGTTTGGCCTGGAACTGACCGATGACCAGGTAGGCGAACTGCCTTACCTACGCCCGGACGAAGACAGTGTTGAAGCCCGGTACCTTCGCGCTCGTCGTGCAAGTCTGGGGGGGCATATTCCAGCCCGGCATGCTCAGGTGGAGCCGCTGCAGATCCCACCGCTATCGGCGCTGGAGGGGCAACTCAAGAGTACCGGCGAACGTTCGATCTCAACCACCATGGCCTTCGTGCGTATTCTGGGAACACTTCTAAAGGACCCCAATATAGGACGACTCGTTGTACCCATCGTGCCAGACGAGTCGCGCACCTTCGGCATGGAAAGCCTGTTTCGTCAGATCGGCATCCACTCCCACGTGGGCCAGCTCTATACCCCTCAGGATGCCGGTACGCTGTCCTACTACAGAGAGAGTGTTGACGGACAGATCATGCAAGAAGGCCTCAACGAGTCGGGGGCGACATCGTCCTGGATCGCAGCGAGCACCTCATATGCCAACCATGGCGTAATGACCTTGCCGTTCTACATCTTTTACTCGATGTTCGGCTTCCAACGAGTCGGCGATTTGCTCTGGGCTGCCGGTGATGCACGAGCCAGGGGCTTCCTGCTGGGCGCCACGTCAGGGCGGACTACCCTGATGGGTGAAGGCCTTCAACACGACGATGGGCATAGCCACGTCATGTCGGCAACAGTACCGTGCTGCGTCTCCTACGATCCCACCTATGCCTATGAACTCGCGGTTATCGTGCACGACGGCATGCGCCGCATGTACGTCGAGCAGGAAGATGTCTATTACTACATCACCGTGCTCAACGAGAACTACCCGCACCCAGACCTGCCCGAAGGCACCGAGCAAGGTATCCTCAAGGGCCTATACCGGTTACCTATCGAACGTGAGGCCAACAAGGATCGCCATGTTCAACTCATGGGCAGTGGTTCGATTCTTCTAGAAGTTATTGCCGCCGCGCAAATCCTGGCCAGTGATTATGGCGTGAGCAGCGAGATCTGGAGTGCCACCAGCCTCACCGAAGTGCGGCGGGAAGCACAGCAGGTCGAACGGTGGAACCTGCTCCATCCGATGGAAGAACCAAGAGTTCCGTATTTGACGCAAGTGCTTGAGGGACATGCAGGCCCGGTAGTGATCGCGACGGACTACATGAAGATCCACGCCGATCAGATCCGCCCCTGGATCGGGAACCGAAAGTTCGTCGCGTTGGGCACAGATGGCTTCGGACAATCGGATACCCGTGAAGCGTTACGCCGCCACTTCGAGGTCGATCGCCAGTTTGTGGTGTTGGCAGCATTGAAGGCATTGGCGGATGAAGGTGTACTCGGCCGAGAAGTGGTGGCCAAGGCACTGGCCGATATGCAGATCGACGTCGAAAAAGTGGATCCTATCCGAGTTTGAAGTGAGCGATAGGTTGATCGAGGAGGCAGACCTTAGCTGCCTCCTCTTCTATTGTGCTAAAAAAGCTATCAATACGTTGACGGCTCAACCCATTTCATTGATGCACACCACTTTAGGCTGCGTCATGTCCTCATACGCAAATCGAACCCCTTCACGCCCCAAACTTCCGTACTTGAACCCCCCGAAAGGCATGGCATCAAAACGATAATCGGAAGAGTCATTAATCATCACGCCACCGGCTTGAATTTGCCGCGCCAATTTCAACGCCTTGGAAAGATCACGTGTGAAGAGCCCCGCATGCAAGCTGTACTCCGGAGCGTTGGCCAGAGCAACAGCCTCATCCAGGTGGTCAAAAGGCTCCAGGATAACAACCGGTGCGAAGACTTCCTGCTGCCAAATCCGACTGTCATGGCTGACGCGCTCCAGCACGGTCGGCGCATAGCTTCCCGCTTCGCGATGGTGTCCGCACAGAAGAACAGCGCCCTCGGCCAGCGCTTCACTCACCCATTGTTCGGTGCGACGCGCCGCCTGTTCCGTAATCATCGGGCCCACATCCGTTGCTCGCTGATCAGGGTCGCCGAGCACCAATGCACGCGCCTGGCGGACAAAACGCTCACGGAAGTCCTCATAAATTGAACGATCTACCAAGATGCGTTGAGTGCCGATGCAATTCTGCCCTGCGGCCCAAAAAGCACCCGACACACAGGCCTCCACGGTCGGCTCGAGGTCGCAATCTTCAAGCACAAGAACCGGGGCGTTTCCTCCCAGATCCATGGCCAGCTTCTTCAACCCTGCACTACGAGCAATGGCCTCACCGGTGGCAAAACCACCCGTAAAGGAAACCATCCGAACTTCGCGCACCTCCACCAATGCTTTACCCAAGTCGACGCCACCCGTAGCCGGGGTAACCACAGAGGGTGGAAGACCTGATCTCACCAAGCACTCAACCAGCTTGAGCGCAGACAACGGTGCCAGTTCTGAGGGCTTCAGGATCACCGCATTACCACCGGCGATGGCCGGGCCAAGTTTATGGGCGACCAAGTTCAGCGGGTCGTTGTAGGGGGTGATCGCGACAATCAGCCCCAACGGTTCCCGCGTGAACCAGCCTTGACGCGACTCCGATCCTTCATAAGCCCCAAATGGAATCACTTCCCCGGCGTTACGACGAGCCTCTTGCGCCGATAGCTTCAGCGTGTTCACACAACGCTTCACTTCCTTCTCCGCTTGTCGCAGCGTCTTCCCCGCCTCTGCAACAATGAGTTTGGCAAACGCTTCAGTCTCAAGCTCTACGCGCCGGGCCGCCTCCTCAAGGATACGTGCACGAAGGTGACGAGGCATTGCTGCACTCTCACGCACGCCAATTCGCGCGCGCGCCAGCAAGCCAGGAACAGCGGTTGCATCCAGGCAAGGGACGCTTCCCACCAGGCGACCATCGAATGGACTGAACACATCAATCTGTTTGGCTTCAACAAGCTGGATACCGGCCATGCTGGATACGCTCATGACGATCTCCTGTTATTTGCTGAGGGCGGTATGGATGGCAACGATGTCCGACAACAATGCGAAGGCCGTTTCAATGCGCCCTGCCCCAGGCCCGGACACCGTGATAGCGCCCAGCAGTTCGGTATTGAATGACACCGCATTCGTAGCACCGCCGATTCCGGCAAGAGGATGTGAGTTCGACAGCAAGCGAGCTTCCACGCTCGCTCGCACGGAACCATCTGCTTCACGATCGGCAGAGCCAATCAGTTTCCAGCTCGCGCCATTGGCACTTGCCTGAGCAATATCTTGCGCGCTGATATTGCTGATACCCGAGCACGCTACATCGCTGACATTCAGTCGTGCGTCGAGCAGTTCGTTGGCCAGGATCACGACCTTGAGGCGCACGTCAAACCCTTCGACATCGGCGGTTGGATCTGCCTCGGCGTAGCCAAGCTGTTGGGCTTGTGCGACGGCATCGTTGAACGCCAGGCCGTCTTTCATCTGGGTGAGCACGTAGTTGGAAGTGCCGTTCAGGATGCCCTCGAAGCCTTGCACGTTGGCACCCGCCAAGGCCTGCTTGGCCAGACGAATCACGGGGGTGCCACTCATCACCGTCCCCTCGTATTCGAAAGCGACCTGGTTGCGATGGGCCAACGCCTTGAGCTCGGCACCGTGAAGCGCAACAGGCCCCTTATTGGTGGTCACTACATGAATGCCGCTTTCCAAGGCCCAGCGGCAAAAGGTTGTTGCCGGCTCGCCATCCACCGGATGGGTGAAAGTCGCCTCAGCGATGATGTCTGCACCGGAATGCTTGATCACGGTTTCGTTGAAGGCCTCCGCATGGCCACCGGGCAGTTGAGCCAATGCGCCTTTCTCAACCGGCAACGCAACCAACTGCTTTGCATCCAGACCGTCTTTAGCCACGATGGAGCCGAGGAACAGGTCGGTGACACCGACAATCTTGATTGTGAAGCCCAGGGACTCTTTCCACTGGGCATTACGATCGGCGACTAATTGCGCGAAGCCACGGTTCACGCCACCAAATCCTACCAAGGCAATTTTGTACTCTGTCATAAACGCGGTTCCTATATTGATGTTGTTCGATAGCAACATCCTAAGAACCTGGCCTTGGCAGTTGAATATGGCAGAGTGCTGTATTCGTTGAGCATTTTGCCCAAGTACGAGGTTGTCAAAACACCGCAGAAAGGACGAACGACGTCACGGTGTTTTCCACCCCAGGCATGGCCGCGATTTCCTTCCACACCCGATGGACTCGTTCAGGTGTGGCAGCATTCACACGCAGCATTAAATCGAACTCACCACTGAGTACTTCACATTGCGCGACTTCGGGAATGGAGCGCAGCGCAGTCAGTACTTCTTCGCCACGCATACGGTCGTAGCGGTAGACAAAGATCACCGCGCTGATCAGCGACGTAGGCCGCCGCGATTCACCAAGCCGTACCGTATAGCCCTGGATCGCACCGTCGCGTTCAAGACGCTCGATGCGCTGGCGCACTGCATTGCGCGACAAGTTGATCTTGGCACCCAGTTCGATATGGGCTATTCGCGCATTGGCGGTCAATTCGGCCAGAATGCGTTCGTCCAACGGATCTAGAATGCGCTTCATGCAAGCCTCTGCTGGGCCAGACGAAGCGCCTGGCACAGAGCGTCCAGGTCGCCCTTGGCCAGGTACGGTGGCCGGGGGCGCTCCTCGACAGCGCTCGGGACACTGGTTTGCCAGACGCCCAATTCGGCCAACAGCGCCGCTGATTTGGCCGGCGCAACTTGCCCAAAGGTGACCATCGGTGCACCTAGGCTGCGTCGATGAAGCCGGCCGGCCAGTACACCGACAGCGGTGTGAGGATCGATGGCCGAGCCCGTCTCTTGGAACAGCTCGACGACTTCAGCACGCACCTGGGATTCGTGTACGGCATAGGAGTCGAAGAGTACTCGAGCACGCAGCCATTGCGGGTTGCCGATGCTCATCTCTCCGCAACTTTCAAAATGCTCCATCAGTGCTTTTGTTGAGCCGCCATCGTGCTCGTAAACCTCCCAGATGAACCGCTCCAGGTTGGAAAACAACGAGAAGTCCATCGCCGGCGACACTGTTCGATCAGTCATTCGGGTGGAGTAGCGATTGCAATGAAAAAACTGGTGCAGGGCATCATTGCTGTTGGTGGAGATAATCACCTGATTGATGGGTAATCCCATTTTTTGCGCAATGTAACCGGCGTAGATTTCGGCCGAGCTGGCAGCAGGAACGCTAAAGCCAACGGGACGCGAGCCACCGCCCAGTTGCAAGGCCGCGTGGAAGTAAAAAACGATCTGGGCCAGGACACCGACCCAATTGGTCGAGTTGAAACAGATTGGCAATACCCCATCCAACGGCCAATCACGCAAGAGTCGGGAGACCAAGGTCTGGCAATCATCAAAATTACCGTCAACCGGAAGTAGCTGAACCCGCTGCGGGTCGGCTGCCTGCAAGGCACTGAGTTGCTCAGGTGCAAGCCCATCGCGCGGATACACTATCGCCATGCGGGCGGCCGGGCAGTTAGCAAAGGCCTCAAGCGCCGCGACGCCGGTATCACCGTTAGTGGCGCCGACCACCAGCGCTTCCTGACCGACCTCCTCCAGAAAATGCCCGACCAGGCGCGACTGCAATTGCGCGGCAAAATCCTTCGAAGAACCGGTCGGGCCATGAAACAGCTGGAGTATCCACTCGTTATGTCCGATCTGTTCAAGCGGCGTAATCGCGCGGTGCTTGAATTGTTGGTAGCTGTCACTGAGCAAGGCACGCAAGGTGCTTTCGTCTATGGAGGAGCCCACAAAAGGCGAAATCACACGCCAAACCAACTCATCAAACGGCAACCACGACCAGCTGGCAATCTGTTTCTCGGTGAACACAGGCAAACTGGCGGGGACGTAGAGCCCCGCATTTTCGGCAAGCCCCGACAGAACCACACTGCGAAAATCAGCGCGCCTGTCGCCGCCGCGAGTGCTTACATAATGCATGGCAACTCCCTATCAGTCTTACAAAAGGCGATGGGCTTGAGCCACCAGCCAGGTAGAAAAATGTGCGGCATCAGGCGATAGCACTTCGTTCTGTTCGTGCACCAGATAAAAGGATTCGCTTGCCTCGATTCGGTAATTGAATGGCGCCACCAGTTGCCCACTCTTGAGCAAATCCTCGACCACCGAAGACCGTGCCAGTGCAACGCCCTGCCCCAATTCAGCCATGCGGATCGTGGAAATCAGCGTGTCGAACTGAAGGCCACGGGAGTAGTCGACGTCATCTGCTCCCACACGCTTCAACCAGTACCCCCACCCCTCTTCATACCCCAATACATGAAGCAGTGAATGGTTCATCAAGTCGCGGGGCTCATGTATGGGTGAATGGGCCATGAGCGTTGGGGAGCAAACAGGCTCAAGGATGTCCCACGTCAATCGCTGAGCGTGCAAGCCCGACCACTCACCGCACCCCCAGCGAATCTCCAGGTCATCCTCACCGTCCGGTTCTTTCACCCAAACATTGCTGATATATCGAATATCAATCTGGGGATACTCCCGGCAAAAATCTGCGAGCCGGGGGGCCAACCAATAGTGAAGAAAGGAAAGGCTGCCACGCACCTTCAAGTGTCTTCGGCGGCGCTGGCCGAAAATCTCGTTGGTACCGACTGCAAGGCGACTGATCGCGTCTTGTACAACGGGCAGGTACGACTGCCCTTCCTCGGTCAAGCCAAGCCCTCGGGGCAAGCGCTTGAACAGCGCCACACCGAGGTGACTTTCTAACTGGCGGATCTGCTGACTCACGGCCCCTTGAGTCAAATAGAGTTCTTGTGCCGCGTGGGTGAAGTTTAAACAACGCGCCGATACTTCGAATGCCCTCAACCAGTTCAAGGGGGGGAGTGACTTTTGACTCATCGGCGTAACCTCATCAGGGCTTCAACTATGCTCAATCATTGCCTGAGAAACTCACACCGTGCCAGAGGAATGAACAACTGCGGCTAACGCCAAGCGCTCTGCTCTCTTGTTTCGAGTGACCCAGTGAACGAAATAACACCACGCGATGAAGGGAAGTCCGAAATAAAGCGCCACTCGCTGCTCTGGATCAAAAGCGATACCCACACAGGCCAGCAGGCAACACAACAGTGCACCGATAGGCACCCAGGGATAGCCTCGTACACGGAAATGCAAGTCTTCAACTCGTCCGCCATTCGCAACGTACTGACGGCGGAACGCGATCTGGCTTGCAGCAATGCTCATCCACACGACTACGACCGCCAGGCCGGAAATGGACACCAAGGCTAAGTAAACCGTGTCAGGGGCAAACACACTGCTGAGCAGAGAAGCCACCGCCCCCGCCATACTGAGAACGATGGCGTTCACCGGTGTACCTCGACGGGAGAGCTTGGCGTAGCGCTTAGGCATGTGCCCTTGGTCGCTCAATGTCCACAGCATGCGCGATGCGGCATACAGCCCCGAGTTAGCGGCGGAAATCAGTGCCGTGAGAATGACGAAGTTCATAATGTCGGCGGAGTATGGGATGCCTATCAGCTCAAACACCATGACGAACGGACTTTCTACGAGCCCCGCTTGCTCTCGTGGCAGTAACGTCGCAAGGACGAAAATTGTCCCCACGAAAAACAGCGCCAACCGAACCACTGTCGTGCGGATTGCCCTGGGCACGCTCGTGTGTGGATCTTGCGCTTCACCCGCCGCAATCCCGATCAGCTCAGTCCCGGAAAATGCGAAGGAAACAGCCAGGAGGGTCATTGCAATGGGGAGAAAACCGGTGGGGAAAAGTCCCTCGCGTGTGAAGTTGGACAGCCCCGATCCCTGCAAACTCTGCACTTGAATCAGACCGAAAATGGCCGCTGCGCCAATCACAATGAATGTGATAACGGTCAGCACCTTAATCAGCGAAAGCCAAAATTCGGTCTCTGCAAACCAGCGCACAGAGACAACATTGCTTGAGAACACGGCGATGGCAAATAGCGCGCTCCAAATCCAGACCGGTGTATCCGGAAACCACCGAACCATCAGTATGCCCGCCGCGGTAAACTCCGAACCGATAGCGACCGCCCAAGTGAGCCAGTAAAGCCAAGCCACTGTGTAGCCTGTTCCCGGACCTAGATATCGCGTTGCATAGGTACTGAAAGATCCGGTTTCCGGCATCTGTACCGCCAGTTCACCGAGACAGACCATGACTAAATACACCATCACGGCACCGATGATGTAAGCGATCACTGCACCGAGCGGCCCTGCCTGGTTAACCGTGTATCCGGAGGTAAGGAATAAGCCCGTACCAATCACCCCGCCCAATGCCAACATCACGATATGGCGTGTTTGCATTTCCTTTTTGAAATGTGCGTTTGGGTCGGGCTGATGATCTTCGATAGGTGTGGACATCGTTTTATTCTCATGAAATGTTCGGACAAACGTCTTATGACTGGCTGTTGGGCAGTACTCATTTGTCGTCGCTGGATTTTATTATTTTGATTCTTCATGAAGAGCTTAAGATGAAGCTCGAGCGTCCTGCCCGTATTCAGGTTTCGACCTCAATGAAGCGTTGGGCACGCTCAGCATTAACATTCGCCTCACCGTGTTGACTTCGCACTGAAGCGAACGCCTGTTTTAGGTCAGCCAATAAATCTGCTGAATCTTCAATGCCTACCGACACCCGAACCAACCCTTCAGAGATTCCAAGTGCCTGACGCTCTTCCAAGGTATTTTCCACATGACTGGTCGTCCGAGCCGGCCCATAGATGGTCTCGACAGCGCCCAGATTACCCGCCCGATGCGCATATCTGAGCAGCGGTAGCAAACGGGTCACTGTGCCCATGCCGCCTTTGAGCACGAAGCTGACGATGGCTCCGAAGCCGTTCATTTGTGAACAAGCGATGTCATGACCTGGATGTTGAGGCAACCCCGGATAGTTCACCGACTCAACCAACGGTTCAGTACAGAGGTACTCGGCCAAAAGCTTCGCGCTCGCCTGTTGCTGGCGAACACGCAAAGCCAGAGTCTTGATGCCTCGGATGATGAGATACGCCGAAAAAGGATCCAGCGAAGCACCATTGATTTCGCGGTAATGGCGAACTTGAGACATCAAATGCTCGGCGCCGCAAACTACGCCACCGAGTACATCACCATGACCGGAGAGGAATTTGGTCGCGCTGTGCACAACCACATCAACGCCTAATGCGAGAGGGTTCTGATTCAGAGGCGTCGCGAATGTGTTATCCGCAACAACCAAAGCACCCACTCGCTTGGCCGCTGCCACAAGGCGCCGAATATCAACAATTTTCAGTGTTGGGTTCGTGGGTGTTTCCAGGTACAGGACGCTGCAACCTTTAGCGATTTCCTGTTCAAGCGCCATAGTGTCGAGCGTATCGCAAAGGGTTACCTCCACACCCATGCGGGGAAGAAACTCCTCGAAAATCTTGTTCGTACCGCCGTAGCTGTCACGTGTAGATATCACACGCTGCCCACAGGATAGGAACGTGTGGAGTACACCACTGATGGCAGCCATTCCAGTACTGAACGCGACAGCCGACTCTGCGCGTTCCAGCTCACAGAGTTTATCTTCCAGGACGCAGACGGTGGGATTGCTCATCCGGCTGTAAATAAAGCCGGGCGCCTTTCCCAGCGCCACGTCATACCACTCATCGATATCGTCATAGCCATAGGCAGCACTCGCCACGATGGGTGTCTGGGTCGCATTGTAGGGATGTTGAACCTGCTCTCCTCCCCATACGACTCGAGTCCCCATCCCGACCTCTGGCGCTTGGACGGTGCGTTTCTTATTTTCCATAAAGTTGTCTCGCATCAAGGGAAACACAACCGTGTTCCAAGTGGGCTTGGGAGGACTATATGGAAGGGACATGCGGGTGAAAAATCATGATATCCGGGAGTAAGGGCTGCTTTTTTTAATAGCAGCAAGCGCCTGCCGTATGGCCAACAAAAAGGCCCGCAAAGGGCCCTTTGTATTCAAACCAGAATCACGTGGTCAGCCAGGACTCAACGGTTTCAATCGAATCACAACGTATATGAAATACCGACCTGCACCGTTCTCGGTGCCCCTGGATAAGCGTAAACGTTGCCGAACGCCCCCTCTTCATAATGTTCATCCGTCAGGTTTTTCACATCCAGATTCAGCCGGATTTTTTCATTGACCTTGTAATAGCTCAGTAGATCGACAACGGTGTAGTTGCCCATCGAAAACGCCGTGTTGGCGGTCTGCCCCGCGCGCTCATCGACGTACTTGAGACCGGTACCAAGCCCTAGTCCCTTGAGGGCACCCTCCTGGAACTCGTAGACATTCAGCAAGCTGAAGCTGTTTTGCGGAATGTTCATCAGTCGGGTTCCAGACTTTATGACGCTGTCCTTGGTCACTTCGGCATCGACATAAGCGTAGCCGCCAATCACCCGCCATTGCGGGGTCAGGTTGCCAGCAACGTTCAGATCGAAACCACGACTGCGCACCTGGCCTGCCGCCACGCTGAAAGTCGAGTCCACAGGATCGGTGGTGAGTACGTTGCGCTTTTCGATCTGGTAGAACGCCGCGTCGACACTCAATTGACTGTCCAGCGCTTCCCACTTGATACCCAGTTCATAGGATTTGCCCTTTTCCGGTTCGAATCCACCGCCCTGGCGACTGGCACCGGTATTGGGTTTGAACGAGCGAGCCGTATCGGCATAGATCGCCACAGTGTCGGTGAGGTCATAGGTCACCCCAACGCGCGGGGTCACCGCATTGCCACTGGCCTGCCAGCTTCTGCCTCCCGGCACAAAGGTCTGGTAATCATGCTCAAAGCGCTCGAAACGGGCCCCGGCCAATACGCTCAAGCGCTCGGTCAACGCCACCTGGTCCTGTACGAATGCCGCGTACGTCTTGAGGTTTTCCTCGTCATGGGTTGGGGTTCGAGTCAACGCTGGACGAGGCTGGCCATACGCCGGAGCGAAGAGGTCGATCGGGTAGGCACCCACCGCTCCACTGGAGCGTTGAATTATCGACGTGTAGTCGTAATCCTCGTACTCGACACCGGTCAGCAAGGTGTGATCGAAACCGCCTGCGTTGAAATGCCCGGTGAGGTTTAGCTGGGTGTCCTTGTCCGTCCATTCCAGCTTGCGGTAGTTGAAGTTGCGACCCAGGGTGCGGCCATCTGCGGCGACCCCGTTGGCTTCAACCGCGTTCCCCTGGAGAGTGCCGTCGAGCCATTGAAAACCGCCGCCCAGTGTCCAGTTATCATTGAGAAGGTGCTCGAAACGCAGCTGGGCCATATTGTTGTCGTTGTGCAGTTTGCCGGCGTCTTTTTCACCGAAGAAGGTGTCGCGAGAGGCGCTGCCGATTTGATTGGGAAAGTGCGTCACACCGCGATCCAGTGGGTGATTGTTGCGCATGAAGTCACCCTCGAAGATCACCTTGGTGTCATCGTTGAGCTGCCAGGCAAGTACCGGCGTGATAGCGTATCGTTCGGTTTCGACATGGTCTCGAAAGGTATCACCGCCCTCTCCCACCCAATTCAGGCGATAGGCCAAGCGGCCTTCTTCATCCAGCGGGCCGGAGGCATCCAGGGTGGCGCGTTGCATTCCCTGATCGTCGAGTTGGCTACCCAGCGTCACAGTGGGCTCGGCCAGCGGTTGTTTGGAGATGATGTTGAACGTGCCACCTGGATCGCCTCGGCCATAGAGCAGGGTCGCAGGCCCTCGCAGCACTTCGAGCCTTTCGATGGTGTTCGCATCCGGCATGTTCGGATAGCCACGGTTGATCGGGAACCCGTTGCGATAAAACTCCCCGGTGGTCAATCCACGTACGGTAAATGTGGTCAGGCCCTGGCCGCCAAAGTTGTTGGCCCGCCCCACACCACCGGCGTAATCGAGCGCATCCTGCAATCGGGTGGCACTGATGTCTTCCACGACATCCTTGGTCACTACACTGATGGATTGAGGCGTCTCGTGGATCGACGTGTCGGTACGCGTTGCACTGGCTGAACGCGTTGCCCGGTAGCCGTCCACGGGCCCTTGGGCGGTTTCAAAGTCAGCCGTGCCAACGATGTTGGTCGCTTGCAACTCCAGAATAGCGTTATCGGTTGTGGGGTCCTCTGCCCAGCAGGAAGCGGAAAACGCATGAATCACACAGATAGAAACCAGCGTACGACGCATCTTGGAAACCTTGAGAAAATAGCCAAATGGGACGGCATACGTGCCAATAAATCGCGGCATATGGTATACCGCATTTCTGGCCTTTGATACGTATTCGCATTTGTATTTTCTGAACGCAACTACGGCTGTACAAACCGCTGATGATAGACAGAGGTCAGAACGAGTCTTTCCGTTTCCAAACAACGGTACGGTGTCACCCCGAAGAAAGCCAAGACCTCGCGGCACAGCGGTAGTGGCGTCGGCGCCCAGCGGGCACGTTGGGTTCCATACCGATATGAAGCGATTCCGATGCACGGGCAGCAACTGACTCCTTCAGAAATGCTCCGCGCCGCCGATAAGCAAAAGAGTTGGACTACACGTTCGGAGGTTCAATGCTTGTAGGCAGTTATAACGGGCTGTATGTCCTGCTCTCCCTGATTGTCGCGATCTTAGCGTCCTACACTGCGCTGAACATGGCCGGTCGTGTCACGCGCACCCAAGGAAAAACCTCGGCATTTTGGCTGGTTGGCGGTTCATTCGCCATGGGCACCGGCATCTGGTCAATGCACTTCATCGGCATGCTGGCCTTCCAACTGCCGATCCGACTGGGCTATGACTTGACCCTCACGGGCCTGTCGCTAGTGATCGCCATCGCCTCCTCGGCCTTCGCCCTCTGGCTGGTCTGCCAAAAGGAAATGCCGCTGCCTTGGCTGCTGGCGGGCGCGGTGTTGATGGGTATCGGCATTGCCGCCATGCACTATACGGGCATGGCGGCACTGCTGATGAACCCCGTGGTGGAATACGTTCGGTCGCTATTTGTACTGTCGGTGCTGATCGCCATTTTCGCCTCTGGTGCGGCGCTATGGATAGCCTTCCGCCTGCGTGGAGAACGCAAGTACATCAATCGCACGCGCCTCTGTGCCTCCCTGGTGATGGGTTGCGCCATCGTCGGAATGCACTACACAGGCATGTCAGCAGCACAATTCCCGCTGGGCAGTGTATGCGGTGCAGTCAACACAGGTATCGATAGGCAATGGCTGATGATACTGGTGATCCTGGTCACCTTGGCCGTCTGTGCAATTGCCCTGATTATCTCGATGCTCGACGTGCGTACTAGCCGACTGGCCAACTCTCTTGATCGTGCCAACAGCGAGCTGGTGCAACTCGCCCTGCACGACAATTTGACACGCCTGCCCAACCGCATCCTACTCAACGACCGCCTTGCGCAGGCGATCCAGAAAGCCAGGCGGCAAAAGAGCCAGTTTGCCGTGCTGTTCATGGACCTGGACGGATTCAAAATGGTGAACGATACCTACGGCCATCACACCGGCGACCAACTGCTGATGGAAGTGGCTGCGCGTATCAATAATGCCAAGCGCGGCGAAGATACTGGGGCGCGCTTGGGGGGTGACGAATTCGTACTGCTGATCGACCTCACCGAGCCTGATGATGCTGCGACCCTCGCCCAACGCCTGGTGGAAGATATCAAGGCCCCATTCGTCTTAGGGCGGCAGACAGTGCATGTGTCCACAAGCATTGGTATTGCCATTTTTCCAGCCGATGGTCATACCAACCATGAGCTTATGGTCAACGCAGATGCGGCCATGTATCACGCCAAGGAGCAGGGGCGAAACGGCTACTATTTCTTCGAAAAAGCCATGAATATCAATGCCCACCAGCAACTGCAGTTACAGCAGGATCTACGCAAGGCCCTCGAGCGGAATGAGTTGATCCTGCACTACCAGCCGAAAATGGTTGCTCCCGACGGCCCTATGACGGGTGTTGAGGCCCTGTTGCGATGGAACAATCCAAGCTTGGGCCTAGTGCCACCCGACCGCTTTCTGCCCCTAGCCGAACGAACTGGGCTGATCGTGCCAATCGGAAACTGGGTAATAAATGAAGCCTGTCGGCAGATGGCCGAATGGCACGCCCTCGGTAAAGGGGAATGGAGTATTGCGGTCAATCTATCGACGGTGCAATTGGCCAATGCAGGGCTGGTTGACGTCGTGCGTACGGCACTGCAGAGCAATGGCCTGCCACCTCGTTTTCTGACCCTCGAGGTGACCGAGTCTACTGCCATGCGCGACGCGGAGGCCGCGCTGATCGTCCTCGATCAGTTGTCAGCGCTGGGCGTCAGCATTTCCATTGACGACTTCGGTACCGGATATTCCAGCCTGCTTTACCTCAAGCGCCTACCTGCCAATGAGCTGAAGATCGACCGAGGCTTCATCACCGAACTGGCTAAAAACAACGACGACGCGGCCATCGTTTCGTCGATAGTCGCGCTTGGCAAGACTCTGGGCCTGAGGATCGTCGCCGAGGGGGTGGAAACCGCTGAACAGCAAGAAATGCTGACCGAGCTAGGCTGCGACATCTTGCAGGGTTACCTACTGGGCAAACCGATGAGCGCACAGGGAGTGCTGGAGAGCTTTAGCAGCGCCAAGACTCAGGTGTGACCCTGCATTGATCGAACTCGCACGTGCGCGCAAGCCCTGACAGCCAGGGTAAAGACCTCCATGCCGAGAACGACCAGGGGGTAGCGCTCAATGAAGTGGAACAACAACAGGCCCCCTCCTCCCGACTCATCAACATCTTCGCGGTCAACGTCCTCATGGGTACCTTTATGCGGCAGCGCCACCTGATTTATCGGTAAGCTACGCGTTTAGCTCGCTGTAAATCCCCTCCTAACTTCACCTTGATGACCAATATGCTTGACTGGGACAGCCTCCGTTTTTTCTTTGCCTTCGTTCATGAGGGCTCCTTGGCCGCTGCGGCTCGTTCGCTGGGAGTGGAGCACGCGACTGTGGCTCGCCGAATAGCGGCCCTTGAAGCCTCTTTGGACATGAAGCTGGTAGATCGTAGGGGCCGTGTCTACCAACTGACCGAGGAGGGTGTGAAGGTAGGTGAATATGCAGCGCAGATGGAGTCTGCGTCACTTGCGCTCAGGCGATTCGCTGACGGCGGAGAAAGCCGTATAGAGGGTGCAGTGATCTTGTCTGCGCCGCCTGCATACCTCGGAACGTTGGTCGCTCGGCGACTTGGGATATTGCGCGAGCGTTATCCAAGGCTGCAGCTCACGCTCGTCGGCGCCAAGTCCACTGCATCGTTGGCGAGGAAAGAAACCGATATTGCCATTACCTTCAGCAGGCCGGATGAACAGAGTGTCGTCGCCAAGAGGTTCGGTTCCTTGCGTTTTTACCCCCATGCCAGCGAGGACTACATCAGTCAGCGTGAACCTGAAGCGTTCGAGTTCATAGGCTACGACCGTAGCATGGAGGATTCGGTACAGCAGCAATGGCTCCTGGATCGGCTGGACGGCAGACTGCTTTGCGTCACCAGCAATGACCTGCGTATCCAGGCATTAGCTGCCGTAGGCCATGCCGGCATCGTTTTCCTGCCGGATTTTTTAGGCAAAGAATATGGGCTGGCAAGGGTGGACATGGATCACACACCGCTGGAACTCCCCATCTGGCTGGCGTTTCATGAAGACTTACGCAGCTCTCTGAAAATCCGCGCAGTGCTTGATTTCCTCATAGAGGGACTAGAGCAGACACAGGCGCTGTGAATTTTTTCACATCCGGTTTGTGACTTTGATGAATGGGGCATCACGAAACCTTTCTCTACTCTGGGCTGCGAATTGAATTCCTGCCCACTGAGAGGCCCTTCACCAATGAGCAATTCCCATCCCATAAAAAGCGCGATGGCTGTGTACCGTACAGCGTGGATCGTGACCGCGATTTTTATACTTTCAAATGCCGCTACGCCACTCTACAGCTTTTGGCAGCAGTCCCTCGGCTTCGCATCGGGGGTGCTAACCGTCATTTTTGCCTGCTATATCATCGGTCTTCTTCTAACGCTCACCGTCGCTGGGCAGCTGTCCGACCACTATGGGCGCAAAGCCTTGCTTCTACCCTGCGTGGGGCTGGCTATCATTGCCGCGATCCTGTTCGACCAAGCGCACAGCGTCGGCGTCTTGATGCTCGCACGCTTCCTCACCGGCGTTTCGGTGGGCCTCGTTGTCTCTGGGGGTATGGCGAATGTCGTCGAGCATGCTCAGCCCCATCGCAAGCATATTGCTTCGCTAATGGCGTCTGTCGCAATGGTGGCCGGAGCAGGCACCGGGCCGTTATTGGCAGGGGGCGTCGCGCAGTATCTTCCGAACCCGATCCACACAGTCTTCCGAGTGGAAATCGCGATTTTGTGCGTGGCGCTCTTCGCGTTACTCAATCAAAAGAACCAGAAGCTTGGGGTTGGTACGTTTAAACCACGCTTGCCCACCGTCGCGAAGGAAAACCTCGGCATCGTGCTATTGGGGATAGCGTTCTTCGGCCCTGGAATAACGTCGACATCATTCATCCTGTCGCTCGGCCCCAAGCTCATAGCGACTTTTCTAGGCGTAAATAGTCCCCTTGTCACGGGGTGTATGGCCTTCTCAATGTTCTTCGTCGCCGTGGGCGTGCAGTTTGCGGCGAAGCGATACAACAGCCGTACCGTATTTTCGCTTAGCGGGCTCGGTACTGTCTTATCTATGATTTTCGTGTGGATCTCGCTGCAAACCGGCTCCGCTCCATGGCTGATCGTCTCTGCTCTGTTGGCAGGCGCCGGTCAAGGCTTGGGCCAGTTAGCTGGGCTGACCCTTATTGCTGAGCACGTGCCTGCGCAGCGCAGAGCCGAAGCCAACGCAGTGTTCAACATGGGCGGGTATGTGCCCGCAGGGGCGATCCCGGTGTTAACCGGTTACTTGATCGACTTTTGCGGGCTGAGCATTGGAATAAGCTCACTGGCGCTCATGATCGCAAGCCTTGCTTGTTTGGCGCTCACGCAGCTTTGGAGGCGCGTCCCCCAGCAAAATCAAACGCGTACACACAGCGAGGTTTAACGAGCCCACTGATGTAGCAGCAGATCGACAATCTGACTGGCGCACGAGGTTGGCCAATGATCCTGGAAGCCCTCAACCCCCTACTCTCTTGCGGTATTCACAGGTGCCCCGCTCAACTCAGAAACTCCAAGCCGCGCTCGTCAATCACCGGCACCGTCTCCAGCAAATGACGCTTGAAGCGCTCTAATGTCGGGTTGCTATTGCTGCGTGCGGGCCAGACCAGGTAATAGCTGTCGCCCGTGCTGACGGCCTTGTTGTAAGGCAATACCAGAGAACCCTTGGCCAACTCGTCACCCACCAGGGCCAAGTCGCCAATCGATACGCCGCGGCCCTGAATGGCCGCGGAAATACCCAACTCCAGCGTGTCGAAAATCTTGCCTGTATGCCAGGAAACCGCAGACATCAAGCCCACGCGCTCCAGCCAATGCTGCCAATCGCGGCGGTCCCGGGACGGGTGGATCAACTCGGCGGTAAACACATCCTCACCGCTCAGGTTGCGCTGCTCCAGCAACCCCGGCGAGCAGACCGGTATCAGCCATTCGTCAAACAACTTGATAAACCCAAGCTCACTGGAAAAATCCCCATTGCCCAACAACACCGCACAGTCGAATGGCTCGACATCGAAGTTGACGTAATCGACATCCATCCACTCACTGGACAATTGCGCCTGCTCTGTCGCGTCCACGGTATTGAACTCGTCAAGCACATGCAGCAACCAGCGCATTGTCAAAGTTGACGGCGCCTTGACCCGCAAGGATTTCTCCTTGCGGCTGACGGTGGTGCAGGCGTGCTCGATCAGGCGAAAGCCGATTCTCAGTTCCTGGGCCAATAATCGACCGGCCTGGGTGAGGGAAATTTTCGGGCCTTTGCGCTCGAATAACGCGCAGCCCAAATGCTCCTCCAGGGTCTTCACATGCCGGCTCACGGCACTCTGGGTGATGAAAAGGTTATCGGCAGCCTGAGTGAAAGAAGTGAAACGCGCGGCCAATTCGAAGGCCCGCAATGCGTAGAGCGGCGGCAGTCGGCGCACCATGTGATCAACAGCATCATGACTCCTACTCATCCTTACCCGTCCTTTTTTTCTGTTTTGAAATACAGGGTGCGTGGCAAATAATGATTCGCATTAAGCGACCCACTTATAAAAAAAACGAGCGCACCTGACTAAAGCTTTTTCTTTGCCTATGGCATGCACCCACCCTGTGCGGCCTCAATGTCATTAAAAACACAGCAGATAACTCACCATGCACGAATTCAATCAATTCCTGTCCGCCAGCATCCAACAAGCACGGCTCGACCAAGCCACTGAATCGGAGATATTAACCTTTCGGTTGTTTGGTAATAAAAAAGGCTTTCTGCATTTAAAAAACCTGCCCATCGGCACGATACCGCCAACACCACTTGATCGCGCCAACCTGCATAAAGACTGCACTATCAGTGAGCAAGTCATCCTAAAAGCCACGGCCATGCTGGGCGATCCGATTGGTTATATCCAAGAATCCAATGGCGATATAATCAATAACTTTTTCCCTCATGAAAAACACTCTACCAGTGCCAACTCGGACAGCTACGATTGCGAATTGGAACTGCATACCGAAAATGCATTTCACGCGGTCTCGCCCGACTATCTGGTGTTGTTTTGCCTGCGCCAGGCACCCGGTGCCGACGCCGCGACCTTCATTAGTTCCATCGATAGCATCCGCGATATCATCACCGCCCAAGACCTTGATTATTTCCATAGAGAAAACTACAACTTCCTATCGGACTACTGCACGACAGAAAAGAACTGCCGTATCGATATAAATCAGAAACAAACGGTTTTATACGGCGACCCTGAGTCGCCCTTTTTTCGTTTCGACCCTCAGTTCATGGTCGCGAGCAGCAAGCACGCGCAACTCAAGCTCGAGAGCTTGCGCAAGGCCGCCTGGGAAGTCGCCCACCCGGTCCACCTCAGTGCCGGCGACCTGTTGATCATCGACAACCGCAAGACTGCCCACGCCCGCAGCGCGTTCTCAGCCCGCCTGGATGGCAACGATCGCTGGATCCAACGCACCTTCGCGGTGGCCGGCTATCGCTACTACGCGCAACGCCTGGGTAAAAACCAACGTGTACTGGACCTGGTGACCACCCTGTGAACATGCTGCACCTAGCCTTTGCCGTCGCCGTGTTTTTCCTGATCGCCTCTCCTGGTCCGGTGGTGGCGCTGGTCATTTCCGACGCCAGGCAAGCCTGGCCCACCGCCACAATCACGGGCGGTGTGCTGTCCGCCCAACTTTTGCTGCTGATCACCCTGACACTCATCTACACCGCCATGGACGTCAGCCCTGTGCTGCTGAGCTGGGGCCAATTGGTCGGCGGGCTGTACTTGGCCTGGCTTGGGGTTTCCAGCCTGCGGGCCGGCGCCAGCGACGTCGCCCCTGAGCAAAAGAGCCGTCGTCATTTGTTCTGGCGCGCCCTGAAAGTCGGCCTGTCCAACCCCAAAGACATACTGTTCTTCCTTGCCTTCCTGCCTGGGTTTATTGAACCCGATGGCGACTTCATTAAACAGGGACTGCTGCTCGCACTGATCTGGGGTGTGATCGACGTCTCTATTTTGCTCATCTATGGCGCCATTTCGCGCCAATTGCTGCCCTTCGCGGCCGTCCAGAAAATCATGGTCAAGGCCCCCAGTATGTTTCTGCTGGGCATCGGCCTGCTCTCAGGATGCTTAGGCGCGCAACGGCTCATACAGGGATGAAACATGCGCAAAGAACACGATAAACGGCCCGGCAATATCATTATGACATCACTCGTGATCATGCTAGGGCACCCTTTTAAAACATGCAATAACACCTTGGGTTTTCTTGCCCTCTCCCTCCGTAACGCTTGGTCTTTAACCGTTTCTACTGCTGTGACTTGCGTCAATCACTCTCATCCAACCGCTGCGACAATTCTCAACCTGACACATGACGGTGAAATGAAATGATGAACTCACAAACCCTGTTCCCTCTTATCGGTAAAGTCATCGCCAGTACCGGCAGCCGAAACTTTCCACGGCTTTTGCACGACCTGGTACTCACCAAGTTGCCCGTGGATGCCACGCACATTGCGCAAATACACGTAACGGGCACCGGCGGGTCACACGCAGCCCCCCATACGATCGGCGACGAAATGCTGAGCCCTGAATGCATGTCCTCGTTAATGGGGGCCGATCAACAAACAACACCGCTATTGCTGAGCGGTCCGCGGATGAGTGAGCGCGCCCTTGCTCACCCCATGGCCGACGGTTCATCGTCGGTGAACAGCGGGGAAACGCCGGACTTGGCGCCCATTCCCTTCAGCTCCCAGTTACATCTTAAATCATGTAAAAATGAATACTTTTACATCATTTCGTTGTATCGCACGCAAGCCGATAACTTCTCAACGCAAGAACAAATAATCCTCAAGGACTTCTCGTCGCTGCTGCTGCCGTTGGTAGAGAAACACATTAACGCGATAAATCCACAAGCGGTGTTCGACAAAAATTGCAATGCTGAACAGCTTGTCCCCGAAAACGGGGACATCGAGTCCCTGCGCTACCGTTTTGAGAAGCGCCTGGCGCTGTCGGGCCTGAAACTGTCCAAGCGCGAAAAGGAAATCTGCATCGGTCTTTTGGCGGGGCGCACCGCCCCTGAACTGGCGGAGACGTTGGCGCTAAAAGTCAACACCGTGGAAAGTTACCTCAAACGTGCTGTTATCAAGATGGGCATTCGTGGGCGGCATTCGCTGATCCGTTGGATGCATGCCAATCCGGGTTCCACGTCGGTAGCCAGTTGGTAAAGGGCGTCCCTTATTCGCCCGGGCAGTGACGTCTTTTTATTCATTGAATGAAGCCGGTAGCGGCATAAGTCTTCGCCCGTCTGCCCGTCGTGGCATGCATCACTTCCAGGTTTAAACCGTTCTCGCAAATTGCTGCCGCCAATACCATGTCCATGACATGGATTTCAGGGGCATACCGCGCCTGAATCGATAGCGATCACTGCTTGCTTGCTTCACACTAAACTTGGCCATCAATGACCTCGACAGTGCGCAATTCATTGGCTGTCCAGCTAACTTTCGGCTGACTTTATTTTTCAATAGCGACCGCACGACGGTCCTGTAACCGCGCCGCCGTTTGCCGTCTTGAAAAAACTGTCGTTATTCACCCTATGCCGTCTCTTGTTTCATCAACTATCCAGCGCTGCACATTGACGCAGCCGATGAGTGCATGATTATGGAAGAGCTCAGTTATCTGAAGAAAGTTGAATCGAATGCACGCACCTATGCCGCCACTTTCCAGCGCCTGTTTGTCAGCGGAAATGGCGTGTGGATCAAGGATGCGCAAGGCAAGGAATACCTCGACTGCCTGGCTAACGCCGGTACCCTGGCCCTGGGCCACAACCCGCCTGCCGTCAAGGAAGCCGTACTGGACTTCCTGAGCACCGACCAACTGCAACAAGCCCTGGACCTCGCCACACCCGCCAAGCATGCGTTTGTGCAGGAGCTGTTTGCTCAACTGCCGGCCGCCATGCGTGCCTCCAGCAAGATTCTGTTCTGTGGCCCCAGCGGCTCGGACGCGGTGGAAGCCGCCATCAAGCTGGCGCGTCATTACACCAAACGTTCGGCGCTGATGGCCTTTCACGGCGGCTACCACGGCATGACCGCCGGTGCCCTGTCGGCCATGGGCAATCTCAACCCCAAAGGCATCCCCAGTGTCACTGCGCAAGGCACTCACTTCCTGCCCTACCCTTACCGCTTCCGCTGCCCGTTCGGCACCGACGGTGAGCAGACGGACCAACTGTCGATCGAGTACATCCGCACCGTGCTCTCGGACCCGGAAGGCGGCGTCACCCGCCCCGCCGCTGTGCTCGTCGAAGTGATACAGGGTGAAGGCGGTTGCATTCCGGCCTCGGCCGAGTGGCTGCGCGGATTGCGTCAGATCACCCAAGAACTGGGCATCGTGCTGATCATCGACGAAGTACAGACGGGCCTGGGTCGTACCGGCAGCACCTTTGCCATCGAGCATGCCGGTATCGTCCCCGACATCCTGGTCCTGTCCAAAGCCATCGGCGGCGGCTACCCGCTGTCGGTGATTGTCTACGCCGAACACCTCGACACCTGGGGCCCGGGCATGCATGCCGGTACGTTCCGCGGTAATCAGATCGCGATGGTCGCCGGGCGCGCGACCATGCGTCATATCCGCCAGGCCGGCCTGGTTGAACACGCGGCTGCACGCGGGGCACAACTGCTCGCCGGCCTGCAGGAAATTGCCCAGCGGCATGACCCGATCGCCGATGTACGTGGCCGTGGCCTGATGATTGGCGTCGAAGTCACCAAGCCGCGCGTGCACAACCGTGCGGGCCTCGGTGACGGCACGCTGGCACGGGCGATCAAGCTCAATTGCTTCGACAATGGGCTGATCATCGAAACCGGTGGGCGCCACGGTTCGGTCCTGCGTTTCCTACCGGCCCTGACCATCACCGAAGCCCAGGTAGGCAGCGTGCTCGACCGTTTTGAGGACGCGATCAACAACGCCACCGCGCACCGTTTGCAGGTGGTCGGCTAGTCAACCTGACCACCGGCAACGAAAAAAGCCCGCCAACCGTTACCGGTGGCGGGCTTTTTTTCAGGCTGTCAGTCCCTTGCGAGGGCTTCGATCGGGTCCAGCCGCGCCGCATTCCGTGCCGGTACAAACCCGAAGATGATACCAATCAGGCTCGAACACACGAATGCAGTGACAATCGACTCCAGGGAAAACACCATCTGCCATTCCTTGATCACCAGGGAAAAGACAAAGCCGATGCCAAACGATAACGAGATGCCAATCACCCCGCCGATCAGGCATACCATGACCGCTTCCACCAGGAACTGCTGGCGGATGTCCGACTGACGCGCGCCCACGGCCATCCGAATGCCGATTTCCCGTGTGCGTTCGGTCACCGACACCAACATGATATTCATCACGCCGATCCCCCCCACCACCAAGGAAATCAACGCGATCAACGACAACAGCAAGGCCAGTGACTGACTGGTCTTCTGTACCGTTTGCATGATGCTGTCGAGGTTGTAGGTAAAGAAATCCTTGGTGCCGTGGCGCTGCTCCATCAGCTTGGTCACGTTATCTTCCACCACCTTGCTCGGCTGGCCGTCTTTGATCCGCACCGTGATGCTGTCCAGGTAACGCTGGCCCAACAGGCGCCCGGCGGCGGTCTCGTACGGCACCCAGACGTTCAGGGCCTTGCTGGTGTTGAAGATGTTTTTATTATCCGCCGCCACGCCAATCACCGTGCACGGCAGGTTTCCCACCAGGATGATTTGGCCAAGGGCCTCGACATTCGGCCCGAACAGCCGGTTGCGGGTGTTGTGGTCGATCACCACCACCTGAGCCTGGCGCGTGTCGTCGTCCTGGCTGAAGGTGATGCCTTCGGCGATCTTGATCCCACGGACCTGGAACGAGCTGGCACTCACGCCGTTGACCGTGGCGTCCACGTCGATATTGCCAAAGCGCAGCAACATATTGCGCCCGGCGTTTGGCGTGGCGCTGTCGATGTAATGCAACTGGCTGAGGGCCGTGACGTCGGATAACACCAAGGTCTCGATAGCTGAGGCATGGCTGTCGCCAAAGTCGGTGCCTGGGTAGATATCGATGGTATTGCTGCCGATCGCCTGGATATCACTGAGCACATAGCGCTTGGCGCCTTCACCGATGGCCACGATCGACACCACCGAGGTAATCCCGATCACGATGCCGAGCATGGTCAACAACGTGCGCATGCGGTGGGAAATCAGCGCCACCCAGGCCATCACAAACGCTTCCTTGAATAACCCAAAACTCGCCACCAGACGCCGCCCTGGCTTGGCGCGGGTCTTGGTAGTGGCCGATGCGGCCGCTTCGACCTCGGGGCGTTCATTGAGCCGGTCACTGACAATCTCACCGTCGCGCATCTCGATAATGCGCTCGGCATGTGCGGCGACCTTGGCATCGTGGGTCACGATGATCACCGTGTGCCCTGCCGCGTGCAGTTCCAACAGGATATTCATCACCTCCTTGCCGCTGGCGGTGTCGAGTGCGCCGGTCGGTTCATCGGCCAGAATCACCTCGCCGCCATTCATCAAGGCCCGCGCGATACTCACCCGTTGCTGTTGCCCGCCGGACAATTGGCTGGGGCGGTTGACCAAGTGACTGGCCAGGCCGAGTCGTGCCAGCAGCTCCTTGGCACGGCTGTGGCGCTGCCCTTCCGGTACGCCGGAATAGATCGCCGGCATCTCGACGTTATGCATCGCGCTCAAGTGCGGTAGCAAATGGTAGCGCTGGAAGATAAAGCCGAAGTGATCACGGCGCAGTTCGGCCAGTTCCTGGTCCCCCAGGTCGCGGGTTTCGCGGCCGCTGATGGTGTAGCTACCGTCGGTGGCGTAGTCCAGGCAACCCAGGATATTCATCAGCGTCGACTTGCCCGACCCAGAGGCCCCCGTGATCGCCACCATTTCCCCGGCGTTGATGGTCAGGTTGACCTCCTTGAGGGCCATGAACGCCTTCTCACCCGCCACAAAGCTGCGACTGATGCCTTTGAGCTCCAACAATGCTTGGGTCATTGTCAGATCCCCGCCACGGCTGGCGTCGGATCACCGATGACAACCTTGTCACCTTCCACCAGGCCATCCTTGATCTGCGCCTTGACGTTGTTGTTGATCCCCACCTGCACGTTGCGCTCCTGGGCGTGACCGGTCTCATCCACCACGCGCACGACGTACGAACCGTCTGCATTGCGCTTGCCCAGCGCCGCCACTGGCATCATCAGCACATCCTTGGCGGTGTCACGCACGATGCGTACTTGGGCGGTCATCGAGATACGCAGGCGATGTTCCGGGTTAGGCACGTCGAACAAGGCGTTGTAGAACACCGCCGTGTTCTGCTTGGGGGTACCGGCGGCCTGGGTGTCCAGGTAGTTCTGCGGTGCGGGCTCGGTGCCGCGCAGTTTGCCGTAATAACGCTTGTTGGCCTCGCCCAGGATGGTGAAGTACACCTCCTGGCCCGGTTGGATATGGATCACATCCGCTTCCGACACCTGGGCCTTGATCGTCATGGTGTCCAGGTCTGCCAGTTTCAGCAGCACCGGCGCCAGTTGTTCGGCGATCACGGTCTGGCCTTCCTGGGTGACGATGCCGACCACGTCACCGTCAATCGGCGCGACGATACGGGTATAGCCCAGGTTGACCTTGGCGGTGTCGATCTGGATCCGCGCATTTTTCAGCTGTGCGTCCAGGGCCACCAGGTTGGCGCTCTGCACCAGGTAGTTGGATTCGGCGGTCTCGAAATCCTGCTTGGAGATCGCGGCATCCGATTGCAGGTTGCGGTAACGCTCCCAGACCGATTTGGTCTGGGCGACCTGGGCCGCCGTGGCCTTGCGTTGCGCCTCCAGGTTTTCTTCGTTGACCTGGGCCTGGCGCAGGGCGTTCTGCAGTACCAATGGGTCGATCTCGGCCAGCCACTGGCCCTTCTTGACCTTATCGCCAAGCTTGACCTTCAGGGACTTCAATTGGCCGGAGACCTGCGCACCGACATCGACCTGCTTGACCCCTTGCAGAATCCCGGTGGCCAGCACCGAGTTCTCGATCTCGCCCCGTTCGACCTTGGCAGTCAGATATTGGGGGGGCTCGGCCGGCGATTGCACCGAATAGACCACCAGGCCGGCGACCACCGCCAGACCCACACCCCAGACAACCTTGCGAAACTTCGACTTTTCCATAGATGACCACTAATACGTTGAAAGGTAGACCCGACCAGTTGCCGGGCTCGCGCTAAGTTGCGTGATTGCTCGCTTCAGGTAAGGGCGCAAGCGCCCGTGCCGGCTCCCCCTCTGCCACAGGTCATGAGGTCACCTTGCCGACCGGCACGACCAGCCCGTCGTGCCACCAGGACGCCAAGCTGTAAACATACGGCGCCTTGAGCAACGTGAAATGGTTACCCGGGCCATACCAGGTCTCCAGGTGATCGGTATACCGGCTCCACCCCTCGATCATGCCGGCCTGTTCGCGCTGATTGCCCTGGGCATCCAGGGTCGGATCATCGGCCAGCACCAGGCGTATCGGGCCATTGAAGCGCGAGCGTGGCTGGTACACCGTGCGCAGCGCGGCACCGAAGGTGCGCGCCGGGCCGTACATCACATCCGGGGTCGAGCGTGCCGAGAGCATGCCGACCCGCACCATGGCGCCGTGCAACGCCGCCAGTTGCGCCGTTTCGTCAAGGCTGGCAAACGCCTGCGGATCAATCCCGAAGGGTTTGCCGGCCGCCAGTTGCATGGTTTCGATCAGGCGCAGCAACACACCGGTCGCCGTGTACGGTTTGCCGGCCACGCCGGTGCCGCCAGGTGCCTCACTGTCGACCAGCGTCAGGGACAGCACTTCACGCCCCAGCGCCTGCAGGCGTAGCGCGACTTCGAACGCCACCCAACCGCCAAACGAATGCCCCAGCAGATGCACGGGCCCGACCGGGCATTGCTGCTCCAGCGCCACCCGATACGCCTGCGCCGCCGATTCCACACGGCTATGGGGTACCGTTTTGGCGTCCAGCCCACGGGGTTGCAGGCCATGGATCGGCCAATCCGGCCCGAACGCATCGGTCAGCCCGATAAAGCCGGTCACGCTGTCGCCGGCCCCCGGGATGCAAAAGATCGGTGCACGCCCGGCCTGCCCACTCTGGATCGTCAGTACCGGCTGATGCAGCGCCTGGTTCGTGGCCGCTGGCAGGGCCCCCAGGGCCGTGCCGATGGCCTGGCCCAGCGCCGCAATGTGCGGCGCCTGCATCATGCTCTGGTGATCGCCCGGTACGTCGATGCGTTGCAGCAACGCAGCCGGCACGACCTGATCCCAGCCCAGCGTCTCGCTGCTGCGTGAGGCGTCGTCGGTACGCTGTTCAGCGGTAAACAGATGCACCGGGATGTTCAGCGGGAACAGGCTGTAATGCGCCTGCGCATGGCCGTGGGCGACTTCACGATCCAGGTAAGCCCACAAGCCATCACGTGACAGTGCCGCCAACTGCGGTTGCAGCAAACCGGCGTCGCGGCAGCGTTGCAACAGGCTGTTGAAGTCCAGTTGCTCGGCTTCGCGCTCCAGCTGTGCCAGGGTCACCAGTGCGTGGCGGTCCACCGGCACCTGGGCCTGGCAGAACGCGCGGCACTGCTCCAGCAGATGCAAGCTGTGGGCATGGGCCGACGACCAACGCGCTTTGCCCTGATCCACCAGGCGCGGCACGTGGGTATCGAGCAAGCCGAGGAAGCTCACCTCCTCGTCCATGCCAATCAACTGCGCCGCTATTTCGTACGCCAGCACCCCGCCGAACGACCAACCGGCCAGGCGGTAAGGCCCGTGCGGCTGCACCGTGCGCATCAGGTCGATATGCCGGGCGGCCAGGCATTCCATGGTCTGCAACTGCGGCGCACCCCAGGTCACGCCTTCAAGGCCGTACACCGGAACATCAGCGTCCAGATGCTGGCCCAGCGCCGGGAAATACACATTCAAGCCGCTGAACTCGTGCACCAGGAACAGCGGCGCCTGCGTGCCCCCGGCACGCACGGTGACCAGGCCCTGCTCCGGCGCCGGCGCATCGGTGCGCAAGCGCAACAACGCCGCCATCGACGCGACGCTGGCGTGCTGGAACAACTCCGCCAACGTCACCTGCACCTGTGCTTGCGCCAACAGGCTGACCAGGCGAATCGCCAGCAACGAGTGCCCGCCCATTTCGAAGAAACTGTCATGACGCCCCACGCGTGGCAGTTTCAGCACCTGGGCCCATTGGCTCGCCAACCGTGCTTCCAGCGCATCCGCCGGGGCTTCGTAGTCACGGCTGAGCATCACCTGTTCCGGCGCCGGCAGCGCCTTACGGTCCAGCTTGCCATTGGGCGTTACCGGCAAGCTGTCCATCTGCACATAGGCACTGGGCATCATGTACTGCGGTAAATGAGTCAGTAGCTCCTCGCGCAGTTGCTCGATCGAAACCGGCGTCCCGCACAGGTAGGCCACCAACTGCTTGCCGCTGACCTGCCCTTCGCTGTCATCCCGGGCCATGACCACCGCCGCGCGCACGCCTTCACAAGCCAGCAGCGCACTTTCGACTTCGCCCAGTTCTATGCGGAAGCCACGGATTTTCACCTGATCGTCATTGCGCCCCAGGTACTCCAGGGTGCCATCCGGCAGCCAGCGGCCCAGGTCACCGGTTTTATACAGACGGCCCGGCGCATCGTTGAACGGGTCGGCCAGGAAGCGCTCGCTGCTCAGTTGCGGCTGGTTGAGATAGCCGCGCGCAATACCGGCACCAGCAAGATGAATCTCACCGGCCACGCCCAATCCGGTTGGATGGCCATGGGCATCCAGCACATACACGCGGGTATTGGCAATCGGGCGGCCAATCGCACGTGGTTGCGGGTTGGCCGCGCAGACCTCATTGGCGGTGGCGATGATCGTGGCCTCGGTGGGGCCATAGGTATTGAGCAAGCGTGGCGTATGCCCGCTGCGCAGGAACCAGTGCTGCACCGCTTGCGGGTTCAGCTCTTCGCCGCCGACCACAATCACCCGCACACAGGCCGGGATGGCTGTCGCATGGTCGTCCGCCAGGCCCTGCCAGAACCGCGTCGGCAGGCTGATCACCGACAAGCGCGCCTGCGCCGCCAGTGCCCAGAATTGAGCGGCATCATTCAGCCACGCAGCGCTGCGCAACACCAGGGTGGCACCGCAGGTCAGCGCCCCGAAGATCTCCTCGATGGAGGCATCAAAGTTGATGGACGCAAATTGCAGCGCGCGATCCCCCGCCGTCAAGCCGGTCAAGCCACGAATGGCGCGGATCTCGTTGCACAGGCCGGCATGCTCGATCATCACGCCTTTGGGCGTGCCGGTGGAACCGGAGGTGTAGAGCACATAGGCCAGGTGTTCGCTGTGCAGACCCCGTTCAGCCGCAAGCGGGTTGTGCTCGCTCAGCTCACGCCAGGGTTGCAGCGCACTGTTCAAGGTCACCACGTGCAACGCCGGTGGCAGTGCGCCGAGCAACGGCAGTACCGCGTACTCACTGAGCAACAGCCGCGGCGCACTGTCGGCCAGCATGAAGGCCAGGCGTTGTGGTGGGTAGGCCGGGTCGAGCGGCACGTAGGCGGCACCGGCCTTCAGGCTGGCGAGCAACGCCACCACCATCTGGGTTCCGCGTTCCAGGGCAATGGCTACACGGTCATCGGGCTGCACGCCGAGGGCGATCAAATGATGGGCCAACTGGTTGGCCTGGGCATTCAACTCGCCATAGGTGAGCGACTGACCGTCGAACTCCAGCGCGATGGCATCGGCATTGCGCAGTACCTGTTGCTCGAACACCCCATGGATCAGTTGATCCTGGGCGTCGTCGGTGCGGGTCTGGTTGAAGTCCAGCAACACTTGGCGACGCTCGACCAGCGGCAGAATCTCCAGGCTGCTCAGCGAAGCGTTCGGGGTGCGCTCCAAGGCGTCCACCAGGCTGTCCAACGCGCCGTGCATATAGGCACATACGCGCTGCGCGCCCACCTCCGGGCTGACCTGCACGGTCAAGGCAAAGGCCTGGCCAAAGTCATCGACGTCCAGCGACAGCGGATAGTTACTGCGCTCTTCACCGCCCAGGGCCTGGATACCGGCCCATACCGCAAGGTCCTCACTGGCGGCGGCGCCGACACTGTGACGGTAGTTGAGCAAGGCACTGAACAGCGGTGCCGGCGCGGCCACGCCGCTGCAACGCTGCGCCAGGGCCAGGGATGCGTGTTCATGGCTCAACAGCGTGCTCAGGCGGGCATGGGTCGCCTTGACCCCAGCCTGCGCGCTTTCGGCACCAACACTCACGCGCAGCGGCAAGGTGTTGATAAACAGCCCCAGGGCGCGTTCGCCGCCCTGCATGCCGCCCATCAGCACGGTACCGAAGACCACGTCATCCTGGCCGCAGACATGCGCCAACACCTGGGCCCAGGCCACATGGATCAGGCTCGCGGCACTCACCCCCAGTTGCCGCGCAGCACTGCGCAGACGCTGGCCGAGGCCGTCTTCCACGGGCAGTTGCGCCAGTTCCAGCACGCCACCGGCTTGCACATCGTGCAGGCCGAACGGCAGGGTTGGCTCGTCGATGTCGGCCAGCATTGCGCTGAAGAACGCTTCATGCTCCTGTTCGGTCATGCCCAGGCGCGCCTGGGCCACGTAGTTGCGGTACGGCACCGGCGCATTCAAGCGGGCTTCCTGGCCCGAAAGGAACGCCTGCAACTCGTCTTGCAGGATGTCCATGGCCACGTGGTCGAACAGCATGTGGTGGAACATAAACAGTGCAGACCAGCGCTGTTGCGGACCGTCATAGGCACACACCAGGCGCATCAGCGGGGCGTCACGCAGGTCCATGCGCAAGTGTCGCGGGTGGAAGCGCTCACGCAGTTGCGCGGCGGCGTCCCCCTCGCCTTCCAGGCTGATCTCCTCGAGGGCAAATGGCACCTGGCGCAGCACCACCTGCACCGGCTCACTCAAGCCTTCCCAGCGCATGGTCGAGCGCAGGATATCGTTGCGCTCGACCACGCCTTGCAAGGCGTGGGCAAAGGCGTCGAGGCGCTCGCGGCGGTCAAAGTTGAACGACGCCTGCTCCAGGTACACGTCGCCTTCATCCGCGAGCAAATGGTGGTAGAGAATGCCCTCCTGCAACGGCGTCATGCCGTAGATATCCTGTACGTTGGCCAGTTGGCCCGGCACGCCGGCGACCAGGCTATCGATTTCGTCCTGGCCGAGGCTGGCCAGCGGCAACATCTGCGGGGTAATCCGTTGGCACTCGGCGGTAATGCCATTGGCCGGGATCACCAGTGCACGGCGGCTGCCCACGACCTTGGCCAACCCGGCGAGGGTTGGGTGGGTAAACAAGGCACCGACGTCAACCCGAAGGTCTTCCTGGCGCATGCGCTCCACCAGTTTGACCGCCAGCAGCGAATGCCCTCCCAGCTCGAAGAAGTTGTCATGCCGACCAACCTGCTCCAGCTGCAAGACCTGCGCCCAGATCAGTGCGAGGCTGCGTTCGATACGCCCCTCGGGCGCCTGGTAATCACGGCTGGCCACCGCCAGATGATCCGGGGCCGGCAACGCCTTGCGGTCGAGTTTGCGGTTAGGCGTCAGCGGCAATGCGTCCAGGGTCACGAACGCCGACGGGATCATGTATTCGGCCAGTAACGGCGCCAGGTAGCTGCGCAGCCCGGCCGCCGTGAGGCTGACCCCGGCGTGCGGCACCACGTAGGCCACCAGGCGCTTCTCGCCGGGCAGGTCTTCGCGGGCAATCACAGCCGCTTCCTTGACTCCGGCGCAGTTGCCGAGGCGCGCTTCGATCTCGCCCAATTCGATGCGGAAACCGCGCACCTTGACCTGGAAGTCATTGCGGCCCAGGTACTCGATCGAACCATCGGCCAGGTAGCGTGCCAGGTCACCGGTCTTGTACATCCGCGCACCCGGCGCGGTGCTGAACGGGTCAGCGATGAAGCGCTCGGCGCTGATCGCGTCGAGGTTCAGGTAACCGCGTGCCACACCGTCCCCGCCGATGAAGATCTCCCCCGCTACACCGAGCGGCACCGGCTGCTGCTGGCTGTCCAGCAGGTAGATACGGGTGTTGGCCATCGGTTTGCCGATGGTCGTGTTGCCGTTGGTGTCCGCGCTATGAGTCACGTAGGCCGCGGTGCAGGACACCGTCGCTTCCGTCGGGCCATAGGTGTTGATCAGGCGGGTATGGGCCGGACGCACTTCGTCCCACAGTTTCAATTTCTGCGCCGACAACGCATCCCCGGTGACGTTGATCAAGCGCACATGCTGCAAATGCGCCTGGGCCTGGTGCGGCGTGTGGTGCCATTCGGCGGCCAGGGTGTGCCAGTGCGCGGCCGTCAGGTGCAGGACGGTGAGCGTGATCGCAGGGTCCTGCGCGGCTTCGCTGCCGAATACGTGGCGGCTCGGCGCCAGGGTTGCACCCGCCAGCAGGGCCGGGAAGATCTCCTCCACCGACAGGTCGAAGTTCAGGGTGTTCTGTTGCAACACCGTGTCCTGCGCGGTCAGGCCGAACAGGCGTGCGGCGTCCAGGCTGTAGTTGACCAGCCCACGGTGCTCGATCATCACGCCCTTGGGATTGCCGGTCGAACCCGAGGTGTAGATCACATATGCCAGGTGACGCGCCGTCAGGCCCGGCACCTGTGGGTTGTGTTCGGCGCCCGTATGCGGGGCGTCGAGCAGCACGTGGGGAATCGCCAGCGCCGGCAGGCGCTCCAGCAGCGCGCGTTGGCTCAGCACCACCGACGGCGTACTGTCGGCGATCATGTAGGCCAGGCGCTCCGGCGGGTAGTTGGGGTCCAGCGGCACATAGGCGGCGCCGGCTTTCAGCACCCCGAGCAGGCCGACCAGCACTTCGTCGCCCCGCTCGGCGCAGATTGCCACGCGGTCATCCGGGCCGACCCCCAGGCCGATCAACTGGTGCGCGAGGCGGTTGGCCCGGCGGTTCAGCTCGGCATAACTGAGGCGTTGCTGTTCGAACGCCACAGCGATGGCCTGCGGATGCGCCTCGACCTGGGCCTCGAACAACTGGTGAAGGGTGCTGTCGTGCGGATAGGCCACGTGGTTGGCGTTGAGGTCGTGCAGCAGGTAGTCGCGCTCGTCTTCATCCAGCAACGGGATATGTGCGAGCAGGGCCTGATCGTCGGCGACCATCGCCTGCAAAAGGCGCTCGAAGTAGCCCAGGTAACGTTGCATCGTGGTCTCGTCAAACAACGCGGTGGCGTATTCCAGCGCACCGGCGATATGGCCCTGCACCTCGCTGAGGTCCAATGACAGGTCGAACTTGGAAAAGCTGCTGGCCTCGCCAACCCCTTCGAACTGCAAGTCACCCATCACCAGGCTCTGGCCGTCGCTGTTCTGCCAGGTCAGCAGGGTCTGGAATATCGGGCTATGGGCCAGGCTGCGCGCCGGCTTGAGCACCTCCACCACTTGCTCGAACGGCAAGTCCTGGTGGGCCTGCGCCGCCAACGTGCGGTCCTTGGCGTGGGCCAGCAAGGCGGCCACGCTCAAGTCTGCGCCGGCGCCGATACGCACCGCCAGGGTGTTGACGAACAGGCCGATCAGCCCTTCGACTTCGGCGCGCATGCGGTTGGCGGCCGGTGAACCGATCACCACTTCATCCTGGCCGGACAACCGGCAGAGCAACGCGGCCCACGCCGCCATCATGGTCATGTACAACGTGGTGCCGTGGCGCTGGCTCAGGGCCTTGAGCCCGGCGGTCAGGTTGACGTCGAGCAGCACGCTCAGGGTGGCGCCGCTGTAGTCCTGGCGAGCCGGCCGTGGGCGGTCGGTGGGTAGCATCAGCAGCGCAGGCGCATCGGCGAGCGCCTGCTGCCAGTACTGGCTTTGCTGCTGCAGGACTTCGCCACTCAACCAACGCCGTTGCCATACGGCAAAGTCGCTGTATTGCAGGGCCAACGGCGGCAGCGGATCGGCGTGGCCAAGACGGAACGCCTCGTACAGCGCCATCAGTTCATGGGTGAGCACGCCCATCGACCAACCATCGGAGACGATGTGGTGCATGGTCAGCAATAGCACATGGTGGTCGTCGGCACGGCGCAACAGGCTTGCACGAATCAACGGCCCTTGCTCCAGGTCGAAGGGTTCCAACGCGTCGGCACTGATATGCGCCTGCAACGCGGCGTCGTTGTCGACTGGCAGGCGCAGCAGCGCGAACCCCTGCTCGACCGGGTCAATCCGCACCCGTGGTTCATCGTCGTGTTGCACAAACCGGCTGCGCAGGGCTTCGTGACGCGCCACGATGGCGGCCAGGGCGCGTTCCAGCGCCTGGGCATCCAGGTGACCGCGCAACCCGAGGGCAATCGGCATGTTGTAGGCCGTGCTGGCGCCTTCCATCTGCGCCAGGAACCACAAACGTTGCTGGGCGAACGACAGCGGCAAGTCCTGATCCCTTGGCACCGCCAAGATGGCCGGCAAGGTGCTGCGTGCCGCCTGGGCCAACACCTGGGCCAATGCGGCCAGTTGCGGCTGGGCAAACAACTCGGCCAGGCTCAACTCCACGCCCAGGCGCTGGCGCACCTGGGAGATCAGGCGCATCGCCAACAGCGAGTGCCCGCCCAATTCAAAGAAATGCCCCTGGCGCCCGACCTGCTCCAACCCCAGCAAATCCTGCCAGATCTGCGCCAGCGTGGTTTCAAGCTCGCCTTCGGGCGCTTCATACACGCCACTGACTACCGCATCGAGGCCCGGCGCCGGCAGCGCCTTGCGATCCATCTTGCCGTTGGGGCTCAGCGGCCATGCTGCGAGCTGCACATAGGCCGACGGCACCATGTACTCCGGCAGTGCGCTTTGCAGGTAGGTGCGCAGGTCTTCGACCTTTGGCGCCTGCCCTGTGAAGTACGCCACCAGGCGTTCATCACGCACCAGTACCGCCGCTTCGATGACCTCGGGGCAGGCCGCGAGCAAGGCTTCGATTTCGCCGAGCTCGATGCGCAGGCCGCGAATTTTGACCTGGTCGTCATTGCGCCCCAGGTAGTCGAGCGTGCCGTCTGGACGATAACGCGCCAGGTCGCCGGTGCGGTACATGCGCCCGCCGGGAGTGTGCGGGTCGTCGAGGAAACGCTCGGCCGTCAGTGCTTCACGGTTGAGGTAACCGCGCGCCACACCGGCGCCGCCGATGTACAGCTCACCGACGCTGCCGGTCGGCACCGGTTGCCCGTAGGCATCCAGCACGTAGAGCGTCAGGTTGCGCAACGGCTGGCCCAGGGGAATATCGCCGGCCCCGTAGCGCGACAGGTCGGCGTCAACCGCGTGCCACGCCACCACGTCGCTGCACTCGGTCGGGCCATAGCTGTTGATGAAGCGTGGGCGCGGGGCCTGCAGTTTTTCCAACTGCGACAGTTTGATCGGCTCACCGCCCAGGACCACCCGGCGCAGGCCGCTCAACACCTGTTGCGGGTCGGCATCGATCAGCGCATAGAACGCACTCGGTGCCAGGTTGATATGGGTGATCGCCTGCTCGCCGATCTGGCGCACGATGCTCACCGGATCAAACGGGCTGTCCGCCAGGTGCAAGGTGGCGCCGACGGCAAGGCTGGCGAAGATGTTTTTCTGGGTCAGGTCGAAGCTGTGGGAGGTCAGCAGCAGCACCGCATCGCTGGCGTCCAGCCCGACGTCTGCGAGGTACCAGCCAAGCATGTTGACCACGCCCTGGTGCTCGACCATCACGCCTTTGGGCTGGCCGGTGGAGCCCGAGGTGTAGATCACGTAGGTCAGGTGCGTCGGGCTCAACCCGGCCACCTGCGGGTTATCCAGGGCGTGCTCGCGCCAGTCGTCACCGTCAAGGTCGACCACTGGCAGCCCCGGCGTGCAGGCCAGCTGTGCGGTCACGCCATGCACCAGCAACGCCGCTGGAGCGCTGTCTTGCAGCATGTAGTGAATGCGTTCCAACGGGTAGTTCGCGTCGATCGGCACGTAGGCGCCGCCGGCCTTTAGTATCGCCAGCAGGCCGACGATCAATTCAGGGCTGCGCTCGACACAAATCGCCACGCGTGCATCCGGTTGTACGCCGAGCTGGCGCAGATGATGGGCCAGTTGGTTGGCGCGCTCGTTGAGTTCGCGGTAGCTCAGCGAGTGCTCACCCGCCTGCACTGCCAGCGCGTCTGGGGTGCGCACGGCCTGGGCTTCAAACAGACTGTGCACGGTGCCGGGGTTGAGCGGTGTGCGCAGGCCACTGAGCGCGGCCAGTTGCTGTTGGCGCTCCGACTCATCGAGCAACGGCACGCGCGCCAGCACACCCTGATCATCGCTGACCATGGCCTGCAACAGGCGCTCGAAATAACCCAGGTGACGCGTGAGGGTCGCCTCATCGAACAGCGCCGTGGCGTAGCTCAGGGAACCGATGATATGGCCTTGGGCTTCGCTCAATTCGAGGGACAGGTCGAACTTGGCCGCCGTGTTGATCTGGCCGCCGTCCTCCATTCTCAGGTCGCCGAATACCGGTGCTGCGCCCTCGCTGCCCTGCCAGGTCAGCATGGTCTGGAACAGCGGGCTGTAGGCCATGCTGCGCACCGGTTTGACGATATCCACCACTTGCTCGAACGGCAGGTCCTGGTGCGCCTGCGCGCCCAGCGCCTGGGTCTTGACCCGCGCCAGCAAGGTTTGCACCGTCGGTTCGCCCGAGGCATCGATGCGCACCGCCAGGGTGTTGACGAACAGGCCGATCAGGCCCTCCACTTCGACCCGGTTGCGGTTGGCTACCGGCGAGCCGATGACCACTTCATCCTGCCCGGACAAGCGACTCAGCAACACCGCCCACGCCGCCAGCAGGGTCATGTACAAGGTGGTGCCATGTCGCTGGCTGAGCGCCTTGAGGCCCTCGCTCAACGACGCATCCAGCTGCAAGGGCAGCACCGCGCCGCTGAAGTCCTGCTGCGCCGGACGCGGCCGGTCGGTGGGCAGGGTCAATACGGCCGGCGCGCCGGCCAGGGTCTGCTGCCAATACAGGTTCTGCTTGTGCAGCACCTCGCCACTCAACCAGCGGCGCTGCCACACGGCAAAGTCGGCGTATTGCAACGCCAACGGCGGCAACGGATCGGCCAGGCCCTGGCTGTAGGCGCCATACAACGCCACCATTTCGCGGGTCAGCACGCCCATCGACCAGCCATCGGCAGCAATATGGTGCACCGTCAGCAGCAACACATGGTGCTCATCGCCCAGGCGTACCAGGCGCGCCCGCAGCAACGGGCCATTGACCAGGTCGAACGGCGCCAGTGCTTCATGCTCGCTCAGTGCCTGCAATTGCTGCGGCGCGTCAGCCTGTTCGCGCAGATCATCCTGCATCAGCACGAACGAGCCTTCGACTGGAGTAATCACCAACTGCGGTTCATCGTTGTCCACCACAAAGGCGCTGCGCAGCACTTCATGGCGACTGACGATCTGCGCCAGTGCGCGCTCCAGCGCCAGGGCGTCCAGTGCGCCACGCAGGCCCAGGCCGATCGGCATGTTGTAGGCCGCTGCGGCATTGTCCATCTGTGCCAGGAACCACAGGCGTTGCTGGGCAAACGACAGCGGCAACGACTCTTCGCGGGACACCGGCACAATCGCCGGCAAGTGGCTGCGCCCGGCCTTGGCCACCACCTGCGCGAGGGCCGAGAGTTGCGGGTGCGCAAACAGCGCCGCCAGGTCCAGCTCCACGCCCAGGTGCAGGCGTACTTGGGAGATCAAACGCATGGCCAGCAACGAGTGCCCGCCCAGTTCAAAGAAGTGATCCTCGCGCCCGACCTGCTCGACCTTGAGCACCTGGCTCCAGATCTGCGCCAGGGCGATTTCCACCTCACCCTCGGGCGCCGCGTAGCCGCGACTGAGTAATGCCTCCTGATCGGGAACCGGCAGGGCCTTGCGGTCCAGCTTGCCGTTGGCGGTCAGCGGCAGGCTGTCCAGGCGCACATACACGGTTGGCACCATGTACTCCGGCAACTGCGCCTGCAACGCACTGCGCAGGGCTTGACGGTCGACCGGCTGGTGTTCGGTGAAGTACGCCACCAGGCGACCTTCACGTGCGAGCACCACGGTTTCGCTGACGTCTGGGTACTCGCTCAAGCGGCTTTCGATTTCGCCGAGCTCGATGCGAACGCCACGGATTTTCACCTGGTCGTCGTTACGGCCCAGGTAATCCAGGGTGCCCTCCTCCAGCCAACGTGCCAGGTCGCCGGTACGATACAGGCGCGCCAGCGGGTCCTGGCTGAACGGGTCACGCAGGAAACGTTCGGCGGTCAGTTCCGGACGGTTGAGGTAACCGCGCGCCACACCGGCGCCACCGACGTACAGCTCACCGACCACACCTTTAGGTACGGGTTTGAGGTGCGCATCGAGCAGGTAGACCTGGGTATTGGCGATGGGTTTGCCAATGTGCAAGAGCTGGCCGGCATTGATCAGGCCGGACGTAGCGACCACCGTGGCCTCGGTCGGGCCGTAGTTGTTGACCACCTGGAAGCGCTGCGGCGTGTTGAACTGGCGCAGGCGGTCGCCGCCGATCAGCAAGGTCTTCAGGCTCGGGTGTTGCATTTGCTGGCTGAACGCGTATTCCGCCACCGGGGTCGGCAGGAAGCTCACGTCCAGCGGCTGTGCCAGCCACCAATGCAACAGCGCGTCGATGTCTTCGCTGCCCGCCTTGGCCGGCGGCAGGTGCAGGGTCGCCCCCACGCAAAGGGCTGGCCAGACTTCCCAGGCCATGGCGTCAAAGCCAAACCCGGCGACGCTGGAGGTATGGCTGCCGGCGTGCAGGTTGAAGGCCTGGCAATGCCAGTGCACCAGGTTTTCCAGGGTGCGGTGTTCCACCATCACGCCTTTAGGCAAACCGGTGGAGCCGGAGGTGTAGATCACATAGGCGAGGTTCGCTGACGTCAGGCCCTGCACGCTTGGGTCAAGCGTCGGGCGGCGATGCCATTGATCGCTGTCCAGCTCGATCACCGGCAATGGCGTGTCGCCGAGCAATGAACGGGTACTCGATTGCGCCAGCACCAGCATCGGCGCGCAGTCCTGCAACAGGTAGGCGATGCGTTCCTGCGGGTGCGCCGGGTCGATGGGGACGTACGCCGCGCCGGCCTTGAGGATCGCCACCAGGCCGACCAGGGTTTCAAGGCTGCGCCGCGCGCAAATGGCCACTCGATCATCCGGGCGCACGCCCTCTTCGAGCAGGCGATGGGCCAACTGATTGGCGCGCTGGTTGAGCTGGCGATACGTGATGTGCTGGTCGCCCTGGCACACCGCCGTGGCGTCCGGTTGCCGCTCGACCTGTGCCTCGAACAGCCGGTGGATGGTCTGCGCCTCGGGGTAGTGCACGGCGGTGGCATTGACATCGACCAACACCGCCTCACGCTCGGCGGCCGACAGCACCGACAGTTGATTCAAGGCGCGCTGTGGCGTGTCCTCCAATGCGTCGACCAAGTGCGCCAGGGCCCTCTGCATAAAGCCGCAGACCCGTTGCGCGCCGATTTTTTCCAGCGCCTGGGCATTGAGTTGGAAGCCCGCGCCAAAATCATCGATGTTCAACACCAGCGGGTAGTTGGTGCGCTCTTCCATGCCCAGGGCCTGGATGCCGTCCCAGGCAGTAATGTCGGCGCTGGTGGCCTCGACCGCCGCGCTGTGCCGATAGTTGAGCAAGGTATTGAACAGCGCTTGCGCCGCCGGCAGGCCGCTGCACTGCTGGGCCAGGGACAACGACGCGTGTTCATGGGCGAGCAATTGTGACAGGCGTTCGTGGGTGACGCGCACCGCCTCGCGGGCGCCGTGCTCACCGACACTGACCCGCAGTGGCAAGGTGTTGATGAACAGCCCCAAGGCACGGCCGGCACCTTCACCACCTTGCAGGCGGCCGAGCAACACCGTGCCGAACACCACGTCGTCACGCCCGGCCACCTGCGCCAACACCTGGCCCCAGGCCAGGTGCATCAGGCTCGCGGCACTGACGCCGAGCAGACGCGCTTGCTCACGCAGGCGCGCGCTCAACTGACTGTCAAGCATCAGGTGGGCTTCTTCGACACCGCTGCCATCGCCCTGCACATCGCGCAGGCCGAAGGCCAAGGTCGGTTCATCGATGTCAGCGAGCATGTCGGTGAAGAAGCGTTCATGGGCCTGTCGATCAGCACCGAGGCGCGACTGTGCCACATGGTTACGATACGGAATCGACGGCGCCAAGTGTTCGGTATGGCCCTTGAGGCTGGCCTGGACTTCCTCGATCAGCACTTCAAGCGCGGTGTGGTCGAGCATCATGTGATGGAACAACAGGATGCCGACCCAGCGTTGGTTGGCGCTGTCCTGGGTGTAGGCCAGGTGCATCAGCGGCGCACGCTGCATATCCAGGCGGTAATGGCGCGGGTCGAACTGACGGTGCAATTGCCCCAGTACGTCACCGTCGGCCGCGTCGATCACCACTTCTTCCAGGCCCAGGGTTGCCTGGCGCCAAACCACCTGCACCGGCTCTTCGAGCCCGTCCCAGACCATGCTGCTGCGCAAGATGTCGTGGCGGTCGATGACGCTCTGCAGTGCCTTGGCAAACTGGTTCACCGGCTCCGGCCCGGTGAAGGCAAACAACATATGCAGCAAGTAGGCATCGCCTTGCGGCGCGGCCAAGTGATGGTAGAGCATGCCGTCCTGCAACGGCGCCAACGCGTAGATGTCCTGCACGTTGCGTGCGCCGCCCGGCACGCTGGCGACGATACGGTCGATGGCGGCCTGGTCCAGGTCGGCCAGCGGCAGCAAGTCCGGCGTGATGCGCGAGCAGTCCAGGCCGATCAGGTTGGCCGGTACCACCAGCTCTTGATGACCACCCACGGCCGCTGCCAGCGCCGCCAGGGTTGGTTGGCCGAACAACACGCGTACGTCGGCGCTCAAGTCGATCTGACGCATGCGTTCGATCAGTTTGACCGCCAGCAGCGAATGACCGCCCAGCTCAAAGAAGTTGTCGTGGCGACCCACGCGTGCCACGTCCAGCAACTCTTGCCACAGTACGGCGAGGGTCTGCTCGACATCGCCTTCAGGGCGCTCGTATTCGCGCCGGGCCAGGGCATCGCTGTCGGGGGCCGGCAGGGCCTTGCGATCGAGTTTGCCGTTGGTGGTCAACGGCAAGCGCTCGAGCATGACGAACGCGCTGGGCACCATATAGTCGGCCAGCGACACCAACAGCTCTGTGCGCAACGCCGCGGCCGATGGCTCGGCGCCCTCGCCCGCGATGACATAGGCCACCAGGCGCTTGTTGCCGGGCGCGTCTTCGCGGGCAATCACCACGGCTTCACGCACACCGTCACAGGCGGCCAGGCGCGCCTGGATCTCACCCAACTCGATACGGAAACCACGGATCTTCACCTGGTCATCGTTGCGCCCCAGGTAATCGATGCTGCCGTCCGCCAGCCAGCGCCCCAAGTCGCCGGTCTTGTACAGGCGGGCGTCAGCACGGCCGCTGAACGGGTCGGCAATAAACCGTTCGGCGTTCAATTCAGGTCGGTTCAGGTAGCCACGGGCAACCCCCGCACCGCCGACATAGAGTTCACCGACGACACCCACCGGCACGGGTTCGCGCTGGTCGTCAAGGACATACAGCTGCAAGTCCGGAATGCGCCCGCCGATGGGGCTGACGCCCACCAATTGGGCATCCGCCGCTTCAAGGGCACGGTAGGTCACGTGCACGGTGGTTTCGGTGATGCCGTACATGTTCACCAATTGCGTGCCGGCGTTGGTGGTGCGCGCATACCAGGGCTTGAGAATCCCCGGTTCCAGGGCTTCGCCACCGAAGATGACCTGCCGCAGGGAGTGCTTCAAGGCACTCTGGCCCTGGGCGGCCATCAACGAACGGAACGCACTCGGCGTCTGGTTGAGGATGGTCACGCCGGCGCTGCACAGCAGCGCATAACACTCGTCCGGCGAACGGCTGGTGAGCTGCGGCACCACCAGCAACTGGCCGCCATGGATCAGCGCACCCCAGATTTCCCACACCGAGAAGTCGAAGGCAAACGAGTGGAACAAGGCCCACACGTCCTGGTGGTTGAAGTTGAACCAGCCTTCGGTGGCGCTGAACAGTCGCGCCACGTTACGGTGCTCGATCATCACGCCCTTGGGCAGGCCGGTGGAGCCGGAGGTGTAGATCACATAGGCCAGGCTCGCCGAGGTGAGGTCGGGCACGTGTGGATTCAGCACTGGCTCGACTTGCAAGCCCGTCGAATCCAGGTCGATCACCGGCACCGACAACTCAGCCACCAAGGCATGAGTCGCCTGCTGCACCAGCACCGCAACCGGTGCGCTGTCTTGCAGGGTGTAGCTGATGCGCTCCTGCGGGTAAGCCGGGTCAATCGGTACATAGCCGGCCCCGGCCTTGAGGATGCCCAGCAGGCCGACGATCATCTCCAGCCCACGGTCGACGCAGATCGCCACGCGATCATCCACGCGCACACCCAGGCTCAACAGGCGATGCGCAACCTGGTTGGCGCGGCGGTTCAGTTCGCCGTAGCTCAGGCGCTCATCGTCAAACAGCACGGCAGTCGCGTCAGGGCGTTCAGCGGCATGCAGCTCAACCTGGTGGTGGATCAAGACCGCGTCGGCAAACAGGCTGTCGGTGGCGTTCCAGTGCTGCAACAGGTGCTCGCGCTCCAGCGCCGGCAGCATCCCCAAGCCTCGCAACGAGGCCTGCGGGGTCTGCTCCAGGGCTTGCACAAGGTTGTCGAGGACGCACTGCATGTAACTGCAGACCCGCGCGGCGCCAATCGCCCCATCGGCCATCACCGAGAGGCTGAATGCCTCGCCCATGTCGTTGACCGACAGGGTCAGCGGGTAGTTGGTGCGCTCCTTGCTGTCGAGCACCGCAATGCCTTCCCAGGCCGCTACCGCTTCTGCCGAGACGTCTGCACCGCCGAGCTGGCGATAGTTGAGCAGCGAACTGAACAGCGGTGTGGAGGCCGCGATTTTACTGCAGCGCTGCGCCAGCACCAGCGAGGCATGCTCATGGCCGAGCAAACCGGTCAAGCGCGTGTGGGTACTCTTGACCATGGCGCGCACACCGGCCTCCCCCAGGCTGACCCGCAGCGGCAAGGTATTGATGAACATGCCGAGGGCACGGTCGGAACCTTCACCGCCCTGCAAACGTCCCAGCAATACGGTGCCGAACACCACATCGTTGCGCCCCGACAGGCCGCCCAGCACCCGGGCCCATGCCAAGTGATACAGGCTGGCCGGCGTCACACCCAGTTGGCGTGACTGCGCGCGCAAACGCTGGCTGAGGCGATCATCCAGCGCCAGGACCACCTCCTCGACGCCATGCCCATCGCCCTGCACGTCTTGCAGGCCAAACGGCAAGGTGGGCTCGTCAATGTCCCCCAACATCTCGGTAAAGAACGCTTCGTGCTCCTCGCGACTCACGCCCTGGCGTGCCTGCGCCACATAATTACGGTACGGCACCGACGGCGCCAGCAACGCTTCTTCGCCACGGGTGTGGGCTTCGATCTCTGAGGTCAGCATGCGCAACGAGGTGGCGTCATCCACCAGATGGTGCAGCAGCAACACCGCGACCCAGCGTTGGTTCGGCGCATCTTCGCTGTAACCGATGCGCATCATCGGCGCCTGGCGAATATCCAGGCGGTGATGACGCGGGTTGAGGCATTCGGTCAATTGCGTGGCGATATCGCCGCCGGCCGGGTCCAGGTGAATCTCGTCGACGCCCAGCTCAGCTTCGCGCCAGACCACTTGCACCGGCTCATCAAGACGCTCCCACACCACTGCGGTGCGCAGGATGTCATGCCGGGAAATCACGCCTTGCAGCGCAGCGGCAAACCGTTGCAGGCGGTCGCGGCTGTCAAAGCTGAACGTCGCGTATTGCAGGTAGGGATCGCCTTGGGCAGCGGCGAGATGGTGATACAAGATCCCTTCTTGCAGCGGCGCCAGGCTGTAGATTTCCTGGACGTTGGCCGCACCGCCCGGCACCGTCGCGACAATGCGGTCAATGCCGGCCTGGTCCAGTTCAGCCAGGGGCAGCATGTCCGGGGTGATGTGTTCGCAACCCTCGGGCACACGGTTGGCGGGCACCACCACATCCTTGTTCGCACCGGCCACGGCGGCCGCGAGTGCGGCCAGGGTGGGTTGGCCAAACAATACGCGTACATCGGCGCCCAGGCCGACCTGGCGCATGCGCTCGATCAGCTTGACGGCCAGCAGTGAGTGGCCCCCCAGTTCGAAAAAGTGATCCTCACGCCCCACGCGCTCTACCCCGAGCAAGTCCTGCCAGATCGCGGCAATCGTGGCTTCCACCTCCCCTTCGGGGGCCGCGTACTGCCGGCGCGCCAACGCGTCGGCATCCGGCGCCGGCAGGGCTTTGCGGTCGAGCTTGCCGTTGGTGGTCAACGGCAACTGCGCCACCCGCACAAAGGCGGCGGGCACCATGTACTCGGCCAGGGACAGCAGCAACTGCTGGCGCAACTCGGCGGCCGACGGTTCGGCCCCCTCGCAGGCAATGAGGTAAGCCACCAGGCGCTGGTCGCCGGGCTCGTCTTCACGGGCAATTACCACGGCCTCGCGCACGCCGTCACAGGCGGCCAGGCGCGCTTCAATCTCACCCAGCTCGATACGGAAACCACGGATCTTCACCTGGTCGTCATTGCGCCCCAGGTAGTCGATGCTGCCATCGGCCAGGCGACGCCCGAGGTCACCGCTGCGATACAAGCGCGCCCCGGCACGGGTGCTGAAGGGGTCGGCGATAAACCGTTCGGCATTCAGTTCCGGCCGGTTCAGGTAGCCACGGGCAACGCCGGCGCCGCCGACATACAACTCGCCCACCACGCCAACTGGCACCGGCTCACGCTGCTCGTCCAGTACATACAGCTGCAGGTCGGGAATGCGCCCGCCAATCGGGCTGACACCCACCAACCGGGCATCCGCCGCTTCAAGGGCACGGTAGGTCACGTGCACCGTGGTTTCGGTGATGCCGTACATGTTTACTAGCTGCGTCGCGGCGTTGCTGCTGCGCGCATACCACGGTTTCAGAATGCCTGGCTCCAGGGCTTCACCGCCAAAGATCACCTGGCGCAGGGCGTGCTTGAGTTCGCTCTGGCCCTGGGCCGCGATCAACGAACGGAACGCACTTGGCGTCTGGTTGAGGATGGTCACGCCGGCGCTGCACAGCAAGGCATAACAGGCGTCCGGCGAACGACTGGTAAGCTGCGGCACCACCAGCAACTGCCCACCGTGCATCAGCGCACCCCAGATTTCCCATACGGAGAAGTCGAAGGCAAACGAATGGAACAGCGCCCACACGTCCTGATCATCGAAGTTGAACCACGCCTCGGTGGCGCTGAACAAACGCGCCACGTTGCGGTGTTCGATCATCACGCCCTTGGGCAGGCCGGTGGAGCCGGAGGTGTAGATCACATACGCCAGGTTCGCCGAGGTGAGACCTGCAACGTCAGGGTTATCGGTCGATTCAGCCTGGCAGTCGCAGGCATCCAGGTCGATCACCGGCACTGACAACTCAGCAACCAACGCATGTGTCGCCTGCTGCACCAGCACCGCGACCGGTGCGCTGTCTTGCAAGGTGTAGCGGATGCGCTCTTGCGGGTAGGCCGGGTCAATCGGTACATAGCCGGCACCCGCCTTGAGGATGCCCAGCAGGCCAATGATCATGTCCAGGCCACGTTCGACGCAGATCGCCACGCGGTCATCCACATGCACGCCCAGGCTCAACAGGCGATGCGCAACCTGGTTGGCGCGGCGGTTCAGTTCGCCGTAGCTCAAGTGCCGGTCTTCATAGACCAGTGCGCAGGCGTCGGGGTGTGCCGCCGCCTGCGCTTCGAATTGGGCATGGATCAACGCACTGTCGGCAAACACCGCGTCGCTGCTGTTGCAGTGTTGCAGCAGGTGTTGGCGTTCGGTCGCCGGCAGGATGCCCAGGCTGTGCAAAGGTGCCTCTGGCGTGTGTTCCAGGGCAGCCACCTGACTGTCCAATGCCGCGTGCAGGTAATGGGCGACGCGCGACGCACCGATTTCGGCGTCGGCGAGCACGGTGATGTGGAAGTCTTCCCCCAGGTCGTCGAGGTTGACGGTCAGCGGGTAGTTGGTGCGCTCTTCCGCGCCCAGGGCTTGCATGCCGGCCCAGGCCGCCTGGGCCTCGACACTGCCGCCTGAAGCACTGTGGCGGTAGTTGAGCATGGCGCTGAACAACGGCGTAGGTGGCGCCACACCGCTGCAACGCTGGGCCAGGGCCAACGAGGCGTGTTCATGCTGGAGCAAGGCGGTGAGGCGCTGGTGGGTCAGCTTCAGGCCGCTGCGTACGCTTTGCTCACCCACGCTCACGCGCAGCGGCAAGGTGTTGATGAACATCCCCAGGGCGCGGCCCGAGCCTTCCCCCGCGTGCATGCGGCCCAACAGCACAGTGCCGAACACCACCTCCTGGCGCCCGGAGACTTTGCCCAGCACTTGGGCCATCGCCAGGTGCATGACACTGGCCGCGCTGACCCCCATCTGACGCGCCTGCACGCGCAGACGCTGGCTCAAGCCGTTGTCGAGCATCAGGTGGCTTTCTTCAATGCCGTGGCCGTCACCCTGCACATCCTGTAAACCGAACGGCAGCGTCGGCTCATCGATGTCGCCGAGCATCTCGCGAAAGAACGTTTCGTGTTGCTGCTCACTGACCCCCAGGAGCGCCTGGGCCACATAGTTGCGGTACGGCACCGGCTCACCCAGGTGCTCGGTCTGCCCGAGCAGGAAGGCTTGCATCTCGTGCTGTACCACCTCCATCGCGGTATGGTCCAGGGCCATATGGTGAAACAGCAGCACCGCCACCCAGCGCTGGTTCGGCGAATCCAGGGCAAACGCCACGCGCATCATCGGCGCCTCGCGAATGTCCAGGCGATAGTGGCGGGCATCGAAGCGGGCGCGCAACTGGCCGAGCACATCGCCGTCGCGCGGATCCAGGTGCAGTTCTTCATGGTTCAACGTGGCCTTGCGCAGCACCACCTGCACCGGTTCATCCAGGCTTTCCCAGGCCACGGTGGTACGCAGGATGTCGTGACGTTTGATCACGTACTGCAACGCCTGAATGAAGTGCTCCAGGCGCGCGCGGCTGTCGAAGGCGTACTGCGACTGCAGCAAATAAGGGTCGCCCCGTTCTGCGCTCAAGTGGTGGTACAACATGCCTTCCTGCAACGGCGCCAGCGGGTAGATGTCCTTGACATTGGCCAGCCCGCCCGGCACGGCATCGACGATCTGGTCGATGGTCGCCTGGTCCAGCGTGGTCAACGGCAGCATCTGCGGGGTAATGCGGTAAGCCGGGCTCAACCAGTCACCCCCGTTGCGGGTAATCAACTCAAGCAATTGCGCCTTGTGCGCGCGCACGTTGTCGATCAACCCATCATCAAGCGCCTCATCGTCGCCGAGGATGATCAGGTCATCCTCCTCACGTTGCAGATGGATCGCGTGGGTCGAAAGAACTGCCATCAATTCGCTGAAGTGCATGTTGTGACCTGCTTAAGATTCGAAAACAGTGACGAGAAAGTCCGGTTTCAATGGCAACCTGTACATCGGGCATCGAGCAGCAGCGCCAAGCCCGTCTGGGGCAGGACACCGTTATCGTCAGGTTCAAAAAGAGAGGGATCGAATACGTGCCCCAGGGCTTTCCACAGGGCTGGAAAACTAAAACATCCACGGGGAGGTGTATGTCATGGGAAGCCGGGACAACGCGGGGGTGACAGGCCGATAACTCACCGCGACGCCAATGTGGGAGCGAGCAAGCCCGCTCCCACTTCGACCTCAGATCAGCCGCGCACTCAAATACGGCGCTTGCGCTCAAGCGTCGGCACGCTTGATTGCGGCACCACCAGGTGCTCCACCTGCCCCACCGCCGCGGCCATTGCAGCCAGCGTCGGTTGTGCGAGCAGCACCCGCAGATCGGCGTCCATGCCTTGCTTGCGCATCTGCTCAACCAGGCTGACCGCCAGCAATGAATGCCCACCCAGTTCGAAGAAGTGGTCATGGCGCCCCACTTGCTCGACCTTGAGCACCTTCTCCCACAGCAGCGCCAGGGCGACCTCCACTGCCCCCTCCGGGGCCTCGTAGACACGGCTCAGCAATGCATCCTGGTCCGGCACCGGCAAAGCCTTGCGGTCAACCTTGCCGTTGCTGGTCAGGGGCAAGCTGTCCAGGCGCACATAGGCGCTCGGCACCATGTACTCCGGCAGTTGCCCTTGCAGGCGCGTGCGCAGTACCTCGATGTCCAACGCTTGACGCTCGGTGAAATAGGCCACCAGACGCTTGTGCCCCGGCGCGTCTTCACGGGCCAGCACCACGGCGTCCTTGACCCCGGGGCAACCGGCCAGGCGGGTTTCGATCTCGCCCAGCTCGATACGGAAACCGCGGATTTTCACCTGCTGGTCGTTACGCCCCAGGTACTGCAAGGTGCCGTCGGCGCGCCAGGCCACGAGGTCGCCGGTGCGGTACATCAAGCCGGCCTCGCTGAACGGGTCGACGAGGAATTTCTCGGCGGTGAGGTCGGCACGGTTCAAGTAGCCCAAGGCAACGCCTTGCCCGCCGATATACAGCTCACCACTCACCCCCACCGGCACCGGTTGTTGGCGCGCATCCAGCACGTAGGCACGGCTGTTGCCGACCGGCCGACCAATCGGAATACTGCCCTCCTCGACCGAGGTGATTTCAAAGGTGGTCGAGAAGGTGGTGGCTTCGGTCGGGCCGTAGCCGTTGAGCAGGTGCTGCGGCGCGCCGTCCTTGAGCACCCGGGCAATCACGCTCGGATCGAGCACATCGCCGCCGACAATCAGGTAGCGCAGCTGCTTGAACACCGGCAGCAGCCCCTCGGCGTACTGATGGAACAGCCCGGCAGTCATCCACAGCACACTGACGGCCTGCTGCTGCAACAGCGCGGCAAAATCGGCCCGGGACAACAGCGTGTCCTGGTCGACCACCACCACTGCACCGCCGTTGAGCAACGGCGCCCACACGTCCAACGTACTGGCGTCGAACGCCGGGTTGGAGGCAAACGCCACACGATCCTGCTGATTGAAATCAGCATAACCGTTGTTGATCACCAACCGCGTGATCGCCCGGTGCGGTACCACTACGCCCTTCGGCGTGCCGGTGGAGCCGGAGGTGTACATGATGTACGCCGCCGTTTCGGCCGGTTGCTCAAGCTCAGGGTTACACGCAGGCTGGTCGCCAAGCTTCAGAAGGTCCAGGTCGATGCGCGGCACATCGAACGCCTGCGCCTGATCCGTGTTGCTCAACAGCCACGCGGCGTGGCTGTCCTCCAGCATGAACACCTGGCGTTCGACAGGCGCATTGACGTCCAGCGGCACATACACCGCCGCGCACTTGCTGATGGCCAGTTGGCTCACCAACAGGTCGATCGAGCGTTCCAGCAGCACCGCCACGCTGTCGCCCGCTTGCAGCCCCAGGCCGATCAGGTGATGGGCCAGGCGGTTGGCACGTGCGTTCAGCTCGGCATAGCTGACCTGCTGTTGGCCATGCACCGCCGCAACGGCTTGCGGTTGCGCCTGTACCCAAGCTTCGAACACTTGATGGACCGGTTGCTGATGCGGGTAGTCCCGCGAGGTGCCATTGAAGGTCTGCAACAGCCGCCGGCGTTCATCCTCGGCCAGCAACGACGTGCGGTTGGCTGGCGCATGCGGCGCTTGTTCCAACGTGTCGACCAAGCCGACCAACGCCGTGCACACATACCCCAGTACCCGTTGCGCGCCCACCGAACGTGGAGCCAGGGCACTGATGCGGAAGTCCTCGCCGACATCGTCCACCGAGAGGATCAGCGGGTAGCTGTTGACCCCTTCGTTGGCGAGCATCTGGATACCTTCCCAGGCCACACGGCTGGCTTCGCTGACCGTGGTCGACGCATGACGGTAATTGAGCAAGGCACTGAACAACGGCGCCGGGGCCGCCACGCCGCTGCAACGTTGGGCCAGCGTCAGCGAAGCATGCTCATGGGCCACCAACTGGCTCAAGGCGACATGGGTGTGCTTGACCGCCGCACTCAGGCTGTCGTCGCTCAGGCGCACGCGCAGCGGCAAGGTGTTGATGAACATCCCCATGGAGCGGTCAGCACCGTCACCGGCCTGCAAGCGGCCGAGCAGAACCGTGCCGAACACCACGTCATCGCGGGCCGACACCGCACCGATGACCTGGGCCCAGACCCAGTGATACAGCGCAGCGGCACTGACCCCCAGGTGCCGCGCCTGCCGACGCAGGCGCTGGCTGAGCACCGCGCCCAGCCAATGATCAACCTCTTCGGTGGCATCGCGCTCGCTGTCGATACGTTGCACACCAAACGGCAAGGTCGGTTCGTCGACATCACCGAGCATGTTGCGGAAGAACGCTTCATGAGCCGCCAGGTCATTGCCCTGGCGGGCCTGGGCCACATAGTTGCGGTACGGCACCGAGGCCCCCAGTTGCTGCGCACGCCCGCTCATGTGTGCCTCGATTTCGCCCACCAGCACGCCCATGGACGTTGCATCGTTGACCAGGTGATGGAAGGACAGCATGCCGATCCAGCGCTGGTGCTGCGGGTCATGGGCGAACCCCAGGTGCATCATCGGCGCCTGGCGGATGTCCATACGGTGTTGACCGAGGCTGAAGTGTTCGCGCAACTGCGCCAGCACCTCACCGGCCTGTGGGATCAGCTCGTCGAGCCCCAGTGGGGCCTCGCGCCAGACCACTTGCACCGGCGCCTCAAGCTGCTCCCAGAACAGCCCGGTACGCAGGATGTCATGGCGGCCGATCACGTGTTGCAAGGCTTGGGCGAATCCGTCCAGACGCTGGCGGCTGTCAAACGCGAACAGCGCATGTTGTTGGTACGGGTCGCCCTGTTCGGCGCTGATGTGGTGATACAACAGACCTTCCTGCAACGGCGCCAGGGCATAGATATCCTGCACGTTGGCGACGCCACCGGGAACATGGGCGACGATGCGGTCGATACTGGCCTGATCCAGCGTGGCCAGTGGCAGCAGGTCCGGGGTGATGTGCGTGCAGCCCGGGTCAATACGGTTGACGGGCACCGCCACTTCGTTACTGGCACCCACCGCCGCAGCGAGTGCCGCCAGGGTGGGTTGGCTGAACAGCACACGTACATCCGCCTGCAAACCGGCCTGGCGCATCCGTTCCACCAGGCCCACAGCCAGCAAGGAATGGCCGCCCAGTTCGAAGAAGTTATCGTGGCGGCCGACCTGTTCCAGCTTCAGCACATCGGCCCAGATCTGCGCGAGTGTGGTTTCCACCTCGCCCTCGGGGGCTTCATAGCCACGGCTGATCAGCGCCTCCAGCCCCGGCTCCGGCAACGCCTTGCGGTCGAGCTTGCCGTTGACGGTCAACGGCAGATGGTCCAGGCGTACATAAGCGGCCGGCACCATGTACGCCGGCAGGCACGCTTGCAGGCCGCTGCGCAACGTCTCGATATCCAGTGGCTGCGTCTCAGTGAAGTAGGCCACCAGGCGCCCTTCGCGGGCCAGTACCACGGCTTCGCGCACGTGGGGTTGTTCAGCGAGGCGGGTTTCGATTTCACCCAGTTCGATGCGTACACCGCGGATTTTCACCTGGTCATCGTTACGCCCCAGGTACTCGAGCGTGCCGTCTTCCAGCCAGCGCGCAAGGTCGCCAGTGCGGTACATGCGGGCCTGCGGGTCGCGGCTGAACGGGTCTTTGAGGAAACGTTCGGCGCTCATCTGCGGGCGGTTCAGGTAACCTCGTGCCACACCGGCACCGGCTACATACAGCTCACCCGCAACCCCCAGGGGCACTGGCTGCTGACGCTCATCCAACAGGTAGACCTGGGTGTTGGCCACCGGCTTGCCGATATGCAACACCTGGCCGGCTTCGATACGCCCGGAGGTCGCCACCACGGTGGCTTCGGTCGGGCCATAGTTGTTGACCAGATGGAAGCGCTGCGGCGTGTTGAACTGACGCAGGCGGTCGCCGCCGATCAGCAAGGTCTTGAGGGTCGGGTGCTGCAGCGCCTGGCTGAAGGCGTACTCGGCTACCGGCGTCGGCAGGAAGCTGACGTCCAGCGGCTGGGCCAGCCACCATTGCAGCAGCGCGTCGATGTCTTCACTGCCGTCATGGGCAGGCGGCAGATGCAGGGTCGCACCGACGCACAGCGCCGGCCAGACTTCCCAGGCCATGGCGTCGAAACCGAAACCGGCGACGCTTGACGTGTGGCTGCCGTGCCCCAGTTCAAACGCATCGCAATGCCAGCTCACCAGGTTTTCCAGGGTGCGATGTTCGACCATCACGCCTTTGGGCAAGCCAGTGGAACCGGAGGTGTAGATCACGTACGCCAGGTGCGCCGGGGTCAGCCCGGCGACGTGTGGGTTGCCTTTGGACGGGCCTTGCCACAGGCGCCGGTCCAGTTCCAACACCGGCACGGTCAAGGTCGGCAAGCGTTGTGCCAGCGCCGGCTGGATCAGCACGGCCACGGGCGCGCTGTCGTCGAGCAGGTAACGGAGGCGCTCGGCCGGGTGCGCCGCATCGATGGGCACATAGCACGCGCCAGCCTTGAGAATCGCCACCAGCCCCACCAGCATTTCCAGGCTGCGCTGGGCGCAGATCGCCACCCGATCGTCGGGTTGCACACCGAGTTCGATCAACTGGTGCGCCAGTTGGTTGGCTTGGCGGTTCAGCTCGCTGTAGGTCAGGCTGTGCCCCTGATACACAGCGGCCAGCGTATGCGGGTACAACTCGACCTGGCGTTCGAAACGCTGGTCAATAGTCAGGCCGTGGGCATAGTCGACCCGCGTAGCGTTGAATTCGCCGAGCACCTGTTGACGGGCGTCGGCCGGCAAGATCGACAGGCTATTGAGCGCGGTCTGCGGCGCCTGTTCGAGGGCCTCGACCAGTTGCTCGACGACGCGGTTCACGTAGGCGCAGATGCGTTGCGCGCCCATGGATGCCAGTGCCAGCGCGCTGAGGCTGAAGGCCTCGCCCACATCATTGACGCTCAAGGTCAGCGGGTAGTTGGAGCGCTCCCGTGCTTGTAACAGCTCCATGCCTTGCCAGGCGCGCAGCGACGCCTCGCTGACTTCGGCGGCGTTGGCCGGGGTATGGCGGTAGTTGAACAAGGCACTGAACAACGGCAACGATTGCGGCACGCCGCTGCAACGTTGCACCTGGGCCAGCGAAGCCAATTCATGGGCGAGCAAGCCCGACAGGCGTGCATGGGTGGCCTTGACCGCCGCTTGCACGCCTTGGTCGGTGATATCGACCCGCAGCGGCAAGGTATTGATAAACATGCCCAGGGCCCGGTCGGCACCCTCCCCGCCTTGCAGGCGGCCCATCATCACAGTGCCGAACACCACGCGCTCGGTACTGGAGATCACCCCCAGCACCCGCGCCCAAGCCAAATGGAACAGGCTGGCGGGGCTGACCCCGTTTTTGCGCGTCACGCTGCGCAAACGCCGGCTCAGGCCCGCATCCAGGGTCAGGTCGACCTCATCGATGTCGTAGCCATCGTCGCGCACGTCCTGCTGGGCGAACGGCAGGGTCGGCTCGTCGACGTCACCGAGCATGTCGCGGAAAAACGTCTCATGTTCCTGCTCGCGGCTGGCCAGGCGCGTCTGCACCACGTAGTTGCGGTAAGGCACCGAGGCGGCCAACTCACCCCCTTTGCCGAGCAGGAACGCCTCCACTTCGTGCCACACCACGTCCATGGCCATGTGGTCCATGATGGTGTGGTGGAACAACAGCGTGGCGACGATGCGCTGGCCAGCCTCATCATCGGCGTACACCAATTGCATCAGCGGCGCCTGGGTCACATTCAAGCGATGGCGGCGCGGGTCAACGTGTGCGGCCAGTTGCGCGGCGATGTCGCCACCACGCGGATCGAACTGCACCGCACGCGTGATCATCTGCGCCTGGCGCCAGACCACTTGCACCGGCTGCTCCAGACCTTCCCAGACAAACCCGGTACGCAGCACATCGTGGCGGTCGATGACCTGTTGCAAGGCCCGGGCAAATTGCTGCAGGCGTGCCAGGTTGGCAAACGCGAACTGGCCCTGTTGCACATACAAGTCGCCCTGTTCGGCGCTGATGTGGTGGTAAAGAATGCCTTCCTGCAGCGGTGCCAGCGGGTAGATATCCTGCACGTTGGCGGCACCGCCCGCGACGGTGGCGACGATGCGATCGATGCTGGCCTGATCGAGTGTCACCAGCGGCAGCAGCTGCGGCGTGATGTGCGTGCAACCGGCCGGGATAACGTTGGCCGGCACCTGGATCTCACGCCCGCTGCCCACGGCAGCGGCCAGCGCCGCCAGGGTTGGCTGGTTGAACAACACACGCACGTCGGTGTTCAGGCCGGCCTGGCGCATGCGGCCAATCAGGCCGACGGCCAGCAGCGAATGCCCGCCCAGTTCAAAGAAGTGATCGTGACGCCCCACCTTCTCGACCTTGAGCACATCGGCCCAGATCTGCGCCAGCAGGGTTTCGACCGCACCAACCGGTGCTTCATAACCGCGTGCAAGCACCGACTCCATGCCCGGCTCCGGCAGGGCCTTGCGGTCAAGCTTGCCATTGGGACTCAACGGCAAGGTCTCCAACACCACGTATGCCTGCGGCACCATGTAGGCAGGCAAGTACTGCTGCAGCTGCTCGCGCAGGGCTTCGATATCCAGGGTCGACGCCGCCTCATGCCGCGTGAGATACGCCACCAGGCGCTCGTCACGCACCCATACCACGGCTTCGCGCACATCGGTGTGCGCCAACAGGCGCGCTTGGATTTCCCCCAGTTCGATGCGCAAGCCGCGCAGCTTGACTTGATCGTCATTGCGGCCCAGGTATTCGAGGCTGCCGTCGGCCAGGTAACGCACCAGGTCACCGGTTTTGTACAAGCGTCCAGTGCCGGTGAACGGGTCTGCCAGGAAGCGCTCGGCCGTCAGGTCATCGCGCCCCAGGTAGCCACGGGCAACACCGGCGCCGCCGATATACAACTCGCCTGCGACCCCCAGCGCCACCGGTTCCAGGCGTGCATCGAGCACATAGGCCCGCACGTTGGCGATCGGTTTGCCAATCGGCACCGAGTCGACCGGCAGGTGGCCGTCGCAGGTCCACGAGGTGCTGTCGATGGTGGCCTCGGTCGGCCCATATAAGTTGACGATACCGTGGGTGGTCAGTGCCCGGGCCTGCATCGCCAGTTGTGGCTCCAGCGCTTCGCCGCCGCTGAACAGGTAGCGACACTGCACGCCGCTGGCCGGCAGTTGCACCAGCAGGCGCAGCAGGCTCGGCACGAACTGGGCGACGCTGACCTGTTGTTCCACCAGGGTCTGCGCCATCTGCTCAACGTCCCGCGAGGCGTGTGCCGGCAACAGCACCAGACGCGCACCGATGGCCAGTGGCGTCCAGATTTCCCAGACCGACGCGTCGAAAGCCACCGAGGTGCGTTGCAGGATCCGCTCATTGGCATCGAAGCCAAAGGTACGGGTCTGCCAGGTGATGTGGTTGACCAGGGAACCATGCTCGACCATCACGCCTTTGGGGCGCCCGGTAGAGCCCGAGGTGAAGATTACGTAGGCCAGGTGATTCGGCCCGGCCACGGCGGCCGGGTTGTGCAGCGGTTGCGCGGGCAACGGCGCGTCGTCCAGGTCCAGCAGCGCGATGTCGCTGTCACCCAGCACTCCACGGGTTCGGGCGTGCACCAGCACCGCCAGTGGCTGGCTGTCTTGCAGGGCCAGTGCCAGGCGTTGCGACGGGTACTCCGGGTCAAGTGGCACGTAACCGGCGCCTGACTTGAGAATGCCCAGCAGCCCGACAATCATCGCAAGGCTGCGCTCCATGCAGATCGCCACCCGTGCATCGGCCTGCGCGCCGAGGTTACGCAGGTAATGCGCTACCTGGTTGGCCTGCTCGTTGAGTTGGCGGTAGCTCAGCGCCTGGTCATCCAGCACCACCGCCACGGCGTGCGGCGTGTGCAAGGCGTGCGCCTCGATCATCTGCACCACGGTCAGGTCCCGTGGGTACTCGGCGGCGGTGGCGTTGAAGTCCACGATCAACTGGCGGGTCTGCGACGGCGAGAGCATCGACAGATGCTCCAGCGCCATCTGTGGCGCCTGCTCCAGGGCCTCGACCAGTTGCTCGAGCAGGGTCGCAAGGTAACCACAGATCAGTTGCGGGTCCACCGACGCGACGGTCAACGCATCCAGGCTGAAGTCTTCACCCAGGTCGTTGACGCTCAGGCTGACCGGGTAGTTGGTGCGTTCTTCGGACGTCAGGAAGCGCATCCCGCGCCAGGCCTGCTCTGTCTCGGCCGTCAGCGTGGTGTGCGCCGCCGGCGTGTGGCGATAGTTGAGCAGCGCACTGAACAACGGTGTCGATTGCGCCACCCCACTGCAACGTTGCACCAGGGCCAGCGACGCATGTTCATGCCCCAGCAGCCCGGTCAAGCGCGCATGGGTCGCCTTGACCGCAGCCAGCACGCCCATGCCCGTGATATCGACCCGCAGCGGCAAGGTATTGATAAACATGCCCAGCGCACGGTCGGCGCCGTCGCCCCCCTGCATGCGGCCCATCAGTACGGTACCAAACACCACGTGGCGGGCGTCGGACACACTGCCCAACACCTTGGCCCACGCCAGATGAAACACGCTGGCGGCGCTGACACCCAGGAGTCGTGCCTGTGTGCGCAGGCGCCGGCTCAACGCGGCGTCCAGGGTCAACGAGGCTTCACGGATGGCGTGCCCCTCGCCCTGTACATCCTGCAAACCGAACGGCAACGTCGGCTCGTCGATATCACCGAGCATGTCGCGGAAGAACGTCTCGTGTTCGTGTTCACTGAGACCCAGGCGCGCCTGGGCCACATAGTTGCGGTACGGAATCGCAGGCGCCAGGGGCTCGGCCTGCCCCAACAGGCTGGCCTGCATTTCCTGGCTGACCACCTCCAGGGCGGTATGGTCCAGGGCCAGGTGATGGAACAGCAGGATGGCGACCACGCGTTGATGGGCGCGGTCCTCGGCGTACACCAGGCGAATCAACGGGGCCTGGCTGACCTCGAGGCGGTAATGCCGGGCGTCAAAACGCCCATGCAGTTGAGCCAGAATGTCGCCGTCGGCCGGGTCCAGGTCGATCGCGTGCACCGGCAATTCGGCATTGCGCCACACCACTTGCGCCGGGCTGGCCATGTCCTCCCACACCACGGCGGTCCGCAGGATGTCATGACGGTCGATCACCCGCTGCAACGCCTGGGCAAACGCTTGCAGGCGCTCGACGTCGTCGAACTCCAACTGCGATTGCAGCAGGTACGGGTCGCCCTGCTCCGCGGTGATGTGGTGATAAAAAATGCCTTCCTGCAACGGCGCCAGGGCGTAAATATCCTGCACATTGCTCACGCCGCCCGGCACGCTGGCAACGATGCGGTCGATCGCCGCCTGGTCCAGCTGGGCCAAGGGCAACAGGTCTGGGGTGATATGTGTGCACGCGGGAGTGATCAGGTTGGCCGGCACGGCCACCTCACGCCCTGAGCCGACAGCGGCGGCCAGTGCCGCCAGGGTTGGTTGGCTGAACAGCACGCGCACGTCGGCGCTGAGGTCGGCGCGACGCATGCGTTCGATCAGGTTCACGGCCAGCAGCGAATGACCGCCCAGTTCGAAGAAGTTGTCGTGACGCCCCACTTGCTCAACCTTGAGCACATCGGCCCAGATCTGCGCGAGCACGTTCTCCACGTCGCCTTGCGGCGCTTCGTAGCCACGGCTGAGCAACGCGGCCTGATCGGGTGCGGGCAAGGCTTTGCGGTCGACCTTGCCGTTGTTGGTCAGCGGCAAATAGTCCAGGCGCACGTAGGCGGCGGGCACCATGTAGTCCGGCAATTGCGCTTGCAGATGGTCACGCAGCGCCTGGAGGTCGACACTGTCGCGCTCGGTGAAATAGGCCACCAGGCGTTTGAGCCCTGGCTCGTCTTCACGGGCCAGCACCGCCACGTCCTTGACCTGCGGGTGCTCACCCAGGCGCGCCTCGATCTCGCCCAGCTCGATGCGGAAACCACGGATTTTCACCTGGTCATCGTTACGGCCCTGGTACTGCAAGGTACCGTCCGCGCGCCAGGCCACCCGGTCGCCGGTACGGTACATCACGCCCGTGTCGCTGAACGGGTCGGCGAGGAATGTTTGCGCCGTCAGGTCGGCACGGTTCAGGTAGCCGAGGGCAACCCCCTGACCGCCGATGTAGAGTTCACCGGTCACGCCGACCGGCACCGGTTGTTGCTGTGCATCCAGCACGTAGGCACGACTGTTACCCACCGGCCGGCCAATCGGAATACTGCCCTCCTCGGCCTTGGTGATTGCATGGGTGGTCGAAAAGGTGGTGGCTTCGGTCGGGCCGTAGCCGTTGAGCAGGTGCTGCGGCGCGCCGTCCTTGAGTACCCGTGCGATGACGCTTGGGTCAAGGACGTCACCGCCGACGATCAGGTAGCGCAATTGCGTGAAGACCGGCAGCAGCCCTTCGGCGTACTGGTGGAACAAGCCTGCGGTCATCCACAACACGCTGATCGCTTGCTGCTGCAACAGTGCGGCGAAATCGGCCTGGGACAACAACGTTTCCTGGTCGACCACCACCACCGCGCCGCCATTGAGCAAGGGTGCCCACACGTCGAGGGTACTGGCATCGAACGCCGGATTGGAGGCAAACGCCACGCGGTCGTGCGGGTTGAAATCGGCATAGCCGTTGTTGATCACCAGGCGCGTAATTGCCCGGTGCGGCACCACTACGCCTTTTGGCGTGCCGGTAGAGCCGGAGGTGTACATGACGTACGCCGCCGTTTCGGCTGACTGTTCAAGTGCCGGGTTGTGGCTGGCACCCGTACTCAGGTCCAGGCCGTCGAGATCCACACGACGCGCGCCTTCGGGCGCCTCGATCGATGCCAACGCCAGCACCCACTGTGCCCCGCTGTCCGTAACCATGAAGCCTTGACGGTCCAGCGGTGCGTTGACATCCAGCGGCACATACACCGCCGCGCACTTGCTGATGGCCAGTTGACTGACCAGCAGGTCCACGGAGCGCTCCAGCAGGATTGCCACGCGCTCGCCGGGTGCGACACCCAAACCGAGCAAATGATGGGCCAGGCGGTTGGCACGCCGGTTCAGTTGCGCGTAGCTCAAGGTTTGCGTGCCATGCACCGCGGCCACGGCCTCGGGAACCGCCGCCGTACGCGCCTCGAACAGCGCATGAAGCGTCTGGGTATGCGGGTAGTCACGGCCGGTGGCGTTGAACTCGACCAGCACCTGGCGAACTTCGGCCGCCGGCACCACCGGCAACTGCTCGAACGGTGTGTGGGGTGCCTGCTCCAACGCCTGCACCAGCTGTTCCACGGCGTTGAGCAGGTAGCCGCAGATGCGCTGCGCCTCCAGGGGCGAGACCACCAGGGCACTGAGGTTGAATTGCACGCCCAGGTCATCGACGCTGAGAGTGATCGGGTAGTTGGTACGCTCTTCGGCATACAAGAAGTACATGCCGCGCCACGCCTCGTCGTGTGCGGCAACGTCGTCGACCACACCGCTGTGGCGGTAATTGAGCAAGGCACTGAACAACGGCGTACTCGCCGGCACCCCGCTGCAACGTTGTGCCAGGGCCAGGGACGCATGCTCATGACCAAGCAATGCGGTCAGGCGTGCATGGGTGGACTTGACCGCTGAGCGCACGCCCGCAGCATCGACATCGACCCGCAATGGCAAGGTGTTGATAAACATGCCCAGCGCGCGGTCCGCACCTTCACCGCCTTGCATGCGCCCGAGCAACACGGTGCCGAACACCACCTGTTGGCGCCCCGACAACGTACCGAGTACACGCGCCCAGGCCAGGTGAAACAGGCTGGCCGCACTCACGCCGCTCTGGCGCGCCTGTTCACGCAGACGCAGGCTCAAGTCGATATCGAGCAGGTGCGTGGCTTCGCCCACCCCATGCCCATCGCCTTGCACGTCCTGCAGGCCGAACGGCAAGGTCGGCTCATCGATATCACCGAGCATGTCACGGAAGAACCGCTCGTGCTCTGCCTCGGAACTGCCCAGGCGAGCCTGGGCCACGTAGTTGCGGTACGGCACCGCATGGCCCAGTTGCTCCGCTTGCCCCAGCAGGTGCATGCGCATTTCCTGTTGCACCACGTCGAGCGCGGTGTGGTCCATGGCCAGGTGATGGAACATCAACAAGGCGACCACACGCTGGTTAGCCTCGTCATGGGCATACACGATGCGCATCAACGGCGCCTGGGTCAGGTCCAGACGATAATGACGGGCGTCGAAACACTCACGCAGTTGGCTCGCGACGTCAGCGCCGCGGGCATCCACGTGTATCTGCTCGACCCCCAGTACGGCTTTGCGCCAGACCACTTGCACCGGGTTTTCCAGACCTTGCCAGACCAGGCTGGTGCGCAGGATGTCATGGCGATCGATCACCGCCTGCAACACCTCGGCGAACACCTGAAAACGCTCCAGGTTGTCAAAACCGTAAGTCGATTGCAGCAGGTAGGGATCACCGGTTTCGGCACGGATATGGTGGTAAAGCACGCCTTCCTGCAACGGTGCCAGCGGGTAGATATCCTGCACGTTCGGCGCACCGCCCGGGATATGCGCGACGATATGCTCGATGCTCGCCTGATCCAGTGTGACCAGCGGCAACAGTTCGGGGGTAATGCGCGTGCACTCGGGGCTGATCAGGTTGGCCGGCACGGCCACTTCACGGCCACTGCCCACGGCGGCGGCCAACGCTGCCAGGGTTGGCTGGCGGAACAGCACGCGCACGTCGGCGCTCAGGTCGGCCTGGCGCATGCGCTCGATCAGGTTGACGGCCAGCAGCGAGTGCCCGCCCAGTTCAAAGAAGTTGTCGTGCCGACCGACCTGCTCGACCTTGAGCACATCGGCCCAGATCTGTGCGAGCACGTTCTCCACGTCGCCTTGCGGCGCTTCATAGCCGCGGCTGAGCAAGGCGTCCTGATCGGGTGCGGGCAAGGCTTTGCGGTCGACCTTGCCGTTGTTGGTCAGCGGCAGGCTGGCCAGGCGCACATAGGCGCTCGGCACCATGTAGTCCGGTAACTGCGCTTGAAGGTGCTGATGCAGCGCCTGGATGTCGACCGCGTCATGCTCAGTGAAGTACGCCACCAGGCGCTTGTGCCCGGGTTCGTCTTCACGGGCGAGCAACACGGCGTCCTTGATGTGTGGATGTTCTCTGAGGCGCGTCTCGATCTCGCCCAACTCGATGCGAAAGCCACGGATTTTCACCTGGTGGTCATTGCGCCCGACGCATTCGAGCAGGCCATCCGCCGACCAGCGCCCAAGGTCGCCGGTGCGGTACAGCCGTGCACCCGTGTGCGGCGCGAACGGATCGCGCACGAACTTCTCGGCAGTCAGCTGCGGCCGGTTCAAATAGCCCAGTGCAAGCCCGTCACCACCGATACAAATTTCGCCTGTCACCCCCAGCGGCACTGGCTGCAACTGCGCGTCCAGCACATAGATTTGCGTATTGGAAATCGGCCGGCCGATCGCCACGCTTTCAGCCCCTTCGGCAACCGCCGTGACTTCATGGGTGGTGGCGTAGGTGGTGCTTTCCGTCGGCCCATAGCAATGCACCAGCCGCAGATGCGGCGCGTGCGCCAGCAGGGTTCGGAACGCCGCCGGATCAGCTCGTTCGCCACCGCATAGCAGCACGCGAAGGCCGGCCAGAGCGTCCGGAATCATCTGCACGTACTGGTTGAACAGCGCCGTGGTCACAAACAGAATGCTTGCGCCACCGGTTTTCAAGGCCAGGCCGAAGGCAGCGGGGTCGAGCAACGTGGCATGGTCGATCACCAGTACCTGGCCGCCATTGAGCAGTGGGCCCCACACGTCCATGGTACTGGCATCGAACGCCGGGTTGGAGGCAAACGCTACGCGGTCGTGTTGATTGAAATCGGTATAACCGTTGTTGATCACCAACCGCGTGATCGCCCGGTGCGGTACCAATACACCCTTCGGTGTGCCGGTGGAGCCGGAGGTGTACATGATGTACGCCGCCGTCTCGGCCGATTGCGCCAGCGCCGGGTTGCTGTCGGGACCAGCGCTCAGGTCCAGGCGGTCGAGATCCAGGCGACGCGCACCCAGCGGGGCCTCGATCGAGCCCACGCTGAGCAGCAGCTGTGCCCCGCTGTCCACGACCATGAAACCTTGACGGTCCAGCGGCGCATTAACGTCCAGCGGCACATACACCGCCGCGCACTTGCTGATTGCCAACTGGCTCACCAGCAGGTCCACGGAGCGTTCGAGCAGGATCGCCACGCGATCGCCCGGCGCCACGCCCTGGCCGATCAAGTGATGGGCCAGGCGGTTGGCCCGTGCATTCAACTCGGCGTAAGTCACCCGTTGTGCCGTGTGCACGGCGGCCAATGCCGTCGGTTGCGCGGCAGCGAGGACTTCGAAAATCCCGTGGACGGTCTGGGTCTTGGGGTACGTGCGCGCGGTGGCGTTGAAGGTCGTCACCACCTGCTCACGCTCATCGGCCGGCAGGATCGCCAGCGTGTGCAGCGCGGTCGTGGACGATTGCTCCAGTGCCTGCACCAGGTGTTCCAATGCCTGATGCATAAACGCGCACAGGCGTTGCGCCCCCACTTCCGGCAGGGTCAACACCGTCAGGCTGAAACCGTCACCCCATTCATCGACGTTCAAGCTCAGTGGGTAGTTGGTGCGTTCTTCGCAGCCCAACCCTTCCATGCCCTGCCAGGCTTGTTGAGTCTGTGCCGCTCCATCGCCCACACTGCTATGGCGGTAGTTGAGCAGCGCACTGAACAATGGCAACGGGGCCAGCACCTGGCTGCAGCGTTGCGCCAGGGCCAGCGAGGCATGCTCATGGCCCAGCAGCGCGCTCAAGCGCGAATGCGCCTGGCGTACGCCGGCGCGGGCATCGCGACTGTCCACATCAATGCGCAACGGCAAGGTATTGATGAACATCCCCAACGCCCGTTCGGCGCCTTCACCGCCGAGCATGCGGCCCATCAATACCGTGCCGAAGACCACGTCTTGCTTGCCGGTGACACCGGCCAGTACCTGGGCCCACGCCAAGTGGAACAGGCTCGCGGCACTGACGCCAAGGTGGCGCAACTGGCTGCGCAAGCGCCGGTTCAATTCGGGATCGACGTCCAGGCCGGCCTCTTCGATCGTCTGGGCATCGCCCTGCACATCCTGCAGGCCGAACGGCAACGTCGGTTCGTCGATGTCGCCCAATAACTCGCGGAAGAATGCCTCGTGTTCTTGCTCGCTGACGCCCAGGCGCGCCTGGGCCACGTAATTGCGATACGGTACCGGTACCGGCAGTTCAGCGCTCGGGTCCAGCAGGTAGGCCTGCATTTCCTGGGTCACTACCTCCAGCGCGGTATGGTCCAGGGCGATGTGATGGAACAACAGGATCGCGACCACACGCTGGTTGGCCGGGTCCTGGGCATGCACCAGTTGCATCATGGGTGCGCGGGCCAGGTCCAGGCGATGCTGGCGAGCGCCAAAACGCTGCTCCAGTTGGGCAAGTACATCACCGTTGGCGGTATCTACCACCACGTTCTGCACGTCCAGTTCGACGTTGCGCCACACCACCTGTACCGGCGCCGGCAGGCCCGCCAGCACAATCGAGGTACGCAAAATGTCATGCCGGTCGATCACGGCCTGCAACGCCTGTACAAACGCCTGCAAGCGTTGGCTGTCGGCAAAGCTGAAACGCGCCTGGAGCAAATACGGGTCGCCCTGCTCAGCGCTCAGGTGGTGGTACAGAATGCCTTCCTGCAGCGGTGCCAGCGGGTAGATGTCCTGCACATTGCCGACACCGCCCGGCACGCTGGCGACGATACGGTCGATGCTGACCTGGTCCAGGGTGATCAGGGGCAACAGGTCCGGAGTAATGCGTTGGCAATCAGCCTGGATGCGGTTGGGTGCAACCGTCACTTCACGGCCATGGCCGACGGCCGCGGCCAACGCCGCCAGCGTCGGCTGGCTGAACAGCACACGCACATCGGCGTTCAAGCCGGCCTGGCGCATGCGGCTGACCAGGCTGACCGCCAGCAACGAATGCCCGCCCAATTCGAAGAAATGGTCATGGCGCCCGACGCGCTCGACCTTGAGCACATCGGCCCAGATCTGCGCCAGGGTGGCTTCCACTTCGCCCAGCGGCGCCACATAGCTGCGGCTGAGCATGGCCTCGTGGTCCGGCTCCGGCAGGGCCTTGCGGTCCAGTTTGCCGTTGGCGGTCAGCGGCAGGTGGTCCAGGCGTACATAAGCGGACGGCACCATGTACTCCGGCAGCTGCGCCTGCATAAAACCGCGCAGGGTTTCGATGTCCAGCGCCTCGCGCTCGGTGAAATAGGCGATCAGGCGTCCGTCGCGGGCCAACACCACCGCTTCACGGACCTGCGGGTGCGCGCCCAGGCAGCTGTCGAGTTCACCCAGTTCGATGCGCACGCCGCGGATCTTCACTTGGTCATCGTTACGCCCCAGGTATTCAAGGTTGCCGTCAGGCAGCCAGCGCGCCAGGTCGCCGGTGCGGTACATGCGCGCCTGCGGTTTGGCACTGAACGGATCATTCACAAAACGTTCGGCGGTCATTTGCGCCCGGTTCAAGTAGCCCCGCGCCACCCCGCCGCCACCGACATACAGCTCACCGGTCGCGCCCAGCGGCACCGGCTTGAGTTGTGCATCGAGCAGGTAGACCTGGGCGTTGGCCACCGGTTTACCGATGTGCAGGGGCTGCCCGGCTTCAATCACACCCGACGTCGCCACCACCGTGGCCTCGGTCGGGCCGTAGTTGTTGACCAGGGTGAACGATTGCGCCTGGCTGAACTGACGCAGGCGGTCGCCGCCGATCAGCAGGGTCTTGAGGGTGGGGTGCTGCAGGTTCTGGCTGAAGGCGTACTCGGCCACCGGGGTCGGCAAGAAGCTGACGTCCAGCGGCTGCGCCCGCCACCAGGCCAGCAGCGCATCAATGTCTTCATTGCCGTGGGCCGCCGGCGGCAGATGCAGGGTCGCGCCCACGCACAAGGCCGGCCAGACTTCCCAGGCCATCGCGTCGAAACCAAACCCGGCGACACTGGAGGTGTGGCTGCCTGCGTGCAGGTCGAACGCCTGGCAGTGCCAGTTCACCAGGTTCTCCAGGGTCTGGTGTTCGACCATCACGCCTTTGGGCAGGCCGGTGGACCCGGAGGTGTAAATCACATACGCCAGGTGCGCCGGGGTCAGGCCGGCGATGTGTGGATTGTCTTGCGCAGGCCCTTGCAGCCGGCGACTGTCGAGTTCCAGCACGGGTACTTGCAGGGCCGGCAAACGCTCAGCCAGGCCCGGCTGTACCAGCACCGCCACCGGGGCACTGTCTTCGAGCAGGTAGCCGATGCGGTCCAGCGGGTGTGCCGGGTCAATCGGCACATACGCCGCGCCGGCCTTGAGGATCGCCACCAGGCCGACCAGGGTTTCGAGGCTGCGGCGCGCGCAGATCGCCACGCGATCGTCCGGCCGCACGCCCAGTTCAAGCAGTTGTAGGGCCAGGTGGTTGGCCTGCTGGTTCAGCTCGGCATAAGACAGCGCCCGCCCGTCGCAGACCACTGCGACCGCCTGCGGGTCGCGCAGCACCTGTTGTTCGATGCGCTGGTGGAGGGTCAGCCCGCATGGGTAGTCGGCCTGGGTCTGGTTGAAGCCTTTGAGCAGTTGTTCACGTTCGGCACTTGGCAACACCGGCAGTTGGTTGATAGCTATCGATGAGCCTTGCTCCAGCGCCTGCACCAGATGTTCCAGTGCGGTGAGCATGTATTCGCAAAAACGTTGCGCGCCCAGCACCGGCAACGCCTGGACGGTGAAGGCAAAACCGTCGCTCAGTTCATCGACACTCAGGGTCAGCGGGTAGTTGGTGCGCCCTTCGGTATGGAAGAACTCGATACCGCGCCATGCCGCCTGGGCCTGGGCGGTCCCAAGGTCAGGGGCACTGTGGCGATAGTTGAGCAAGGCACTGAACAAGGGGTGCGGCGCCGCCACTGCGCTGCAACGTTGTGCCAGCACCAAGGGCGCATGCTCATGCCCGAGCAACTCGGTGAGCCGCGCATGGGTCGCCTTGAGCGCGGCCGCCGGGCTGTGCTCGCCCACGTCGACGCGCAGCGGCAGGGTGTTGATCAGCATGCCCAGCGCATGCTCGGCGCCTTCGCCACTTTCCATGCGCCCGAGAAATACCGTGCCGAAGACCACCCGTTCATTGCCGGTGACCGCCGCCAGCACCTGGGCCCACGCCAGGTGACACAGGCTGGCCGTGCTGACGCCCTGCTGGCGGGCCTGGGCGCGCAGGCGCCGGCCCAACGCCGTCGGTACCGCCAGCTCGGCCTCTTGCAGTACGTGGCCGTCCCCTTGCACATCCGCCAAGCCAAAGGGCAGCGTCGGTACGTCCACGTCGCCGAGCATCTCGCGGAAAAACGCCTCGTGCTGCTGCTCACTGACACCCAGGCGTGCCTGGGCCACGTAATTGCGGTACGGCACCGGCTTGCCCAGTTGCGCAGATTGGCCCAACAGGTAGTGCTGGATTTCATGTTGCACCACCGCCAACGCGCCGTGGTCGGAGACGATGTGATGTAACATCAGCAACGCCAGCCAGCGATCATTGAGCGGATCTTGCGCATAGGCGATGCGGATCAGCGGCGCCTGGTTGATGTCCAGGCGGAAATGCTGGCTGTCGAAACGCTGCTCCAGTTGCTGGCGAATATCGCCGGCAGCCGGGTCCAGGGCGACGGCTTCCACGTGCAGGCGCGCCTGGCGCACGACCACTTGGTGGGGTTCTTCCAGGCCGTCCCACAACACGGCGGTACGCAAGCTGTCATGCCGGTCGATCACGTGTTGCACGGCCTGGTTGAAGTCGTCCAGGGATTGGCGGTTGTCCATGCGGATCGTGAATTGCAGCACGTAGGGGTCGCCCTGCTGCGCGGACAGGTGATGGAACAGAATGCCCGATTGCAACGGGGCCAGCGGGTAGATGTCCTGGATGTTGGCCGCTCCGCCCGGGATGCACGCGACGATGCGCTCGATGCTGGCCTGGTCCAGTGTCGTCAGCGTCAGCATGTCTGGGGTGATATGCGTGCAATCGGCGGGGATGCGGTTAGCCGGCACCGTGACCTGCCCGGCGCGTTCGGCACAGTACTCTCCGGCGTTGATCAAGGCGATCAGCGCGGCTTTGTGCTCACGCAGCGACGCCAATACGCTGGGTTCCTTCAACGCTTGCTTGTTGCCCTGCACCACGAGTTGGTCACCCTTGACGGCAAGCTGAACGTCTTTTTCTTTTAATGTCGCCAACAGTTCGAGAACACTCACAGGACCATCTCCATTCTTTCTGTAATTTCGGCGTATTCCCAAAGGGTGGGTTGCTTGAACAGCGCCTTGACGTTTGCATCGATGCCTTCCTGGCGTAACCGCCCGATCAGGCTGACGGCGAGTAATGAATGGCCGCCCAGTTCAAAGAAATGGTCATGTCGACCAACCTGGTCGACCTCCAGCAACTCAGCCCAGAGCCGGGCCAGTGCGATTTCGGTGTCGGTCACCGGCGCTTCATACTCACGCGTACGCAATGCCGCGAGGTCTGGTGCCGGCAGGGCCTTGCGGTCGAGCTTGCCGTTGGGGCTCAGTGGCAGCGCCTCAAGGTGCACGAACAATTGCGGCACCATGTAGTCCGGCAATCGCGCCAGCAGGTGCGTGCGCAAGGCGTCGGCCTCGGCCGGCACGCCGGTGTAATAGGCCACCAGGCGCTTGTCGCCCGGCACGTCCTCGCGGGCCAGCACCGCGGCTTCCTGGATCTGCGGGTATTCGCCCAGACGTGCCTGGATTTCCCCCAGTTCGATGCGCAGGCCGCGAATCTTGACCTGGTCATCGTTGCGGCCCAGGTACTCGATATTGCCGTCGGCCAGGAAGCGCCCGACGTCGCCGGTGCGGTACAGGCGCCCGGTATTGAAGGGGTTGTCGAGGAAGCGTTCGGCCGTCAGTTCCGGGCGGTTCAGGTAGCCACGGGCAACTTGCACGCCACCGATAAACAGTTCGCCGCTGACGCCCAGTGGCGCCGGCTGCAAGTGCTCATCGAGGACATAGAGGTAGGTATTGGCGATCGGCTTGCCGATCGGCGTGTTGTCCGGGGTCGTCGGCCCGGCGCAGTCCCAGGCGGTGACGTCCACCGCCGCTTCGGTCGGCCCATAGAGGTTGAACAAGGCGCTGGCCGGCAGTTGCTGCTTGAAGCGGCGCACCACGCTGCCCGGCAGTGCCTCGCCGCTGCACATCACCCGCACCAGCCCGGCCGCCTGGCTGACATCGCCGTGGGCGAGGAACACTTCAAGCATCGACGGTACAAAGTGCAGCGTGGTGACACGTTCGGCCTGGATGATCTCGCACAGGTACGCGGGGTCCTTGTGCCCGTCAGGACGGGCCATGACCAGGCGCGCCCCGGTCAACAGCGGCCAGAAGAACTCCCACACCGACACGTCGAAGCTGAACGGGGTTTTCTGCAACACCGTGTCGCTGGCGTCGAGGCCGTAGGCTTCCTGCATCCACAGCAGGCGGTTGACCACCGCGCGGTGTTCGTTGATGACGCCCTTGGGCTTGCCGGTGGAGCCGGAGGTGTAGATCACGTAGGCCTGGTGTTGTGGGGTCAACTCGGCGATCAGCGGGTTGCTCGCCGGCTGCTGTTGCCAGGTGAGGCACTCCACGTCGACGACCGGCACGTCGAGGTGACCCAGCAAGGCACGGGTAGCGCCTTGGACCAGGACCACGGCCGGCGCACTGTCTTCTAGCATGTAGGCCAGGCGCTCCAGCGGATAGGCCGGGTCCAGCGGCACATAACCGCCGCCGGCCTTGAGGATTGCCAGCAAGCCAACCACCATTTCCAGGCTGCGTTCGACGCAGATCGCCACCCGCGAATCCGGCACCACACCGAGCTCGCGCAGATGATGGGCCAGGCGGTTGGCGCGCTCGTTCAGCGCGCGATAGCTCAGGTGCCGGGCGTCCGCCAATACTGCGACGGCGTCCGGTGTGCGCGCCACTTGGGCTTCGAACAGGCCATGCAGGGTTTGTTGCAGCGGGTAGTCGCGGGCCGTGTCATTGAACGCCAGCAGCACGGTTTCACGCTCCGCGGCCGGCAGCACCGAGCGTTGCTGCAAGGCGCTGTGCGGGTCGGTCTCCAACGCCTGCACCACGTTGTGCAAAGCCGTCTGCACATAGTCGACCACGCGCTGGGCATCCACCGCGATGGCCTGTATGTTCAAGCGGAAGCTGTCACCTTGGTCATCCACGTTCAATGCCAGCGGGTAGTTGGTGCGCTCCTCGCTGGCCAGGGTCTCGATGCCTACCCAGGCGTCACGGGTCTGATGCATCACGCCATCGCTGGCGCTGTGCCGATAGTTGAGCATCGCGCTGAACAATGGCGCCGGCGCGGCCACGCCACTGCAGCGCTGGGCCAGGGATAACGAGGCATGCTCGTGGCCCAGCAGCGCCGACAGGCGTGCGTGGGTAGCGCGCACGCCGGCCTGTACACTGTGCTGGCCGAGGTCGACGCGCAGCGGCAAGGTGTTGATGAACATCCCCAGCGCACGATCAGCCCCTTCGCCGCCCTGCATGCGCCCGACCAGGACCGTGCCGAACACCACGTCCTGCCTGCCCGAGACCGCGCCCAGCACCTGGGCATAGGCCAAGTGGAACAGACTGGCCACGCTGACCCCAAGGGTGCGCGCCGCTGCGCGCAGACGCCGGCTGACGTCCACCGGCAAGGTCTGGGTGACTTCAGTCACCGTGTTGCCGTCGCTCTGCACGTCCTTGAGGCCGAACGGCAGCGTCGGCTCGTCAACGTCGCCGAGCATCTCGCTGAAGAAGCGTTCATGCTCCTGCTCAACCCCGCCCAGGCGCGTCTGGGCCACGTAGTTGCGGTAAGGTACCGGCGCCGGGAGTGGCTCGGTGGCGCCCAACAGGCTGGCGGCCATTTCCCAACTGACCACCTCCAGCGCGGTGTGGTCCAGGACCATGTGGTGGAACAACAGCACCGCCACGGTACGGTCGTTGCGCTCGTCGCGGGCGTAGGCCAGGCGCATCAGGGGCGCCTGGCTGACGTCAAGGCGGTAGTGCCGCGCGTCAAAGCGCGCATGCAACTGGGTCAGGATATCGCCGTCGGCCGGGTCGAGGATCAGCTCCTGCAGCGGCAACTCGGCTTTGCGCCACACGACCTGCGCCGGGGTGCTCAAGCCCTCCCAGACCATCCCGGTACGCAGGATGTCGTGGCGGTCGATCACGCCTTGCAGGGCGTGGGCAAAACGCTGCAAACGCTCGTGGCTGTCAAAGGCCATTTGCGACTGCAGCAGGTAGGGATCGCCCTGCTCGGCCGTGATGTGGTGATAGAGAATGCCTTCCTGCAACGGCGCCAGGGCATAGAGATCCTGCACATTGGCCACGCCGCCCGGAACCTGGGCAATGACATGGTCGATACTGGCCTGGTCCAGGCTGATCAGGGGCAACAGGTCCGGGGTGATGCGTTCACACGCGGCGCTGATCAGGTTGGCCGGCACGGCCACCTCACGCCCCGAACCGACGGCAGCAGCCAGCGCCGCCAGGGTCGGCTGGTTGAACAGCACACGCACATCGGCGCTGAGGTTGGCCTGGCGCATGCGTTCGATCAGGCTCACGGACAGCAACGAGTGGCCGCCCAGTTCAAAGAAGTTATCGTGACGACCGACCTGTTCGACCTTGAGCAGATCCGCCCAGATGTGCGCCAGCGCGCTTTCCACTTCACCTTGCGGGGCTTCGTAGCCGCGGCTGAGCAAGGCGTCCTGGTCCGGTGCCGGCAGGGCCTTGCGGTCGAGTTTGCCGTTGTTGGTGAGCGGTAGGCTGTCCAGGCGCACATAGGCGGCGGGCACCATGTAGTCCGGCAGCTGCGCCAGCAAGTAGTCGCGCAGCGTCGCGACCTCCACGCTGTCGCGCTCAGTGAAATACGCCACCAGACGCTTGTGCCCCGGCGCGTCTTCACGGGCCAGCACCACGGCGTCCTTGACGTGTGGGTGCTCGCTCAGACGCGTCTCGATCTCGCCCAGCTCGATACGGAAACCACGGATTTTCACCTGCTGGTCGTTACGCCCCAGGTACTGCAAGGTCCCGTCGGCGCGCCAGGCCACGAGGTCGCCGGTGCGGTACATCAAGCCGGCGTCACTGAACGGGTCAACGAGGAATTTCTCGGCGGTGAGGTCGGCACGGTTCAAGTAGCCCAAGGCAACGCCCTGCCCGCCGATATACAGCTCACCACTCACCCCCACCGGCACCGGTTGTTGCTGCGCATCCAGCACGTAGGCACGGCTGTTGCCGACCGGCCGACCAATCGGAATACTGCCCTCCTCGGCCGAGGTGACTTCAAAGGTGGTCGAGAAGGTAGTCGCTTCGGTCGGGCCATAACCGTTGAGCAGGTGCTGCGGCGCGCCGTCTTTCAGCACCCGGGCAATCACGCTCGGGTCGAGCACATCGCCGCCGACAATCAGGTAGCGCAGCTGCTTGAACACCGGCAGCAGCCCCTCGGCGTACTGATGGAACAGCCCGGCAGTCATCCACAACACACTGACGGCCTGCTGCTGCAACAGCGCAGCAAAATCGGCCCGGGACAACAGCGTGTCCTGGTCGACCACCACCACTGCACCGCCGTTGAGCAACGGCGCCCACACGTCCAACGTACTGGCGTCGAACGCCGGGTTGGAGGCAAACGCCACACGATCCTGCTGATTGAAATCGGCATAGCCGTTGTTGATCACCAACCGCGTGATCGCCCGGTGCGGTACCACTACGCCCTTCGGCGTGCCGGTGGAGCCGGAGGTGTACATGATGTACGCCGCCGTCTCGGCCGATTGCTCCAGCGCCGGATTGCAGTCGGGGGTGTCAGTGAAGTCGAGGCGGTCCAGGTCCAGACGACGGGCGCCCTCGGGCACCTCGACCGAGGCCAACGCCAGCACCCACTGCGCACCGCTGTCCGTAACCATGAAGCCTTGACGGTCCAGCGGTGCGTTGACGTCCAGCGGCACATACACGCCCGCGCACTTGCTGACGGCCAGTTGGCTGACCAGCAGGTCCAGCGAGCGCTCCAGCAGGATTGCCACGCGCTCGCCCGGTGCCACGCCCAGGCCGATCAAATGGTGGGCCAGTTGGTTGGCACGCCGGTTCAACTGCGCATAGCTCAAAGACTGCTCGCCCTGCACCGCGGCCAGTGCCAGCGGCTGCGCGGCCACATGCTCTGCGAACCGCGCATGCAGGGTCTGCGTGCGCGGGTAGTCCCTGGCGGTCGCATTGAACCCCTGCAGCACGTGCTCGCGCTCGGCCCCAGGCAGCATCGAAATGCCGTTCAGTGGCGCGAACGGCGTGTGCTCCAGGGCGTCGACCAAGTGCTCGATGACGGTATTGAAGTAAGCACAGACTTTCTCTGCACCGATCTCGGCCACCGCCAATGCACTCAGGCTGAACAGCTCGCCCAGGTCGTTGACGCTGACACTCAACGGGTAATGGGTGCGCTCATGCACGTCAATCACCTCAATGCCGCGCCACGCGCGCTGGTACTCGGCCAGCGCGGCCGCCGAGGGCTCGGCACTGTGCCGGTAGTTGAGCAAGGCACTGAATAACGGTGTGGCGGGCGCGACACTGCTGCAGCGTTGCGCCAGGGCCAACGAGGCATGCTCATGGCCAAGCAAGCCGCTCAGGCTGGCGTGGGTGGCCTTGACCGCCGTCTGCACCGCTTGCGTGTCGACATCGACGCGCAACGGCAGCGTATTGATAAACATACCCAGTGCGCGGTCGGCGCCGTCACCGCCTTGCAGGCGGCCCATCATCACCGTACCGAACACCACGCGGTCGGTCTGCGCGACCACGCTCAATACCCGCGCCCAGGCCAGGTGGAACACGCTGGCCGGGCTGACGCCCAGTTGCCGCGCACGCGTGCGCAAGCGCCGGCTCACAGTCGCGTCGAGGGTCAGGCTGGCTTCGTCGATGCACTCCCCGTCATCTTCGACGGTCGGCAGGCCAAACGGCAGGGTCGGCTCGTCGATGTCCGCCAGCATCGCGCGAAAGAACGCCTCGTGTTGCTGCTCACTGACCCCCAGGCGCGCCTGGGCCACGTAGTTGCGATACGGCACCGCCGCTCCCAGGCGGTCGGCCTGCCCGAGCAGGTGGGCTTGCATTTCATGCTGCACCACCTCCACGGCGGTGTGATCAAGCACCAGATGGTGGAACAGAAAGAACGCGGCGACCTTCCCGTTCGCCACGTCGTCGGCGTAGACCACGCGCATCAGCGGCGCCTGGCTCAAATCGAGGCGGGTATAACGGTTCTGCACGTCAGCGCGCAGCTGCTCGACGACCGGCACGTCGCCAAGGGTTGGCTTGAATGCTTCAACCGCCAGCTGTGCGTGACGCAACACCACCTGCATCGGCTGTTCGAGACCCTCCCAGAGCACCGCCGTACGCAGGATGTCATGGCGCTCGATGACCTGTTGCAACGCTTGGCAAAACGCCTGCAGGCACGCGTGGTCATCGAAGACGAATTGCGATTTGAGCAGGTAGGGATCGCGCTGCGCAGCCGACAAGTGCTGGTAGAGAATGCCTTCCTGCAAGGGTGCCAGCGGGTAGATGTCTTGCACGTTGGCCACGCCACCGGGCACGGCAGCCACGATCAGGTCGATGTTGGCCTGGCTGAGCGGTGCCAGCGGCAGCAGGTCCGGAGTGATATGGCGCAGGCCCGGCACCAGCAGGTTGGCCGGCACCTGCACTTCGTGGCCACTGCCCACTGCCGCCGCGAGCGCGGCCAGGGTGGGTTGGCTGAACAGCACGCGTACGTCGGCATTGAGCCCGGCCTGGCGCATGCGTTCCACCAGGTTGACGGCCAACAGCGAGTGCCCGCCCAGCTCGAAGAAATGGTCATGGCGCCCTACTTGCTCGACCTTGAGCACATCCGCCCAAATGTACGCGAGGGTGGTCTCCACCTCGCCCTCAGGTGCGGCATAACCCCGATTGAGCATCGACTCCGGACCCGGCTCCGGCAGGGCCTTGCGGTCGAGCTTGCCGTTCGCGGTCAGTGGCAGGCTGTCCAGGCGCACATAAGCGCTCGGCACCATGTACTCCGGCAACTGCGCCTGCAAGGCGCTGCGCAGGGCCTCGATGTCCACGGCGGATGGTTGATGCTCAGTGAAATACGCCACCAACCGACCGTCGCACGCCAGCACCACCGCTTCGCGGATCTGCGCCTGCTCGCCCAGGCGGCTTTCGATTTCACCCAGCTCGATGCGCACGCCGCGGATTTTCACCTGGTCGTCATTACGCCCCAGGTACTCCAGGGTGCCGTCTTCACCCCAACGCACCAGGTCACCGGTGCGGTACATGCGCGCCTGCGGGTCGCGGCTGAACGGGTCCTTGAGGAAGCATTCGGCGTTCATTTGCACGCGATTGAGGTACCCGCGTGCCACCCCGGCACCGGCCACATACAGCTCACCGGCCACCCCTTGGGGCAACAGCTGCTGGTGCGCATCCAGCACGTAGACCTGGGCGTTGGCCACCGGTTTGCCGATGTGCAGGGACTTGCCGGCTTCGATCAGGCCAGAGGTCGCGACCACCGTGGCTTCGGTCGGGCCGTAGTTGTTGATCAGTTTGAAGCGCCGCGGCGTATTGAACTGGCGCAGGCGGTCGCCGCCGATCAGCAAGGTCTTGAGCGTCGGGTGTTCCAGCGGTTGGCTGAAGGCGTACTCGGCCACGGGCGTGGGCAAGAAGCTGACGTCCAGCGGCTGTTCCCGCCACCATTGCAGCAACGCCTCAATGTCTTCATGGGCTTGATGGGCGGGCGGCAGGTGCAGGGTCGCGCCGACGCACAAGGCCGGCCAGACCTCCCAGGCCATCGCATCAAAACCGAAGCCGGCGACGCTGGAGGTATGGCTGCCGGCGTGCAAGTCGAACGCATCGCAATGCCAGTTCACCAGGTTTTCCAGGGTCTGGTGTTCGACCATCACGCCTTTGGGTTGGCCCGTGGAGCCGGAGGTATAGATCACATAGGCCAAGTGCGCCGGGGTCAGGCCGGGCACTTGGGGGTTACCGGTCGATGCGGCGGGCCAGGTCTTGGCGTCGAGGTCGATGATCGGCACCGACAGCCCGGCGACGCACGCGGCGGTGGCCGACTGCACCAGCACCGCAACAGGGGCGCTGTCCTGCAACAGGTAGGCAATGCGTTCCTGTGGGTGTGCCGGGTCCACCGGTACGTAGGCGGCGCCGGCCTTGAGGATCGCCACCAGGCCGACCAGGGTGTCGACGCTGCGCCGAGCACAGATCGCGACGCGGTCATCGGGGCCGACGCCCAATTCGATCAGCTGATGGGCCAGTTGGTTGGCCCGCTCGTTGAGGTGCTGGTAGCTCAGGTGCTGCTCGCCCTGGCACACGGCCAACGCCTGGGGCTGCGCCAGCGCGCGGGCCTCGATCAAGGCGTGAAGGGTCTGGCCGCGTGGGTAATCCCTTGCGCTGCGATTAAACCCGAGCACCTGGCGGGCACGCTCGTCAGCGGGCACGATCGGCAACGCCTGCATCGGTGTGGCGTGGCCCTGCTCCAAGGCGTCGACCAGCGTGTGCAGCGCGGTGAGCAAATAGCCGAGGATGCGCGGCAACGGCATGCTGGCCACCCCTTGCAGGGTCAGGTTGAAGTCCTCACCGACGTCATCCACCGACAGCACCAGGGGATAGTTGCTGCGCCCCTCGCCGCCGAGCAACTCGATACCGTCCCATTGCGCCACGTTTGTCGTCGGCGCCAGGCTCTGGCGATAGTTGATCAAGGCGCTGAACAACGGTGTGGGCGCGGCCACGCGGCTGCAACGCTGGGCCAGCGCCAACGGTGCGTGCTCGTGCCCCAGCAGGCGCGTCAAGCGCGCATGGGCGGCCTTGGTCGCGGCCTGTACGTCCAGCGCCCCGACATCCAGGCGCAGCGGCAAGGTATTGATAAACAGCCCCAGCCCGCGCTCACTGCCTTCAGCGCCGCCCATGCGCCCCATCAGCACGGTGCCGAACACCACGTCGTCGCGCCCGCTGATCCGCCCCAGCACCTGGGCCCAGGCCAAATGATGCAGGCTGGCGACGCTGACCACCTGTTGCCGGGCCTGGGCACGCAGGCGCCGGCTCAAGTCAGCGTCCAGCACGTGAGCCAGCTCGTGCACCTGCGCGTCGCCCTGGACATCCTGATGACCGAACGGCAAGGTCGGCTCATCCAGGTCACCAAGCATGTCGCGGAAGAACCCTTCGTGCTCCTGCGCCGTCGTGCCCAGGCGCGCCTGGGCCACATAGTTGCGGTACGGCACCGGCGCGCCAAGTTGCTCGACACCGCCGTACAGACACGCGTGGATCTCCTCGTACACCACCTGCATGGCGACGTGGTCAATGGCGATGTGATGGAACAGCAGCATCGCCACCCAGCGCTGGTTGGCCGGGTCTTCGCTGAAAACCACCCGTAGCAGCGGCGCCTGGCCCAAGTGCATGTGCAGGGCGCGGGCGTCGAAGCGCCGGTACAACTGCTCGGTAATCGGCCCCTCGGCCGGGTCCAGTGCCACCTCGTTGATCACCAGTTGCGCCTGGCGCCAGACCACCTGCACCGGCTCATCCAGGCCCTCCCAGACAATGCTGGTACGCAGGATGTCGTGACGATCGATCACCTGCTGCACAGCCTGGGCAAACGCCTCCAGGCGTGGCCGCGTGGTGATCGCGAACTGTGAGCGCATCAGGTAAAGGTCCCCTTGGCGCGCCGTCACGTGGTGATAGAAGATCCCTTCCTGCAGTGCCGCCAGCGGGTAGATATCCTGCACATTCGCCACGCCACCCGGGACCTGGGCGACGATATGGTCAATGCTCGCCTGGCTCAGGTTCACCAGTGGCAGCATCGACGGGCTGATATGGGTGCAATCGAGCGCGATGGCGTTGGCTGGCACGTCGACCTGCCCGGCGCGCTGCGCCGAGTAGTCGCCGGCGTTGATCAAGGCAATCAGCGCGGCCTTGTGTTCGCGCAGCGAAGCCAGCACACCCGGCTCGCTCAAGGCCAGCTTGTTACCCTGCAACACCAGTTGATCGCCTTTGACGGACAGCTGCACATCCTTTTCTTTCAGTGTCGCCAACAGTTCGATAACACTCACAGGACCATCTCCATTCTTTCCGTAATTGCGGCGTATTCCCACAGCGTGGAGTGTTCGAACAGCGCCTTGATGTTGGCTTCGATGCCTTCCTGGCGTAAGCGCCCGATCAGGCTGACCGCCAGCAATGAATGCCCGCCCAGTTCAAGGAAGTTGTCATGGCGACCGACGCGCTCGACGTTTAACAACTGCGTCCACAGCCGGGCCAGGGTGGTTTCGATTTCGCCCTGGGGCGCTTCGTAGGCATGGGTGCGCAGCGCGCCCAGGTCCGGCGCCGGCAGGGCCTTGCGGTCGAGCTTGCCGTTGGGGCTCAGCGGCAGCGCGTCAAGGTGCACGAACACCTGCGGCAACATGAACTCCGGCAATTGCACCAACAGGTGCGCACGCAGGGCCTCGGTGGCGGCCGGCACGCCGGTGTAATAAGCCACCAGGCGTTTGTCGCCCGGCACGTCCTCGCGGGCCAGCACCGTGGCGTCCTGGATGCCGGGGAATTGGCCCAGGCGGGCCTGTATTTCGCCCAGTTCGATGCGCACGCCGCGAATTTTCACTTGGTCATCGTTGCGGCCCAGGTACTCGATATTGCCGTCGGGCAAATAACGCGCAACGTCACCGGTACGGTAGATCCGCCCGGCGCTGTGCGGGTCCTTGAGGAAACGTTCGGCGTTCAGCTCGGGGCGGTTCAGGTAGCCCCGGGCGACCTGCACGCCGCCAATGAACAGTTCGCCGCTGACGCCCAAGGGCACCGGCTGCAAGTGCGCGTCGAGCACGTACAGGCGCACGTTGCCGATGGGCTTGCCGATCGGCGTGTTGTCCGGCGTGACGGCGCCGTTGCAATCCCAGGCCGTGACTTCCACTGCGGCTTCGGTCGGGCCGTAGTGATTGAACAACGCACTGCCCGGCAATTGCGCCTTGAAGCGCCGCACCAGGTGGCCCGGCAAGGCTTCACCGCTGCACATGACCCGCACCAACCCGGCCGCCTGGCTGACATCGCCATGGGCCAGGAATACATCGAGCATCGACGGCACGAAGTGCACCGTGGTGATCTGTTCGGCCTCGATCACCTCACACAGATACGCCGGGTCCTTGTGCCCACCCGGGCGGGCCATGACCAGGCGCGCACCGGTGAACAGCGGCCAGAAGAATTCCCACACCGACACGTCAAAGCTGAACGGGGTTTTCTGCAACAGCGCGTCCGAGCTGTCCAGGCCATAGGTGTCCTGCATGCACAGCAAGCGGTTGACCACCGGGCTGTGTTCGTTGATCACGCCCTTGGGCTTGCCGGTGGAACCCGAGGTGTAGATCACGTAGGCCTGGTGTTGCGGGGTCAGCTCGGCAATCAACGGGTTGCCGGCAGGCTGGTGCTGCCAGGTGACGAGTTCCAGGTCGATCACCGGCACGTCGATGTCACCCAGCAAGGCGCGGGTGGCGCCTTGCACCAGGACCACGGCCGGCGCGCTGTCTTCAAGCATGTAGGCCAGGCGATCCAGCGGGTAGGCCGGGTCCAGCGGTACATAACCGCCGCCGGCCTTGAGGATCGCCAGTAGCCCGATGACCATCTCGGCGCTGCGCTCGACGCAGATGCCGACCCGCGACTCCAGCACCACGCCCTGCTCGCGCAGATGATGGGCCAGGCGATTGGCGCGCTCGTTCAGCTCGCGGTAGCTCAGGCGCTGGGCGTCCGCCAGCAACGCAACGGCGTCCGGCGTGCGTTGCACCTGGGCTTCGAACAGGCCGTGAATCGTCTGCTGCAGCGGGTGATCCTTGACGGTGTCGTTAAAGTGCTCCAGCAGGGTTTCACGCTCGGCCGCCGGGAGCACCGAGAGTTGCTCAACGGCGGTGTGCGGCGCGGTCTCCAGCGCCGTCACCAGGTGTTGCAAGGCGGTCTGCATATAGGCCGCCACGCGCTGGGCATCCACGCCACTGGTTTGCACGCTGAGCAGGAAGCCTTCGCCTTGGTCATCCACCGACAGCATGCACGGATAGTTGGTGCGCTCGCGCACCTCCAGCACGTGCGCCCCCGACCAGTACTGCGGCCCTTCACTGTCCTGCAACGGGCTGTGGCGGTAGTTGAGGATTGAACTGAACAGCGGCGAAGAAGCCGGCACCGCGCTGCACCGCTGGGCGACCACCAACGGTGCATGCTCGTGGCCCAGCAGCGCGGAGAGCCGGGCGTGCACGGCACGTACCCCAGCCCGCACGCCTTGTTCCCCTACGCTGACTCGCAGCGGCAAGGTATTGATGAACATGCCCAGGGCGCGGTCGGCGCCATCGCCACTTTGCATGCGACCGAGCAACACGGTGCCGAACACCACCTCATCACGCCCACTGACGCTGGCCAGCACCCGCGCCCAGGCCAGGTGATGCAGGCTGGCGGCGCTGACGCCCAGATGCCGCGCCTGCGCACGCAAGCGCCGGCACAGCGGTGCATCCAGCTGGAGCTTGGCCTCCTCGGCCGACAGCCCATCGCCCTGCACTTCCTGCAAGCCAAACGGCAGGGTTGGCTCATCAATGTCACTGAGCATCTCGCGGAAGAACTGTTCGTGGTCGGCCTGGCTGACACCCAACAGCGCCTGTGCCACGTAATTGCGGTACGGCATCGCCGCGTCCAATTGTGCGAAGCCACCGCTGCGGTAGGCGAGCACTTCTTCGCTGATCACATCCAGTGCGGTGTGGTCCATGGCGATGTGGTGGAACAGCAACATCGCCAGCCAGCGTTGGTTGGCTTCATCGTGCACATAGGCCAGGTGCAGCAGCGGCGCCTGGCTCAGCACCAGGCGCACCTGGCGTGGGTCGAAGCGCGCGTGCAACTGCTCCAACATACTGCCCTGGGCCGGGTCGAACTGCAGGGCTTCGCGAGGCAGTTCGGCGCGGCGCAGCACAACCTGCACCGGCTGTTCGAGGTCGTCCCAGAGGATCGCCGTGCGGGTGATGTCATGGCGGTCGATCACCGCTTGCAGGGCCTGGGCAAAGCTGTCGAGTTGCGCACGGGTTTCCAGGCTGAACGTGGCCTGCAACAGGTAAGGATCACCCTGCTCGCTGGTGACGTGGTGATACAGGATGCCCTGCTGCAACGGCGCCAGCGGGTAGATGTCCTGCACATTGCGCGCGCCGCCCGGCACCCGCGCGACGATGCGGTCGAGGGTGTCCTGGCTGAGGTCGATCAGGCTGAGCATGTCGGCACGGATGTGCGCGCAGTCGGCCGGGATACGGTTGGCCGGCACCTGGATTTCACTGCCACCGCCCACCGCTGCGGCCAGGGCCGCCAGTGTCGGCTGGCCGAACAGCACGCGTACATCGGCGCTCAGGCCCAACTGGCGCATGCGCTCGATCAGCTTGACCGCCAGCAGCGAGTGGCCGCCCAGTTCGAAGAAGTTGTCCTGGCGCCCTACCCTGGCCACGCCCAACACCTGGCTCCACAGCTCGGCCAGGGTGGTTTCGATGGCGTTGTGCGGCGCTTCGTATTCACGGCTGGCAAAGGCCTCGACATCCGGCACCGGCAAGGCGCGGCGCTCGAGTTTGCCGTTGGGCGACAGCGGCAGTGCGTCCAGTTGCACATAGGCCGCCGGGATCATGTAGTCGGGCAGCAGCGTTTGCAGGTGCGCGCGCAGTTCGTCGACAGCGCTTGGCGCCGCCTCGGCGTGGGCAGTGAAATAGGCCACCAGGCGTTTGTCGCCGGGGCTGTCTTCGCGCACCAGCACCGCCGCATCGCGGATGCCCGGGTGCTGGGACAGGCGCGCTTCGATTTCGCCCAGTTCCACACGGAAGCCACGGATCTTGATCTGGCCATCGTTGCGGCCCAGGTAGTCGATCTCGCCGTTGCGTTGGTAGCGGCCCAGGTCACCGGTTTTATACAGGCGGCTCTGGGGCACGAACGGGTCGGCCAGGAAGCGCTCGGCGGTCAGGTCATCGCGGTGCAAGTAGCCACGGGCCACGCAGGCGCCGCCAATGTAGATCTCACCGGCGACACCCAGCGGCACCGGCTGCAGGTGTTCGTCGAGCAGGTAAATGCGCGTGTTGGCCACCGGCACGCCAATCGATGGCAACACCGGCCAGGACGCCGCATCACCGTCCAGGGTCAAGGCGGTGGTGACGTGGGATTCGGTCGGCCCATAGTGGTTGTGCAGGCGGCAGTTGGGCAGGCGCTCGAACAGCGCACGCATCGGTTCGCTGATACGCAGTTGCTCGCCGGCGGTGATCACATCGCTCAGCACGCAGGGCAAACGCCACAGTTCAGGCGTCTGGGCCACGGCTTCGGCCAGGGCTTGCAGGGCAATGCACGGCAGGAACAAACGCTGCACGCCTTGCTCGCAGATGTGCCGGAACAGTTCGCGGAAATTGAGCCGCAAATCGCCCGCAATCAGCGACAGTTCACCGCCAGCGCACAGGGTGCTGAAGACTTCCTGGAAGGCCACGTCAAAGCCCAGTGCGGCGAACTGCAAGGTGCGTTGGGCCGGGCGGCCGTCGGCCAGGGTTTGCGCAATCTGCCAGTGCATCAGGTTGACCAGCGGCCCGTGGGGCATGGCCACACCCTTGGGCTGGCCGGTGGAGCCGGAGGTGTAGATCACGTAGGCCAGGGCCTCGGCGCCCAGATCACTCACCTGCGGGTTGTGCGCAGGGTAACCGTCGCTCACGTTGGCGGCATCGAGCAGCAAGATCGACACGCTGGACGGGCTGAAACGCCGGGCCAGGCGCTGCTGGGTCAGCAGGGCCTTGGGCGCGCTGTCTTGCAGCATGTACGCCAGGCGCTCATCCGGATAGGCCGGGTCCAAGGGCACGTAGCCGGCGCCCGCCTTGAGAATCGCCAACAGGCCGGCGACCATCTCCACGCTGCGTTCGGCGCAGATCGCCACGCGGTCATTGGCGCCGATACCGTCAGCGATCAGGCGGTGGGCAATCCGGTTGGCCAGGGTGTTCAGCTCGCCGTAGCTCAGGGATTGGCCTTCGTAGGTCACAGCCATGGCGTCAGGCTGACGCTGCGCCTGCGCTTCGAACAGCGCATGCACCGTCGCAGTGGCCGGGTAATCGACCGCGAAGGCGTTGAAGCCAGCGAGTACTTCCCGGCGCTCGGCATCCGGCAAGATAGCGAGGTCATGCAGGGCTTGGTGTGGCTGGTGCTCCAGGGCGTCGGCGATGGCCTCCAGCACCCGGTGCATGTAGCCGCAGACGCGTTGCGGATCGACGCCGGCCACGGCCTGGACGCTCAGGCCAAACGCGTCACCGAGGTCGTCCACCGACAACATCAGCGGGAAATTGGTGCGCTCTTCGCCACCGGCGATTTCCACCCCGGCCCAGGCCAGCGCCTTGCCGGCATCCTGCGCCGATTGTGCGCCGACCGCGGCATGCCGGTAGTTGAGCAGTGCGCTGAACAACGGTGTCGGGGCTGCCACGCCGCTGCAGCGTTGCGCCAGGGACAGCGGCGCATGTTCATGGCCGAGCAAGGCGGCCAATCGTGCGTGGGTGGTTTTAAGTGCGCTTTCAACGCCTTGGTCGCCGGCTTCAACGCGCAGCGGCAAGGTATTGATGAACATGCCGAAGGCACGGTCGGCGTCCTCGCCACTGCTCAGGCGGCCCATCAACACCGTGCCAAACACCACGTCGCGGCGCGCGGCCAGATGCCCGACCACCTGGCCCCACGCCAAGTGATGCAGGCTGGCATTGCTGACCCCCAGGCGTCGGGCCTGGGCACGCAGGCGCTGGCCGAGCAGGGGCGCCACGGGCAGGCTGGCCTGCGTGATGCCTTGGCCATCACCCTGCACATCCTGCAGGCCAAACGGCAAGCTCGGCTCGTCGACATCGCCGAGCATCTCGCGGAAGAACGCCTCGTGAGCGGCCTGACTGATGCCCAGGCGGGTCTGTGCCACGTAGTTGCGGTACGGCACCGATGGCGTCAGTTGATCGCCACGGCCTTGCGCCAGCGCCTCGATTTCCTGGCCCAGCAGCGCCAGTGAGGTGGCGTCATCGATCAGGTGATGGAACTGCAGCACAGCCACCCAGCCGGTGCCCGGCCGGTCTTCGGCAAAATGCAGGGCCATCAGCGGTGCGCGCGTCAGGTCCAGGCGCGTGTGACGCGGGTCCAAGCATGTGGACAGTTGCGTGGCAACATCACCCAGTGCCGGGTCGAACTGCACGTGCTGCACCGGCAGCTGCGCTGCGCGCCAGACCACTTGCACAGGTTCGTCCAGCCCCTGCCAAGCCATCGAGGTGCGCAAGATATCGTGGCGGTCGATCACCTGCTGCAAGGCGTCGGCAAAGCCCTGCACCTGCTCGCGACTGTGCATGCGCAACACCACCTGTAGCAGGTAGGGATCGCCGTCGGTGCTGGCCTGGTGATGGAACAGGATGCCTTCCTGCAACGGCACCAGCGCATAGATGTCCTGTACGTTGGCGACCCCACCGGGGATGGCGGCGACAACGCGGTCGATCTGTTCCTGTGGCAACTGCGCCAGGGGCAGCATGGCCGGGGTGATCCGCGTGCAACCGGCCGGGATCGCATTGGCCGGCACGTGCACCTGGTGTCGGCTGCCGGCGGCAGCGGCCAACGCGACCAGGGTCGGTTGACCGAATAGCACGCCCACATCCGCGTTCAGGCCGACCTGGCGCATGCGCTCGATCAGCTTGACCGCCAACAGCGAGTGACCGCCCAGCTCGAAGAACTGGTCGTGGCGCCCTACCCGCTCGACACCCAGCAGTTCGCTCCAGAGGCGTGCCAGGGTGGTTTCCAGTTCACCCTGCGGCGCTGCGTATTCGCGCCGCGCATAAGCCTCGGTATCCGGCGCCGGCAGGGCCTTGCGGTCGAGCTTGCCGTTGGTGGTCAGCGGCAAGCGCTCCAGCACGACGAACGCGCTGGGCACCATGTAGTCGGCCAGCGACGCCAACAACTGCGTGCGCAACTCGGCAGCCGACGGTTCGGCGCCCTCGCAGGCAATGAGGTAGGCCACCAGGCGCTTGTCGCCGGGCTCGTCTTCACGAGCAATCACCACGGCTTCGCGTACACCGTCACAGGCGGCCAGGCGCGCTTCGATCTCACCCAGCTCGATGCGGAAACCGCGGATCTTCACCTGGTCGTCATTGCGCCCCAGGTAGTCGATGCTGCCGTCCGCCTGCCAGCGGCCAAGGTCACCGGTACGGTACATGCGCGCGCCCGGCGTGCCATCGAACGGGTCGTTGAGGAAACGCTCGGCATTCAACTCCGGCCGGTTCAGGTAACCGCGCGCCACCCCTGCCCCACCCACATACAACTCACCTTCCACGCCATGCGGGACGGGCTGGCCCCGGGCATCGAGCAGGTACACACGCAGGTCCGGGATCCGCCCGCCAATCGGGCTGGTGCCGACCCGGTAGGCGTCTGCGGCGGCCAGCGCGCGATAGGTCACGTGCACGGTGGTTTCGGTGATGCCGTACATGTTCACCAGTTGGGTACCGGCGTTGGCCATGCGCGCATACCAGGGCTTGAGAAGCCCGGGCTCCAGGGCTTCGCCACCGAAGATCACCTGGCGCAGGGCGTGCTTGAGCTCGCTCTGGCCCTGGGCAGCGATCAACGAGCGGAAGGCACTCGGCGTCTGGTTGAGGATGGTCACACCCGCGCTGCACAGCAAGGCATAACAGGCGTCCGGCGAACGGCTGGTAAGCTGCGGCACTATCAGCAACTGCCCGCCATGGATCAGCGCACCCCAGATTTCCCATACGGAGAAGTCAAAGGCAAACGAGTGGAACAGCGCCCACACGTCCTGATCATTGAAGTTGAACCACGCCTCGGTGGCGCTGAACAGGCGCGCCACATTGCGGTGTTCGATCATCACGCCCTTGGGCAGGCCGGTGGAGCCGGAGGTGTAGATCACGTACGCCAGGTTCGCTGAGGTGAGACCCGCAACGTCAGGGTTATCGGTCGATTCAGCCTGGCAGTCGCAGGCGTCCAGGTCGATCACCGGCACCGACAATTCGGCGACCAGGGCGTGAGTCGCCTGCTGTACCAGCACCGCGACCGGCGCGCTGTCTTGCAAGGTGTAGCGGATGCGTTCCTGCGGATAGGCCGGGTCAATCGGTACATAAGCGGCACCCGCCTTGAGCACGCCCAGTAGACCGACGATCATCTCCAAGCCACGTTCGACGCAGATCGCCACGCGATCATCCGGGCGCACACCCAGGCTTAACAGGCGATGCGCAACCTGGTTGGCACGGCGGTTCAGGTCGCCGTAGCTCAGGCGCAGATCTTCGAACATCAGTGCCGTCGCATCAGGGTGGGAAGCCGCCTGAGCCTCAAACAGCCCATGGATCGTCTCATGGCTGGGGTAACTGCCCACGCCGGCATTCCAGTGCTGCATCAGCGCATGGTCGGTTTCGGTGATCAACGAGAACTCACTCACCGCACGCTCGGCATTCTCCAGCGCTTGCTCCAGTACATAGGTAAAGCGCTCGGCCAATGCCTCGATTTCACCGGCGTTGAAATACGCCTCGTTATAGACGTAGTGCGCCCATGCCTTGTCCTTGTGATTGCTCGCCCGCAGGTGGAACGCCAGGGGCATCTGCTCGTGGTTGTTGGTGACTTTGACCAAGTGCCCACGCTGCTCGGCGAACTGGTACAGGTGATCATCCTGTTCGTAGGACAACGTCAGGTCGAACAGCGAGCCGCCTTCCGCCCGCGTGCTCATGCCGCTCAGCGGGAAACGCTGGTGGCGATAATCCTGCTTGAGCGCATCGCGTACGGCGCCGACCAGGGCGCTGAAGGTCAGCTCGCGACCAAGGCTGAAGCGCACGGCACTGACCTGGGTAAACATGCCCACCGTGGACTTGAACTTGGCCGAGCGGTTGAGCAACGGCAGGCCCACCACCCACTCATCGCGCTGGGTCACGCGGGTGAAGTAGACATACATCGCCGCCAGCAACACATGGAACGTCGAGGCCTGGCAGGCTTTCGCCAGCTCGCCCATGCGCTCGTGCAACACCACCGGGAACGGCCGGATGTAATGCCGGCCAGGGGCCTTGCCATGGGCGTACTGGTCCTGGTGGCGCGGGGCGAACAGGGGCTCGGGCAACGTCTGATATTTGTGCTGCCAGTACTCGCGGTCCTTTTCATAACGGGCCGACTCGCGGTAGCGCGCGTCGTCATGGATGAAGTCGACATAAGAACTGGTCTCCATATCGGGCTGCCGGGCCTTTGCCAGGTCGCTGTAAATGCCGCCCAACGATTGCAGCATTTCACCGAAGGCCCAGCCGTCGAGAATGACGTGGTGGGCCTGGCTGGCTAAGTAGTAATGCGCCTCGCCCAGCTTGATCAGGAAGAAGCGGAACAGTGGCGCCTGGGTCAGGGAAAACGCCCGACTCATGTGCGCCTCCATCAACGCCAGCGCAGCGCTGAAAGGATCGGCCTGTTCAGACACGTCAAACAGCGGCACCGCCACCGGCACGCTTGGCGCAATGAGTTGCAGTGGCACCCCCTCGGCATCGGTAGCGTCCAGCAGCGAGAGACGCAAAGCGTCGTGCTTGTCCACCAGGACTTCGACAGCACGTTGCATCCGCTCTGCGCTGACCGGGCCATTGAGTTCCAGGTAACTACCGATGTTGTACAGCGGCGACTCGCCCTGGCTGATCTGGTCCAGCCAGATCGCTTTCTGCGCGGCGGTCAGGGGAAATGTCTGCGGTGGCTGCAGGGACGCATTCATGCGGTCACCTGCGCGACAAAACCTGCAACGGCAAGGTTGCATGACGGGATTTTTTTCGCGACAAAGTCGCCCATGGCCACTGCAGAAAAACGTTTCATAAATGCCTTCTCAGAGATTTGTCAGTGCCACCTGGGTCACAGCGCAGCAGCGAGGGAAGTTGAGGCGAACACGATCTAGAAGTGTTGAAAACGTCAGACTCAAGATTGATTAAAGTCGCGTACCCGACATTTTCATTCCGATAAAAACAGCCGCCCACCCGTCACCTGACGACCGTATTGGCAAATTTAAGCACCGGCGCTTTGGGCTGTATGTCACCTGAAACCCGGACAATCAACGGACATTGAAATATTTCGCAATGTCGACTTTATCTACATGATCTATAAGCATTTTTTAGAAAACAAAAAAGCACGCCACCCCTAACTTTAGACGCTATGGGTGGCGTGCCTGGGGACACGTTTGGACGATGTATGGATCAGGCGCGACGGTCTTGGGCGACCAGGTTTACATCGGAGACAATATGGCCATCGACCAACTTGACGATTCGATCGGCTAACTGGAAGTATTGATCATCATGAGTAATGATCAGCACGGTCTTGCCACGCCGTTTAAGTTCCGGCAGCAGTTCTTCGTAGAAGAAGCGTTTGAACGGTGGGTCTTGGTCCGCCGCCCATTCATCGAGGACATACACCGGGCGGTCTTCCATGTAGGCACACACCAGCGCCAGGCGTTTCTGTTGACCGTAGGACAGCTCTTTGGTGGTGGAATACCCCAGCCCTTCGATCTTGATTTTGTCGGCCAACCCCAAGGCGGCGAGGTACTTCTGAGCCAGTTGCGGATTAACCTCCTCGCCTTCCGGGCCAATCAGCCGGTTGAACAAATGGAAATCGCTGAACACGGCAGAAAACAGGTCGCGGTAATCGCTGCGGGTCTCATCGTTGACGGCGACGCCATCAAGCAAAATCTGCCCGGCCTGCGGTACATATAACCCGCACAACGCCTTGACCAGGGTGCTTTTGCCACTGCCGTTGCCACCGATGATGTAGATCAACTCGCCGCTGTTGATGGTCAGGTCGACCGGCCCCAGCGCAAAGCCGCTCTCGGTATCTGCGCCGCGATAGTTCATCACCACGCCTTTGAGCGCGATCTGGTGCCAGGGCTTCTTGTGCTCCAGGCGCAGCACATTGGTGTTATCCGGCTCGCCCTGTTCGGCATGGTGTTCGTTGATAAAGAAGCCAAACTCGGCAAGACGGTTGATCGCCACCCGCCCTTGGGCCATGACCGGCATGGTGCTGATCAACAAGCCCAGCGGCCCGAGGATGTACAGGACGGTCAGGACGCTGGCGGTCAGCACCTGACTGCTGGTGACCATCAGCAATGGCAACACGAACACCAGGCTGCCGATCAGCAATGACTGGGTGACCAACCCCATGTTTTCGGCACCGAGGTACCACAGGTGTTCGATGAAGTTGAACCGCGCCACCCGCGTGGATGACTCCTTGATGGCGGAGCGGCCGAACCAGCGCCGGCGAATGCCGTTGAGCTTGAGCTCCTTGAGGCCGAACACCAGGCCGTGCGTGTGTTCGTTGAAGGCAGTGAATTCATCACGCACGCGGCTGGTGAACTTAACACCGCCAAGGAACAGGAGGATGTACAGCATTGCGCCAACCGCCAGCAGTGCCAGCGTCAAGGCAAACACCGTCCATGACAGGTACGCCAGGTAAGCCAGACCGAGCATGAACACCGTAGACTCCACCAGCATCACCGGCATCACCAGCAGCGTTGCATTGAGCTGCGGAATGTCGGTAGTCAACAGCGTCAGCACGTTGGGCGGGCCACGCCGATCGACTTCTTCGAGGGGCGAAGAGAGGATTTTCTGGCACAGCGCGATGCGCAAGCGTGTCATCAACTGCATGTTGGCGTACGCGGGAAACAAGGTCGCCCCATTGCGAAACGCCAGCGCCACCACACTCAAACCGACGAACCAATACAGCAAGTGCAGCCGCGATCCCTGCTCATAGATCGCCAGGTTGATCACGTTGACCACCGCGATCGCCGCCACGCCGCTGACGATGCCGGTGACCAGTGAAAAGAAGGCTAGCCAGGGATGATTTTGCCAAAGCAGGCGCAAGACCGAGCCCGGCTTGGGCGGCTTCTCATGCTCTTTGTTCATGGATTAACTCCTTAAATACACTCAAGACCGGGCATTGCCCGTCAGGCAAACCGCTGCAACCGGCCAGGGTGCCGGAGCCGCCAAGTGTACGGATTGCCCGCAAATCGGCTGTCCCAGAAAGCCTGTACAAAACACTGACCGAGGCAAATACGCGGTCGTGAAGCGGGCGTGGCCTGAATGTCCCCGCTTTCCATTACAGACCGGCACACAATGAATGGGCCTAATACGGACCCGAGCTAGACCCTTCAGGAGTGGACGATGGCAGCGTTGATCGCTCACCCACAACTTATAAAAACGTGGCTATCAAGGACGATTGCACTATGGATCTGAGCGGCATTCGAAATGCGGACAGCCCGCACTTCTACTTCATCCTCGGTGAGTTGATTTCCAGCACCGATCAGGATCACTTCGCACTCAACATGCTCAAGCTCATCGACAAGCTCTTGCCGGTCACGGCGTTGACGCTCAGCGAATGGACCTTCGATAAGTCAAACACTCACGTGGTCGATATCAAGGCCCTGGGCAGCGCCGGCGACCCTGCCGACATCCCCGCGCCCGACGCCCCCCGCCCCGCCGCCAACGACTCGCTGCTCAAGGAAATGTTGGACATGGAAGGCTCGCTGCTGATCCGGCAGAAAACACGCACGAGAGGCGCGGCAGGCAAGGTCTCGCGGATTGCCGCGCACCAGTGTGCGCTGGTGTCACGCGACGGCAACCGGCGCTGCGTGGTGAACCTGTATCGATCGCACACGCAAAAAGACTATTCCCTGAGCCAATTGTCGCTGCTCAAGAATCTCTCCGACGCCCTGCTGCCGCTGATTGAAAGCTATGCCCAGTTCAGTCGCCAGAGCACGCTGCGCAAAATGGGCAGTTGGATGGCGACCCCGATTGCCGATCAGGAGCCGACGCATATTCAACGCGAGTTTCAAAAGCGCCTGACCCTCTGCGACATCACGTTGTCGACCCGCGAACAGGAAGTTTGCCTGGGCTTGCTCAATGGTGGAACGGTGCCGGAAATAGCGGAAAAACTGCAGCTCAAAAACAGCTCTATCGAAACCTATCTCAAGCGTGCAACCGCAAAGCTTGGGGTCAGCGGCCGACATGGATTGACCAAATGGATGGTCGGCGCCTAGCACCACTCAAGAAACGGGTTACTGCGCTGTAACCCCTGCTCCCTTTCAAATGAGGCTGGCCAATGAACAAGTTTGCTTTCTCCCTGGTGACGGTTGCAGTGGCGTTGGGGGGATGCTCACTCATCCCCGATTACCACCAGCCTGCGGCGCCAGTGGCGACCCAGTACCCACAGGGCCCGGCCTATGCCGCTGGCACAGGCGCGGTCAGTCAAGACGCTGCCCGCCAGGCGTGGCGTACGTTGTTTCACGACCCGGCCTTGCAGCAACTGATTCAGACTGCCCTGACCCAGAACCGCGACCTGCGTGTGGCGGCCCTGAACGTCGAGGCTTACCGCGCGCAATACCAGATCCAACGTGCCGACCTGTTCCCGGCTATTTCCGCAAATGGCAGCGGCAACCGCCAGCGGGTACCGGCGAGCATCACCCGGACAGGCAAGTCGGCGATCACCTCTACCTACTCGGCAACGCTGGGCATCAGTTCGTACGAACTGGATTTCTTCGGGCGCGTGCGCAGCCTCAGCGAACAGGCAATGCAGGAATACCTGGCCACTGAGCAAGCCCAGCGCAGTGCGCAACTGAGCCTGGTGGCCAGCGTCGCCAATGCCTACCTGACCTGGCGCGCCGACCAGGAGCTACTGGAATTGACGCGCCAGACCCTGGCCTCCTACGAGGAAAGCCTGCGCCTGACCACGCGCAGCCTGGATGAGGGCGTGGCGTCCTCGCTGGACGCCGCACAGGCGCAGACCAGCGTCGAGAGTGCCCGTGCCAACCTGGCCCGCTATGAACGCCAAGTCGCGCAGGACCGCAACAGCCTGACACTGCTGGTCGGCACCACGTTGCCCGAATCCTTGCCGGCCCGGCCGCTGGCCAGCGACCTGATCGCCCAAGTGCCTGCGGGCCTGCCGTCTGACCTGCTGCAACGCCGACCCGATATCCTGCAAGCCGAATATAAGCTCAAAGCCGCCAACGCCAATATCGGCGCCGCCCGCGCGGCATTTTTTCCCAGTGTCAGCCTGACCGCCAACGCCGGTGCGTCCAGCGCTCAACTGTCCAGCCTGTTCAAGGGCGGCTCGGGCAGTTGGACGTTCCAGCCGCAGATCAACCTGCCGATCTTCAATGCCGGTAGCCTGCGCGCAAGCCTCAACTACGCCAAGCTGCAAAAGGACATCGGCGTCGCCCAGTATGAAAAAGCCATCCAGACGGCGTTCCAGGAAGTGGCCGATGGCTTGGCGGCCCGCCAGACCTATAACGACCAACTGCGCGCGCAGCGTGATTTGGTGCGGGCGGACCAGACGTATTACGACCTTGCGCAACGCCGCTATCGCCTCGGCATGGACAGCAACCTGGTCTTCCTCGACGCACAACGCTCGTTGTTCGCCTCGCAACAGGCGCTGATCACGGACCGCTTGGCGCAGCTGGTGAGCGACGTCAACCTGTACACCGCGCTGGGCGGCGCCTGGGAGAACCCGCCCGACCTGGCCGTGGTCGAGACGCGCCCGTGAGCACCTTCGAGCCTGGGCAATATGTACGCCTGCGCTCGGGGGGCAAGAAAATGCTGGTAAAACCGGCACTCGACAGCGCGCAACTGCCCAACACTGCGCTGGTGTTCTGTGAGTATGTAGAGAAAAAACGCACAATCCTGGGGCTGTATATCGCCGCCAACCTGAGGTTGGTGGACGCCCCGCCGAACGCGAAAAGACGTTGACCGCGCAGCACTGAGCATAAATGGGTGGAGATGCAGCAACCCGACGCCTACAGTAGCTTCGTCATCAGTCACGTTGTGCAGGCCGCACTTGGATTACTTCACCGCCCTCACCGCCTTCGTCGAGGCCGCCAACGGCAACAACTTCTCCCGCGCAGCCGAACGCCTGGGCATCAAGGCGTCCACCGTTTCACGCTACGTAAAGGACCTTGAGCAGGACCTTGGCATCGCGTTGTTCAACCGTTCGACACGCACGTTACACTTGACCGAAGGCGGCCAGACGTTTCTGGTGCATGCCCGTGGTGTCCTGGATGCGCTGGAACACGCCAAGGCGGCCACGTCTGCGTTGAACCAGCATCCCCGGGGCGTCCTGAAACTCAACTTGCCGCCGGCGTTTGCGCGCCACCATATCCTCCCGGCCTTGAACGATTTTCTGGCGCGTTACCCGCAAATCAGCGTTGAGCTGGTGCTGGATAACACCCAGGTCAACCTGATTCATTCCGGCGTCGACCTGGCCATTCGGATTGGCGAACTGGCCGATTCCACGTTGAAGGCGCGCAAACTCTGCGACGGGCAGTATCACGTGGTGGTCAGTCCGGCATTTGCCCAGCAGTACCGTGCTCCATCAACACCCGCCGATCTCGCGGGCGTGCCTGCGGTGCTGGGGACGAGCGCCCCTGGCGAAATCACCTTTGTGTCCGGGAGCCAGGTGTCAGCACGGGTGCATGACCGCTGTATGCGCATCAATGACCTGGACGCACAGTTGATCGCCGCACGCCAAGGTTTGGGCTTTGCCCTGTTGCCAGACTGGCTGGTGGCCCGAAGCATCGAGGCCGGTGACTTGCTGGTGTGGTTGCCGCAATGGCACCTGCACGGTGTTGAGCGGGCCTTTGCTGTTTGGTTCGTCTACCCGCCCAAGCGCATTGTGTCGTCCAAGGTCAGGTGTTTCATCGATTTTATCGTCGAGCGACTGGGCGAGGCACCTGCTTGGAAATGACTCAACTGAAGCGAATATCCAACGAGCGCAAGTAAGTTTGCAGCCCGGCGTCCTGAATCGGGATCAGGAACGCCTCGGTATCCGCTTCGTTGAAGTGCGCATGCCAATACCCAGGCGGTGTCACGAATGCCAGGCCGGGCGACCAGTCCACCCGTTGCGCATTTCGGATGTGCCCATCCGCATCCAGCTCGGTCCCCACCAGGGAATAACACCCCACCGGGCAATCAATGATGAAATCCAGCGCAATCGACTGATGCCGATGGGGTTTCTGCACCGATCCCGCCGGCAAAATCCCATACATGGCCCATAGCACATGGGTCACGGTGCGCGTCTGGGGAAAGTTGCGATTGCCCAGCAGGATACTGATGCGACTGCGGTCCTGCGCACGGGGATCATCGGCGGCCTCACGTAACTTCGCGTTCGCCAATGCGGCGGGGTACAGCGTCGGGGCAAAGCGGTCGGCATTGCGTGTCACGCCGAGGTAACGCAGCAGCGGCTCATCGTGCACATAGTAAAGGCGCGCATCCTGGGTGGCGCTAAAGTGCGCCGCCTGCAACCCGGGCAGAGCGATAAAGCAGCCCTTGGACCATTGGATCTCATATTCGCCCTGAATCACGCGGCCCTCCCCGGCGATCACGTAGAACACCTGCGAAGTCGCGTTGGGTTGCACGGCCAGCGTATCGCCGTTGTTCAAGCGCATGAAGTTCGCGCACAGCCCCGGCCCTGTCGCCGGGCCTTCACACTCCAAGGCATCGCTGAGGTCCAGTGGGACGATACGCGAGGGGCCGCTGTCGTACAGCGAGGCGGGAAAGCTGTGGTAGGGAATCCGGGGGATCAGATTCGCACTGATGGGGTTGGCCGCTTTGCTGTACTCGAAGTACTCGGCGTCCACTTGGTTGATATCGCTCAGTGCGGGCTCGAATGCACGGTTCATCAGGCTCACCTCGGTTGTTGGCAGGATCGCGCAGCGCCCTTGAGTGCGCTGCGCGGGTGAGTGAACTATAGGCATTGCTCCCTGGCGGATTAATCCCCGGGCCTGCACAGCAGTTATGCGAAACGGGGCACTTAACGCAACGCAAACCGAGTGGCCGGCGTACGTCAGCGCGTGGGCCGCTAAAACCGTGGAATCGCCAAGCCCAGGCTTTCACGCAGGGTCGTGCCTTCATACGCGCTGCGGTAGACACCACGCTCTTGCAGCAAGGGGATGACCTGCTGGGTGAACCGCTGGAACTGCACCGGGTGCCCGATGTAGAGGTTGAAACCATCCACGGCCCGGGCTTGGAGCCAGTCCGCCATTTTCTGCGCGACCGTATCCGCCGTGCCAACGAAAGTGCCTGGGCGCAGTTGCCGGCCGAACTCGACGGCCTGGCGCAGGGTGAAGCCTTTCTCGCGTGCCTGGTCGGCGATACGTTTGGCGGCGGTAAAAAAGCTGCTGCGCGCAGCCTCCAGGCTCTGCTGGGGGAACGGCGCATCGAGGTCGTACTGGCTGAAATCATGCCAACCGAAATGACGCCCGAACTCTTTCAACGCGAGCTCAAAACTATGATCGGCCTGATGGTAGTGATGCTCGATTTCACGGGCATGCTCATCGGTGTCGCCCACATAAACTTCGGCGCCGGGCATGATCAGCAGTTGCTCCGGGTCGCGACCGCGTTGCACCGCCCTGCCCTTGATATCCCGGTAAAACGCCTGGCCCTGCTCGATGCTGGCGGCATGGGTGAAGATCACATCGGCCGTGGCGGCACCCAGGTCGCGACCTGGCTCCGAATCCCCGGCCTGGAATATCACCGGCTGGCCTTGCGGTGAGCGTTGGATATTCAGCGGGCCGGCCACCGCAAAGTGCTCGCCCTTGTGATGGAGACTGTGCAACTTGCTCGGGTCGAGAAACCGACCGGTGGCCCGGTCGCGCACAAACGCATCGTCCTCGTAAGAGTTCCACAACCCCTGCACCACCTGGACGTGTTCCGCCGCCCGGGCGTAGCGCGTGGCGTAATCATAATGTTCATCGCGGCTGTAATTGCCGGCGGTCCCGGCATCGCCGCTGGTAACCACGTTCCAGCCCGCGCGGCCGTTGCTGATCAGGTCCAGGGAGGCCAGGCGCCGCGCCACGTTATAGGGCGAGTTGTAAGAGGTGGTCAGCGTACCGACCAGGCCCAGGTGCCGCGTGCTCACGGCGAGCGCCGATAACAGCGTCAGCGGTTCCAGGCGGTTGAGGTAGTGGGAGGGTGAGCCCGGCGTGATGAACTGGCTGTCGACGATAAACATCAAGTCGAACAGGGCGGCCTCGGCCTGGCGCGCAATGTCGATATACCAGTCGATGTTGACGCTGGCATCGGCCGGCAGTTGCGGGTCAAGCCACAGATTGTGGCGGCCCGGCCCACCGCACCCCATCGTCAGGGCGCCCAGTTTGAGTTGTCTTTGGGTCATTTCGAATGAGTTCCTGCAAGCGTTCAGGGCTGGGTTTGCGCGACGGCGGGCTGCAAGGACGCCGCGAATGAAGGGTCGAACAGGCTGGCCGCCGGGTAAGACTTGACCAGGCCCTGGCGGGCAAAAAAGTCCACGGTCTTTTGCGCTTCCACAGGCGACTGGGCGGTGATCGGCTCCACGGTGGCGCGCGCACGGGCAAACCAGGCGCGCGCGATGTCGGCGTCTGCCCGCGTGCGTTTAGCCCAGGCATCGGCATACGCATCGGTGTTGGCCGGGCTTTGGCCGGTCCAGTCACGGGCTTTTTTCAGACGCTGGAGAAAGTCACTGATTTGCGCACGCTTGGCAGTCACCGCCTTGGCGTTGGCCGCCACGAAACTCTGGGCCGGGATCAACCCATCCGCAGTTGCGAGTACGCGCGCGCCCTGGCGTTCCTGCTGTGTGACGTAGGGTTCCCAGGTGGCGATGACGTCAACCGAGCCGCCTTCCAGCGCGTGGGAGGCGTCCAGGGCACTGAGGTAGCGCCACTCCAGGCTGTCCGGTGGCACGCCGGCTTTATCCAGCGCGGTCAGCAGCAGTTGCTGGCTCCACGAGCCTTTCCAGATGGCTGCGCGCTTGCCCGCAAGATCCGCCAGGCTGTGGATCGATGAATCCTGTTTCACCAGGATGGCCACGCCGTCGAGATTTTGCCGGCTGACGGCAATCACCTTGATCGGCGCGCCCAGGGCGCCCAGGAACAACACAGGCGCATCCCCGAGCAAGCCGATATCCAGGCTGTTGGAATTGAGCGCTTCGGCAACCGGTGAGCCGGCGGTGAATTGCTTCCACTCCAGGGTGTAAGGCAGATCGTCCAGCACGCCTGCGGCTTCCATCACGGCTTGGGCGTTGTAGCTTTGGTCGCCCACCACCAGGGTTTGCGCACTCGCCGTCAGGCATAGCACTGCGGCGGCCAGCCCGGCCGCCAGTTTTGTCAGGTAACGCACGTTCGCTCCAGATGCCGTTGCGGGCATTTCAAGTCGATCCGCGCGCGCGGTCTCGGCAATGGGTAAGGGCACCTAAGATGAGGTTATAAGCATCGCGTGTAAAATACTTATTACGCATAACCTAATTCAATATTAATGCGAAATGCGCATTTTTATGTGCGACCGCCCTGCCCTGGAAATCGGCTGACATTGCGTAGTGCCCGACACCACCTACACTGACTTGAATCTGCTCTGCGTCGAGCCACTTCCCAGCCGCCCGGCCCGATGTACCTGCATGTATTGCTCAACAAAAAAAGCAGTTAACCAACTGATTAATTAGAGTAAATATGAAAGAGCAGCCTCGGCAGCGTGCACCCGGCCCGCAACAGGCAGCACACCTGAGCGTCTTTTTTCGCTCCACTCACCTGCTGGCTCCGTTGAGCCTGCTGTGCATCGCCCTTGCCGGCTGTACCGTAGGGCCCGATTTTGCACGCCCCGATGTACCTGCGAACGCCGACTACTCGCGCGAAAAACTTACCCGCACCGCCCAGGCAGACATCGATGCCGGCGGCGCCGCGCAACGGCTGATCGCGGGCATGGATATTCCCGGGCAATGGTGGACGCTGTTCCGCTCGCCCGCGCTCAATGCCTTGGTCGAGGAAGCCCTGCGCGCCAACCCGGATGTGAGCGCCGCACAAGCGGCCTTGCGCCAGGCCAACGAGCGGGTGTATGCCGACCAGGCATCGTTGTTCCCTGCGGTGAGCGGCAATGTACAGAAAGCCCGCGAGAAGGTGTCCGGGGTCACGACGGGGGCACCCTCGTCACCGATTCTTACGGTAAGTTCTGCGTCGCTGAGCGTGTCCTATGCCCCGGACGTGTTCGGAGGTACGCGCCGGCAAATCGAATCCGCCACCGCGCAAGCCGACTACGAACGCTTCCAGCTGGAAGCGACGTACCTCACCTTGACCGCCAATGTGGTCAATACCGCGATCAGCCTGGCCTCGGTGCGCGATCAGGTCGCCGCCACCGAAGAGATTATCCGGCTGCAGAGCGGCCAGTTAGACCTTCTGCAAGCGCAGCGGCGGTTGGGCGCCATCGGCGATACTGACGTGCTCACGCAGCAGACTGCGCTGGCACAAACCCGCGCCACCTTGCCGCCCCTGCAGAAGCAGTTGGCCCAGACCCGTAACCAGTTGATGGCCTACCTCGGTCGTTTTCCTAACCAGGACCGGGATGAACGGTTCAACCTGGCCTCCCTGCACCTACCGGAAGAACTGCCGGTCAGCCTGCCTTCGGCCATCGTCGGCCAGCGTCCGGATGTGCGTTCGGCCCAGGCGCAACTGCATCAGGCCAGTGCCAACATCGGCGTGGCCGTCGCCAACCAGCTACCCCAGTTCAGCATCACCGGCTCCCTGGGCTCCACGGTGGCGGGCGGGACCCAGCTGTTTTCGTCGGGCTCCGGGGTCTGGAGCCTCGCCGGGGCGATCACCCAGCCGATATTTGATGCGGGCGCACTTGAACATCGTAAACGCGCGGCCGTGGCGGCTTATGACGAATCGGCGGCGCGTTATCGGGGCACCGTGGTGACGGCGTTCCAGGACGTGGCCAATGCCTTGCGGGCACTGGAGGCCGACGCCGACGCGCTCAACCAGCAGGTCGCGGCTGAACGCTCCGCGCAAGCCAACCTGGACCTGGTACAAGCCCAATTCCGCCTCGGGGCGGTGGCGTACATCAACTTGCTCACCGCCCAACAAACCTACCAGAACACCGTGTTGGCACGCGTCAAGACCCAGGCCGCGCGCTACAGCGACACCACCGCGCTCTTCCAGGCCCTGGGTGGCGGCTGGTGGAACCGCACGGACGTTGACCCCGCCACCCAGGGCCGGCCTGACCGTTTTGGCCTGCCGTCGTGGCACGAAATCCTGCCGCCCCGCACGCAGGCCGCGCCCAGCGATGCGGCGAAGCTCGACTGAACTGAATCATTGATACAGTGAGAACCTCCATGGCTGACGTCCAGACCGCCTCCCCCCTGCCTCCCCAGCCCAGCCCACCGCGCAAGCGCCGGCTGTGGCGCCCCATGCTCATCATGGTCGTGGTGGTCCTGGTGATTGTCGCGATCATCGCCGGGGTAAAATTTGTGCAGATCTCGGCGCTGATCGCCCAGTCAAAAGTACCCTTGCCTGCCGCCGTGGTCACGGCCATGCAGGTGCCGTACGCCGAATGGCAACCGAGTGTCTCCGCGGTGGGATCGATGAAGGCCGTCAGAGGCGTGGATGTGACCACTGAAGTGGGCGGCATCGTACGTACGATTGGCTTCAAGCCTGGCCAGAACGTTGACGCCCAGGCGCTGCTGGTGCAGTTGAATGCCGATTCCGACATCGCCCAACTTCACTCCCTTGAAGCCACGGCCGACCTGGCCGGGATCGTGCTCAAGCGCGACAAGGCCCAATTGGCGGTGAATGCCATCTCCCAAGCCCAGGTTGACACCGACACGGCGGATTTGAAGGCCAAGCTCGCCGCCGCCGAACAACAGCGCGCGCTGGTGGCGAAAAAAACCATCCGCGCACCGTTTGCCGGGCGCATCGGGATAACCAGCGTCAACCCCGGCCAATACCTCAACCCCGGCGACAAAATCGCCACGCTGCAGACCTTCGACCCCATCTACATCGACTTCACGGTACCGCAGACCCAACTGGAGGCTATCGCCATCGGCCAAAGCGTCTCCGTCAGCGCTGACGGTCTCGCCAACCAAACCTTCACGGGCCGGATCAGCACCATCGACACGCAATTCGACTCGACGACCCGCAACGTCACCATTGAGGCGACCGTCGAAAACCCCAAGCAGAACCTGGTGCCCGGGATGTTCGCTCGCGCCGTGGTCAATTCCGGTGCAACCCAGCGCTACCTCACCGTTGCGCAGACGTCAGTCACCTATAACCCTTACGGCACCACGGTCTTCATCGCTACCTCGAGCAAAAACGACAAAGGCGAGGACGTGCTCACAGCGCAACAAACCTTTATCAAGACCGGGCCGACCCGGGGCGACCAGGTTGCGATCCTGTCTGGGGTGAAAGAAGGCGATCTGCTGATCACCAGTGGCCAGATGAAGCTCAAGAATGGCTCGCCGGTGCAGGTCAATAACAGCGCCGCGCCGCTCAACGACCCGGCTCCGACGCCCCAAGAACATTAAAGGTGTCCCATGAAACTCACCGATACCTTTATTCAGCGTCCGGTCTGGGCCGTGGTCGTCTCGCTGTTCATCCTGATCCTGGGGCTGCGCTCGATCTTCGAGCTACCCGTCAACCAATGGCCACGCACGGAGAATACGGTGGTCACCATCACCACCGCCTACTACGGTGCAGACGCGTCCACGGTTGCCGGCTTTATCACCCAGCCACTTGAGTCGGCCATCGCCCAAGCCCAGGGCATCGACTACCTGTCCTCGTCGAGCATCACCGGTATCTCGACCATTACCGCCACGCTGCGGCTGAACTACGACGCGAGCAAGGCACTCACCGAGATCAACACCCAGGTCAACTCGGTCAAGAACCAGCTTCCGGCACAGGCCCAGGAGCCGGTGCTCACGATTGCCGTCGGGCAGACCACAGACGCCATGTACCTGGGTTTCTACAGCGACACACTGCCCACCAATAACATCACCGATTACCTGGTGCGGGTGGTCAAGCCCAAGCTGGACTCGCTCCAGGGCGTGCAAACCGCAGAAATCCTGGGCGGGCGCCAGTTTGCCCTGCGTGCCTGGCTGGACCCGGACAAACTGGCGGCCCATAACGTGACGGCGCAGGACGTGTCCACGTCCCTGGCCAACAACAACTACCTGTCGGCCGTCGGCTCCACCAAAGGGCAAACAGTCACGGTCGATTTGACGGCCGGCACCGATTTGCACACGGTGGATGAATTCAAACGGCTGGTGGTCAAGCACAAAGGTGACGCACTGGTGTACCTGGAGGACGTGGCGACGGTCACCCTGGGCGCCGAAAGCTACAACAGCAGCGTGGCGTTTTCCGGCAAGCGTTCGGTGTTCATCGGTATCAAAGTCGCGCCGACGGCAAATATCCTGACCGTCGCCACCAGCGTGCGCGAAGCGTTCCCCGAGCTGCAATCGCAACTGCCCACCGGCGTGCGCGGCGAGATCGTGTATGACTCCACCGAGTTCATCAACACCTCGATTTTCGAGGTGGTGAAGACCTTGGTCGAAGCGATGATCATCGTCTCGGTGGTCATCTACCTGTTCCTCGGCTCGTTCCGCGCGGTGATCGTGCCGTTGGTGGCGATCCCGCTGTCGCTGGTCGGCACCTTCTTTGTCATGTACCTGCTGGGGTATTCGATCAACCTGCTGACCCTGCTCGCCCTGGTCTTGGCGATAGGCTTGGTGGTGGACGACGCGATCATTGTGGTGGAGAACGTCGACCGCCATATCAAGGAGGAAGGTAAAGGCGTCTTGGAGGCCGCGTTGATTGCGGCGCGGGAATTGGGCGGGCCGATCATCGCGATGACCGTGGTGTTGATTGCTGCGTACGTGCCCATCGGGTTGCGCAGCGGGCTCACCGGCGCCCTGTTCAAGGAGTTCTGTTTCTCGTTGGCGGGCGCGGTGACCGTGTCGGCCGTGGTGGCGTTGACGCTGTCACCGATGATGACCTCGCGGCTGTTCAAGTCCGGGCAGGAAGAAGGTCGTTTCGCGCGGCGGCTCGATCAGTATTTCGACTGGCTGCGGCGGCGTTACCACCGTGTACTGTCAGGCGGCCTGAACGTCTGGCCGGTGCTGGTCACGTTTGGCTTTGTGCTGTTCCTGTTGGTGGCCGCCAGTGGCATGACCGCCAAAAGCGAACTGTCCCCCACCGAGGACCAGGGGCTGGTCTTCATGCAAATCAAAGGCCCGCCGACGGCCTCGCCGCAGCAGATGGAGCGCATTGCCGACCAGGCGTTCCAGATCGCCAACAAAGAACCTGAATACGCGCAGATGTTCCAACTGACCGGCCTGCCTGCACTCAACCAGGGGCTGGGCGGCGTGTTGCTCAAGTCCTGGGGCGACCGGACGCGCTCCCAGGCCCAGTTGATCCTGGACCTGCAGAAAAAGTGGAACCAGGTACCCGGGGCAACCATCGCCGCCTTCCCACTGCCATCGCTGCCAGGCGCCCAGGGTTTGCCGGTGCAATTTGTGATTACCACCACCGACTCGGTGGAAAACCTCAATGAAGTCGCACAAGCGGTGATGGCAGAGGCCCAGAAGCAACAATTGTTCTGGTTCGCCGACATGGATTTGAAACTGGACAAGCCCCAAGCCAGGCTGGTGGTTGACCGTGAAAAAATTGCTGCGCTGGGCATGACCCAAGCGGACGTGGGGGCCGCCCTGTCTGCGGCGTTAGGCGGCAACTACGTGAACTACTTCTCGACCGCCGGGCGTTCGTACAAAGTCATTCCCCAGGTGTTGCAGGTTGACCGCCTCAACCCGGATCAAATCCTCGATTACTACATCCGCACGCCTTCGGGGGCGATGATCCCGGCGCGTACGGTGGCGCATATCGAGACCTCGACGCAGCCGGAATCGATCAACCACTTCCAGCAACTCAACTCGGCAACCCTGTCCGGTGTCAGTGGCGTGGCCCAAGGGGAGTTGCTGGCGAAACTGAACACGATCCTGCACAACGTGGCGCCCTCGGGCTACACCTCGGACTTTTCCGGCGAGTCGCGGCAGTTCATGCAGGAGTCCGGCGGGTTCTTCGGGCTGCTGATGTTCTCGATTCTGATCGTCTACCTGGCCCTGGCCTTCCAGTTCGAGAGCTTCCGCGACCCGGTGGTGATTCTGTTCTCGGTGCCGCCGGCGCTGTTTGGCGCGCTGGCCTTCATCACCATGGGCTACGCCTCCATCAACGTGTACACCCAAGTGGGCCTGGTGACGTTGCTGGGGTTGATCACCAAGCACGGGATCCTGATCGTGCAGTTTGCCAACGCGTTGCAACGCGCAGGCCGCAGCAAGCGTGAGGCGATTGAAGAGGCCGCCGCCGTGCGCTTGCGCCCTATCCTGATGACCACGGCCGCGATGGTCCTGGGCGTGGTGCCACTGGTCTGGGCCTCGGGTGCGGGCGCTGCGGGGCGGCATGACATGGGCCTGGTGATCTTCGCCGGGCTGTCGATCGGCACGATCCTGACGCTGTTCATGGTGCCGGCGATGTATATGTTCATTGGCAGCACCCACCATCAGGAAGCCCAGCCACTCACAGGCCCGGAGCCCGTGGGCACGGCCTAGCAGGCCCGGGGTAACTCGACCCGGGCCATCAACCCTTGGCCGTGGCGATTGCTCAGCGTCAGATCGCCTCCCTGTTCGCGAACAATGGCGCGTGCCGCCGAGAGCCCGAGCCCTACCCCGCCGGTATTGCGGTTGCGCGAAGCTTCGAGGCGAAAGAACGGATCGAATACGCGCTCCAGGGCCGTTTCGGGGATTCCCGGGCCTTCATCGCTGACCTCGATGCAGATCGCGTGAGGGCCCACGCTCAGCGTGATGCCCGGGTGCTGGGCATATTTGGTGGCGTTTTCCAGCAGGTTGACGATCACCCGTTTGATCCCCAGCGGACGGCCGTGATAGACCACATGCGACGGGCCGCTGAAGTCGACGTCAATGTGCTGGTCGCGGTAGTCATCGATGATGGTTTGCAGCAATTCCGACAGGTCGAATGCCGTGCTGGGCTCCGGGTCGGTGTCTTCGCGAAAGAACGCCAGCGCGGCGTTGATCATCGACTGCATTTCCTCGACATCGCGAATCAGTTTGCGCTGGTGGTCAAGGTCTTCCATGAACTCGCTGCGCAGCCGCATCCGGGTCAACGGCGCGCGCAAGTCATGGGAAATGGCGGCCAGCATGTGCGTGCGCTCGCCGATGAAATGCTGAATCTGTGCCTGCATGGTGTTGAACGCGATGATCGCCTGGCGTATCTCGTGGGGCCCTTCAATGTCGATGGGCGGCGCCCGCAGGTCGCCACCGAAGCGCCTGGCGGCGCTGGCGAAGCGTTGCAACGGCATGGCCAACTGCCGGGTGGCGACCCAGGCAACCAACAGCGTCGCGATCAACCCCAGGGCGATGATCACTGCGATCCGCGTGCTTGCGCTCAACCCCCAGCTACGTTCAGAAGGCGTAAACGACAACCAGCTGCCATCGTGCAGCTGGATGAGCGCCATATAGCGTGCCTCGGCGCTGCCACTGGGCCAATCGTCCGGGTTGAACACCTGGATGTTTCGATCAACACCGAACAATTCCTGCAGCCCTGGCACACTGCCGGCTTGTAAATGGCTGCCGCGAGTGGGAAGCCCGAAATCCGCTGGCTGGGCGCTCCAGGTGACGTGCAGGCTGGCACTGCTGGCCGCTTGCGCCAGTTGCGAGCGCAACGGCACAGGCGCGGCCTCGATGACTTTTGACGTCGCGGCCAATTGCTCCAGTAAGCCAGTGCGGTCGATGGGCGGACGCGCCCAGACGCCGGCAACCTGAACGAACAAGGCATTGAGGGCCAGTGAAGCCAGCATCGCCGCGACGATGGTCAGGGCTATCCGACGGTTCAGGGTGTCGCGGCGCAAGAGGCGGCGGATCACGACCGGGTGACCTGGGCGGTGAACATATAGCCGCCATTGCGTACCGTACGGATCAGGTCCGGGCGCTTGCAATCCGGTTCGATCTTGCGCCGCAGCCGGCTGACCTGCACATCAATGCTGCGGTCGAAGGCGTCGTGGCCCTGGCCGTGGGTCAGGTCGATCAATTGTTCGCGGGTGAGGATGCGCTGCGGATGTTCGAGAAACACCACCAGCAAGTCGAACTCGCCACCGGACAGCGGAATCATCACGTTCTCGGGGGAACGCAGCTCGCGGCAGGTGACATCCAGATGCCAACCGGCGAAGGCAATCACCGGCCGTGAGCGCTCGCCTGGGACGCTGACTGGCTGGCCCGCGCGACGTTGTACCGCGCGTAGGCGGGCCAGCAATTCTCGCGGGGCAAACGGCTTGGTCAGGTAGTCGTCGGCGCCCAGTTCCAGGCCGACAATGCGATCACTCAACTCGCCCATGGCCGTCAGCATGATGGTGGGAATCCCCAGCTGGGCCTGCACTTTCTGGCACAGGCTAAGGCCGCCTTCGCCGGGCAGCATGAGGTCGAGGATGATGGTGTCCGGCCGATGCTGTGCGATCGCCGCCCACATGGCTTCACCGTCCGGGGCCACGTCTACGTCATAGGCATGCTGGACGAAGAACTTCTTCAGCAATGACAGAATTTCCACATCGTCATCGACGATCAGCAGTCTGCTCACGTTCACATAGCTCCCCAGGCCAAAAAGGAAGACATCTAAAACCATTCCGGCGCCCGGGTCATTTATTTCAATCGAGCAACATTGCTTCGTGGCGGACATCAGCCGGACATCTTCGGGCAACGCCCCTCAGGCATCCTGCTGGCCGTCGATTCAAAGGGGGCTTTCATGAAGACGTTGCACAGCAGGTATACCACGCAAGAGCAAGACGCCAAACGGCCATTGGTCCTGAGCCAGCACACCACGGCACCGGAACAGGACAGCCCGATCCTTTTCCAGGAAGCATGCCTGGCGCTGGCGGTTGACCAAGACCGGATCGTGCTGCGCCGCTACTTCGAGCATTACAGCCCTGACGCCGCCCGCTGGGTCGAATACGCCCACTCCATTCCCATCGCCGAACTCATGCACTGGATCATGACCCATGGCCAGCTGCACATCGAGTGCTCGGAAAACGCCCCGAAAACCAAGGAATCCCATTGATGCGAAACCACTGCTCACTGCCGCTGTTATTGGCTGCCACCTTGAGCCTCTCGGCCTGTAGCAGCAAAAAGGTCGAACCCGAGATGTACACCGGTTTCTTGCACGATTACAGCGTACTCAGCGAACAGCAGTCGCCCTCGGGGCAGACCGTGCTGAGCTGGGTCAGCCCGGCCTTGAAGCGCGGCCGCTACAAGCAGGTCTACCTGGCACCCAGCCAGTTCTACCCCGCCATCAAGCCGAGCGCGCGGATTCCACACAGCACACTCGCCAACATCACCGGCTATTACGACTCGGCCCTCAGGTCCGAACTGGGCAAAGTCGTGCCACTGGCCACCCAACCGGGACCCGGTACCCTGACGGTAAGGCCCGCCATTACGCGGGTTGCCACCAGCACCCAGGGCCTGCGGTTTTATGAGTGGTTGCCGATCACCTTGGTCGCAGCGGGCGTGAGTACCGCCGCCGGCATCCGTGACCAAGACAGTGAAATCGCCACGGAGCTGTCGCTTGAGGATGGTTCAACCGGCGATGTAGTGGCCGCGGTGGTGCGCAAGGGCACGGGCGTCCCGCTGGACAACGACAAGCAAGTCATGACCGCCGACAACGTCAAGGCAGTGCTTGACGGTTGGGCCAGCGACCTGGGCACATCGTACACAGCCATCGGTCAATAACACGCGGCGGGCGATGCACTCGGCAGGTGCATCGCCACACCGTGAAGCGCAGAACCCTGGGCTAGCCCCCTGCGCCAGCTCAAACGTCACAATCCCCTGTGCGTGTGCATGGTAATCTCGCGTAACCATGAATAGACATTGATCGTCACTCGACGATGACCAAAGCCAGGAAATACCATGCCGAAAATTTCTCACTCAGCGCTGCGCCGCAATTTCCGTAACCTGCTTGCCCAGCCAATCTGCGTTGAAACCGCTTCCGTCTTCGACCCCATGTCTGCCCGGATCGCGGCAGACCTGGGCTTCGAGGTCGGCATCCTGGGTGGTTCGGTCGCCTCGTTGCAGGTGCTGGCGGCCCCTGATTTTGCGTTGATTACCCTGAGTGAGTTTGTGGAGCAGGCGACCCGTATCGGCCGCGTGGCCCAATTGCCCTTCATTGCCGACGCCGACCACGGCTACGGCAATGCCCTGAACGTGATGCGCACGGTCGAAGAACTGGAACGTGCCGGCGTTGCGGCGCTGACCATTGAAGACACCCTCTTGCCCGCGCAGTTCGGCCGTAAATCCACGGACTTGATTTCGGTCGAGGAAGGCATCGGCAAGGTCAAGGCAGCCCTTGAAGCCCGTGTCGACCCGGAACTGTCGATCATTGCCCGCACGAACGCAGGCGTGTTGCCGACCGCAGACGTCATCGCACGTACCCAGGCGTATGAAAAGGCCGGTGCCGACGGGATCTGCATGGTGGGCGTCAAGGACTTCGAGCACCTTGAGCAGATCGCACAAAACCTCACGGTGCCGCTGATGCTGGTGACCTACGGCAACCCAAAGCTCAACGACAGCGAGCGCCTGGCCAGCCTGGGCGTGCGCATTGTGGTGGCCGGCCATGGCGCCTACTTTGCGTCAATCAAGGCCACCTACGACAGCCTGCGTGCCCAGCGCAAGCTGACTCACAGTACGTCCAACCTCAGTGCGACCGAACTCACCCACACGTACACGTTGCCTGAGAGCTACGTGGCCTGGGCCGAAGAGTTCATGGATGTAAAAGAGTAACTGGCGTAGAAATATTCATTTGCCCATGTATCAATATTGATAGAGAGCCTTCCAACTAAGCATTAAAAAATCCGCCGCAGAGCCTGCGGCGGCAAACCAAAGGTTTTTGTCGAAGCAGAGCGGCTAAGACCCGATCAACGCTACACCTTCACTCTATTAAACAACGTGAAGTTTAATTAATTGAGTTTAATCAGGCGCCCGGCTACGCCCCCCGGAAAATATGATAAAAATCAGCCTCGACAACCACGTCGAGCACAATAAAAACGCCATTACGCTCACCTGTAAACACCTGCCCATAACCTTGTATTCACTGTCCAATAAGTGCGGTGTTTCTGCGCGCGCGTTAATGATTCCGGGGAAATAAACATGAACAAACAGTGGAACCTGTTAACACTGGCCATCTGTGCCAGTATCAGCCACGTGGCCTTCGCCGAGTCGGTAACGGATCAGGCAGACGCCAAGGGTTTTATCGAAGGCAGCAGCATCACGGGCCTGTTGCGTAATGACTACTTCGATCGCGACCGGCAAAGCGACAAGGCGGACAACCGCGATTGGACCCAAGGCGCCATGCTCAACTACGCCTCGGGCTTCACCCAGGGCACCCTCGGTTTTGGTGTGGATGCCTACGCCTACGGCGGCCTGAAACTGGACGCCACCCACGGGGACGCCGGCACCGGCGACCTGCCGACCGACCGGCATGGCGACCCTGAAGACGCCTACGGCTCAGTGGGCGCCGCAGTGAAGGTCAAGATTTCCAAGACCCAGTTGAAATTCGGTGACATGCAACCCACTGCGCCGGTCTTTGCCACGGGCGGTACCCGCCTGCTGCCACAGACCGCCACGGGTTTTGACCTGACCAGCAGCGAAATCGCCGGGCTGGACCTGGAAGCCGGGCACTTCACCAGCACCAACAGCGGCATGACCAGCAACCATGACCACGATATCTATGCCACCTACGCCAATGTGGCCGCCAACAGTGCGAGCTTCATCGGCGGCAAATACACCTTCACGCCGTCGTTGAGCGCAACCGTGTACGCCGGCGAACTGGAAGATATCTGGCGCCAGTACTACACCAACCTCAACTACGTCATTCCACTGGGGCATGACCAGTCGCTGGCGCTGGACGGCAACCTGTATCGCACCCTCGACACCGGCAGCGCCAAGGCCGGGGCCATCAACAACACCACGTATTCGTTGGCGGCAGCGTATTCCTTCCTCGCGGCCCACACCCTGACGCTGTCGTTCCAGAAAGTGCATGGCGACACGCCGTTCGACTACATCGGCACCGGCAACAACGGCGCGGGCGAAGGCGGCGACTCGATCTACCTGGCCAACTCCGTGCAGTGGGGCGACTTCAACGGCCCGGGCGAGCAATCCTGGGGCATTCGCTACGACCTGAATATGGCCAGCTACGGTGTGCCGGGCTTGAGTTTCATGGCCCGCTACATCAACGGCTCGGACATCAACGGCACCCACACCCCCGCCAACAGCGCCTATGTGGGCGACTACGGCGCCGATGGCGACCACCACGAAACGGACGTAGAAGCCAAATACGTGATCCAGAGCGGCCCGGCGAAAAACCTGTCGCTGCGGGTGCGCGACGCGATGGTTTCATCGAATGCCGACCAAGGCGATGGCAAGTTGAACGAACTGCGGGTGATCGTCGACTACCCGTTCACCCTGTTGTAATCACTGCGGGATCGACTCCAGCCGTTGGCGCATTCCCGTGCTGGCGGCTGGGCCGGCCTGCACCACGCACTGATCCAACGGAATCAGTTGCCCCTCGGCAGTGGCCATCATCGGCTGCACCGCCCGACCCGTCTGGCGCTCCACCACTTCGACACTCGTGCCCTCCTCGGCGTAATGCCGATTGCCCCACGCCACCAACGACATCAGCACCATACGGAAATCCTCGCCCTTGGCCGTCGGCACATATTCGTAGCGCAGTGGCCGCTGGCTGTAGGGGCGACGCTCCAGCATGCCCACCTCCACCAGACCATTGAGGCGCCGCGTCAACATATTCGGCGCAATGCCCAGGCTGCGCGAGAACTCATCGAAGCGGCGCAAGCCGTGTAATGCGTCGCGCATGATCAGGATGCTCCACCACTCCCCTACTCGCTCAAGGCTACGGGCGATCGGGCATTCATCACTGATGAGGGACTTACGTTGCATAAGGGTTCCTAGGTGTCGGTACACACTTGTGTAATGTCATGTTACTTTCATGATGATAGTGACGTCCACAGCTGTGTATCCCTAAACGCAACCGGAGTCGATGGATCATGAGTAAACGTATCGTTGTGACGGGCATGGGTGCGCTGACACCGTTGGGCGCCAATGTGGAAGCCACCTGGCAACGCCTGCTGAACGGGCAATCGGGCATTCGCCGCCTGCCTGAAGCATTGATCGGTGACCTGGCGATCAGCATCGGTGGCCAGGTGCAGAGTGTGCAGCAAGACCCGGACGCCGGTTTTGACCCGGATCGACTGCTGGCGGCCAAGGAACAGCGCAAGATGGACCGCTTCATTCTGTTTGCCCTCGCCGCGGCAGATGAGGCATTGAAACAGGCCGGCTGGGCGCCAAAGACGCCGGAAGAACAGGAACGCACCGCCACTATCATCGCGTCTGGCGTCGGCGGCTTCCCGGCGATTGCCGAGGCGGTGCGTACCACAGACAGCAAGGGCCCACGCCGCCTGTCGCCGTTCACGATTCCGTCTTTTCTCAGCAACATGGCTGCCGGGCATGTGTCGATCAACTACGGCTTGAAAGGCCCGCTGGGCGCCCCGGTAACGGCCTGTGCAGCAGGCGTACAGGCCATCGGCGATGCCGCGCGGATGATCCGTGCCGGGGAAGTCGATGTGGCGGTCTGCGGCGGCGCGGAAGCCGCGATTCACCGGGTCAGCCTGGCCGGTTTTGCGGCGGCGCGCGCGTTATCCAGCGACTTCAATGAAACCCCGGAGCGCGCCTCGCGGCCGTTCGACCAGGCGCGTGACGGCTTCGTGATGGGCGAAGGCGCCGGCATTCTGGTGATTGAAGAACTGGAGCACGCCCTGGCGCGCGGTGCGCACCCCATTGCCGAACTGGTTGGTTACGGCACCAGTGCCGATGCGTATCACATGACCGCCGGGCCAGAGGATGGCGATGGTGCGCGTCGGTCGATGGCCCAGGCGTTGCGTCAGGCCGGGATCGGCGCCGCGCAAGTGCACTACCTCAACGCCCACGCAACTTCTACGCCCGTCGGCGACAAAGGCGAACTGGCCGCCATCAAGGCGGTATTCGGTTCCAGCGGCAGCCCGGCCATCAGCTCGACCAAATCCGCCACCGGGCATTTGCTCGGCGCAGCCGGTGGCATCGAAGCCATCTTTACCGTACTCGCCCTGCGTGATCAGGTGGCGCCGGTAACGCTGAACCTGGAAAACCCGGACACGCTCGCCGACGGCCTGGACATGGTGCGCGGTCAAGCGCGGCACATGCCGATTGAATACGCGCTGTCCAATGGCTTCGGCTTTGGTGGCGTAAATGCCAGCGTGCTGTTCCGACGCTGGCAGTAAGCACTGCCGTCAACGGTTTGCCCCGAGCGTTTATTTCGGGGACCATGGGCACCTTTCGATCCCGCCAACCAGAGGCGCCCATGGCCAACCACGACCTGTCCTACACCCCCGACCCGGATGCCGACTCGATTTCCTCCGACGTCGTCGGCTTCAACGGCATCCTCGTCTCCACCCAGATCCCCACGCGTGCCGACGGCAGCCTGGAGCTGGGCGATATCACCCTGCAAAGCGAATGCACCCTGCAAGCCCTCAAGGTTGCACTGGAGAAAGCCGGCAGCGCCATGGACCGGGTGATGCACTTGACCATCTACCTGACGGACATGGCCGATCGCGCCGCCTTCAATGAAGTCTACAAGCGCTTTTTCGCCAAGCCGTGGCCTGTGCGCGCCGCCGTCGGCGTTGCGGCCTTGGCCGTGGAAGGCATGCGCGTGGAGGTCACTGCCATGGCCGCCAAAGCCTGACAGCCCTGTGGTAGATGCCGGTCAGGCATTTCACAGCTACAATGCGCGCCTCAACCGTGACAAGCCTGACTAAAAAAACTATGTCCTTGCCCAAGCATCACCTTGAATTGCTCAGCCCTGCCCGCGATGTTGCCATTGCGCGCGAGGCGATCCTGCATGGCGCCGACGCCATCTACATCGGCGGGCCAAGCTTCGGCGCCCGCCATAACGCCTGCAACGAAGTGAGCGATATCGCTCAACTGGTGGAATTCGCGCGCCGCTACCACGCCCGCGTCTTCACCACCATTAACACCATCTTGCATGACAACGAGCTGGAACCCGCACGCAAGCTGATCCATCAGCTCTACGATGCCGGTGTCGATGCGTTGATCGTGCAGGACCTGGGTGTGATGGAGCTGGATATTCCACCCATCGAGCTGCACGCCAGCACCCAGACCGACATCCGCACCCTGGGCCGCGCCAAGTTTCTCGACCAGGCCGGGTTCTCGCAGTTGGTATTGGCCCGTGAGCTGAACCTGCAAGAGATCCGCGCGATCGCCGACGAGACCGATGCCGCCATCGAGTTCTTCATCCACGGCGCCCTGTGTGTGGCGTTCTCCGGGCAGTGCAATATCTCCCACGCGCAAAATGGCCGCAGCGCCAACCGTGGCGACTGCTCCCAGGCGTGTCGCCTGCCGTACACCTTGAAAGATGATCAGGGCCGTGTCGTGGCCTTTGAAAAGCACCTGCTGTCGATGAAAGACAACAACCAGAGCGCCAACCTGCGTGCGCTGGTCGAAGCCGGTGTGCGTTCGTTCAAGATCGAAGGCCGCTACAAGGACATGGGCTATGTGAAGAACATCACGGCCTACTACCGCCAGCGCCTGGACGAAATTCTTGAAGACCGCCCGGACCTGGCACGCGCGTCCAGCGGCCGTACCGCGCACTTCTTCCTGCCCGACCCGGAAAAAACCTTCCACCGTGGCAGCACCGACTACTTTGTCAGCGACCGCAAGATCGACATCGGCGCCTTCGACACCCCGACCTTCACCGGCCTGCCGGTGGGTGTGGTGGAAAAAGCCGGCAAGCGTGACCTGCAAGTGGTCACCCATGAGCCGCTGTCCAACGGTGACGGCCTCAATGTGCTGGTCAAGCGCGAAGTGGTGGGTTTCCGCGCCAACATCGCCGAGCCTAAAGGCGAGTTCGAGGAAGACGGCGAGAAACGCTACCGCTACCGCGTCGAGCCGAACGAAATGCCGGCCGGCCTGCATCAGTTGCGCCCCAATCACCCGCTCAACCGCAACCTGGACCATAACTGGCAACAAGCGTTGTTGAAGACTTCGGCCGAACGCCGCATTGGTCTGTCCTGGGTCGCGCGCCTGCGTGAAGATCAGTTGCACGTCGTCGCTACCAGCGAAGAAGGCATCAGCGCCAGCGTCACCCTGCCCGGCCCGTTCGGCGTGGCCAACAAACCGGAACAAGCGCTGGACACCCTGCGTGACCTGCTTGGCCAACTCGGCACCACTGAATACCACGCCACGCACACCGAGCTGGATGCGCCGCAAGCGTTCTTCATCCCCAACTCGCAGCTCAAGGCATTGCGCCGCGAAGTGATCGAAGCGCTGACCGCTGCTCGCGTTGCAGCGCACCCACGGGGCGGGCGCAAGGCCGAGACCTCACCGCCACCGGTGTACCCGGAAGCGCACCTGTCGTTCCTGGCCAACGTCTACAACCAGAAGGCCCGCGACTTCTACCACCGTCACGGCGTGAAGCTGATCGACGCGGCCTTCGAGGCCCACGAAGAAACCGGCGAAGTGCCGGTGATGATCACCAAGCACTGCCTGCGCTTCTCGTTCAACCTGTGCCCTAAACAAGCCAAGGGTGTGACCGGCGTGAAAACCAAGGTGGCACCGATGCAATTGATCCACGGCGACGAAGTGCTGACCTTGAAGTTCGACTGCAAGCCCTGCGAGATGCACGTGGTGGGCAAGATCAAGGGGCATATCCTTGGGTTGCCGCAGCCGGGCAGCGCCGTGGAGCATTTCAACCCGGAAAATATCATCTATCAGGGTACGCACTAACCCTGTGGGAGCGGGGCCACCACCAGCCCCGCTGCAACCCCGCCGCCGCCAGCAGAATGGCCGCCACCCCCAGCCATTGCAGCCAACCCAGGCGATGCCCGAAGGCAATCCAGTCCACGAAGATCGCCGCAATCGGGTAGATAAACGACAGCGCGCCAGTAATGGCTGTCGGCAGTTTCTGGATCGCTCCGTACAACAACACATACATCAAACCCGTGTGCACCACGCCTAGCGTGATCAAGGCCGCCCAGGCATTGGTCGCTGCGGGCAAGCTGTGCCAAGGCACCAAGGGCGCCAGCAGTACGGCCCCGGTGACCACCTGGATCAACGCCATCAAGTGCGGTGGCACGGCTTTCAGGCGCTTGATGATCAGCGCGGCAATCGCATACAAGAACGCTGCGCCCAGCGCCAATGCGATACCCGCAAGGTAATCCCCGCCGCCCGCCTGCTGCTCACCATGGGCGGTGACAATTGCCAACATCCCCAGGAACGCCACGCTCAACCACGCGAGTTTCTGCACGGTGATTTTTTCACCCAGAAAGACGGCTGCCAGCATCACCAGCATGAACGGTTGCACGTTATACACCGCCGTACTGATGGCGATGGACGCACGGGAGTAGGATTCGAACAGCAGCAGCCAGTTACCGACAATGGCCACGCCGCTGAGCATCGCCAGCCCGAGCGTTGCCCAACTGAGCAGATCCAGCCGCAGGTAACCCAGCACCGCACACACCAATAACAGCGTCAGCGCACCGATCACACAGCGCCAGAACACCACTTCGATCACCGACACGCCCGACACCAGCACAAACCAGCCGATGGTGCCCGAGATCAGCATGGCGGCGACCATTTCCCACGACCCGCGACGAATGGATGAATCCATGATTGAGGCTCCTCAAGTGAGGCTCAATTATGGCAATCTGCTGGTTGGCCGCTCCAGCGACTAAAAAAGGCAAAACATGCAAATTACCTTTTCTTATTAGGCGGACACCATGATTGACACCATCGACCAGCAACTGATCGCCGCCTTGATGGACGACTCGCGGCTGTCCCTCAAGGCCCTGGCCGGCCTCACCGGGCTGTCTTCTCCCAGCGTCGGCGAACGCTTGCGTCGCCTGGAAGAGCGCGGCGTGCTGACCCACTACACCGTTGATATCGACCCCAAGCACTTCGGCTACCTGCTGCAAGCCATCGTGCGCATCCGCCCGTTACCCGGCAAATTGCAGGAAGTGGAACGCCAGATCCAGGCGATCCCCGAGTTCACCGAGTGCGACAAAGTCACCGGCGAGGACTGCTTCATTGCACGCCTGCATGTGCGCACCATGGACCACCTCGACACCCTGCTCGACCGGATCAACGCCTATGCCGAAACCAACACAGCCATCGTCAAGAAAACCCCGGTAAAGCGACGCCTGCCGCCGCTGTCCGATCAATAGCCAGGCTTTCTGTGGCAATCGGGCTTACTGTGGTTTGCGGGCTTGTTGTGGCGAGCGGGCTG
>NZ_JALJFG010000012.1 GCF_023242475.1 Pseudomonas sp. MWU15-20650 | reverse complement strand
TGGATCAGTCAGCTCATCCTCAGCTGACCCACTGCCATCGGGGGCAAGCCCCCACATTGATTTATTGGTATTGGATAGATTTGAGCAAGGCTTCGATTTCTTCGAAGCTCGGTCGCGCCCATACATCGGGCTGGCAGCATCTTTTGTGCAGCGCTATCAGCTCCTCGTCGTTGAATTCAGTCTCAACCCGCTCCAGCAACTCCCCAAGCAACACCCCGAACGCCCGCACTTCAATGCGCTGCAGGGCCTTGGTCTCCAGGGTATCCGCCGTGGCATGGAACGACGCTGCACCAAAGTCCCCAAGCAAACAATCGCCCGCCGCATTCCACAAAATATTGTGGCCGTACAAATCGCCATGGGTAATGCCGTGCCGGTGCAGGTGTGCGGCGACGGATGCGACGCCCCGCGCCATGCGCAAGGCCACGTCAACGCTGAAGCGCGTGGTGGGTTCGTAGATGTCCCGGGTGCAGGAGGCCAGGCTCGGCAGCGCCGCGAGGTTGCGGTAGCTAGGGTCGATCAGGTCCATCACCAGCGCGGCCTGGTCATCCGGGTGACCGACGACGCGGCCTTGCACCTTGATCAGGTTTGGATGCCGCCCGGCGGCGATACAGGCTTGCATCTCGTGCAGCGGCGAGCCATCGCTGGTAATCGTGCCTTTGTACAGTTTGACCGCGACCGGCAACGCGTGTGGCTTCCACAACGCTTGGCGAATGATCCCAGAGGCACCTTCGCCTAACACGTCGCCCAGCTCCAGTTCAGGCCAGGGAATATCCGGCGTCGCGTCATCGTCCGCCATGTCTACCGCCATTTCCACCGGGTTACCGGCATAGGCCAGCCACGTCAGGCTCGGCAATGTCAGCAACCACTGCGGTAGTTGGGTCAGGCGGTTGGAGGCGATGCGGATCAGCTCCAGGTTTTTGCAATGGGCCAGGCTCTGCGGCAGGTGAGCCAGTTGGTTGCCGGCCAGCATCAACTTTTGCAGCAATGGCCGCTCGCCCAATTCGCTGGGCAATTGGCTGATGCAGTTATCGGTCAGGATCAGCCAACGCAACTGCGGGGGCAGGGCGGCGGCGGGCACATGGCTGATCTTGTTCGCCTTGAAGCCGATCATGCTCAGCTTCGCGCACTGGCCCAGGCATTCCGGCAGTTCGGTAAAGGCGTTGTCCGAGCAGAACAGCACACGCAGGTGCGTCAGGCGATGCAGGTCGTCGGGCAGCTTGCTCAGGGCGTTGCCCGTGAGGTTGAGAATTTCCAGGGTATCGGCCAGTTCGAAGATTTCCTGGGGGAATTCGGTCAGCCCGCAGGCCAGGTCCAGGCGCGTAATACCGGCCAATTGGCCGGCCTTGAGTTGGGCGAGGGTATTCATGAACGGCGCGGTCACTCGGCAAGGGGGGTAAAAGGCGCTCATGATACCGGGTCGGGCGCCCGTTGCGGACAGACCGTTTGCAATTGGCACAGGCGGCTGGCAGTGCGGGCGAGGTCGATGGCCTGGCCCTCCAGGGATTGGTCCAAGGGTTGCTGGCCGATCAGTGTCAGGCGTTTGTCCTGGTCGTACAGCACGTCCACCAGATTGATAAAGCGCTGTTGCACGGCGATTGGGCACTGCGCCAACTGCGGCAGGCCATCGATGATCCAGTGGTCGAAGTCCTCGCAGAGCAACAGGTAATCCAGGGTGGCTGTGAGCTGTTCGCACAGGTCGTTGAAGGTGAATGCGATCGTGCGTGCCTGTTGGCTGCGGCAACGTAACAGGCGGTGGCCGACGGTCAGGGGGTGCGCCGGGCAATCCATGGTGGGCAGCCCAAGGGTGTCACGTTGGGCGCAGCTTCCCGGCCATACATACTGGCCGGTGGTGAAGCGTTGTTGCGTGTGGGCCTGGGGCAGGCTGCGCAAATCCTGGGGCGAACTGACTTCCAGCACATCCATGCGTGCGGCGATCAGGTCAATCACCGACTTGAACCGCTCGTGATAAAGCGGATTGGGCAGCAGCCCTTCAGGGGGGTAGTTGGAGGTCACCAGCACCAGCACGCCACGCTGGAACAGCGCCTTGAACAACCGGCTGATGAGCATGGCATCGCCAATGTCGTGGACGTGGAATTCGTCGAAACACAGCACGCGGCAGCCCGCCAGCAGCTTATCCAGCGTGACGGCCAAGGCATCTTGATGCTCGCGGTGCTTGAACATGCCCTGGTGCAGGCGGGCAAAAAACGTGTGGAAATGCACGCGCTGCTTCTCGGTAATCGGCAGTGCCTGGAAAAAACCGTCAAGCAGCCAGCTTTTGCCACGGCCTACCGGGCCGTGCAGGTACACGCCGCGGGTTGGCCTGCCGGCGAGCAGGTGCTGGGCTTCGCGGGTCAGGGTGGCTATCGCCCGGGTTTGACCTTCAGTGAGGGTATAGCCCTGTTGGTCGGCCCGGTTCTGGAAGAGCGTCGAGACCGGCGAAGCAAGGTGAGCGAAGTCGTTTTTTTTACCCAGCAGGCGCTGAATCAGGGAAAACACAGCCAAGGCCTGTCCTCTGTAGTGCGGTGGTCGCTCACTTTAGGGGGACTGTCGCTATTTGACCAATAGAGAACGGCGCGAACAGCTGTCTCAAAAAAGCATGGCACGCGCGTAATGTGCACGCGACTGGCAGATTCCCCCTTAATGACTAACCTCAACCACAGCAATCACCCCGGTACAAGGATTTGGGGCAGTGAAGGGACAAACACTATTGGCAGTCATGGGCGCGATGCTTAGCAACACAGCCTACGCTGCGCAGCTTCAGGTGGAGGTGCGTATCGACGTGCAGCGGGGTTGCCAGTTGGTAGGTACTACCCGCAACGCGGGCATCGAGCAACTTGGTGTATTGGATTTCGGTAGCGGCCCGCGTCTGGATGACCCGGCCGGCCCCTTGAGTGCGGCCCTGATCAGCCAGCGCCAGCCGCGCCTGGAGTGCAACCCCGACACGCCTTACCAAGTGCGCGTCGACGGTGGCTTGCATGGTGGCGTAGGCGAGGTGCGTTACCTCAGCACCACGCCCTCCACCCAACCCATTCCTTATCGTCTGTATGCCGACGCAGCGCGGCGTATCCCGTTGCCGGTGAATGAACCGCTGAGCGGGCGTGTGCCCGAATCGGGCAGCGTTGACCTGCCGCTGTATGGCCGCATCGAGCCGCTCAGGGCCATTCCCGCCGTCGGCCGCTACAGCGACCTGCTCAAGGTCACGGTCACATGGTAAGCCGGGGCCTGGCCCTCGTGGCCCTGGGTGGCCTATTGCTGCTGGCCGATGACGCCGACGCGGCTGTCACCGGGCAAATTCATGCGCGGTTGGTCATCACCGCCAGTTGTGAGGTGAGCAAAGGCCTTGAAAGTGCACCGGTCAGCCCTGCGGGCGGCACGGCGTTACTCGATTTTGGTAGCCAGGGACCGACCTGGAGCAACCCGTTGGACGCGAAGGTCACCGATGACACCAAGGCGCCGCTGTCGGTGTCGTGCAACCCCTCGGTGGTCAGCAGCTTTACCGTAACCATCGACGGCGGTGCTCACGGTGACGGCACCACGCGGCGCCTGAGTAACGGGCGCCAGACCATTCCCTATCGGCTGTCGGCAGATCCCTTGGGCCAAAGTGCCTACCGCATCGGACAGCAGCGCAATTTCGTCGTGACCAAGGGCACACACGTACCGATCCCGGTATTCGGCTCGGTGGTGGCGAATACCAGGGCCCTACCGGCCGGCATCTACACAGACACCCTGACGGTGACTCTGGATTGGTAAACCATGAGGATGGACATCATGCATGCACTTATATTGAAAGCGGTTTTTCCACTAGTGGCGCTGGTGTGGGTGTCGGGTGCGCAGGCGGCCACCGTGGCCGGCACTGTCAGCGCTACGCTGGTCCTGACCACCAGTTGCCAGGTCAACGGTGCGGCGGCGACGGGGGGGATGAGCTTCGGTAACTTGAACTTTGGTACGGCCAACAGCTTGTTCACCGAGGCTGATGGCCAGGTACTGGGCGGCGGTGGCGGCGCATTGTCGATCCTGTGTTCGGCGGGCACCTCTCCGACGTTGACGGTGTCTGCCGGCGCCCATGACGGCCAGTCCACCGGCGGTAGTCGGGCCCTGTACGACGGCGTGGCCAACTACGTGCCTTATGACCTCTACACGGACAGCGGCCACTCAACGCTGCTGGCCATTGGTGGGGTGATCAACCTGGCACCCAGTACAGGGGTTGCCCAGGCTGTGAATATTTACGGTAAGGCCACGGGTAAGGTGGGGCTGCCGGCCGGTACGTACACCGACACGGTTAACGTGACCCTGACGTTCTGAGTGCCATGGGCCGGGCCGGGTGGGTTGCGTTGGCGGTGGGCATCGGCTGGGGCATGCCGGTGTCGCTGTTGGCGGTGACCAGCCAGTCGTTCCAGGTCAGCGCGACGATTACCCCGGGGTGCCTGGTGGTCGGTGGCGGGACGAACTACGGCAACCTGGCGTTCGGTACGTATTCGGCGCTGGCGACCAGCACGGTGTCCGTCGCGCTGACCAGTGGCGTGACCCTGCAATGTACGCCGGGGGTCGCGCTGAGCATGAGTGTCAACGGTGGTTTGTACAACAACAGCGGTCGGCGGATGCAGCTCAATAGCGGCACTGCCCAAGTGGCTTATCAGTTGTTTCAGGACGCGGCATTCAGTCAGAGCCTGGGGATCAGCCAAAGCGTCAGCGTGGCCTACAGCAACGCCAACAGCATCACCTTGCCGATTTATGGGCGAGTGCAGTTACCGGGCAATCAGCCTGGGGGGACGTACAGCGACACGTTGCAGGTGCAGCTGTCGTGGTAAGGCGATTGGCATAAGGAGTGACATCTATGTGTGCAGCTTCCCGGCGCTGGTGGGCAGCGGGTTTAAGCGGGCTGTTGGCGTTGGCGGCGGGGCAGGCCCACGCGGCCAGCTCGGTACTGATCTGGCCGATTGATCCGGTGCTGGAGGCCGATCAACAGGCCAGTGCCTTGTGGTTGGAGAACCGTGGCACGGAGACTGCCAACCTGCAGATCCGCGTGTTTGCCTGGACCCAGAGCGGCTTTGATGAGCAGTACCAGAACCAGCGTGACGTCATTGGTAGCCCGCCAGTGGCGAAAATCGAGCCTGGGCAGAAGCAACTGGTGCGGTTGACCCGCACCCGGGAAGTGCCCCCGGGCCAGGAGCTGGCGTATCGCATCATCATCGATGAGATCCCATCGGCTACCCCCGCCGCCGCGCCGCCTGATGGCAAGACCGCTGCCGCCATTCGCTTTCAAATGCGCTATTCGGTGCCGTTGTTTGCCTATGGGCCGGGTCTGTGGAGCAAGGTTGACGGTACTCGCGAACGCGACCCTAAAACCGCCGGCAAGCCCGACCTCAGTTGGAAAAAAGTCACCGTCGCCGGGCGTCACTACGTCGAAATGCGCAACCAAGGGGCGGTGCACGCACGCTTGACCGACGCCACCTTCAAGCAGGGCGGCCAGTCTCGGCCGTTGGTGGAGGGGTTGATGGGCTATGTGCTGCCCGGCGCGACCATGCGCTGGCCTGTACCGGATGGGCTGCCTGCCGACCAGCCGTTGCAGGTGCGAATCAACGGTGCGACGCAATTGGAGAGCCTTGCACCCGGGCGATAACGGGGTGCGGTAGGGCATGGAGTGGCCCCTGGTGTTAACGGATGGAGATGTCCATTGATGGACACAAAGCCTTGGTGAGCCATGATCGAGCTCGTGGTCTATGGCAAGCGGCGTGGAAAGTGGGCGGCCTCTGCAGCCTGACGCTGGCGTCGCCGGGCATCGCCGCTCCGTTGCCGCCCCCTCCCAGCAGCCTGGAGGCTGTTGCCGATGCACAGTTATTCCTGGAACTGGTGGTCAACCAGATGGACAGCGGCCGTGTGGTGGCCGTCAATCAGCGCGCCGGGCAACTGTTTTTGCCGGCGTCGGTGCTACAGGAGGTGGGGATGAAGCTGCCCGCTGGGGTCGGTGCCGAAGTCGCATTGGATAACGTGCCGGGCCTGCACAGCGACTACGACAGCCAAGGCCAGCGCCTGATCCTGAGCGTGCCTCCCGCCTGGTTGCCGGAGCAATTTATCGGCAGTCGCAATAACTACCCGCGCACCCAGGCGCTGACGAGCTTTGGCGCGTTGCTCAACTATGACGCCTACTTGAACGACACCGACGATGCGGGCACTTACCTCGGCATCTTCAACGAAGTTCGGCTGTTCGATACCTGGGGCACGCTGTCCAACACCGGCCAGTACCGCACCACCCTTGGCGGCGGGAGCGCCGGCAGTAGCCTGGATAACGGCTACCGACGGTATGACACCACGTGGCGTTTTTCCGACGATGAGCGCCTGTTGACCTACGAGGCGGGCGACGTGATCAGCGGTGCGTTGCCCTGGAGCTCATCCGTGCGCCTGGGTGGGGTGCAGGTGTCGCGGGATTTCGGCGTGCGCCCTGACCTGGTGACGTACCCGTTGCCGCAGTTCGCCGGGGAGGCGGCAGTGCCCTCATCCGTGGATCTGTTTATCAATGGCTATAAATCCAGCAGCGCCAACCTGCAGCCTGGGCCCTATACCCTGACCAACGTGCCATTTATCAATGGTGCGGGGGAAGCGGTGGTCGTCACCACCGATACTCTGGGCCGGCAGGTGTCGACCACGGTGCCGTTTTATGTCACCAGTACGTTGTTGCAACAGGGCTTGTCGGACTTCTCGGTGGCGGCGGGTAACTTGCGCCGCGACTACACGGTACGCGATTTCGGTTACGGGCCCGGAGTGGCCAGTGGCACGTTTCGTTATGGGCTGTCGGACCTGTTTACCTTGGAAAGCCATGCCGAAGCATCCAATGACCTGACCTTGGGCGGAGTGGGCGGCAACCTGCGGCTCGGCAACTTCGGCGTGCTCAATACGGCCGTCAGCCAAAGCCAGTATGACGGTCGGACCGGCCAGCAACTGAGCCTGGGCTACCAGTACAGCAACCAGCGTTACAGCCTGTCGTACCAGCGGGTAGAACGCCGCGATGAATATGCCGACCTGAGCCTGATCGACACACCCTATGCCAGCCTGAGCAAGCGCAGCCAGCAGGCCACCTTAAGCCTGAACCTCAACGATTTCGGCAGTCTGGGCGTGGGCTATTTTGATGTGCAGGCCACGGACGACTCTCGCACTCGGCTGGTGAACCTCACCTGGAGCAAATCGCTGTGGCGTAGCAGCAGTTTTTACCTGTCGGCCAACCATGAGGTTGGCGACAGCAGTTGGGCAGTGCAGGCACAGGTGGTGGTGCCCTTCGATGTCTATGGCAGCCTCAGCGTGGGCAGTGAGCGCAGCAAAACCGGACAGAGCCAGCAACGGCTCAACTACAGCCGCGCGGTACCGGCAGAGGGCGGCGTGGGCTTTAACCTGGGTTACGCCAGCGGTGATGGGCCGGCGTACCGCCAGGCCGACCTGACCTGGCGCTTGCAGTCGGTGCAGTTGCAGGCGGGCGTTTATGGCAGCAGCGCCGCCCAAACGCGTTGGGCAGACGCCAGCGGGTCGTTGGTGTGGATGGACCATCAAGTGTTCGCCGCCAACCGCGTCAACGATGCGTTTGTCGTGGTGAGTACCGATGGGTTCAGCGGCGTACCGGTGCGTTATGAGAACCAAGTGGTGGGCCAAACCGACCGCAACGGGCATTTGTTGGTGCCGTGGACCAGCGCCTATTACCGCGCCAAATATGAGATCGACCCACTGAACCTGCCGTCCAACGTGCAAGTTCCGAATGTCGAGCAGCGCATTGCCGTGCGCCGTGGCAGCGGCTATCTGCTGGAGTTTCCGGTACGCCGGGTGATTGCGGCGAGCGTCACCTTGGTCGATGCCCAGCATCAGGACTTGCCCTTGGGCAGCCAGGTACGGCACGAGCAAAGTGGCGCGCTGGCGGTGGTGGGCTGGGACGGCTTGGTCTATCTGGAAAACCTGGAGGTCCATAACACCTTGCAGGTCACCGTGGGTAACGGCCAAACCTGCAAGGCCACGTTCGAACTGGATACCACGCAGGCACAGGTACCCCTGATCGGACCACTGGTGTGCCAATGACATAGGGAGTGTGCGGGTGCGGGTCAAGGACTGGCTGTTGCGGTTGTTACTGTTGGCGGGGCTGGGCGTTTCGGCGCAAGTGCAGGCTGTTTGTTCGGTGGTTGCCACCGTGCCCGCCAGCTTTGGCACGACAGTCAGTTCGATGACCGTGCGCACCGCGTCCCAGACCAGCTCAACCACCAACGCCGGCTTGAGCTGTACCCCGGCGGTGTTGTCGGTCTTGGCCTCCAGTGACCATTTCGACGCCACTATCACCGGCTCATCGCAAGGGGGGATGGTCGGGCCTACCGGTGATGTCATCAGCTATACGATCTACGCCAACAACACCACCTCGTTTCCGATGACGCGGGGCACCGCGTTCGATTTTGGCGGCAGTGGCGGCATTGCCGCGGCCCTTGGCCTGGTATTTGGGCCGGGCACCAAAACCGTACCCTTGTACTTCACCACCCTCGTCGGCAGTAACGTGGCCTCGGGTGTGTACAGCGAAACCCTGAGCATTTTCTGGAGCTGGAACTATTGCTCGGGTATCGGCATTGGTGGATTATGCCTGGGCCGCGAGATCAACAGCGGTACGACGACACTGAACGTGAGTATGACCGTGGTCAACGACTGCCAGATCACGACGCCGCCAATCGCCTTCGGCAGTGCGCCTGTAGTCAGTGCCTTCGCCACCGTCAACGGCCAGGCCAGCATCGCCTGCACCAAGGGCAGCGCCTACACCGTCGGCATCAGCGATGGGCAGAACCCGGTGAGCGTGGGTGGCCGTCGGCAGATGATTTCCGGCAGCCATTTATTGGCCTACGACATCTTCATGAGTGCCGGCACCACCCGGTGGGGCAGCGTAGGTGCGGCGCGGCGGGCCAGCGCCTCGGCAGACGTCAACCCAGGCAATGGCCTGGGTACCGGCAGCCAGGTGTTCAATTACAACGCCAAGGTCTACACCGACCAGGCTACCCCACCGGGCGGAACCTATATCGATAACGTGGTACTGGATGTCGGGTTCTAGAACTTCAACATTTGCGTCGTGAGCTGACCTGCCGGGCTGACCATCGCATAGTTGTACCCGTCGCCCGACCAGTATTCGGCTTGCAAACCATCGGCGCTGCGGCTGCCTCGGGGCAGGAAGCCGTTTTCCGGGCCCGGTGGGCGGATGTAGAAGCTGATATGCCGACCTTGAGCGTCTTGGTAGAGCACCATGGCGGCGGCGCCTTGCTCCGTGGTGAGCAGCCGCCCACTGACCGGTACGAAACCCGCCTGGCTCAGGTCAGGCAGGCGGTGCGCCTGGTTGAAGTAGCGATCCAGCCAGGCTTGCATATTGCCGTTGCCCTGGGCGTTGTAATCGGCCGGCATGATGCCGTCCTGGGCAAACAGGCGGTAAGCCTGCATGGCATCGGCCATCGGCAGCAGGGGCGGCTGAGTGGCTTCACGGGCGTGCCAGCCGCCAATGCCGCCGAGGCTGACGGCGATCAGCAGCATCGCTGCCGTGGCAAAATGCCGACGGGATTGATACTTGCCGCGCTGGCGAATCAGCGCCGGGTCCAGGGCCGGGTTGCCTGGCTGTTGCAGCGCGCCGCTTAACGCCGCGCGCAGCGATTGCGCATCCTGTTGCCACGCATGCACCTGGGCGGCCACGTCGGGGTGGCTCGCCAACCAGGTTTCCAGCACGCGTCGATCACTCTCCAGCAATTGGTGGTCGATGTAGGCATGCAAATCTCGTTCGCTGGGGGGCAGGCTGATCATTTGAGTATCCGCAGGGCAGGGTTGGCTATTTCACCGTCGCTGAGTTGACGCAGGGCCTGACGTGCGCGCGACAACCGCGACATCACGGTGCCGACCGGCACATCGAGGATCTCGGCCACTTCCTTGTAGCTTAAGCCTTCGACGGACACCCAGAGCAGCAGGGCGCGCTGTTCGGCATTGAGCTGGTCGAACGCTTGCAGGGCTGACTGGGCCATCACCGTGCGTTCTACCGAAGGCTGCACGTCATCGCGGCCGGTGAAGAAGTCGAGCATGCGCGCATAGCGGCGGCTGCGGCGGTGGGCATCGAGGAACTGCCGGTAGAGGATCGAGAACAGCCAGGCACGCAGATCGCCTTCGATGCGTTTGTCGGCCCAGCGCTTGATTGCACGTTCAAGGGCCGCCTGCACCAGGTCGTCGGCGCTGCTGGTGTTACGCGTCAGGGATACGGCAAAGCGTCGCATCCTGGGGATGAGTTCACGTAACTGTTCGTCGAGTTCGTGCATGGTTGGCTGGCGGGTCACTACGCTGGGACTAGAGAGACGTCCGGCATTGAAGGTTATTCCCAGCACCGAAAAATAAACATAGCGGAAGGGAATAGGGCCGATCGGCGTTCGTCTTAATGCTCCGACCTTATGTTTCACCGCTTCGGCCGCTGGCCTTGGAGTTACGTCATGGTAGATCACTCATCACCGCCCCGTCCTGCGTTGAGCACAGCGAGCCTGATCGCACGGCTCGCCGGTATCGGTGTCGTGGTTGCTGTCGTAGCCGGGGCGTTTGCCTACGTCAACGGCACTCTCGACCCGCAGCGCTTGCGGCCTAAGACCCTGGTGAATGCTTTGGAAACCAATAACGGCCTGCACCCGGGGTTGCGCCGTAACCACGCCAAGGGCGTGTGCGTGGCCGGTTATTTCCAAAGCAGCCCTGATGCGCGCGCGTACTCCAGTGCCCAAGTGTTCAGCGAGGCGAAAACCCCGTTTATCGGGCGGTTTGCCTTGCCCAGCGGCAACCCCTATGCGCCGGACAGCAGCGTGCCGATTCGCAGTTTCGCGCTGCAATTCAGCCAGGCCAATGGCCAGCAGTGGCGTACCGGGATGAACAGCATGCCGGTGTTCCCGGTGGGCACGCCGGAGGCGTTTTACCAGATGCTCAAGGCCGGGGCGCCAGACCCGGCCACCGGCAAGCCGAACCCGGCGAGCATGCCGGCGTTCTTTGCCGCGCACCCAGAGACAGCGCCGTTCCTGGCGTGGGTCAAGACTGCCAAACCTTCGGCCAGTTATGCGACTGAAACCTATAACGGCATCAACGCGTTTTATCTGGTGAGCGCCGATGGCAAACGCCAGGCGGTGCGTTGGGGCGTGGTGCCGCAAAGCCGGGACGCAGCGGGTGACACCACGCCGTCGGGCAGCGACTTCCTGGAAAAAGACCTGGTGCAGCGCCTGGCTGCCGGGCCGTTGCGTTGGCAATTGAACATGACCCTGGCCAACCCCGGCGACCCCTTGGATGACGCAAGCAAAACCTGGGCAGGTGAGCACAAGGTGCTGAACGCCGGCACCCTGGTGCTGCAAAGCAGCCAGCCGCAAGCGGACGGCGATTGTCGCGATATCAACTTTGACCCGCTGATTTTGCCGAGCGGTATCGAAGCCTCAAACGATCCCCTGTTGGCCGCACGCTCGGCCGCCTACGCCAGTTCGTACCTGCGCCGCGCCGGTGAAGTCAGCCCATTGCACAGTGCCCCTCAGGAGTCGAAGCCATGAATGTTCAACCACGGTTTTTCGCGCCTCTGGCGCGCCTGTTGCATTGGCTGATGGCGTTGATGATCATCGCCATGTTGTTTATCGGTGCCGGCATGGCGGCGTCGGTGTCGGAACGTCATGAATGGCTGATTCACCTGCACAAGCCGCTGGGGATTGCGATTCTGGCCCTGGTAGTCGTGCGGTTAGTGGTGCGCTTTTCAACACGGCAGCCGCCGTTGCCGGCGGATTTGCCTGTATGGCAGGTACTGGCGGCCAAGGCGTCCCATGTTCTGCTGTACGCCTTGATGCTGGTGTTGCCGCTGTTGGGCTGGGCGATGATTTCGGCTGCCGGCGATCCAGTGATGCTCAGCCGTTCCGTGCAACTGCCTGCGCTGGTGGGGGCCAACGCGCCGTTGTTTGCGTTATTGCGCAAGGCCCATGGCTACCTTGCCTACCTGTTGTTCCTGACGGTGTTGTTGCACTTGGCGGCGGCGCTGTTTCACGGTTTGATCCGGCGTGACGGTGTGCTGCAAAGCATGACCGGCACCAAGGACTGATGCCGGGGGCACAGCTACAGCGTTCACCCTTAACTGAGGGGCATTGAGGACAGGGCGGTCAGCGCAACGTGGTGACAATATCCGCCACGGTGCTCAGCACATCCTTGCCCAGCTGCTTCGAGCGTTCACCGGACCAACCGGTTTTCGGGTTGGGGGCGTCGTCGTTGTCCTTGAAGGGCATTTCCAGGGTCAGGGACAGGCAGTCGTATTTCTCGCCGACGGCGTTGCAGGCCAAGGTCATATTGGCTTGGCCTGGCAGGTCGCGGGTGTAGCCGTGGGTGGTCTGGAAGTCCCGGGTCAGGGCGCTCAGGTGGCTACGGAAGTGTTTTTCCAGGGCTTCGATGCGTGGGGTATACCCCGGGTTACCCTCGCAGCCAGCCGTGAAGATGTAGGGGATTTCCTCGTCGCCGTGGATGTCGAGGAACAGGTCGACGCCGTATTTTTCCATCTGCTGCTGGACGAACAGCACTTCCGGGCTGATTTCCTGGCTGGCGCTTTGCCAGGCGCGATTGAGGTCCTGGCCCATGGCGTTGGTGCGCAGGTGGTCGTGGAAGGCACCGTCAGGGTTCATGTTCGGCACCAGGTACAAGTCGGCGACGGCCAGCAGTTTTTTCAGTTCGGCATCGCCATCCTGTTGCAGGCGTTCGATGACGCCTTCCATAAACCATTCGGCCATGTGTTCGCCGGGGTGTTGCTGGGCGATGATCCAGACTTTGCGGCGGCTTTCGCCACCTTTGCCAAGGCGGAGCAGTTGGATATCGCGGCCTTCAGCACTTTTACCGGTGGCGAGCAGGTGTGCGCCGGTACGGTTCAGGGCTTGCTCGATCAGCCAGTCATGGCGTTCACGGCTGTAGGGCTCGAAGTAGGCAACCCAGGCATGTTTTTCTCGTGACTGGAGGCTGATATGCAGGATCTCGCCATCAAAACGCGTCGGCACACGGAACCAGTTGATATGGTCGTAGGAGGCCACGGCGTTGTAGCCGCTCCAGGCATGTTTGTAAGACGAGCGGCCAGCGTTGCTCAGGCGAAAGGTGTGGGTGTGTCCCACGTGCATGCCTTCGGCCTTGAAGTGAAACCACTGGAAGTGTTCGCTGCGGGTATCTGGCTTGATTGCCAGCAGTAACTGATAGGCATCGCTGGCATCCAGAACCTGGATGTTGCCGCTGTCGAAGTCGGTGCTGATCTTTATGGAAGTCAAGGCCACGGTCATAGTCTGGTTGCCTGAATATGAGTGATGTGGCGGCTATATTACACAGGCGTCAGGTAAAATCTGGATGCAAAATTGTTGCACGGGGAGGGGGCGTCATCCTTGACGCATCAGCAGCTTAGAATCTATGAGATTGATTCTCAAGCGCTAATTCGCAAAGTTCCGGGCTAGAGCGGTCGTTCGGCTTTCTTTTGACGATGGTCTTTTGCTACCATGCGCGCCATCAAGCAACACACAGTCTTCATTAGCCTGAAGCCATGCCAGCAAGACTGGCAAAAAAAGACCCGGCCAAAGAGCCGGGTCAAAAACCGTGATTAGCCTGATGAGGAGATATTCCAAGAGTCCGACCTAAGGTCCCTTGGTCTATCGACTGATCTCGCGATCAGCTGAGCCCAATAATAATCATTATCATTTGCAAGTCAAATGTTTTTATCCGTGGGATAGAAATATTTTTCCTGCGTGCCTGTTAGGCGCGCGCTTGAGCTTCTGGCACTTGCAGCGTCCGCTCCACCATCGCTTTAGCCATATCGATCAAATACACCACTGAAAACGCCAAGTCCCGCTGGTTGCCTTGATGGCGGCAGGCCGACTCATAAGCGGTGGCTGCTGCGCTGCGCAGCAGGTCAGAGGCATGTACCAGGGCCTCTTCCTGGCTGATGCCTGGCTTGATCGCGAATAACGCCTCATCCGAGGCTGAAGCCGACATATCTTCTTTCAAGTAATAGTCCAGCGCGCGTTGGGCGGCGTCGCTGTTGCGCATGCTGCGTAACTCATCGTGTGCAAGTGTTTCGGGCAGTAGATACGGACTCGTCGTCATAAGGGGCGGTACTCTGGGTGGGTGTCGAAAACCTTATGTTCGATGATAGTACGTATCGTATTTATGTCGTTTTATGGATTACTACAAACTGTTTATTGCCCTGAAAAATACGCACCGTATTGTCAGGCGCCATGGATAACTGGATAGCGTTGGTCAGAGCCAACATGAAAGACCGCAAGGTCACGCAAGATGCACTGGCGGAGCGCCTGGGCATGTCCCAGGGCGGTGTGGGCCATTGGCTCAACAAGCGCCGTGTACCGAGCCTGGCGGATATGAACCGGGTGCTGGCGGAACTGGGGCTGGGGTACCTGGAGGTTGCGCTGGAGATTCGCGAAAGGGCCTCGGAAAAGCCGGTGTTGGAAACACACTACAATCCCTATTTCCGCTACCCGGTCAGTGATTGGAAAGCCGTCTGTGAGCTACGCGAAGCGCGGGCGCATTATGGGCCCGCGCGTTTCGAGCTGACGGACTATCACGCCCGGGGCGAGGCGTTCTGGCTTCCTGTGACGGGAGACGCCATGACCGCTCCCACCGGCCTGAGCATCGGCACCGGCATGTTGATCCTGGTGGACCCGGCCATCGACGCCGAACCCGGCAAGTTGGTCGTTGCCCAGCGCGCCGACAGCCCCCAGGCCATGTTTCGGCAGTTACAGGAAGAAAGCGGCCAGTGCTACCTCGTGCCGCTCAATCCCACTTACCCCAAGCTGCTGTTCACCGACGATTACCGAATCCTGGGGGTCGTCGTGCAAGCCACGGCCAAGTTCTAGTCCGTCGTTTCGAGTGCTACCAGCGGGCTGCCCTCAACAACCATTTCACCTTCCTGGCAGAACAGCGCTTTGACCACCCCGGCCTGGGGGGCGCGGATGCTGTGTTCCATCTTCATCGCTTCCAGCACCACCAGCTGGGTGCCGGCTTCGACGGTTTGGCCAACCTCCACCAATACCCGCACAATGCTGCCGTTCATCGGTGCCGTGAGGCCACCTTGATGGGACTGGCTGGTCTCGACGGCCGCAATCGGGTCGAACAGGCTGACCGCGTGCATTTCACCGTCCCAGCGCAGATACAGGATGCCATTGCTGCGCACGGCCAGATGGGCGTGGCGTACGCCTTGATGCTCGATCAACAGGTGCTCGCCGCGCAACAGCGGCGTATCCCCCGTCAGCCCCACCCATCGAGCCTGCCCGTCGCAGCTCAGGTGCAGCGAGACCTCGGCAGGCAACCCCGCGCGAAAGCCGCGGGTATCCGCCCATGGCCCGTCGCCCGCGGGCATACTCTGTATAAACGCCGCACCTGCTGCTTGCCAGAACTCATCGCTCAACGCGCCGGGCACCGGCAGCAGTTCATCTTGATAGCGCGGGATAAACCCGGTATCCAGTTCGGCCGCCGCAAACGCGGGATGACCGATGATGCGCCGCAAGAAGCCCAGGTTGGTCTTGAGCCCCCCGACCGCAAACTCATCGAGCATGCTCAGTAAGCGCAACCGTGCCTGTTCACGGTCTTCGCCCCAGGCAATCAACTTGCCGAGCATCGGGTCGTAGAAGGGCGAGACGTTGTCCCCTTGTTCGACGCCGCTGTCCACGCGGCGCCCCGGGCCTGGGCGGGACTCGCGGTACAACGCCAGGTGTCCGGTGGCGGGCAGGAAATCGTTGGCCGGGTCTTCGGCATACAAGCGCACTTCAATGGCATGACCGATCAAGGGCACCTGCGCCTGCGTCATCGGCAGTGCTTCTCCCAAAGCGACACGGATCTGCCAGGCCACCAGGTCGAGACCGGTAATCGCCTCGGTCACGGGATGCTCTACTTGCAACCGTGTGTTCATCTCCATGAAGAAAAACTCGCCGCGCGCATCCAGCAGGAATTCCACCGTACCCGCGCCCACATAGCCGATCGCCTGCGCAGCCCGCACTGCCGCCTCGCCCATGGCGTTGCGCTGCTCAACACTCAAGCCCGGCGCCGGTGCTTCTTCCACGACCTTTTGGTGGCGACGCTGGATCGAGCAATCACGCTCATTGAGGTACAGGCAGTTGCCCTGTTGATCGGCAAACACCTGGATCTCGACGTGACGCGGCTTGAGCAGGTATTTCTCCACCAGCATCTGCCCATTACCGAAGGACGACAGCGCCTCACGCTGGGCAGACGCCAGGGCTTCAGCCAATTGGCTGACGTCCTCGACCACTTTCATGCCCTTGCCGCCGCCCCCCGCCGTGGCTTTGAGCAGTACCGGGTAGCCGATACGCTCGCACGCCGCCCGGAACGTCTCCAGGTCCTGGGCCTCGCCGTGATAACCCGGCACCAGCGGCACACCGGCGGTTTCCATCAACGCCTTGGCCGCCGACTTGCTGCCCATGGCGTCGATCGCCGAAGCGGGCGGCCCAAGGAAGATCAAGCCCGCCGCCTCGATGGCGCGGGCAAAGCCTGCGTTTTCCGAGAGGAACCCGTAGCCGGGGTGAATCGCCTGGGCGCCGCTGGCGTGGGCGGCCGCGATCAGTTTGTCGATTTGCAGGTAACTGTCGGTCGCTTTGCTGCCACCCAGGTCGACGCGGATATCGGCCTCACGGCTGTGCCGGGCGTCACGGTCGATGGCGCTGTGTACGGCAACGGTGGTCAACCCCATGGCCTTGGCGGTGCGCATGACACGGCAGGCAATTTCACCACGGTTGGCCACCAGCACGGTGGTCAGTGTGCTCATGGACGCGGCTCCTGTGCTTGCCAGCTCGGGGCCCGTTTTTGCAGGAATGCTCGCAAGCCTTCCTGGCCTTCGGCACTCACGCGAATGCGGGCGATGGCGTTTTCGCAATAACGCCGCAACGCAGGGGTGAGGGCGCCGTTACCCACTTCGCGCAATAAGTCCTTACTGGCGCGCATCGCCGCCGGGCTGTTTTGCAGCAGATTGGAGATCCACTGCTCCACCTGTTGATCCAGGGTCTCGAGCGGATAACTCTGCGCCAGCAAGCCAATATCCTGCGCCTGTTGGCCACCAAACCGTTCGGCCGTCAGGGCATAGCGACGGGCTGCGCGTTCGCCGATGGCCTTTACCACGAACGGGCTGATCACGGCAGGTGCCAGGCCGATGCGTACTTCCGACAGGCAGAACTGCGCGTCATCGGCGCCGATGGCCATGTCGCAGCAACTGATCAACCCCAGTGCGCCCCCATAGGCCGCGCCTTGTACCACCGCCAAGGTGGGGATTTTCAACTTGGCCAGGTTGTACATCAGCTCCGCCAGTTCGCGGGCGTCGTCCAGGTTGGTGTGATAATCCAGCTCGGCCGACTGTTGCATCCAGGCCAGGTCGGCGCCGGCGCTGAAGTGCTTGCCGCGCCCACGCAGCACCAGGAAGCGCAGGGATGGGTCGCCCTGCACGTGGTCGAGGGCGATGATCAGTTCGCGGATCATTTCGGCGTTGAACGCGTTGTTCTTGGCTTCACGGCTCAGCCACAGCGTGGCAAAGCCACGGCTGTCGGTGATCAGTTCGAGGGTGTTGAAGTCGCTCATGGGGTACAGCTCCATTTACATGCGGAACACGCCGAAGCGGCTCGGCTCGATGGGGGCGTTCAGCGAAGCGGACAAGGCCAGGGCCAGCACGTCACGGGTCTGCAACGGGTCGATGACACCGTCGTCCCACAAACGGGCGCTGGAGTAGTAGGGGTGGCCTTGGGTTTCATACTGGTCAAGGATCGGCTGTTTGATCGCCGCTTCATCGCTGGCGCTGAACACCGAGCCTGCGCGCTCAGCCTGCTCACGCTTGACCTGCACCAGCACGCCGGCAGCCTGTTCGGCACCCATCACGCCGATGCGTGCGTTGGGCCACATCCACAGGAAGCGCGGGTCATAGGCCCGGCCGCACATGCCATAGTTACCGGCACCAAAGCTGCCGCCGATGATCACGGTGAATTTCGGCACTTTGGCGCACGCCACCGCCGTCACCAGCTTGGCCCCATGCTTGGCGATACCGCCGGCTTCGTATTTCTGGCCGACCATAAAGCCGGTGATGTTTTGCAAGAACAACAAGGGAATGCCGCGCTGGCAGGCCAGTTCGATAAAGTGCGCGCCTTTTTGCGCCGCTTCGGCGAATAGAATGCCGTTGTTGGCCAGGATCGCAATCGGGTAACCGTGCAAATGCGCAAAGCCGCACACCAATGTGGTCCCGAACAACGCCTTGAACTCATCGAATACCGAGCCATCCACCAGGCGCGCGATCACTTCGCGCACATCGAACGGTTGCTTGGCATCGGCCGGGATCACCCCGTAGAGCTCTTCGCTGCTGTACAGCGGCGCCACGGGCGGGCGTTGCTGTAATTGCCCCTGTTTACGCCAGTTCAGGTTGGCCACGCTGCGCCGTGCCAGGGCCAGGGCGTGCTCATCGCTGTCGGCATAGTGGTCGGCCACCCCGGAAATTTTGCAGTGCACATCGGCACCGCCCAGGTCTTCGGCGCTGACCACTTCACCGGTGGCCGCCTTCACCAGCGGCGGGCCGGCGAGGAAGATGGTGGCCTGCTGGCGCACCATGATCGCTTCGTCGGCCATGGCCGGTACGTAAGCGCCGCCGGCGGTGCACGAGCCCATCACCACGGCGATCTGCGGGATGCCTTGGGCGCTCATGTTCGCCTGGTTGAAGAAGATTCGGCCGAAGTGCTCGCGGTCCGGGAACACTTCGTCCTGGCGCGGCAGGTTGGCGCCGCCGGAGTCCACCAGGTAGATACAGGGCAGGCGGTTCTGCTCGGCGATGGTTTGGGCGCGCAGGTGTTTTTTCACCGTCAGCGGGTAGTAGGAACCCCCTTTCACCGTGGCATCGTTGGCGACGATCATGCACTCGACGCCTTCGACGCGACCGATCCCGGCAATCACCCCAGCGGCCGGCACGTCCTCGCCATACACCCGGTGCGCGGCGAGTTGGCTGAGCTCGAGGAACGGTGAGCCTGGGTCGAGCAGGCGATTGATGCGCTCGCGTGGCAGCAGTTTACCGCGCGAGGTGTGGCGCTCCTGAGCCTTGGCGCCGCCGCCTTGCTGCACGTGGGCAAGCAGGGTGTGCAGGGCATCGACCTGTTGGCACATCGCCGCACTGTTGGCGGCGAATTCCGCCGAGCGTGGGTTGAGCTGGGTGTGCAGGGTGGCCATGGTGTGCTCCTTCAGCGGGTTTCGTTGAAGAGTTCGCGACCGATCAACATCCGGCGAATCTCACTGGTGCCGGCGCCAATTTCGTACAGCTTGGCATCACGCAGCAGGCGCCCGGCGGGGAACTCGTTGATGTAGCCGTTGCCGCCGAGGATCTGGATCGCATCCAGGGCCATTTGTGTGGCGCGTTCGGCGCTGTACAGGATCACGCCGGCCGCGTCCTTGCGCGTGGTTTCGCCGCGCTCGCACGCCTGGGCGACCGCGTAGAGGTAAGCGCGGCTGGCGTTGAGCTGGGTGTACATGTCGGCGACCTTGCCCTGGATCAGCTGGAATTCGCCGATGCTCTGGCCGAACTGCTTGCGGTCGTGAATGTAGGGCACGATCAAATCCATGCACGCCTGCATGATCCCGGTGGGGCCACCGGAAAGCACCACGCGCTCGTAGTCCAGGCCGCTCATCAGCACTTTCACGCCGCCATTGAGCACGCCGAGGATGTTCTCTTCTGGCACTTGCACGTCATCGAAGAACAGCTCGCAGGTGTTGGAGCCGCGCATGCCCAGCTTGTCGAACTTGTTGCTGCGGCTGAAACCCTTCCAGTCACGCTCGACGATAAACGCGGTGATGCCGTGGGGGCCTTTTTCCAGGTCGGTCTTGGCGTAGATCACATAGGTGTTGGCGTCGGGGCCGTTGGTGATCCAGGTCTTGCTGCCGTTGAGCACGTAGTGGTCACCGCGCTTGTCGGCGCGCAGCTTCATCGAGACCACATCGGAACCCGCATTCGGTTCGCTCATGGCCAGGGCACCGATGTGCTCGCCGCTGATCAGCTTGGGCAGGTACTTGAGTTTCTGCTCGTGGTTGCCGTTGCGATTGATCTGGTTGACGCACAGGTTGGAGTGCGCGCCGTAGGACAGGGCCACCGAAGCAGAACCACGACTGATTTCTTCCATGCTCACCACATGGGCCAGGTAACCCAGGCCGGCGCCGCCGTACTCTTCCGGCACGGTGATGCCCAAGAGGCCCATGTCACCGAATTTGCGCCACAGGTCGGCGGGGAACAGGTTGTCGATGTCGATCTGGGCCGCGCGCGGTGCGATCTCCTTGGCCACGAAGGACTGCACCTGGTCGCGCAGCATGTCGATGGTTTCGCCAAGGGCGAAGTTCAGGGACGGGTAACTCATGGACAGGCACCTTAATGTGAGCTTTGTTGTTGTGTGGGTCGGGCGCCGGGAGGGGCGCTCACCTTTACGTTAACGTAAGCTTGCGTTGCGATGCTGTCAATCGTAGTTTACGTTTACGTCAACCTACAAAAAAGACACAGGGGTCGTTATGGATCAACCGAATCAGAGCTACAGCCGTGGCTCCCAGGACAAGACCTTGCTGGCCATGACGATTGGCCAGGCGTTCGACCACACCGCGGCACGCTATCCTGATGGCGAGGCGCTGGTGGTGCGCCACCAGCAGCGTCGCTTCACCTGGCGGCAGTTGGCCGAAACGGTTGATGTGCACGCCCGCGCCTTCCTGGCCCTGGGGATGCAAACCGGCGACCGCCTGGGTATCTGGGCACCCAATTGCGCCGAATGGTGTATCAGCCAGATCGCCAGTGCCAAGCTCGGGGTGATTCTGGTCAATATCAACCCGGCGTATCGCAGCAGTGAACTGGAGTACGTGCTCAAGCAATCCGGTTGCCAATGGCTGGTGTGTGCCGGGTCGTTCAAGACCTGCGACTATCACGCCATGCTCCAGGCGCTGAACCCGGACCTGCGCGCCATCATCAGCCTCGACCCCAGCCCGCCACCGGAATTTCTGCCCTGGTCACAGTTGTCGGCCCTGGGCGCAGGTGTCCCGCCCGAGCAACTGCACAACCGCCAGGCCAGCTTGCACTTCGACCAACCGGTGAATATCCAGTACACCTCCGGCACCACGGGCTTCCCCAAGGGCGCTACCCTCAGTCACCACAACATCCTCAATAACGGCTACATGGTCGGCGAAAGCCTGGGCCTGACCGCCCTGGACCGCCTGGTGATCCCGGTGCCGCTTTACCACTGCTTCGGCATGGTGATGGGTAACCTGGGCTGCATTACCCACGGCACTACGATGATCTACCCCAATGACGGGTTCGACCCACTGCTCACGTTGAGCGCCGTCGCCGAAGAAAAAGCCACCGGCTTATATGGCGTGCCCACCATGTTTATCGCCATGCTCGATCACCCGCGCCGGGCTGAGTTCGAATTGTCCAGCCTGCGCACCGGCATCATGGCGGGGGCGACATGCCCTATTGAAGTGATGCGCCGGGTCATCCACGAACTGCACATGAGTGAAGTGCAGATTGCCTATGGCATGACCGAAACCAGCCCTGTGTCGCTCCAGACCGGGGCGGATGACGATATCGAACGACGCGTCACCACGGTGGGGCGCACTCAGCCGCAGCTGGAAACCAAGATCATCGACGACGTCGGCAATACCGTGACGCGCGGTGAGATAGGGGAACTGTGCACCCGTGGCTATAGCGTGATGCTCGGGTACTGGAACAACCCTGAGGGTACCCGCGAGGCCATCGATGACGCCGGCTGGATGCACACCGGCGACCTGGCGACGATGGATGAACAGGGTTACGTATGCATTGCCGGACGCAACAAGGACATGATTATTCGCGGTGGTGAAAACGTGTACCCACGGGAGCTGGAAGAGTTCTTCTTCACCCATCCTGCGGTGGCCGATGTACAGGTCATCGGCATTCCGGATGAGCGCTACGGTGAGGAAATTGTCGCCTGGATCAAGTTTCATCCGGGGCATGTCGCCAACGCGCTGGAGCTGCAGAGCTGGTGCATAGGCCGCATTGCTCACTTCAAGACGCCCAGGCACTTCAAGTTCGTGGAGGCGTTTCCGATGACGGTGACGGGCAAGATTCAGAAATTTCGCATGCGCGAGATCTCGATCGAGGAGCTGGGGCAGGGTAGGGATTAACGCCCGGAAGCACAAAGGGGACCCGAAGGTCCCCTTTAATGTGTCGTTGCGTGCTCTTTTTTTATTATTGAGGGGCGGTCTATTGTTGTTTTTGGCAACCGTTACCCTTTACCGCTGTTTTGGGCGACCCCCATCCGGGGTCAAGAGCAAACGTATTTTTTTGAGCGCTGATCTGCTTCTTCGTAAACGATCCAACCAGTGGGTAGCTACCTGAGGTAGTTTTATTTTTCTCTATCCGGTTGCGGGTTCGGCACGCCGTCCCCTGTGAAGCACATCTTCTCCAAAAAAATCTGTTAGCTGCGTCTCTGCCGTGTTGTTTTTGTTATGTCAGAGTCGTTACGTCTTATTTTTATTAGGTTTGGTGCTTTTTATTCTTGTTATGCCATAGAGATAGCAGGAGCCGTGCCAACTTTTTAAAATCCTTTAAAATCAGTGTGTTGAATTTTTTGTGAGAAATATCTTTCAGTAAAAGCGACCCACTATGTTCCCGCGTTACCCGTTGTGCAGGTGCGCGGTAACACATTGTCACGGCCGTGCTACTTACCCGGCATTACGGGCTTTCGCGACACGCGATCCACTCGGCCGCCCCAGCACATGGCTGATCTGCCGGCCGGCATCGATCAAGCGCTCCAGGTCGATACCCGTCTCGATACCCAGGCCATTGAGCAGGTACAGCACATCCTCGGTGGCGACGTTACCGCTGGCACCCTTGGCATAAGGGCAACCGCCAAGGCCCGCGATAGAGCTGTCGAACACGTTGATGCCTTCCAGCAGGCTGGCATAGACGTTGGCAATCGCCTGGCCGTAAGTGTCGTGGAAATGGCCGGCCAGCTTGTCCCGTGGCACCTGGGCGCCGACCACTTCAAACAGCCGTCGTGTAGCCCCCGCCGTGCCGGTGCCGATGGTGTCGCCCAGGGACACTTCATAGCAGCCCATCGCATACAGCTCGCGAGCGACCGCTGCCACCTGTTCCGGGGCGACATCGCCTTCGTAGGGGCAGCCCAGCACACACGACACATACCCGCGCACGCTGACGCCGTGCTGTTTGGCCGCAGTCATGATCGGCGCGAAGCGTTCCAGGCTGTCGCTGATGGAGCAATTGATATTGCGCTGGGAAAATGCCTCCGATGCCGCCGCAAATACCGCGATTTCCTTGACGCCGGCCGCCAATGCGTCTTCAAAACCGCGCAGGTTCGGCGCCAGTGCGCCGTAGGTCACGCCGGGTTTGCGTTGGATCTGCGCGAAGACTTCGGCAGAGCCGGCCATCTGCGGCACCCATTTGGGCGACACAAAACTGCCGACCTCGATGTAGCTCAACCCGGCGGCGCTCAAGGCATCCACCAACTGGACCTTATCCGCCACGCTGATGGGTTGGGCTTCGTTCTGCAAACCGTCGCGGGGGCCGACTTCTACCAGGCGGACATGTGAGGGGAGGGACATGGCAGTTACCTTCTGATCAATGGCCGGTCTGGCTCATGGTGTGCGCCAGGGCCTGGGTGCAACGCTCTTCGGCGGTGTCCAGTTCCAGCTTCATCTGTTCGATATCCAGCAGTTGCTGTTCCAACTGCTCGCGGCGCTCGGCGATCTTCGCCAGCATGCTGTTGAGCTGGATATGGTTCCCGCTGGTGGGGTCGTAGAGTTCGATCAGTTCGCGGCACTCGGCCAGGGAAAACCCGATGCGCTTACCCCGCAGGATCAGCTTGAGGCTGACTTTGTCCCGCGCTGAATAAATGCGTTCCTGGCCTCGGCGTTCCGGGGCCAGCAGACCTTGTTCTTCATAGAAACGAATGGCGCGGGTAGTAATGTCGAGCTCGCGGGCGAGGTCGGAAATGCTGTAGGTCGTGCTCATGGGGGGCACTCAAGAAGGACTTGGCGTTAAGCTAATGGCAGGTTGACGTAAACGTCAAGGGCCGCTGCGCAGCCCATCGGTGGCAAGCCCCTCCCACAGAGGCAGTTGTTCAACCTCAGGCTTGTTGTTTATCCAGCTTCTTCTCATGGGCGGTGACTTGCTGGCACAACTCGATCATCTGCTCACGCATCCAGCGGTTAGCCGGGTCCTGGTCGGTGCTTTCATGCCAGTACAGGTGGGTTTCCACCGGTGGCACGTCGTGCACCGGCAGGTTGAACCAGTGCAGCTCATGGCGCCGGGCGAAGCGCTCAGGCACGGTCATGACCATGTCGGTCTGCTGCAACACTTGCGAGGCCATCAGGTAATGCTGGGAGCGCAGGGCGATCTTGCGCTGGATACCCATCTTGCCCAGGGCCAGGTCGACGTGGCCCAGGCCGTTGCGACGGCTGGAGATATGGATGTGGGTCAGCGACAGGTAGTCATCCAGGGTGAATTTGTCCTTGCCCGCCATCGGGTGGCCCTTGCGCATGGCGCACACGTAGCGGTCTTCCATCAGCTTGACATGGCGTACCTGGGGGTCACTGTTGAGCGGCGCATCCACGGCAAAATCCAGGCGCCCGGCGGCCAGTTCCTTGGTGGTCTCGCGGCGCTTGGACAGGAAGCTCTCGATCACCACCGTGGGCGCCAGGCGGCGCAGGCGCTGGAACAGCAGCGGCAGGATCACCGCTTCGGTGAGGTCGGTCATGCTGATGCGGTAGGTCTTGGCGGCTTGCTGCGGATTGAAAATCCGACTTTCCTGCACCGACACGCGCAGCAACGACAGCGCATTGCGCACCGGGCCGATAATGTTCTGCGCCATCGGCGTAGGCACCATGCCTTGGGCGGTGCGCACGAACAGCGGGTCGTTGAAGGTCTCGCGCAGGCGTGCCAGAGCGTTGGAGACCGCCGGCTGGGTGATGCCGACAATCTGCCCGGCGCGGGTGAGGTTGGCTTCGGTGTAGATCGCATCAAAGACGATGAAGAGGTTCAGGTCGACCTTGCTCAGATTCATTTCGTTGCGCTCTTATTGTTAGGTGCTCATACGCCGATCATATATCGGTGATGAATGTTAATACACGCCGAGAATAGGCTAGGTAAATTATCAGCGCTGTTCTAGCATCAATTTCATGACCTAAACAACCTCTCAAAGAAGGGAGCTGCTCATGGATTTCGCCTATTCGCCCAAGGTTCAGGAACTGCGTGAACGCGTCACTGCGTTCATGGACGCTTATGTCTACCCGGCCGAGCCGGTGTTCGAGCGTCAGGTCAGTGAGGGGGATCGCTGGCAGCCTACCGCCATCATGGAGGCGCTCAAGGCCAAGGCTAAGGCCGAAGGGCTGTGGAACCTGTTCCTGCCGGAATCGGAACTGGGCGCCGGCCTGACCAACCTCGAATACGCACCGTTGGCCGAAATCATGGGCCGCTCGTTACTGGGCCCGGAGCCGTTCAACTGTTCGGCACCCGACACCGGCAACATGGAAGTGCTGGTGCGCTACGCCAATGCAGAGCAAAAGCAGCGCTGGCTCGAACCGCTGCTGCGCGGTGAGATCCGCTCCGCTTTCGCCATGACCGAACCGGACGTAGCCTCCTCGGACGCCACGAACATGGCCGCCCGTGCCGAGCGTCAAGGCGACGAGTGGGTGATCAACGGCAAGAAGTGGTGGACCTCCGGCGCCTGCGACCCGCGCTGCAAGATCCTGATCTTCATGGGCCTGAGCAACCCGGATGCACCGCGCCATCAGCAGCACTCGATGATCCTGGTGCCGGTCGACACCCCCGGCGTGAAAATCCTGCGTCCATTGCCGGTGTTCGGCTACGACGACGCCCCCCACGGCCACGCCGAGGTGCTGTTTGACAACGTGCGCGTGCCTTACGAAAACGTGCTGCTGGGGGAGGGGCGCGGCTTTGAAATCGCCCAGGGCCGCCTGGGCCCAGGCCGTATCCACCACTGCATGCGCTCCATCGGCATGGCCGAGCGGGCGTTGGAATTGATGTGCAAACGCTCCGTCAGCCGCACCGCGTTCGGCAAACCCCTGGCGCGCCTGGGCGGCAATATCGACAAGATCGCCGACTCACGCATGGAAATCGACATGGCGCGCCTGCTGACCTTGAAAGCGGCGTACATGATGGACACCGTGGGTAACAAAGTGGCGAAGAGCGAAATTGCCCAGATCAAGGTAGTGGCGCCGAACGTGGCCTTGAAAGTGATTGACCGCGCGATCCAGATCCACGGCGGTGCCGGTGTTTCCAATGACTTCCCGCTGGCCTACATGTACGCCATGCAACGCACCCTGCGCCTGGCCGACGGCCCGGACGAAGTGCACCGCGCGGCAATCGGCAAGTTCGAGATCGGCAAGTATGTGCCTAAAGAGCTGATGCGCAGCGGGCAGTAACACCGCGTCGCCTGTATTCGCGAGCAAGCCCGCTCCCACACTTGACCGCATCCTCAAGCTGGAAATCGGTCGAGTGTGGGAGCGGGCTTGCTCGCGAAGAGGCCAGTGCCCACCACACAAAACTCAAGCCTCAGTACACCCAAACCTCCACCCGCCGATTCTTGATCCGCCCCTCATCCGCCGTATTGGCCGCCACCGGCATCTGCGCGCCAAACCCGCGAATATCGCGCAGCACCACACCGCTCTTGACCAATTCCCGGCGTACCGCCATCGCCCGCAGCTTCGACAATAACGCCGCGCGCTGTGGGTCGTTCTTGGCATCGCCAAACCCCACCAGTGTCACTTGCTTGTCGAGCTTGGCGTGGTTTTGCAGGTAAGCCACTACGCGCTGCAAATCCTGCCGGGCCTTGTTGTCCAGGCTGGCGCTGCCTTCCTCGAAACGAAAGTTCACCGTCAAGCGTTGGGCATCACGGGCGATGGCCTGGTACTCCTCGGGCATCGAGTCGCGTGGCTCCACGGCAATTGCCTGCACTTGCTGGGCGATAAACCCATTGGCGGCGACGATCGCCTGGCCCTTGTTGCTTTGGGTAAAGTCCACCAACGCCTTGGCCCACGGGTTGCGGGTCGAGGGCGGTAGATAAAAGAACAGTCGCCGTGACAGCGGGTAGTCCTCGGTAGCAATCAGGCTGGTCAACGGCAACATCGGTTGTGAGTCACCGTCGACAATCGCCACTGCCTTGGCCTGGCGTACATAAGGCAGGCCGATAAACCCAATGCCTTGAGGGTCCTGGCTGACCGCATCGGACAGCGCTTCGCTGGACTCGAAACGCTTGGCGGACGCGGCCAGCGGTTTTGCGCGCCGGTTCAGCACCAGTTCCTTGAAGGTGTCGTAGGTGCCGGACTGATCATCTCGGGCATATAAGTGAATAGCCCCGCCGATACCGCCCAATGCTTCCCAGGTGCTGACCTCGCCGTTGAAAATCTGCGCCAGTTGTTCGGTGTTGAGAGTATGGAGTGGATTGCGCGGGTTCAGAATGATCGCCAGGCCATCGATGGCGATGACGTGTTCAGCGCCGGGGCTTTTCAGGTCTCCCAGCGGTTCGAGGTCGACCAGTTCGCTGTCCTTGATCGGACGGGACGATGCGGCCAGGTCGGCGTGGGCTTTTTTCAGCGCGGCAAACCCCGTGCTGGAACCATGAGCCGCGACTTCGATGGTCACGCGCTTGCCCTGGCGAGTCTGGCCGACCACGCGCTGTTCATTCGCCCCTTCGGCAGGTTCGCTGTGTACGCCCTGCAAACCTTGATGCTCCATCAAACCCTTGACCAGTGCCGGCCCCAACGCCGCACCAATGGTGTTGGAGCCCTGTATGCGCAATGCCGGGCCTTGGTCGGAAATGGGGAGGGGAGCAGAAACGGCGCAGAGGGGAAAAAGGGTCAGTAGGAACAGAACGCGCAGCTTCATGCCGGCACCTTCTTAAGCCAAAGGGAGTGCCGCGAGATTAAGTCAGTTGGATTGCAGCACTGTGACTGACACTCAATAGGTCAACATGTGGGACCCACATGTTGACCGAGTCAGGCGCCGGTTTTTGGTACTCGCCCATCTGATGCGGGGGACTGGCCGGTCAAGCAGTACTTCATCATGCTGCTGTCGATGGTGGTCTGACAGGCACACCGCCAAGCAAATGTGGGAGGGGGCCCACATGTTGACCGAGTCAGGCGCCGGTTTTTGGTACTCGCCCATCTGATGCGGGGGGGGGGGCCGGTCAAGCAGTACTTCATCATGCTGCTGTCGATGGTGGTCTGACAGGCACACCGCAAAGCAAATGTGGGAGGGGGCTTGCTCCCGATAGCGGTGGTGAAGCCAGCTTGTTCTTAGCTGACCCACTGCAATCGGGAGCAAGCCCCCACATTCTGATCCTCAGCAAGCGTGCTATCAGCTCAGTTCCAGCCAGATCGGCGCATGGTCCGATGGCTTTTCCAGCCCGCGCAATTCGTAATCCACGCCCGCGTCCTTGACTCGCGGCAGCAGGCCGGTGGAGGCCATGATCACGTCAATGCGCAGCCCACGCTTGGGCTCATCTTCGAACCCGCGGCTGCGGTAATCGAACCAGCTGAAGCGGTCGGCCACCTCCGGGTTCAAGTGCCGGAAGCTGTCCACCAGGCCCCAGTTCTTCAGGCGCGCCATCCACTCGCGTTCCTCCGGCAGGAAGCTGCACTTGCCGGTTTTCAGCCAGCGCTTGGCGTTGTCGGCGCCGATGCCGATGTCGCAGTCTTCGGGGGAAATATTCACGTCGCCCATCACCACCAGCGCCTGGTCATTGCTGAACTGGCTTTCCAGCAGCTGTTGCAGGTCTGCGTAGAAGCGTTGCTTGGCCGGGAACTTGGTCGGGTGGTCGCGGCTTTCGCCCTGTGGGAAGTAGCCGTTCATGACGGTTACGGGCTTGCCGTTTTCATCGGCGAAGGTGCCCCAGATAAAGCGGCGCTGGGCGTCTTCTTCATCGCTGGCAAATCCCTTATGCACGCTCAGCGCTTCTTTGCGCGAGAGCAGGGCCACGCCGTAGTGACCTTTTTGCCCGTGGTAGTACACGTGATAGCCCAGGGCCTGCACTTCGGCCAACGGGAACTGGTCATCGTGCACCTTGGTTTCCTGCAGGCCGATCACATCCGGTTGATGTTTTTCAATCAGTGCCGCCAGCTGGTGAGGGCGGGCCCGCAGCCCGTTGATATTGAAGGAGACGATTTTCATGGTCGGCAGTCCAGTCTGGCAAAAGGGCGATGCTAGCCGACAAGTCGGACGGGGGCCAGCATGGCGGTAGGACCGATGCGCTGCTAATGTCTGGGAACGACTGGTGCTGCGTAGGTTCGTACCCATAAGAACGCCATCTTTTGAGTGGCGCCCAGGGAGATTAACTGTATGCCTGACACTTTGACGGCCGTTGCCGAAATCCGTCTGCTCAATAGCGGCTATTCCCGCGAGGCCCGTTCCCTGCTTTACCAAGCCTATCGCCATGAGCCCACCTTCGCCTACATCTTCGAAGCCGAGCGGCCGGGTTATGAACAGCGGGTACGCGCCACGGTGCGCGAATTGGTCAAGCAGCATTTTTTCCAGAAACTTCCTGCCATCGGTCTGTTCGTCAACGACCGCTTGATCGGCATCGCCCTGATCGCCCCTCCGCAGCGACGCCTGGGCATCACCGAGAGCTGGGCCTGGCAAATCCGCATGTGGCTGAGCACCGGCGTACGCGGTACGCGGCGTTACCTGGAATACCATCAGGCTGTATTGGCTTGCCTGCCAACCGAGTCGGTGCATGTGCTGCCGCTGCTGGGCATACACCCACAGTTCCAGGGCAAGCACTATGGCGAGCAATTGCTGGAAGCCGTACACAATTGGTGCGCCGAAGACCCGCATTCGTCCGGTGTGGTCCTCGACACCGGCAATTCCCGCTACCTCGATTTCTACACGCGCCAAGGCTATGAGGAAATCGGCGAAGTGGCCGTAGGACCGGTCCTGGAGCATGTGTTTTTTCACCCCAACCCGCAGACGTTACATGCTGTAACGGCTTAGGACAGAATTATTCAGACAATTCCGGGTTCAAAGAGCCTCCCTAGCTCGTGTAGCATCCGCGCCTATGAAGTTTCCAGGAAGATACACCAGCGGCTTGATTCTGCTGTTCACAAGCTGCGGCGCATTCGCGCAAAGCGAACTGGACGTGCGGATCACCCCCTCAAACGACGCGCTGAAGGCCAACATCGAAGGCTATATCGGCGGGGTAGGCGATCGTGATGAAGAAGCCTTGCTGCGGTTCAGCCGTGGCGCCGAGGAGCAGGCGCGCAAAGCGGCCCAGGCCCTGGGTTTTTATCAGCCACGAATCGCCAGCGATGTGAAAGGCGGCAAGAACCCGCGCCTGACCCTCTCCATCGACCCCGGCGAACCGGTGCATTTGCGCAACGTGACCATTCGGGTCGACGGCCCGGCCGCCAGCCTCAAAGGCTTTCGCGTGCCCGCCGGCGACGAGCTCAAATCCGGCGCCGTACTCAACCATGGTCATTACGACGACGCCAAGCGTCTGATCCAGAACCAGGCCTCGCGCTACGGCTTTTTCAGTGGGCGTTTTACCAGCCAGAAACTGGCGGTGGACCCTCAAGCGGGCGTGGCCGATATCGAACTGATCTACGACAGTGGCCCGCGCTACACCATGGGCACGGTCAGCTTTACCGGCGACACACCGTTTGATGAAGACCTGTTGCAACGCATGGTGCCGTTTAAAAGTGGCACGCCTTATGACTCCGAGCTGATCGCCGAACTCAACCAGAACCTGCAAGCCAGTGGCTTCTTCGAAGGCGTGCGGGTAGACGCCAGCCCCACCGCCGCGACCCACGATGTGATCCCGGTTGCCGTGCAGTTGGAAACCCGCAAGCCCCGCACCATGGGCCTGGGTCTCGGTTATTCCACCGACGTCGGCCCGCGCGGCAAAGCCAACTGGACGCGCCATTGGGTCAACCCCCAGGGCCATAGCTACGGCTGGGAAGCCGAGCTGTCGGCGCCACGACAGAACGTCGGCCTGTGGTATGACATCCCGCTCGACCCGCCGCTCACCGATAAATTGCGTTTCGCCGGCGGCTACCAGAATGAAGAACTGGCCGGTACCGACACCCTGAGTAAATTGCTTACCGTCGGCCCCGAGTGGCACAGCAAGTTGCCCAGTGGCTGGACGCGGGTCATCTCGCTCAAATACCAACGTGAAGAATACCGTCTGGGCAATGACTCGGGCCTGAGTAACCTGGTCATGCCAGGGGTCAGCTATTCCTACCTGCGCAGTGACAATCGCATCGACCCGCACAATGGCTACCGCCTGATGTTCGACACCAAGGTCGCCAAAGAGGGGTTCGGTTCCGACACCAACCTGCTGTACGGCACGGCCACGATCAAGGGCCTGACCACCTTGTGGGACAACCACCGTTTCCTTGGCCGTGCGCAATTCGGCGGCAGTGCCACCAACGGCTATAAGTCGGTGCCGCCGTCGCTGCGTTTCTTTGCCGGTGGTGACCAGAGCGTGCGTGGTTACGAGTACCAGACGCTGTCGCCTGAAAACGACCAGGGCGACCGCATCGGGGGCCGCTACATGGTGGCCTTGAGCGCCGAATATCAATATTCCATCGCTGAAAAGTGGCGGATCGCGACCTTTATCGACCAAGGCAACTCTTTTAACACCCTGGAAATGCCCAGCCTGAAAACCGGCGTCGGTGTTGGTGTACGTTGGGTCTCGCCGGTGGGGCCGATCCGCCTCGACCTGGCCCATGCCCTCGAAGATCCGGGCGGCATTCGATTGCACTTTTCCATGGGGCCTGAGCTGTGATACGTGGTTTGAAAATAGCGGGGCTGGTGGTCATTGCTGTCCTCGCGTTAGTGGTATTGGCGTTGTGGTCGGTGCTGGGTACCCAGGCGGGCAGCCGCTGGGCCTTGGGCCAAGTGCCCGGCTTGAGCGTGGAAAACTTCCAGGGCCGGCTCGGCGGACAGTGGCGCGCCGATCACCTGGTGTGGCAACAGGACGGCAGCCGTGTCGAGCTCAATACCCCTCAGTTCGATTGGTCGCCGACGTGCCTGCTGCGCATGACCTTGTGCATCCATCAGCTGGATGTGGAGCAAGTCAGCCTGCAATTTCCCCCCAGTGCCGAAGCGAGCAGCGAGGGGCCGATCCAACTGCCGGCATTGAAACTGCCCGTTGCCATCCAGTTGGGTGACGTACGTGTGGGCCGCCTGTTGTTTAACGGCAGCGAAGCGCTCAAGAGCCTGCAACTGGCTGCGCACTGGACGAGCGCTGGCATGCAGATCGATTCGGTGCATTTGCAGCGCGACGGCCTGGTGCTGGATTTATCGGGCCTGTTGCAACCTACCGGCGACTGGCCGCTCAGTGCCACCGGCCACCTGAGCCTGCCGTATGCCCCAGGCGGTGCGCCATGGACCGTCGCGCTCAAGGTTGACGGCGACTTGCTCAAGACCCTCAAGCTCGACGCCGACTCCAGCGGCTACCTGCCGGCCAAGCTCAGCGGCGAGCTGCAACCCCTGGTAGAAAACCTGCCCGCGCAGTTGCACATCACCGCTGATGGTTTCAAGCCCAGCGCCGATCTACCCGACACGTTGCAACTCAATCAACTGGACCTCAGTGCCCAGGGTGACCTTAAGCAGGGTTATCAACTGTTGGGCAAGGCTGTGCTGCCGGCGGAAAAAGGCCCGGTGGATCTGCTCTTGCAGGGCAAGGTCGACGCCAAGGGCGCACAGATTGCAGGTCTGGAGCTGAATGCCGGCGACAAGCAAAGCCTCAAGCTCAGCGCCAATCTGGACTGGCAGCAAGGCTTCAGCGCCGACGCAAAAATCGACTGGCTGGATTTTCCCTGGCATCGCCTCTACCCCTTGATCGACGAACCGCAAGTGGCCTTGCGTACCTTCAACGGCGAGATCTCGTATAAAGACGGCAACTACCTGGGTAACCTCAAGGCGGACCTCGACGGCCCGGCCGGCAAATTCAATCTGGTCACACCGTTCAGTGGCGACCTCACGCAAGTGTTCCTGCCCGAGCTGAAACTGAGCGCGGGCCAAGGCAAGGCCGAAGGTCACCTGAACCTGAAATTCGCCGATGGCATCGCCTGGGACACCGCGCTGGATTTGTCGGCGCTGAACCCGGCGTACTGGGTGGCCGAGTTACCGGGCACCTTGGCCGGGCCGCTGCGCAGCCAAGGCGAGTTCAAAAATGAACAGCTCAAGCTCAATGCCGACCTCGACCTCAAGGGTCGCCTGCGCGGCCAAACCGCCGTACTGGCGGCCAAGGCCGAAGGTGCGGGTGAGCAATGGACCCTCGCCAACCTGGATCTGCGCCTGGGCGATAACCGCATCAACGGCAGTGGCAGCCTGCAACAACGTCTGGCCGGGCAGATCGATATCAAGCTGGCGCGTCTCGCCCAGCTCTGGCCGCAGTTGCGCGGCCAGGTCAATGGCCGGCTCGACGTGGCCGGTACCTTGAAGGCGCCGCAAGGCAAACTCGACCTCAAGGGCCAGCAACTGGCGTTCGCCGACAACCGCCTGCAAACCCTCAGCCTCGATGCCAGCCTCGACAACGCCCAGAGCGCCAAGCTCGACCTCAAGGGCAGCGGCATTCAAGCCGGTGACACCCAGGTCGGCACCCTGACCGCCAGCGCCCAGGGCGATATCAAGCGCCAGAAGGTCCAGCTGGACCTGGCCGGCCCTCTGGTCAAGCTGGCACTGGCCTTGGACGGCAATCTCGACAAAGGCAACTGGCGCGGACGCCTGGCCAGCGGTGACGTGCAAGCCGGTGGCCAGGACTGGAAGCTGCAAGCTCCGGCAAAAATCGAGCGCCTGGCCGACGGCAAGCTGACCTTTGCCGCACACTGTTGGGTCTCGGGTGCGGCCAGCCTGTGTGGCGAGGACCAACGCCTGATGCCCGAGCCGAAGTTGCGTTACCACCTCAAGCAATTCCCGATCGACAGCCTGGCGGCATTTTTGCCGAAAGACTTCGCCTGGCAAGGCAAGCTCAACGCTGACGTGCAGCTCGACCTGCCCGCCAGTGGCCCCAAAGGCATCGTCGCGGTGGACGCCAGCGGTGGTACCTTGCGCGTCAAGGACAAGGACCAATGGCTGGATTTCCCCTACGACACCCTGAAGCTGGAAACCACCCTCAACCCCAAGCGCATCGATGCCCAGCTCAACTTCCGCGGCGGCAAGCTCGGTGAGTTGCTGTTGCAGGCACAGATCAACCCACTGCCGAAAAACAAGCCCATCACGGGCACCTTCAGCCTCACCGGCCTCGACCTCGCCGTGGCACGGCCGTTTGTGCCGATGGTGGAAAAACTCAACGGCAAGCTCAATGGTAATGGTCGGATCTCCGGTGGTTTGCTCGCGCCTCAGGTCAACGGCAGCGTGAACCTGGTGGGCGGCGAAATCTCCGGGCCGGAACTGCCCGTCAGCCTCGAGGGCCTGAACGTACAGGCGCAGATTGCCGGCGAAAGTGTGCAGCTCAACGGTGGCTGGCGCAGCGGGAAGGCGGGGCAGGGCAGCCTCAAGGGTCAGATCGACTGGGGTGGCGCCCTGGTGGTCGACCTCAGCCTGCAGGGTTCGCAACTGCCGGTGACGGTAGAGCCTTATGCCAAGCTGGAAGTGGCGCCTGACCTGAAGATCAGCCTCAAGCACGACACATTGGCGATTGCCGGCAAAGTGCATATTCCACGCGGTGACATCACCGTGCGCGAGCTGCCGCCCTCGACGGTCAAGGTCTCCGATGACACGATCATCGTCGGTAGCCAGACCGAGGAGGGCAAGCCACCGATGGCCATGGCCATGGATATCGACGTGGAGGTGGGTGAAGACCAGCTTAACTTCTCCGGCTTTGGCCTCACTGCCAAGGTGCAGGGCCATGTGCACATCGGTGACAACATGGACACCCGTGGCGAGCTGTGGCTCAACGATGGCCGCTACCGCGCCTACGGCCAGCGACTCAACGTGCGTCGTGCACGCCTGCTGTTCGCCGGGCCGCTGGATCAACCGTTCCTGGATATCGAAGCCGTGCGCATCGTTACCGAGTCGAGCAGGACAGTCACTGCCGGCATTCGTTTGAGCGGCAGTGCCGAACAGCCGACAACGCAGATTTTTTCCGAGCCCGCCATGGCCCAGGAAGATGCGCTGTCTTACCTGGTGCTGGGTCGTTCGCGCACCAACACCGGCGAAGACAACAATATGCTCGCCGAAGCCGCGCTGGGCCTGGGCCTGATGGGCAGCGCCGGCGTGACCTCGGACATCGCCAATAAACTCGGCATCCAGGATTTCGACCTCGACACCCAAGGCTCGGGCAACAGCACCGCCGTGGTGGCCAGCGGCAAGATCAACGAGAAGCTCAGCCTGCGTTACGGGGTAGGAGTGTTCGAACCGGCCAATACCATTGCGTTGCGCTACCTGCTGAGCAAGAAGGTGTACCTGGAAGTGGCCACGGGCGTAGCCAGTTCTCTGGATATCTTCTACAAGCGCGATTTCTAAGCCTTGCCCGGTCAAAAAATGTAGGAGCGAGCTTGCTCGCGAAAGACGTCAACGATAACGCGTGCATCCTGAATGCACGCGGCGCCCGTGAGTTTTTCGCGAGCAAGCTCGCTCCTACAAGGCGGGCGAACTAAGGACGGCAACTCAACTCAACCCGCTCATAGTTCAACGCCTTGTTACGCGGCGGCAACGCATAAGGCGCCTCGCACCGCTGGTCTTTCCAGGTGATGACGAGGCTGCCAGTGTCGGCTTCGACCAACGCCAGCGCCTTGCCGCTGGGGTCGGCAATTGCAATCTGCTTACCGGCACTGTCCTCGAGCGCGGCGCCGAACGGGATGGGCTGGTGCTGGGCGTCGAACAAGGCGAACTGCACGCGCCGCCCGGTCTTGCTGGCATAACGCGCCAGTACCACCGCACCGCGTCGCGGCACCACTTGCTGGGTTGCGTTATCGATCTCGATCTCGGCGCCCAGGTCACGGGTGTCCAGGCTGATCCAGTTGACGCGATAGGGTTGCGCGTTGGGCACCACCGCAAAGCCGTTGCTGCCGGTCTTGGCACCGGAGAAACTGCCGATTTTTGCTCCCTCGACCCCTTCCACCTGCGCCAGCGCAAAGGTCTCACCCACGGTTTGCCCCAGGTTGAGCCCACCGCCATGGCCCACCACGGAACCGGCCAGGTTGAGGTTTTGTGAATCGTAACCGCGTCCCTGGCTGTAGCCGGCGCTGATGTCCATCACCGAGGTACGGGTGCTGAGGTTGGCCGAGCCGGTGCTGCCGCCGTTGCTGCTGTTGCCGCCTTGTACCGAGTAATACGTGTCGCTGTTTTCCGACAGGTAGCCGTTGATGCCCACTTGGGTGGTGTCGTTGGCTTTCTGCGTACTGGCGGAGACAAAGGCCCGCGGCGCGCGAGGTTTTGAGCCCAGCGGGAAGGACAGCGACAGGTTGACCAGGGTGTCATTGTTCGACGGCCCATGATTGCCGACATCCTTGGAATACGTGGCCCCGAGGTTATAACTCAGCTCATCCCAGTAGTTGCTGTAGCCCGCCGACAGGCTTTGCGAACCGCCACGGCCCCAGTAGCGCTGGTCACTGGCGTTCACGTAGATACTGCCGTATTCCTGGTTGCGGCCCAGGCTCTGGTTGACGGTCAGGTCGGTGCGGGTTTTCGAGTTACCCGTGCGTTTCTGGCCGTCATTGCTCAGTTCTTCGACGTGCTCGCTGAGGGTGCGATAGCCCTCGGTCGAATAGCGGTAGGCTGCCAAGGTGAAGTTGGTGTCGGTACCGGTAAACGTCTTGGCATACAACGCGCGCAGGCTGTTGCCCTTGACCATTTGGCCAAAGGTACGGCTCTCGGAGTGGGTCAAGTCCAGCGACACCGCACCGATGGCGGTGTTGCGACCGGCACCTACCGACAACGCCTGGAAATCCTGCGTGGCTTGCACGCCGACGATCCCCGACAGGTTGCTGCTGATGCCATAGGCCAAGGTACTGCTGACAAACTGCGGTGACTGTTGGTCATCGCTGTTGCTGTTGTATTGGCCGGCCGAGACGCTGTATTTGAGTTGGCCCTGGCGCACCATGATCGGCAAGCTGGAAAATGCTTGCAGCGTGACTCGGCGGCGGCCATCGGCTTCGATGATCGTCACTTCCAGGTCGCCATTGGAGCCGCTGGGGTAGATGTCACTGATCTCGAACGGGCCCGGCGGCACGTTGGCGGTGTAGAGGATGTAGTTGTTCTGGCGAATCTCCACGGTCGCGCTGGACTGGGCGATACCGCGAATGATCGGCGCATAGCCGCGCTCGCTGTCGGCGCGCATGCCGTCGTCCGAAGCCAGTTTCAAGCCGCGATAGCGCACGCTGTCGAACAGGTCGGCATCCGAGAAAATATCCCCGGCACTGAACTGGCCCTTCCATGCGGTCACGTCATGTTGCAGGTAGCTGCGGTTGCTCTTGAACGTGCTGGGGCGGCCAGTGCTGCTGTTGAAGTTCGACTCGTTGCGCAGCCGCCACGCGCCCAGGTTGATGCCGTTGCGCAGGCCGATATTGTTGGATAGCGTGGTTTCACCTTGGCTGCTGTTACGGCTGCTGCTCAGCTGATAGTTGATAAATGCCGCAGGCACGCCGTCATCCCATAGGGCCGGATCGACATAGCCACGTCGGCCACGCTCCATGGCGCTTTGCGGCACGCTCACCAGCAGGCGCAGGCGTGGCACGTCGTAGCGCACGCTGGCATGCTCGATCAACGCGGGCAGGTCGATGCAGGCATTCGGGTCATCGTCGGCCAGCTTGCCGATGGCTTGGAGTTTGCCGATATCGACCCCCAATTGCTGCACCATCTCCAGGGTCAGGCATGCTTCGATCTTGCCGGTGCCGGGGTTCTGGCGGAAGTCGATATCGCGACGGCCGACCAGGGTGTCGTTGCCATACAGGTCGACCCGGTAATTGCCGGGGAGCACGCTGCTGCTGGCGAGCAGTGATTGCAGGTCGATGGAAGACGCTGCGCCTTGTAGAAATGATGTGTTGAACTGTTCTTCGCCTTCGGCCAGACATGCGGTGCTGAAGATCAGGGCAACCGACAGCGGTGCCAACCCATCGTACTTGAATACAAACATGCAGGAACCCTATATCACCTCCGATACGAACTAACGGAGCGAAGATAAATACAGTGACAGTGCGACCGCTGAATAAGCGGGCGTATTAAGGAGAATCTTTAATGACACTGGCCTGCACGTCGGCCGAGTTGGAAAGTTGCGCGCTATAGCGATCTTGCGCGCCATAGTCGTTAATGCTGCGAAATAACAAACTCGGTGCGTGGGCCGCTGTGAAGTGTTTCAGGCTGAACTCTTTTTGTTCGCCAGGCGCAATCATCATCGAGTCGAACGGCTGCTCGCTGAGTGCGCCGGATTGCAGGGTGATTTCGGCAATCGACACGTGATACAGGCCAGGGTTATGCACCACCAGCACGCTTTTACCGGCACGGTCAGCCAGGTGCCACTTCAACGCGGCCGGCGCCAGGTAGGCGTCGGCTTTCAGCCCGGCGGGCCGGAAGAACACCTTGATGCGTTGGCGCACGGCGAGCTGCAAGGTGTTCTGGGTTTTGGCGGCCTGGGGAATTTCCTGCACATTGAGCCACACCACCGACTCGCGGTCGCTCGGCATGCCCGTGCCTTCGTAGATCACCCGCAACAGTTGCTGCTCGTCGCCGCTGATCCGCGCCAGTGGTGGGGTGACGGCAAATGGTACAGAGGTGGCACTGCTGTTGTCGGTGTCGACCCAGGATTGGATCAGCACGTCTGCACCACTGTTACGCACGGTGATACCGGCTTCCTTGTGCTTGCCATCGAATACCAGGCGCGTGCTGCTCAAGGAGATACCGGCGGTGGCCTGGTTGACCACCAACAGGCCCAGCAGACCCATGCAAAAGGACAATGAGTGACGATAAAACATGATGACTACCGCGCAAATAAATGAATGTGCAGGGCCCATTGGCCCTGCACGGCCCCGTACTGCTCGGGCGGCTTATTCGTATTGCAGGGTGAACGGCAGGGTCGCGTCGCCACGACCGGCCACGGCGGTTTTTGCATCAGCAGTGGTGACGTAGGCGGCCGAAAATTTCAGCGAGGCATTGCTGTCTTGCAAGTTGCTTTCGATCTTCGAGGTGGCTGGCGAGCTCAGGTCGATCAACGCGCCATTGGCATCCAGCAAGGCGATACCGATGTTCTTCGCGGCGCCCAGGCCGTCGATGATTTTGAGTACTTTGGTGCCGGCGACGATGCCGGAGCCTGCGCCTTTGGTCGGTTCGAAGATCATTGCCACCTTGGTGCCGGCGTTGCAGTTGACCTTCATCTCGAAGTTCTCGGCGCTCAGCGTGCCGGTACCTTTAGGTGCGGTGGCGGTGCCCATGTCCTTGATCGACACTTCACCCATGTTGACCGAAATGGTTTTGTTCGAGCCGGCGCCGTCAACGGAACAGGCATCGTTGTTGATAGTGCCGGTGAAGTTGATGGTGCCGCTGCCGGCCTTGGTTGGGCCTGTCGGTGGGTCAAGTGCGAAGGCATTACCGGCGGCAGCGAATATCGACAGGGCGAGAAGTGTTTGAGACAACTTTTTCATGTTGCTTACCATGTTGGGGGTGAAGGCAACACAATAGAGCGGCGGCGCTTAGTGGAGAATCAGGCGATCCTTAGAAGCGGGAACGTTCAAGTTTTGTGGGGGCTATTAATTGAATAAGTGGCGCTCTATGCAATAAGCCAGCAAGTCCTGGTCGCTGCTGACTTCCAGTTTTCGCATGGCCGAAACTTTCTGCGTGCTGATGGTCTTGGCACTTCTGTTCAGCCCGCGCGCAATCTCGTTGACGCTTTGTCCCGAGACAAATAAACGCAGGATTTCATGTTCCTTGGGTGACAGCCGGGTGAATCGTTCGTCCAGGTCGGCCCCGTCGTCCATTACCGAGGTCGGCTGTGGGCCGTTGTTGCGAATGGGGTTGCCCCGGGCGATGGCCTTGAGCGCGGCCTGGATTTCGTTGTGCAGCTGGTTTTTCTGGATCACGGCCAGCACACCGAGTTCTTGCAGGCGCGTCAGGATCAAGGGGTTCGAGATCATGGTCAGCACCAGTACCCGCACGCTGGGAAAGTGCCGCGTCAGGTATTCCACCAGTTTGAGGCCGTCACCGTAGGGCGAGTCGCCGGGCATGTTGAAGTCGGTGACTACCAGGTCCACCGGCCTGGATTCCAACAGTTTGACCAGCTCATAGGAGGACACGGCCTCGCCCACCACGCGAAAGCGTTCATCACGTTCGATGAGCTCTCGCACCCCAACCAGAACGATCGGGTGGTCATCGGCAATGACAACGTTGAGGGTATCCATGGGTGCTTATCCAGAGTGAAGTTATTCAAGGGTATCCAATAAAGCATTCAACCGAGCCAGGTGCTGTCGGACCTCCAAGGCCAAGGCCGGTGTGACGGCCATGCCGGTCAAGCGGCATTCCAGCTCGACAAAGGCCGTGGCCAGCGCGCTGACCTGCACCGAACCCAGGGCGCCGGCCATGCTGTGCAGGTGCTGCGCCACGCCATTGGCATCGGCGCGCTCCAATGCCATCAACGTGGCCTGGACATCCTGGCGCAGCGTCGTGACAAACAGCTCGCGCATTTTCACGGACAACGTGAGCGGTTCGGTCACCGGCGGCAGGGCGACTTTACAGTGCTTCTCTAACTGCACGCGCAAGGTGGACAGGTTCAGCGGCTTGACCAGCCACGCATTCATGCCCACGGCCGCACAGCGTTGGCCTTCTTCACGCAGGGCGTTGGCGGTGACACCAATAATCGGCAGGGTTTGATCCTGTTGGCGCAGGGCTTCGGCCAACTGGTAGCCATTCATGACCGGCATATTCACGTCGGTGAGCACCAGGTCGAAGTGCCCAGGCATCCACTGCATCAGGGCTTGTTCGCCATTGGCGGTCACTACCACCGTACAGCCCAGTGCCTCCAGTTGTTCTTTGATGATGGCTGAGTTGATGAGGTTGTCTTCTGCCACCAACACACGCAGGTTCAGGTGGCGCGGCTTTTCGGCGCGTGCGGGAAGGCTTTGCGCGTCGGCGCCGTGCTGTGCCAGGTCAATCGCGTTGGCAATCGCACGTACATCGTGGGCGTCGACTGTCCAATCCGTGCCGCAACGTTGCGCCGGGGCGGGCCCGCCTGGAGTGGCGGTGATGCGCGGGCCGAGCCAGAGTGTCGGGGTAGCCAGTGGCGCAAGCTCCACCAGCAACGAGGAGGGCGGTGGTGCGTCCGCCATGACGGCGCGGCTGTCGAGTCCAAGACGTGTGAGCCAATCGATGAGGTGCTGCGCTTGCTCGGCGACCTGCGCCCGGACATAGACCGTCGGGGTGCCGGGTGCGAAGGTGGGGCAATCCTCCAGGCCGCCTGGGACACGCTCCAGGGTTAATCGCAGGGTAAAACTGCTGCCAAGGCCCGGCTCGCTGACCACCTTCAGTTGGCCCTGCATCAACTCGCACAGCCACTTGCAAATAGCCAGGCCCAGGCCGGCGCCGGCTTGGTTGGCGACCTCGTTGACCTGGTAGAAAGGGTCGAACAGTTGCACTTGCTGCGCGTGGGAAATCCCCACGCCCGAGTCGCTGACTTGCCATTGCACGTCAGCGGTTTCCAGCACCCTCACTCGCAGCACCACGCGTCCGTTATCGGTGAACTTGATCGCATTGCTCAGCAGGTTATTGAGGATCTGGCGAATCCGCAGTGGGTCACCGCGCAGCCGATCCGGCAGCGTTGCATCGATGCAGGCATACAGTTGCAACCCCTTGGATTGGGCAAACGCACTGTAGGTGCGCACGCAGTCTTCGGTCAGTTCCAGCGGGCAGAAGTCCTGGAGTTCGAGGGTCATTTGCCCGGCCTCGATCTTCGATACATCCAACACATCGCTGATCAACTGGAACAGCGTGGCAGACGAGCGCTGGATGGTTTGCAGGTAGTCCTGCTGGCGCGGGGCGAGGGTGGTCAGGCCAAGCAGTTCCAGGGTGCCCAGCACGCCATACAACGGCGTGCGGATCTCATGGCTCATGGTCGCTAGGAAGCGACTTTTGGCTTGGTTCGCCGAGTCGGCCACCCGCCGCGCCTCTTCCAGGGCGACGGAGTCTTCGATATGCCGGGTCACGTCATGCAGCACACACAGCCAGGCATCCTGGCCCTGGTAACGAGTGGGCACGAACACAACATGCAGGTGGCAGCCGTCGATCTCAAGGTCCGCCTGGCCAGGTTCGGTGTGCGATTTGAGCAGGCTCATCAACTGACGGGTATCGTGCCATTGTTGAGCGCGCTGGTTCTGCAAGAGCACATGGTGGTCGCTGCGGCGGATCACGCAAAGGCCGGTGGGCGCCGTGTCGATGACCGCACGGCTGAACGCCTCGCTTTCAGCGACGCTGGCGTGCGCGCTTTGGGCGGGCAGGACCACCCGGACGGCGTACCAACGATTGATCGCTCGGCTACACCCGAGCACCGCCAGTACCACGGCCACCAGGCACAGTAACGGCCATAGCGCGTAGCTCAGGAAGCTGTGCACACTGATGACGTAGATGGCTGTCCAGTGATGCTCACCGGGACTGGTTATTTTGAATACCAGGCCTTCGCGAGTGACGTTCGCACCCTCATCCAGCCTCTGGCCGGGCTTCAATGCGCCGGTCAAGACCACGCCCTTGGGCGTGACCAGGGTGAAGTCATCGTAGATCGACCACTGCATCAACCGTTCGATGTTGTTGACCTGGGACAGGTTCAGCAATGAGCCCAACACTACCCGGGGACTGGTGCCCTCAATGCTCAAGGGCTTTCCAGACAGGTCGATAGCGACGTAAGCCAACAGCGTAGGCGCGGGGTTATTCCCCGGTGCGGCGGGGTAGGGCTCCCAGTGCACCTGATGCTCCACCTGCGAGATGTCTTGCGTTCGCAGGTGCTCGTTCAGTTGGCTCATCACCTCGACCAGTGCGCCCACATGGATCGGCCCTGCACCGCGATATCGGCCGGTGGCTGGCACGGTTATATCAAAGTTGTCGGCGCCATTGAGCAGCATTACCTGGGGCGACTGATAGTGCGACGTGGCCCAGAACGCGCTGTAGTAGGCGGCCAGGTAGGTACCCAAGGTGAAGACTTTGTCGTATTGGCTGACGGCGATCTTGTCCGGATTGATCTTCAAACTGTAAGGCAAGGAGAACTGCAGGCCCCGGCCCTCATAGATATTCGGCCCTTCTTCGGGCAGTGGCCTTTGTATATAGGGCGGCAACATGGACGCGGGGTTGACCCGGCCCTTGGCACTTTCCAGCGAGGCATCGCGCAGGAACACCTCCTGCTCATGGATATTTTCCATCAGCCGGGCGAAGTGAAAGTGCAGGGTATCGCTCTGCTCTTCGACCATGCGCTGCACGCCCAGGTAACTGACGCCCAGCAGCAACAGCATCAAGGCGCCGAGCACCAGCAAACTTTTGTTCAGGCGCAGCGAACTACTGGCCAGCTTCTCCAGGAAGGCATTGGGATGTTGCATTACAGCGCCTGGGCAGTTGTGGTGGAACAACCTTTGGACACAATGATCCCTACTGTGAATGACGTATGGCCACACCGTCCTGCGGGTCAATAGATGTTCGCCGGCCCGTCATGGGTCAGCAACTGCTGGAACTGATCCGCAGACACGGCATGAGAGATCAGGAAACCCTGTACCTGAGTGCAGTCGATCTTACGCAACAGTGCAAGTTCTTGCGCGGTTTCTACGCCTTCGGCCACCACGGTCAGGCCCAGTTGGCGGCCGAGGCTGACAATACTGGTCAACGCCTGGGCCAACTCCTCGTTGGCGTTGCAGCCCTGCACCAGCGCGCGGTCGATCTTCAATTCGGTGAAGGGTGCCGACACCAGGTTCATGTATGAGCTGTAGCCCTTGCCGAAATCATCTTGGGACAAACCAAACCCCTTGATCCGCAATCGGCAGGCGCCGGCGTAGAAGTTGCTGATGTCGTCGGGTACCGAGCACTCCATCAGCTCGAAGCAGATACGCGCAGGCAAGCCTTGATGTTCCAGCACGAAGGCGAGGATGCGGTCGGGCAGGTCATGGCTGTTGAGCAGGTGTGTGGGCAGGTTGATCGATACAGGGATGTCATAGCCCTGTTGGCGCCATGCCGCCTGTGCGAGCATTGCCTGTTCCAACACGCGCCACAGCAGGTGCTCTTCGAGATTGAAGGCGATCAACGCTGGCAGGAATACCCCCGGCAGCAACATGCCATGTTCGGGGTGAACCCAGCGCACCAAGGCTTCGGCGGCCACGATCCGGCCATTTTCCAGGGCTTTCTTGGGCTGGAACCAGGCGTGCAGTTCGCCATTGTCGAGGGCGTCCGACAGGCTGCGGCGGTCGATACCGGGCATCGTTTCGGCGGGCGCGATCTGGCGCACCGCCTGCAGTTGATCAATCAGGCAGCGCAGGGCGGCCGCACTCACCGGTTTGGAAATCAACCCGATGACTTTTACTTGCAGGTTGCTCGCCACTAGGCTGGCCCCCATCAACATACGGCGCGAGGCGGCACTCATGATTGCCAGCGCCGGTCGCGAGGATTGCGCGGCCAGGCCCTGGATAAATTGCACGCCGTCCATGCCCGGCATCAACAGGTCGGTGAGCACCAGGTCGAAGGCGCGTCTTTTCAGGCAGGCCAGTGCTTCTTCGCCGTCCCTGGCAAACACCAGGTCAAAGTCGCCCAAGGCGTTGAACAGGTTCTGTAAATACAGGTGCTGGAAGGGATGGTCTTCGACAATCAGAATGCTACACAGCTTCATGGGCGACTCGTTCGTAGGGAGCCAGGGCAGTGAACAAGGCTCGCAGCGTAAAAGGTTTGATCAGGCAGTGGTTCATGCCAGCGGCCAGGCACAGGGCCTCCTCGCCGCGCAGGGCGTTGGCTGTGGCACCGATGATGGGAATGGTGCAGTCCAGGCGGCGCAAGGCTTCAGCCAGTTCGTAGCCGTTGAGCCGGGGCATGTTGACGTCGGTGAGCACGATGTCGAAGCCGCCGTCGGGCCAGCGTGACAGGGCTTCTTCACCATCGCTGGTCAGCGTCACGGTGCAGCCCAGTTCTTCGAGTTGGTCGCGCAGGATCAATTGGTTGATGACGTTGTCTTCGGCTACCAGGATGTGCAGGTGCAACGGGCGCAAATCGCGCGGCTCGCTGGCCCGTTGGGGAGGGGCCAGTTGGCCACCCTGGGCTTGGCGAACCGCCTGATGGATGGCGTTCAGGTCATTGAGATTGACACGCCAGCCATCGCCGCTGAATTGCGGCTCGTGGGCGCCGTCGCAACGGGCGATGACCCGTGGTCCGCGCCACGGCAGGCGTGGGCGCGGCTCGGTCGCCTCGGGGTAGAGTTCGAGCAGTACGCCCGCAGCGCCCAGCGCCTGGCTGGCAGGTGCGCCGATCTGGGGCCGGGCGCCCCAGCGACGCAGCCAGCCGCAGATACTTTGTGCCAGTTCGAGGATGGGCGAGACCACATAGACAGTGTCCGCCGTCAGTGCCTGCGGCACTGCCGGAAACGGGCTGCATGAGCGTTGCTCCAACGGCACGGTGAGGGAAAAACTGCTACCCAGGCCCGGTTCACTGACCATGCGCAAGGTGCCGTTCATCAAGTGGGTCAGGCGCAGGCAAATCGGCAGGCCCAGGCCGCTGCCGGCCACCACGTTGGTGTTGCCTTGCGTCTGGTAGAACGGCTCGAAAATACACGCCTGATCGTCATGGGCAATGCCTTTGCCGGTGTCCGAGACCTGCCATTGCAGACACACCCGTTCGCCTTCGCGGCTGAGCAGCTTGACCCGCAGCACCACGCGCCCGGAATCGGTGAACTTGACCGCATTGCTCAGCAGGTTATTGAGGATCTGTCGCACACGGCTGACATCGCCGAGCAACGCGTCCGGCAGTTGCGGGTCCAGGCAGGCATACAGCTGCAAGCCTTTGCTTTGTGCTGCTGCGGCATAACCTTGCACCACCTCTTGCACCAGGGCCAGGACCGAAAATTCACTCAACTCCAGGGCCAGTTGCCCGGCCTCGATCTTCGACACGTCCAGCACATCACAAATCAATTGCAGCAAGGTGGCGGACGAACCTTCGATGGCCCGCAGGTAAGTTTTTTGTTGGCTATCCAGGTGCGTTCGACCGAGCAGCTCCAGGGTGCCGAGCACGCCGTAGAGCGGCGTGCGAATTTCGTGGCTCATGGTAGCGAGAAACAGGGTCTTCGCTTCATTGGCGGCATCGGCCGATTGGCGTGCCTGCTCCAACTGCACTTCGATCTGCGTGCGGGCACTGATGTCGCTGAAGGCACACAGCAACACGTCTTCACCTTTGTAGCGGGTGGGTGCACAGCTCAGGTAGAGGTGGCGGCGGTCGGCGGTCTCCAGGTAATCCGTGAGGCAGGGTGCAATGGGGTCAAAGGCATTGCGAATCCAGGCGGGGCCCAATTGCTCGCTGCATTGGCCAAGCCACTGTCGGGCGAGGGTGTTGTCCAACACCACCCGGCCATCGGTGCGGCGCAACACGCACAGTGCCACGGGGGCGGTCTGGATCACGTCGCGGCTGAACAACTCGCTTTCCACCAGCGCCTGAATCCGGTGGATCGCCGGCGTAATGAAGCGGTGCTCCAGGCGCCGAGTCAGTACGCACACCAGGCTGATGCTCAACAGGCAGAACACCAGCGCGCCGAGCATCTGTGGCCACAGTGCCCATACCACCGCGAGCAAGTCGATGGAGTAGGTGAGCTGCCAATCCGAAGATTTCAGTTGCTTGCGCAACACCAACTGTTCGGGCAGCCAGCCGTTGCCGACAAAACCAAAGAAGTCCTGTTGCCGCAACAGTGGCAGGTTCTGCCCGGGCGGCGGCTTGTGGCTGTTGCTGAAGAGGGCCATGCCTTGGGCGTTGAACATGGTGAACTCGCCGGCGCTGTGATCGCTCAAGGCGCTGGAGACTTCGCGGTCGTCCATCTCCAGGCCAAGCCAGCCGGATTGCACGTCACGTTCGTCCAGGCGAATAAAGATGTACAGGCGTGAGTGCCCATCTGACACATGCGTCAGCCACAGCTCTTGCAACGTTTTCGAGAGCTTGAGGGCTTCCAATTGATCCAGCATGGCCTGGGGGAAGGTCGCAGTCACCGCCGTGGCGTTGTACAGCCGCAACACCTGGCCTTCGGTGCCCACATACAATAGGTTGAGTTGCCTGGCTTTCAGGTGTTCGCGCATGCGCAGGGTCAACCAGATGCTCCATTGCTTGCCCGGGGTTTGCCCGAGCAGCAGGCGCACTTCCTCGTCGGACACCGGCTCATTCACTTCGGTCTTGCGCGTGGCCGACAAGCTCAGGCTTGCCAACAGCGCTTCACGGGTGGTGAAAAACGTATGCGCCTCGGCGATGGCGCTGCTCATGTAGCTGCGTCGCTGGGAAATTTCGTTGTTGAAGGTAAACAGCAGGAAGCTGTACACGCCACCCAGGATACCCACCAACAGCACCAGGGCAAAAATGCGCAGTAGGCGTTGCGCGGCGTGGGGGGTGGAAAGGACCGGGCTGATCTGATGGAGGTAATTCTTTAATCTCATCCCGGCACACTAGTGAAGGCCGGGTGCAGGAAGAATCAGACGATCCTTAGAACGCACTGTTTAGCCGCCCATTACCAAGCAACCTAATTATTCCCTTTGACATTCGCTGCCTAAGCAGTAACATCTTGTCACACACTCGCTGCCTAGGCAGCAATAAGGTGACTTTCGATGACCCACTTCACCCCTGATAGCTTCCGCAACTGCCACCTCGGCCTGTTGCTGGGCCGGGCGGCGCTGCTCAAAGACCGCATCATCGACACCCATATGGAGCCGTACGGCGTCACCGCCGCACAGTTCAAGGTGTTGATCATCATTGCCCAGTTCGATGTCGACACCCCGGCCGAGCTGTGCCGCAACCTGTCCCTGGACAGCGGTTCCATGACGCGCATGCTCGACCGCCTGGAGCAAAAGGGCCTGCTGGCGCGCAAGCGTTCCGAGCTGGACCGGCGCCAGGTGCAACTGGTTCTCACGGAAGACGGCCAGCGCCTGGCCGACATGCTGCCGCACATCGGCGCCCAGTCGATGAACGAGCTGGCCGGCGCCCTGGAGCCTGGCGAGTTGCAAACCCTGGAAAAAATCCTCACGAAAATTCTGGTAGCTGCCGGTGACGCCATTGTCATCCAGCGGGTAGGTAAACAATGAAAATGCGCGCACTTAGCCTGGTGCTGGTGGCGATGAGTATGGCCGGTTGCGCCAACTTCAGTGGCCTCGACACCCAAGGCCAACGCCTCGACGCCAACACGTTGCACACCGGCAAATCCTTGAGCGGCGTGACCTTGTCCAGCGCCGCCTGGCCGGCCGCCGACTGGTGGAAAAGCCTGGGTGACCCACAGCTCGACGGCCTGATCCATGAAGCGCTGCAAAACAGCCCCGACATGCAAGTCGCCAGTGCGCGTGCCCACCAGGCCGAAGCCGCTGCCTACGCTGCTGACGCGGCACGCATGCCGACCCTGGATGCCAGCGCGGGGATTAGCCGTTCGCGTTTGGCCAAGGACCAGGACCCACGCGGCGCGGGCGACGCCTACGCCACCGTGCGTAACATCAGCGCCGGCTTCAACTACAACTTCGACCTCTGGGGTGGCCAGCGCGCTGCCTGGGAAGCCGCCTTGGGCCAGGCCCGCGCCGCCGAAGTCGATCAGCAAGCCGCACGCCTGACGTTGGCCGCCAACGTGGCCAAGGCTTATAGCGACTTGGGCCAGGCCCATATCGTGCGTGACCTGGCCAATGACGACCTCAAGCGCACCCGCCAGATGCTCGACCTGAGCAAGCGCCGCCTGAGTTCCGGTATCGACAGCCAGTACCAGTACCAGCAGACCGAAAGCCTGGAAGCCAGCTCCCAGTCGCAGTTGATCGATGCGGAAAAACAACTGCAAAGTGCCAAGATCGCCCTCGCCGTATTGCTCGGCAAAGGCCCGGACCGCGGCGCGGAGCTGGCTCGTCCGAACGTGTTGAAACCCAGCGCCGTGGCCGTGCCATCGGTGTTGCCTGCCGAACTGCTCGGCCGTCGTCCGGACCTGATCGCCGCACGCTGGCGGGTGGAGGCGGCGAGCAAGAACGTCGCCGCGAGCAAAACCCGCTTCTACCCCAACCTCAACCTGAGCGCGAGTGCCGGGGCCGAGTCGTTGTTGGGGGATGCGATGTTTGGTTCGGCCAGCCGTTTCTTCAGCATTGCGCCGACGATCTCGTTGCCGATCTTCGACGGTGGCCGCTTGCGCGCCGACCTCGACGCCCGCGACGCCGATTACGACCTGGCCGTGGCCCAGTACAACAAAACCCTGGTGCAAGCCTTGGGCGATATCGGCAACACCCTGGTGCAACTGCGCGAAACCGGGCGCCAGATCCAGGCGCAGCAACATGCCGCGGACATCGCCCAGCAGTCCTACGACACCGGGGTTCAGCGCTACAGCTCGGGGATCGGTAACTACCTGGATGTGCTCAGCATCGAGCAGCAGTTGCTGCAGGCCCAGCGTCAACTGGCGACCTTGAATGCTGCGCAAATCGACCTGTCGATTCAATTGATGCAGGCACTGGGTGGCGGGTTCAACGCCCATAACGTCGCCGCAACCACCCCTGCCACACGCACGGAATAATTTGAGGTATTTGTCATGGCCACTGCCGACAGCAGCAACGCAACAGAACAAGCAAAGGACAACAACCCGCGCAAACGCAAAGTGATGCTGATCGGCCTGGCGCTGATCGTCATCCTCGGCGCCGTGGGCGTGTGGGGCTGGTACGAGTTCTACGGGCGCTTCAACGAAAGCACCGACGACGCCTATGTAAACGGCAACGTGGTGGAAATCACCCCGCTGGTCACCGGCACCGTGGTCAGCATCGGCGCCGACGATGGCGACCTGGTTCATGAAGGCCAGGTGCTGATCAACTTCGACCCCAACGACGCCGCTGTCGGCCTGCAAAGTGCCCAGGCCAACCTGGCCCGCACCGTGCGCCAGGTGCGTGGTTTGTATAGCAACGTCGATGGCATGAAAGCCCAGGTCAATGCACAGAAAGCCGATGTGCAAACCGCCCAGGACAACTACAACCGGCGTAAAACCCTGGCCCAGGGTGGTGCGATTTCCCAGGAAGAACTGTCCCATGCCCGCGACAGCCTGACCGCCGCCAAGAACGCCTTGACCAACCTTGAGCAACAACTCAAAACCACCAATGCCCTGGTGGATGACACGGTGATTTCGTCCCATCCCGACGTGCAGGCTGCCGCCGCGCAACTGCGCCAGGCGTACCTGGCCAATGCGCGCAGCACCTTGATCGCGCCAGTCACCGGGTATGTGGCCAAGCGCACCGTGCAACTGGGCCAGCGTGTCCAGCCGGGCACCGCGCTGATGGCGGTGATCCCGCTGGACCAGCTGTGGATCGACGCCAACTTCAAGGAAACCCAGTTGCGTGACATGCGCATCGGCCAACCGGTGGATATTGAATCGGATATCTACGGCAGCGATGTGAAATTCAGCGGCACCGTCGACAGCCTCGGCGCCGGTACCGGCAGCGCGTTTGCCCTGCTGCCGGCGCAGAACGCCACGGGTAACTGGATCAAGATCGTGCAACGGGTGCCGGTGCGCATTCACATCAATGCCGATGAACTGACCAAACACCCGCTGCGTGTGGGCCTGAGTACCGTGGTCAACGTCAACCTGCACGACCAAAGCGGCCCGGTGCTGGCGCAACAGGCACCACAGAAGGCCTCGTTCACCACCAACGTGTATGACCGCCAACTGGCCGAGGCTGACGCCATGATCACCCAGTTGATCCATGACAACAGCCTCGCCGCGCCCAAGGCTGTGCAACGCTGATGAGCAATAACGCCTCCTTCACGCCACCCAGCCTGTTGATGGCCACTATTGGCCTGTCGCTGGCGACCTTTATGCAGGTGCTCGACACCACCATCGCCAACGTGGCGTTGCCGACCATCTCCGGCAACCTGGGGGTGAGTTCGGAGCAGGGCACCTGGGTCATTACTTCGTTTGCGGTGAGCAACGCTATCGCCTTGCCGCTCACCGGCTGGTTGAGCCGGCGCTTTGGTGAGGTGAAGCTGTTCCTGTGGGCGACTATCCTGTTTGTGCTGGCCTCGTTTCTCTGTGGCGTTTCCACCTCCATGCCCGAGCTGATCGGCTTTCGGGTGCTGCAAGGTTTGGTGGCGGGGCCGCTGTACCCGATGACCCAGACCTTGCTGATCGCAGTTTACCCACCAGCCAGGCGCGGCATGGCCTTGGCGTTACTGGCGATGGTCACGGTGGTGGCGCCGATTGCCGGCCCTATCCTCGGTGGCTGGATTACCGACAGTTATAGCTGGCCGTGGATCTTCTTTATCAACGTGCCCATCGGTATCTTTGCGGTGATGGTGGTGCGTTCGCAATTGAAGAAACGCCCCGTGGTCACCAGTTACCAACCGATGGATTACGTCGGCCTGCTGAGCTTGATCGTAGGGGTCGGTGCCTTGCAGATCATCCTCGACAAGGGCAATGACCTGGACTGGTTCGAATCCAACTTCATCATCATGGGGGCGGTGGTTTCGGCGGTTGCCCTGGCGGTGTTCGTGATCTGGGAAATGACCGATAAGCACCCGGTGGTGAACCTGCGGTTGTTTGCCTACCGTAACTTTCGGATCGGCACCATTGTGTTGATCCTCGGTTATGCGGGCTTCTTCGGTATCAACCTGATCCTGCCGCAATGGCTGCAGACCCAGATGGGCTACACCGCGACCTGGGCCGGGCTGGCGGTGGCACCGATCGGCATTCTGCCGGTGCTGATGTCACCGTTCGTGGGCAAGTACGCGAACAAGTTCGACCTGCGCCTGCTGGCGGGCCTGGCCTTCCTGGCGATTGGCTTGAGCTGCTTCATGCGGGCGGGCTTCACCAATGAGGTGGACTTCACCCACATCGCCCTGGTGCAACTGTTCATGGGGATCGGCGTGGCGCTGTTCTTCATGCCGACCTTGAGCATCCTGATGTCCGACCTGCCGCCGCACCAGATTGCTGACGGCGCGGGGCTGGCCACCTTCCTGCGGACCCTGGGCGGCAGCTTTGCGGCGTCGCTGACGACGTGGATCTGGATTCGCCGGGCGGACCAGCACCATGCGTACATGAGCGAGAACATGACCCCCTACGACTCGGCCACCCGTGATGCGTTACAGGCGCTGGGTGGGGCAGGGCACAAGGCGTATGCGCAGCTGGACCAGATTCTCACCAGCCAGGCCTACATGATGTCCACCGTCGATTACTTCACGTTGCTGGGGTGGATGTTCATGGGCTTGATGTTGCTGGTGTGGCTGGCCAAGCCGCCGTTCACCGCAAAAGCGGGCCCAGCAGCCTCGGGCCACTGAAAGCCAAGGGTTGAAATGCAATCAACTGTGGGAGGGGGCTTGCTCCCGATGGCGGTGAGTCAGTTACAGATGTATCAACTGACACTCCCTCATCGGGAGCAAGCCCCCTCCCACAGTTTGATCTCTATTCACATTAGCTTGGCGGTGTCAGAGGGTTGGCGCCAGGCAGCGCGAGCTGCGGATTGACGAAGTCAAACGCCGCCAGTTGGAAACCTTGCTCATCCACCTGCAACACCCAACCCTGTTTGTCCCAATCGCCCAGCACAATGCGCTTGGCCGCCTGGTCGCCAATCTGCAACTTATGGATGGCCGGGCGGTGTGTATGGCCGTGTACCAGGGTGCGCACGCCGAACTGCTGCATCACCCGCGGGACTTCCTCGGGTGTGACGTCGACAATGTCGTTGGCCTTCATGCGCACCTGCGTACGGCTCTCACTGCGCAGCTTGCGCGCCAGCTTATGACGGCTGCGCAGGGGCAGGTGGCGCAGGATAAACAGGGTGATGGGGTTACGCAGGATGCGCCGCAGCTTCATATAGCCAACGTCGCGGGTGCAGAGGCTGTCGCCGTGCATCAACAGCACAGGCTCGCCATAGCATTGCACGACACTCGGGTCCTTGAGCAGGGTGGCGCCTGCCGCTTTGCAGAACGCCTTGCCGATCAGGAAATCGCGGTTGCCATGCATGATGAAAATCGGGGTGCCGCTGTCGCTCAGCTCACGCAGTGCTTCACAAATGGAACGCTGGAAGGGCGTCATCCCATCGTCGCCAATCCAGGCTTCGAAGAAGTCCCCCAGAATGTACAACGCCTGGGCGCCACGGGCGCGGCCGTGGAGCAGATCCAGAAACGCCCGGGTAATGTCCGGGCGTTCCTCTTCCAGATGCAAGTCTGAAATCAGCAATATCACTCAACGATCTCGGCTTTCTCGACGATTACGTCTTCGCTCGGTACGTCCTGGTGACCTGCTTTGGAACCGGTAGACACTTTCTTGATGCTGTCCACGACGTCCTGGCCTTCGGTGACTTTACCGAACACCGCGTAGCCCCAACCCTGCACGTTCTTGCCGCTGTGGTTCAGGAAGGTGTTGTCGGCAACGTTGATGAAGAACTGCGCGGAGGCCGAATGCGGCTCCATGGTACGGGCCATGGCGACGGTGTACTTGTCGTTGGAAAGGCCGTTGTCCGCTTCGTTCTGGATGCTTGGGCGCTTGTCTTTCTTTTCTTTCATGCCAGGCTCGAAACCGCCGCCCTGGATCATGAAGTTGCCGATGACACGGTGGAAAACAGTGTTTTCGTAGTGGCCGGCTTTCACGTATTCGATGAAGTTGGCGACGGTGATCGGCGCTTTCTCGGCGTTCAGCTCGATGACGATGTCACCGTGGTTGGTGGTCAGTTTGACTTGAGTCATGTTCACTACTCTTTTCAGGGAATTCGTGGGTGTGGGCGCCTGGGCACCTTACCTGTCTGGCTAAACGACGGCCAAGGCGCGCAGTTTAGCGTGCCCTGCAGGAATTTCGAGGTGGTTTTTTACCGCCAGGGCAATTAAAGCAGCAGTTTTTGGTCGTGCTCTGTCAGTGTATTGACTGCTTCGGCTATTATGAGCCCTTTGTTTTATCTGGCCCCACCTGGCCACGAACCTGTCTGTTCAAGGATCCTATGAGCAAGCCCACTGTCGACACTACCTCGAATTCCAAGGCCGGACCTGCCGTCCCGGTCAATTTCCTGCGCCCGATCATCCAGGCGGACCTGGATTCGGGCAAGCACACGCAGATCGTCACCCGCTTCCCGCCAGAGCCCAACGGCTACCTGCACATCGGTCACGCCAAGTCGATCTGTGTGAACTTCGGCCTGGCCCAGGAGTTCGGTGGCGTCACGCACCTGCGTTTCGACGACACCAACCCGGCCAAGGAAGACCAGGAATACATCGACGCCATCGAAAGCGACATCAAGTGGCTGGGCTTTGAATGGTCCGGTGAAGTGCGCTATGCCTCCAAGTATTTCGACCAGTTGTTCGACTGGGCCGTCGAGCTGATCAAGGCCGGCAAAGCCTATGTCGACGACCTGACGCCAGAACAGGCCAAGGAATACCGTGGCACGCTGACCGAACCGGGCAAGAACAGCCCGTTCCGCGACCGTTCGGTAGAAGAGAACCTGGACTGGTTCAACCGTATGCGCGCCGGCGAATTCCCGGACGGCGCCCGCGTGCTGCGTGCCAAGATCGACATGGCCTCGCCGAACATGAACCTGCGCGACCCGATCATGTACCGCATCCGCCATGCCCACCACCACCAGACCGGTGACAAGTGGTGCATCTACCCGAACTACGACTTCACCCACGGTCAGTCGGACGCCATCGAAGGCATCACCCACTCCATCTGCACCCTGGAGTTCGAAAGCCATCGCCCGCTGTACGAGTGGTTCCTGGACAGCCTGCCGGTACCGGCGCACCCGCGTCAGTACGAGTTCAGCCGCCTGAACCTGAACTACACCATCACCAGCAAGCGCAAGCTCAAGCAGTTGGTGGACGAAAAGCACGTGCACGGCTGGGATGACCCGCGCATGTCCACCCTGTCGGGCTTCCGTCGTCGTGGCTACACCCCGGCGTCGATCCGTAGCTTCTGCGACATGGTCGGCACCAACCGCTCCGACGGCGTGGTCGACTACGGCATGCTTGAGTTCAGTATCCGCCAGGACCTCGACGCGAACGCGCCGCGCGCCATGTGCGTACTGCGCCCGTTGAAAGTGGTGATCACCAACTACCCGCAAGACAAGGTCGACAACCTCGAACTGCCGCGTCATCCGCAGAAAGAAGAACTCGGTGTGCGCAAGCTGCCGTTCGCGCGTGAGATCTACATCGACCGCGACGACTTCATGGAAGAGCCACCGAAGGGCTACAAGCGCCTGGAGCCGAACGGCGAAGTGCGCCTGCGTGGCAGCTACGTGATCCGTGCCGACGAAGCGATCAAGGACGCCGATGGCAACATCGTCGAACTGCGTTGCTCGTACGACCCGGACACCCTGGGCAAGAACCCTGAAGGTCGTAAGGTCAAAGGCGTCGTTCACTGGGTGCCGGCTGCTGCCAGCATCGAGTGCGAAGTGCGCCTGTACGATCGTCTGTTCCGTTCGCCGAACCCTGAGAAGGCTGAAGACAGCGCCAGCTTCCTGGACAACATCAACCCTGACTCCCTGCAAGTTCTCACGGGTTGTCGTGCCGAGCCATCGCTTGGCGACGCACAGCCGGAAGACCGTTTCCAGTTCGAGCGCGAAGGTTACTTCTGCGCGGATATCAAGGACTCGAAACCTGGTGCGCCGGTATTCAACCGTACCGTGACCTTGCGTGATTCGTGGGGCCAGTGATTCTGTCTTAAGGGAAATGTCGTGCTAACGATCTACAACACACTCAGCAAGACCAAAGAAGTCTTCAAGCCGCTGGATGGCAACAAGGTGCGCATGTACGTGTGCGGCATGACCGTGTACGACTACTGCCACATCGGTCACGGCCGCAGCATGGTTGCCTTCGACCTGGTGACCCGCTGGTTGCGTTTCAGCGGTTATGACTTGACCTATGTGCGCAACATCACCGACATCGAAGACAAGATCATCAACCGGGCGCGCGAGAACGGCGAACCGTTCGATGTGCTGACCGAGCGCATGATCACCGCGATGCACGAGGATGAAGCGCGTCTGAACATCCTCAAACCGGACATGGAGCCGCGCGCCACGGATCACATTCCGGGCATGCTGAGCATGATCCAGACCCTGATCGACAAGGGTTACGCCTACGCCCCAGGCAATGGCGACGTGTACTACCGCGTCGCCAAGTTCATGGGTTATGGCAAGTTGTCGCGCAAGAAAATCGAAGACCTGCGCATCGGCGCACGTATCGAAGTCGACGAAGCCAAGCAGGATCCACTGGATTTTGTGCTGTGGAAAGGCACCAAGCCCGGCGAGCCGAGCTGGGAGTCGCCATGGGGCGCGGGGCGTCCGGGCTGGCACATCGAATGCTCGGTGATGTCCACCTGCTGCCTGGGCGAGACCTTCGATATTCATGGCGGCGGCAGCGACCTCGAGTTCCCGCACCACGAAAACGAAATCGCCCAGAGCGAAGCCGCCACTGGCAAGACCTACGCCAACGCCTGGATGCATTGCGGCATGATCCGCATCAATGGCGAGAAGATGTCCAAGTCCTTGAACAACTTCTTCACCATCCGCGACGTGCTGGAAAAGTACCACCCGGAAGTGGTGCGTTACCTGCTGGTATCCAGCCACTACCGCAGCGCCATCAACTACTCGGAAGACAACCTCAAGGACGCCAAGGGCGCCCTGGAGCGGTTCTACCACGCGTTGAAAGGTTTGCCCGCCGTTGCTCCGGCTGGCGGCGAAGCGTTCGTGGCACGGTTTACCGAAGTGATGAACGACGACTTCGGCACCCCGGAAGCCTGCGCCGTACTGTTTGAAATGGTGCGCGAGATCAACCGCTTGCGCGAGACCGATATCGACGCAGCGGCGGGCCTGGCGGCGCGCCTGAAAGAACTGGCCAGCGTGCTGGGCGTGTTGCAGATGGAGGCCGATGACTTCCTGCAAGCGGGCGCTGAAGGGCGTGTGGATGCCGCTGAGGTAGATGCACTGATCCAGGCGCGCCTGGCGGCTCGTGCCAACAAGGACTGGGCGGAATCCGACCGTATCCGTGATCAACTCACCGCCATGGGCGTGGTGCTGGAAGACGGGAAGGGCGGGACGACGTGGCGGTTGGCTGATCAGGCTTGATCCAGATGTGGGGCTTGCTCCCGATGGCAGTGGGTCAACTGAGGATAAGCTGACTGATCCACCGCTATCGGGAGCAAGCCCCCTCCCACACTTTGATCTGCTGTGTGTCTGGTATTGAAGGTGCTGGCCTTGCCGGCGGCGGTTGCTATTACAGGCAGTTTAATTGTCCTGACACAACACCGTAAAAATGTGGGAGGGGGCTTGCTCCCGATGGCGGTGCGCCAGCTGAGGATAAGCTGACTGATCCACCACTATCGGGAGCAAGCCCCCTCCCACACTTGGATCTGCTGTGTGTTTGTTATTGAAGGTGCTGGCCTTGCCGGCGGCGGTTGCTATTGCAGGCAGTTTAATTGTCCTGACACAGCACCGTAAAAGGTGGGGGCTCACTCCCACATTTGACCGTGCCCACTTTGCTCGGTCTTCGGATCAGATCTATCCGTGAATTGGTTTGTCTTTGAGTTTTAGCGTTTTATCCACCATCAGCTGAATCCCCTCCAGCATCCGGCAAATTCCCAGAGCTACGCTACGCGGGGTGCCTTCGATCTCAAAAGCCAAATGGCTTGCCAGCGCTTGAACCGACGCAAGATCCTCCGATGCGTTGACCAGCAGCGTCTCGACGTCTAAACCCATCGCTGCGAAACGATATTTGGGTGGCAGCTGTACGCAGGTTCGCAGGCCGGGACTCTAGCACCCGGCATACCCGAAGGTATCCCGCGCACAGCCGCCATAACATCAGGCATTAAAAAGCGCCCGCTATCTGAGGTGGACGCTGTGCGTCTAGAGTTTAACCGGGCTGCGAAACCCGGTCGCTGAATTTGCAGCGACCGCCGAAGATTAGGCAGCCATTTTCTGAGCGGCAACCCTAAAGAGCTGTAGGGCGTTTCCTTGCAATGGGCTCCGAAGTGCTGCTGAGTTCATATGCACTACCCGCCGCGTCGTTATGGACAGTCGCATGGTATTCACCGTTCTTGAAATGCAGGGCAACGCCGTCATCCAGCGCGTAGGCGGGGTGTATGTTTTCAAGTCGAACCAGTTCAACAAACGAAGATTCTCTCCCCGCCTCTGAGCTGAAGTGCGGGCACAGCGCGCCAGGGAGAAAACCCAGCCCGTCGACCAGCGCATATACGCCCCCTGAGTCGGAATGCCCGTGGTCGAACCAGCAGATGGCACCGGCACTGACGCCGCAAAGCACTTTGCCGTGTTCCTGGGCTTGCTTCAAAAGGGCGGTCACGTCAAATTCACGCCAGATGGCCAGCAAGGCTCGGGTGTTGCCGCCGGCCACATAGATGATGTCAGCCTGCTCAAACAGCGCGGCAACATGACCCGGGGCTGGAAAAGGCGGAATGAAAAACGTCAATGGCACAACGGTGCAGCCGGCGCTTTGGTATTTGAGCGTGAAGTCGGCAATCTTCGTACGGTCATCGCCATTGGCGGTGGAGATATAGAGCACCGTGGGCTGGGTTTTGCCCGAGGAAGCGACGATATATTCGTCGATGCGGGTCATGCGCGTCATGTCCTCGCTGGATTCGCCGCCGATGACAATGATGTTTTTATCCATGATGAACTCCTGTCTCAGCACAGCGGGCATACCCAGGTCTTAGGACATTTCTAAAAATGCCCGTAGGGTTTGACGCTCATTCCATCCTGACTTTAGATGGTTGCCATGACTAAACCCAAGACGAAACTGGCGGTGATTCAAATGGAGTGTATTTTCTGCAGCATTGTCCGCAAGACCTCCCCGGCCCATATCCTGTGGGAGGATGACAAGCATATGGCGTTCCTGTCGATCTTCCCCAACACGCCAGGTTTCAGCGTGGTGATCCCCAAGCAGCACTACGGCAGCTATGCGTTTGCACAGCCGGATGAGGTGTTGGCCGATCTGATGGTCGCGACCAAGAAAACCGCATTGCTGATCGACCGCGCATTTCCCGATGTGGCGCGCACGGGGATGATGCTGGAAGGGTATGGAGTGGATCATCTGCATGCGAAGCTGTTTCCCATGCATGGGACGGGGACGGACAGCGCGTTCAAACCCATCAGTTCTAAGGTGGATAAGTTTTTCGAGGCGTATGAGGGGTATATCTCGTCCCACGATTTCGTGCGGGCGGATGAAGCTGAGCTAGCGGAGTTGGCGGCGCACATCAGATCTTTTGTCTAATGCAAAACCAAATGTGGGAGCGGGCTTGCTCGCGAATGCGGTGGATCAGTCACTGAAACGCTGCCTGAAAAACCGCATTCGCGAGCAAGCCCGCTCCCACACTTTTTACTGTGCTCGCTTGATAAATCAGCGGCGGCTGCTGACTTCGGCGGGCACGTCGTCACCGGCCATGCGCTTGCGGAACAGGGCCGTTCGCGCAAGTAGCAGGGTGGTGACTGGCACGGTAATCGCCAACAAAATCGGAATCAACCAGCCATGCAACACCGGCCCGGATTTGAGCACCGAAAAGTAGATGATCGACGCCAACGCCACACTCCACGCGCCCAGCGTCGAGGCCAACGCCGGCGGGTGCATGCGCTGGAAGAAGTCCTTCATCCGCAACAACCCAATCGCGCCTATCAACGCAAAGCCGCTGCTGAGCAACAGCAACGCCGCGACGATGATTTCTACCCATAACGGCATCATTCAATCACCTCCCCACGCAGCAGGAATTTCGCCAGGGCAAACGAGCCGACGAAGCCGAACAGCGCGATCAATAGCGCCGCCTCAAAATAGGTGTCACTGGCATAGCGAATGCCCAGGGTCAGCATCATCAGCATCGCCAGGATGTACAGGTAGTCCAGCGCCAGTACCCGGTCCTGGGCCGAGGGGCCTTTGAACAGGCGCACCAGGGTCAGCACCATGGCCAGGGAGAACAGGAACAGGCTGAACAGGATCGCATTGGCGAGCAGGGCACTCATTCGAAGATCTCCATCAGGGGCCGTTCGTAGGCGTGCTTGAAGTGTTGGATAAACGGCGCCTCGTCCTCCAGGTCAAAGACGTGCAACAGCAGGATGCTGCGGTCCAGGGCCAGTTCCGACCAGACCGTGCCGGGGGTCACGCTGGTGATCATCGCCAGCACGGCCAGGCCATTGGCGTCGCGCAGGTCCAGGGGGATCTTGATAAAGCGCGAGCGCGGTGGGCGTGAGCCGCAGGTCAGGACGCCCCAGGCCACTTGCAGGTTGGAGAGGATCACGTCACCGCCCACCCGCAAGAACAGACGGATGATGACCCCAGGGCGGCGGATACGGATCGGCAGCGGGCGCAACGGCGCCATCAGCAGCGGTGCAAGAAAACCCATCAGCGCGCCGAGCAACAGGTTGCCGGGGCTGATCGACAGGTTCAACACCAGCCACAACACCCACAACGCCAGCGATAGCCACGGGGCAGGGAACAGGCGCTTCATGGCTGCACCTCCAGGGCGGCGGCCTTGGCTTCAGGGCTGGGGACTGGTCGGGTCGCCATCACGGCCATCACGTAGTGTTCCGGGTTGTTCAGGCTCTCGGCGGTGGCCTGGGTGTAGCGCATCAGCGGCTCGGCCTTGAAGGTCAGCAGGATGCTCAAGCCGAGCAGGAAGAAAATCGGCACGCACTCGTAGCGGCGCAGCAGCGGCGATGGTCGCTCCTCTGGGGTCCAGAAACGCTGGATGCCCAGGCGGGCGAAGGCGATCAGCGAAGCCAGGCCGGACAGGATCAGCAGCGCCACCAAGCCCCAGGCGGCTGGGCGGATCGGCTCATCGACGCCTGCGCCCAAGCCCAGTGGGTTGACCAGTGCGCTCAACAAGCTGAGCTTGCCGATAAACCCGGACAACGGTGGCATGCCGATAATCAGCAGCGCACAGGCGATAAAGCTCAAGCCGAGGAACGCCATGGTCCACGGGATGACTTGGCCGACGACGGCTTTCTGCTCATCGTCCAGGTTGACGCCGGGCTGCGGGTGCAAGGACTCCATGGCTTTGGGCAGTGCATCGATTTCTTCATCCAGCGGCAGGTCGTTGGCCGAGCGCGAGCGCTCGATCAACTCCGCCAACAGGAACAGTGCACTCAAGGCCAGGGTAGAGCTGACCAGATAGAACAACGCCCCGGCCGTCAGGCTCGGCTGGGCAAACCCCACCGCCGACAGCAGGATACCTGCCGACACTAGGATACTCAGGCTGGCCATGCGCTCCAGGCGTTGCGCCGCGATCATTGCCAGCGCGGCGCAGATGATCGTCGCCATGCCGCCGTACACCAGCCAGTCGCCGCCAAACAGCGCCGAGGCGCCGGCCTGGCCGGAGAACAGCAGGGTCCACAGGCGCAGCACGGTGTACACGCCAACCTTGGTCATGATCGCAAACATGGCCGCCACCGGCGCGCTGGCTGACGAGTAGGCAGGCGCCAGCCAGAAGTTCAGCGGCCACATGCCGGCCTTGGCCAGGAAAGCCACGGCCAGGATGGCTGCGCCAGCGTGCAGAAGGCCGCGATCGGCTTGCGCCACCAACGGGATTTTCAGCGCCAGGTCAGCGAAGTTCAGCGTGCCGGTGACGCCGTAGATCATCGCCGCGCCAATCAGGAACAGCGACGACGCCAGCAGGTTGATCGCAATGTAATGCAGCCCTGACGACACCCGCGCGCGGCCGGAGCCGTGCAGCATCAAACCGTAGGAAGCCGCCAGCAGCACCTCGAAGAACACGAACAGGTTGAACAGGTCCGCCGTCAGGAACGCGCCGTACAACCCCATCAGCTGGATCTGGAACAGGGCGTGGAAACTGGTGCCCGCACGGTCCCAGCGGGCCATGGCGAACAGCAGCGCGCTCACGCCGATGATCCCGGTCAGGACCAGCATCATTGCCGACAGTTGATCCACCACCAGGACGATGCCGAAGGGCACCTGCCAGTTCCCCGGCAGGTACACACCGATCGAGCCGGGGCCGCCTTGCTGTGTCCAGTACAGCAGCAAGAGGGCAATGCCCAGCCCGACGATGCTGGAGAACAGGTTGATTTTAGCTTTCAACGGGCGGCGTTTCTCGCCCAGCATCAGCATCAGCGCGGCGGTCAGCAACGGCAGCAGGATCGGCGCGACGATCAGTTGATTCATCCACGTCATTCCCGGGGCTCCCGGCCATCCACATGGTCCGTGCCGGTCAAGCCCCGGGAGGCCAGCAGTACCACCAGGAACAGCGCAGTCATGGCGAAGCTGATCACGATGGCCGTCAACACCAGGGCCTGGGGCAGGGGGTCGGTGTAGTTGAGCAGGTCTTGCGGCACGCCGTCCTTGATGATCGGCTCCTTGCCGATAAACAGGCTGCCCATGCTGAAAATGAACAGGTTGACCCCGTACGACAACAGGCACAGGCCCATCACCACCTGGAACGTCCGTGGCCGCAGGATCAACCAGACACCCGAGGCCGCGAGGACCCCAATGGCAATTGCGATGACTTCTTCCATCAGGCGGCTCCTTCCGGTGTGGCAACGGTTTTAGGCTGGTTGCTCGGCTTATGGGCGCGCACCGATTGGTGGCCGAGGGCGGTGAGCATCAGCAAGGTCGAGCCGACGACCATGGCGTACACACCAATGTCAAAGAACAACGCGCTGGCGATGTGGACATCGCCCAGCACCGGCACGCTGATATGCCAGGTATGTGTGGTGAGGAACGGATACCCGGCAAACAGCGCGCCGAGCCCGGTCAAGGTTGCCGAGAGCAGGCCGAAACCCATCCAGCGCATCGGTCGCAGGCTCATCTGCGCCTCGACCCACTGGGTGCCTGCGACCATGTATTGCAGGATAAACGCCACCGACATCACCAGGCCGGCGACAAAGCCACCGCCCGGCAGGTTGTGACCACGCATGAACAGGTAGAACGATACCACCAGGGCAATCGGCAGCAGCAGGCGCACCAGCACCGCCGGCACCATCATGAAGCCCAGGGCGGTGTCGCTGGCCTGGCGCGGGTTGACCAGGTCGGTGGCCACGTCGGGCGCCAGTTGGCGCTGTTGCGCGGGCAGTTGCATGCTTTCTTTCGAGGGGCGGAACCGCCGTAGCAGGGCATACACGGTCAACGCCACAGCGCCGAGCACGGTGATTTCGCCCAGGGTGTCGAAGCCACGGAAGTCCACCAGCATCACGTTCACCACATTGCTGCCGCCGCCTTCGGGCAGGGCGCGGCTCAAGTAGAACGAAGAGATATCGTTGGGGGTCTGGCGGGTCAGCATCGCGTAGGACAGCAGCGCCATGCCGCCGCCCACCACGGTGGACAGCAGGAAGTCGCGCAGGCGCCGGAGGCGTGCCTTGGGCAACGAGCTAGGGAGCGGCGAAACCTCTTCGATCCGTCGCGGCAGCCAGCGCAGGCCGAGCAGGATCAGCACGGTGGTGACCACTTCCACCACCAACTGGGTCAGTGCCAGGTCGGGGGCCGAGAACCAGACGAAGGTGATGCAGGTCACCATGCCGCACACACTGACCATGGTCAGGGCCGCCAGCCGGTGGTACTTGGCTTGCCACGCAGCGCCGAGGGCGCAGGCAATCGCCAGCAGCCACAGGGTCACGAACACGATGGAGCCCGGGATCTTCGGCCGGTCACCCCAACTGATGCCGCTGTGCAGCATCGGGATCAAACCGGCGACCACCGCTGCCAACACCAACAGGAACAGTTGGGTTTGCAGGCGCTTGGTGCTGATACGTTTCTCGATCTTGCGCACGCCACGCATCATCACCACCAGGCAGCGTTCGAACATGCGCTTGCCGTTGAAGTAGCTGATGATCGGCGGGTACTTGAAGCGCCCGCGCTTGAGTTGCTTGCGCAGCAGCAGGTAGAGCACGACGCCACCGGACATGGCCACCAGGCTCATGATCATCGGTGCGTTCCAGCCGTGCCAGATCGCCAGGCTGTAGTCGGGCAGCACGCCGCCGACAACGGGCAGCGCGGCCGCGGCGAGGATCGAACCGACCACCTGGGCCGGGAAAATCCCCACCAGCAGGCAGGTGAACACCAGCAGCTCGACCGGTGCGCGCATCCAGCGCGGGGGTTCGTGGGGAGTGTGGGGCAGGTCGGTTGCAGGTGGGCCGAAAAAAACATCTACGGTAAAACGCAGGGCATAGGCCACGCTGAACGTACCGGCGATGGTCGCGATCACCGGCAGGGCGATTTCCACCCAGGCGGTCGATGAGATAAACACGGTTTCGGCGAAGAACATCTCTTTGGAGAGGAAACCATTGAGCAATGGCACCCCGGCCATGGACGCACTGGCCACCATCGCCAAGGTCGCGGTAAACGGGATCAGGCGCACCAGCCCACTGAGCTTGCGGATATCCCGCGTGCCGCTTTCGTGGTCGATGATACCTGCCGCCATGAACAGCGACGCCTTGAACGTGGCATGGTTGAGGATATGGAAGACCGCGGCGACGGCGGCCAGCGGGCTGTTGAGGCCCAACAACAAGGTGATCAGCCCGAGATGGCTGATGGTGGAATAGGCCAGCAGGCCCTTGAGATCATTTTGAAACATGGCGCAGTAAGCGCCGAGGAGGAGGGTGAGTGCGCCGGCGCCGCCGACGATCCAGAACCATTCTTCGCTGCCGGACAGCGACGGCCACAGGCGGGCCAGCAGGAACACGCCGGCCTTCACCATCGTCGCCGAGTGCAGGTAGGCTGAAACCGGGGTGGGCGCCGCCATGGCGTGGGGTAGCCAGAAGTGGAACGGGAACTGTGCGCTCTTGCTCAGGGCGCCGATCAATACCAGGGCCAGCATCACCGGGTACAGCGAGTGCGCGCGAATCTGATCGCCCGCCGCCAGCACCTGGTCCAGGTCATAGCTGCCGACGATATGCCCCAGCAGCATCACGCCCGCCAGCAGGCAAAGGCCGCCTGCGCCGGTGACCATCAAGGCCATGTAGGCACCGCGCCTGGCATCGGCGCGGTGGTGCCAATAGCCGATCAGCAGGAACGAGAACAGGCTGGTCAGTTCCCAGAAGAACACGATCTGGATCAGGTTGCCGGAAATCACCAGCCCGAGCATGGCGCCCATAAAGGCCAGGAAAAACGCGAAGAAGCGCGGCACCGGGTCTTGCGGCGACATGTAGTAACGCGCATACAGCGACACCAGCGTGCCGATGCCCAGCACCAGCATCGAGAACAGCCAGGCAAACCCGTCCATGCGCAGCACGAAGTTCAGCCCGAGGCTGGGCAACCACATGAATTCTTCACGGATCACGCCACCATCGGCGATCTGAGGGTAGAACAGGGCGACTTGAATAGTACCGACCAAGGCCACAAGGCCAGCCAGCAGGGATTCGGTGTTACGTGCGTTGTGCGGCAGCAAAGCCGCCAGACAGCTGCCGATAAAAGGCAGAAGCAGTAGAACTATCAGGGACATAGGCTTCTAATCTGCGGGAGTTTGGGATGCATCATACGTGCCGCTTTCTCGATCACCAAACGGCAAGATGTGGCAGGATCCTACAAGATAGGCCGAAGACTCTTGTTTGGCATTGTTTCAGAAGCCCTCTTTCCCACCAACGACCCCGGGCAATCTGGGAACCGGGATTGCCCGTGATGGCAATCTGACAGCTATCGGCGCACTTCGGACCTCAACCCTGGCGTTCCTGTTCCCTCTCATCGGCCACTTCTACGGCCTTCTGCCCGCGCGTCTTCAGCTCACTCACAATCACCGCCACCACAATCAACGCCGCCCCGACCATGGCAATCGGCGGGAAGCGCTCACCGGCAATCCGCCCGATCACCCCGGCCCACACCGGCTCGCCGGCATAGATCAAGGTGGCCCGCGTGGGCGAAACACTCTGCTGTGCCCAGTTCATGGCCACCTGGATCACCGCGCTGGTCAAGCCCAGGCCCACCGCACTGAACACCAGCAACCACGAGAATCCCGGCAGCGCCTCGCCCATCGGCACCACCATCAGAAATGACAGTAACGACGCCGTGGCCAACTGCACCACCGTCACGCGGCGCACATCGACTTGGCCTGCGTAGGTGCCGATGAGGATGATTTCGGCCGCCACCGCGATCGCACAGATCAGCGTAGCGATCTCGCCGGGGCTGAAGTTCAGGGAGGCACCGGCGGGGCCGGTCAGCAGCATCAGCCCGGTAAACGCCAGCATGATGCCAATGCTCGGCATCAGCCCTGGGCGACGTCCCAGCACCAGCCACTGCAACAGCGGCACGCACGGCACATACAGAGCGGTGATGAACGCCGATTGGCTGCTGGGTATGGTTTGCAGGCCGATGGTCTGCATGCCATAGCCCAACATGATCGACGTGCCGATGAAGGCGCCGGCTTTCAATTCAAACAGGGTCAGGTCACGCAGGGTTTTCAATGAGAAGAAGCCGACCACGATTGCCGCCGCCGCAAACCGCAGGCCCACGAAAAACATCGGCCCGCTGACGGTCATGGCGTGTTGCACCAACAAAAACGTACCGCCCCAAATCATGGTGATCAGCACCAGGATGCATTCGGCTTTGCTGAAACGTTTGATACGTGGGGAGGCATTCGGGGCGGTCATGGCGGCTCGGTCTTGCAAGGGAAAGGCACGGACCGCACAATGCGCCGCACGCTGGGCAGTATACTGCGCACACCCACTGATTGAGCAATATAGTGCACAAAGAAAATCCACAACGGGCTTCGGTCCTCCAGCACGTCAGCCAGAATGTTCGGCGCCTGCGCCATGCCGCCGACCTCAGCCAGACCGCGCTCTCGGAAAAGTCCGGGGTCAGCCGGCGCATGCTGGTGGCCATCGAGGCGGGGGAGAAGAACGTCAGCCTGTCGACCCTCGACCGCGTGGCCGAAGCCTTGGACGTCGCCTTCAGCGACCTGATCCAGGCCCCTGACGCCGGCGATCACAGCCGTATCAACGAGCTGGCCTGGGCCGGTGACATTCCCGGCAGTAAAGCCGTGTTGTTGGCCAAGGCCACCGCGCGGCGTGAAGTCGAGTTGTGGGAGATGCGCCTGGAGCCCGCAGACCGCTACAGCCCGGAACCGGACCCGGACGGCTGGAGCGTGCAGCTGTTTGTGTTCGAGGGCTGCCTGACGCTGATCCTGGATGGCCAGGAAAAACACGTTGCGGCGGGTGAGTTCTATATGTTTGCCAGCCGCCAAGCCCACGGCTATCGCAATGATGGTGACGTGGCGGTGCGCTTCGTGCGCAACGTGGTGATCTAACTGTTCACCCCCGCGACAGTGGAACTACACGTTGCTGGTTCGCAACACGCCTCTGGAAAACAACAACAGGTTTTTAGGGTTCGAAGTTGAGTTTTCCATTTTCAATGTTTAGGCGCTGTACACTGCCATCTCCAAGTGTGGCCGTCCTGGTAAAGATGAAATTTCCCAATGAGCTTTTCATCCAGAGAGCCGTCGACAGGTTTGCCCTCGACAGTGCATGTTCCCGAAATAGCGTTTGACTTGTAACGGGCGGTGTTATTCATCACGCATCTCCTGATAGAGGCGTGAGCGTTAGGTTATTAACCGTGAGGGGCTGTGCCGACTATCAAAAATAACAGGTATAAAAGAATTTGTTTTTATACCAGAAGCACTTGAGGCGCTTGCCGGCGAATGAGCCACTGTTGTTTCAGAGGTGCTTAGTATCATCGCGGCGAGTGGATAGTATTGTGCGGTTTGTTAGAGATATGCTCATCTGGTGATCACTGTTTCGTAGGGCTGTCAACTGTCAGATTTCACAGCTTGTCTCATTTGGCAGAGGGAGTAGGGTTAAGTCTGCCGCTCAATAAAGTCGGCTTATGCCAAGGCGATAGAAGTTGGGTGGTTTTAATCAGCTCATGGAGAGAATGCAGATGGACTCAAAACATTTATCAAGAAAACAGTTATTTCTCGCTCCTGAAATTAAACCGTCTCACGGCACCGTGGTGAAGTATCATGAGGTGACCGGCGGTAAGGGGCGTATTGTTATTCCACACTCTCCAGCGCTTGCGGTGGGGCACACGGTTTACTGGAGCGTGAAGGGCAATGGGCTCGAGTTTTCATCTTTTAAGATTGATAAGGTGGAAGCCCATTATGAGAGAACTTTGAAGTTTGATGTTGTATTCAAAACAGAGGAGGTGGTGGCCAGTTACTTTGTGAAAGACGACGCGGAGATTATTGGTTATTCTCATGAGAGTACCTATACCGTGTTGGAGGAATAATAAGTTCCTGATCTGTTGATCATTGACGCTCAATACTCAGGGCTGCTGCCCTGAGTATTGCGTCCGTGGTGGATGAGTCGAGACAGGCTTGAAGCATCACGAAAGACCCAACTGTTCAGGGTGCAACAGTGTTTGGACAATTTGCTGATTGGTCCCGGGCCAAGAGCGCTATTAAATCATTAGTTGTGTAGATACCTATGCTCATCGGGCGCAAGCCCCCTCCCACATTTTGATCACCATGACTCAGGTAGATATCTATCGGCTTTTTGATCTCAGGCTTCCCGTTGAACCACGCTGGCCGGACGGGCGAGGACCCAATGTGGGAGGGGGCTTGCCCCCGATGAGGGAGTGACAGTCAATGCCTCTGTGACTGAGCCACCGCCATCGGGAGCAAGCCCCCTCCCACATTTTGATCTCCATGACTCAGGTAGATATAAACCTGCACCGGTGTGGGCACGGCCTGCCGAACGGCTCGCTGCTCAACGTGCTTAAGGCGTGTATCGCTTCAGCTTTTTGCTCGCCAAGTAGAACATCAACGTCGCGCTCGCCTATGCGTCCCAGGGTAACGTGCTGGATACTGGGCGGGCGGTCTTGAAGGGCAGCGCCGCCGAGCTGTTGGCGCGGGGCGATTTGCATGACATTTATCTGGGTAAACAGTAAGGGCGAACGTGCATGAGCGAATCCATCCGCAACGCTGATGTCCTGATCATCGGCGGCGGCCTGAGCGGCACGATGCTGGCCGTGCAGCTGTTGCGCCTGCCTGGGCAGCGGCAAATCCTGGTGATCGAACCGCGCGCTGAGCTGGGACGCGGCGAGGCGTACAGCGCCGTCGAGCTGGGCCACACCTTGAACGGTAATGCGGCGCGCATGAGTGTCGACCCGGACAACGCAGATGACCTGACCCAATGGCTCACCGACTACATCGGTGCCGGTGGCTGGCCAGAATCGGACCAACAGCACGTGCCCATCAGCGAACTGTTCCCGCCACGCGGGATTTTTGGTATGTATGCCCAGCAGCGGCTAGCGCAAGCCAAAGCGCGGTCGGCGTCCAGCGTCGAGCATGTGCGTGCCGAAGCGGTCGACCTGCACGTCGAGGGTGCTTCAACGTTGCTGACGCTCGATAACGGCCAACAACTGCGTGGTGCTATTGCGGTATTGGCCACCGGCATGTTCCCGGCGGCGCGTACGCCGCAGACCCAGTCCACGGGTTTGAACGCGGCAGCGGTGGACCCATGGGATGTACAGGCCATGACCCAGCTCGACCCGCTCTCCACGGTGCTGATCATCGGTTCCGGGTTGACCATGGTCGACGCCGTCGTCTCCCTGGAGCAGGCCGGGCATCGCGGGCCCATCGAGGTGTTTTCGCGCCATGGGTTATTGCCCCATGTGCGTCGGCAACCGCCAAGCTGGGTCGACTTCCTCGCCCAAGACCCTAGCGTGCGCAGCCCTCGGCAATTGCTGCGCGAGGTCCGCCGGCAATGCCAGGGCGCGCTTGAGCAAGGCATCGATTGGCAAGCCCCGCTGGACACTGTGCGGGCGCATATTGCGCGGTTATGGAGCCAGGCCAGCGAACGCGAGAAGCGCCAGTTCGTGCGGCATGTGCGGCCCTGGTGGGAGAGCCATCACCACCGTTCACCGCCGTTGAGTGCGCAGTTGGTGGAGCGCTTGCACGGGGAAGGGCGCTTGCGGATTCGTGCGGCATCGTTCAAAGGGCTGGTGCCGTCGGATGAGGGCGTTGCCATCGCCTTGCGCCCTCGCGGCGAGCAAGGGACCACCCACGTGTCGGGGGCGGCGCTGATCAACTCCAGCGGCATTGAATACGACTGGCGCCGCGTGGCCCGGCCGTTGCCACAACAGTTGCTCAGGCGCGGGTTGATCCAGCCCGGGCCGTTGGCGTTGGGCATTGCGGCGGATGCTTCGGGAGCGGTGCTCGATGCTCAAGGACAGGTTAGCCAGCGGCTGTTCGCTATGGGCCCGCCATTGCGTGGGATGTGGTGGGAGAGTACGGCGGTGACGGATGTGGCGCTTCAGGCCAAGACACTGGCAACCAAGCTCACACAGATCTAAGTGGGGGAGGTGAGCAAGCCCTGATCCGCGAAGTGAACGTCAATGCTCAAAGCAACGAAAATCAAATGTGGGAGGGGGCTTGCTCCCGATGAGGGCGTGTCAGTAAATACATTTGTGGCTGATGCACCGCTATCGGGAGCAAGCCCCCTCCCACAGGTTGATCTGCGCTTATCTTGAGGTTTTCACAAAGCCTGGCTTGAGTCCGAATACCTCAACGCCCTGCGGCGTCGATTGCCCGGTGGTGACCTTTACTCGCTCCACCGGTTTATCCATCGCTGGTCGATACTCCACTGTCATATCCGTCCGGATCGCCTGGCTGGGAATCACAATCGCCTGGTCATTGTTGTAAGTCACGATGGTTAGCCGCGCACTCATGCCCAGCCGCACTCGCTGCAGCTGCTGAGGTGTCAGCTTGGGAATCGACAGGGTCACCGGAAACTGCGCGCTGCCCTGGCTGTCGCTGGCGATGGCCAAGCCACTGACCACGCTGACCGAGCCCGTCAGCCGCTCGCCATCGAAACCATCGCCCATGACCTCCACCGCCTGGCCCTGGTGCAATTGGTTGATGTCCAGTTCGGAGACCTTGGCGACGATTTTCAGCCGTTCGATATTGGCCAGCCCGAACAACACTTGGCCCTGGCTGACCTTGCTGCCGGCCTGTACCGGGGCATTGCTGTTGCCACCACTTTGGGCGGCGTTGTTGCTGCCGGGGGCGGGCACCACGATGCCGGAGAACGGTGCCTTGACCTCCTTGCCTTCGAGCAGCTTGTGCAGGGCCTCGTATTTCACCGTGGTATTGGTCAGTTCCATCTCGGCGATCTGCCGGTATTCACCCTTGCCTTGATCCTGCGCCTGCTGAAGCTCACTGCGCGCAGCCATCAGGTCCAGTTGCTGCTGCTGGGTCTGTTGCTTGAGATCGTCCAGCTCGTTGCGCGGGATAATGCCGCGCTTGAACAGGTTTTCGCTCTCGGTAAGTTTGCGTTGGGTGTTGCCGGCGGTCATTTCTGCCGTGCGCAAACTACGCCGGGCGCGGCTGACGGCGGGGCTGCTGTCCCAGTCCTGCATTTCCTGCACAGTACGCCGGGCCTTGAGCTGGGCGGAGAGGGCGTCGCGCAACTGCACTTCGAGGGTGGACGGGTCCATGCGCAACAGCACCTGGCCGGCCTCGACGCGCTGGCCTTGTTCGACCAGGTTGGCCAGCACGTTGCCGTCGAACGGGGCGGTGAGGGTGATGGTGGTGTCGGGCTCGATCTTGCCCACCAGGCCGATCTGGTGCACCAGCGGGTCGGGTTTCACCGCCAGCCATTGCTCGGCTGTACTCGACGGCTCGGCCCCACTGCGCTGGCTGAGCACGCTAACACCGGCGCCGGCCAACAGCACGATCACGCTCACCGCCAGCAGGCGTTTTTTATTAGTAGTCATTGAGGGCGATTTCCCAACTTTCCAGCGTCATGCCCAGGGTCAGATCGAGCTGGGTCTGGGCGTTCAAATAAGCGATCAGCGCGTTGAGCTGCGCATTTTCGGCGTTGCGCAAGTCGGTCTCGAAGCTCAATACCTGGAAGTTGGTGGAGCGCCCGGCACTGAGCTTTTCCCGCTCGATCTCGATTTTGCGCCGGGACAACTCCACCGCACGCTGGGAGATTTCATACTGGCGCCAGCGGGTGCCGAGGTCGCGCACCACATTATTGACGTTGCGCTCCAGCTCCTGGCGGGCATCGGTAATGCGGATCTCCTGGTCCTCGACATTCACCCGCGCGCGCACTTCGGCCTGGCGTGTGCTGATATCGCCGATGGGGATCTGCACCTGCACGCCGGCATAGCTGTTCCAGGTGCGGTTATTGTTGTAGCCGTCATCGTTGTTGGTGGCGGCGCGCACTTGGTTTGCGCCGGCCACCAGGTCCACTTGCCAGCGCCCAGAGTCCTTGGCGATCACCAGGTTGAGGTCGGCCTGCTGGCTGCCGAGCAGGGCGGCGAGGTATTCCGGTTGCTGGTTCTGTGCCAGGTTAAAGGCTTGGCGCTTGTCGATCTCCATGGGCTTGGCTTCCAGGGCTTCGGTGGCGCGAATCGGGGTCGACAAGTCCAGGGCCAGTAGCCGCAACAAGGCCAGGCGGCTGGTGTCCAGTTGGTTCTGCGCTTCTTCCACGCCCAGTTGCTGGGTGGCGATGTCGGCTTCGGTCTGCACGATTTCGAACTCGGCCATGCGCCCGGCGCTGATCAACGCCTTGTTCACGTCCAGCAAAGTGTTGGAGCGTTTGAGGGCTTCCTGGACGATCACCAGTTGTTCCTGGGCGCGCAGCAACTCGCGGTACGTGGCGATGATCTGGCTGATAGTCTGCGCCACGGTGGCCTTGAGGTTCAGCCGGTTGGCCTGCTCAGCCAGGCGCGACAGGCGCAGCGGCGCGGTGGTGGCATCCCAGCCGGCGCCACGCATCAGCGGTTGGATGATGGCCAGGTCCAGGCCATCGCTGCGGTAGCGGCCGGCGCGGTCGGCATTGTTCAACTGCTGGGTCCAGGCCATGCTCAAGCGGGTGCCGTATTCGCCGAGCAGACTGGTGGCCGGCGCCACGTTGGCGTTACGGGTGTTGTCCTGGGAGCCCCGAGTGGTACGGTAGTAGCTGTTGAGCGTGAGCTTGGGGTTGAACACGTCTTCGGCGACGCGCAGGTCGAATTTCTGCGCGACCCGTTGCAGGTAGGCGCTGCGGATTGCCGGGTTGTTGCGCAGGCCCAGGTACACCGCGTCGCCCAGGGTCATGGTGGTGGCCTGGGCATTGAGCGACACGCCGCGATCATAGCCGCTGCGGGTGCTGCTGGGCGCTTGAGGGCGAATCACCACATCGGCGGCCATGCCCGGCAGGCTGACCAGCGCAAGCAGCAGCAACAGGCGCTTATTCATCACGCAGGGCCTCCACCGGTTGCAACCGCGAGGCCGATACTGCCGGGTAAATGCCAAAGAACAAGCCCACCAGCAACGTGCTGCCGACCCCGAGGGGCAACGCGGCAACGGCCAGGGAAAATGCCCAGCCCGACAGCCACGCATACAGCCACGCGGCGGTCATGCCCAGCACCGCGCCGCACAGTGCGCCCACGGCGGTCAGCGTCACCGCTTCGAGCAGGAACAGGTTGCGAATATCGCGCTGGCGCGCGCCCAGGGCCATGCGAATACCGATCTCGCGGCGACGTTCCGATACGTTCATCAGCATGACGTTCATCACCCCGACACCACCGCCCACCAGGGAAATGGCGCCCAGTGCCAGCAACAAATAGGCAAAGGTGCGGCTTTGGCGGGTCATGCCATCGATCATTTGCTGGGGCACCGTGATGTCGACACTGTGGTCGGTCAGTTGGGGCTCCAGCGCGGCAGTCACGTCACGGGCAACGCGTTCCATGTCTTGCCCCGGTGCCGCGCGGATGATCACATTGCCAATCTGTGGGGTGGCGTAGACGCGGCGCATGCCTTCGGCCGGAATGAACAACGATTCGTTGGCCTGCACCGGCATCAGCATGGCCCGGGGCTGGCTCTGCAGGATGCCCACCAACAGGAACAGGTAGTCGTTGATACGCACGCGGTCGCCCAGCTTCAGCGGGTCGCCCGGTGCGCCGAGGGCCTGGGCGAGTTGGTCACCGATCACACCGTAGGTTTCATTGGCGTCGAAAGGCGACAGGAAGCGCCCCTCGCGCACCGCCAGACGCATGGCGGCCTGGATGTCCGGGGTGCTGCCGACAAGGTTGGCGTTGGTGGAACGGCCATGGAAGACGATGGGGCCGCTGAAGAGGCTGAGCGCGCCGATATGGGCAATGCCCGGCACGGCCTGGCGCACGGCGTCGAGGTCGAGTTGGGTGCGCATCGGTACGCGGCTGTTGCCCTTGGGCGGGAACTGGGCGACCAGGGTGTCGGTGCCCATGTCTTTGAAAATCATCGCGGCATCCACCGCGGCGTTGTGGCCGATATTGATCAGCGCCACCACCGACGAACTGCCGATCACAATGCCCAGCAGCGCCAGGATTGAACGTTTGCCCAGCGTGCGCAGGCTGATAAACGCTTCATGCAGCAGCTGGCTGAGGCTCTGTTCGACCCGCAGGCTCATAGGCGCCCGGCCTCGTGCACCACGCCATTGCGCACGAGGATCTTGCGCTCCAGGCGTTCGGCAATATGGGCGTCGTGGGTGACGATGATCAGCGTGACCTGTTGCTCACGGTTAAGGGTCAGCAGCAGGTCCATGATTTCCTGGGCGGTGGTGCTGTCCAGGTTACCGGTGGGTTCGTCGGCGAGGATCACCGAAGGCTCGCCCACCAGGGCGCGGGCAATGGCGACGCGCTGGCGCTGGCCACCGGAGAGGTCGGCGGGGCGGTGATGGGCACGGTCAGCCAAGCCGACTTGCTCGAGCATGCGTTGGGCGTGCTCCACCGATTCATGCCGTGACACACCGCGATAACTCAAGGGCAGTGCGACGTTGTCCAGGGCACTGAGGCGTGGCAGCAGGTTAAAACTCTGGAACACGAAGCCGATCTGCTGGTTGCGGATCGCCGCCAGCTCATCGGGGGTGGCAGTGAAAATATCGTGGCCGGCGAAGCGGTACTGACCGCAGTTGGGCAGATCCAACAGGCCGAGGATATTGAGCAGGGTGCTCTTGCCTGAACCGGAGGCGCCGAGGATGCCGCAGCTGTCACCGCTGGCAATGGACAGGCACACGTCATTGAGAATGGTCAGTTCTTGCCCGGCGAGCTGATAGCGCTTGCCGATGCCTTGCAGGGAAATCAAGCCTGGGTGCGTGGGGGTCTCTGTCATCATGACTACGCCTGCAGTCTCGACGGTGCCGTCATGCCCCCGGAAAATCTTTGTAACAAGTTCGGGAGCTGCCTGTACGCGTCACGGACTGGTTTTATTTCTTGTTTTTAAAATATTGTTTGAATAGTAACCGCGTTCAATCCGCTTCGCCAGCCATGGATGTAGAGCGGTTTTACCCTTTGAAATGATTTGCCGAGGCGCCGGCTCGAACGTGCAAAAAGACCTTCGATTTGCCTCGACAGCCTGTTTATACAGGCTATTAGTAAGAGGGTGGAATGTCAGTACTTGCTTTCAAAGGGCCGCCCCGGTATAAAAAATCAAATTATTTTTTAAAACAATATTTCCCCCCGTGGAACCCTACCCCTTATGGTCGCGAAGAAACTTAGCGCTCCAAACGTTACCAAGACTCGACTGCTGGATGCGACAGAGGCGCTCTTCATCAAGTATGGCTATGACGCAGTATTGCTACGGCAGATTACCGAGCGCGCCCAGGTCAACCTGGCCGCCGTGAACTACCACTTCGGGGACAAGGATTCCCTGATGAAAACCCTGCTGATGCAACGCCTGGAGCCGCTCAACGAGCAGCGCCTGGAATTGCTGGCCCGCTGCGAAGCCGAGTCCGATGGCCCGCTGGATTGCGACACGCTGCTGGGCGTGCTGTTTGCCCCAGCCATGGGTCTGGAGCGCAGCGACCCGGCCAGCGGGGAAGGGCGCTCGTTCATTCGTTTCCTGGGCCGGGTCTACAGCGACACCTCGCCGTTTATCCAGGAATACCTCAAGGTGCATTACCAGCCGGTGTTCCAGCGGTTCTTCGAAGCCTTCGCCCTGGCCTTGCCGGATTTGCCGCGTAATGAGCTGGGGGTACGCCTGCAATTTGCCCTCAAGGCCATTTCCGGGGTCATGGCCGGCACCGAACTGCGCCTGCTGATGAACTCCATGAGCCTGGGCCGACCGGCTACCGATGCCGAGGTGATGGCCAAGCTGATCACGCTGGTGTCGGCGGCGATTCGGGTGCCGCAGCAGAGTGCCGAGGCTGAGACGGCGCTGGCCAAGGTACTGGATACCCAGCGCGCCATTCGCGAACAGGCCACACGCTGAAGCCAATCCCCATTCGGGTGGTTCCTAGGCAAAATCCAGGCAAAAAAAACCCGCTGGGGCGGCGGGTTTGATATGCAACGTTTGTAACGGATGAGGCTTCACACTACGTCTCGGCTTGTGAATAAAATGTGAAAAATATGTAAGAAGACGTATGAATGTGCGGGCATTGTATTAACGGCATTTTTGCTGGATGCACCGCCACTCGTTGGCACCGTCAATTCTCACAGCTAGACGTCTTTGAGCGTTGGACGATTCTTTCAGCGGGCGACACCTTTCGGTTCAAGACGGGCGACTTGGTGCCGGGAGAGAATACGGCCTGCTCGGAGTAGGTCTTTAATCAGAGCAGATGCTGACCATAACGGGGCAGTCAATTTTCTAGCCGTTGGCTGTCCCGTTTTCAATTGATTTTTGTGCCTTCAAATTCTCCAGGCACCGGATGTCTTCGCCAAACGTTGACGCATGCCGTCGATGTTGGTTGCCAACTGCACCGTCAACAACCGATACCCATCCAGCGCACTGTAAACCGGTGCATCCAGTGCAGACTCACTGCCGGTGGCGTGGCCGCTACGCTCCAACCGCTCCGTCACCCCCGACTTCAACGCCCGCGCCATCCCCACCAGTTGCACCCGAATCTGCCGGTGCTCGGCCTTCAACATCACCCGCATGCGCGCCGTGGCCTGCTCGTCGTGCGGGTCCGGCCGGGTATTGCCGAGAATCTCCAGGGTGCTGATGCACAGGCGCAGGTGGCGCTGGATCGCGTCCAGTTCGGTCATGGAGATCCGCACTTCCTTGGACACCGACGGCATCAACGAGCGCAGTTGCAACATTGCTGCATTCAGGCGGTTGAGCAGCTTGAGGTGTTCATCATCGGTCACCGACTGGCCACTGATGATCCGGCTGTAGATCTGCGCGCAATCACGCAGGGCGCTGGCCAGGTTGTAGCGCCACGAGTACACGGCGTACAGCGGCAAGGCAAAGGAAAACGCCAGGGCCAGCACGATGCCGATGAGGATGTCGACAGTGCGCCACAGGCCATCAGAGATCGGATTGTCCCCGTGGCCGGCAACGATAAACACCGTGATCGCCGACAACAGCGCGATGTAACCGCCCTTGCCGATGGCATGGTAGGAAAAGAACCCGCACACCACCGACATCAACAGATAGGTCAACAGCGGCAGGCCGAAGTACGCCTGTTGCACCACCAGCAGCAAACCGACGCTGGCGCCGATCAAGGTGCCATAGGCGCGCTCCACGGCTTTCTTGCCGATATTGCCGTGGTGCTGCAACCCGCCGATCACGATCAGCATGGTCACCGAGGCCCACTCACCGTGGGGCAGGTTGATGCCGGTGGTCAGCAGGATCGTCGCCAGCAAGCCGATGGACACGCGCACGGCGTGGATCAGCTTGGCATGGCGATAGCGCCGGTAGGGGTCGAGCAGGGGGCGCAGCAGGCGCCGGGCAAAGAAGGGCAGGTTCATCAGTCTTAAAGTGGCCTCAGTAAGTAGGGCTGGCTCGGTCTGAATTGTGGGAGCGGGCTTGCTCGCGAAAACGGTATATCAGTTAAAAGTTCGTTGACTGACACTCCGCTTTCGCGAGCAAGCCCGCTCCCACATTTTGTTCGGCGGCGTTCTTAAAAGATGTAGTCGGTAGTCAGGAAACTCGAATCACGGTTGCGCAAGATATCGCTGACCAGCGCCTTGTTGCTCTCTTGGAACTTGGTCGCCACCAAGGTGCGGATCGAGAACACGCGCAACGCGTCATGCACCGACAGCGTGCCTTCGGCCGAGTTCTTGCGCCCGTTGAAGGGGAAAGTATCCGGCCCGCGTTGGCATTGGGCATTGATGTTGATACGGCCGACCTGGTTGGCGAAGGTATCCACCAGGCGCCCGACCTCGACGGGGTTGGTACCGAAAAGGCTCAACTGCTGGCCGAAATCCGAGTCCAGCACGTAATCGATCACGGTCTCCAGGTCGCGGTAGGGCACGATCGGCACCACCGGGCCGAACTGCTCTTCGTGATACACACGCATCTGCGGGTTCACCGGGTACAGCACCGCCGGATAGAAGAACGAACCGCGGCGGGTGCCGCCATCGGAATTCACCACCTTGGCGCCGTGCCGTGCGGCATCGGCCACCAATTCGTTGAGGTAGTCCACCTTGCCCACTTCCGGCAGCGGCGTCAGCGCCACGCCGTCTTCCCAGGGCATACCGGGCTTGAGCGTCGCCAGCTTGGCGTTGAATTTCTCGATAAAGCGTTCGACCACATCCTCATGTACAAACAGGATTTTCAACGCGGTGCAGCGCTGGCCATTGAACGACAGCGAACCGGTGACGGCTTCGCTCACCGCATTGTCCAGGTCCACTTCGGGCAGCACGATCCCCGGGTTCTTTGCATCCAGCCCCAGCGCCGCGCGCAAACGGTGCGGCTTGGGGTGCAGTTTTTTCAAGTCACTGGCGGCCTTGTTGGTGCCGATGAACGCAAAGATATCGATCTTGCCGCTGGCCATCAGCGCGCTCACGGTTTCGCGGCCGCTGCCGTAGATCACGTTGATCACCCCAGCCGGGAAGCTGTCGCGGAACGCCTCCAGCAAAGGGCGGATCAACAGCACGCCGAGCTTGGCCGGCTTGAACACCACGGTGTTGCCCATGATCAACGCCGGGATCAGTGTGGTGAAGGTCTCGTTCAGCGGGTAGTTGTAAGGGCCCATGCACAGTGCCACGCCCAGGGGGACGCGGCGGATTTGCCCGAGGGTGTCCTGCTCCAGCTCGAAGCGGCTGCTGCGGCGGTCGAGTTCTTTAAGGGCATTGATGGTGTCGGTGATGTAGTCGCAGGTCCGGTCGAATTCTTTCTGCGAATCCTTGAGGTTCTTACCGATTTCCCACATCAGCAGCTTGACCACGGCATCACGTTGCTCGCGCATGCGCCGCAAGAACGCTTCCACATGCTGGATGCGTTCGGCCACGCGCATCGTCGGCCATTCACCCTGGCCACGGTCATAGGCGCGCACGGCAGCGTCGAGGGCGGTAAGGGCGGTGTCGGCATCCAGCAGCGGCGTGCTGCCGATATGCACGCGCTCATCGCCCAGTTGCACCGGGCTTTGGACCCGGGCGAGCGGGCCGTTCCACACCTGCAACTGGCCATCGACCAGGTAATCACGCTGTTCAATGGGCGCCGCCAGGCGAAATTGTTCAGGAATCTGGGCGACGCAAGTGGGAAACAGCTGGGCGAGCAGGTTGCTGGTGGTCATGTCGCTACCCCTGGAATAGTTGCAAAACATGACTAGAGAGTCACCCAACTAGCGGCTCCAAGGCAAGGCTTGCGCGCATTCTTGTTCGCAGCGTCGCGTGTGCCGGGTAAACTGCGTGGCTTTCTGGAAGGAGTTCACATGAGTCAGTACCAGCCGGGCATTCTTGCCGCACCGGTGCCTTTGCAGGCACGCCATTTGTTTTTTGCCATTGATTCCCTGCAAGCCGTGCCGGCTGCGCTGGACGCGCTGGTGCAGTTGACGGACTCGGCGGCAGTGGTCGGTTTTGGCGAACCGCTGGTAAAGGCATTGGGTGCTGAGGTTGAAGGGCTGCGCACTTTCCCCGCCGTCAGCGGCCCAGGCGCGCACAACCCGTCCACCCAGCAGGCGCTGTGGGTCTGGTTGCACGGCATAGACCGCGGTGAGTTACTGCTGCGCAGCCGCGCGGTTGAAAAAGCCCTGGCTCCAGCTTTTCGCCTGGTGCAATCGACCGAAGGCTTCCGCTACAAGAGCGGTTTTGACCTGACCGACTACGAAGACGGCACCGAAAACCCTCACGACGATGCCGCGGTAGACGCCGCCTTGACCGACAGCGGTGCCAGCTTCGCCGCAATCCAGCAATGGCAGCACGATCTCGACGGTTTCGCCGCGTTGCCTGCCCAGGAGCGCGATCACATCATTGGCCGCCGCCACGGCGACAATGAAGAACTCGACGACGCCCCCGAGTCTGCCCATACCAAGCGCACCGCCCAGGAAAGCTTCACCCCGGAAGCCTTCGTGGTACGCCGCTCGATGCCGTGGGCCGAGAACGGCCAGGCGGGGCTGATGTTCCTCGCATTTGGCCATTCCTTCGATGCATTTGAAGCGCAACTGCGCAGGATGAGCGGGCTGGAAGACGGAATTGTCGATGGCCTGTACCGCATCAGCACACCGCTGACTGGGGGTTACTACTGGTGCCCGCCGGTCAAGGACGGGCGCCTGGACGTGAGCTCGGTTTTTAAGGCTTCACCCTTCTGAAACGGACTGGGCTTGTTCTACCGGTGGGTAGGTGAGGGGCGTGACGACGGACCGGCATTGATGGCGGTTGATGTTCTGCGCGCCGCTTGCGGTATCGTCGATCAGGGTTACAGGTGTATGACCGCGGATGGGGACGCCGGCGGAAGAAGGGGCAGAACCGGCGCAGGCTGGACGGCTGTGCCGACGACTGCCGGTGCCTTCTCCTGGGGTAGGTCGGCTGCCTGCAATGGCGGCTCCACTGGCGCGGCCTTGTTGGCCGCTGGTTTTTCCGGCGTGCGTAAATGGGCAGGCACTTCGTTTTGTAACGTCGCCCAGGTTGGCTTCAGTGACGTAGCCGGTGCGGTGGGCGGTGCCACGGTTTTTTGTGAGGCTGTCGGCAATTGGGGTTTGTTCGCTGCCGTTTCAGGCGCATCCGGTTTCTTTTCCGAGGGTTTGTCAGGCGCTGACTTACTGCCTTCGATGGCTTCTATCGCTTTGGTTGTACCGTAGATCGCCCCAGCGCTCACTACCCCCAGGGCCGCGGCCTTGGCGACGGGCACGGCGGCGGCTAGCGCAGCTCCCATGGCAGCAAAAATAGGAAACATAGGCGGGTCCTTTCATGTCGAGTGACCGGGGATTAGGCGTGTTTTTTCTTACGTGTCCATCGCGTCTATTTCAGTTCCGTGCGGTCAGGGTATTTTGGCTGTGTGCGAGATTACGGCGTGCGCACGTCGTGAAATGGACCGCCCTATCACCCAAGGTTTTCCCGGCTTCCTGCACGACCACGCGTGCGTGATGGCGGTGAGCCAGGCGGGTGTGGCTGGGCCGATGCTTAGCCGATCAGCTTCACGTTGCCACTGCGCAGTTTGTAGACCCCGCCGACAATCTGCAGTTTTCCTGCCGAGACGGCATCAGCCAACAGGCTTGATTCGGCCTTGAGCCGCATCACGGTGTCGGTGACATTTTGTGCAATGGCGTTCTCGAGCAGGTCGCCGGGCGCTTTCAAGACTTTGTTCACCGAAGGTTTGAAGGTGTCGGCCAGGCCCTGGATCTTGCCGGGGAACCGGGCGTTGTCCTTGACGGCCTTGACCCCCGCCGCGATGGCGCCGCAGCTGTCGTGCCCCAAGACCAGAATCAGCGGCGTGCCCAGTACGGCCACGGCGTATTCGAGGCTGGCGAGCCCTTCATCGGTAACGAAATTGCCGGCCACCCGCACCGCAAAGAGATCACCGAGGGCGGTGTCGAAGGCATACTCCGGGGCGATCCTCGAGTCGGCGCAGCTCAGTATCGCAACGAATGGGTTCTGCCCACCGGCCAATAACTCGCGTTCGCTCATAAAGTCATGGCGCTTGGTCACACCTTCGGCATAGCGCTGGTTGCCCGCCATCAACCGCGTCAGCGCCTGTTGCGGGTTGAGGTCGTTGGCGGGTTTGGGCGACGGCATCGCGTGCGCGAGGGAGGGCAGCGTGCCGGCCAGCATCGTTGCGCCGGCACTGATGGCGGCCAGGCGCAGGAAACTTCGACGTTCGTTGATGTGGGAGGGGCGGTCGCACATTGGCAAAGGTTCTCTGGCTGGTTGAGAGAGGAAAGTGCCAAGGGTGCTAATGATGGGCTGGAAAATATGTAAGCGGTTTCCGGTTTTCCTGGACGGAGCACGGGGCTGGCAACATGAAAATTCTGACAGCCGGGCAATCGGCCGCTGAAAAAAAACGCGGCTGCCCGTAATCTAGAAGCCTTTGTCACCTGCGCGGATTGTTCATGTCTTCTGTTGCCGATGGGTTGCCCCTCAATAAACGCCTGCCGGCCGTGATCGCCCTGTCGTTGGGGATCGGCATGGCGACGCTGGATACAGCGATCGTCAACACCGCACTGCCCACGCTGGCCGAAGGCATTGGTACCGATTCGGCCTCGGTGATCTGGGTGGTCAACGCCTATCAGTTGGCCATCATCGCCACGGTGCTGCCGTTTGCTTCGCTGAGCGATGTGCTGGGGCACCGTCGGGTGTACCTCGGCGGTTTGCTGTTGTTCATCCTCTCATCGCTGTTTTGCGGGCTGGCCGGTTCACTGCTGACCCTGACCGCCGCACGCGTGGCGCAGGGCCTGGGGGCGGCGGCAGTGATGAGCGTTAACACCGCGTTGCTGCGGCATATCTATCCCTCCAAAATGCTTGGGCGCGGGCTTGGGTATAACTCCCTGGTGGTGGGGCTGGCGTTCACCCTCGGGCCCACTGCTGCGTCGGCGATCCTGTCGGTGGCGACTTGGCACTGGCTGTACTTGATCAACGTGCCGCTGGGCTTGTTGGCCCTGGGCCTGGGTGTGCGCTCGTTACCGAGGCTGCCGATCACCGGCCACGCCTTCGACCGCCTGGCGGCGCTGCTTTGTGCGGGGCTGTTTGCTGCGTTGGTGCTGGGGTTGGGCGCGGCCGTGCATGGCGCGCAAGGCATGTTGACCCTGGGGCTGGTGGTGGTAGCGCTGGTGTGCGGTGCTTTGTTGTTGCGGCGCGAGACCGGGCACCCCGCGCCAATGTTGGCGGTGGATCTGTTCAAGCTTCCGGTGTTTGCCTTGTCTTCGCTCACCGCGATTTGTGCTTTCAGCGCCCAGGGCCTGGCGTTTGTGTCGTTGCCGTTTCTGTTACAGGCGGTGCTGGGCCATAGCCAGGTGGAAACCGGTTTTCTGATGACACCCTGGCCGGCGGTGGTGGCGGTCATGGCGCTGGTGGCGGGGCGCCTGGCCGACCGTGTGTCCCTGGGCCTGTTGTGTGGCATCGGCTTGCTGCTGCTCAGCGTGGGCATGGCCGCGCTGGCGACCCTGGGCAGTGGTGCATCGGCCTTTGATATCGGCTGGCGCATGGCGTTGTGTGGCGCCGGTTTTGGGTTCTTCCAATCCCCCAACCTCAAGGCGTTGATGACCAGCGCCCCGCTTGCGCGCAGCGGCGGGGCCAGCGGCATCGTGGCGATTTCGCGGTTGCTGGGGCAGACGTTGGGGGCGTCGTTGGTGGCTTTTTGTTTCCACCTGTCGTTGGGCGATGGTCCGCAATACGCGTTGTGGCTCGGTTGTGTGTTTGCCCTGGTGGGTGCCGTGGCCAGCGCTTTGCGTTTGTTGCCCTATAGCAAAAAGGCGTAAAAAAGAGGCGTCGTGAAACACCGCTGTTGGCTCAAGCGTTTTTGAAACCCGCCAGCCAAGCTGGATCAAGCCGGGTTTGTTCGGTGTCGATGCCCAGCGCCTGCATTTTCGCCTTGTGCGTCTCGATCTCGCCTACCAGTTGCGCCTGTGCGCTGGAATTGGCGTCCAGTTCATGCATTTGCGTCAGCCCCAGGTGATAGAAGCGCAACACCTTGATCGCCGTCGGGTCGTTGGCCTGCACCCGCTCGGTGACCGTGTGCATCACGTTGGTCACGCTCATCAGGCTGCGCTTGAGCTGCCAGCCATACACCGCCGGCGCAAGCCACGGCTGGGTCCAGAACGGGCCACGCACCAGCGCAACGGTGATCAAGACCCCGGCCAATACGCCACCGACATTGAAGCGAAAATTGTCACCGCCGGGCTCACCGAACAGCATCACCGCCAGGCTCGACAGCAGCATGGCCAGGGCGATGAACAACACGGCGACGATCAGCGTGCTGCGGCGGGTTTGTTGGCGGTAGGTCGCGGGGTCGCAGGGTTTGAGCTCGAACATCCAGGGCAGGTCTCAGGCGAAAGCGGTGGGGCATCTTCGCACGCTTTGCGCAATCAAGTTGAACGATGGTTGCGCAGGCTTTCTCTAACGCTCTGTAGGCCACCAACTGCTGTGAGGTGAACCATCATGTCCGAATACACACAACCGCCGCCTGGAACGCCAGACCCTGACCGCACACCCGGGGAGGAGGAGCGCGACAACGACGCGTTGCGCCCCAATGACCCGGCGCAGCGTCAGGACGACGATGATGTGGCGCAAGTCGAGCAAGAGCTTGAAAACCTTCATGACAAGGCCCGCCCGCTTTAAATAAGGAGGTCGCCGTGAGCCATCCCCCCAAAGGCCCGCGTTCCAACGAACATTCCAGCGGCAAGGATGAACTGGGCTTCGACCCGGATTCGCCCGACGTCAGCGACCCGCAGGTCGACCCCATCGGCCCAGCGATCGCACCGCTGGACAAGAAAAAACAGCCGCAAAAAAAGCCGCCCTACGATCCGTTGGGCGACTTGAAGAGGTGAACCAAGCCCCGCTGTTTTGCGGGGCTTGTGTTTATTTGGGCGGGAGCCAAGTGACATCGGTAATGCCGAACTTCTCCGCCCATGGCCGGGTGGTTTTTTTGACCTGCTCGTGACCTACGCGCCCAATACGGCTGACATGGGCGATGTCGGCGTCGACCGCTGCCCAGTGCCACGCTTCGGCGTTGTTCATCACCTCGGCGCGCACCACAAAGGACTTCGGTTGACCGTGCAGTTGGTAGTGGATGGTGTAGATTTTTGCGGTACTCATGTTGCCTCCCTGTCTTGTTATAAATGGATAGGTTGGCGTTCAAAAAGGTTCATTCAAAATGACAACTCACTCGCTGGCGCGGCATAGTGATGCCCTCACCATGCGCTAAAGGATCGCGCCATGTCCCAGCTCACCCATAGCCGCCTATATCTGCAACGCCTGGGCTACGACTCGCCACCGCCGCCTACCCTGCAAACCCTGCGGGATTTACAGCTGCGCCATGTGTGCACCTTCGCCTTTGAAAGCCTGTCGACCCTGTTGCGCGCGCCGGTGCCCATCGACTTGCCGAGCATTGAGCAAAAAGTGCTGCTGGACGGGCGCGGGGGTTATTGCTTCGAGCTGAACCATCTGTTCCTGGCGCTGTTGCAGGAACTGGGGTTCGACGCACGCGGCCTCATGGGCTGGGTGGTGATGGGCGGGCCACCTGAGGCGCGTACCGGCCGTACCCATCGCCTGAGCCTGGTCACATTGGATGGCGTGCGCTATATCAGCGACGTCGGCTTCGGCGGCATGGTGCCGAGCAGCCCTTTGCGGTTGGAGACGCAGGAGCCCCAGGCCACCGCCCACGAACCCTATCGCCTGACCTTCAATGGCACCGACTACACCCTGTGGGCCCAGGTGAATGGGGAGTGGCGTGGTCTGTATGTGTTCGACCTGCTGGTGCAGGCAGACGTCGACTACGTCATCGGCAACTGGTATGTCTCCACGTACCCGACCTCCGTCTTCGTGGGGCAGTTGAAGGTCGCGCGGTTGGCGCCGGGCAAACGCCATACGCTGCAAAACGCCAATTATGCGACTCACTATCTGGATCGACCGAGTGAAAAGCGCACGATCGAGAGTGGCGATGAACTGCTCACTTTATTGCGCGACACGTTCGGCATCCGCCTGCCGGCACATCCGCAACTTCGCGAGGCATTGGACGGCCTGGTGCAGGCTGATTCACAAGAACGTTGAGATAGAGCCTTCGCTGAACCGTTTTTTCTCCAGATCGGGGCAAATTAATTCGAACCTTTCGCGCCGGCCAAGGTTCGAACCGATTCCTGAATATTTTGCCCACCTGAAAATGGAGATGTGAAACGATGTCCAAACTATTCGGAAAATTCCTCAAGAGTGCCTCGCTGCTGGCCCTGGCCACCGCGCCTGCCGTGGTGTTCGCCGCACCGTCCACGGGGCCGATTTCCACCTTCGGTCTCTTGGGCAGCTACAACGACTTCAAACTGGAAGGCGGCAGTGCAAGTGACAAGGACCACATGCCTGAAGCGGGCCTGTTCTACAACTTCGGCAACAAGCTCACCGCTGAGTCCGGTTTTATCTACCAAGCCGGTGTCGAAGCCAAGTTCGGCGAAAAAAGCGACAACAAGCTCAAGGAAGGCCAGGCCGACCTGGACCTTGGCTGGCGTGCTGCGCTGGATGCGCGCAACTTCGTCGATGTGATTGTCGGCGGTGGCTACAGCTGGACCCGCTACGAGCCGGACACGAACGATTACGACGTCAAGCTCACCAACAAGAAGTCGCCGTTCGCCAAGGCGGCCCTGGGTTACAACCACCAGTTCGATGACATGACCCTGCGCGTCGAAGCTGGCGCCCGCCGCACCATCGACGGTCGCGCCAAGCTCAAGGTCGATGGCCTGGGCAGCGACACCGTGGACCTCAAGGACCGCACCAACCCATACGCCGAAGTCAGCCTGTTGATGAACCAGAAGGGCGACCTGCCGGTGATGGCGGGCCTGTACTACACCCGTACCGAGTACAAGCTCGACGGCGACTCCTATGTGGCCGACAACACCAAGCTCAAGCGTGATGAGTATGGTTTCAAGGTCGGTATCGCGTTCTAAGATCCATGCCTTTAGTACCCGCCAGCGACGGGTGAGCACTGTCTGTGGCGAGCTAGCTTGCTCCCGTTGGGGCGCGAAGCGGCCTTGCGCTTTGCCGCAGTCCAGCCGGAGCACGCTCCCTCGCCACTGTTTACGTGTCGCCTGTTTTATCTCTGACTCACTGCAGTTAGAGGCTTTGGCACAAAAAACTTGAAAGGGCTGTCTCTAAGGTTCTGCTGCACACTGACTGGCCTGCTTAAACACAAAACGGCGCCTAAGGCGCCGTTTTGTGTACTTGCATCCCGCTAGGCGATCAAACGCCCAACACCGCGTGCTGCACCAGGGTGAGCAACGGTTGTGGGTACACGCCCAGGAAGAAGGCGAGCAGGGCAATGGCCAGCAGCATGACGCCACCGGCTTTCTGTTCCCAGTGCAGCTCGGCGTCCACACGGCGCAGGTTTGGCTCGATCAGGTACAGGGTGACCATCACGCGCAGGTAGTAGAACACGCCGATGGCGCTACCCAGTACCAGGGACGCAACGAGCCACCATTCGTGGGCTTCGACACCGGTCGCGACGATGTAGAACTTGCCGATAAAGCCCGCGGTCAGCGGAATACCGGCCAGGGACAGCATCATCACGGTGAGCACGGCGGTCAGGTACGGACGGCGCCAGAACAGGCCGCGGTATTCGTACAGGGCGTCGGCGTCACGGCCTTTGTAAGGCGAGGACATCAAGGTAATCACGCCGAACGCGCCGAGGCTGGTGATCACGTAGGTGACCAGGTACACGCCAATGGCTTCGACAGCCAGCCCTTTGCTCGCCACCAGGGCGATCAGCAGGTAGCCGAAGTGAGCGATGGACGAGTAACCCAGCAAACGCTTGAGGTTGTTCTGGGTCAGCGCCAGCAGGTTACCGAACAGGATCGACGCAATGGCGATCACGGTCAGCACGTTGCTCAGCACGCCGGTGTTGGCCGCAGGCGAGATCTGGAACAGGCGCACCATCACGGCAAACACGGCAACCTTCGACGCTGTGGCCAGGAACGCGGCCACCGGCGCCGGGGCGCCTTCGTACACGTCCGGGGTCCACAAGTGGAACGGCACCAACGACAGCTTGAACGCCAGGCCGATCAGCATCATGGCCAGGCCCAGTTGGGCAATCGGCGCAGGGCTGTTGGTAGCGGCCAGGGCGTGGCCGATACCGGTGAAGCTCAGGCTGCCGGCTTCGGCGTAGAGCAGGGCCATACCGAACAACAGGAACGCGGAACCGGCCGCCGACAGCACCATGTACTTGATGCCGGCTTCCAGGGAGCGCTTGTTGAAGAAGGCGTAGGCCACCAGACCGTAAGTCGGGATCGACAGCAGTTCCAGGCCGATGAACAAGCCGGCCAGGTGCTGAGCGCTGACCAGCACGATGCCACCGGCCGCAGCCAGCAGAATCAGCAGGTACAACTCTTCCTTGTTGCCTGGGTAGCCAGTGCCGCCTTCGCCGAGGTAGGCGTGGGCGAGGGTGACGCAGGCCAGGGTGGCAACGAGGATCAACGCGATATACAGCAGCGCGAAGTCATCGACCATCATCAGCGGTGTGACCGCCAATGGCGCGACCTTGAGGGCCGGGATGATCGACAGCAAGGCCAGGTTCAGCCCGGCGCAGGACAGCAGGAACGTTTGCGAGTGATTGCGGCGCCAGGCGATCGCCAGCATCACCACCACGATGGTGAGGCTGGTGATCAGCAGCGGCGCAAGCGCGATAAAGTGTTGGATCGTGAATTCCATAGCGCTCTTACCGGGCCGAAGCGAGTTGAGTGAAGGCGGTGCCGAACCACTGCTGCACGCCATGCATCGTTGCGGCAGAAGTGTCCAGGAACGGTTGCGGGTACACGCCGATGTAGATCAGCAGTACTGCAAGGCCGAGCACCATGATCAGTTCGCGAGCATCCATCCCGTGCAGCACGGTGTCGGACTTGGCCGGGCCGAAGTACGCGCGGTGGATCATGATCAGCGAGTAGACCGAACCGAACACCAGGCCGGAGGTAGCGATGGCGCTGATCCATGGCGTGTGCACGAACGAACCCATCAGGATCAGGAACTCGCCGATGAAGTTACCGGTGCCTGGCAAGCCCAGGGACGCGGCGGCGAAGAACAGGCTGATTGCCGGCAGGTAGGCGATGCGCGACCACACGCCACCCATTTCACGCATGTCACGGGTGTGCAGGCGCTCGTACAGCTGGCCACTCAGGATAAAGAGGGCAGCGGCCGAAACACCGTGGGCCAACATCTGGATCACCGCGCCCTGCAGCGCCAGCTGGCTGCCGGAGTAGATGCCGATCAGTACGAAGCCCATGTGGGAAACGGACGAGAAGGCAATCAGACGCTTGATGTCGGTTTGCGCGAAGGCGAGGAACGCACCGTAGAAGATCCCGATCAGGCCGAGGGTCATGGCGATCGGCGCGAACTCGGCCGAGGCGTTCGGGAACAGCGGCAGGGCGAAGCGCAACAGGCCGTAGGCCGCTGTCTTCAAGAGGATACCGGCCAGGTCCACGGAACCTGCGGTCGGTGCCTGGGCGTGAGCGTCAGGCAGCCAGGAGTGGAACGGCACCACCGGCAGCTTCACCGCGAACGCGATGAAGAAGCCCAGCATCAGGATGTACTCGGTGGTCAGGGACATCTTGGTCTTCAACAGGTCGGCGTAGTTGAAGGTAATCACGCCGGTGTTGTTGAAGTTGACCAGTACCAGGCCCAGGATCGCCACCAACATGATCAGGCCGGAAGCCTGGGTGAAGATGAAGAACTTGGTCGCCGCGTAGATCCGGGTTTTCTTGCCGTCCGAAGAGCTGTGACCCCAGAGCGCGATGAGGAAGTACATCGGCACCAGCATCATTTCCCAGAAGAAGAAGAACATGAACAGGTCGAGGGCGAGGAACACGCCGACGACGCCGCCCAGGATCCACATCAGGTTCAGGTGGAAGAAGCCCACGTGACGCTGGATCTCTTTCCAGGAGCAGAGTACCGAGAGGATACCCAGCAGGCCGGTCAGCAGGATCATCAACAGCGACAGGCCGTCGAGGGCCAGATGCACGTTGATGCCGAAGCGCTGGATCCACACGTGCTTGAACTCAAGCGCGAAGGTTGGATCGACACCCGGTGCCGGAGCGAATGAATAGTCACCATGGGCCCACAGCCAGAGGCCGAGAGCGAGTTCCAGGGACATGGTCAGCAACGCGATCCAGCGGGGGAGGGTGGCGCCGAAGCGTTCACCCATCCAGCAGAGCAGGCCGCCGATAAAGGGGATCAGGATTAGCCAGGGCAGAATCATGACGGGCTCGTTTCCTTTCGCAGGTTCGTACAGTTCGCAAGGTTCATATCAGACCGCTACCACCACGATGGCGCCGATCACCAGCACGGCACCGGCCGCCATGGAGGCTGCATACCAACGCAATTGGCCAGTCTCGCTGCGGCTCAGGGCGGTGTGACCGCCTTTGGCTGCACGCGGGATCAAACCGATGGTCTGGTCGAGCGGGTCTTTGCGCAGTACATGGCTGATCGCAAGGTAAGGCTTGACGAACAGTTTGTCGTAGATCCAGTCGAAGCCCCAGGCGGCGAACCACCAGGCCGAAAGGAAGCGGCCAATGCCACTGTTGGCAACGGCGGTGACGAAGCGACGCTTACCGAGAAACAGCAAGGCCGCCAGCAGGATACCGGCGATGGCAATGGCACCCGAGGCGAGTTCCAGGCTGTGCTTGGCTTCGCCGCCGGCATGGCCGACGCTTTGTGGCAGTACACCGTGCAGAGGCGGAGTGATCATGGCGCCGATGAAGGTCGACAGGATGATCAGCACCGACAATGGCAACCAGTGGGAGATGCCATGGCCTGCGTGTGCTTCGGTCTTGGCTTCACCGTGGAAGGTGATGAAGATCAGGCGGAAGGTGTACAGCGAGGTCATGAATGCACCCACCAGGCCCGCGTAGAGCAGGTTCTGGTTACCGCTGGCGAAGGCTTCCCAGAGGATTTCGTCCTTGGAGTAGAAGCCGGCGGTGACCAGCGGCAGGGCAGCCAGGGCGGCACCCCCGACGATGAAGCTGGCGTAGGCCAACGGCAGTTTCTTCCACAGGCCACCCATCTTGAAGATGTTCTGCTCGTGGTGGCAGGCAACGATCACCGCACCGGAAGCCAGGAACAACAGGGCCTTGAAGAAGGCGTGGGTCATCAGGTGGAAGATCGCCGCGTCCCAGGCGCCGACGCCCAGGGCCAGGAACATGTAGCCGATCTGGCTCATGGTCGAGTAGGCGAGGATACGCTTGATGTCGGTTTGCACCAGGGCCGCGAAGCCGGCCAGCACCAGGGTCACGCCGCCGACCAGGCCCACCAGGTGCAGGATTTCCGGCGCCAGGGTGAACAGGCCGTGGGTACGGGCGATCAGGTAGACACCGGCGGTCACCATGGTTGCGGCGTGGATCAGTGCCGAAACCGGGGTCGGGCCGGCCATTGCGTCCGCCAGCCAGGTTTGCAGTGGCAGTTGCGCGGATTTACCCACGGCGCCACCCAGCAGCATCAGGGTGGCCAGGGTGATCCAGAAGTCGCCGACCTGGAATTTCTGCGGTGCCAGCACCAGCAGTTCCTGGATGTTCAGCGTGCCCACCTGTTGGAACAGGATGAACAGGCCGATCGCCATGAACACGTCGCCGATACGGGTGACGATAAAGGCTTTGAGTGCCGCGTTACCGTTGTTGCGGTTGCTGTAGTAGAAACCGATCAGCAGGTACGAGCACAGGCCCACGCCTTCCCAGCCGAAGTACAGGAACAACAGGTTATCGCCGAGCACCAGGAACAGCATGCTGGCGATAAACAGGTTGGTGTACGAGAAGAAGCGCGAGTAACCGGCTTCACCGCGCATGTACCAGGACGCGAACAGGTGGATCAGGAAGCCCACGCCGACCACCACGCCGAGCATGGTGATCGACAGGCCGTCGACGTAGAGGGCGAAGTTGGGCTTGAAGCCCTCCACCGACATCCATTGCCACAGCACCAGGGTGTAGTGGCCGCCTTCCGGCGGTGCCACGTTGAATTGCCAGATGACATAGGCGGCGACAATCGCCGACAGGCCAATGGAACCCACACCCACCAGGGCAGAAAGGTTTTCCGACCAGCGTCCACGAGAGAACGACAGCAGCAGGAAACCGATCAGGGGAAATACGAAAGTCAGAAAGATCATGTTCATCCGCGCATCTCACTGGCAGCGTCGATATCAAGCGTGTGGAAGCGACGATACAGTTGCAACAGGATCGCCAGGCCAATACTGGCCTCGGCGGCTGCCAGGCTGATCACCAGGATGAACATGACTTGTCCATCCGGCTGGCCCCAACGTGCACCCGCAACGATGAACGCCAGTGCAGCGGCGTTCATCATGATTTCCAGGCTCATCAACACGAACAGAATGTTACGGCGGACCATCAGGCCGACCAGGCCAAGGCAGAACAGGATGCCGGCGACCGCCAGACCATGCTCCAAGGGGATAGCAGGCATCGTCATTGCTCCTTGGCTTCGTTGCGGCCCAAGTGGAAGGCGGTGATGGCTGCGGCGAGCAGCAGCATCGAAGCCAGTTCGACCACCAGCAGGTACGGGCCGAAGAGGCTCACGCCCACGGCTTTCGCGTCCACGGTGGTGTGGCCGATGGCCTGGCCGCTCTGGTGAGCGAACAGCACATACAGCAGTTCACCCAGCAGCAGGGCTGCGAGGACAACCGGGCCGAGCCAGATGCCGGGCTTGAGCCAGACGCGCTCCTGGGCGACCGAAGCCGGCCCCAGGTTGAGCATCATCACCACAAACACGAACAGCACCATGATGGCGCCAGCGTAGGCGATCACTTCCAGGACACCGGCAAACGGTGCGCCGAGGCTGAAAAAGGTCATGGCCACGGCGATCAGCGAAATGATCAGGTAGAGCAGGGCGTGCACGGGGTTAGTGTTGGTAATCACGCGAAGCGTGGAGACCACTGCAATACCCGATGCGAAATAGAAAGCGAATTCCATCTTTCTTCCTTAAGGCAGCAAGCTCTTCACGTTGATCGGCTCGGCTTCGTTTTGTGCGGCGCCTTTTGGCTTACCGGCAACGGCCATACCTGCAACACGATAGAAGTTGTAATCAGGGTTTTTACCGGGACCGGAAATCAACAGATCTTCTTTCTCGTACACCAGGTCCTGACGTTTGAACTCGGCCATCTCGAAATCCGGCGTGAGCTGGATCGCGGTGGTCGGGCAAGCTTCCTCGCAGAGGCCGCAGAAAATGCAGCGCGAGAAGTTGATGCGGAAGAAGTCCGGGTACCAGCGACCGTCTTCGGTTTCAGCTTTCTGCAGGGAGATGCAACCCACCGGGCACGCCACGGCGCACAGGTTGCAGGCTACGCAACGCTCTTCGCCGTCGGGGTCGCGGGTCAGGACGATGCGGCCACGATAACGCGGCGGCAGGTACACCGCTTCTTCCGGGTATTGCAGGGTGTCGCGTTTGCGAAAGCCGTGACCGAACACCATCACCAGGCTTCGCAATTGGGTACCGGTACCCTTAACGATGTCGCCAATATATTTGAACATGGGTCAAATCCTCACTGAACCGCGCCGGCTGGCGTGTTCAACAACACAACGGCAGCCGTCACCAGCAAATTGATCAGGGTCAGCGGCAGGCAGAATCTCCAGCTGAAATCCATCACCTGGTCGTACCGTGGACGCGGGATGGACGCGCGCAGCAGGATGAACAGCATGATGAAGAACGCGGTCTTCAAGAAGAACCAGAAGAAAGCCAGTTGCGGCAGGATGTTGAACGGACCGTGCCAGCCGCCGAAGAACAGCGTGACCAGCAGGGCCGAGATCAAGATGATGCCGATGTACTCACCGACGAAGAACATGCCCCATTTCATGCCGGCGTATTCGATGTGGTAACCGTCGGCCAGTTCCTGTTCCGCTTCCGGCTGGTCGAACGGGTGACGGTGAGTCACGGCGACGCCAGCGATGAAGAAGGTGCAGAAGCCAAAGAACTGCGGAATGATGAACCACAGGTTCTGCGCCTGGTACTCGACGATGTCGCGCATGTTGAACGAGCCGACCTGCACCACGATGCCCATCAGCGCCAGGCCCATGAACACTTCGTAGGACACGGTCTGGGCCGAGGCGCGCAAGCTGCCCAGCAGGGCGAACTTGTTGTTGCTCGACCAACCGGCGAACAGCACCGCATAGACCGACAGACCGGCCATGGCGAAGAAGAACAGCAAGCCGATGTTCAGGTCCGCCACGCCCCAGGTCGGGGTGATCGGGATGATCGCGAAGGCGATCAGCAAGGCGCTCATGGCCACGACCGGTGCCAGGGTGAAGATCACCTTGTCGGCAAACGGCGGGGTCCAGTCTTCCTTGAAGAACATTTTCAGCATGTCGGCCGCGATCTGGAACATGCCGAACGGGCCAACGCGGTTCGGACCGTAACGGTCCTGCCACCAGCCCAGCAGGCGACGTTCGACGAAGCTGAGCAGGGCGCCCGCGACGACCACGGCCAACAGGATCACGATGGCCTTGACGACCGAGATGATCACGTCGATCACTTCAGGGGTGAACCAGGTCATTGCGCTGCCTCCTGCAGACCGTCAACGGTTTGGCCAAAGATCGCAGGTGGAATACCGGCGAGGCCCTTAGGCAGTGCAACCAGGCCCGCACCCAGTTCTTCGTTGATGCGCAGTGGCAGACGCAGGGTCTTGCCGGCAACATTCAAGCTGAGCAGGGCGCCGTCGTTGACGCCCAGGCGGTCGGCTTCGGACTTGGCGACGGACACGTAGGCGGCCGGGATGCGCTCTTGAACCGGAGCGGCTTTGGAAGAGGTCTCTTCGCTGCCGAACAGGTGGAAGAACGGCACGACCTGCCAGGTGCCCTGGGCCGGGTTGAATGGACGCGGTACCGCGGCGAACCAGTTCAGCGAATCGCCCTGGGGTTCGATCAGGCGGGTGCCCGGGTCGCCAGCGCGGATATGACCACCGACTTCGTCCTGGAACTTGTTCCAGGCCTGCGGCGAGTTCCAGCCCGGCGACCAGGCAAATGGCACCTGCTGACGTGGCTCGACCGAACCCGAGTAACCTTCCATGGAGAAGGCGAACGCGGTGTCGTTGTCTTGCGGAGTACGCGGCTCGTGCACGCTGATGTCGGCGCGCATGGCGGTACGGCCGGAGTAACGCAGCGGCTCACGCGCCAGTTTCAAGCCCTTGATGCGGAACGCGGCAGACGGTGCGGCGTCGACAATCCGGGCAAGCTGCGGTGCGCTGGCGGCTGTGGCTGCGGTCACATGGTCCAGTTGCGTCCAGTCGATCGGCTGGTTCAACAGGGTCGCACGCAGGGCATGCAGCCAGCGCCAGCCTTCGTGAACCAGGATGCTGGCGTCCATGTATTTCGGGTCGAACACCTGGAAGAAGCGCTGGGCGCGGCCTTCCTGGCTGACCAGGGTACCGTCGCCTTCGGCGAAGGTGGCGGCTGGCAGCACCAGGTTGGCACGTTCGCTGGTGGCGGTCTTCTGATGGTCGGCGACGATCAGGACTTTGGCAGCGCTCAGTGCGGCGTCAACCTTGGCGGCATCAGTACGGGTGTACAGGTCGTTTTCCAGTACCACGATGGCGTCGGCCTTGCCGTCGGTCACCGCTTGCAGGGCCGCGTCCAGGGACTCGCCACCGAGCATGGCCAGGCCAAGGCTGTTGGCTTCCGGCACGACCAGGCTGATGGAACCGTTCTTGTCGCGCAGCTTCAGGGCCTTGGCGATGTTGGCGGCGGCCTCGATCAATGCCTTGGAGCCCAACGAGGTGCCGGCAATGATCAGCGGACGCTTGGCTGCCAGCAGCGCGTCGGCAATACGCTTGGCCAGTTCAACGGCTTCAGCGTCCAGGCCTTCGACGGCAGGGGCGCTGGCGTCCATGGCGTGGGCTACGGCGAAGCCGATGCGGGCCAGGTCGTCGGGCGCTGCGTGTACGCATTCTTCAGCGATGTCGTCGAGCTTGGTTTCTGCCAGGCTGGCGATGAACAGCGGGTTCAGCGCGTGCTGACCGATGTTTTTCACCGCAGCGTCGAGCCAAGGCTGGACACGCATGGCGTCGGCCATTTCTTCGGCCTTGCCTTTGACCGACTGGCGCAGGGACAGGGCGATGCGCGCAGCGGTCTGGGTCAGGTCTTCACCGAGCACGAAAATCGCATCGTGGTCTTCGATGTCGCGCATGTTCGGCACGGGCAGCGGGCTGTCGTTCAGCACTTGCAGGACCAGGCGGATGCGCTCCAGCTCACCGGCTTCGATACCGGAGTAGAAGTGCTCGGCACCGACCAGTTCGCGCAACGCGTAGTTGCTTTCGAGGCTGGCGCGTGGCGACCCGATACCCACGATGTTGCGACCGCGCAGCAGGTCGGCGGCTTTATCCAGCGCTGCGTCGGTGCTCAGCTTGGCGCCACCGGCCAGCAGTGGTTGGCGTGGGCGGTCTTCGCGGTTGACGTAGCCATAGCCGAAACGGCCACGGTCGCACAGGAAGTACTGGTTGACCGAACCGTTGAAGCGGTTTTCGATCCGACGCAGTTCACCGTAGCGCTCGCCCGGGGAGATGTTGCAACCGCTGGAGCAGCCATGGCAGATGCTCGGTGCAAACTGCATGTCCCACTTACGGTTGTAGCGCTCGGAGTGGGTCTTGTCGGTGAACACACCGGTCGGGCAGACCTCGGTGAGGTTGCCGGAGAACTCGCTTTCCAGGGTACCGTCTTCAACGCGACCGAAGTACACGTTGTCGTGGGCGCCGAATACGCCCAGGTCAGTGCCGCCGGCGTAGTCTTTATAGAAGCGCACGCAGCGGTAGCAGGCGATGCAGCGGTTCATCTCATGGGAAATGAACGGGCCGAGGTCCTGGTTCTGGTGGGTGCGCTTGGTGAAGCGATAGCGGCGCTCGTTGTGGCCGGTCATCACCGTCATGTCTTGCAGGTGGCAGTGACCGCCTTCCTCACAGACCGGGCAGTCGTGGGGGTGGTTGGTCATCAGCCATTCGACGACACTGGCGCGGAACGCCTTGGATTCTTCATCGTCGATGGAGATCCAGGTGTTGTCGGTGGCTGGGGTCATGCAGGACATGACGATACGACCACGGGTGTCGTTTTCGTCGGTGTACTGCTTGACCGCACACTGGCGACAGGCACCGACGCTACCGAGAGCGGGGTGCCAGCAGAAATAAGGGATGTCGAGGCCTAGTGACAGACACGCCTGTAACAGGTTGTCCGCCCCATCGACTTCGAGCGCTTTGCCGTCTACGTGGATAGTGGCCATGGTTCAAAGTTCTTCGTTGGCCCGTTGTCAGCGGGCGTGGCTAATGGAATCTTGTTATTCATGTGCATCTACACAGCCATAAAGGCGTCAGCACATGAGTAAGGCGAAGGGCACGGACCCTTCGCCTTTTTTAAGCGTTACGCGCCGACTACGATCGGCCTTGCCAGAGGCGTGACGGCGGCGCTGGTAGGCGCGATGCCGGCTTCGAACTCCGAGCGGAAGTATTTGATTGCGCTGCCCAATGGCTCCACGGCGCCCGGTGCGTGAGCACAGAAGGTCTTGCCTGGGCCGAGGAAACCGACCAGGCCGAGCAGGGTTTCGATATCACCCTCGCGGCCTTCGCCGTTTTCCAGGGCCATCAGCAGCTTGACGCTCCACGGCAAACCGTCACGGCATGGGGTGCAGAAGCCGCACGATTCACGGGCGAAGAACTGCTCCATGTTGCGCAGCAAGGACACCATGTTCACGGTGTTATCCACCGCCATCGCCAGGCCGGTCCCCATCCGGGTGCCGACCTTGCCGATGCCGCCGGCATACATCTGTGCGTCGAGGTGCTCGGGGAGCAGGAAGCCGGTACCGGCGCCGCCTGGCTGCCAGGCCTTGAGGGTGTAGCCGTCACGCATGCCGCCGGCGTAGTCCTCGAACAGCTCGCGTGCGGTCACGCCGAACGGCAGTTCCCACAGGCCGGGGTTCTTGACCTTGCCGGAGAAGCCCATGAGCTTGGTGCCCATGTCTTCGCTGCCTTCGCGGGCCAACGATTTGTACCAGTCCACGCCGTCGGCGATGATCGCCGGCACGTTGCACAGGGTCTCGACGTTGTTCACGCACGTCGGCTTGCCCCACACGCCAACGGCGGCAGGGAAGGGCGGCTTGGAGCGCGGGTTGGCGCGGCGGCCTTCGAGGGAGTTGATCAGTGCGGTTTCTTCACCGCAGATATAACGCCCGGCGCCGGTGTGCACGAACAGTTCGAAGTCAAAGCCCGAACCGAGGATGTTCTTGCCCAACAGGCCGGCGGCCTTGGCTTCTTCAACGGCACGGTTGAGGTGCTTGGCGGCGGTGGTGTATTCACCCCGCAGGAAGATGTAGCCACGGTAGGTTTTCAGCGCGCGGGCACTGATCAGCATGCCTTCGATCAGCAGATGGGGCAGTTGCTCCATCAGCATGCGGTCTTTCCAGGTGTTGGGCTCCATTTCATCCGCGTTGCACAGCAGGTAGCGGATGTTGATGGATTCGTCTTTGGGCATCAGGCCCCACTTCACGCCAGTGGGGAAGCCGGCACCGCCGCGGCCTTTGAGGCCGGCGTCTTTCACGGTCTGGACGATATCGTCCTGGGCCATGTCGGCGAAGGCTTTGCGCGCAGCCGCGTAACCGTTCTTGGCCTGGTACTCGTCGAGCCATACCGGCTCGGCATCGTCACGCAGGCGCCAGGTCAGCGGGTGGGTTTCGGGCGACCGCTTGATGCGGTTGGCCGGGCCGAAGGAAGTCAGGGTCATGGGTAGCCCTCGAGCAATTGGGTCACGCCAGCAGGCTGCACGTCACCGAATGTGTCGTCGTCGATCATCAACGCCGGCGCCTTGTCGCAGTTGCCCAGGCAGCACACCGGCAGCAGCGTGAAGCGGCCGTCCGGGGTGGTTTGGCCCAGGCCAATGCCCAGCTTGTTCTGGATCTCGCTGACCACGGACTCGTGGCCACCGATGTAGCAGACCATGCTGTCGCACACGCGAATGATGTGGCGACCGACCGGCTGGCGGAAGATCTGGCTGTAGAACGTGGCCACGCCTTCAACGTCGCTGGCCGGGATGCCGAGGATCTCGCCGATGGCGTAGAGGGCGCCGTCCGGCACCCAACCACGTTCCTTCTGGACGATCTTCAAGGCTTCGATCGACGCCGCGCGCGGGTCTTCGTAGTGATGCAGCTCGTGCTCGATGGCCGAGCGCTCGGTTTCACTCAAGGTGAAACGGTCTGTCTGGATAAGCGTGCTGTTCATGCTTAGCGGTCCACGTCGGCCATAACGAAATCGATACTACCCAGGTACGCAATCAAGTCCGCGACCATCTCGCCTTTGATCACCGAAGGGATCTGCTGCAAGTGCGCAAAGCTTGGAGTACGAATCCGGGTGCGGTAGCTCATGGTGCCGCCATCGCTCGTCAGGTAATAACTGTTGATACCCTTGGTCGCTTCGATCATCTGGAAGGATTCGTTGGCCGGCATCACCGGGCCCCACGAAACCTGCAGGAAGTGAGTGATCAGGGTTTCGATGTGCTGCAGCGTGCGCTCTTTGGGCGGCGGCGTGGTCAGCGGGTGATCCGCCTTGTACGGGCCGGCCGGCATGTTGCGCATGCACTGCTCGATGATCTTCAGGCTCTGGCGCATTTCTTCGACGCGCACGATGCAACGGTCGTAGGCATCACCATTGGCCGCCAGCGGGACTTCGAATTCGAAGTTCTCGTAGCCGGAGTAGGGGCGCGCCTTGCGCAGGTCGAAATCGCAACCGGTCGAACGCAGGCCAGCACCGGTGACGCCCCATTCCAGGGCCTCTTTGGTGTTGTACTGGGCGACGCCGATGGTACGGCCTTTGAGAATGCTGTTGTCCAGGGCGGCCTTCTGGTACTCGTCCAGGCGCTTGGGCATCCAGTCGATGAATTCCTTGACCAGGCGGTCCCAGCCGTTCGGCAGGTCGTGCGCCACACCGCCGATGCGGTACCAGGCCGGGTGCAGGCGGAAACCGGTGATGGCTTCGATGACCTTGTAGGCGCGCTGACGGTCGGTGAAGGTAAAGAACACCGGGGTCATGGCGCCAACGTCCTGGATATAGGTACCCAGGAACAGCAGGTGGCTGGTGATACGGAAGAACTCGGCCATCATGATGCGGATGGTGTCGACGCGGTCCGGTACCTTGATACCGGCCAGCTTCTCGACCGACAGCACGTACGGCAGGTTGTTCATCACGCCGCCGAGGTAGTCGATACGGTCGGTGTACGGGATGAAGCTGTGCCACGACTGGCGCTCGGCCATTTTTTCGGCACCACGGTGGTGGTAGCCGATGTCCGGTACGCAGTCGACGATTTCTTCGCCATCCAGCTGCAGGATGATACGGAAAGCACCGTGAGCCGAAGGGTGGTTCGGGCCCAGGTTGAGGAACATGTAGTCCTCGTTGGTGCCGGAACGCTTCATGCCCCAGTCTTCCGGACGGAAGCGTGCGGCCTCTTCCTCAAGCTGCTGCTTGGCGAGGGTCAGGCTGAACGGGTCGAATTCGGTGGCGCGCGCAGGGTAGTCCTTGCGCAGCGGGTGACCTTCCCAGGTCGGCGGCATCATGATGCGCGTCAGGTGCGGGTGGCCTGGGAAGTCGATCCCGAACATGTCCCAGACTTCACGCTCGTACCAGCTGGCGTTCGGCCAGATACCGGTCACGGTCGGGATGCTCAGGTCGCCTTCGGACAGCGCGACCTTGATCATCACGTCGCTGTTACGTTCCAGCGACATCAAGTGGTAGAACACGGTGAAATCGGCACCGCTGGGCAGGCCCTGACGCTTGGTGCGCAGACGCTCGTCCACGCCATGCAGGTCATAGAGCATGACGTACGGCTTGGGCAGGTTACGCAGGAACGTCAGGACTTCGACGAGCTTGGCGCGCGCCACCCACAGCACCGGCATACCGGTGCGTGTGGCCTGGGCGGTGAAGGCGTCAGGGCCAAAACGGTTATTGAGTTCGACGACCACATCCTGGTCGTCTGCCTTATAAGGCGGGATATACAGAGCACTGCCTGTAGTCATGGTTTTTTATCGCTTTCGGTCAACGTAAAGAATGAGGCCAGGTTTTCGTTCTTAGAAAGAAGCGGGGCTGGATCAGACTTCGTCGGGGCTGCGCAGGTTGGTGACTGCGATTCGCTGTTCGCGGCGCTGTTCCTTTTGAGACGGCATCTCGGCGCGATAAACGCCTTGATCACCGACCACCCAGGAAAGCGGGCGACGCTCCTTGCCAATCGATTCCTGCAACAGCATCAAGCCTTGCAGGAACGCTTCGGGGCGGGGCGGGCAGCCAGGCACGTAGACGTCCACGGGCAGGAACTTGTCCACCCCCTGAACAACGGAGTAGATGTCGTACATGCCACCGGAGTTGGCGCACGAACCCATGGAGATAACCCACTTTGGCTCGAGCATTTGCTCGTAGAGACGCTGGATGATCGGCGCCATCTTGATGAAGCAGGTGCCGGCGATAACCATGAAATCCGCCTGGCGCGGTGATGCCCGGATAACTTCGGCGCCAAAGCGCGCGATGTCGTGGGGCGCCGTGAAGGCGGTGGTCATTTCCACGTAGCAGCACGAAAGACCGAAGTTGTACGGCCACAGGGAGTTCTTACGCCCCCAGTTGACCGCGCCACTCAGCACGTCTTCCAGCTTGCCCATGTAGATGTTCTTGTGGACTTGATCTTCTAACGGATCGGAAACGGTTTCCCGTTCGCCGATAGGGTACTGATCGTTAGGAGCATCCGGGTCGATCCTGGTGAGATTGTATTGCATCGCCAAAGCCTCATTGTTTCAGCTTCGCTTGCCGCTTACGACGAGCTTCCGGAGCCCAGTCAAGGGCGCCCACTCGGAATAGGTAGACAAGGCCTGCCAACAGAATTGCTATGAAAACGAGGGCTTCGACGAATCCGGTCCAGCCGCTTTCGCGGACGGACACAGACCAGGCAAAGAGAAAGAGGGCTTCGATATCGAAGATCACGAACAGCATCGCGACCAGATAGAATTTGGCTGAGAGCCGCAAGCGGGCGCCACCTGTAGGTAGCATGCCGGACTCGAACGGTTCATTTTTGCTGCGGCCCCAGGCTTTTGACCCGAGGAGGCTGGAGACGCCGAGCATGAAGGCGCAAAGGCCGACAACACCGAGGAGGAAAATGGCAAAGCCCCAGTTGTGGGCCATGAGTCCTGTCGCTTCGGTCATGCTGGAAATCCTTAACAGAGAGCAAAGGTCTCTGAGCTCGAAAAAGTAACGATGCAGTGACGATATGTCGCAGCGCAATCAATCGCGGTGATTTTATGGCTAAACACCGGGCAAGTAAAATTCCCAGGGCGAAATTATTCGGTGGAATAAGCACATAGTGCACCTTCTTGGGGCTGTAGCCCTTGTGGTGTGGGCATTAGCGGGCTTTTCATCAAATATGTTTTGTTTAAGCGGTAACGAAGTTTTTAAGCGCCAAATGATAATGAATATTGTTTGCGCGGGGTTTAAGCGAGTGTTTCTCATGTGGCGCGGGAAGTTAGCGTTACTTGCTTGAGTGTCGCTTAGTTGTCGCAACGGTTCTTTTAGCGGATCGGATGTGCGTCGATACCGCTCTGGATCAATGTTTTGCGCAAAACCCTCAGGCTGCAATGCGTTCCATTGTGGGAGCGGGCTTGCTCGCGAAAGCGGTCTGTCAGATAAAAAATTGCCAACTGACCCACCGCTTTCGCGAGCAAGCCCGCTCCCACATTTTGATCTGCTGTGTGCCAGTAAGATTTTCTTCCGGGCGAAAAAACGCCCCGAACCAGTCGGGGCGTGATTGTTGCGCGGCACTGCGGTTAGGTCTTCCGTGGGGCCGCAGTGGCCGTGTACGCGGTACTTAGTGGAACTGTTCTTCTTCGGTCGAACCGGTCAGTGCGGTCACGGACGAGGTGCCGCCCTGGATCACGGTGGTCATGTCGTCGAAGTAGCCAGTGCCCACTTCCTGCTGGTGCGCCACAAAGGTGTAGCCCTTGGCGGCGTCGGCGAACTCCTGCTCCTGCAGCTTCACGTAGGCCGTCATGTCGTTGCGTGCATAGTCGTGCGCCAGGTTGAACATGCTGTGCCACATGTTGTGAATGCCGGCCAGGGTGATGAACTGGTGCTTGTAGCCCATTGCCGACAGCTCGCGCTGGAACTTGGCGATAGTCGCGTCGTCCAGGTTCTTCTTCCAGTTGAAGGAAGGCGAGCAGTTGTAGGACAGCAGTTGGTCCGGGTATTCCTTCTTGATCGCTTCGGCGAAGCGACGGGCTTCGTCCAGGTCCGGCTTGGCGGTTTCACACCAGATCAAGTCGGCATACGGTGCGTAGGCCAGGCCGCGAGCGATAGCCTGGTCGAGACCGGCGCGTACTTTATAGAAGCCTTCCTGCGTGCGTTCGCCGGTGACGAATGGCTTGTCGTACGGGTCGCAATCCGACGTCAGCAGGTCAGCCGCGTTGGCATCGGTACGGGCCAGGATGATGGTCGGCGTACCGGCCACGTCAGCTGCCAGGCGAGCAGCGGTCAGTTTCTGTACCGCTTCCTGGGTGGGCACCAGAACCTTGCCGCCCATGTGGCCGCATTTCTTCACTGAGGCAAGCTGGTCTTCGAAGTGAACGCCGGCAGCGCCTGCCTCGATCATGCTCTTCATCAGCTCGTAGGCGTTCAGTACGCCGCCGAAACCGGCTTCGGCATCCGCCACGATCGGCGCGAAGTAGTCGATGTAGCCTTCGTCACCTGGGTTCTTGCCGGCTTTCCATTGGATCTGGTCGGCACGACGGAACGAGTTGTTGATGCGCTTGACCACGGTCGGCACCGAGTCCACCGGGTACAGCGATTGGTCGGGGTACATGGATTCAGCGGAGTTGTTGTCCGCTGCCACTTGCCAGCCGGACAGGTAGATCGCCTGGATACCGGCTTTTACCTGCTGGACTGCCTGGCCGCCAGTGAGGGCGCCCATGCAGTTGACGAAATCTTTGTCGGGACGGAAGGAAGGCTTGGCACCTTGAGTGACCAGGTTCCACAGCTTCTCGGCGCCGAGTTTTGCAAAGGTGTGCTCAGGTTGAACCGAGCCACGCAGGCGGACGACGTCAGCAGCGGAATAAGCGCGGGTCACGCCTTTCCAGCGTGGGTTTTCAGCCCAGTCTTTTTCAAGGGCTGCAATTTGCTGTTCGCGTGTCAGTGCCATGGGGAAAAACCTCGTCGCGTCTTGTTTGAAGTATCCGTTTGCCAGCCCGGCATTCGTTGCCTGGGTAGGGTTGCTCGCTGACCAGAAGCGTTGGTGTTCAAGTCAAATCTGACGGAGGTAGGCGACGGGATGAACGATGGGGCTCAAGGGGGAATTGAGCAGGTAAGGGCAAACTGCGAACGGTCTTCGGGCGTCGTGGGCCTTGGTACGATCCATCAGTGTGTAGCCGGGTTACCTGGTTAGCTTCCGTCCCTCGGGACAACTTCGTTCCAGTCGCAACCAACGTCAAACACACCTTGTGGGCGGTACAGACACGAATCGGCTCAGGTGGGTAGCTTAGAGCGGCGATCCGAAGGCCCTTGCCAGGGCCTCTGATTAGCGGGAGCGAGGCCATCATGCCCATGCTTTTTGGGATCGTCAAATGTTTTGTAGTGCTTTTATTGTGGCACTACATCTTTAGTCTAAGGCGACTTGCCAGTCAGTTTTTGGTGCTTCAGTTCACGGTATCGACCTTGACCCGCAAAGTCTGGTCATCACGGCCCTGAGTAGAGTAGCTGCGGGTTGTAGAGGATTTGTCGGCTTGGGTCTCGCGATTGACGCCGGCCAGCGAGATCCATTCACCCAGGCGCCCGCTGACAGTTGTGTCGGTACTCTGGACGTTCACTACATCGGGACGTTCCTGGCTCATGCGGTCACGATTGGTACTGATCGCCAGGTGAACGGTCTCGCCGGTGACGCTGGCGGTCACGTAGAAGCCTTGGGTGACGTTGCGATACTGGGTCTGGTTCTGTGGGCGACCGTACGCATCGGGCTGAGTGGTGGTCAGTGGCACGCTCTGGCCGACCTGGATCAGCGCGGGCACGCCTTCGCTGGCCTGGATCTGCTGGATGCCGCCGTCGCGGCTGGTGGTGCCGTAGCTGATGATGCGGGTTTGGCTGTCGCCCGTGTTTTGCTGGTTGGTTTCGTTGGTGTCGACGGTGATCAGCAGGCGTTTGGCGGGCGTGTCCAATTGAGAGAGCAGTGCGCGCAGATCCTGGATCTTCCCGGGATCGGCGTTAACAATCAGCTGGTTGCCATAGGCGCTGACGGTGCCGTCCTTGCCGATGAAGTTTTGTGCCACGGGCAGCAGGTCGGCGCTGGTGCGGTTGCTCAGGTTGACGACTTCGGTGCCGGCCATGGCTGAAGCGCTGGCAGTCAGGAGGAGGGCGGCGAGCAGGGTGCGTAGGGACATATCCGTTATCTCTGCGAGTCATGTGGACTTGATAGTGCCAGTTTGTCGGCCTGGGGTGTAGTGAGCGGGCTGTTGTAGTGAGCGGGCTTGCCCCGCGTTGGGCTGCGCAGCAGCCCCAATAAAAAAAACGCCGCGTTCTTTCAGAAAGAACGCGGCGTCTGGTTTGGGGGCCGCTACGCAGCCCAGCGCGGGGCAAGCCCGCTCGCCACAGCAGGCCCACTCATCACAGGTTGTCAGCCCTCGCGCACCATATCGACATGGGGAATCCCGACTTCAAGGAATTCCTCACTGACGATCTTGAAGCCCAGTCGCTCATAGAACGGTGCCGCATAGACCTGCGCACTGAGGAACTGTCGGGTCTGACCGCGTTTCTCGGCCGCGCCAATCACTGCTTCCATCAGCTTGTCGCCGACCTTCAGCCCGCGCCAGTCCTTGAGGACGGACACGCGCCCGATCTCGCCGCTGGGCAGCAGGCGGGCGGTGCCAATTGGAAAATCGCCTTCGAATGCAAGGAAATGCACCGCGTCGGCGTCGTCTGCGTCCCACTCCAGTTCAGGTGGAACCGATTGTTCGGCGATAAATACCGCTTCACGAATGCGCCGTATCTCGGCGATATCCTTTTGCCAGTCCGCGACACTTACGTGAATCTTATTCATCCGCAAACCCCAGGCTACCTTGCTTGACCAGCTCGCACAGCAGGTCGCGGCCATCTTCATCCGCCAGCCATGGGCCGAGGTTTTCAGCGTGCAGGGCATCGGCTGCGCAGACCAGTTTCAACAGCTCGCGCAGTTTGCCGGGCAGGTAACGGCTCTGGCCGCTGGCGAACAGCAGCACGTCGTCGTCCACTTCCGACCACGCCATGCGAGCGCTCGGGTTGCGCACGAGGATTGCGCCGTTTTCCAGGCTGCTGATGAAGTCTTCTTCGCCCAGCTCTTCGCCGGCCACCAGTTCGGGGTAGCGCGGTTCGGTCATGAACTGGCCGAACCAGGTCAGCAGCATGCGCTCGTCGCTCATGTGTTCGGCCAGCAGGCTCTTGAGGCGGTCCAGGGCGTCGCCCTGGATCTGGTGCGGGTCGCTGACCGGTTGGGCGTCGGCGTCGGTGTAGCGCTCTTCGTCGGTCAGGTACTGGCTGAGGAAGTCGGTGAAGTGGGTCAGCACTTCGGCGGCGCTTGGGGCACGGAAGCCGACCGAGTAGGTCATGCAGTCATCTTCTGCAATGCCGTAGTGCGCCAGGCGCGGCGGCAGGTAGAGCATGTCGCCCGGTTCCAGTACCCACTCGGCGCTCTCTTCGAATTCAGCCAGGATGCGCAGGTCAGCGTGTTGCAGCAGCGGGCTTTCGGAGTTGCACATCTGGCCGATCTTCCAGTTGCGCTTGCCTTGGGCTTGCAGCAGGAATACGTCGTAGTTGTCGAAGTGCGGACCGACACTGCCACCCGGTGCGGCAAAGCTGATCATCACATCGTCAATACGCCAGCTTGGCAGGAAGCGGAATTGTTCCAGCAGTTCGGCCACTTCCGGTACGAACTGGTCGACCGCCTGCACCAGCAGGGTCCACTCGCGCTCGGGCAGGGTGCTGAAGGCGTCTTCGGCGAACGGGCCGCGACGCAGCTCCCATGGGCGCTCGCCGTGCTCGATCACCAGGCGTGATTCGACTTCTTCTTCCAGGGCTAAGCCTGCCAGTTCGTCGGCGTCGATTGGGCTTTCGAAGTCAGGAATGGCCTGGCGGATCAGCAGGGGTTTTTTCTGCCAGTAGTCGCGCAGGAATTCCCGTGCCGTGATGCCGCCAAGAAGTTGAAGAGGAATGTCAGGATTCATGTGTAACCTATTGAAATAAAGCGCTTTTCAGACTGGAATAAAAACGCCCGGCGCGGCCGGGCGTCTCAAGAGGGCTTGCGCTAATCAGATGCGCTTGGCTTGGGCCGCGGCGTTACCGATATAGTTGGCCGGGGTGAGCAGTTTCAGCTCGGCCTTGGCAGCGGCTGGCATGTCCAGGCCGTCGATGAAAGTTTGCAGTGCTTCAGGGCTGATGCCCTTGCCGCGCGTCAATTCCTTCAGCTTCTCGTAGGGGTTTTCGATGTTGTAGCGACGCATCACGGTCTGGATCGGCTCGGCCAATACTTCCCAGCACGCATCCAGGTCAGCGGCGATTTTCTGCTCGTTGAGTTCCAGTTTGCTGATGCCTTTGAGGCTGGCTTCGTACGCGATCACGCTGTGGGCGAAGCCCACGCCGAGGTTGCGCAGTACGGTGGAGTCGGTCAGGTCGCGCTGCCAGCGGGAGATCGGCAGCTTGCTGGCCAGGTGCTGGAACAGCGCATTGGCGATGCCCAGGTTGCCTTCGGAGTTTTCGAAGTCGATCGGGTTGACCTTGTGCGGCATGGTCGACGAGCCGATTTCGCCGGCAATGGTGCGCTGCTTGAAGTAGCCCAGGGAGATGTAGCCCCAGATATCGCGATCGAAGTCGATCAGGATGGTGTTGAAGCGCGCAATGGCGTCGAACAGCTCGGCGATGTAGTCGTGCGGTTCGATCTGCGTGGTGTAGGGGTTGAAGCCCAGGCCCAGCTCGTCTTCGATGAAGGCGCGGGCGTTGGCTTCCCAGTCGATCTCGGGGTAGGCCGACAGGTGGGCGTTGTAGTTGCCTACGGCGCCGTTGATCTTGCCCAGCAATGGCACGGCCGCCACTTGAGCGATCTGGCGCTCCAGGCGGTACACCACGTTGGCCAGCTCTTTGCCCAGGGTGGTCGGCGAAGCCGGCTGGCCGTGGGTGCGCGACAGCATTGGCACGTCAGCGAAGCGGATCGCCAGCTCGCGGATGGCTTCGGCGGTCTGGCGCATCAGTGGCAGCATCACGTCATCGCGGCCTTCGCGCAGCATCAGGGCGTGGGACAGGTTGTTGATGTCCTCGCTGGTGCAGGCAAAGTGGATGAACTCGCTGACCTGGGCCAGTTCCGGCAGCTTGGCCGCTTGCTCCTTGAGCAGGTATTCGATGGCTTTGACGTCGTGGTTAGTGGTGCGCTCGATCTCTTTCACACGCTCGGCGTGCTCCAGGGAGAAGTTTTCCGCCAGGGTGTTGAGCACAGCGTTGGCTTGCGCGGAGAACGCCGGCACTTCGCTGATAGCGGGGTGAGCGGCCAGGCGCTGGAGCCAGCGCACTTCAACCAGTACACGAGCACGGATCAGGCCGTATTCGCTGAAAATAGGGCGCAGGGCCTGGGTTTTGCCGGCGTAGCGGCCGTCAACAGGGGAAACCGCAGTGAGCGAAGAGAGCTGCATGGGGTGTTCTCGGACAGTCGGGCAACGAAATGGGGCGCGTATCATACATGAAAAAATCCGCCGGTCCGTTGCCAACTGACCGGCGTATTACGCGTGAGGCTATAAAAAATCTCGGTTGCTGCGACTTATTCGCTGCGCATCAACGGGTAAAGCTCTTTGAGCAATTTGCGCCGGCTGATCACCAGCTGCCAACGGTGACCGCCCAACTGCCGCCACAGCCGCGCCGAACGAATGCCGGCCAGCAACAGGGCGCGGATTTTCGAGGCGTTGTTCGGTTGCTGCAGGTTGCGCATGTCGCCGTGCACCTGGATGCGCTGGCGCAAGGTGCTCAAGGTGTCCTGGTACAGCGCGCCGCAGGCTGCGATCACGTTTTCGTGGGCCGGGCCGAAGTGTTCCACCTGGGACTGAATTTGCGGCAGGCGCTTGCCGATGATTTCCAGCATGTCATCGCGCTTGGCCAGTTGGCGCTCGAGGCCGAGCATCGACAGGGCATAGCGCAACGGCTCGCGTTGCAAGGTGCTGGGGTCGCGCTCCAGGGCGCCGATCAGTGCGCGGTAACCTTCGCGCAGCGCCAGGTCGTCACCGCCGTAGACTTCCAGGGTGTCCTTGGGGTCGCGGATCAGCAGGCTGCCGAGCATGCAGGTCAGGCCGGCTTCGGTGACTTGGCCGGTCTTGGCGATCTTGTCCACCAGCACGGCGGCGAGAAACACGCCGCCCAGTGCCGTCAATTGCTCCTGGGTCGGGCTCATGCCGGGTGGCTCCAGGGTTCGGCGACTTCAATCACACCACCGCCCAGGCAAATTTCGCCGTCATAGAACACCACGGACTGGCCAGGGGTGACCGCGCGTTGCGGGTCATCGAACGTGGCGCGGTAGCCGGTGGCGGTTTTTTCCAGCGTGCAGGGCTGGTCGCTCTGGCGATAGCGCACTTTGGCGGTGAGGCGGCGCGGCGTGCTCAAGTCGATTGGGTTGACCCAGTAGATCTCCGAAGCGAGCAGGGCGCCCGAGAACAGCAGTGGATGCTCATTGCCTTGGCCAACGATCAGCACGTTGTGTTCCAGGTCCTTGACCAGCACGTACCACGGCTCTTCGCCGGCGTCTTTCAAGCCGCCGATGCCCAGGCCCTGGCGCTGGCCGATGGTGTGGTACATCAGGCCGTGGTGGCGGCCGATGACCTCGCCCTCGGTGGTCTTGATCTCGCCCGGTTGTGCCGGCAGGTACTGCTTGAGGAAGTCGCTGAAGCGGCGCTCGCCGATAAAGCAGATACCGGTGGAATCCTTTTTCTTGGCGGTGGCCAGGCCGTGTTGCTCGGCGATCTTGCGCACTTCGGGTTTTTCCAGCTCGCCGACCGGGAACAGGGTCTTGGCGATCTGTTCACCGCCGACGGCGTGCAGGAAGTAGCTCTGGTCTTTGTTCGGGTCCAGGCCCTTGAGCAGTTCGGTGCGGCCATCGATATCGCGACGGCGCACGTAGTGGCCAGTGGCAATCAGGTCGGCGCCGAGCATCATGGCGTAGTCGAGGAACGCCTTGAACTTGATCTCGCGGTTACACAGGATGTCCGGGTTCGGCGTGCGGCCGGCCTTGTATTCGGCCAGGAAGTGCTCGAACACGTTGTCCCAGTACTCGGCGGCGAAATTGGCGGTGTGCAGCTTGATGCCGATCTTGTCGCACACAGCCTGGGCGTCCGCCAGGTCGTCCATGGCAGTGCAGTATTCTGTTCCATCGTCTTCTTCCCAGTTCTTCATGAACAGGCCTTCCACCTCATAACCCTGCTCCATGAGCAGAACGGCGGAAACGGAAGAATCCACGCCGCCGGACATGCCGACGATGACGCGCTTCTTTTGTGTGTCAGAAGGGGCTGGATCACGCATAGGGTTTCAACGGGTGTCTTGAAAAAGGACGCGATTCTATCAGGCCGCAGCCTCGAAGGCTAAAGAGAAGGGCGGATCAATTCCAGGCTATGGTGCTGCCCGCTCAAATAATCGTCGATACAGCGGATGATCAGCTCGCTGCGCCAGTCGTCGCGCAAGGCCATCAGCTCGTCGCGGGTCAGCCAGCGGGCGCGCAGGATGCCTTCGTCGAGTTGGTAGCCCGAGTGGTGTTTCAATGCCTTGGCGATAAAACAGACCCGTTGGTAGGTCACGCCATTGCTCGGCGCGGTGTACAGGTAGATGCCGACAATGCCGGTAGCTTCCACGTCCCATCCGGTTTCTTCCAGGGTTTCGCGCACGGCGGCTTCGGTCAGGGTTTCGTTCGGGTCCAGGTGGCCGGCGGGCTGGTTGAGCACGGCGCGGCCGCCCTTGAGTTCCTCGACCATCAGGAACTTGCCGTTGTCTTCGACAATGGTGGCGACGGTGATGTGGGGGAGCCAGGTCATTCAAAGCCTCGATTCAAGATGCGACAGTGTCTTCGGGCAGGATTGCAGCCCGCACATGTTGATCCAGTTTGTTCAGCAAAATCTCAGTGTTCTGAAACAGAAACCCCGGCACTGGGCCGGGGCTTCTTTGCATCCTTACAACCTTACTTCAACTTGGCAATCGCCGCGTTGAGGGTGTTGCTTGGGCGCATGGCTTTGCTGGTCAGCTCGGGGTTCGGCGCGTAGTAGCCACCGATGTCCACGGGCTTGCCCTGCACGGCGTTGAGCTCGGCAACGATGGTGGCTTCGTTCGCAGCCAGGGTCTTGGCCAGTTCGCCGAACTGCGCTTGCAGCGCTGCATCTTCAGTCTGGGCGGCCAGGGCCTGGGCCCAGTACAGCGCCAGGTAGAAGTGGCTGCCGCGGTTGTCGATGTTGCCGACTTTACGCGATGGCGACTTGTTGTTGTCGAGGAACTGGCCGGTGGCCTGGTCCAGGGTCTTGGACAGTACCAGGGCTTTCGGGTTGTTGTACGTCACACCCAAATGCTCAAGGGACGCGGCCAGGGCCAGGAACTCGCCCAGGGAGTCCCAGCGCAGGAAGTTTTCTTCCAGCAGCTGTTGCACGTGCTTTGGCGCCGAACCGCCGGCGCCGGTTTCGAACAAGCCGCCGCCGTTCATCAGTGGCACGATCGACAGCATCTTGGCGCTGGTGCCCAGCTCCATGATCGGGAACAGGTCGGTCAGGTAGTCACGCAGGACGTTGCCGGTCACCGAGATGGTGTCCAGGCCCTTGCGGGTACGCTCCAGGGTGAACTTCATCGCGTCGACCGGCGACATGATGCGGATGTCCAGGCCTTCGGTGTTGTGGTCTTTCAGGTAAGCCTGGACTTTCTCGACCACTACGCCGTCGTGGGCGCGCTGTGGGTCCAGCCAGAAAATGGCCGGGGTGTTGCTGGCGCGAGCGCGGTTGACGGCCAGTTTGACCCAGTCCTGGATCGGTGCATCTTTGGTCTGGCACATGCGGAAGATGTCGCCGGCTTCGACGTTCTGTTCCATCAGCAGGTTGCCCTTGCTGTCGGTGACGCGAACGACGCCGTCAGCCTTGATCTGGAAGGTCTTGTCGTGGGAGCCGTATTCTTCGGCTTTCTTCGCCATCAGGCCAACGTTTGGCACGCTGCCCATGGTGGTCGGATCGAAGGCGCCGTTAGCCTTGCAGTCTTCGATGACCGCCTGGTAGATGGTGGCGTAGCAGCGGTCCGGGATCACGGCCTTGGTGTCGTGCAACTGGCCGTCGGTGCCCCACATCTTGCCGGAGTCACGGATCATGGCTGGCATCGAGGCGTCGACGATGACGTCGCTCGGTACGTGCAGGTTGGTGATGCCTTTGTCGGAGTTGACCATCGCCAGGGAAGGGCGAGCGGCGTAGACCGCCTGGATGTCCGCTTCGATCTGTGCCTGTTGCTCGGCCGGCAGGGCCTTGATGCGAGCGTACAGGTCGCCGATGCCGTTGTTCAGGTTGAAGCCGATCTGCTCCAGCACGACTGCATGCTTGGCCAGTGCGTCTTTATAGAACTCGGCAACGATCTGGCCGAACATGATCGGGTCGGAGACCTTCATCATGGTGGCTTTCAAGTGAACCGACAGCAGTACGCCTTGTTTCTTGGCATCTTCGATTTCAGCGGCGATGAAGCTGCGCAGGGCTTTCTTGCTCAGTACGGCGGTGTCGATGATTTCGCCGGCTTGAACGGTGGTCTTTTCTTTCAGGACGGTGGTGGTGCCGTCTTGGGTGACCAGTGCGATCTTGACCGCGTCAGCGGCTTCGATCTGTACGGCTTTCTCGCTGCCGTAGAAGTCGCCGTTGCTCATGTGAGCCACGTGGGACTTGGAGTCGGCAGCCCAGGCGCCCATTTTGTGCGGGTGCTTGCGTGCGTAGTTCTTGACCGACAGCGGCGCGCGGCGGTCGGAGTTGCCTTCGCGCAGTACCGGGTTCACGGCGCTGCCCTTGACCTTGTCGTAACGTGCACGGGTTTCTTTTTCCGCGTCGGTGGTTACGGTTTCAGGGTAGTCCGGCAGGGCGTAGCCCTGGGCCTGGAGTTCCTTGATCGCGGCTTGCAGCTGAGGCGTCGAGGCGCTGATGTTAGGCAGCTTGATGATGTTGGCTTCAGGGGTTACGGCCAGGTCGCCCAGTTCGGCGAGGTGGTCCGGGATAGCCTTGGTGCCCAGTTGCTCGGGGAAGCTTGCGAGGATGCGCCCGGCGAGGGAGATGTCGCGGGTTTCCACAGCAATATCAGCGGAAGCGGTGAAGGCCTCTACGATAGGCAGCAGTGAATAGGTGGCGAGGGCTGGGGCTTCGTCGGTGAAGGTGTAGATGATCTTCGAGCGGGTGGGCATATTCGGATTAACTCTCTTCTTTGCTGAAAGCGTGCGCAGAAACTCGAGATGCGCCGGGTAGAGCGCGTTCGTTCAAAGTCATCCATGAGCGAAATGTCGAGGTTTCTTCGCGGTGATGTTGGGTTGCATCAGTCGAGCGTCAAGCGGGTGGGCTATTGTAATAACCCTGCTTTCTGGCTGAAGGCTACTGTCTAGAGCGGTCAGCTGTCGTGACTCTTGGGTCAGCGGCGGCATTATACATAGGTCGCTATGCTTACGCCGAGCCTTCATACAAAAGGTGTCTCGTCCATTGGTCTAAAGGTCGCAGGGCACAGGTTGCGACCAAAGTCGCACGATGTGCTCGAGATTGGCGATTTTGCCTTTGCTTTCAGGCTTGTAGGCGACCAAATATGCTGTTTTCGATGCAAATGAGCATGGCGTGAGGTTTCAGTCGTCATTTATCTGGAGTAGGCTCGAACGCAGCCAGATGTTCAATCCATAGATGGAGTTCAGCATGGGATACAAGAAGATTCAGGTTCCGGCAGTCGGCGAAAAAATCACCGTCAATCCAGACCATTCTCTCAATGTTCCTGACCAACCGATCATCCCCTACATCGAAGGTGACGGTATTGGCGTCGACATCAGCCCGGTGATGATCAAGGTGGTCGACGCAGCTGTTGAAAAGGCTTATGGCGGCAAGCGCAAAATCTCCTGGATGGAGGTTTACGCCGGCGAGAAGGCCACTCAGGTCTACGACCAGGACACCTGGCTGCCCCAGGAAACCCTGGATGCGGTCAAGGACTATGTGGTGTCCATCAAGGGCCCGCTGACCACCCCGGTCGGTGGCGGCATCCGTTCGTTGAACGTGGCCCTGCGTCAGCAGCTCGACTTGTATGTTTGCCTGCGCCCGGTGCGCTGGTTCGAAGGTGTGCCGAGCCCGGTGAAGAAGCCTGGCGACGTAGACATGACCATCTTTCGCGAGAACTCCGAAGACATTTACGCCGGGATCGAGTGGAAAGCCGGTTCCCCGGAAGCGAACAAGGTGATCAAGTTTCTCAAGGAGGAAATGGGGGTCACCAAGATCCGTTTCGACCAGGACTGCGGCATCGGCGTCAAGCCGGTATCACTCGAGGGTACCAAGCGCCTGGCGCGCAAGGCTCTGCAATACGTGGTGGATAATGATCGCGACTCGCTGACGATTGTGCACAAAGGCAACATCATGAAGTTCACCGAAGGAGCCTTCAAAGAGTGGGCCTACGAAGTGGCGGCGCAGGAGTTCGGCGCGACACTGCTCGACGGTGGGCCGTGGATGCAATTCAAGAACCCCAAGACCGGCAAGAAGGTCGTGGTCAAGGATGCTATCGCAGACGCCATGCTCCAGCAGATCCTGCTGCGTCCGGCTGAATATGATGTGATCGCAACGCTTAACCTGAACGGTGACTACCTGTCCGACGCCCTGGCGGCGGAGGTGGGTGGTATTGGTATTGCGCCGGGAGCCAACCTGTCCGACACCGTGGCCATGTTCGAAGCGACCCACGGGACGGCACCTAAATATGCGGGCAAGGATCAGGTCAACCCGGGCTCATTGATTCTGTCGGCCGAAATGATGCTGCGCCACATGGGCTGGACCGAGGCGGCCGACCTGATCATCAAGGGCACCAACGGCGCTATTTCGGCCAAGACGGTGACTTATGACTTCGAGCGCCTGATGGAGGGTGCGACGCTGGTGTCATCGTCGGGCTTTGGGGATGCGTTGATCAAGCACATGTAAGAGGGCAAAAAAAACCGGCCATTCCAGAGGTTCAGGATGGCCGGTTTTTGCGTTCAGGAGCTTGCTCAGTGGCTGATCAGGCCAGTTGCTTTTTTGGTTCTTGAGCAATGCCTTCCTTTTTGGCGGCGCCGATGGTGATTGGCGCGTTGATCTCCACCGCATGCTTGCCCTTGGGTCCCTGGATAATCTCAAAGGACACTGCCTGGCCCGCTTTAAGTGTCTTGTAGCCGTCCATTTTGATCGCGGAGTAATGCACAAAAAGGTCTTCATCCTTGCCGTCTTCAATAATGAAGCCGTAACCCTTGGCATTGTTGAACCACTTGACCTTGCCACTCGCCATTCCCATATCCCTCTGCACCAGACTCCATCACTGGAGTATCATCCAGTTTATCCGTCCTAACCCGAATAAATAAGGTTGACTGCGCGGACCTTTTTTACCCACTGTGGGTTCTATTGGTTGTAACACCGATTTTCCGATAGTCAAGGCGACTGAACGGTCAGAGTTGAAATTCTGACAGGTCGCCCCCACCACTGTATTTGAACCACTGACGAACCTTTCTTTCCATGCATGCAATCAGCCAGATTCGACTAACATTCAATCAGGATCGACCGGATCACGAACACGATGACGACGGTTCTGCAGGCATTGCTGTTCAGGAGGCCAAGCCCGCTCTACAGGCGCCGCCGATGTACAAGGTGGTTTTGTTTAATGATGACTACACACCGATGGATTTCGTCGTCGAAGTGCTCGAGGTGTTTTTCAACCTGAACCGCGAGTTGGCGACCAAGGTAATGCTGGCCGTTCACACAGAAGGACGGGCAGTATGTGGAGTGTTTACCCGTGACATCGCCGAGACAAAGGCCATGCAGGTCAACCAGTACGCCAGGGAAAGCCAGCATCCGCTACTCTGTGAAATCGAGAAGGACGGTTAACGCCGACCACTTGGGTATGAGGTGAAGCTATGTTAAACCGCGAGCTCGAAGTCACCCTCAATCTTGCCTTCAAGGAGGCTCGTTCGAAGCGTCATGAATTCATGACCGTCGAGCACCTGCTGCTGGCACTTTTGGATAATGAGGCTGCCGCCACCGTTCTGCGTGCGTGCGGCGCCAATCTCGACAAACTCAAGCATGACCTGCAGGAGTTCATCGACTCCACCACGCCACTGATCCCCGTGCATGACGAGGACCGTGAAACCCAGCCAACCCTGGGCTTTCAGCGGGTATTGCAGCGTGCTGTCTTCCACGTACAGAGCTCCGGTAAGCGTGAAGTCACAGGCGCCAATGTGCTTGTGGCGATTTTCAGCGAACAGGAAAGCCAGGCAGTGTTCCTGCTCAAGCAGCAGAGCGTTGCCCGTATTGATGTCGTCAACTACATCGCCCACGGTATCTCCAAGGTGCCTGGGCACGGCGATCATTCCGAGGGTGAGCAGGATATGCAGGACGACGAGGGCGGTGAGTCTTCTTCTTCAAGCAACCCGCTGGATGCTTATGCCAGCAACCTCAATGAACTGGCACGCCAGGGGCGGATTGATCCGCTGGTCGGGCGTGAGCTTGAGGTTGAGCGTGTAGCGCAGATCCTTGCGCGTCGTCGCAAGAACAACCCGTTGCTGGTGGGTGAGGCGGGCGTGGGTAAAACCGCGATTGCCGAAGGCCTGGCCAAGCGCATCGTCGACAACCAGGTGCCTGACCTGCTGGCCAACAGCGTCGTCTACTCCCTTGACCTGGGCGCACTGCTCGCCGGGACCAAGTACCGTGGCGATTTCGAGAAGCGCTTCAAGGCGTTGCTCGGTGAGCTGAAAAAACGCCCGCAGGCGATCCTGTTCATCGACGAGATCCATACCATCATTGGGGCGGGTGCAGCCTCCGGCGGTGTGATGGATGCCTCGAACCTGCTCAAGCCGCTGCTGTCGTCGGGTGATATCCGCTGCATCGGTTCGACCACGTTCCAGGAATTCCGTGGCATCTTCGAGAAAGACCGTGCCTTGGCGCGACGCTTCCAGAAAGTTGATGTGTCCGAGCCTTCGGTAGAAGACACCATCGGCATCCTGCGTGGGCTCAAGGGGCGTTTCGAAGCGCACCATGGCATCGAGTACACCGATGAAGCCCTGCGGGCGGCGGCAGAGCTGGCGTCACGCTACATCAATGATCGGCACATGCCCGACAAAGCGATCGACGTGATCGACGAGGCGGGTGCCTACCAGCGCCTGCAACCGGTCGAGAAGCGTGTGAAGCGCATCGACGTGCCTCAGGTCGAGGACATTGTGGCCAAGATCGCGCGGATTCCGCCAAAACACGTCACCAGTTCCGACAAGGAGCTGCTGCGTAACCTGGAGCGTGACCTCAAGCTCACCGTGTTTGGCCAGGATGCGGCCATCGATTCGTTGTCCACCGCGATCAAGCTGTCCCGTGCGGGCCTCAAGTCGCCGGACAAGCCAGTCGGCTCGTTCCTGTTTGCAGGCCCGACCGGCGTCGGCAAGACCGAAGCGGCGCGGCAGTTGGCCAAGGCCATGGGGATTGAGCTGGTGCGTTTTGACATGTCCGAATACATGGAGCGTCACACCGTGTCGCGCCTGATCGGTGCGCCTCCGGGCTATGTCGGCTTCGATCAGGGCGGCCTGTTGACCGAGGCGATCACCAAGCAGCCGCATTGCGTATTGCTCCTTGATGAAATCGAGAAGGCCCATCCGGAAGTCTTCAACCTGCTGTTGCAGGTCATGGATCACGGGACCCTGACCGACAACAACGGGCGCAAGGCGGATTTCCGCAATGTGATCGTGATCATGACCACCAACGCCGGCGCTGAAACCGCTGCACGGGCTTCTATCGGCTTTACGCATCAGGATCACTCTTCCGATGCGATGGAAGTGATCAAGAAAAGCTTCACGCCGGAGTTCCGCAACCGTCTGGACACCATTATCCAGTTTGGTCGCCTCAGTCATGAGGTCATCAAGAGCGTGGTGGACAAGTTCCTCACCGAGCTTCAGGCGCAGTTGGAAGACAAGCGCGTGCAGTTGGATGTGACGGACGCGGCGCGCAACTGGCTGGCAGAGGGCGGCTACGATTCGGCAATGGGCGCTCGCCCAATGGCGCGTCTGATCCAGGACAAGATCAAGCGGCCGCTGGCTGAAGAGATCCTGTTCGGCGAGCTCTCCGACCATGGCGGCGTGGTGCATGTGGATCTGAAGGATGGCGAGCTGACCTTCGACTTCGAAACCACGGCTGAAATGGCCTGATCGTTAGCTGCAACATTGCAAAAGGCGCCTAAAGGCGCCTTTTTGCTGGCTTGAAACCCAATCGCCAAAGCAATGCAGATCAAATGTGGGAGGGAGCAAGCCCCCTCCCACATTGGTATTGAGTGTCAGGTAAATAACACATGCACACAAAAACGCCCGGCATAACCGGGCGTTTTGTATTGACTTGCTTAGCGAGCGCGGTAAGTGATGCGCCCTTTGCTCAAGTCATAGGGCGTCAGCTCGACGCGCACTTTGTCACCGGTAAGAATACGAATGTAGTTCTTGCGCATCTTGCCGGAGATATGCGCGGTTACGACGTGCCCATTTTCCAACTCCACACGAAACATGGTGTTGGGCAGGGTGTCGACGACAGTGCCTTCCATTTCGAAGCTGTCTTCTTTCGACATGCAGTAAAGCCCTCGGTATCCAGTGAATGGCCCGGTGCAACTGCGCCAGGCAAAAGCGGCGTGCATTGTGCCCGAAAAAGGGTGTTTAAGCCAAGGGGTTCTAGCTAAGCGTGACCCATCTTTGATTAATTAGTAGCTCGATGGGCCGATACTGGGTCTTGTAGTTCATCTTTTTGCAGTTCTTGATCCAGTATCCGAGGTACACCGCCTCCAGTTCCTGGCGCAGGGCTTCGCCTATTTGCCAGAGGATGGCAAAGCGTCCCAGGCTGCGGCGCTCCTCGGCCGGCTCATAAAAGGTGTAGACCGCTGACAGGCCGTTGGGCAGCAGGTCGGTCACGGCCACGGCCAGCAGGCGACCGTCGAGGCGGAACTCGTAGAAGCGCGAGAAGGGCAGGTCGCGTACCAGAAACGTGGAAAACTGGTCGCGGCTGGGTGGGAACATATCGCCGTCGGCATGGCGTTGTTCGATGTAGCGTCGGTAAAGGTCGAAGTATTCTTCGCTGTATCGCGGTTTGGTCGCTTTCACCGTCAGGTCGGCGTTGCGCTTGAGAATGCGTTTCTGATTGCGGTCCGGCAAAAATTGCGCAACCGGGATGCGCGCCGGGACGCAGGCATTACAGTTCTGGCAATGGGGGCGGTACAGATGATCGCCGCTACGTCGAAACCCCATCTCGGAAAGGTCGGCGTACACATGCACGTCCATTGGCTGGCTGGGGTCGAGGAACAGCGTAGTGGCCTGCTCGTCGGGCAGATAGCTGCAAGAGTGGGCTTGAGTGGCATAAAACTTCAAGCGCGCCAGCTCGGTCATGATCAACCCTCGGGATAAGCTTTGAAATAAGTGTAAGCCAGGTGCGCGAAAGTCGCCTAGGAAACCCACGGTCCAGAGCTGGGTTGGTCCAAATGGTTGTGCAGGAAGTCTGTGAACTCGCTGCGCGGTATGGCGCGGGCGCCAAGGCTGTGCAGGTGATCATTGGGCATCTGGCAGTCAATCAGCACATAGCCCCAGGCTTGCAATTGCCGGGTCAGCGTCGCGAAGCCGAATTTCGAGGCGTTGTCGGCGCGACTGAACATGGATTCGCCAAAAAATAATTGGCCCATTGCCAGGCCATACAGGCCGCCGACCAGTTCGCCTTGGTCCCATACCTCGACGGAGTGGGCGTAGCCGCGCCGATGCAGCTCCAGGTAGGCGTGCTGGATGCCTTCGGTGATCCAGGTGCCGTCTGCGTAGGCTCGGGGCGCGGCGCAGGCTTGGATGACGGCTGCGAAGTCCTGGTCGAAGGTCACGGTATAGCGCTGCTGGCGCAATAGCTTGCCGAGACTGCGCGAGACATGCAGCTCGTCGGGGAATATCACCGTGCGTGGGTCCGGCGACCACCACAGGATGGGCTGGCCTTGCGAGAACCACGGAAAACAGCCATGGCGATAGGCTTGTATGAGGCGTTCGGCCGACAGATCGCCGCCGGCGGCGAGCAGGCCATTGGGTTCGCGCATGGCCTTGGCCAATGGCGGAAAAGTCAGGGTGTCGCGTTGCAACCAAGTCAGCATGGCATCCAGGCTTACGGAAGGGGAGGGGAGTGGCAGGTGTGGCATCTGCCCCGCGAACGCTGATTATTGTCGACGTGGCGCCGTGGGGCCAGCCCAAATAGAGGGTCGGCCAGGATTAGCATGAGCGCGGGGGCTGCAACTCTGCGCCCGAGGCGCGGTCGTAATCGGGTCTGGCGGGTGCAGGCCATTTGCCAAGCTTGCCTGGATTGGTAAAAACAGCGCATAAGCCTTTGTCAGCAAAGACAATGCATGCTCAAATTGAACACGCTGTGATACTTCAATTGTCTACGCTGTGGGGTGATTGGCAAGTGCGTGGCATCGCGCGCGCAAACCCGTACAATGCGGCCATTGGGGCGTTATCGCCATTTCACCCAGGCAACACCCAGTGTTAAAAGTAGATTCAGCAACATGTGTTCATTTTTCAGCTGCTCGGGCTCGGGATAGGGTCGTGCAGTGTGCAGTCATTCAACAGATGGACGCGCTAAAGGCGCAGGAAAAGACCCGTTTTGAAGAAATCCGCCGCAACACCTAAAGCAGCAGTCGTTCCGGCCTGGCGCCAGCACCTGCACTACCGACTCAAGGAAGGTGCATTGATTGCCATCGGTGCCCTGTGCCTGTTCCTGATGATGGCCTTGCTCACCTATGGCAAGGACGATCCGGGCTGGAGCCACAACAGCAAGATCGAAGACGTGCAGAACTTCGGTGGCCCCGCCGGTTCCTACAGCGCCGATATCCTGTTCATGGTGCTGGGTTACTTTGCCTATATCTTCCCGTTGCTGCTGGCGATCAAGACCTGGCAGATCTTCCGCCAGCGTCACGAACCGTGGCAGTGGAGTGGCTGGCTGTTTTCCTGGCGGCTGATCGGCCTGGTGTTCCTGGTGTTGTCCGGTGCGGCGCTGGCCCATATTCATTTCCATGCACCTACCGGCCTGCCGGCGGGCGCGGGCGGTGCGCTGGGCGAAAGCCTCGGTGACCTGGCGCGCCGAACCCTGAATATCCAGGGCAGTACCCTGATGTTTATTGCGCTGTTCCTGTTCGGCCTCACGGTGTTCACCGACTTGTCGTGGTTCAAGGTGATGGACGTGACCGGCAAGATCACCCTCGACCTGTTCGAGTTGTTCCAGGGTGCTGCCAACCGCTGGTGGGCCGCCCGTGTCGATCGCAAGCGCATGGTTGCGCAACTGCGTGAGGTGGACACCCGCGTCAATGAAGTGGTGGCCCCGAGTACCCCGGACCGACGCGAGCAAGCCAAGGTCAAGGAGCGGTTGATCGAGCGCGAGCAAGCCCTGAGCAAACACATGTCGGAACGTGAGAAGCAGGTGCCACCTGTGATTGCGCCTGCGCCGCCCAAGGCCCCCGAGCCCAGCCATCGCGTGCAAAAAGAGAAACAGGCACCGTTGTTTATCGACAGCGCCGTCGAAGGCACCTTGCCGCCGATCTCGATTCTCGATCCGGCTGAAAAGAAACAACTCAATTACTCCCCGGAATCCCTGGCGGCCGTTGGCCATCTGCTGGAAATCAAGCTCAAGGAGTTTGGCGTCGAAGTGTCGGTGGACTCGATCCACCCCGGCCCGGTGATTACCCGTTATGAAATCCAGCCGGCAGCCGGCGTCAAGGTCAGCCGAATCGCCAACCTGGCGAAGGACCTGGCCCGTTCCCTGGCCGTGACCAGCGTACGTGTGGTGGAGGTGATCCCGGGCAAGACCACCGTGGGTATCGAGATTCCCAACGAAGACCGCCAGATCGTGCGGTTCTCCGAAGTGCTGTCGACGCCGGAATACGACAATTTCAAATCGCCGGTTACCTTGGCCCTCGGTCATGACATCGGCGGCAAGCCGGTGATCACCGACCTGGCGAAAATGCCCCACCTGCTGGTTGCCGGTACCACTGGTTCCGGTAAGTCGGTGGGTGTGAACGCGATGATCCTGTCGATCCTGTTCAAGTCCGGCCCGGAAGACGCCAAGCTGATCATGATCGACCCGAAAATGTTGGAACTGTCGATCTACGAAGGCATTCCGCACCTCTTGTGCCCGGTCGTGACCGACATGAAGGATGCTGCCAACGCCCTGCGTTGGAGCGTTGCCGAGATGGAGCGCCGCTACAAGCTGATGGCGAAGATGGGCGTACGCAACCTCTCGGGCTTCAACGCCAAGGTCAAGGAAGCCCAGGACGCCGGTACGCCACTGACCGACCCGCTGTACAAGCGCGAAAGCATCCACGACGAAGCGCCCTTGCTGACCAAGCTGCCGACCATCGTGGTGGTGGTCGACGAATTCGCCGACATGATGATGATCGTCGGCAAGAAGGTTGAAGAACTGATCGCGCGTATTGCCCAGAAGGCCCGTGCCGCCGGGATTCACTTGATCCTCGCGACCCAGCGTCCTTCGGTGGACGTGATTACCGGTCTGATCAAGGCCAACATCCCGACGCGTATGGCGTTCCAGGTTTCCAGCAAGATCGACTCACGGACCATCATCGACCAGGGCGGCGCCGAGCAGTTGCTGGGCCACGGTGACATGCTCTACATGCCGCCCGGCACCAGCCTGCCGATCCGGGTTCACGGTGCGTTTGTGTCCGATGATGAAGTGCACCGCGTAGTGGAAGCCTGGAAGCTTCGCGGTGCGCCGGAATACAACGACGACATCCTCGCAGGCGTTGAAGAGGCCGGTAGCGGTTTCGACGGCGGCAGCGGTGGTGGCGACGATGACGCTGAAACCGACGCGCTGTACGACGAAGCCGTAGCCTTCGTGCTCGAGAGCCGCCGTGCCTCGATCTCTGCGGTGCAGCGCAAGCTGAAAATCGGCTACAACCGCGCCGCCCGCATGATCGAAGCCATGGAAAATGCAGGCGTCGTGACCGCCATGAACACCAACGGCTCGCGTGAAGTCATCGCCCCCGGGCAGATGCGCGACTGATCCCGTGCCGCGTGGCAGCACGCGGCGCGCCCTAACGACTCAATGAGGACTCCCATGCGTCTTATCCGCATGCTGTTGTTGCCGGCACTGGCCCTGACCGCTGTTTCGGCTCACGCTGATCCGGCTTCCGTGGCCAGCCTGAAGAACCTGTTGGACAAATCCCAAACCCTGACCGCGCGCTTCTCCCAATTGACCCTGGATGCGGGCGGCACCCGGTTGCAGCAGACCGAAGGTGAAATGGCTGTGCAGCGCCCGGGGCTGTTCTACTGGCATACGGAAGGGAAGGCTGAGCAGACCATCGTTTCCGACGGCCAGAAAGTCACGTTGTGGGACCCGGACCTGGAACAGGCGACCATCAAGAAACTGGACCCGCGCCTGAACCAGACCCCGGCACTGCTGCTGTCGGGTGATGTGTCGAAAATCAATGACAGCTTCGACATCACCTCCAAACAGACCAGCAACGTCATCGAGTTCACCCTCAAGCCAAAATCCAAGGACACGCTGTTCGACAGCCTGCAATTGTCGTTTGGCAATGGTGTGATCAATAACATGCGCCTGATCGACAGCGTTGGCCAGCGCACCGATATCCTGTTTTCCGGCGTCAAGGCCAACGGCGTTGTGGATGCATCCAAGTTCAAGTTCGTCATCCCCAAGGGTGCCGACGTGATCCAGGAATAACCTGCCTAGAGGTTTCAAACGCTGCCCATGGATCTGTTTCGAAGTGACCCGATTGCTCAGCCCCTGGCGGCGCGCTTGCGTTCGACCAACCTGGATGAGTACGTCGGGCAGGAACACCTGCTCGCTCGCGGCAAGCCCTTGCGCGAAGCCCTGGAGCAGGGTGCGCTGCATTCAATGATTTTCTGGGGCCCGCCGGGCGTGGGTAAAACCACCCTGGCGCGGCTGCTGGCCAAGGTCTCGGATGCACACTTTGAAACGGTCTCGGCGGTCCTCGCCGGGGTCAAGGAGATCCGCCAGGCGGTGGAAGTCGCCAAGCAACAGGCTGGGCAATACGGCAAGCGCACGATCCTCTTCGTCGACGAAGTGCACCGCTTCAACAAGTCGCAGCAGGATGCGTTCCTGCCGTATGTCGAGGATGGCACGCTGATTTTTATCGGCGCGACCACCGAAAACCCTTCCTTCGAATTGAACAACGCCCTGCTGTCGCGGGCGCGGGTCTACGTGCTCAAGAGCCTGGACGAAGGGGCGATGCAAAAGCTGTTGCAGCGCGCCTTGAACGAAGACAAGGGCCTGGGCAAGCGCCAACTGAGCGTCAGCGACGAGGGCTTCAAGATCCTGCTGAGCGCTGCCGACGGTGACGGCCGCCGATTTCTCAACTTGCTGGAGAACGCCTCCGACCTGGCCGAAGACGGCAGCGAGATCGGCATCGACCTGTTGCAGAGCCTGCTGGGCGACACGCGTCGACGTTTCGACAAAGGCGGCGAAGCGTTTTATGACCAAATTTCGGCGCTGCATAAATCCGTGCGCGGCTCCAACCCCGACGGTGCGTTGTATTGGTTTGCACGCATGATCGACGGCGGCTGCGACCCGCTGTACCTGGCACGCCGCGTCGTGCGCATGGCCAGCGAAGACATCGGCAATGCCGACCCGCGCGCCTTGAGCCTGTGCCTGGCCGCGTGGGAGGTGCAGGAGCGCCTCGGCAGCCCCGAAGGCGAGTTGGCGGTGGCCCAGGCCATTACCTACCTGGCCTGCGCGCCGAAAAGTAACGCGGTGTACATGGGCTTCAAATCCGCCCTGCGTGCGGCCGCCGAACATGGCTCCCTCGAAGTGCCGTTGCACCTGCGCAATGCGCCGACCAAGTTGATGAAACAACTGGGCTACGGTGATGAATACCGCTATGCCCATGATGAGCCGGACGCTTATGCCGCCGGCGAAGATTACTTCCCCGATGCGCTGGAGCCGCAGGCGTTCTACCAGCCGGTGCCCCGTGGGCTGGAGCTGAAGATCGGTGAAAAGCTCAACCATCTGGCCCAACTCGACCGCCTCAGCCCCAGACAGCGGAGAAAGTAGTGCTCAAGACGATTCTTGCCGTGTCCATCGCCGGTATCGCTGGTACATTATTGCGTTTCGCCACCAGCACTTGGGTCAACGCCAACTGGCCGCGGCATTTTTATGCGGCGACCCTGGCGGTCAACCTGGTGGGTTGCTTGATCATTGGGCTGCTGTATGGCTGGTTCCTGTTGCGCCCGGAAGTGCCGATTGAAATTCGTGCCGGCTTGATTGTCGGCTTTGTAGGCGGTCTGACGACCTTTTCATCCTTTTCACTGGATACGCTGCGCCTGCTGGAAAGCGGGCAGGCCCTGGTCGCTTTCGGGTACCTGGGCATCAGTGTGTTCGGCGGGCTGCTCGCCACCTGGGCTGGCCTGTCCTTGACCAAACTTTGATAAACGAGAGACCGACATGCTCGATTCCAAACTGTTACGTAGCAACCTTCAGGACGTAGCGGACCGCCTGGCATCCCGTGGCTTTGCTCTGGATGTTGCGCGCATCGAAGCGCTGGAAGAACAGCGCAAGACCGTCCAGACCCGCACCGAAGCACTGCAGGCTGAGCGTAATGCGCGTTCCAAATCCATCGGTCAGGCCAAGCAGCGCGGCGAAGACATCGCGCCGTTGATGGCGGACGTCGAGCGGATGGGCACCGAGCTGTCCGACGGTAAAGTCGAGCTGGAGAAGATCCAGTCCGAACTGGACTCGATCCTGTTGGGTATCCCCAACATCCCGCATGAGTCTGTGCCGGTTGGCGAAGACGAAGACGGTAACGTCGAAGTGCGCCGCTGGGGCACGCCAAAAGCCTTCGATTTCGAGATCAGGGACCACGTCGCCCTGGGCGAATTGACCGGTGGCCTGGATTTCGAAACCGCCGCCAAGATGTCGGGCGCACGCTTTGCCTTGTTGCGCGGCCCGATTGCGCGCATGCACCGTGCACTGGCGCAGTTCATGATCAACCTGCACACCGGCGAACACGGTTACGAAGAGGCTTACACGCCGTACCTGGTTCAGGCGCCGGCGCTGATGGGCACCAGCCAGCTGCCGAAGTTCGAGGAAGATCTGTTCAAGATCAGCCGCGATGGCGAAGCCGATCTGTACCTGATCCCGACCGCCGAAGTGTCGCTGACCAACATCGTGGCCGGTGAGATCCTCGACGCCAAGCAACTGCCGATCAAGTTCGTGGCCCATAGCCCGTGCTTTCGCAGTGAAGCCGGGGCATCGGGGCGTGACACGCGCGGCATGATCCGCCAGCACCAGTTCGACAAGGTCGAGATGGTGCAGGTGGTCGAGCCGTCGACTTCCATGGAAGCCCTGGAAGGTTTGACCGCCAACGCCGAGCGCGTCCTGCAACTGCTGGAGCTGCCGTATCGCGTGCTGGCACTGTGCACCGGCGACATGGGCTTCAGTGCCGTCAAGACCTACGACCTCGAAGTGTGGGTGCCGAGCCAGGACAAGTACCGCGAGATTTCGTCGTGCTCCAACTGCGGTGATTTCCAGGCTCGTCGCATGCAGGCGCGTTTCCGTAACCCGGAAACCGGCAAGCCGGAACTGGTGCACACCCTCAACGGTTCGGGCCTGGCCGTCGGTCGTACCCTGGTTGCTGTGCTGGAAAACTACCAGCAGGCCGACGGTTCGATCCGCGTACCCGAAGTGCTCAAGCCGTACATGGCGGGCGTTGAGGTCATCGGCTAAATGGAATTTCTGCCGCTGTTTCATAACCTGCGCGGCAGTCGTGTGTTGGTCGTCGGTGGCGGGGAGATTGCCTTGCGCAAATCCCGGCTGCTGGCCGATGCCGGTGCGTTGCTGCGGGTGGTTGCTCCCCAGATCGAAGACCAGTTGCGTGAACTGGTGCAGGGCAGTGGCGGGGAACTGATTTTGCGCGGTTATCAGGAGGCCGACCTGGATGATTGCACCCTGATTATCGCGGCGACCGACGATGAGCCGCTGAATGCGCACGTGTCCAGTGATGCCAAGCGTCGCTGTGTACCGGTCAACGTAGTGGATGCGCCCGCCTTGTGCAGCGTGATCTTCCCGGCGATTGTCGACCGTTCACCGTTGGTGATCGCGGTGTCCAGCGGCGGCGATGCGCCGGTGCTGGCGCGCTTGATCCGCGCCAAGCTGGAAACCTGGATTCCGTCCACCTACGGTCAGTTGGCCGGGTTGGCGGCGCGTTTTCGTGCCCAGGTCAAAGGCTTGTACCCGGATGTGCAGCAGCGGCGGGCGTTCTGGGAAGACGTGTTCCAGGGCCCGATTGCCGACCGCCAGTTGGCCGGGCAGGGCGCGGAAGCCGAGCGCCTGTTGATCGAAAAGGTCAACGGCGCACCGCCCGATGCACCGGGCGAGGTTTACCTGGTGGGCGCAGGCCCGGGCGATCCGGACCTGTTGACCTTCCGTGCCTTGCGTTTGATGCAGCAGGCGGACGTGGTGCTGTACGACCGCCTGGTCGCACCCGCGATACTTGAACTGTGCCGTCGCGACGCCGAGCGCGTGTACGTCGGCAAGCGTCGGGCTGACCATGCCGTGCCCCAGGACCAGATCAACCAGCAACTGGTAGACCTGGCCAAGCAAGGCAAGCGTGTGCTGCGCCTGAAGGGGGGCGATCCGTTCATCTTTGGCCGCGGTGGTGAAGAAATCGAAGAGCTGGCCGCCCATGGCATCCCGTTCCAGGTCGTACCGGGTATCACGGCGGCCAGTGGTTGCGCGGCATACGCCGGGATCCCGCTGACTCACCGAGACTATGCGCAATCGGTACGTTTTATCACCGGGCATTTGAAGGACGGGACGTCTGACCTGCCTTGGAACGACTTGGTGGGGCCCTCGCAGACCCTGGTGTTCTACATGGGGTTGATTGGCTTGCCGATCATCTGCGAGCAACTGATCAAGCATGGGCGTGCGGCGGATACCCCGGCCGCGCTGATCCAGCAAGGCACCACCGCCAACCAGCGCGTGTTTACCGGCACCCTGGCCGACTTGCCGCGCATGGTGGCGGAGCATGAAGTGCATGCGCCGACACTGGTGATCGTGGGTGAAGTGGTGGTGTTACGCGAGAAATTGAAGTGGTTTGAGGGCGCCCAGGCTCAGGTCTGACGCTAAAAGCATCGGGGGCAAGCCCCAATGCCAGTCAGTTAAGCGCTAGAACGAGCAACCGGTAACCTGTGGCGAGCGGGCCACAGTGATAGTGTTCCTTCTTAGCTGATTGGCATCAGGGCTTGCCCCACGTGAGGCAAGTCCGCTCATTGCGTATGCGCTTGCTGGCTATCACCCGGCGCTTGAGCGCGGTCCTCAAGACTGTAGTCCCGCACCACCTGGGCAATGCGAAGGTGGTAGTCGGCAAAGACCTGCTTGCGACCGGCAAGCTGGGCTGCGCGATGCAATTCCAGGCCGCGCCACTGCTTGATCGCCTCTTCGTCACGCCAAAACGACAGTGATAGAACTTTTCCAGGTTCACTCAGGCTTTGGAAGCGCTCAACCGAGATGAACCCTTCAATCTCTGCCAGCAATGGTTTCAGCTCGGCTGCCAGGTCGAGATAGCGCTCGTATTGTTCTGTGTGCGGCCATGCTTCAAAAATAACGGCGATCATTGCTGACTCTCCTGAGGACGATGGAACTGCGGGATACGGCCATTGACGGAGGGAAGGTAACTCCACCGTTCAAAACGAGGAGTGCAAGGCGGTGGCTGAAATAGCCAGGCTAAAATCGCCTCTGCGGCGATAGTCAGGGCAAGTCGCTGGCCCGGGCATTCGTGCCTGCCCGAGCCAAAACTGAACGTTTTTCTTTGCGTTCGTTTGAGCAGGAAACGGTCAGGTGCCGGGTTGGCAGACGGGTCTCTGTTGGCTGACGCGAGTAACAGTAAAACGGTGTCACCCGCCTCAAGGACGCAGTCCCCGACCCAGCATCGTTTTGCAACGAATCGCCGGGTATTTTGTACCGGCGAGTCATAGCGGGCGACCTCCGCCACCAGGTCTGTGACGAGCAGCGGGGCTGATTGCAAGGTTGCAATCAGATCAGGGTCACGTTGCAGCGCTACGAGGGTATTGCCGATCAGCCCGGCGGTGGCCTCGCAGGTTTGTGACAACAGGCCGATCAGGTTCGCGATCAGCGCGTCAGTCTCGCCCCATGCGGTTGCGGCGCATCCGGCGTGGATCTGACTCAAAAAGGGGCTGGCTTGACGGTCGTCACTCAATAGCGCGCTGAATAACGGGTTGAGGCCGGTGGCGGCGCAATCAGCTTTATTGTGTTGGGCTGCATCGCTTAACGGCGACAGGCAGGCGACGAAATCGCGTGTAAGCCTCGCCACTGCCTGTAGCCGGCTGGATGGGATACCCATCAAGCTGGCAATCACGCCAATCGGTAGCGTGAACATCAGCTCATCCAGGTTCTCGATGGGGTTATCGAGGGTCTTGAGTACGCGTGCCACGATGCCGGTGAGGCTGTCTGTCTCGACAGAGGCCAAGGCGGGTTCAATGACTAATCTGGGACACTGATGCTGCGGGCCTTCGTTCATGCGCATCAAACGACCGAACACCGTACCTGAGGCACCCTGCGCAATGGCAGGAGGGATCAGCTCATTCAGTGGGCGTACCCGACAATCGGGATGCCCCAGAATGGCGTCGACAGCGTCGGCACTGCTTGCAATCCATAAACGCAGATCTGTATCGAATGAAAGGCCGTTTTGACGCCTGAGTGCGGCGTAATACGCATAGGGATCGGTGTGAGTGGCGGCATCAAAGGGCGTCATTCCAGGAGTCCTGTTCATAAAGAACGGCTACTATCGAACACCTCGCAGGCCGACAATTCGCTCAGGAACGAAATATGGACGCTCAAAGCAATGACACTGCCATCTCGCGGGTAGCCGGCGCCATTGCCGAACCTGCCAGGACGAAAATGCTGTGTTCGCTGATGGATGGCCATGCGCGTACCAGCACTGAAATGGCCGTCATCGCCGACGTGAGCTTATCCACGGCGAGCGCACACCTGGCGCGGCTGAAAGAAGACGGGCTGGTAAGGCTCTACACTCAGGGCCGGCATCGTTACTACAGCCTCGCGGATGCGCACGTGGCCCAGGCGATGGAGGCCCTGATGGTGATCAGTCACAAGGCGGATACCCGCTACGTTTCGACGACGCCATCCAGGTTGCAGTTTGCGCGCACCTGTTATGACCACATGGCCGGTACCTTGGCGGTACAACTGCATGACCATTTCCTGGCGTCGGGGTGGCTCATCACGCCGAATGTTGATGAGGACAGCGCCTATCAGCTGACGGTGAGTGGCGAAAAAGCGATGTCCGGTCTCGGTATCGAGGTCGAGAGGGTCAGGGCGCAGCGGCGTCGTTTCGCGTGCTCGTGCCTGGATTGGAGCATGCGGCGCCCGCATCTTGGTGGCGCGCTCGGAGCCGCTTTCCTACAGATGACCCTAAGCCGCAAGTGGGTTATCCAAGACCTGGACAGCAGGGCGCTTGCATTGACACCCAAGGGACGCAAGGAGTGCTACGGCCGATTTGGCATCGTGCTGGACAACAACCCGATGGGGAAAGCCGTTGGGGCCGACTCAACACCACTCGCCGCCCCTGCGTTATCGGTTCCCTAACGATTGATCTTCATGCCAGCAGATCAATGTCGGACGTCGTTGCCTTTAAGCCGATCTCTATCGTGCTGGGCATCAAACTGCTGCAATGGCCCCTTCGGCACAATCCCCGTGGGGTTGATGGTCCGGTGGCTCGCATAGTAATGCCCCTTGATATGCGCAAAATCCACCGTCTCGGCCACGCCCGGCCACTGATACAGCTCCCGCAACCAGTTCGATAAGTTCGGATAATCGGCAATCCGTCGCAGGTTGCATTTGAAGTGGCTGTAGTACACCGCGTCAAAGCGAATCAGCGTGGTGAACAGTCGCACATCGGCTTCGGTCAGGTACTCACCGGCCAGATAGCGGTGGCTGCCCAGATGCTGTTCCAAATGCTCCAGCTCGCTGAACACATCATCAAAGGCGCTTTCATACGCTGGCTGCGAGGTCGCGAAGCCTGCGCGGTACACACCGTTGTTCACCGCTGGGTAGATGCGCTCGTTGAGTGCGTCGATGGTCGGGCGCAGTGCTTCGGGGTAGAAATCCAGGGTGTTGCCCGTCAGTTCGTCGAACGCGCTGTTGAACATGCGGATGATCTCCGCCGACTCATTGCTGACGATGCGCTTGAGCTTCTTGTCCCACAGCACCGGCACGGTAACGCGACCGGTGTAGTCGGGCGTGTCGGCGGTATAGCGTTGATGCATGAACGCGAAATCATCCAGCGTGTCGCCGGTGGAGCCGTGGGTTTTGTCGAAGGTCCAGCCGTTTTCCAGCATCAGCCAACTGACCACCGAGACGTCGATCAGGCTTTCCAGGCCCTTGAGCTTGCGCATGATCAAGGTGCGGTGAGCCCAGGGGCAGGCAAGGGAGACATAGAGGTGATAACGGCCTGCTTCGGCCTTGAAGCCTCCCTCGCCGCTGGGGCCGGGCTGGCCATCGGCGGTCACCCAGTGGCGGCGTTGCGCCTGTTCGCGTTGGAAAGCGCCATCTGCGCTACTTTGGTACCACTGGTCTTTCCAGTGCCCTTCGATCAGCAAACCCATGGCGGGCTCCTTGGCTAATAAGCGTTGGAGCCCAGTCTAGTCGGATGAGTTCGAACTAAAAGCGCAAAGACCGGGCGTGAATGATCGATTAAATCGATTTGTCCCGCGCGGCCCAGTATTGCTGCGCCAGTTCGAACGCCTGTTGCCGCGGGTGGCCGAGGCCGCGCAAGGCCAGGGCCATGGTGGCGATCAGGGCCAGTTGTGGGTAGCTGTCCTCGACCTCGCCGCGCCATAGCGCCTTCAGATGTTCGGGCTCAAGCGTTGCCGGTTTGACGTGGCGCTGGTCGGAGAGGGCCGGCCATTCTTCGTCCCAGCTTTCGCCGCCGGTGGTGCCATACAAGTGACTGAGCGTGTCGGGGTTGATCTCGATTTCGCCACCGTCGCCCTTGACCACAATCACGTTGTCGCCGAGCAAGCCGCTGGCGTCACGGTGCACACCCTGGTAACCCGGGTGGAAGATGCTTTGCAGGCCGCAGCGGGCATTCAGCGGGTTGAGCAGGCGTGCCAGCGAGTGGATCGGTGAGCGCAGGCCGAGGGTGTTGCGCAGGTCGATCATGCGTTGCAGTTGCGGTGCCCAGTCGCCCAGCGGAATAAACGCCAGGTTGCCGTGCTCGAACGCCGTTTCGACTTGCTGCCAGTTGCGGCAAAGGGGAATCTGCAAAGACGCCAGCAATTGCTCGGTGTAGAGCCGACCTGCCGTGTGGGCACCGCCGCCATGCATCAGGATGCGCACACCGTTTTGCGCCAGGCATTTGGCCGCCAGCAGAAACCACGGCAGGTGGCGTTTCTTGCCGGCGTAGGTCGGCCAATCGATATCCACGTTCAGCGCCGGCGCGTCAAGGCGCTCGCGCACGGCCTGGGTGAACCCGGCGAGTTCTTCCGGGCTTTCTTCCTTGTGGCGCAGCAGCATCAGGAAGGCGCCGAGCTGGGTATCTTCAACCTTTTCGTCGAGCAGCATGCCCATGGCCTCGCGCGCTTCTTCGCGGGTGAGGTTGCGGGCGCCACGTTTGCCTTTGCCCAGGATGCGCACGAACTGCGCAAACGGATGCTCGGCCGGGGTTTCAAGGGTCAGGGGGGCAAAGTCGGTCATAAGCAATTCGTCGGCCTGGGCAGGCCCGCCAGCTTGGCGGCGAGTTTGGCGGGAGTGCCGTTGAACAGTTTGTTGAGGTGCAGGCTGTTGCCCTTTTCCGGGCCCAGCTTCAAGGCGGTGTACTTGATCAGCGGGCGCGTGGCCGGGGATAGCTGGAACTCGTTGTAGAAGCCACGCAGCAGCTCGAGGATTTCCCAGTGATCCGGGGTCAGTTCCAGGGCCTCGGCAGCGGCGAGGGCGTTGGCCACCTCGCTGGACCAGTCATTGAGGTCGACGAGGTAGCCGTCTTTGTCCAGCTCCAGGGTGCGTGCGCCGACGGTCAGGGTGTTCATAGCCAGGTATTGACCTTGTCGTAGTCGATCGATAGCTGCACGAAGCCTGGGTAATCCACACAGTCGGCCCAGTCGGGCAGTGGCAGGTTGCGCGCCTGCAGGTCTTCGGCCAGCACAAAGACCTTGATGCCCTTGAGTTGCAGCGCCGCATGGCGCAGCCCATACGCGCCGTCGCCGCAGAGCAGGATTGCATCCTCGGTGCCACACAGGCGCAGGCAACTGTCGAGGCGGCTATCGGTAAAAGGGGAGTGAGACACCATATGTAAAGTCGACATCAGAGGGTTATCACCTGGTCGTAACGGTCAATCAGCTGGGAGATCTGCTCACTGCTCAGCGACTGGGCACTGGCAGGGGCGGCCAGACCGCGCTCGGCCAGGCTGTGGTGGCAGGCGAACACCTCGTCAATGCCGAACAGCCCCAGTGCCTGCAGGTTGGCGCTCAGGTCCTTTTGTTGCAGGGCCTTGGCGTCCTGATGCGGCGCCAACTGGAACACGCCGTCATCGAGGAACAGCAGGCCAATCGGCAGATCAAACGCGCCACCTGCCAGGACGATATCCAGCGCTTCCCGTGCACCGGGCCCGGACCACGGAGCCTGGCGGCTGATCACCAGTAAGGATTTGGACATGTCACGGCCCTCCAAAACAGATCAGGCGGTCGGCGTCCTGGATCGCGTCGTGCAATTGGCCCAGGCCCGACAATGCCCAGGGCGCGCCCAGGTTGACGGCGCTGCGTTGATAGCGCGCAGCTTCTTCGCCGTTGAGCACGCCCCGGCGCAACGCGGCGGCGATGCAGACCACACCGTCGAGCTGGTGCTGGTCTACAAACTCGCGCCACTGGCGGGCGATGTCTTGTTCGTCCTGGGGCGTGACGACGTTATTGGCGGCGCTGTATACGCCATCCTGATAAAAAAACAGCCGCACAATCTCGTGCCCGCCGGCAAGCAGCGCCTGGGCGAACAGCAAGGCGCGGCGCGAGGAGGGCGCATGGGCGGCGGAAAACAAAGCAATTGCAAACTTCATGGAACACTCTGCAAGCAAACGTGGGCCAATGATAAAGCCGCTGCCGCGAAAAAGCCCGCCGTGATCAAAACGGTCACTGTGGATGATCGTTCTGACGATTGCCGTAACCGCACAAGGCTGACTACGCTGTGGCCAGTCGAATCGGAAGCGGAGTCTCCATGTCAGGTCCCTTGGCGTCCCTCAAAGTGCTGGATTTTTCCTCCTTGCTGCCCGGCCCGTTTGCGTCCTTGATGCTGGCGGACATGGGCGCCGAAGTGCTGCGTATCGAATCGCCCACGCGCCTGGACCTGTTGCGCGTGCTTCCGCCCCATGATCACGGCACATCGGCCAGCCATGCCTACCTCAATCGCAACAAGCGCAGTTTGGCGCTGGACCTCAAGCAGGCCGCTGCGTTGGAGTTGGTGCGTGAGCTGGTCAAGGACTACGACATCGTGCTGGAGCAATTCCGTCCCGGGGTGATGGCGCGCCTGGGCCTGGGCTATGAGGCGTTGAAGGCGATCAACCCTGGCCTGATCTACGTATCGATCACCGGCTATGGCCAAACCGGCCCCTATAAGGATCGCGCCGGGCACGACATCAACTACCTGGCGTTGGCCGGCGTAGCCAGTCACACCGGCCGTCGGGACGGCGGGCCATTGCCCTTGGGGGTGCAACTGGCGGATGTTGGCGGCGGTTCGTTGCATGCGGTGGTGGGTTTGCTGGCCGCGGTCATCGCCAGGCAGCAGAGCGGGGTGGGTCAATACCTGGATGTCAGCATGACCGACTGCTCGTTCAGCCTTAACGCCATGGCGGGTGCGGGTTACTTGGCGTGCGGGGTAGAGCCGGAGCGCGAAAACCATGTGCTCAATGGCGGCAGTTTCTACGATTACTACCGTACCCGTGATGGGCGCTGGATGTCGGTTGGCAGCCTGGAGCCGGCCTTCATGCAGCAATTATGCGCGGCATTAGGGCGGCCGGAGTTGGTGGCACAGGGCCTGTCACCGCAACCCGAGCAGCAAAACAGCCTCAAGCTGGCGCTGCAGGTTGAGTTTGAAAAGCGCAGCTTTGATGAACTGTGCGCGCTGTTTGCCGGGGTGGATGCGTGCGTGGAGCCTGTATTGAGCCTCAGCGAAGCGCTGGAGCACCCACAGTTAAAAGCGCGGGAGTTGGTCAGCCAGGTCCCCAGGGGCGATGGCTCGACCCAGGCACAAATCGCCTGTCCGCTGAAATTTTCCGAAGGTTTGCCAAAACCTCGGCATATCGGTGCTGCCGTCGGTGCGCACACCGATGAAGTGCTGACGGAGTTGGGCGTGAGCCCGCAGCGAATCAGCGCGTTGCGCAGCGCCAAGGTGATTATGTAGTGGCGGGGCGGACGTGATCGGGAGCAAGCTCCCTCACCTGCAGCGCTGT
>NZ_JALJFG010000011.1 GCF_023242475.1 Pseudomonas sp. MWU15-20650 | reverse complement strand
GTGATAGTGTTCCTTCTTAACTGACAGGCATTAGGGCCTGCCCGGCCTTTTTTTATTCAGGACAAACGTTGGCCGAACGTCAGCCGGCCTGGGCCGGCGATCAAGAGGCTGGTGAAAATAATCAGCAGCAGCCAGCCGAATTGCCCTTCAAGCAACGTCCACTCCGGATGCACCACCAGCATGGCAATCAGCAACACCGCCAGGATCGGCAGGCACGCCAGGCGCACCAGCACCCCGGTGATGATCAGCAGCGGGCACAGGACTTCGGCAAAAATCGCCAGTAGCAATGTGATGTTTGCGCCGAGGTGAAACGGGTCTTCGATGAGCGTCAGCTGTTCGCGGTAGTGGAGCAATTTGGGCAAGCCATGCACCCACAGCAGAAATAACCCGCCGCTGCCCCGTAGAAACAACAGCCCCACGTCCTGGACTTTCGATTCGTTCATATGCGCTCCCCGGTTGGTTAAAGGGCGATTGTGTCGGCAGTGGCTTATGCAAACTTGCAAGCGTGTGCTGACCTCACGCCCCGGTACCGGTAAACGCCGCCAGAAACACCCAAGCATCGTCCCAGTTCATCACCGCCCCGATTGATGCACTGTTGCCTCATCATGCTGAGAAATCGCAGCATCATCGTTTCTCGGTATGCTGAACAGGATCCTACTGAACCGCCGACCGCTCGCCACGGTCCCACCTCATACGCTCATCGCGACAGGAACGCTGACATGACACTTGCACACCAAATGACCCTGATCGAGATCACCGCCCCTGGCGGCCCTGAAGTCTTGCAACCGCGACGCGCGGATGTACCGGTGGCTGGGCCCGGTGAGATCCTGATTCGTGTACACGCCGCCGGAGTCAACCGCCCGGATGCCCTGCAACGCGCGGGCAAGTACCCGCTGAAACCCGGCATGAGCCCCTTTCCTGGCCTGGAAGTGGCCGGCGAAGTGGTGGCGCTGGGCGACGGCGTGACGCAATACACGCTGGGTGACAAGGTCTGTGCCCTGACCAACGGTGGGGGTTATGCGCAATTCTGCACCGTGCCTGCCAGTCAGGCCCTGCCGATCCCCGAGGGCATGGACTGGATTCAAGCCGCCGCTGTGCCGGAAACCTTCTTCACCGTCTGGGCCAACCTGTTCGGCCTCGGCGGCGCGCACAAAGGCCAGCGCGCCTTGATCCACGGCGGCACCAGCGGCATCGGCACCACCGCCTTGATGCTCTGCCGCGAGTTCGGCATCCAGGCGTTCGCCACCGCCGGCAGTGCCGACAAATGCGCGGCCATTGCCCAGTTGGGCGGTGAGCCGATCAACTACCGCGAGCAGGACTTTGCCCAGGTCATCGCCGAAAAAACCGGCGGTCAGGGCGTCAATGTGGTGCTCGACATCATGGGTGCCTCCTACCTGAACAACAACCTCAAGGCCCTGGGCATGGACGGTCATCTCGTGATGCTGGGTTTCCTCGGTGGCGGCAAGGCCCATGATGTCGACCTGCTGACCATCCTTGGCAAACGCGCGGTGATTACCGGCTCGTTGCTACGTGCACGCACCAAAGATGAAAAGGCGGCGATCGCCGAACAGCTGCGCGAACACGTATGGCCAGTGCTGGCCGCCGGGCGGTGCCTGCCGATCATCGACAAGGTGTACGAATACACCGACGCGGCCCAGGCCCATGCACGCATGGAAGGCGCAGATCATATCGGCAAGATTGTGTTGCGGGTGGCGTGATGCCCATCAGCCCGGTGAAGATCACCCCGTAGGCGCTGTCAAGCACCCGCGAGGCTGCGATGGCGGCGGTACTGTCGAGACTTCGACTGCCTGCCCCGCCGCTGTCACGGCCTCGCTAACGCTCGACGGCTCCCACAGGGATCGTCGGTGATGCGTTTATGACGTGAGTTTGAGCAGTGCCTTGGCAACATCACTGGAACTGGCAGGGTTCTGCCCGGTCACCAGCAAACCGTCTTCCAGCACAAAGGATTGCCAATCCGCGCCCTTCTCATACCGACCACCAAGCGCCTTGAAATCATCTTCGATCAGGAACGGCACCACATCGGTCAGGCCCACCGCGGCTTCTTCCGAGTTGGAGAAGCCGGTGACACGACGGCCCTTGACCAAAGGCTCGCCATTAGCGGCCTTGACGTGACGCAAAGCACCCGGTGCATGGCAGACAAAGCCGATGGGCTTACCAGCGCGCTCAAAGGCTTGGATCAGGCTGATCGAGGTTTCAGACTCTGCCAGGTCCCATAGCGGCCCATGACCGCCTGGGTAGAACACGGTGTCGAAGTCGGCGGCGTTGACCGTGTCCAGCTTGACGGTGTGGGCCAGGGCCTGCTGCGCAGCCGGGTCGGCAGCGAAACGCCGGGTTTGCTCGGTCTGCGCGTCAGGCTGATCGCTCACCGGGTCCAGCGGCGGTTGGCCACCGGCCGGGGATGCCAGCACCAATTCGGCACCGGCGTCCTTGAACACGTAATAGGGTGCAGCAAACTCTTCGAGCCAAAAACCGGTCTTGCGCCCGGTGTCGCCAAGCTGGTCGTGAGAGGTCAGTACCATTAATACTTTCATTGTCCAGTGCCTCGATCGATGTGAAGGTCAGTGTTTTCAGGGCCACCCAATAGGTCTTCGACGCCGTGCTGCAAGGTTTGGTCGCGCACCCCGTGATGCACACAATGCCGCGATCCAAGGCCAGACGCATGGGCTCTGAAAGGTCTGACACCTGAACACCCCGTTTGACGGCAACGCATTTGCATCTATCGGTGCAACCGGTCGGGTTGTCGGCCCAGGATTATTAATGCAGCGCCACCCGGGTAATCAAGTAACTCACCAACTGCGGCTCATCGTCCAGTTCCAGGGTCTGCACCGGACGCGGCAGGGTATCCAGCACCGCACGCCAGAACGCCTGTGACACCTCATCCTGATCATAGAAGCGCACCAGCCAATTGGCCTCGCCGCTGCACAGCACCTGGGTGGCGATGGCGCGGCCAATGCCTTTGCGGCGGTAACGCTTGAGGATAAACAGGTCGGCCAGCTCCAGGGCGTCGATACCCGGCAGCTCGCAGCCTTCGATCAACAGGAAACCGGCGATATAGCCGTCGACCAGCAACAGGTTGGCGCTCCATTGCGGGTCTTCCCAATAACGGGCCAGGTGCTCGTCATGGATGTAGAACCGGCCGTCGTGTTCGACATCTTCCTGTTCCCAGTCCGAAGACTCATAGGCGTAATACTGGTAAAGGTTGCGGATCAGTTCGGCTTCATCGGGGCCGGTCTGGATCAGTTCGACGGTGGTTTCAGGCATGAGACTCTCAGTGAAAAAACGCAGGGCGCCATTGTTCACAAAAGCCCTGCGCAGGCCAATACATTGTCAAACCTTTCTGTTTGCTGAACCGGTTGCGTATTTATCCAACCCTGGCCAAAATCCTGAAACATTTAGAATAAACTTCGCCTGTTCCCCCCTTTTTCTCAAGGACACGCATTTTGACTAACGTCTGTTCCGCCGGCCTGGATGTGGGTTTTGCCTCCCTGGACTACTTGCAGATCTTCATCCTGGGCGTGATCCAGGGCATTACCGAACTGTTGCCAGTGTCGTCCACGGCCCACATGCGCGTGGTACCGGCCCTGCTTGGCTGGCAAGACCCGGGGTCGGCGTTTTCCGCAGCCATGCAATTGGCGGCGTTGGCGGCGGTGGTCAGTTACTTCTGGCGCGATGTTCGCCAGGTGACCACCGGCAGCATCAGCGCGGTGCGCCGGGGTGACTACAGCGACCGCTGGTTCAAGTTGGCGGTGGCGATTGTGCTTGCGACCATCCCGATTGGCATTGCCGGCCTGGCGCTGTCGTCGACCTTGAATGCCTGCAACTCGCCGTTGCGCGGCTTGATGGTGATCGGCATTTCCTGCGTGGTGATGGCGGTGTTGTTAGCGGTGGCTGAAGTGCGCGCCCGCCACACCCGGGAAGTGAGCGAAATGCGCCTGCGCGACGCGCTGATTGTAGGGGTTGCGCAGATCGGCGCGCTGATTCCAGGCGTCTCGCGTTCGGGCTCCACGTTGACGGCAGCCCTGTTCCTGAACTTCAAACGCGAAGAAGCCGCGCGCTTTTCCTTCCTGCTGGGCTTGCCGGCCATCGCCCTGGCCGGCTTGAAAGAGCTGTGGGTGCTGCTGCACGCCGACATGCCCGCCCACGCTTGGTCGCATTTGCTCTTCGGCCTGGTGGTGGCCAGCATCTCGGCGTTCTTCGCGATCTGGGGCCTGATGAAGTTCCTGGAACGGTTCTCCACCTGGCCGTTCGTGATCTACCGCGCGCTGCTGGGCATCTTCCTGATTGTGGCGGTCAGCACCGGGTTGTTGAGTTAAGCCTTGGGTTCGCGGTCGGCCAGCGCTTCGAGCAGGTCGGCCGAGGGCACAAAAAACAGGCCGCCGGTCACGGCGGTACTGAAGTCGAGCAAACGGTCGTAGTGACCGACCGGACGGCCGACGAACATGTTTTCCAGCATCTGTTCCAATGGCTCCGGCGAACGGGCATAGCCGATGAAGTAGGTGCCGAACTCTCCGGCACCCGGGCGACCAAAGGGCATATTGTCACGCAGGATCTTCACTTCCTCGCCATCCTTGGTGATGGTGGTCAGTGCGCTGTGGGAGTTGGTCGGCTTGGTTTGCTCGTCCAACTCGATATCCGAGAGCTTGGTGCGCCCGATCACCTTCTCCTGGGCTTCCACCGTCAAGTCGTTCCACGCGCTCATGTTGTGCAGGTATTTCTGCACCAGTACGTAGCTGCCGCCTTGGAACTCGGCATCTTCGTCACCCACCAGGGTGAAGGCTTCGGCTTTGCGCCCCACCGGGTTTTCGGTGCCGTCGACAAACCCGATGATGCTGCGCATATCGAAGTAGCGGAAACCCTGGACCTCGTCCACCACCTTGACGCTGTCACCCAAGGCCGCCATCAATTGGGTTGCCAGTTCGAAACACAGGTCCATCTGGTCGGCACGGATATGCAGCAGGATGTCACCGGGCGTCGACACGGCCTTGCGCCCTTCTACACCGAACTCGCGAAACGGGTGCAGCGCCGCCGGGCGCGGTGCGCCGAACAGCCGGTCCCACGCATCCGAGCCAAACCCGCAGACGCAGCTCAGGTTGCCTGAGGGTACGCGCTTGCCCACCGAACGCACCAACGCGGCAATGTCGCCGCACCAGGCGCGTACCGTGTCGACAGGGCCAGGGGCCAATGTGGCGACCATGAAAATCGCGCTGCGGGTGATGGGATGGCAGACCGATTGCGGCTCAAGTGGTGGCTGAACGGGGCAAGTTTTCATAAGGAAGTCCACAGGCTAAGGGTGGTTTTAACCCGCGCAGATTAGCAGATCACAGGCAGCAGCTCTCCCATACCTCGCGAATCAACGTTTTCAACTTCAGCGCCTCGGCCCAGCGATCGCTGATTTCTCGGCCATCGGCCCCCGTGATCGCATACGGGGGCGGACCCAGCTCGCAGGTAAACGACAGGCTCCATGGCGTATCGGTGCGGGCCAGCCAGTCTTCGATCCCATAGCGCCACCAGCCGGTGAAGCGCTCGACCCAAGGTTGATGCTGGGGAAACGCCAGGGATACCTGCACCTGTTCACTGCTGGCTACCCGCCCATGAAAGCCCCAGCTGTGGCGCAGGATCGTGCGTATCTGCTCGTCATCCGCCAAGGCTGCGGGCTCGGGCAACTCGCGGCCGACGACGTAGTGGGAAAGGTCAGCCAACAGTTTCAGGTCGGGCATTTGCGCAAGCAGATCGAGAGTGAACAGCAGGTCGTTGGTGAGGCGATAACGGTGGGTTTCCAGCAGGATCGGGAAGTCCACCTGCTCGGCCAGGCGCTGCCAGCCTTCTATCAGCGTGGCCGCCTCGGGCTGCGTGCGCGGTCGCACGTCGGCTTGCAGGGTGAGGTGGTGACAACCATAGCGGCTGATCACCTCCAGCGCGGCGGCCAAGTCATCTACGGATTGGGGGAACAACTGGCCTTCGATCTGCAAGCCCCTGGCGGTTGCGGCCGCGTGCAGGCGCTGAACATCCTCGAGCTTGTAATAGTGGTCGGTGATGCCGTCGAACCCTGCAGCAGCGATCCGATCAAGCTGCGCCTCAAGTGGGCCGGGCTCGGTCTGCATGGCCCATAGGGATTGGAACACCAGAAACTGGCGCATAGTCAGCCTCGCAGCAACTGTTTAAGGGAAAGATCGGGGTCAGCCAAACTGGCCGCCGCGAGCGGGATACGTGCAGCGATCAGGCGCTCGCACAGCTTGATGTCCTTGGCCACGCGCTGACCCGGCGCCCAACCGCAGGCACCTTGCAAATGCCCATCGGTCGTGAGGTAAAACAACAGCAGGCCACCGTCGGGTAAGACACGGCTGACGATCAGCGGGGTCATCACCCCGACGGTCTGCAGCCCCCAATCGTACTGGTCGGACCAGAAACCGGGAGTCGTCTCAAACGGCAATTCACGCCCCAGCAGGTTCAGGGCGGCGTGACGCCCCTGGGCCTCGGCGTTGCGCCAGGTTTCCTGACGCTGATAGAGGCCACCGAGACGGAACTCGCAGACATCCCCCGCCGCGTAGATAGCCGGCGCGCTGGTGCGCAGGTATGCATCAACGCGAATGCCCTGCCCCACGTCCAGGCCCGCCGCTACGGCCAGTTCGATATTGGGTTGCATGCCGATGCCGACAACGACCAGATCACACGGTAGCCGTTGCCCATTCACCAATTGCACGGCCTCGGCATCGATGGATTCAAGCGCCACATTCAATCGAACGTCCACGCCGTGCAGACGGTGCAGATCCAGCAGCGCTTCACTGATAACGGGCGGCAGCACTCTACCGGCCAGCCGTGACCCGGCTTCGAGCAGCGTGACCTGACACCCCAGGCCCCGGGCCGTCGCCGCCACTTCCAGACCGATAAACCCACCCCCGACAATCACCAGCCGCACGCCCGGGCGTAACACGTTGCGCAAGGCCAGTGCGTCGTCGTGGGTACGCAGGTAAAGCAGATTCGTCTGTTCCTGAGGCAAGCGCCGCGCTCGCCCTCCGGTAGCCAATAGCAATCGGGCATAGGACAACCATTGGCCGTCGGCCAGTTGCAACCGATGGTGCTGTGGCTCCAACCGACTGACCGGGTTGCCCGCGATGTGCTCGATCCGCAACTCTGTCAGGCGCGCGCGGTCGCACAAGCTGCACCCTGCCAGATCCATCGCGCCTTGCAATAGGCCTTTGGACAGCGGTGGCCGCTCATAAGGCAAGTGCGGCTCATCACCGACCAGAATCAGGCGCCCGCTGTAACCTTCTTCACGCAAGGTCAACGCCGCACGGCCGCCGGCATGGCCGGCCCCCACGATAATCAGCGCTTCGTCCATCAGGGCAGTGTTCATCCTCATGCCATGACGGCGAGCAGCACCCGCCCCGCTTCGACCCGTACCGGATAGGTTTTCAAGTTGACGCACACCGGCGCGCCAAGGGCCTTGCCGGAGCGGTAATCAAAACGCCCGTTGTGTTTGGGGCACTCGATCACGTGGTCCATCACCAAGCCGTCGGCCAAATGGATTTTCTCATGGGTACACAGGCCAGCCGTGGCGAAAAACTCGTTCTCGGCCGAGCGATACACTGCGTAGGTATGCGGCCCGTGGTCAAAGCGCAGCACGTCTTCTTGATTTATTTCGCCCACGGCGCAGACGTCGATCCATTGATCGTTCATGACGTTTTCTCTTGGTTGAGGGGGGAGAATCAGCCGACAGCGACTTCTGCACGCACCGGGGCATTGGCGCCGGTGTCTGCTCGTGCAGGTACAGGACGCTGCACGAAATAGGTCGGATCGCTGCGCTGCTTCCAGATCGTCGGGAGGATCTCTTTGTACGCCGCCAACAGGTTGGCGTAAGGCGGCGGGCAGTCATGGCGAATCTCTTCGTGCAAGCCTGCGAGGGCGTGGTACGGCACCATCGGGTACATGTGATGTTCAAGGTGGTAGTTCATGTTCATGTACAGAAAACGCAGCACGCGGTTCATGTAAATGGTGCGGCAGTTGCTGCGGTGGTCGAGCACATCTTCCGCCAGGCCGACATGCTGGGTGAGACCGAACAGGTAGCCGAGCCAGGCGCCATAGAAACTGGGCAGGCCCACCAGCATCAACGGCAACCCGCTGTGCAGGTACAACGCGGTGCCGATGACCACGGCGTAAATTCCGATCCAGATACGGGCGGTGCGAAAGACCTTGGGCCACTCGGATTCGGGGATGAAATCCTGCTCCTGGGCACTCATCTGGCCGATCGAGTGGCGGGCCACGCCGCTGAAGGTCTTCCAGGCCAAAGGCAGTTGGAACACGCTCAACAGCATCATGAGGAGGCTCGGCGGACGCGGCTCGACGATCTCCGGATCGCGGCCGACGACGATGGTGTCGGTGTGATGCCGGGCATGGCTCCAGCGCCAGACGTGGGGCTCGAACAGGCACATGAAACTCGCCACCGGGTACAACGCGTCATTCATCCAGCGCGTCTTGAAGGCCGTGCCGTGGCCGGTCTCGTGCCAGCGCGGGTTGGACGCCGTGCCGTAGAGCACGCCATAGGCCAGGAAGAACGGCACGCAGGCCCAGGAGCCCCAGAACCAGTAGCCACCAAACCCTGTGACCAACAGCGCCGAGACCCACAGGGCGGTATCGAGCAAGGCCGGGCCGTCGCGGCGCTGCATCAGGACTTTGATGCGTTGACGGGCAATCGGCGATTGGTACCAGTTGGCCGAGACCAAGCCTTTTTCCGCCGCACGGGCAGCTTCGGGGCCGGTGAGGCGGTAGTCGCGCCGGGCGCGGTGGGCGGTGTGTTCAGGCATTGTTATTGTTCTCCGCAAGCGTGGGGTTTCAGGGGCTTAGCGGGACAAACGATAGAGCGCGGGTAAATCCCCCTCAAGACCTTGAATCCATTCCCTATCAAGCTATCATCCAGGCCCAGCGGGGCTTGATAGTTTTCTATCAAGGCGCTCAAGGGGGCAATCATGAACCACCACAAACGCCCAACCATCGCCACCGTTGCCGCCCAAGCGGGCCTCAGCGTGGCCACCGTCGACCGGGTGTTGAACGCCCGTGCACCGGTGAACCCGGACACCGCCGAGCAGGTATTCCAGGCCGCCGAAGCGGTGGGCTATTTCGCCGCGCGGCTGATCGGCCAGCGCATTCGCGAACGTCGCCCCACGTACCGTTTCGGCGTGCTGCTGCTGGGCACCGCCCAGGCGTTCTATGCCAACCTGGCCCAAGCGATCAGCGAGGCGGCGCTGCATCACGCCACGGCTAACCTGACCTGCCAGTTCGACTACATTGTCGATCGCACGCCCAGCGCGATCGTCGCGCAAATCGAGCAGTTGGCCGTGCGGTGCGACGCCCTCGCGGTGGTCAGCTTCGCCCACCCGCTGATCAACGCCAGCCTCGCGCAGATTCGTGCCGCCGGGGTGCCCGTGGTCGCCCTGCTCTCCGATATCCACGAACACGCCGTTGAACCCTATGTGGGCCAGGACAACCACGTGGTCGGGCGCACCATGGGCTGGCTGCTGGCGCGCACGTGCGGTGCGCGCAAAGGCAGCGTCGGCATTCTGCTGGGTGGCCATCGTTTTCTCGGGCATCAGGCCCGGGTCGAAGGTTTGCACAGCTACCTGGCCGAGCATGCGCCGGGGCTCAAGCCCCTGGAGCCGCTGATCAACCTGGACAACTGCGACATCACCGAAGAAGCCACCCTCGACCTGCTCGCCCGCCACACCGACCTGCGTGGCCTGTGCGTGGTGGGCGGCGGCGGTGACGGTGTGATCAACGCCCTGGCGCAACTGCCCAAGCGCCCGACGCTGTGCTGCATCCTGCAGGAGTCCACGCCACTGTCACGCCAGGCGTTGAGCCAAGGCTTGATCGATGTGGTGATGGACTCGCAGCCACGCCAGACAGCTACGGCGCTGGTGCAGTTGCTGGTGCAGTTGCAGGGTGATGAGGGGTTTGATCCTGTACGACATCGGGTGCATATACCGCCGCAGATCGTGACGTCGGAAAACATGCAGGGCTGAAGCGCATAGGGGGACGTGGTGCGCCTGCTCAACCAGGCGGAAGGTTTTCTCAACCAGAAAGTCTCGGTGGAAAAGGCCGGTGGCGATCATCATGGGCGACCTGGCGCAGAACGCGACCCATGACCGCACCGAAGGCGCCAAGCAGGTGCCCAAGGGTGAACCCATTGGATCGCAGGTGGGGGTGTTCGAACCGCGCGACCAATAGAATGATTGATGCCGAACCAACGGTGGGAGCGGGTTGACTCGCTCCCACACGTTGACCGAGGTCAGTCCAAATCGGTTGCGGCGTGCCGCTCGGCCAACTGCTCGGCCGGCTCGCCCGACACCCGGTTCACCCGCCGCCCCCGCTGCACCGCCGGTCTCGCGTCAATTGCGTCAGCCCAGCGCAGTACGTGCTGGTATTCATGCACCGACAAAAACTGCGCCGCGCCATACAAGCGGCCTTTGACCAACCCACCGTACCAAGGCCAGATCGCGATATCGGCAATGGTGTACTCATCGCCGGCAATGTACTCGCTGACCGCCAGACGCTTGTCCAGCACGTCGAGTTGACGCTTGGTCTCCATGGCAAAGCGGTTGATCGGGTACTCCATCTTGCTTGGCGCATAGGCATAGAAGTGCCCAAAGCCGCCGCCCAGGTACGGCGCGCTGCCCATCTGCCAGAACAACCACGACAGGCACTGCGCCCGTGCCGCCGGCTCGGTCGGGAAGAACGCGCCGAACTTCTCTGCCAGGTACTGCAAAATCGCGCCCGACTCGAATACCCGAATCGGCGTGGCGCCGCTGTAATCCATCAGGGCGGGGATCTTCGAGTTCGGGTTGACGGCCACGAAACCGCTGCCGAACTGGTCGCCGTCACCGATCTTGATCAGCCAGGCATCGTATTCCGCGCCGGCATGCCCGAGGGCCAACAGTTCCTCCAGCAGGATCGTGACTTTCTGCCCATTGGGCGTGGCCAGGGAATACAGTTGCAACGGATGCTTGCCGACCGGCAGTGGCTTGTCGTGGGTCGCACCGGCGATGGGCCGGTTGATACTGGCGAAGGTGCCGCCATTTTCGCTGTCCCAGGTCCACACCTTCGGGGGTACATAGTCGGTCATGGTTCTACTGCTCCTTGGTTTACGTCGTGTTCGATGTGGCCAGTCAGGCCTCGTTCCAGCCGCCCAGCGCCTTGATCAGCCCCCACATTAGCGCCCAATGCCTGGGTTTGCAGGGGCAACACACTGCGCTAGGCTACCAGCGCCGCCACTTTGGCGGCCATTCGCACCCTCGCGATCGATACCGACCCATTTGCGCCAATGCCTCTGGCCAAGGACACCTCGCTATCAAACTCGAAGATATCCTCGCCGACCACCTGGACGTGGTGTTCTGCGGCATAAACCCCGGCAAGGGCTCCGCCGCCATCGGCCAGCACTTTGCCAATCGCAGCAACCGCTTCTGGCGCACATTACACCAGGCCGGCTTTACGCCCCATGAAATCCACCCGGAGGACGGCCGCACGCTGCTGCACTACCACTGCGGCTTGACCACGGTGGTGGAACGCCCGACAGCGAGTGCGAGCGAGTTGGCACAGCATGAGTTCCAGCAAGCGGCGGTGGCGTTCGAGCTGAAAATCCGCCACTGCCGGCCACGCTACGTGGCCTTTCTGGGCAAGGCCGGTTATGCCGCGTTGTCCGGTCAGCGCGAGATTGCCTGGGGCTTGCAACCGCAGTTATGGGGCGAGGCCCGGGTATGGGTGTTGCCCAACCCCAGTGGGCGCAACCTGGCGTTCAGCCTGGAGCAGTTGGTGGCCGCCTATCAGCCACTGCGAATGGCCATTGCACAGGCCGATCCTGTGCCCTTAATCTCTTGAGCCAAACACCCTGTGAGCAATGGAGGCTTCATGAAACTGGTCGGTATGCTGGACTCGCCCTATGTACGTCGCGTGGCCATTTCCCTGGAGCTGTACGGCGTAGACTTTGTGCATGAGTCGCTGTCGGTGTTCAGCACCTACGCGCAATTCGCCGAGATCAACCCGGTGGTCAAGGCGCCCACCCTGGTGCTGGATGATGGCACGGTGTTGATGGATTCCAGCCTGATCCTGGACTACTTCGAAGCCCTGGCCCCGGCCGACAAAAAGCTGCTGTCACCTCACGCCGGCGCGCGCGCCCGGGAACTGCAGGTGCTCGGCCTGGCCCTGGCGGCGTGTGAGAAGACCGTACAGATCGTCTATGAGCATCACCTGCGCCCAGCGGAAAAACAGCATGAGCCGTGGGTTGAGCGCGTGACCGGGCAACTGCTGGCCGCTTATGCGCTGCTGGAAAAACACCTGGACCCGCCTGCCGCAGCCCCCCTGGGCCAGGCCGCATTGACGGCGGCTGTGGCCTGGTCGTTCACCCAGTTCAAGCTGCCTTGCGTGGTCAAGGCCGATGCCTTTCCCAACCTGCAGCGTCACGCCAGCCAGCTGGAACAGTACCCAGCCTTCAAGCGGTACCCGATCGAATAACGGGCCTATACCCAACCGCCATCCACAATGAAGTTCTGCGCCGAACACATCGCCGACACGTCGGAGGCAAGAAACAACGCCATGTTGGCGATGTGTTCCGGCAGCACACTGCCGGGCAGACACTGGCTGCGGCTGATCAGCTCCTTGGCCGCATCGTCGACCCACATTGCCAGCTGTTTTTCGGTCATTACCCAGCCGGGCACCAACGTGTTGACCCGAATGCGGCTGGGGCCCAGTTCCCGCGCCAGCGCGCGGGTCATGCCGTGGGCGGCGGCCTTGCTGGCGGCGTACACCGGGTAGCCAGCCGAGGCCATCATCCAGCCGACCGAACCCAGGTTGATAATCGCCCCGCCGCCCGCGCTTTTCATCATCGGCACCACGGCCTTGGCGGCAAAGAAGGCGTGCTTGAGATTGACGGCAATCAGCCTGTCGAACATGACCGAATCGACTTCCTCCAGCGTGTGACGCACGTCGTTGGCCGCGTTGTTCACCAGCACGGTGATCGGCCCCAGCGTGTATTCAAAGCGTGCGATCGCGGCCTTGAAGGCGATTTCATCGGTGATGTCGCAGTGCACGAACTCCACGCTGTGTCCCTGGGCGCTCAACAGCGCCGCCAGCCGCTCGCCCTGGCTTTGCGCGCGGTCCACAAAGGCCACCTTGGCACCTTGCGCCGCGAAGGCGCGCACCATGAATTCGCCGATGCCCGAGGCACCTCCGGAAATCAGTACGGTCTTACCCAGCAGGTCCGGATAAACAGCCTGTTCAGTACGCATATAACGATTGCCCCGTTCAATTAGTCTTATTTTATTTTGCTTAACTGGCGTTAAAGGCTATAAATTCGCTGTCGACTCGACAAAATATCGCACATTAGTAGAACTATTCCACTGAAAACAACAAAAGGAAGTTCGACCATGAAGCACCCTCGATACCTGCTTTCGGGCCTGGCGTTATCCCTGCTGATGGCCAGCGGCGGCGCCCAGGCCGCCGGGCTCACCAGCGAACACAAGCCGTTCGGCAAGACCCATGACGGCACTGCCGTCGAGCAGTACATCCTGCGCAATAGCCATGGCATGCAAGCCACGGTGATCACCTACGGCGGTGTGTTGCAGTCACTCAAAGTGCCGGATAAAAACGGCAAGGTCGAAGACGTGGTACTCGGTTTTGATGACGTGCAGGGTTACCAGGGCGGCACGGCATTTTTCGGCGCGACCATCGGCCGCTTTGGCAATCGCCTGGCCGGCGGGGCCTTTGAGCTGGATGGCAAGCGTTACCAGGTGCCGCTCAACGACGGCCCCAACTCGCTGCATGGCGGCGCCCAGGGCTTCGACAAGCATGTGTGGCAAGCCGAACCGGTCAAGGGCAAGGATTCGGTGGGCGTGAAGCTCAGCTACCTGTCCAAGGACGGTGAAATGGGCTTCCCGGGAAACCTGAAAACCGAGGTCACCTATAGCCTCAACGACCACAACGAACTGCACATCGACTACAAGGCCACCACCGACCAACCTACGGTGCTCAACCTCACCAACCACAGCTATTTCAACCTCGCCGGCGCGGGCAACGGCGACATCCTCAAGCACGTCGCGACCTTGCACGCCAGCCACTACACACCGGTCAATGCCACCCTGATCCCCACCGGCGAATTGGCCCCTGTCGCGGGCACGCCGATGGACTTCCTCAAACCTACGCCGATCGGCCAGCACATCAAGGACGACCACCCGCAGCTCAAATTCGCCGAACCCAAACAAGGCGGGTTTGACTTCAACTGGGCGCTGGACACCCAAGGCAATATCAAGCGACTCGCCGCCCAGGTGCACGACCCGGCATCCGGCCGCCGCTTGCAGCTCTACACCACGGAGCCGGGCGTGCAGTTCTATACCAGCAACTTCCTCGACGGCACGGTGAAGGGCAAGGCCGGCAAGACGTATGCACACTGGAGCGCGTTTACCCTGGAAACCCAGCACTTTCCCGACGCACCGAACCAGCCGACATTCGCCTCGACCCGCTTGAACCCTGGGCAGACTTATACCCAAAACACCATTTTCAAATTCTCTGCCGATTAACCGCAGGAACCGGCCCTTGCGGGGGCCGGGGCACTGCCATCACCGCCTATGAAGGCAGCCGCTCGCCACCACGGCTGATTTTGCGTTCGTCGGTAATTGTGTAGAGACCTATGGCAATCGCAGGCACGCCAGCTGCCAGATTGTTGGGGTTTCAGCGTTGTTTCATGCGGTCGATGACGACAGCCAGCAGCAGGATCGATCCGCGGATCACGTATTGGTAGAAAGTGTCGATGTTCTTCAGGTTCATCGCGTTCTCGATGATCGCCAGGATCAACACCCCGGCAATCACATGGCGAATCATGCCCACCCCGCCGCTCAGCGACACGCCGCCGAGTACGCAGGCAGAAATCACCGTCAGTTCGAACCCCTGGCCAATCATGGGCTGGCCGGACGTCATGCGTGACGCCAGGATCACCCCCGCCAGCGCGCCGATCACGCCATGCACGGCAAAGATCAGGATCTTGGTGCGGTCCACATTCACCCCCGCCAGCAGCGCCGCTTCCGGGTTGCCGCCGATGGCCATGGTGTTGCGGCCATAGGTGGTGTAGTTGAGCAGCCAGCCGAAAAACAGGAAGCACAGGATCGTAATCAGGATCGGCACCGGCACGCCCAGCAACTGACCGTTGCCGAAAATAAAGAACTGATCCTGGGACACCCCCACCGCTTTGCCGTTGGCAAAGATGTAGGCCAGGCCGCGCACGATCTGCATGGTTGCCAAGGTGGTGATCAACGCATTGACCCGCAGCTTGGCGATCACGATGCCGTTGATCAGCCCGACGACCAGCCCCATCAGCAAGGCCGCGCCGATGCCCAGCATCACGCTGTCGGTATCGCGCATCACAATCGCCGCCACCACGCCGGCACAGGCGATCACCGAGCCCACCGACAAATCGAAATGCCCCGACGCCAGGCAAAACAGCATGGTGCATGCGGCGATGCCCACGGTGGAAATCGCCAGGCCCAGCCCGCGCATGTTCAGGGGCGAGAGGAAGTTGTCGATCAGCAAGGCGCACAGCAAGAAGATGCTCACCGCTGCCAACAGCATCGCCCAGCTGTCGAGCAGCGCGCGCAGGTCGAGGGGTTTGCGTGCCGTCGGCAACGCGTTGTGTTGAGTGGTCATAGTCGTCTCTCAGTTCGCCGGGCCGCGCGGCAAGGCCAGCTGCAGCAGGTTGGATTCGGTCGCCTCTGCGCGGCACGCTTCACCGCGCAGGGCGCCTTCGCACAGCACCAGGATGCGGTCGCAGATGCCCATCACTTCCATCAGGTCGCTGGACACCACGATCACCGCAATGCCCTGGGCCGCGAGGTGATGGATGATCTGGTAGATCTCGGCCTTGGCACCGATATCAATGCCCCGGGTCGGTTCGTCGAGCAGCAGCACCTTCATGGGCATCGATAACCAGCGGCCCAGAATCGCCTTCTGCTGATTACCGCCGGACAGGTACATGATTTTCTGCGCCGCGCTCGGGGTTTTGACTTTCATCGCCTGGATCTGCTGGGCGGCATTGCCTTTTTCCCAGCCCTCGCGCAGCAGCCAGCCGAACGCGCAATGGTCACCCCGTGCACTGATATTGATGTTCTCCGCCACGCTGGACAGCGGAATAATGCCTTCCTTCTTGCGGTCCTCCGGGCACAGCAGTACACCGGCGGCGATGGCATCGCGGGGTGAGCGCAGCTGCAGTGTGTTGCCGCACAGCTGCAAGTCCCCGGCGGTGGCACGCTCCAGCCCGCTGAGCAGGCGAAACAGTTCGGTGCGCCCTGCCCCCACCAACCCGAACAGGCCGAGAATCTCGCCCTTGCGCACCTCAAAGCTGACCGGCTCACGCAAGCCCGGGCCGAGCAAACCCTGGACCTTGAGCGCCACTTCGCCGTGCTCGCGGGGGCGGTAGTCGTAGATGTCCTGGATATCGCGGCCGACCATGCAGGTCACCAACTGATCGTGGGTCAACGCGCTCATGTCATCAAAGGTGCGCACATAGCGACCGTCCTTGAACACCGTGACGGCATCGCAAATGCGGAACACCTCTTCCATGCGATGGGACACATAGAGCACCACTTTGCCCTCGTCGCGCAGGCGCGCAATGATCGCCATCAGCCGATCGATTTCCCGGGCAGACAAGCTGCTGGTGGGCTCGTCGAAGGCAATCACATGGGCGCCACGGGACAGCGCCTTGGCGATTTCCACCAGTTGCCGCTGGCCCAATGACAGCCGGCCAAGTTTCTCCTCTGGGTCGATTTCATCGGCCAGGCCCTTGAGGCACGCCAGCGCCTGCTGGCGCAGCACGCCCCGGTTGACCACGCCAAAGCGCGAGGGCAAATGCCCCAGGAACAGGTTTTCGGCAACGCTCATTTCCGGCACCAGGTGCAGTTCCTGGTGAATCACCGCCACACCACTGGCGATGCTGTCGGCGGCGGACTTGAACGTCAGGGTCTGCTCGCCGATCTGCAGCGTGCCGCTGCTGGGAAGGTAGGCGCCGCCGAGAATCTTCAGCAACGTCGACTTTCCCGCGCCGTTCTCGCCCATCAAGGCGTGCACCTGCCCCGGGTAGGCGGTGAAGCGAATGCCATCCAGCGCCTTGACCCCAGGAAAGGTTTTACCAATGCCGTTGAAGCACAGCCGGGAACCGGCCGTATGTGTCTGTAATTGCGCGTGCATAACCACCTCGTCACACCGATCAGGCGGCCCCGTTGCGGCGGCCGCCAAGCAAACCCATCAGTTCCACAAACCGATTTTTTCCAGTTCCTGCTGGAAGTTCTCGCGGGTGATCAGCGTGACTTCGTCCATCGCGGTGTACTTGGGCGGCTCCTTGCCGGTGGTGACCCAGTCGAACATCATCTTCGCGGTGTTGTAGCCCTCGATGTGCGGGCTGGGCAGCATCGAGCCGAAGAAGCCGCTGTTGGGTTTCTTCAGTTCGCCGATGGCGTCGGTGCCATTGATGCCGATGCCGATCACGTTGGCGGCGGCAAAGCCCGCGCTTTCGGTGGCGCGTACGCCGCCTAGCACGGTGTTGTCGTTCATGCCGCCGATGATCAGGTTTTTCGCGCCGCTGGGCAGTTTGACCAAGGCCGAGTTGGTGGCGTCCATGCTGCCCGGAACATCGAGGGTCTTGGCGGCGGTAAACAGGATGTGGTCCTTGGGGAAGCCCGCGTCTTCAAGGGATTTGACCGAACCGTCGGTGCGTTTTTTTCCGGTGTCGAGTTCGTTGAAGGTGTTGATCACCGCGTAGGTGTCCTTCCAATCCCAACCGCGTTTTTTCGCTTCAGCCGCCATCGCTGCGCCCTGCTTCTGGCCGACCTCGAAGGCCGCCATGCCCAGGTAGGGCACGTCCTCCATGAAGTTGCCCTTGGCATCGACAAAGCGGTCATCCACGGCAATCACTTTCAGGCCGTTGGCCTTGGCCTTGGCGACGATGGCCGGGCCCAGGGACACGTCCGGCGGGCAGATCACAAAGCCCTTGGCACCGTTGGCCGCCAGGCTGTCGATGGCCGAGAGGGTTTTCTCGCCATCGGGGACGGCGATCTTGATCACCGTAAAACCATGTTCCTTGCCGGCTTTTTCGGCGAAGGCCCATTCGGTCTGGAACCACGGTTCTTCCGCCTGCTTGACCAGAAAACCGATTTTCACTTGTTCAGCGGCCAGCAACAGGCCACTCAAGCTCAGGGCCGACACCGCCACAGCGGCGCAGCACAGGGAACGGATACCACGACGACGATTCATACGGATGACTCCTTGTTGTTGTTTTTAAGCCTGGTGTTTTATCCGGCAAAGCGGTGACAGGCGGTGCCTGGCACATCGACTTCCAAGGCCAGCACCGCACCATCCAATGGGTGCTCCAATGGGCTGGCGGCGCTGGTGATATACAGCGTGGTGAGGTTGGGGCCACCGAACACGCAACTGGTGGGGCGGCTGACGGGCAGCTCGACGACGCGATCGACTTCACCGCCAGGCGTCAGGCGCAGCAAGCAACTGCCGTCCCAGCGTGCGTTCCAGATATAGCCTTCGCTGTCCATGGCCGAGCCGTCCGGGCCGCCGCGTGAGTGCGGGCCGAACCAGACCTGCGCCGGGTCGAGCTGGCCGCCCGCCTGGATCGCATGCCGGTACAGCGTGCCGTCCAGGCTGTCGCCAAACAGCAGCTGGTGACCGTCCTCGCGCCACAGCAAGGTGTTGGGAATCCCCAGGCCGCTCAACAGCGGCGTGACCTGCGCCTGTGCATCAATGCGAAACAGGCCGCCGGAGCGCCGGGTGATGGGCAGGTCTTCACCCTGCTCGCCGATGTTGTTCTGCATGGTGCCCAACCACAGGCGGCCCTGGGCATCGCAGCGCGCTTCATTGCCCCGGTTACCGGGTTGCGGGTCGGCGACACACAGCAAGGTCAAGGCTTCGGTCGCCAGGTCCAGCCGATAGACGCCGCTGCACAGGGTCACCAGCGCATCGCCGCGTTCACACGCAATGAAGGCCGAGACGTGCTCGGGCAATTGCCAGCTGCGCAATTGCCCGCCCATCAGGCGCAGCGCCTGTTTGCCGACGATATCGACCCAGTACAGCGCTTGGGTCGGCGCGTCCCAGAACGGGCCCTCGCCCAATTGCGCGCGGTGCGTGGTGACGGCAGTACACGGCATGTTGCCTCCTGGTTTTTTTATTGTTCTCAGGTGCGCGTTACAGCGGGTCGCGGGATGGCGTGCCATCCACCAGCCGCTGGATACGCAACGGGTTGGCATTTTTCAACGCGTCGGGCAGCAGGCTATCAGGGTAATTCTGGAAACACACCGGACGCAGGAAACGCTCGATGGCCAGGGTGCCGACCGAAGTGCCACGGGCATCGGACGTCGCCGGGTATGGGCCGCCGTGCACCATCGAGTCGCACACTTCCACGCCGGTCGGGTAACCGTTGAGCAGGATGCGCCCGACTTTCTGTTCCAACAGCGGGGTAAGTTCGGCGAACTGTTGCAGGTCGCCAGGTTCTGCAATCAGCGTGGCCGTCAGTTGCCCGTGCAGGCCGTGCAAGGCGGCGTTGAGTTGCGCACGGTCGGCAACTTCCACAAACACCGTGGTCGGGCCGAACACCTCTTCCTGCAACAGGGCGTGCGCGTCGAGCAGTAAATGCGCGTCGGCCTTGAACAGCTGCGGCTGCGCTTGGTGGCCCGCCTGGGCTTGGCCCGCCAAATGCTGGATGCCGGGATGGGCGAGGAGTTTTTCCAGGCCTTTGCCATAGCTGCTCAAGGTGCCGGCGTTGAGCATGGTTTGCGCCGGTTGATCCGCGATCAGCCGGGCCACCTGTTGGGTGAATGCACTGAAGGACGGCGACGCAATGCCGATCACCAGCCCCGGGTTGGTGCAGAACTGGCCACAGCCCTGCACCACCGAGGCCGTCAGGTCGCGGGCAATGCTGTCCGCCCGCGCCTGCAAGGCCTGGGGCAGCACGATCACCGGGTTGATGCTCGACATTTCAGCAAACACCGGGATCGGCTGCGGGCGGGCCGCCGCCATATCGCACAGGGCGCGGCCGCCCTTGAGCGAGCCGGTAAAGCCGACGGCCTGGATCGCCGGGTGCTTGACCAGCGCCTCACCGACGCCGGCGCCGAAAATCATATTGAACACGCCCGCCGGCATCTCGGTGGCTTCGGCCGCCCGTATGATTGCATCGGCGACGCACTCAGCCGTGGCCATATGCCCGCTGTGGGCCTTGAACACCACCGGGCAACCCGCCGCCAACGCCGCCGCGGTGTCGCCGCCCGCCGTGGAAAACGCCAGGGGGAAGTTGCTGGCGCCAAACACCGCCACCGGCCCCAGGCCGATGCGGTATTGGCGCAGGTCCGGGCGCGGCAGCGGCTGGCGATCGGGCAAGGCCCTGTCGATGCGGGCGCCGTAGAAGTCGCCGCGACGCAGCACGCTGGCAAACAGACGCATTTGGCCGCTGGTACGCCCGCGTTCACCTTGGATACGTGCGGCGGGCAGTGCGGTTTCACGGCAAACCAGCGCGACGAAGTCATCGCCCAGCGCGTCCAGCTCATCGGCCACCGCCTCGAGGAACTGCGCGCGACGCGAAGCGCTCAACCCACGGTACGCCGAGTAAGCCGCTGCGGCCGCCTTGGCGGCAGCGTCGACTTCCTCGGGTGTGGCTTGGTAGAACGCATGGGGCAAGGCTTCACCGGTAGTGGCATCGACACTGTTGAGGATGACGCTGCCGTTGGCGCTGCGCTGGCCGCCGATGTAATTGTGGCCGAGGCGTTGGGTCATGGGGTTCTCCTTAAAGGGTGATGACATTGCCGGGTTCGAACGCTGCGTCGGCCTGGCCGACCGTGTTGACCAGCGGCGCGCCGAATTCGGCCTGGCTGATCTCGAACACATCCCCCGGTTGGGTACGTATACCGTCGGCGAATGACAAGGTGGCGGTGCCGAAGAAGTGAATGTGCACATCGCCCGGCTTGAGGAATTGACGGTATTTGAAGTGGTGATATTCAAGGTTTTCCAGGCTGTGGCACATATTGGCCTCGCCACTCAAGAATTCGTTCTGCCAGATCACCTGGCCGTCACGCAGGATACGGCTGGTACCCGCCAGGTGCTGGGGCAAGGCGCCCACGCGCAACTCGGGACCGTAGCTGCAACTGCGCAGCTTGGAATGGGCCAGGTACAGGTAGTTCTTGCGCTCCATCACGTGGTCGGAGAACTCGTTGCCCACCGCAAAACCGAGGCGATAGGGTTGGCCGTCGTGGCCGATCACGTAGAGGCCGCCGATTTCCGGCTCTTCACCCGCGTCTTCGGCGAAGGGCGGCACCGGGAAGGCTTGGCCCGGGCGCACGACGATGCTGCCGTCGCCCTTGTAGAACCATTCCGGTTGCACGCCGGCCTGGCCGGCCGCCGGCTTGCCGCCCTCCACGCCCCATTTGAAGATACGCATGGTGTCGGTCAGGCTGCTGTCGTCAGCGGCGTGCTGGTGCATTTTGTCCCGCGCAGAGGCGCTGCCCAAGTGGGTCAGGCCGGTGCCGCTGATCAACATGTGGGCCGGGTCCGGGTGGTCCAGCGGCGGCAGGATTTTCAGGTCGGCCAACAGGGCCGCGTAGTCGTGGCTGTCGCCCAGGCCCAGGCTGCTCACCTGTTGCGCCAGGCCCACGCCGGCTTCGATGGCGGCCAGGGCCAACTCGCGTACCGTGCGCGCACTGTTCACTTCGCGCAGTTTGCTACCTTCCACCACACCGACGCGACGCTCACCCTGACGCACTTCAAACTGAACTAAACGCATGAAACTTCTCCTGGGTTAAGTCCGCGTGGCGCCCCGGGCGCTGGCGGCAAATTGGTCGGTGGGCAGCACGTGCTTGCGCTCCAGCACGCGGTAGACCACGTAGGTCAAGACAAGCCCGAACACCATCACGCCGCACAGGAAGTACAAGCCCGAGGCGAGGTTGCCGGTGTATTCCTTGAGCGCGCCGATCACAAACGGGCCGATATAGCCACCGAGGTTGCCCACCGAGTTGATCAACGCAATCCCCGCCGCCGCACTGGCGCCGGCAAAGAACCGCCCGGGCAAGGTCCAGAACACCGCCGTGCAGGAAAACAGCGCAAACGCCGCCAGGCACAACGCGGCCATTTGCAGCACCGGCAGGCTCAGCCAGGCGCTGAAGAACAGGCCGATGGCGCCCAGCACATAGAGCACGGCCAGGTGGCCGTAGCGATCATTCAAACGGTCGGAACTGCGCGGAATGATCAGCAGCCCGACGATGCCGAACAGATACGGCACCGCTGAGATGAAGCCGGTGACCAGGTCGCTGCCGCCGAACTGCTTGATCAGCGTCGGCAACCACAGGCCCAGCCCGTAAATGCTCAAGGTGACCGGCAGGTAGAACAGCGCCAGCAGCAATACACGCTTGTCTTTGAGCGCATGCAACGGGTTACCGTGGCGGGTCTGGCCGTAGGCCAGCAGGTCTTTATTCAACTCGCCGGTGAGCCAGGTCTTTTCCGCCGCGCTCATCCATTTGACCTGCTGGGGGCCGTCCGGCAGCCAACGCAGTACCGGCCAGGTCAGCAACAGCGCCGGGGTGCCGATCACCATGAACAGCCACTGCCAGCCGTGCAGGCCGAGGATGCCGTCCATGCCCAGCAAACCACCGGACACGGGGCCGGTGATCATCATCGCGATCGGTTGAGAGAGAATGAACAGCCCCAGGATCTTGCCGCGATGGCGCACCGGGAACCATTGGGTGATGTAGTACAGAACGCCCGGGAAGAACCCGGCTTCCGCCGCGCCGAGCAAAAAGCGCATCACATAGAAGCTGTGCGGCCCTTGCACGAAGGCCATGCCGATGGTGATGGCGCCCCAGGTCAGCATGATGCGCGCAAACCAGCGCCGCGCCCCAAAGCGGTCGAGCATCAGGTTGCTCGGGATCTCGAACAGGAAGTAGCCAATAAAGAACAGCCCTGCCCCCAGGCCATAGGCCGCATCCCCGATGCCCACGTCAGCGCCCATGTGTAGCTTGGCAAACCCCACCGCCGAGCGATCCACGTAGGCCACCAGGTACAGCAGGATCAGGAAAGGAATCAGTTTCAGCGTGATGCGCCGTATAAGCGGCAATTCCTCGCTCATGGGGTCGATCTCCGATTGTTGTTTTTATAGAAGCTCGGGGGCCGCCGCCGGCGAAAATCTGCCGGGACAATGCCTCAGTTGAGACCGACTATATAGTATGACTATTTGCAAAACAACACTTCCAAAGCAGCGATTTTGCGCTTATGTTTAGCCACACATAGAACATATAGTCATACAATAAGAGAAACCATCATGCCTGATAAAAAGCCCGCCCTCCGCTCTGCCCAGTGGTTTGGCACCGCCGACAAGAATGGCTTCATGTACCGCAGCTGGATGAAGAACCAGGGCATTGCCGACCATCAGTTCCATGGCAAACCGATCATCGGCATCTGCAACACCTGGTCGGAGCTGACCCCGTGCAACGCGCACTTTCGCCAGATCGCCGAGCACGTCAAGCGTGGGGTGATCGAGGCCGGCGGCTTCCCGGTGGAGTTCCCGGTGTTCTCCAACGGCGAATCGAACCTGCGCCCCACCGCGATGCTCACCCGCAACCTGGCGAGCATGGACGTGGAAGAAGCCATTCGCGGCAACCCGATTGATGGTGTGGTGCTGCTGACCGGCTGCGACAAAACCACCCCGGCGCTGCTGATGGGCGCGGCCAGTTGCGACGTGCCGGCCATCGTGGTCACCGGCGGGCCGATGCTCAATGGCAAGCACAAGGGCCAGGACATCGGCTCAGGCACGGTGGTGTGGCAGCTGAGCGAACAGGTCAAGGCCGGCACCATCACCCTGGACGATTTCCTCGCGGCCGAGGGCGGCATGTCGCGCTCGGCGGGCACCTGCAACACCATGGGTACCGCGTCGACCATGGCCTGCATGGCCGAGGCGCTCGGCACATCGCTGCCCCACAACGCGGCGATCCCGGCGGTGGATGCGCGCCGCTATGTGCTGGCGCACATGTCCGGCATGCGCGCGGTCGAGATGGTGCGCGAAGACTTGAAGCTGTCGAAGATCCTCACCAAAGAGGCGTTTGAAAACGCGATCCGCGTGAACGCGGCCATCGGTGGCTCGACCAACGCGGTGATTCACTTGAAAGCCATTGCCGGGCGCATCGGCGTCGAGCTCGACCTGGATGACTGGACCCGCATGGGCCGCGGCGTACCGACCATCGTCGACCTGCAACCGTCGGGGCGCTTCCTGATGGAAGAGTTCTACTACGCCGGTGGCTTGCCCGCCGTACTGCGCCGTTTGGGCGAAGCCAACCTGATCCCGCACCCGAATGCCTTGACCGTCAACGGCAAGTCCCTGGGCGAAAACACCCAGGATTCGCCGATCTACGGCCAGGACGAAGTGATCCGCACCCTCGACAACCCGATCCGCGCCGATGGCGGTATCTGCGTGCTGCGCGGCAACCTCGCGCCGCTGGGCGCGGTGCTCAAGCCATCGGCCGCCAGCCCGGCGCTGATGCAGCACCGGGGCCGCGCGGTGGTGTTCGAGAACTTCGACATGTACAAGGCGCGTATCAATGACCCGGACCTGGACGTGGACGCCAACTCGATCCTGGTGATGAAAAACTGTGGGCCCAAGGGTTACCCGGGGATGGCCGAAGTCGGCAACATGGGCTTGCCGGCCAAGCTGCTGGCCCAGGGGGTGACCGATATGGTGCGCATTTCCGACGCGCGCATGAGCGGCACCGCCTATGGCACCGTGGTCTTGCACGTGGCCCCGGAAGCCGCCGCCGGCGGGCCGCTGGCCACGGTGCAAGAAGGTGACTGGATCGAACTCGATTGCGCCAATGGCCGCCTGCACCTGGACATCCCCGACGCCGAGCTGGCCGCCCGCATGGCCGACCTGGCACCGCCGCAGAAGTTGATCGTCGGCGGCTATCGCCAGCTGTACATCGACCATGTGCTGCAGGCCGACCAAGGCTGTGACTTTGACTTCCTGGTGGGCTGCCGTGGGGCTGAAGTACCGCGTCATTCCCACTAATTGGGATGCTATGATGCCGCCTATTTAGCCAGAGCCTCCCTTTCGTTATGGATCACCAGCCGCCCAAGCCGCGCAAGAGCATGCATGCCCAGATCGTTCAGGACTTGGGCATGCACATCGTTTCCGGCCGCTTCAAGCCCGAGGAGCGCCTGCCCATGGAGGCCACGCTGTGCGAGGAGTACAAGGTCAGCCGCTCGGTATTGCGCGAGGCGACGCGTGTGCTCAGCGCCAAGGGCCTGGTGTATTCCAAACCGCGGGTGGGCGCGGTGGTGCGGCCGCGCTTGAAATGGCATTTGCTCGACCCGGACGTGCTGTCCTGGCTGATGCAGACCACGCCCCACAGCGAATTTTTCAACACCCTGGCCGGCGTGCGGCGCATCCTCGAACCGGAAATCGCCGCGATGGCCGCGACCACGGCCACCGACGAAGACATCGCCACCATCGAGAACGCCTACCTGGGCATGGAAACCGCCAAGACCCATGACGAGCTGCTGCAGGCCGACCTGGACTTCCACCGCGCCATTGCCGACGCCACCCGCAATGACCTGCTCGCCTACATGTGCAACATGCTGTCGCTGCCGTTGCGCGAGTCGATCAACATCACCAACCGCCGCCCGGACATCCAGGGCCTGAGCCTGCCGCGCCACAAGGCGATCCTCACCGCCATCCAGAACCGCGACGCCCTCGGCGCCCGGCACGCGTCGCTGGTGCAACTGGATGACACGCGGGTGGCGCTGGACACGGTGATGAATGTGCTGACACCGCTGTAAACCCATCGTTTACGCTCACTGGGTCAGTGCGGTGGGCAACACACGCCGCAACGCATCCACCTGCATCTACACAATTATCGTCGAACGCAAAATCTGTGGCCCATCGGCTGTCGTGGCGAGCGGGCTTGTCGCAATGCCATAGGGGAATATGACTGCCGTCAAACGTTCAGCCACCTGGGTACAGCCGCGCTGAGCAATCAGGCGGTGTCGAGGTCCGGATCGGCGCCGGTCAAGGTGCGTTCATTGGGTGGTTGCACAGCGCTGCGGATCGACACGCTTGCCCTCCAGATACACGCGATCCTTGCCGTTCTGCTTGGCGCCATACAGGTTCCTGTCGGCGTTCTTGAGCACCGCGGACATCTCGGCCCCGACCGCAAAACGCGCTATTCCCGCACTGCAGGTGTAGTTGTGCGGCGCGGCGACACTGCTCCGGATCGCCTGCAACAACGCCAGGGCGAAATCGCAGGCGAATGCCGGGTCATCACCCAATAACAACACGCCAAACTCTTCCCCACCGATCCTGCCGAAACTATGGCTGCCCTTGGTGGTTTTCAGGCAGGTGGCCATTGCCCGTAGAATCTTGTCGCCCACATCGTGGCCATACCGGTCATTTTTGAGTTTGAAACTGTCGATATCCAGCATCATGAAGTAGCCGCTGTGGCCATTGGCGATCAGCGCATCAAACCCCTGCATGAAGGCTCGTCGGTTGAGGATGGAGGTCAAATAGTCCGTCTCCGCCAATTCGCGAAACTCACTTTCTACCAGCAATACCGAGCGCAAGTTCTTCAAATAGGAAAAACTCAAGATAAAGCCGATGCACACCGACGCGGCGCAGAAAATAAACAGATAGATCTGTGCGTCGCCGTAACTATCCGTCGGTATGCACGGCCAAAAAATCAACCAGACCAGCGCAGCGCATACCAGATAATCCCGGACACTGATAAACAAGATGGCGCTGCTGATCACCAAGATGATGGCCAGCGGTAAGCCAAAGATGCGCAATTCCTCGTGCATTCGCAGGACAAAGGCAAAACCGACCGTCAGCAGCACAACATAGATAACACCCAGTGCCCGCCACATGAAAAAATTAGCGGTACGGTGGTGAAACCGGCACACCGCCAACAGGCACAGGGTAATCGTCGCTACATAAATGCCCAGTTCGATGGCCGGGTGGAGCAACAACACGCCCACCCAGCTAATAATGCCTATCACCTCGGCCTGAGTGACGGCAGGCGACAGCAGCCTGCGCATTCGGGGTCTTAGTTTCAAGTTAGCAGGCATCCCTCTGACCCCGTTCAACCGCATGCAAGCCGACTGCAAATGAAAACGCCATAAACCGCCTTACCAGGCGGACGAAAGCCGGCAGCACTTCCAGCTGTTTTTTGGGGTGAACTTTAAAATAGCCTTTCTGGACGCCCTCCCGGACCATTCGAATAACGTGGGTTTTCGACACTGACAGCTGCTGGGCAAGCGCAAGATAAGAAGACGACTTGAAGGTTACCCGGCCGTTTTCCGGCGCAAACGCATCGTTGTAAATCGCCAGCATCAACAGATGCCCTGCGTCTTTCTTCACCAGCCAATAGCAATCAGGCTGCAGCACATCCACCATCAGGTCATCGGCCAGGATCTGCGCGAAGCCTTTGAAGTAAAGGCTGAGGAACGCTCGGTCTTCCATCTTGCGCATTTTGCGAAACAGATCCTTCTCTGGGCACATCAGCGCCAGTGAGTCGGTAATGGAGGTAAGCATCAGCCGCACTTCACGACAGGCCTCATCCGACGGCGCGTATACCCTGAAACGGCCGTCCTCCGGGTGCGCGTCGATGGCCATGAACCCCAGCGCCCTGAACAGCATAAAGATCGACTCCAGGCTGTTTCTCGAGCAATACCTGCGTGCCACACACAAAGCCTTCACGTCGCAAAGCAAAGCGGTAGGTTTGGAAAAGTACTCACTCAGGAGGGCAAAGGAGACCATCAAACGGCTGTGTTTCAATGTGCTCTTGTAGAAAAAGGGCCGCTTTGAATAGGGGCCAAGAAGAATCTGGTAATGCGTACGAATGCAACATTCAAAGTCCTTATGGCGCTCAATTGCTTTTGCGGTACTACCGATATCCAACTTTAACGAACTGACGCGCATGCAAGAGCCCTGATCAACCAACTCCATTCCACTGATCTCGACTACACACTTCACGCAGTCAGGTCCCGAAACCATCCACGTCGTAAACAGCCAGTACTGGCGCTTTGCCTTAGAACCCAATGTACAGTGATTGCCGCGCAGCACAGCAACGCTACCAAAGTTGTTCCAACTGCACTTGTGGCGCTAGTTGCTAATAGCTGCGCATTGCACTTGCTGAAATAGCGGCGCGCACAACCCGTTTTCAAACAACCTATGAATGGCGCCAAACAGATGACCCTCGAACCTTTCGCCACATGCCGATGGAAACCATTTGCGAAACCATCGAGAAGAATCTGCAGTCGATGCAGCGCTATGCCTTGGCGTGGACTCAGGGGCTTGTGAATCTGAGCGATCGTCGCTCAGGGTGTAAAAGACTATTACGCAGCACAATGTACTAACTGGTTACTTATGTTGCTAAAATCGCGTCTTTGCCCTCTCACCCTCGAGTCCTGTCGACATGAAAAGAGCATCGCGCGCCGCTGGCGCCTCAAGATTTCTCCTGCTGGGCCTGGGCATCGTCATTGCCCTGCTCGGCGTAGCCCTGGCCGTTGGCGGCGCCAAACTGGTCAGCCTGGGCGGTTCCTGGTACTTCCTGACGGGCGGTGTGGCGATGGCCGTTTCCGGCCTGTTGATTGCCCGGCGCAAACCGACTGGCGCGTGGCTGTTCGCGGCCTTTCTGGTGGGCACGGCCATCTGGGCGTTGGCGGACGTGGGCCTGGTGTTCTGGCCGCTGTTCTCGCGCTTGTTCATGTTTGCCGTGATCGGCCTGGTGGTCGCACTGGTGTACCCGCTGCTGGTCGGCCGACCTGCACGCGGCGCCTATGGCATCGCCGCCGTCTTGGCAGTGGGCGTGGCGGTGGCCGCAGGCAATATGTTTGTCGCCCACCCCAGCGTGGCGCCGACCGGCAAAGGCCCCGGCATCACGCCCGTGGCGGCAGCCGATGCACAGAAAGACTGGGCGCACTACGGCAACACCGAAGGTGGCAGCCGCTTCGCTGCGCTGGACCAGATCAACCGCGACAGCGTGAATAAACTCAAAGTCGCCTGGACCTACCACACCGGCGACGTGGCCATCAGCGACGGCAACGGTGCCGAAGACCAACTGACGCCCCTGCAGATCGGCAACAAGGTGTTCATCTGCACCCCGCACAACAACCTGATCGCACTGGACGCCGACACCGGCAAAGAGCTGTGGAAGAACGAGGTCAACGCCAAGTCGGCCGTCTGGCAACGTTGCCGTGGCATGGCGTATTTCGACGCCACCGCGCCGATTGCCCAGCCAACCCAACCCAACAGCTCGCCGATCATTGCCGCCAGCGTGCCGGCCGGTGCGCAATGCCAGCGCCGTCTGCTGACCAACACCATTGATGCGCGCCTGATCGCCGTGGATGCCGACACCGGTAAATTCTGCGAAGACTTCGGCACCCACGGCCAGGTGGACCTCAAAGCCGGCCTGGGCGATGTGCCGGACAGCTACTACCAACTGTCCTCCGCCCCCTTGATCGCCGGCACTACCGTGGTGGTTGGCGGGCGCGTGGCGGATAACGTACAAACCGATATGCCGGGCGGCGTGATCCGTGGTTTCGACGTGATCAGCGGCCAAATGCGCTGGGCCTTCGACCCGGGCAACCCAGAAGACAAGCACGCCCCTGCAGCGGGCAGCACCTATGTGCGCAGCACGCCCAACAGCTGGGCGCCGATGTCGTATGACCCGTTGATGAATACCGTCTTCCTGCCGATGGGCAGCTCCTCCACCGACATCTATGGCGTGGAGCGCACCCAGCTCAACCACAAATACGGCGCCTCGGTACTGGCACTCGACGCCTCTACCGGCGCGGAAAAATGGGTGTACCAGACCGTCCACAACGACCTGTGGGACTTCGACCTGCCGATGCAGCCGAGCCTGATCGACTTCACCCCGCCGGGCAGCGACAAGGCCGTACCTGCGGTGGTGATCGGCACCAAGGCCGGGCAGATCTACGTGCTCGACCGCACCACCGGCAAGCCGCTGACCGACGTGCAGGAAGTGCCGGTCAAGGCGGCGAACATTCCCAACGAACCTTACTCGCTGACCCAGCCTAAATCCGTGGGCATGCCACAGATCGGCGCGCAAACCCTGAGCGAGTCGGACATGTGGGGCGCCACGCCGTACGACCAGTTGCTGTGCCGCATCGACTTCAAGGGCATGCGCTACGACGGCTTGTACACTGCGCCGGGCACCGACAAGTCGCTGAGCTTCCCGGGCTCCCTGGGCGGTATGAACTGGGGCAGTATTTCCACCGACCCGGTGCATGGCTTTATCTTCGTCAACGACATGCGCCTGGGCCTGTGGATCCAGATGATTCCCTCGCAGAACAAGGCCCAGGCGTCTTCCGGTGGCGAAGCGCTGAACACCGGCATGGGCGCCGTACCGCTCAAGGGCACGCCGTATGCGGTGAACAAAAACCGCTTCCTGTCGGTGGCCGGCATCCCGTGCCAGGCTCCGCCGTTCGGCACCCTGACCGCCATCGACATGAAGACGCAAAAGGTCGCCTGGCAAGTCCCGGTGGGCACCGTTGAAGACACCGGCCCCCTGGGCATCCGCATGCACCTGCCGATCAAGATCGGCCTGCCGACGCTCGGCGGTACGCTGTCGACCCAGGGCGGTTTGATCTTTATCGCCGGCACCCAGGATTTCTACCTGCGCGCCTTCAACAGCGGCAACGGTGATGAAATCTGGAAAGCCCGCCTGCCGGTGGGCAGCCAGGGCGGCCCGATGACCTACGTGTCGCCGAAAACCGGCAAGCAATACATCGTCATCACCGCCGGCGGCGCCCGCCAGTCCACCGACCGTGGCGACTACGTCATCGCCTACGCCCTGCCGTAACCCCCCTCTGTTCGCGCGGTGCTCCCGCACCGCGCTTTGTGTTTGGAAAATCCCGCATGACCCCAACTTCTCATCTGTCTTTTGGGCGCCTGATGCTGGGCCTGGCCCTTGCTGCTGCCCTCCCCGTCCAAGCCGACGACACCACCCTGACCGGCGACTGGGGCGGCCTGCGCCGTGAACTCGACGAGCAAGGCATCCGCTTTACCGGCGACTACAGCGGCGAAACCGCCTACAACGCCGACGGCGGCCTGCACCGCGCGGCGCGTTACTCGCAAAACATCAAACTCGGCGTACAGTTCGACCTGGGCAAGCTGTACGGCCTGAACCATGGCGACCGTATCCAGCTGACGATCAACGACCGCCGCGGCACCAGCGCCTCCGAAGACCTGGTGGGCAACCGCCTGCCGATCCAGGAAAACTATGGCGGCCTCTATACCCGCCTCACCGAACTGAGCTATGAGCGCACGCTGTTCACCCCGGCGCTGAACGTCAAGCTGGGCTACATGGCCATGGGCAATGACCTCGGCGGCCTCGACAGCGGCATCCTGTGCAACTTCATGAACGCCGGTTTCTGCGGGCACCCGCTGAACATGTCCGGCGGCAGCGGTTGGACCAACTACCCCAACGCCCGCCTCGGGGCCCGGGTGAAATACGATTTTTCACCGTCCTGGCAATTGCGTGTAGCGGCGTTCAATGTCGACCCGGACAGCAACGGCAACTCCAGCCGCGCCTGGCATCTGGACCCGAAACGTACCACCGGCACCGTGGTGCCGATCGAGCTGGTCTACAAACACGCCGGCCCCCTGCCGGGTGAGTACAAGCTGGGGTATTACTACGACAGCTCCGACGTGAAACGCATCGACAGCGACAAAAAGGTGAATGGCCGCGGTGGTCACTACCTGTTGATCGACCAGGCCGTGTGGGCGTCCACGTCCTCGTCTGGCCGCGTGCTGCACGCTTTCGGCCAGTACTCCGCCGCCAGCGAAGCGGCCTCGCCGTTCAGCCGGTGGTATGGCGCAGGCGTGGTGTTGTACAAGCCCTTCGAAGGCCGCCCGCGCGATACCGTCGCCCTGGGTTATGGCCGCGCGGTACCGAACCCGCGCAGCCGTGAGGTGCAGGAATTGGCGGCGTTCAACGCAGGTACCGACTACCCCAACCTGAACAATGCCGAACAGCTCATCGAGCTCAGCTATGGCTACCAGGCCACACCGTGGCTGACGTTGCGCCCGGATGTGCAATACATCATCGAACCGGGAGCGTTTTCCGGGGAGAACATCGACAACGCGCTGGTGCTCGGTTTGCAGGTCAAGGCAGTGTTCTAAGCGCTGCCCTGCTGGTATTGCCTCGGCGTACAACCGAATTCGCGACGAAACACCGCGTGCAGGTATTGCGCCGACTTGAACCCACAGCTCTGAGCAATATCGGCAATCGCCAGCGCGTGGTTCTCCAGACCCTTGGCGGCAGCCGCCAGTTTGAAACGCAGGATCTCGTCATGCACGCTGCACCCGCGCACCTTGCGAAAGTGCGCTTCCAGCGAGGAGCGTGAGACACCGACATAGGCGGCGACCTGGTCGGTCTTGATGCCCTGGCAAGCGTACTGCCGGATAAACAGCAACGCCTGCATCACGTAGGGGTTGCCCAGGGGCTGATGCAGGCTGGAGGCTTGCACGTTGATGGCGTCCGGCGGCACCAGCACCTGCGTGCCGGTACAGGGCTTGCCATGCAGCATCTGGTGCAGCAAGGCCGCGGCGGTACGGCCCATGGTCTCGGTGCCCTGGATCACCGAACTCAGCGGCACCCGCGTCAGGGTGCGGGTCAGCGGGTCGTTGTCGATGCCGATCAAGGCGACCTCTTCCGGCACCGCAATGCCCGCCGTCAGGCAAGCCTGCAGCAACTGTCGGGCGCGGGCATCGGTAACCGCGACAATGCCGATAGGCTTGGGCAGGCTGTGCAGCCAGGCAATCTGCTGCTCCACCGCGCTGTCCCACAACGGTGCGCTGGTGCCCAAACCGCGATAGATCTGCACCTGCAAACCATCGCGCTGCATCAAGCGGCGAAAGGCTTTCTCGCGCTCCTGGGCCCAGCGATTGGCTTGGGCTTCGGGTAGGCTGAAACAGGCAAAGCGTGTCAGCCCGGCCTCGATCAAATGCTCGTAGGCCAGCTTCATCAAGGCGTGGTTATCGGTGGCCACATAGGGAATGCCCCTGGGGTACGCGCTTGCGTCTTCATAGGAACCACCCACCGCCACCACCGGCAGCTTGCTCCCGGCCAGCGCCTCGCCAATCAGCGGGTCATCGAAGTCAGCAATGATGCCGTCGCCCTGCCAACGCTCGATACCGCGCAGGCGGCAGAGAAAATCCTCTTCCAGGAACAGGTCCCAGGACGCGCGGGTGCTGCTCAGGTAATTGCCAATGCCGGTGATGATGCCACGGTCGTAGATTTTGCTGCCGTTGAAGAGCAAGGCAATGCGGTGCACGGGCGGTAGGGTTTTCATTGTTTTTGTCCTGGGGCCGGTCGGGACAGACTAGACCTCACTGCACAAAATCGCACTACACCTTGGTGATTTTCATAATCAGCAGCCCAGGTGCCGTTGCTAGTATCCAGACACCGCCAAGAACAATAAGGAAAACGCCATGCCGTACTTCCCCGGTGTCGACAAGGTTCGCTTCGAAGGTCCCGACAGCGACTCCGCCCTCGCCTTTCGTCACTACGACGCCAACAAGCTGATCCTCGGCAAACCCATGCGTGAACACCTGCGCATGGCCGCTTGTTATTGGCATACCTTGGTGTGGCCGGGGGCGGATATGTTTGGCATGGGCACCTTCAAGCGCCCATGGCAGCGCAGTGGCGACCCGATGGAGTTGGCGATCGGCAAGGCGCAGGCCGCCTTTGAGTTTTTCTCCAAGCTGGGCATCGACTACTACAGCTTTCACGACACCGATGTGGCACCGGAGGGCAGCTCGCTCAAGGAGTATCGCAACCACTTTGCACAGATGGTCGATCACCTGGAGCGTCATCAAGAACAGACCGGCATCCAGTTGCTGTGGGGCACCGCCAACTGTTTCAGCAACCCGCGCTTTGCCGCCGGGGCCGCGAGCAACCCGGACCCGCAAGTGTTCGCCTTCGCTGCCGCCCAGGTGTTCAGTGCGATGAATGCCACCCTGCGGCTCAAGGGTGCCAACTATGTGCTGTGGGGCGGTCGCGAGGGCTATGAAACCTTGCTCAACACCGACCTCAAGCGCGAGCGCGAGCAGCTCGGACGCTTTATGCGCATGGTGGTGGAGCACAAGCACAAGATCGGTTTCAAGGGCGACCTGCTGATTGAGCCCAAACCCCAGGAGCCGACCAAGCACCAGTACGATTACGACAGCGCCACGGTGTTCGGCTTCCTGCATGAGTACGGCCTGGAGCAGGAGATCAAGGTAAATATCGAGGCCAACCACGCAACATTGGCCGGGCACAGTTTTCATCATGAGATCGCCACCGCCGTGTCGCTGGGGATCTTCGGCAGCATCGATGCCAACCGCGGTGACCCGCAGAACGGCTGGGACACTGACCAGTTCCCCAACAGCGTCGAGGAGATGACCCTGGCCACCTATGAAATCCTCAAGGCCGGGGGCTTCAAGAACGGCGGCTATAACTTCGACTCCAAGGTGCGGCGCCAGAGCCTGGACGAGGTGGACTTGTTCCACGGGCATGTGGCCGCCATGGATGTACTCGCCCTGGCACTCGAACGTGCGGCGGCAATGGTGCAAAACGACCAGTTGCAGCAGTTCAAGGACCAGCGCTATGCCGGCTGGCAGCAGCCGCTGGGCCAAGCTGTGCTGGCCGGAGAGTTCAGCCTGGAGTCGCTGGCCGAACATGCGTTTGCCCATGAACTGAACCCGCAGGCCGTGAGTGGCCGACAGGAGATGCTGGAGGGGGTGGTCAACCGGTTTATTTACCGGTGACAGTCTGGCGAGCGAGCCTGCTCGCGAAAATCGTCAACGATAACGCATGTTTCCTGAATAAATGCGTCGCCTATGGGTTTTTCGCGAGCAAGCTCGCTCCTACACATCACTCATCCGTTAGCCACAACTCCAGTGTTCGCCTAGAGTCTTCACCCAGTGTCTTTCCAACAACAATAAAAGGACGCACCACCATGAAGTCATTCAAACGCACCCTGCTCGCCACTGCCCTGGCCCTGCTCGCGTTGCCGGTGATCGCCGATCCGGCCCATCCTAAAATCGGTTTTTCCATCGATGATCTGCGCCTGGAGCGCTGGTCCCGCGACCGTGACTATTTCGTCGCGGCGGCGGAAAAACTCGACGCCAAAGTGTTCGTGCAGTCCGCCGATGCCAACGAGCAAAAGCAGATCTCGCAGATCGAAAACCTGATCTCCCGGGGCGTGGATGTGATCGTAATAGTGCCGTTCAACGCCACGGTGCTGACCAACGCAGTCGCCGAAGCCAAGAAAGCCGGGATCAAGGTGGTGTCTTATGACCGCCTGATCCTCAACGCGGATATCGACGCGTACATTTCCTTCGATAACGAAAAAGTCGGCGAGATGCAGGCCAACGGCGTGCTGCAAGCGGCGCCCAAGGGCAATTACTTCCTGCTCGGTGGCGCGCCGACGGACAACAACGCCAAGGTGCTGCGCGAAGGCCAGATGAAGGTGCTGCAACCGGCTATCGACAAGGGCGATATCAAGATTGTCGGCCAGCAATGGGTCAAGGAATGGAACCCCACCGAAGCCTTGAGCATCGTCGAAAACGCCCTGACCCGTAATGACAACAAGATCGACGCCATCGTCGCCTCCAACGACGCCACAGCCGGCGGCGCCATCCAGGCCCTGGCTGCACAGAAACTGGCGGGCAAGGTGCCGATCTCCGGCCAGGACGCCGACCTGGCGGCCATCAAGCGCGTGATCGACGGCACCCAGACCATGACCGTCTACAAGCCGCTCAAGCTGATCGCCACCGAAGCCGCCAAGCTCTCGGTGCAGTTGGCACGCAGTGAAAAGCCGACGTATAGCTCGCAGTACGACAACGGCAGCAAGAAAGTCGACACCATCCTGCTCACCCCGACGCCGCTGACCAAGGCCAATATCGACGTGTTGGAGAAGGACGGGTTTTATACCAAAGAGCAGATCGCCGGGCAGTGACCGCCATGGCCAACGATTACCTGCTGCAAATGAACGGCATCGTCAAAAGCTTTGGCGGTGTCAATGCCCTCAATGGCATCGATATCAAGGTACGTCCGGGGGAATGCGTCGGTCTGTGCGGCGAGAACGGTGCCGGTAAGTCCACCTTGATGAAGGTGTTGTCGGCGGTGTATCCGTATGGGACCTGGGAGGGTGAAATCCTCTGGGACGGGCAACCGCTTAAAGCCCAGTCTATCCGTGATACCGAGGCCGCCGGCATCGTCATCATTCACCAGGAACTGACCCTGGTGCCGGACCTGTCGGTGGCCGAGAACATCTTCATGGGCCACGAGCTGACCCTGCCCGGCGGGCGCATGAACTACCCGGCGATGCTGCAACGCGCCGAAGCGCTGATGCGTGAGCTCAAGGTGCCGGACATGAACGTCGCCCTGCCGGTGTCGCAGTATGGCGGCGGCTACCAGCAGTTGGTGGAAATCGCCAAGGCCCTCAACAAGCAGGCGCGCCTGTTGATTCTTGATGAGCCTTCTTCGGCGTTGACCCGCTCGGAAATCGAGGTGCTGCTGGGCATCATCCAGGGCCTGAAGGCCAAGGGCGTGGCCTGCGTGTACATCTCGCACAAGCTCGATGAAGTGGCAGCAGTGTGTGACACCATCGCAGTGATTCGCGATGGCAAGCACATCGCGACCACGGCCATGGCGGACATGGACATTGCGCGGATCATCACGCAGATGGTCGGCCGCGAGATGAGCAACCTCTACCCCACCGAACCGCATGAGGTGGGCGAGGTGATGTTCGAAGCGCGCAACGTCACCTGCTACGACGTCGATAATCCCAGGCGCAAGCGCGTCGATGATATTTCCTTTGTGCTTAAACGCGGCGAAATCCTTGGCATCGCAGGTCTTGTCGGTGCCGGGCGCACCGAGCTGGTGTCGGCGCTGTTCGGCGCCTACCCCGGCCGCTACAGCGCCGAGGTGCGGCTGGACGGCCAGGTCATCGATACGCGCACACCGCTCAAGTCGATCCGTGCCGGGCTGTGCATGGTGCCTGAGGACCGCAAGCGCCAAGGCATCATTCCCGACCTGGGCGTGGGCCATAACATCACCCTGGTGGTGCTCGACACCTACGCGCACCTGAGCCGCATCGACGCCGAGGCCGAACTGGGCAGCATCGACCGGCAAATCGCACGCATGCACCTCAAGACCGCCAGCCCGTTCCTGCCGATCACCAGCCTGTCCGGCGGCAATCAACAAAAAGCCGTGCTGGCGAAAATGCTGATGGCCAAGCCCAAGGTGCTGATCCTCGACGAACCCACGCGCGGTGTGGATGTGGGCGCCAAGTATGAGATCTACAAACTGATGGGCGCACTGGCGGCCGAGGGCGTATCAATCATCATGGTCTCCTCGGAGCTGGCCGAAGTCCTCGGCGTATCAGACCGCGTGCTGGTGATCGGCGACGGCCAACTGCGCGGTGACTTCATCAACGAGGGGCTGAGCCAGGAACAGGTGCTCGCCGCGGCCCTCAGCCAAAACAAAAATAATCGGAAGACCGCGTAGATGAACCAGGTCAAACACCTTTTCACCCGCTACAAAATGCTCGCGCTGGTGATCGCCGTGGCGTTCATCTGGTTGTTTTTCAGTTGGCAGACCGAGGGCGGGTTTGTTACGCCGCGCAACCTCTCTAACCTGCTGCGGCAGATGTCGATCACCGGGATATTGGCGTGCGGCATGGTGCTGGTGATCATCAGCGGCGAGATCGATTTGTCCGTGGGCTCGTTGCTCGGGCTGTTGGGCGGGCTGGCGGCGATTCTTGACGTGGTCTATCACGTGCCGCTGCTGGCCAACCTCAGCCTGGTGGCGCTGTGCGGCTTGATGATCGGCTTGGCCAACGGCTATATGACGGCCTACCTGCGCATCCCGTCGTTTATTGTCGGCCTGGGCGGCATGCTGGCATTTCGCGGGATTCTGCTGGGGATTACCGGGGGCACCACCATTGCGCCGGTGTCGCCATCGCTGGTGTATGTGGGCCAGGGCTACTTGCCTCACACGGTGGGCACAGGGCTGGGTGTAGTGCTGTTCGCGCTGACGCTTTTTTTGACCTGGAAACAACGGCGTAACCGCGCGCTGCATGGCTTGGCCGCGCACTCGTTAATGCGTGACGGGTTACGTGTAGTGCTGATCGGCGCAGTGCTCGCCGGGTTTGTCACCACCCTCAACCGCTACGACGGCATCCCGGTGCCGGTGCTGCTGTTGCTGGTGCTGCTTGGCGTGTTCAGTTACGTCACCCGCCAGACCGTTTTTGGCCGGCGGGTGTACGCGGTGGGCAGCAATATGGAAGCCACGCGGCTGTCGGGCATCAATGTGCAGGCGGTGAAACTGTGGATCTTCGGCATCATGGGCGTGATGTGCGCCCTCGCCGGCCTGGTCAACACCGCGCGCCTCGCCGCCGGCTCCCCGTCGGCGGGAAATATGGGCGAACTCGACGCCATCGCCGCGTGTTTTATTGGCGGTACGTCGATGCGCGGTGGTTCGGGCACGGTGTATGGCGCGTTGCTCGGGGCGTTGGTGATTACCAGCCTGGATAATGGGATGTCGATGCTGGACGTGGACAGTTACTGGCAGATGATTGTGAAGGGCAGCATTTTGGTGTTGGCGGTGTGGGTGGATGTGAGTACGCGGGTGGGAAGGCGCTGAACTCAATTTTTTGCAGCCACCGCATAACTTTTGTGGGAGGGGGCTTGCTCCCGATGAGGGAGTGTCAGTCAGCACATTAGTGACTGACCCACCGCCATCGGGAGCAAGCCCCCTCCCACATTTGTCAGTATTTCAACATTGGGGTGAGTGGCATTTGGTCATGGTTTTTAAAGGGCCGGCAAGGGGTATCCCTTTAAATTTCAGGACAATCCCTGCCGCCTTGTGCGGTCCGTCACTGCCAATTCAGTGATCGGGTTTAATCGCCCGGTATTCCAAAAGGCGCATGACCCACCAGGGTTTTAGGGTGGCTGTGCGCAGGGCGCCCTCGGGTGCGCTGGATTTTGCCTTTTGGCCGGTCGACCAACCTGCGTACAGCCGCCACCCCACGATCCCGCAAAAGACCGCGCCATCGACCACTACCTGCCCACCCAAGGCTTTCACTGCGTCAACGAAGACCTGGGCTTCGAAGATGCCCTGCTCGACAGCGCCTCAGCAACCGCACTGGACTGCGGCGAGCTGCTGCAAAGCCCCGAGCGGGCGAAGATCCTGGCGGTGTGGCATTTGCTGGAAATTGCCAAGACCACGGTGGACTGCTCTATCGAGTGCATGAAACCGCGATAGCGCCACTTTTGTAGGAGCGAGCTTGCTCGCTCCTACAGTGGGGCCAATTGGCTTAACTGGACGCTCACACCGTCAAGCATTCTGCGCAGTCCCATCCGCCGTTTCATGAGTGGTAACCACTAAATAAAGCGCCATCAGGACAGCAACCAACAAGGCCACTAGCATCGCCATCAACACGCCCGTGTTTTCAGCTACGTGCGCCTTGAAGCCGATCACTTCCTCATACACCCGAACCTGCGCCACACCATCGCTGGAGCCGATATGCACGCCTTGCGCCTTGAGTGCTTCCAGATCACCCTCAAAATAAATCCAGAGTTTGTAGACGCCATTTTGCACAATCGAAGGGATCTCCACGCTGCTGGTCAGTTCGGGCTTCACCGTTTCGTTGTGTGAGTCATCCCTGATCTGCACCAGCCCCTTGGCGGGCAGCTTGATATGAACGTCCTTGACCACCTTGCTACCGGTGTTCTGCAAATGGATGAATAGCCTGACCGGGTAGTTGTCGGGCCCTTTTTGGAAAGGCTTGTCGAAGATCGAGAGATAAGGTGCCTGGACTAGGTCAACCATCTTATCGATCTGTTCATGGCTCAGCGCATCGCCAGCGACCCGTTTAATGCTGTCATAGACAGTGCCATATTTGAGCGTTTCACCCGCTTTAGCCAGGCGCTCGGAGAATTGGCTGGGCGTGCTCTGGTAATGGTAAGAGAGATCGGCTTCAAGTTTGGTGTCGTCCTTAAACGCCACATAAATCGCGGTGATGGACGCCATGCAAGCCAGCAAGGCCACCAGAAATTTTCCGACTTTTTCCCAACTCAACGTAGTGCTTCCTTATTTATGATCTTGGTCGTATCTGCTACCTGCATGAGCGTGCCCACTTCCTACGCGCCGAGCAAGCGAACTGCGTGCACTTGCGCACCGGCTCCCTGTACCAACCGATCTACGGGATTTTTTCCGAGGGATATTGCGAAGAAACACCAAAAGTCCATAATGGACAAATAAGTTTACCTCGGAGACATCGCACTGGCCAATGCCCTGTACCCACTCCAGCGCTGATCCCCCTTTTTCAGGAGACATTCATGAGCCAGGCAGACTTCATCATCATCGGCGGCGGCATTGCAGGCGCCTCCACGGGTTTCTGGTTGTCGCAACACGGCACAGTGCTGGTGCTGGAGCGCGAAAGTCACCCGGGCTATCACTCCACCGGGCGCTCGGCGGCATTGTATACCGCCGCGTATGGCACCCCGCAGGTGCGGGCGTTGACCCTGGCCAGCCGTGAGTTTTTCGATCACCCGCCGGCAGGCTTTTGCGAGCATCCATTGCTCACGCCACGCGGCGAACTGACGGTCGATTTCAACGGCGACCCGGCGGAACTGGAAAGCCAATACCTGAGCGCCAAAGCCACCGTAGCGCAAGTCGAACGCCTGAGTGCCGACCAAGCGTGTGCTCGCTTGCCGATCCTGCGCCGCGACAAGGTCCACGGTGCGATTTATGATCCAACCGCCAGCGATATCGACACCGATGCCCTGCACCAGGGCTATTTGCGCGGCATCCGTCGCAACCAGGGCCAGGTGCGCACCGACAGCCATGTGCTGGGCTTGAGCCGCGACGCCGACGGCCTGTGGCAGGTGCGTACCCAGGACGCTACATTCACTGCCCCCCTCATTATCAACGCCGCCGGCGCCTGGGCCGATCACATCGGCGGGCTGGCCGGCGCGGCGTCCATCGGCTTGCAGCCCAAGCGGCGCTCGGCATTTATCTTCGCCGGGCCCGAGGGCCAGGACACCCATGACTGGCCGATGCTGGTGGCCCTGGACGAAGCGTTCTACATAAAGCCCGATGCGGGCATGTTCCTCGGCTCGCCGGCCAACGCCGACCCGGTGGAGCCGCAGGATGTACAGCCCGAAGAATTGGACATCGCCATGGGCATCTACCAGATCGAGGAAGCCACCACCCTGAGCATCCGCCGCCCAACGCGGACCTGGGCCGGCCTGCGCAGTTTCGTCCCCGACGGCAATTTGCTGTGCGGCTTCGACCCCGTGGTGCCAGGGCTGTTCTGGGTCGCGGCACAAGGCGGCTACGGCATCCAGACATCGCCGGCCATGGGCCAGGCGAGTGCCGCACTGGTGCGCGGCGCACCGCTGCCCGAGCCTCTCACGCGGTTCGGCCTGGACGCTGGCAGGCTCTCCCCCGTCCGCCTGGAGCCGCATTGATGAACACCGCTGAACACGACAAGGTGATGCAGAACTTTCGCGTGATCGCCGATGCGATCGCCACGCTGTTTTTTCCCCACGCGGAAGTCGTCCTGCATGACCTGCGCACGCAAACCGTCGATTACATCGCCAACAACCTGTCCAAACGCAGCGTCGGTGACGACTCGGCGCTGGAGGACATGCTCGACGGCGACGTGAGCGAGGTGAATATCGGCCCTTACGAAAAGCTCAATTGGGACGGTCAGAAAATTCGCAGCCTGAGCAGCGTACTGCACGACACTAAAGGCCGCCGTCTCGCCGTGCTGTGCATCAACCTGAATATCTCGTTGTTCGAAAACGCCAAGGCCGCGCTGGACCTGTTCCTGTCGCCAAGCAAGCTGATCGCGCAGCCGAAGGCGTTGTTTCGCGATGACTGGCAGGAACGGATCAATACCTTTTTGCATGCCTGGCTGCGCGAGCGTCAGTTGAGCCTGAACGTGCTCAACCGTGACCATAAACGCGAGTTGGTGCTGGCGCTGCATGCCGAAGGCGCTTTCAAGGGCAAGAGCGCCTCCAACTACGTGGCCAATGTGCTGGGCATGGGCCGGGCGACGGTCTACAAGCATTTGAAGGAACTAAAGGGTTGACCTCTTTCTGATGACAGCGCCGATACCCTGTGGGAGCTGTCGAGCCCCGGCGAGGCTGCGAAGGGGCCGGCAGGGTCAACATTTTCAGAGCCTGACCCACCGCTTTCGCAGCCTCGCTAAAGCTCGACAGCTCCCACATTGACCGCGTCCTTCCCTGCTTCAGTCGCCGTAGATATCGGTCTTGAAGTAGTGCTGTGAAATCTTCTGGTATTCGCCATTGGCGCGAATGCCGTCGATGGCCGTGTTCAACTCGCTGACCAGCGCCGTATTGCCTTTGCGCACGGCAATCCCCGCGCCCTCTCCTACGTATTTCGGGTCCTTGAGTTCCGGGCCGACAAAGGCGTAGCCCTGGCCGCGCGGCATCGACAGGAAGTCAGTGAGCGGGATGGTATCGGCAAAGATCGCATCCAGGCGCCCCGCCGCCAGGTCCATGTAGATTTCTTCATTGTTGCTGTAGCGCTTGACGTTGATGCCCTTGGGTTCAAACACCTCGGTGGCATAGCGGTCAGTGGTGGTGGCGCGTTGTACGCCGATGGTCTTGCCCTTGAGGCTGGCGTACTGGTCATCCACCACCGCGCCGTCCTTCATCACCAGGCGTGACGAGGTGAAGTAGTACTTGTGGGTGAAGTCCACCGACGTCTTACGGTCTTCGTTGATGGTCATGGACGACAACGCCATGTCGATTTTCTTCACTTTGAGGGAAGGAATCAGGCCATCGAACTCCCCTTCTACCCACACGCATTTGACTTTCATTTGGGCGCAGAGGGCATTGCCGATGTCGTAGTCGAACCCAACGATCTTGCCGTCTTGAGTCTTGGACGCGAACGGTGGGTAAGCAGCCTCGATGCCAATGCGCAGGGTTCTCTCGGCGGCCAGCAGGTGGCTGGAGGCGAACAGGCTCAGGGCCAGGGCGGGGATAAGGTGGCGTTTCTTCATGAGCGGGTTCTCGCAAGTTGTTGTTGGTTTGGCAAGAGTGAAGAAAGGGAACGCGGGGAAAGCACTTTTGTACTTATAAATCCATACTGGACTTTTATGTTCAATCCGTCAATTCAGCAAACCAGCAAAAAAAGTGCGAGGAGGCTTGCTCCCGATGGCGGTGTTTCAGACACAGATACAGTGACTGACACTCCGCTATCGGGGGCAAGCGCCCTCGCACATTCAAGCCCTGCGACGCAGGTTAAACCCTACTTCGATACCGGCATCGCAAACTCCGCGCCCTGCTCAATGCTCTCCGACCAACGCTGCATGATCGACTTCTGCTTGGTGTAGAACCGTACACCCTCGGTGCCATAGGCATGCATGTCGCCGAACAGGCTCTTCTTCCAGCCACCAAAACCATGCCAGGCCATCGGCACCGGGATCGGTACGTTGATGCCAACCATGCCCACTTCGATACGCCGCGCAAACTCGCGGGCGATGTTGCCGTCGCGGGTAAAACAGCTGACGCCGTTGCCGAACTCGTGGTCATTGACCAGCTTCACCGCTTCGGCAAAATCGTTAACCCGTACACAGGCCAGCACCGGGCCGAAGATCTCTTCGCGGTAGATGCTCATGTCTTGAGTCACGTGGTCGAACAAGGTCGCGCCCAGCCAGAAACCATTTTCCAAACCGGGTTCGGACGGTGTGTAGTCACGGCCGTCGAGCAACAGGTGCGCGCCCGCTTTTACGCCCTGCTCGATGTAGCCACTGATGCGCTCCAACGCTGCCCGCGATACGACCGGGCCCATTTCGGCCTTGAGGTCGCGCCCGTCGGTGATACGCAGTTGCTTGGCGCGTTCGGTCAAAGCGGCGATCACCTTGTCTCCCACATCGCCCACCAGCACCGCCACCGAGATCGCCATGCAACGCTCGCCGGCACTGCCGTAAGCGGCGCCCATCAGAGCATCGACGGTGCGGTCGATGTCCGCGTCGGGCATCACCACCATATGGTTTTTCGCGCCGCCCAGGCCCTGCACGCGCTTGCCGTGGCGGGCGCCGGTTTCATAGATGTATTGGGCAATTGGCGTGGAGCCGACAAAACTCACGGCCTTGACGTCGGGGTGTTCGAGCAGTGCGTCCACCGATTCCTTGTCACCCTGCACCACGTTGAACACGCCTGTGGGCAAGCCCGCTTCACGCAGCAGCTCGGCCATGAACAACGAAGCGCTCGGGTCGGTGGGGCTTGGCTTGAGGATGAAGGTGTTGCCTGCCGCGATGGCGATGGGGTACATCCACATCGGCACCATCACCGGGAAGTTGAACGGCGTGACGCCGGCCACCACGCCCAGGGGCTGGCGCATCGTCCAGTTGTCCATGCCACGGGAGACCTGGTCGGAATGTTCGCCCTTGAGCAGGTTGGGAATACCACAGGCGAATTCGAGAATATCGATACCCCGGTCGACCTCACCCTGGGCGTCGGTAAAGACCTTGCCGTGCTCGGCGACAATGATGCGTGCCAGGTCGTCCTTGCGCTCACGCAGCAGGTGCAGGTATTCGAACAGCACGCGGGCACGGCGGATTGGCGGAGTGTCGGCCCAGCCGGCGAACGCAGCCTGGGCGGCGGCGACGGCTTCGGACACGGTCTGGCGGCTGGCCAAGGCAACACGGCCGGTCACGGCGCCAGTGGCCGGGTTGTAGACGTCCTGATAGCGATCATCGCGGCTCACGCGCTGGTCATTGATGTAGTGCTCGATCGTGGTGGTCATGGCAGTTGATCCCAGGTGAGTGGCGTTGGGACACACGATAGGCTTTCGATTTGTTCCAAACCAGAGCAGAATCCAGAACTTATTGTCTTCATATGCGAACAATACAACCATGGAAAAGGCCGAGATCGAAGGGCTGTGGACTCACATTCACTGGCTGTCGGTACTGGAGGAACAAGGCACCTACACCGCCGCCGCGGCGCGCTTGGGCGTGAGCAAGTCGGCAGTCAGCCAGCGCATTTGCGACCTGGAGAAAGCCACCGGCACCCGGCTGGTGACCCGCACCACCCGCAGTGTGCGGCTGACCGATGCGGGGCAGTCGTTAACCCGCGAAGTGCGCAGCGCCTACGCCCACATCGCTCGCAGTTTCTCCTCGGTGCGTGACGCTGCCGGGGAGATTCGCGGGCTGGTGCGCCTGACCGCACCGGTGGCGTTCGCCCGGCAACAACTGGTGCCTCACCTGTCGCAATTCCTGCGGCAACACCCGCAAGTGCGGATTCAACTGGACGTGTCGGACGCCTTGAGCTCGCTGGCGGCCGAGGGCTATGACCTGGCAGTGCGGCACGGTTTCCAGGTGCCGGAAACCCATGTGGCGTGGAAGTTATGCGACACCTCGTCGATGCTGGTCGCCACGCGGGACTACCTGCAACTTCACGGCGAACCCCGTGAACCCGGCGATCTCACCGCCCACAATTGCCTCTACTATCCACGCGGAACCGATCAGCCGGCCTGGACCTTCGAGCACGGTACAAAAGAGGTCAAGCGAGTGACCGTGCCCATCTCGGGCAGTTTTTCCACGAACAACAGCGAAGCGTTGCGTGATTCGGCACTCAGCCATTTGGGCATCGCCCTGCTGCCGGATTTCAGCGCCTATGCCGCGCTCGCCAGTGGCAAGCTGGTGCAGGTGCTCAAGGACTGGACGCTCAAAGGGGCGTTTGCCGATGAAATTTATTTGATCCGCCCGTACTCGCCCCATGTACCAAGATCGGTCAGTGCGTTAGTGGGCTTTCTAAAGGACAAGTTGTCGGGGGGCTTTCAATACACCGTTGAGCCGGTCGGCGGGGGCACTGCTGAAAAAGGTGCGGCAAAAACGCTCCCGCACCTTAGGGCCGACGGTTAGAAATCCACCGATGCCGACAGTTGCAGCGTGCGCGGCGTGCCCAGGCCACCGGACAGGCCGCTGCCATCGCCGCCGTTGTAGGAACCGATCCAGTACGCGCGGTTAGCCACGTTCTCCACGTTCGCACGCAAGGTGACCGGCTTGGACATGACCTTGGTGGTGTAGCGACCACCGACGTCAAAGACCGTGTACGACGGTAACTCCATGCGATGGTCGTCCGTGACGTAACGGCTACCGATGTACTGGGTGCCGGCGGTCAGGGTCAACCCAGGCACGGCCTGCAGGTCATACTCGGCCCCCAGCTTGGCGATGATCTTCGGTACGCCAGTCACTTGGTTGCCCTCGTTGCGTTTGACCAGTGCCTTGGTCAGCTCTGCCTTGGTGTACGACGCGCCGCCCATCAAACGCAGACCCGGTTGAGCCTCGCCGAAGAAATTCCACTCCAGGCCACGGTTACGCTGTTCGCCGTTCAGGCCATAAATGTTGGTGGTCGGGTCGGTGTAGGCACTGGGTTTTTCGATCTGGAACAACGCCAATGTAGTGGCGAAGCTGCCCAGGTCAAACTTGGCTCCCACCTCATACTGCTTGGTCTGATAGGGCGCCAGGATTTCACCCGAGTTATTCGCGGTGGTGGGTGCTGTGCTGCCCTGGGACAGGCCTTCGATGTAGTTCGCATAGACCGAGACATCGTCGGTCACCTTGACCAGCAATGCGGTGGCCGGCGAAACACGGCTATCGCTGTAACGGGAGGTCTTGACACGAGCCGGTGTCAGGGAAGCGCTTTCAACGGTCTGGTTACGCCAGCCCACGGTCCACTGCACACGCCCCTCGAGGAACGACAAGGTGTCGAGAAACGCAAAACTCTTGAGCTTGGCTTCACTGCGCGAAGTGACCGCACCGTACTTGCTCAAGTCCGGCGTTGGGCCGAAGTCGAGGTTGTCGTAGTTGGTGACCACATAATTGGGGATTTGCAGATCCTTGTAACGCATCTGCGACTTGTATTGAGTCGCCGCCAACGACCAGGCGTGGCCGACCGGGCCGGTGTCGAAGACGCCCTTGAGACCTGCCTCGCCGGATTTCTGGGTGCCCTGCCCGTCCGAACGATAGGCCAGGACGTTGATGTCGCCGGCGTTGTTGATCAGCGTGTCGCGGGTCATCAGCGCATTACGCCCGCCGTCGCGCTGCCCATAGGCTGCAAAGGCGGTCAGCGATTCATTCAAGTCGACCTCGCCACGGACCAGCACCGTTTCGGTGTCGTTGATGGTGTAGGCCCAGTCCGGGGCCAGGGAGTTAGTGCCTTTCTTCGGGCTGGGCACTTTATTGACCGTTGGGGAGATCGAGGCAATACCGAAATAGTTGACGCCATCCAGGCGTTCGCGCTGTTTGTAGGCGTCCAACGACAGGCGCACACGCTCGGTACGCCAATCCAGGCCCAAGGCGTTGAGCTGCATCTTTTGTTTCTGGTCGTCCACATTGGTGTCGCCATTGCGATAGACGCCGTTATAGCGAATACCAAACTGGTTCTGTTCACCGAAACGTCGCCCCACGTCAGCGTGGGCACCGTATAACCCGTTGGACTCGTAGCTGGTGGTCAGCCGTGTCAGGGGCTCATCAGCGGCGCGCTTGGGCACCATGTTAATGCTGCCGGCGACACTGCCATCGGGCGGCATGCCGTTGAGCAGCGCGGAGGGGCCCTTGAGCACTTCGATGCGTTCGGCCAGTTCGGTCGCGCCCCGCAGGTTCGGCGCCATGCCGACCAGGCCGTTGTAGGTGATGTCGTTGGCGCCGGTATTGAAGCCCCGAACAAAGAAGGTTTCGAGGATAGCGCGCTTGGAAGGCACGTTGACCGAGGGATCGGTGGCGCCAATCACCGAGCCAATGTCCTTGGCCTGGTGGTTACGCACAAACTCATCGGTGTAGCTGATGGCGTTGAACGGCGTCTCCATGAAGTCCTTGTTGCCCAGCAGCCCGACCCGGCTCCCCGTGGCAACCTGCCCGCCGGCATAGGCCGGCGGCAAGTCATCGGCGGTGAGCATTTGGCCCTCAATCGTGGTTTCGGACAGCACCAGGCTGTCTTTGCCAGCCTCTGCCCGCGGCTGCTGTGACGGCTCGGTCTCAGGGGCCGCGCACACCGCCCCGCTCAACCCCAGCAGCAGTGCCATCTGCACGGCAGAAAACGTGCGGTTCAAGGTGAATGGAAAAGTACGCTGTGATGCGGGCGATACATCAGGGTTGGCGCGAGTTGGGCGGCCGTGTTCCGACATACTGGATTCCTTTCGATGCGAAGTAGTGAAGTGCATTCATTAGGTTTCCGTACCAGAACCACAAACCCTCAATCTAAATGATAAATATTCCTAAAAAGGCCGAAACCTGAACGGCAACGGCCTTGAAGGCAACGAACACGCGCGTTGAATCAGCCCTTGTAGCCCTGGACCACTTCGTCAGCCATGCGGTTGAGGCAGGTCACGCTGGCGGTGCACAGGTACCAGGTCTGGGCATCGACGAAGATTACACGCCCGTTGTTCCAGGCTTTGGTCTTGCGCAGCAGCGGGTTGTCCAGGCTCTGGATGTCCAGCGCCGGGCGATGCTCCATCACCGCCGTACGGTCGATGACGTAGAGAATGTCGGGGTCGGCTTGCTGGATGAATTCATTGGAAATCGGCTGGCCATGCAAACCGGCTTCGATATCGGTGCTGGCCGGTTTCACGCCCAGGGTGTCGAAGACAAAACCGTAGCGCGACTTCACGCCGTAGGAGGTGAAGGCACCATTGTTATGCAACACGATCAGCGCTTTCTCCGGACGCCCGTCCGTGACGCGGCGAGTCTGTTCGACCTTGGCGTCCATTTCCGCGACCTTCTGACGCGCCAGCTCGGGTTTGTCGAGAATGCGCCCCAGCAGGGTCAAGTGGGCCTTGGCCGTCTCGATGAGGTTGCCGGTCTTGTTGGTCAAGTCCACATCGTCATACACGGTTGGGGCGATCTCACTGAGGGCCTGGTAGCTTTGGGCCTGGAGTGGGGAGATCAGGATCAGGTCGGGCTTGAGCGCATGCAACCGCTCCAGGTTGGGCTGGATGGTGGCGCCCACGTCCGCGACATTCGCATCGTCACGGTAACGGGTGAGGAAGCTGGCGACGTAGTCCTTGGCGATACCCACCACGGGCGCGCCCAATTGATCAAGGGTATCGAGTTCGCTCATGTCAAAGGCCACCACGCGCTCAGGCAACTTGGACACCACGGTGGTCCCCAGCGGGTGCTCGATGGTGATCGGCTCGTAGTGTGCCTGGGCGGCCGCCGGCACCTTGGCCTCTGCGGTCGGCTTGTCGCAACCTTGCAAACCCGCCGCGACGGCCATTGCCAGCAGCAGCGCGCAGATTCTGTGGGGGTGAACAGTGCTCATATCAGTTCCCTTGACGGTGATGGGTTGAAGTAGTTGCAGACGAACCCTTGTTCGCTCTGCAGGATTTCGAAATCCAGGTCAAACAGCTCGCGCAGGTTGGCCTCGGTCACCACCTGCTCCACGGGGCCGTGGCGGTGGACGGTGCCGCCTTTCATGGCCACGATGTGGTCGGAATAATTGGCGGCGAAGTTGATGTCATGCACCACCAGGATCACCGTGCGGCCTTGTTCATCACACAAACGGCGCAGGGCGCGCATGATTTGCACGCCGTGCTTCATGTCCAGGTTGTTGAGCGGTTCATCCAGCAGCAGGTAGTCCGTTTGCTGGGCGATGGTCATCGCTAGAAACGCCATCTGTCGCTGCCCGCCGCTGAGCTCGTCGATGTAGCAAAGGCGCAGAGGCTGCAACGACAAGAATTCGATGGCCTCGTCGATCACTTGGCGATCATGGGCAGTCAACGCTCCACGGCTGTAGGGGAATCGCCCGAAGGCAACCAGCTCTTCAACGGTGAGGCGCAGGTTGAAATCCGGCGACTGGCGCAAGGTGGCGACGCGCTGGGCATAGTCGCGCACGGGCACGTCCGAGATGCGCCGCCCGCCGATCAACACCTCGCCCCGCGTGGGCGTCAGCAGGCGCGCGATCAACATCAGCAGCGTGGATTTGCCCGCGCCATTGGGGCCGATCAGCGACGTCACCTGGCCCGGAGGGAACTGCACGCTGACGTCACTGAGTACCGGCTTGGCACCATAGGCTTTGTAAACGTGATGCAGGGAGATCATGGAGTGCCTCGGGTTCGGATCATCAGCGCGAGGAAATACCCACCACACACCAGGTTGATGAGGATGCTGACGGAGGTGTTGTAGTTGAACAGTTGCTCGACCAGGTACTGGGCGATGATGAAAATGCCGATGGCGATGGCGCAGCCAAGCGGTAACGTGACCTGATGGCGTGTGGTTCGAGCCAGCGCATAAGCGATGTTCGCCACGAACACCCCCATGAACGCTGTCGGCCCCACCAGGCTGGTAGACACCGCCACGAGCACGGCGATGAGTGCCAGTTGCAGGCGCACGCTGCGCGGGTAATCGACCCCCAGGGAAATGGCCTGGTCACGCCCCAACGACAACACATCGAGTACCGGCAAGGTGCGCTGGGCGATGAAACACACCGCCGCCACCAGCACACCCGAATAGATCACTTGCCCAGGTTGGGCCTTGTTGAAGGAGGCATAGTTGAAGCCCTGGAAAATCGAGAACTCGCCCGGGCTGATCTTCAGCTGGATAAATTGGGTAAAGGTGCCCATTACCATGCTCAGCACCAACCCCAGCAACAGCAGCAAATACACGTTGTGGCTGCCGTCGCGGAACAGCCAGCGGTGCACCAGCCAGGAATACCCGAGCATCAACAGCACCGACAACAAGACATTACCGTCGCGCCCCAGCAGCACCAGGCTGTGAGTGCCCAGCACCAGGATCAGCAGCGCCTGGAACAACAGGTAAATGGCTTCATAGCCCATGATGGCCGGCGTCAGTATGCGGTTGCCGGCAATGGTCTGGAAAATCACCGATGAATACGCAATGCATACACCGGCAATGCACATCGCCGCCAGCCGGGTGAAGCGCTTGGGGATCACATAGCTGAAGTCCAGGCCCGAGCCCAGCAACAGGAAGGCGAGCGCCAGTATCAGGACCAGCAGCCAGGGGCCGTAACGGGTTGCCATACGCTTCATGTGTATTTCCTGATCAGCAGCACCAGGAACACGACGCCGCCGACACAGCCGGCGGTCAGGCCGATGGGCACTTCAAAGGGGTAGATCAACAGGCGGCCGAGGATGTCACAGGCCAACAGCAACGACGCGCCGCACAGGGCGACGATGGGCAATGTGCGTTCCAGGTTTTCGCCGTAATGCAGGGCCACCAGGTTGGGAATCACCAGCCCGACAAAGGGGATCGCGCCCACGGTAATCACCGTGGCCGAGACGGTCACCGCCACGAGCATCAGGCCCAGGGCCGCATTGGCGGCGTAATTCAGGCCCAGGCTGGTGGCCATGCCCTCGCCCATGCCCAGCACGGTAAACCGGTGCGCATACAGGTAGGTGAGCACGACGATGGGCAGGATCAGGTAGATGATCTCGTAGTTGCCCTGCACGATCTTCGAGAAGTCGCCCAGCATCCAGCCTTGCATGCTCTGCAGAATGTTGTGACGGTACGCGTAGAACTCGGCGATGGCGCTCAAGACGCTGCCGTACATCAGGCCGATGACCGGCACCATCACCGTGTTCTTGAACTGGATGCGCCGGATGATCGCGACATAGATCAGGCTCGCGGCGAAACAGAACACCAAGGCGAACAGCATCCGCCCGGCCGCGCCAGCCGCCGGAGCCACCGTGAGAGAGATCAGAATGCCCAGCTTGGCGGCATCCAGCCCACCGGATGTGCCAGGCTCGACGAACCGGTTACGCACGATCTGCTGCAGGATCACGCCGCACACGGCCAGCCCGACCCCGGTGAGAATCAACGCGGCGAGGCGCGGCAGCCGGCTGGCCGTGAGTGTCAGCCAGGCATCGTCGGAAAAGCTGAAAAGCTCAGCCCACGAGACCTGTTTGACCCCCACCATCAACGACAGGCAGCACAGCACGCCAAACAGGATCAGTAAGGCTGCACGACTCAAGAAGCGTCCTCACCGCCAAGCGCCCCGGCAATCCGCCAGCCCTTCGCCGCCCGGCGCTGGGCCAGAAAGTGCGCGTAGAGCCCAGGCTTGGCGCTCAATTGCGCGTGGGAGCCCTGCTCGCTGACCTGGCCGTTATCGAGCACCAGAATCTGGTCGGCCATGGCCACGGTCGAGAGTTGGTGTGCGATGACGATCAAGGTACGCGTGCCGCGCAAACGCGCCAGCGCCTCGGCGATGGCCGCCTGGTTCTCGGCATCGAGCGCGGCGGTAGCCTCATCGACCAACAGGATCGACGCATCCTTGATCAACGCACGGGCGATGGAGATTCGCTGCCGCTCGCCGCCGGACAAGCGCGCCCCACCCTCGCCCACCGGCGTGTCCAAGCCTTGGGGCAGGCGCTCGATGATCTCCGCCACGCCGGCTTGTCGCGCCGCTTCCATCACTTGGGCGTCGCTGGCAGACGGTTTACCGATGCGAATATTGTCGGCGATGCTGCCCTGGAACAGGTAGGCATCCTGGAAGATCTGGCTGATCTGGCCCGCCAGTTGCTCGCCGGACATTTGCCGTACGTCCACCCCACCGACGATCACACTGCCTTGGGTGACATCGAAGAACCGCGCGATCAACCGCACCAGCGTGGTCTTGCCCGAACCGGAAGCCCCGACCAGGGCAGTCATGCTGCCGGGCTCGATACGCAGGCTGACATCACGCAACACATCCGCCTGGCCCTCGGCATAGCGAAAGCTGACGTTGCGCAGTTCGACGCAGCCACCCACGGGCGCCTGAGGCGCTTGGGGTTCGGGCAGAGGCCGGACTGCAAAGATCTCCCGCACAGCGCCCAATTGGCTGCGCGCACCACGCAGCACTTCGCTGTAACCCGCCACTTCCAGCAGCGGGTCGATAAAGCGGGTGACCAGCAGCAGCGCAACCATCACCGCGATCACCGAACCCGGCGCCAGGCTTGCACCCAACAGCTCACCCAACCACAGCGTGGCAGCCACGAGCAGGGCCGCGAAACCAACCTGCACGGCCCAGGCGTTGAACACCACCGACATCGCCGAGACGTGAATCAAGCGCTTGGCCGCCTGCTGCTGGCGACCGATGGCCTGCTCCAGGAACTGCGTACCGCCCGCCTCGCCGTTGAAGGCACGCAGCACCGATTGCGCCTGGGCGAACTCGACCATGCGCTGGCTGGTGAGGGCCGCGTTGTGTTGGAAGTCCTGGTCTGCCCGCTGCCCCAGGCGCGCGGTCAACACAAAGACCCCAAGCAGCACCGGCAACGTCGCCAGTGCAACCAGGCCCATTGGCCAATGCAGCGCGAACAACGCCAGCAGCATCACTAACGGCGTCACCACACCCGTGATCAGTGGCGTGAACACGTGCGCGGGAAGCTGTGCCATTTCCATCATGCCCTGGGTGGCGATATGGCTGAGCCGCGCGGTGTTTTGTGCGGTGAACCAACCCACGGGCAAACGCGCCACGTGGTCACCCAGCCGATGGCGACCACGCTGGAGCACCGCAATGCCAACGCGAATGCCGGCTTTTTCCACGGTGCGCCGCAGTGCCCAACACACCCCCACGCCGACCGCCAAGGCGATCAACCATTGCCCGGCGGTGTGGGTGTCGCCACCCAGCAGGCTGCTGAGAACCGGCACCAAGGTGATGATGGTCAGCCCACAGAGCAGGCCGTAGACCAGCGTCATCGCCAGGTAGCGGCGCAATACCGGGGCGTCTTCGCCCAGCAGTTGAATAAAGGTTTTCAGCATGTCGGTACCGCCTGTTCCTTGGCCTGTTCATAACCCCCCAACGCCCATAGCCTGGCGTAGCGGCCTTTGCGCGCGAGCAGTTGGTGGTGCGTGCCTTGTTCGCAGATCGTGCCGTTGTCGATCAGGATGATCTGGTCGGCGTGCATCACCGTATCGAGCCGATGGGCGATCACCATCAAGGTGCGACCCTGGGCGAACCGCGACAGGGCTTGCTGCAGCTTCACCTCGTTCTCGGCGTCGGCCGCCGCCGTGGCTTCGTCCAGCACCAGTACCGGCGGGTCGAGCAACACGGCGCGGGCGATACTCACGCGTTGCAACTCGCCGCCGGAGAGCTGTACGTCCTCACCGATCACCGCGTCATAGCCGCGTGGCAGAGCCAGGATGCGGTCGTGGATGTTCGCGATACGCGCGGCGGCTTCGATGTCGTGCTGGCTGGCCGAGGGGCGGCCCAAGGCGATGTTGTCGCGCAGGCTGGCGTGGATCAGGCGGACCTCCTGCAGCACGAAACCGATGCGCCGGTACAGCTGCGCGCTCTCGATCTGCTTCAGGTCGACGCCGCCCAGGGTGATGCGCCCGTGAGTCGGATCGAAAAAGCGCAGCAGCAGGCGCGCCAACGTCGACTTGCCGGAGCCGGACGCGCCGACGATCGCCGTGACCGTGCCGGGTTTGAGGGTGAAGTTCAGGTCCTGGAGCACGGGGTGCTCGCCGTCGTAGCTATAGCCCACTTGTTCGACGCAAATTTCGGCGCTGTCGGGCAACCGTGCAGGTTCGCCGGCCTGGGTTTCAAGCACCGGGGTTTCCAGCAGCCGTTGCACCCGTTGGGCCGCCGCGGTCGCGTTGTTCAGGTCGTGGGTGATGTAGCTCAACAACAGCAATGGCGCACAGATGCCTGGCGCCACCAAGGCAAACGGCAGTACCTCTACCGGGGTGATCCAACCCAGGCTCACCAGCCACGTACCGAAGGCCAAGACCACGCCGAGTACCGCAACCGGCGTGATCATGGCATGGGCGTTGGCCATGGCACTGACCAGTGGCCGGGTGAAGTCGGTAAACGCCAGGGCGAAGGCATCGACCGCACTGCGGTAGCTGCCATGGGCCTTGCCCTCGGCACCGAAAGCCTTGACCACGGGGATCCCGTTGACGAACTCGACCACCGCATTGTTGATACGCGCCATGCCGGCGCCGAACGCTTGCATGTTTGCGCCGCTGGCCTTGGTCGCCCGCGTGAAAAACAGGAAGAACAGTGGGAATGGCAGCAGGGAAACAATCGCCATGCGCCAATCCATCGCAAACAGGTACACCACCGCAGCCAACACCGCCCCGAGAGTACGGCCGAGGGTGGTGAAAAAGTGCGCCGTCAGGCTGTGCAACGTACCGATGTCATCCTGCATGGCCTGCTTGACTTCCCCCGATGCACGGCTGGTAAACCAGCCCAGCGGCACCTTGGCCAGCCGGCGGGTAATGGCCAGGCGCAGGTGGCCGGTAATCTGATTATCGGCCAGGTGCGCAACCATCTCGCCCATCGAGATCAGAGTCATGCCAACGAACAGGCACCCCAGGCTGATACCCACCACACGCCAGATCGGCCCTTGCAACTGGCTCCAGCTGGTTGCCGTCTCTGCCTGCCCCAGGGCCAGTTGAGCGATGTGGGCAATACCGGCCAGGGGCACCATCGTCAATAGAGTGCCGACGGCGGCCAGTACCGCAGCGACAATCAGTCGCCCGCGTATAGGGCGTAATACCTGGGACACCGAGCCGGTGGCGGGGTTGTCTTTAACACTCATGAGTTCTCCTGAATAACCACTGCCGGTGGCCTTACGGCCTGCCTGGCTTGCTTTGCGTCCGAGCGTTTTACGCGGTGCGTACTGTGTATTCCGAACGCCGCGGCAAAACCCTCAATCGAACAACCGATTAATCTGTTTGCCGTTTCACAGACCGGCCGCCGACACGAAGGGGCGACAGGCCCTAAGCCCCGCCGCGATGTACTTTTCGACGGAAGACACCGACACCTTCAATTCGGCGGCGATATCCCGGTAGCCCATGCCGTGCAGCTTGCACAGCAACAGGGCTTCACGGGCCTTGGGAGGATTGGCGTGCAGGGCGCCATCGATTTGCACCAGGGCTTCGGTGGCCAGTGCGCGGATCTCTTCGGACGGCACCTGGGGCTCGGCCTGTTGCATCAACCCTTCCAGGTGGCTGGCTTCCAGGCGACGGCGGCGATACAAGTCGATCACCATGCCTTTGGCGATTTGGGTCAGGTGGCAGCGCGAGTCTTCATGGGAAGGCACCTGGCCTTTTTTGATGAGGTTGAGGTAAACGTCATGGGCCAGGTCCGCGGCATCGACCGAGTTGCCCAACTTGCGACGCAACAGGCTGCACAACCAGCGGTGATGGTCGACGTACAGCTGCTCAAATTGCTGTTTGGACGCGAACGCTCCGTTGTTCACAACACCTCTCCTGAGAAATTCCACTCGCGACCAGCTTTTGACTAATGCGAATATGTATGATTATTATTTGTGATCATACGGTGTAAATAATGCCCCTGCAACGCGCCCTGCGTTGCACGTCCTCTGACGCCCGGGATCCCAGGCGTTACACCAGACCGAGGATGGGTCTGCCGGCACTTGGTGCCACCTCTACTTCTTACTGTTCAGTTTGATAAGGCGGGAAATTTCCATGATGGAACTCACTCCAGATACGTTATCGCAGCGATCTGCCAACGATTACGAAGAAAATATCTGGCTCTTGCAGCAGCAATATCCCGAGCGCACGCTCAAGCATTTGAGCGCCTGGCAACTCGACACGGACATCGACCTTTCACGACTGGAATCAGCCTTACAGGCTGTTATCGAATCCTTGCCCGACCTGAACACTCGCTACGCCTTCAACGATGACGGCGAGGTCGACAAACTCCAGGCGAATGACTGGCAATCCTGCGTTGAACGCATTCATTTGCCGGGCGACGCCAGCGACCATCTGCAAGCTGAGCAAGCGGCCCCCTGGGACGCACAGAGCCAGCCGCCGTTCAAGGCGCTGATTGTGCAAACCACGCAGGCGCCGATCCTGGCGTTGATGCTGCATAAAATCCTCGACCACACCTGCCAGGCGCACGACCTTTACCGCCAGGCCCTGACCACCTACACCGGCCATCCCATCCGTGATGTCCCACGACCCTGGCTGCATCGCCCGGCCGACAATGGCGAAACGGCTGGCGCACCGATTGCCCAGGCGAATGACCCCGCCATCACCGCCACTATCCTGAATGAGTTCCGCCAGGCCCTCGCGGAACCCGGCATGGCCGCGACGGATGACTTCTTCGACTTTGGAGGCCACTCCCTGCTCGCGACCCGCATCATCGGCAAGCTGTTGAGCAGCCATGGCATCGAAGTCCAGTTCAATGATTTTTTCAGCGCACCGTCGGCAGCAGCCCTGGCCGCGCGCGCCCGGCTTATCGCTAAAGCCGATGCACCAGCAACTGGCGACGCCTTGCCGCACGACGTACAGACAGCCCCCTTCGCACTGGCCCAAGCCTCACTCGGGCGCGCTTATGCGGCCTTTGAGTTCGGTACGATTTTCAACCTGCCATTTGCCATGGAGTTTCTCGACAAGGTCGATGAAGCGCTGTTCGAGCAAGCGTTCCATGACCTGCTGGAGCGCCACGCCAGCCTGCGCAGCACCTTCCACTTCGACGGTAATGAGGCGTACCAGCAGATCGTGCCGGCCTCGCAGTTGTCCCGTTACAAGTGGTTCTGGCCAAGCCATGAAAGCCGGGGCGCAACCCTGCAAAGCGAAGCTGCGTATCAGTTCGACCTGACCCGTGAACTGCCCCTCAGGGTTCGCTTTATTGAAGACGCGCAACGCCAGCGTCAGACCCTGTCGCTGCTCGTGCATCACATGGCAATTGATGAATGGTCACTGAACGTCATGATGGAAGAGCTGGCCCAGGCGTACCTGGCCCGCGCGGCCGATAGAGTGCCGCTCTGGAAAAGCCCGGCCCCTTCATTCCATGAGTTCGCCCTGCGGCAACAGGCCACCGGCATCAACCAGCAGCACCTTGATTACTGGACGAACATGCTGCGTGACGCAACCCGCGGCCTGACGCTGCCCGCCTCCGGCCAACCGGCCGAGCAGGCCTCGACGAAGGCACAGTGGTTCGAAATCAAACCTGCCCAAGACACCATCGATCACCTGTATGCCTTCGCCCGACAAAACAACGCCTCGCTGTTTGGCGTGGTGTATTCGGCGATCGTGCTGTCCCTGCATAAACTCGCCGGCCTCAAAGACCTGGTGATTGGTACGTCGGCCTCTGGTCGAACCGACCCTGCGTATTACGACACGGTTGGTTACTTCACCACGATGGTGGCGCATCGTGTGCAATTCGACCCGCAGCAGGCAGTTGGCGCAATGATTGAAAGCGTCAGCCGCCTGATCAACGACTCCATGGCCTACGCCGACGTGCCGATGGAGCAGATTCAACAGGCACTGGGCATGACACCGGCCGACGGCCTGCTGTTCGACGTGTACATCCAGATTCATGCCAATAACGCCTTGAATGGTGCCTTGCACACCCCCGATACCGGAGCCATCCGTTACCGCCAGATTGACCCGGACAAGAACCAGTCGATGTTCGGTATTCAATTCGAAATCATGGAAAACATGATCGATGGCAACCGCGCGCTACGCCTGGTGATCACGTACCGCTCGGACCGCTACAGTGCAGAACAGATGGCGCGCATGAGCGCAATGATCGAGCAGATGTTCGCGCTGTTTTCGACACCGGGGGCCGATGCCATCGCCCTGGACCACATCCGCATCTGACCCTCGCGCAGGGCCTTGTCAAAGCGTTCGGCTTTGCCAAGGCCCGGCCTGTCAGGTGTCAATCCTCGTGCATGCCGTAGCGCTGGAACGATGACCGCTTGGGCAGGCGGTAGTGCTGGCGGCCGAGCAGTTGGTTGGCAATGGTCGCGTTGCGAATCGCCGCAATGCCCAGGTCCGGCGAGCCCACACCATGCTGGAAGATCTCCGCGTTCTGCACAAAAATGCGCCCTGCCCCCTCGTCACAACGGCGCGCGGTAAAGTCGTCTTCGACAATACAGTCGCCGTACTCATCAGTCTCTAGCACCGTGCCCTTGAGCCGCTCAAACCACTGTGGCCAGGCATGCCCGTAGCCGGTGGCCGCCACAATCGCATCGGCTTCCAGGCTGCTGGACCGATCCAACTCGCGGTGTCGATAGGCGATGTGCAACGTACCGTCGATGTCGTCGACCGTCTCCACTTCACAGTTCGACAGCAGGGTCAGGCCGGGGTCGCTGCCGCCGATCGAACGCTCATAGATCAGGTCGTAAATGTCGCCGATGGTCGAAAAACTGATGCCTTTGTACAGCAACCCTTGCTTGGCCACGACTTCGCGGCGACGCTCCCGTGGAAGGCTGTGGAAGTACTCCATGTAGGACGGCGTAAAGCATTCCTGCCCCAGTTTCGAATACTCCATGGGATGGAAGCCTGGTGAACGGGTGATCCAGCGAATCGAAGCGCCCGCCGCGATGCGTTCGGGCTTCAGTTCGCTGAACAACGCCAGTACGCACTCGGCCGCACTTTGGCCGGAGCCAATCACGGTGACACGCCGGCATTTCGCCAATTGCTCCTGGCGCTTGCCAAACTCGGCTGAATGCATGATCGGCGCGGTACTTTTCACCTGCGCCCACTGGGGCAACAGCGGTGTCGTCCCCACCCCCACCGCCAGGTTACGGCTGGTGTAGTGCCGTTTGAAACCTGACACGGACTGGCTTTCAATCAGGAACCGCCCCGCCCCCGCCTCATAGGTTACATCACAAATGTCTTCGCCAAAGTGACACGTAGGCAACTGTTGCGATGCCCACCGACAGTAATGGTCGTACTCGCGGCGTGGCACCTGGAAGTTTTCGTAGTAGTAGAACGGGTACAGGCGGTCGTGCTGGTGCAAGTAGTTCAAATAGCTCAATTCGTGGGTGGGATCGGCCATCGTGACCAGGTCGGCCAGGAACGGCACTTGCAACGTGGTCCCGGGCAATAGCAGCCCTTCGTGCCAACGAAATTCCGCCTTGCGATCCAGGAAAATGCTGGTGATATCGGGGTGTTTGGACAACAACGCGGCGAGCCCCAGGTTAAAAGGCCCGATGCCAACACCGGCGATATCTACAGTGGGTAAATCCTTCATCCAATCCGTCTCCCTGGGTACTGCTGTGGGGTTATGCGTGGGCGCCGTGCAGGCGCCCCTCTCGCTTTATTTGTACTCATGCCGCCAAGGTGGCGAGCAGGTGTTCAACGTCTTGTGCGTTACGGCAACGTAGTAGTTGCCCGGGTGAAAGCACCACCGAAAGCTCCTCCTGAAACCGCGCGGCAATGGCTTTCAAATGCTGAGGGCGCAACCCCAGGCTGATGAAATCCACGGCAGCATCCGCGGCGTCGTCTGGCACGCGGCCCAGCACGCTGAGGTAGATCGCCAGGACTTTGTTAGGCGGCGCCGACGCAGCCTGGAGTTCGTCCTCGAGGGGTTCCAGCAGCAGGCTGCGGGCGCGCTGACGATCGGGCTTGCCGTTTTGCGAAAGCGGCAATTCATCGACGTTCAAAAACCGTGTGGGGACATGGGACTGCGGCAGATGCTCGCGGGCAAAGTGGCGCAATACGGTGGCCGTCAGCGGCGCGGCGTCCGCGGCCGCGACATACAACGCACCGATGCTGACCTCACCCTCGCGCTGCTCGCCATAGTCCACGACCAACACGTGCCTGACGCCAGGATGCTTGATCAGCTCGATCTCGATGTCCGGCAGCGAAACTCGCACGCCCCGCACCTTCACGTAGCCATTGACGCGGCTGTCGAAGAGCAACGTGCCGTCGCGGCGATAGCGTCCACAATCACCGGTACGAAACGCACGAACAGGCTGGCCATGCTCATCCGTGACCGTGATGAATTCGCTCTGTGCCAGCTCGCCGTTTTCCAGGTACCCCAGTGCCAGGTTGACGCCGGCTGTGTGAATTCGGCCGACGACGCCCGCTGGGCAGTGACACCCTTGGGGGTCAAGCACAAAGTAGCGATTACCTGGCAAAGGTCGTCCGTACGGAATGTGCGCCTGATCCTGTGGACCGATGTCGTGCCAGATACTCCAGATGGTGGTCTCGGTCGGCCCTCCCAGGGAAACCAGGCGAGCGGATGGCAGCAGCGCGCGCAACTCGGCGATCACCCCCGGCTTGATGTAGTCGCCGCCTTGGGCAATCAGACGCAGGCTGTCCAGGCCATGGGTGCCACGGCAAGAGAGGAGCATTTCAAGAATGGCAGGCACGGAACACCACAACGTCACGTGGTGCCTGGCAATCAGCTGGTTCCAGCGCACTGCGTCCTTTTCTTCGCCAGCACCTGGCAACACCAGTGTGGCGCCTGCGGTGAGGCAACCGAATACGTCGAACACCGACATATCGTGGTGCAACGGGGTCACCGACATGAATACATCGGTCTCTTGCACACCCCAGTGCGCCAGGGTGCTGCCGATGACATTGGCCGTGGCGCGGTTGCACAGGACCACACATTTTGGCTTGCCGGTGGTGCCCGAGGTGTAGAGGTAATACGCCGGCGCTTCGCTCAAGGAGCGATCATCCAGCGTTGGCGGGCAGGCTGCCGGCCCAGCCAACAGCTCATCGGGCGTCGCCTGCGGGTGCGCGCCCCCTTCTCCGTGGCTGACCACCACCAGATCAGGGCGGCAGTTATCCAGCAGATACGCGCGACGCTCGCCCGGCGCCGAGGCGTCGATGGGCACCCAGATCACGCCCGTCAACGCACACGCCAGCGTCACCAGGGTGTGCTCAGGGCTACGTGGCAGGCAGATGGCGACCACGTGGCCCTGAGCAATGCCGCGCGCCCTCAATGCCGCGATGACACGGGACACACCCTCACCCAGTTCGGCATAACTGATTTGCCGTTCGCCGCTGATCAGCGCAATGCGCTGGTTGGCGGGGTTAAAAATGTGCCGGGCGATGTGCGCCAGGAAGCCTTCCTGGCATGCCTCAGTGGCCGGGCTATTGAGGCGATAATGATGGGTGTCGATCATCGCGGCGGCATCGACGGCGAACACGCCGGTGGTTGCAACCTGGTGGATGGCCTTTTCAAGGGCATCCAGAATATCGCGGATCAGCGCGGGGTCCAGCACCTCGCGTGCATAGTCGATATCCAGCACCAGCGCGCCCTCGGCGTTGGCCGAGAAACGAATATCCATGGCCACCTGGGGCGTCTGGGTCAGCCCGCCCTGCGGGCGCATGGGGCTGTCTGCCGCCGATACCGGCCAGGAGAACCCATTGGTGATGACCACCGGCAGCACCGGCCCGGGACCGTGGGACTCGAACAGCAGCCGGGCGAGGTCCACACCCGAGAAGGCCAAGTGCTGCAGCCCCTCTAGCACATCCACTTGCAGTTTCGCCGCGCGCTCGGCAAAGGTGCTCGGCGCATCGCATCGGTTGATCGCGATAAAGCTCGAACGGTTGGCAAAGGCGCCGCCTGTTTGCGGGGCAACCGGCACGGCCACGCACAGCCCGCCCTCCTCGACCCAGTGTGAAAGCACTTCGAGCACCAGCGCCATCAACGCCGAATTCTTGAACAAGCGCTGCCGGGCGCCCAGTTTGCAGAATGCCTTGAACTGCACCATGGGCACTTGCCGGCTCTGGCGTTCATAGCGCGAGGCACGCACCTGGTCCAGCGGCACGCGCCAGGGCAGGCGTGGCACGCCGCTCACCGCTGCGAGCTTGGTTTTCCAATACACAGCATCGACCTTGCGCTGCTCGGCCAGGTCTGTCGGCACCGACGCCAGCTCGCCAACGGACTCGTCGTCGACTACACCGTCGAACAACTCGACCAGCAACGCAGCAATAGAGCGTCCGTCGAGAATCAATGCATCCAGACGCACGAAGACCGTCAACAGACCGTCGGGCAGGTGGAATACCGTCACGTCCCAGGGCGAACGGTCGAGCTCGAAGATCCCGTGGGCATAAGCTTCGCGGCGTTCGTCGATATGGGTCAGCGCCGCCGCCAGTGACAGCGTCGTAAGATCGACCTCGTGCAGGTTGACTCGGGCCTCTTCGCTGACGCAAGACACAAGATTGTGCGCATCGATCCGTGTGCGCAGGCTGGCATGGCGCTGGACCATCGCGGCCAGGCGGCTTCGCAACAAGGCTGGGGCGATGCGCCCGTGATATTCCCGGAACTCCTGCATCGCCACACCGCCCAAGGGCACCTGCGTGCCACGGCCCAGCAGGTAAGCCTGCTGCAAGGCAGACAAGGGTTGCTGAGCCAGCGTGCGGCTTGAGGTGCTGGCGCTGATTGGTTGATCAAGCGCAGCGGCATTGGCTGCCACCTCGCGCGTGATCGCCACGAAGCGGTCGAAGAACTCAGAAACCCACGCCAACGGCAGGGCATCCAGGCGGATGTCCCAATTGATCAGGATACCGCCATCGGCGCAGGCTATCTGTGCATCGAGCGCCACCTGAGGGCCTTGGGAAATGACCCAGGTCATCGGGCCGAACACACGCCGCACACGGTCCGAAAACAGGTCGCCACCCGGCATGTCCAGTGCAGCGGTAAACACCAGCGGTGCCAGTTGCGGTGAACCCTGATGACGGGAAAGATCGCGCATCACGTTCACCCCAGGGTAAGCGCAATGTTCAAGCAGGCGGACCATCTTTTTTGCCAGCTGCTCGCACAGCGCAGCCGGCGTGCGGGCCGACTCGGTATCCACATCAAGAATCAACACATTGGCAAAATCGCCAACCACTCTGTCGACCTCATCCACCAATGGCTGACGCCAGAACGTCGGTACATTCAGGCGAAAAGCCCGGTCCCCGGTCTTGGCCCCGAGCACCGCTGCAAAGAGCCCCATCATCAAGGTCGACAGCGTCATCCGACGTTCGCGCGCCAGATGCTGCAACGCCTGGCGCTCGGCCGGACTGAGCCAGGTCGTCAAGCGATGGCTTTGGGCCGGGCCTGCCGAGTGTTCAAGAAAGGGCAAGGTCGGTGCCGGCGCAACCTCAGCCAGACGCTCCCGCCACCAGGCACGGTCACGATCACGAGCCGCCTTGAGGGAGGTGTCGGCACGTGCCTTATCATGCCATTCGAAGAAAGATGGGGTGTGCGGCACCGCGTCATCGGGCCGTTCATAAAAACGTGCGAGGTCTTCCATCAGCGTGCGCACGCTCGAGGGGTCGACAGCGATCATGTCCGTATCGACATGCAAGCGAAAACCATCGCCTGCCAACAAGCTCACGCCAAACCGCGCGCCCGGCTCATGGCCGAGGTCCAGCTGCTGGTGTGTCCACGTGTCACGTTTGGCCAGCAGGTGAAGCGTCGCCTCCTGCGCGGTCATCGCGCGCAGGTCTTCAACCTCCAACCGGGGTGCCTGGTCCATCGGCGCGATGGATTGCAGCCCTTCTGCGCTCACCCTGACCCGTAGCATGGGATGCACTTGGCATACCCGTTCAAGTGCCTCGCGCAGCCGACCCAGCGCAATGGCATGGCCATCGAACTCGGCATAAAGATGAGCCGAAACTCTCCCTAAAGACGCATGAGCAGTGCGCCCGATCCAACAGGCGGCTTGCATTGAAGTTAACTCTCTCATGGCTCACTCATGTGATTGACAAATCTAAATGATTAGCGTCACCTATTAAAAACGATAATGATTATAATTCAAGTCGTATTTTTTTGATCACAAGCCACGGAGGCTTTCTGCAAATGAGAACGGGCACCCTTAGGACGAATGACATGGATGAGGTGCAACAGCTTGATGCCAAAGAGAGTTTTTCATTCACTTCCGGTGACCGCGAACTCGCTGTCAGCGGCATGCTGCAAAGAATCGAAACACCGGCCATCGACGGCGAAAACGCGGCAAGTCTGTTCCAAAAAACCCTGACACACGCCTTCGATCAGGCACGCAGAGCAGGCCAAGCCAACCCGATTGTCGTGGGCGCCATCCCCTTCGACCCCGCAGAAGCGTCCTGCCTCTACATCCCCGAACACGCCGAATGGCAGGCCCGACGCGGCGCGGTGAAAACCACGGTCGCCAGCCTTCCCGAGCTGCTTGAACAAAAGAACATACCGGACGAGCAAGGCTTCAAGCGCGCGGTCGAACACGCCATCGTCAACTTCCGCCACAGCGACGTGCGCAAAGCCGTGCTTTCGGTGCAGCGCGAGTTGTTGTTTGCGCAGGATGTCGATGTAGGCGCCATGCAAAATAACCTGCGGGCGCAGAACCCAGGCGGTTATCACTTCCGCGTGCCCATGCCGGACGGTGCGACGTTGATCGGTGTCAGCCCTGAGTTGCTGATCCATAAAGATGGCCTGAACTTCATCTCCAACCCGTTGGCAGGCTCGGCCAAACGCATGGCCGACCCGCAAGCGGACCAGCGCAACGCAGACTGGTTATCCAACTCGGAAAAGGACCACTACGAGCACCGCCTGGTGACCGAGGACATTGCCAGCCAACTCGGGGAACTGTGCACGCAACTTAACGTGCCCCAACGTCCCAGCCTGATCAGCACGCCTGCGCTCTGGCACCTCTCCACCCGCATCGAAGGCCGCTTGGCCGACCCCACTGTCTCGGCCTTGCAGTTAGCCTGCCGCCTGCACCCGACCCCTGCCGTGTGTGGTTTCCCCACCGAGCGTGCCCGGCGCCTGATCCGCTTCGTCGAGCCCTTCGAACGTGGCCTGTTCACCGGCATGGTGGGCTGGTGCGATGCCCAGGGTAACGGCGAATGGGTGGTGACCATCCGTTGCGGCACCATCAAGCGCAACCAGGTCCGCCTGTTCGCCGGCGCCGGCGTCGTCGAAGCCTCCAGCCCCGACGCCGAATGGGCAGAAGTCCAGACCAAGCTTGGCACCATGCTGCGTGCATGCGGATTGGCCCACTAATTTCCACTTTTGAGCAGTGACCTTCATGACTATAGAATTCACGCACTGGCCCCTCGACAGAGCACAGCACTATCGGGAAAAAGGCTATTGGATCGACCAACCCCTCACCCACCTGCTCCAGGCACGCAGCCAGTCGCAGCCTTTGGCCACCGCGATTATTTGCGGGGATCGGCGGCTCAGCTACGGCGAGCTCGATCAACTGTCCTCCAACCTGGCCTCGCGCCTGGCGGCGAGCGGGCTTGGCCAAGGCGACACCGCCTTGGTGCAATTGCCGAATATCGCGGAGTTCTACATTGTCCTGTTCGCGCTGTTCAAAGCGGGGATTGCCCCCCTCAATGCGCTCTACAGCCACCGCAAACTGGAACTCAAGCGCTACGCCGAACAAATCACGCCAAGGTTGCTGGTCGCCTCCCGCGAGCATGAAGTGTTTCGCGACGACGGCTACCTCGCCGACCTCAAGGAAGTCGGCTCAAGCCCACAGGTCACCCTCCTGCTGGGCGAACAGCGTCCCGAGCACAACCTCACGGCCTGGATCCAGACCCCAAGCGACAGCCACGTAGACTTCTCCCCCAGCGCAGCCGATGAGGTGGCGCTTTTCCAGCTGTCAGGCGGCAGCACCGGCACCCCCAAACTCATCCCGCGCACCCACAACGACTACCACTACAACGCCCGCGCCAGTGCCGAGATCTGTGGCCTGACGGCACAAACCCGCTTCCTGTGCGCGCTGCCGGCGGCGCATAACTTCCTGCTCAGCTCACCGGGTGCCCTCGGCGTCCTGTATGCAGGCGGCACGATCATCATGGCCCCGAGCCCGGAACCGCTCACCTGTTTTTCATTGATCCAGCGCCATGAAGTGAACACCGTCGCCCTGGTGCCCAGCGCCGTCGCGTTGTGGCTGCAGGCCGCGCCCGAGCACACCGAGCCGTTGCAATCGCTGGAATTCCTCCAGGTGGGCGGCGCCTGCTTTGCCGACTCGCTGGCCCGCCAGGTCCCGAGCGTGCTCGGCTGCCAATTGCAGCAGGTATTCGGCATGGCCGAGGGTTTGATCAACTACACCCGGCTGGATGACACCGACGAGCAGATATTCACCACCCAAGGCCGCCCGATCAGCCCGGGTGACGAAATCAAAATCGTCGATGAGCAAGGTATCCCCGTGCCGGATGGCGAACCGGGCATGCTGGCCACCCGCGGTCCCTACACCTTCTGCGGCTACTACCGCAGCCCCGAACAGAATGCCCAAGCCTTCGACAATGAGGGTTACTACTACTCCGGCGATCTGGTTCAACGCACACCCAGCGGCGACCTGCGCGTGGTCGGCAGGGTCAAGGACCAGATCAATCGCGGCGGTGAAAAAGTCGCCTCGGAAGAAATCGAGCACCTGATCATCCTGCACCCTGACGTGACCCACGCCGGCCTCGTGGCCATGCCCGACGAAAGGCTGGGAGAAAAGAGCTGCGCCTTCGTCGTGTCGCGTAACCCCAACCTCAAGCCCCCCGTCTTGCGGCGCCATCTGATGGAGCTCGGTATCGCCGAGTACAAATTGCCGGACCGTATCCGCCTCATCGACAGCATGCCGCTCACGGCCGTGGGCAAGATCGATAAAAAGCAGCTGCGCCAACTCCTCGCCGCAGAAACCACCCGCTCCTGGCTGCACACCCGCGTCCTGCAACTGATTGAAGACGGCGACGAGCTGGACCCTGAAGAAAACCTGATTTTCTACGGCCTCGACTCCCTTCAAGTGATGAAACTCGCCGCGGAACTCAAGGAGCGCGGCATCGCCGTCAGCTTTGAAGAGCTGGCCGATTCGCCCACGCTCGCCAGCTGGTGGGCGCTGGTAGACACACGACAAAAAGCGGCCTGACCGGGCAGCGTCGCCAAGTCGATTTAAAAGGAGTTAGAAATGACGTTATCCACGGCCGACCAAAACAAGCTTGAACGCTTCTGGCAGCACTGCGTGACAAACCAGTATTTCAACATCGGCTACCCCGAATCGGCCGACTTTGACTATTCCCAGTTGCACCGTTTCCTGCAGTTTTCGATCAACAACTGCGGGGACTGGAACGAGTACAGCAACTATGTGCTGAACTCGTTCGACTTCGAGAAGGACGTCATGACGTACTTCTCGGAGCTGTTCGAGATCGCCCTCGAGGACAGCTGGGGCTACGTCACCAACGGCGGCACGGAAGGCAATATGTTTGGCTGCTATCTGGCCCGCGAACTGTTCCCGGACGGCACCCTGTATTACTCCAAGGACACCCATTACTCCGTGGCGAAGATCGTCAAGTTGCTACGGATCAAATGCCGTGCCGTCGAATCACAGGCCAATGGCGAAATCGACTATGACGACCTGATGGCCAAGATCGCCGCCGACCAGGAGCGTCACCCCATCATCTTCGCCAACATCGGTACGACGATGCGCGGCGCCGTCGATAACATCGCCACCCTCCAGCAACGCCTGCAACAGGCAGGCATTGCCCGTCGCGACTATTACCTGCACGCAGACGCAGCGTTGAGCGGGATGATCCTGCCCTTCGTCGACCACCCGCAACCCTTCTCGTTCGCCGACGGTATCGATTCGATCTGCGTCTCCGGGCACAAGATGATCGGCTCACCGATACCCTGCGGCATCGTGGTGGCCAAGCGTAAAGACGTTGCCCGTATCTCGGTGGAAGTGGACTACATCCTGGCCCATGACAAAACCATCAGCGGCTCGCGCAATGGCCACACCCCGCTGATGATGTGGGCGGCACTGCGCAGCCACTCGTTTGCCGACTGGCGCCGGCGTATCCACCAATGCCTGGAACAGGCCCAGTACGCGGTGGATCGCTTCCAGGCCGCCGGTATTGATGCCTGGCGCAACGAGAATTCCATCACCGTGGTTTTCCCCTGCCCCTCGCAGCGGATCGCAAAAAAGTATTGCCTGGCGACGTCCGGCAATACCGCACACTTGATCACCACCCCTCACCATCACGACAGCAGCATGATCGACGCCTTGATCGACGAAGTCATCGCCGAGCATCAAACCGATGCCTGGAGTTTGGGCAAAGCCCATGCCCGTCCAGGCGCTCACGAACAGCGCCCGGCCCTTGCCGCCAGGGCTGCATGCCCACGATTCGACGTGATCTGACCCCCTGTTCATCTTCAATAGAGACACGCACCATGTCGCCACTTAAAGCACCACAGGCCTGCGAGAGCCTCAATGACATCCGCGCGGGCATCGACTTTTTCGACCGCCAGATCCTCGACGCACTGCAACAACGCCTGGGTTATGTAAAAGCCGCCGTGCAATTCAAAGCCAATGAGCAAGCCATCCCCGCTCCGGAGCGGGTGGCGGCGATGTTGCAAGACCGTCGCGAATGGGCCGTCGACGCCGGGTTCGAGGTGGCCTTTGTCGAAAAGCTCTACGAACACATCATTCACTGGAACATCCAGCAGCAGATCCTGCACTGGCAGGCCACTTACCCGCAGCGCAGCAACGAAAAAGCCGGCTGAAGCCCCAGCCGCACGACCGATTCAAGTCCAGCAGCCTGGCTGGACTTGAATAACCCAGTGCCCCCCCGCCCCTCTGTAGCCCAATCCTCTCGAATACTTGCCTGATACTCCGATCTTCTCGACCATCGGATAGATGGCCCTTGCCCGGTGGTCTAGAGTTGAGCGATACCTCATAAAAAAATACAGCACCATCAACCGATGATCAGCAGGTGAGCGATGGAACTTCGAATTAACCAAAAGACCTATCAAGTCGATGCCGACGCCGACACGCCATTGCTGTGGGTGATCCGCGACGACCTGGGGCTGACCGGTACCAAGTACGGCTGCGGCCTGGCCCAATGCGGGGCTTGCTCGGTGCTGGTAGACGGGAATGTCGTGCGGTCCTGCGTCACGCCAGTGGCGGGCGTGGTCGGACGCGAAATCACCACCATCGAAGCCGTTGAAACCGACGAGGTCGGCAAGCGCGTAGTCGCCGCCTGGGTCGAACACCAAGTGGCGCAATGCGGCTACTGCCAGTCCGGGCAGGTCATGGCCGCCACCGCCTTGCTCAAACACACCCCCTCGCCCACGGAGGCGCAAATCGACGCGGCGATGATCAACCTGTGCCGCTGCGGCACCTACAACGCCATCCACACTGCCGTCCATGCCCTGGCCCAATCGGTGAGCGCCTGATGAATACGCGCAACGACGCCTTTGCAGCCATGGCGGATATGCCATTGAGCGAGCCCATCAACGTGTCACGCCGTCGCTTCCTGGTCGGTACGGCCGTGGGTGCGCTGGTGATCGGTTTTGGCCTGCCGCTGGGCTCGGCCAGGGTATATGCCGCCTCAACCGCCACCGCAGAACGCGGAACCCAGGTGCCGGCATTCCTGGAGATTCGCCCGGACGGCACCGTGCGCCTGCTCAGCCCCTTCATGGAAGGCGGGCAAGGCACCCACACCGCCATGGCGCAGATCGTCGGCGAAGAGCTGGATGCCGACCCCGCGACCTTCATGGTTGAAAGTGCGCCGCCCGGCGAAGCCTACGTGGTGATGGAAAACGGCCTGCGCATCACCGGCGGCAGCATGTCGGTACGCATGAGCTACCCGACCATGCGGCGCCTCGGCGCCCTCGCCCGCGCCATGATGCTGAAGGCCGGTGCAGAACAATTGGGTGTACCGCTGGCCGAACTGTCCACGCAACCTGGCCGCGTGGTGCACGCCGCCTCCGGCCGCTCACTGGGCTACGGTGAACTGGCCGGCCGCGCCCTGGACATGCCGGTGCCTGACCCTACCACCATCACCCTGCGCGCCCCCAGCCAGTTCCGCTGGATCGGCAAGCCGGTGAAACGCCTGGACGCCTATGACAAATCCACCGGCAAGGCACAGTACAGCATCGACCTGAAGGTAGACGGCATGCTCCACGCTGCAGTCCAGCATGCACCACGCCTGGGCATGACCGTGGGCAGCCTGCGCAACCAGGCGCAAGTCGAGGCCATGAAGGGCGTGCATTCCGTTCATCAACTGCCCGGCGCAGTGGCCGTGGTTGCCGAACGCTGGTGGCACGCCAAGCGCGCGGTCGAAGCGATCCAGGTCGAATGGCAGGAAGCGGCGGCCGACTCGACGCTGCGGGTCATGCCCGCCGACTTCTCCAGTGACAAGCACCGCGACTTTCTCGCCGCTCAGCAGGGCCCGGCCCGCGACGACGAAACCGCAGGCGATGTAGCCGCCGCACTGGCCGGCGCCAAGACCAACGTCGAAGCCACCTATCACAACCAATACCTCAACCACGCCCAGCTGGAGCCACCCTCGGCCCTGGCACGCTTCAACCCCGACGGTACGCTGGAGGTGTGGTTGCCCAACCAGGCGCCCGACATGTTCCGCGCCGACATCGCCAAGCGTACCGGCCTCGACCCCGCGAAAATCACCCTGCACTCACCGCTGCTGGGCGGCTTTTTTGGCCGGCACTTCCTTTATGACTCGGCCAACCCCTATCCGCAGGCCATCGCACTGGCCAAGGCTGTGGGGCGGCCGATCAAGCTGATCTGGAGCCGCGAAGAAGAATTCCTGCGCGATGTGCTGCGCCCGGTCGCCGTGGTCAAGTTCCGCGCCGCGCTGGACGCCCAGGGCTTGCCGGTGGCCATCGAGGCGGTCAGCGCCACCGAAGGCCCTACCGAAGCCCTCGCGGGCAAACAGGGCGACAAAGTCGACCCTACGGCCGTCGAAGGGCTGTCGGGCAAAGCCTACGCAATCCCCAACAAGCGTATCGCGCAGATCTACGTCAAAGGCCCGGTGATGCTCGGCTATTGGCGTTCAGTGGGCAATTCGCTCAATGACTTCTTCTACGAAGCGTTCCTCGACGAACTGGCGGACAAGGGCGGCCATGACCCCTTTGATCTGCGCCTGCACCTGCTACGCGACAACCCACGGCTGACCACCCTGCTGCAAGCGGTAGGCGAGCTGTCCGGTGGCTGGAAACGTGGCCCCTTCACCGCCGAAGACGGCACCCGCCGTGCCCGTGGTGTCGCCATGGCCTCGCCATTCGGCTCCCACGCTGCGGTGATCGCCGAAGTCTCGATCGAAAACGGCCAGGTCAAGGTGCATGACATTTGGGAGGCCATTGACCCGGGCAGCATCGTCAACCCGGCGATTATCGAGGCGCAGGTCAACGGGGCCGTGGCCTTGGGGCTGTCGCAAGCATTGCTGGAAGAAGCGGTGTACGTGGACGGCAAGCCACGGGCGCGCAATTACGACCTTTACCCGGTCTTGCCGCCTTCGCGTATGGCGCGGGTGCACGTGCGGATCGTCGAGAGTGGCGAAAAAATGGGCGGCATCGGCGAGCCCCCACTGCCCGCCGTCGCGCCAGCAGTGGCCAATGCGGTGGCGCAACTGACCGGCCAGCGCATCCGCAGCCTGCCATTGAGCCGCTACACCTTCAGCTAACCGACAGGGAACGCCCATGAACAACCGCCGATTCGCAAGAACCGCAGGCTGGCTGGTGCTGCCCTGCCTGGTCGCAGCAGGCCTGCTGGCCTGGTATGTCACCCGCCAGCCCGCCTCGCCTTTTGAGCAGCAACAAGTCGCCAGTGTCGACCCTGCCTTGGTCAGTCGCGGCGAATATGTCGCCCGCTTGAGCGACTGCGTGGCCTGCCACAGCCTGCCGGGCAAGGCGCCCTTTGCCGGTGGCCTGGAGATGGCCACGCCCCTGGGCGCGATTCACGCCACCAACATCACCCCGGATCGCAACACCGGCATCGGCGCCTACAGCCTGGCCGACTTCGACCGCGCGGTACGCCACGGCGTGGCGCCGGGAGGTCGGCGGCTTTACCCGGCCATGCCCTACCCCTCTTATGTGAAGCTCAGTGACGACGATATGCGCGCGCTGTACGCATTTTTCATGAAAGGCGTGCAACCGGCCAACCAACCCAACATTCCCAGCGATATCCCTTGGCCACTCAATCTGCGCTGGCCGATTGCACTGTGGAATGGCGTATTCGCCCCAACCGCCCCCTACGCCGCCAAGCCTGGCCAGGATGCGTTGTGGAACCGAGGCGCCTACATCGTCCAGGGCCCGGGCCACTGCGGCAGTTGCCACACACCGCGCGGCCTGGCCTTCAACGAAAAAGCCCTGGACGAATCCGGCGCGCCGTTCCTCGCCGGCGCCCTGCTCGACGGCTGGTACGCCCCCAGCCTGCGCCAAGACGCCAACACCGGGCTGGGGCGCTGGAGCGAGCCGCAGATCGTGCAATTCCTCAAGACCGGGCGCAACCAGCATGCCGTGGTCTACGGCTCGATGACTGAAGCGTTCAACAACTCAACCCAGTTCATGGCCGACGACGACCTGGCCGCAATCGCCCATTACCTTAAATCACTGCCCGGCGACCCACAGCGCGACGGCACACCCTGGCAGTACCAGGCCGTGTCCGCCAACACCCCCCAGCAGGACACGCCCGGCGCACACACCTACGTGACCCGCTGCGCCTCCTGCCACGGCCTTGACGGCAAGGGCCAGCCCGAGTGGATGCCGCCCTTGGCCGGCGCGACCTCGGCGTTGGCAAAGGAAAGTGCTTCGGCGATCAACATCACCCTCAACGGCTCGCAACGCATCGTGGCCGCCGGCATGCCGGACGCCTACCGCATGCCCGCTTTTCGCGAACAGTTGTCCGACGCGCAAATCGCCCAGGTCCTGACCTACGTGCGCAGCACCTGGGGCAACCAGGGTGGCGCGGTGGATGCCAAAGCAGTCGGTACGCTGCGCGGGCATACCGACCCGGCCAGCAGCAGCCCGATCATCCTGCACATGCGCTAAAAGAAGTTACCCCGCCGCCAGGTCCACCGAAAAACAACAGCCATTGGGCTGCCTGGCGGTGAGTTCAACCTTCCACTGTTGGATGCCGCAGATACGCTGAACCAACGACAGGCCCAACCCCAACCCCTCCCCGCGGCTTTGCTCGCCCCTGACAAACGGCTGGAACATCGCCTCGCGCTTGTCATCGGGAATCCCGATGCCGCTGTCTTCCACGCTGAAGCCGTGTTCGCCCAGGGTCAGGCGAATAAAGCCACGGTCGGTGTAGTGCCAGGCGTTGCGCAGCAGGTTGCCCAGGACCGATTGCAGGAACGTCAGGTTGTACTGCTGGGGTGAGGCGAGCTCGCTGACATAGATGAATTCGAGGCCTTTTTCGCGAATCAAGCGCCCCCAGATCTCCACAAGGGCATCCGCCACCTCTTTCAAGGTGGCCTGGGCACCGTTGCCTCGGGCATCCGAGGCGCGTGCCAACATCAGGAAGGTTTCCACCAGTTGCCGCATTTCATCGCTGGCCCGGGCAATACGGCCGACCTGGGCCACTGAACGCTGATCCAGGGACGGGTCGCTGAGCAACAATTCGCAGGAGCTGGCCAACACCATCAACGGCGTACGCAATTCGTGGCTGACATCACTGGTGAACAGCTTCTCTCGGCTCAGCGCCGCGCGAAGGCGTCCCAGGGTCTTGTCGAACGACAGGGCCAACTCACCCACTTCATCCACTGCGTAATCCGGGTGCAACGGCGGCGCCATGTCCAGCAACTGGTCACGATGGCGCACCTGGAACGCCAGGCGGATCACCGGCGCCATCACCTTGCGTGCCAACAAGCGGCCCAGCAGGATCGCCAACAAGATGCTCAGGATAAAACCCACCGCCACCACCGCGAGCAGCACGCGCTCGCGCTGCTCGAAGCTGTCCTGATTGCGCAGCAACACGTATTGGCGCCCGTCGACCACCTGCGACACCGCGTAGTAGGCTTGCCCCTGGTATTCAATCTCCTGGAACCCCGGCGCCAGCCCGGCCAGCGTCGGGTCGAGGGCCATGTCGCCCTGCTCGCCCTGGGCGAAAAACAGTTCGTCTTTTTCCGGGCGGTGGTTCCATTCTGCGGCGTCGTCCTGGCGCAACAGGCGGTTCAACCCGCCACCCAGGTCGGCACTGGTAAGTTTGTGTTCCACCACATGCACGGTGGCGATAATCCCTGCTGCAAATACCCCCGCGACGAAAGCGCTCATCAGCGCAAAAACCGTCACGATCCGTTTCGCCAGGCTTTGCCTGAAATCCATACCCATGCGTGGTTCCACTAGCGCGTTCAAACGGCAATATCCAATGGGCCGGATAATACCTTACGGCGACGCCGTTCGAACCAAAGATAGACCACGGGCGTGGTGTAGAGCGTGAGAATCTGCGAAACCGCCAGCCCGCCCACAATGGCGATCCCCAGGGGTTGACGCAACTCGGAGCCGGCGCCATGCCCAAACGCCAGCGGCACCGCCCCCAACAGCGCCGCCAGGGAGGTCATGAGGATCGGCCGCAGGCGCAGCAAACACGCTTCGCGCACTGCATCACGGGGCGACAGGCCCTGCTGCTGGGCCTGCAACGTGAAGTCGACAATCATGATCGCGTTCTTCTTGACGATACCGATCAGCAAGATGATGCCGATCATGCCCAGCACCGACAGGTCCTGGCCGCAGAGCAGCAGCGCGAGCAACGCGCCGAAACCGGCGGATGGCAAGGTCGAAATAATTGTCAGCGGGTGAATCGCATTTTCGTAGAGCACACCGAGCACGATGTACACCGTCAGGATCGCCGCCAGGATCAACCACGGCTGCGACTTCAACGAGTCCTGGAACGCTTGGGCCGTGCCCTGGAAGCTGCCAACCACGGTGTCCGGCAACGACACCGCGAGGGCCGCCTGGTTGATTGCGTCCACGGCCGCGCTCAGGGCCTGGCCCGGCGCCAGATCGAACGACAAGGTGATGGCCGGAAACACGCCCTGGTGGTTAATGATGATCGGCACCTGTTCGGTCTGCACACTCGCCAACAGGCTCAGCGGCACCAGGCCACCGCCGCTGGCGCGCACAAACAGGTGTTCCAGGGTGGCCGTGGAGGTCAGCCAGCTCGGGTCGAGCTCGAGGATCACATGGTTCTGGTCGAGCTGGGTGAACATCGTCGCAACCTGCCGCTGGCCAAAGGCGTCATACAGCACATCATCAATGGCCTGCACCGTGACGCCCATACGCGCCGCCGTCGGGCGGTCGATCACCAGGGTCGATTGGGCGATGGCCTGTTGCTGGTCGGAGGTCACGTGCTGCAACTGCGGCAACGTCTTGAGCTTGGCCAGCAGCACGCCGCTCCAGTGGTCCAGCTCGACGCTATCCGGGTCCTGCAAGGTGTACTGGTACTGGGTCTTGCTGGCGCGCCCACCAATCTGGATATCCTGGTTGGCCTGCATGAACACCTTGACGCCATCCAGGCGATCCAACGCCGGCTGCAAGCGACGAATCACTTCGGCGGCACTGGCGGTGCGTTCGCTGAAGGGCTTGAGGTTAATCATCACCTTGCCTTGGCTCACAGTAGGGTTGGGGCCGATCCAGAAGTACACCCGCGCCACGGCCGGGTCCTGGCCGATCACTTCGGCGGCACGGTTGACCTGGGCGCGCATGGCCAGCGGCGATATATCCGGCGCCGCCTCCGCCACGCCCTGGATCAGGCCGTTATCCTGCTGCGGGAAGAAACCTTTGGGGATGCCGACATACAGCACCGCCGTGGCAGCCAACGTGGCAACGGCGACCGCCAAGGTGATGCGCTGGTGCTCCAGCACCCAATCCAGGCTGCGCCGGTAGCCGTCGTGCAAGCGGTCGAAGGCTCGCTCGCAGGCCCGTGCGAAGCGGCCTTCTTCGTGCGTGGCATGGGGTTTGAGCAGCCAGGCGCAGAGCATGGGCGTGAGGGTCAGCGACACGATGCACGACATGATGATCGCCACGCTGACGGTCACCGCAAACTCGCGCATCAAGCGCCCGACAATCCCCGACATCAACAGGATCGGCAGGAACACGGCAATCAAGGACACCGTCATCGAGACAATGGTAAACGCCACCTCACGCAGTCCATCCACCGCCGCTTGCACGCGGGACTTGCCCATCTCCAGGTGACGCACGATGTTTTCCATCACCACGATGGCGTCGTCCACCACAAACCCCACGGCAATCGCCAGGCCCATGATCGACAGGTTGTCGAGGCTGTAGCCCAACAGGTACATCACCCCGAAAGTCGCCATCAGCGACAACGGGATGGTCAGGCTGGGAATCAGCGTCGCCGTGGCCTTGCGCAGGAATATAAAGATCACCACGACGACCAGGGCGATGGACAACAACAAGGTAAATTGCATGTCGTTGACCGAAGCTTCGATGGTCTGGGTGCGATCACCGACCACTTGCACCTGCACATCCCGTGGCAAGGAGGCGGTGAGTTCGGGCAACTTGGCCTTGAGCGTGGCAATGGTCGATAACAGGTTGAAGCCCGGTTGCTTGTGAATATCGACGATGACCGTCGGTTCACGCCCCAGCTGGGCGGCTTGCTGGGTGTCTTCCGCCCCGGCAATCACCCGGCCCAGGTCGCCCAGCTTGATCGGCATGCCATTTTTATAGGCGATGACCTGGTCACGGTAGTGCTGCGGGTCAAGTAACTGGTCGGTCGCTCCGAGGGTGATGGAACGGGTCGGGCCGTCGAGGCTGCCTTTGGGCTGGTCGAGGGTGCTGACCCCGATGACACTGCGCACGTCCTCCAGGGTCAGGCCACGGGCGGCGAGCGCATCCGGGTCAATCTGTACACGTACGGCGGGTTTCTGCTCACCGTGGAAATCCACCAGGCCCACACCCGGCATTTGCGACAAGCGCTGGGCGATGTAGTTGTCGGCGTAGCGGTCCAGCTCCGGCAAGGTACGCGTGGGAGACGTCACCGCCAGCGACAACACCGTGCCTTCGGCGGGGTTGACCTTGTTGAAGGTCGGCGCACTGGACATGGTCTTTGGCAGGTTCGGGGTGGCCGTGTTGATCGCGGTCTGTACGTCCTGGGCGGCACCGTCGATGTCACGATTGAGGTCGAATTGCAGGACAATCTGTGTCTTGCCGGCGGCACTCGAGGAGGTCATCGAGGTGACTTGCGGCACGGCGGCAAACGCCCGTTCCAGGGGCGTTGCCACCGACGAAGCCATGGTCTCGGCACTGGCGCCGGAGAGTTTGGCGGTGACCTGGATGGTTGGAAAGTCCACCGTGGGCAACGGCGCCACCGGCAGATGAAAGTACGCAAACGCGCCCAGCAACATCACCCCCACCGCCAACAGGCTGAGGCCCACGCGACGCTGGATCAAACCGGCCAGGCCCTTCATGGCCGGGCCTCGACGAGTGCGGCAGTGTCGGTATCGGCCGGCGTCACCTTGACCCCGGGCGCCACCCGCGACTGGCCTTGCACCACCACGGTTTCCCCGGCGCTGAGCCCTTGGCGTATCCACTGCTTGCCGTCGACCACAGCACCTGCGTCGACCCACCGTGGCTGTACGCGCTGGTCGTCGCCCACCACATACACGAAGTTACCCTGGCGACCGAACTGCACCGCCTCCGCCGGCACCACCGTCGCGTCCTGGCGGGTCTGCACCAACAGGCGCGCACTGACCAATTCGCCGGGCCATAGCTGGCCGGTCGCGTTATCGAACTGCGCCTTGAGTTGCACTTGCCCGCTGGCGGCGGCCACCTGGCTGTCGATAAAACTCAATTGCCCCTTGGCCAGGGCCTGGCGACCATCACGGGTCATTGCCACCACTTGCAACGCGCCCTTGGCGTTCTCAGCCAGGATCTCGGCCAGGTCATCCTGGGACACGGCAAACGCCACCGAAATAGGGTTCATCTGGGTAATCGTCACCAGCCCCGTGGCCTCAGCCCCGTGGGCGATAGCGCCTACGTCCAGCAAGCGCTGGCCGGTGCGCCCGGTAAAGGGTGCCTTGACCTGGGTGAACTCCAATTGCAGGCGCGCACTGTCCAGCGCGGCCTGGTCGGCCTGCACGGTGGCCAATTGCGCGGCCAGTTGGGCGCGGAACGTGTCCACATCCTGGGTCGGGCCGGCCTTGGCGGCGGCCAGTTTGCTCGCGCGGTCCAGGTTGACGCGCAGGTTGGCCAGTTGCGCCTGATCCTTGGCGACCAGTGCCTGGGCCTGAGCCACTTGCGCCTGGTACACCCGCGGGTCGATCACCGCCAGCAGACTGCCGGCGCTGACCATCTGGCCTTCATTGAACAAGACTTTTTGCAGTTCACCGTCGACCCGTACCCGCACATTCACGCTGTTGAGGGCCTGCACGTTGCCAATCGCACTGATCCAGATCGGCAAATCCTGACGGCTCACCGCCGACAGGTGCACCGGCACGGCACTCGCTTCAACCTGCAACGGCGCGGCCTGGGCCCGACGGATCCATTGGACACCCCCAGCGACAAGCGCCAACGACAGCAGAACCAGGGCGCCCATGACCAGGCGACGACGTGAATTCAAGACACTCATGGCTGAGCCACCTGTACAGGAGATTGGGAAGCGAGGCTGGCGGCGGAAAAATCCCCGCCCAAGGCGCGAAACAAACCGACGGCGGCCTGCAAATGTTGCAGGCGCACCTGGAGCAAGCTGTCTTCGGCCTGGTATTGGGTACGTTCGACGATCAACAACGTCTGGAAGTCGGTGGAGCCCAAGCGATAACGCACCTGGGCCAGGCGCGCGGCTTCACGGGCCGAGGCCACGGCGGACTGGTTCAGCGTGTAGCTCTTGTCCAGCTCACGGGCGGCACTGAGCTGGGTTTCCACGTCTTGCAGCGCTTCGATGATCGACTCGCGGTAACTGGCCGTGAGTTCTTGCACATGGGCCTGATCGAAATGCAGTTGCCCCTTGAGCTGGCCCCCCTGGAACAACGGTTGGCTCAGGGTGCCGACGGCACTCCAGATTTGCCCGCCGGCGAGCGTGTCGATACCGCCCAGCAGGTCCAGGGACAGGTTGGGCAGAAACGCCGCACGGGCCACGCCCACGTCGAAATTGGCCGATACCAGCCGAGCTTCGGCGGCTTGAATATCCGGACGCTGGCGCAACAGACCTATCGGCAAGCCGCTGGCCGGTTGCGGCACTTGCAAGCCCTTGAGCCCCTCGCCCTGCAAGTGGAAACCCTCAGGAGGTGCGCCCACCAGCACCGCCAATTGATACAGGGCCTGGTCACGCTGCTGGCGCAGCGGCGGCATCGCCGCTTCAAAGGTCTGCATGGCGTTGCGCTGCTGCGCCACTTCCAGGTTGGACACGGCGCCCTGGCTGGCCTGCACCTCGACCAGCTCGAGCACTTGGCGCGCGTCGTCGGCGATGGATTGGGCCAGGCGCAAGCGCTCTTGCAGCGACAAGACCTGGAAGTAACTGTCGGCGATGCTTGCACTCAAGGTCATGCGCAAGGTGCGCGCGTCGAAGACCGTGGCCTTGGCCAGCGCATCGGCCGAGTCCGCCGCGGCGCGCTGTTTGCCCCAGAAATCCAGCTCATAGGTGGCCTCTGCGAACACACTGCGTTTTTGCGTAGTGCCATAGTTGTTCTGGCGCTGGAAATTACCGCCCAGGTTGAGTGCCGGATACTGCGCCGCACCGGTTACCTGCGCCGAGGCACGCGCCTCGTCAATACGGCTGACCGCCGCCTTGAGCGTGTAGTTGCTGGCCAGGCCACGGGCGATCAGTTGGTCCAGCTCAGGGCTGTGGAACTCTCGCCACCAGGCGCCCCCCGACGCCGCTTGCGCCGGCTGCGCAGCCTCCCACTGCGGGGCCAGGGGCAAGCCGGGCGTGCGGTAATCGGGCACCATCGAGCAGCCGCCGAGCAGCAGGCCGACCGCCCACAAAAAGGTACTTGTCACTGACTTGGGCACGCGTTCCCCCGCTAAAGCCGCTGTGGATCACTCCACGAATGCGGCAAAGATAGCCAGAGGCGCCTGCCAGGGCGTTCGTCCGTCGATAAACTTTTATTTAAGAAGCCTGGAAACTATAGCCGGCACCGGCAATGGTCTTAATCAGCGAGTAGTCGAAGCCCTCGTCCAGTTTGCGCCGCAGACGATGGATGTGTTTGTCGATCACGTTATCGTTAGGGTCGAAGTCGTAGTCCCAGGCACTGTCGAGCAACATGTCGCGCGTCACCACCTGGCCGCTGTGGCGCATGAGCTTTTCCAACAGCAGGGCTTCGCGGTGTTGCAAGGCAATGGTGCGGCCCTGGCGCACAGCGGTGCGGGTCGCGCAATCGAGCAGCAATTCACCCACTTGCAGGGTGCGCGCCGGGCTGCCCGGCTGGTCGCGGCCGCGCAGCAACGCATCAAGCCGCGCCAGCACTTCGGCAAAGGCATAAGGCTTGGCCAGGTAATCGTCGCAACCGGCTTGCAGGCCCTCGACCTTGTCCTGGGTCGACGACTGGGCGCTGAGCATCAGCACCGGTACCCGCGACTGGCGCGCCCGCAACGCCTTGACCAGCTCGATACCGTCCAGGCCGGGCAAACGCCGGTCCACAATCAAGGCATCGTGAATACCTTCCAGGGCCAGGCCCAGGCCGCTGGTGCCGTCAGCGGCGACATCGACCACATGCCCGCTTTCCGTGAGCCCGCGCAGCAGGTAGGTGGCGGTCGGTTCGTCGTCTTCAACCACAAGAATGCGCACGGTTGCGTCCCCCGGCTCGAATCTAAACTTTAATTTATCCAGCGGGAACGTGGCGTCACCGCAGGCTTTGCCACACTATGCCACCTCTGCCCTGAAGACGTGACCGGTTCTCTTGCCATGACTCATGTTCTGGTCGTTGAAGACGACGCAACCACCGCCCGCGAAATCGAACTGGCCCTCAGTGACTACGGTTTCAGCGTAACCACCGTACTGAACGGCCGCGACGGCCTGCTCAAAGCCTTGAGCGAGCCCTTCGACCTGATCGTGCTCGACCGCATGCTGCCCGGTGGCGTCGATGGCCTGGGCGTGCTCACCGCCCTGCGCGCGGCGGGCACCACCACGCCGGTGCTGATCCTCAGCGCGTTGAGCGCCCTGGATGAGCGCGTGCGCGGGTTACGCGCCGGTGGCGACGACTACCTGACCAAACCCTTCGAGTTCATCGAGCTGACCGCGCGCCTGGATGCGCTGAACCGCCGTCGCGGCGAACCTTCGGCCCCGGCGCAGGAAACGCACCTGCGGGTGGCCAACCTGGAAGTCGACTTGCTGCGCCGCACCGTCCGGCGTGGTGAGCGGGTGATCGAACTGGTCCCTCGCGAATACGCCCTGCTCGAACACCTGATGCGCAACGCGGGTCAAGTCATTACCCGCACCATGCTGTTTGAAGCCGTGTGGAACTACAGCTATGACGAGCGCACCAATGTCATCGAAGTGCACATCGGCCGCCTGCGGCGCAAAATCGACGGCGAAGGCGAAGGGCAGATGATCCACACCGTACGGGGAGCCGGCTATGTCCTCCGTTCGCCTGAGTGAAATCCCACGCACCATCAGTTTTCGCACCGGCCTGTTGTTCCTGGGCCTGTTCGGCTGCTCGTTCCTGGCGCTGTTCGGCTACATCTATTGGCAAACCGCGTTCTACCTCAAGACCGAGGCGGATATCGCGTTGTATCGCCAGGTGGAAAACCGCAGCGCCCAGGACCCCGAGTTGCGTTTGCACGAACTGCGCAAACACGCCGCCCAAGACACTGAAGCCCGCCTGCCGCACAGCTTGTTCGATGCTCAAGGGCAATACATTGCCGGCGAGATCCGTGAGTTGCCGCCGTATACGGCCCTGGACAAACCCCAGGAGTTTCGCTGGCTGCGGGCCAACGGGCACCACCGCCCGGTGCGGTTTATCGTGCATCGCCTGGATGACGGCAAGCTGCTGCTGGTCGCGCAGGATGTGCATGACATTCGCGAGTTCGACGAGCTGCTGATCAACGCCCTGATCTCCGGTGGCCTGCTGCTGTTGTTGGTGGGCCTGGTCGGCGCGGTGGTACTGGGTTATTCGGCACACCGGCGCCTGGACAAGGTCAGCCGCGCCATCAAGGGCATTGTCGAAGGCGACCTGACCGGCCGCCTGCCGGTGCGCGGCAATAACGACGACATCGACCGCCTGGCGCGCGTGGTCAACGGCATGCTCGATGAACTGGAGCGCCTGATGAGCGAGGTCAAGGGCGTGTGCGATGACATTGCCCATGACCTGCGCACCCCGCTGACCCGCCTGATCGCCGGCCTGGAACGCGCCCAACGGCGCGACATGGGCCCTGCGGACTACGCCGCCAGCGTCGAGGCCGCCCTGAGCGAAGCCAAGGGCTTGTTGCTGACCTTCAAGGCACTGCTGCGCATCTCCGAGATCGAAAACAGCGCGCGCCGTAGCCACTTTGCTCCCGTGGATCTCAACCTGATCGCCGCCGACGCCGCCGAACTGTACGAACCGTTGGCCGAAGAGCGCGGCATACACCTCAGCGTCGCGACCAGCCCGACCCCGGCAACCCTCGCCGGGGATGCGCAGTTATTGTTCGATGCCCTGTGCAACCTGCTCGACAACGCGATCAAGTTTTCCCCCGAACACAGCCAGGTGCGGGTGAACATCATGGCGACAGCATCCGGTGTTGGGCTGCAGGTGACCGACAACGGCCCCGGTATCCCCGAAGCCGAACGCCAGGCCGTGCTGCGCCGGCTGTACCGTGCCGAAGCCAGCCGGCATACACCGGGCAATGGCCTGGGGCTGAGCATGGTCGCGGCGGTAGCGCGGTTGCATGATCTGCAACTGACCGTCAGTGACGCGGCGCCTGGGTGCCGGGTAGAGCTAGTGAACAAGGCGTAACGCCGTGCCTGATCGTTCCCGCCCGGGAACGATCGTTTTACCATCCTCATCACATTTATTTGACGTTTTTTTCTCATCTGCGCCTCTACATTCGCCGCGCCCAAACATGCAAATGATTCCTATTGGTCTACTATCAAGCGACCTTTACGGACTTCTCCTGCATCCCTAAAACACCGGAGCGCCCGCCACATGACCACCCGATTTCCTTCGTTCGTCAAGAAAGCCCTGATCGCCGCCGCACTGGTCAGTGCAGGCCATGTGTATGCCGGTGATACGGCTGGCATCGTGGTGTACAACGCTCAGCACGAAAGCCTCACCAAGGCGTGGGTCGAAGGTTTCACCCAGGAAACCGGGATCCCGGTGACCCTGCGCAACGGCGACGACACCGAAATGGGCAACCAGATCGTGCAGGAAGGCGCCGCTTCCCCGGCGGATGTGTTCCTCACCGAAAACTCCCCGGCCATGGTGCTGGTGGACAACGCCGGCCTGTTCGCCCCCGTGGCACCGACCACCCTGACCCAAGTAGACGCGGCCTATCGCCCGGCTCACGGCAAATGGCTCGGCATTGCCGCGCGCTCCACGGTGTTTGTGTACAACCCGAGCAAACTCAAAGAAGCCGACCTGCCCAAATCCCTGCTCGACCTCGCCGCGCCAAGCTGGAAAGGCCGTTGGGCTGCATCGCCGGCCGGTGCCGACTTCCAGGCTATCGTCGCCGCCGTACTGGAACTCAAAGGCGAAGCCGCCACCCTCGATTGGCTCAAGGCGATGAAAGCCAACGCGTCCATTTACCGTGGCAACAGCGCGGTGCTCAAAGCCGTGAACGCCGGCCAAATCGACAGCGGCGTGATTTATCACTACTACAGCCTGGTCGATCAATCCAAGACCGGCGAAAACAGCAAGAACACCCGTCTGCACTACTTCAAGCACCAAGACCCGGGCGCGTTTGTGAGCATCTCCGGCGGCGGTGTGCTGGCCTCCAGCAAACATCAGGAGCAGGCCCAGGCATTCTTGAAATGGATCACCGGCAAAGAAGGCCAGGCCATCCTCAAGGACGGCAATTCGTTCGAATACGCCGTCGGCCAGAATGCCCAATCGAACCCCAAGCTGGTGCCACTGGCACAACTGGACGCCCCGAAGGTCGATGCGTCCAAACTCAACAGCAAAAAAGCGGTCGAGCTGATGACCCAAGCCGGACTGCTCTGATTGCTGCCGCAACCCCCACTGCCCGGTATCGCCCAGGCGATACCCATGCAACCACAACGACGCGCCCGCGGCCTGTTCAGCCGCCGCGGGGGCACGTGGGTCACAAGTTTGTCGGTGCTGGTGTCGCTGTTGGCACTCCTGCCGATTGCCTTTGTGATCGGCGTGTCATGGCAAATCGGCTGGGCGCAGATCGAAGCGTTGGTGTGGCGCCCACGGGTGGGCGAGTTATTGGTCAACACCGTGCTGCTGGTGCTGTTCACCCTGCCCTTGTGCGTGGTGCTGGGCACTGCGCTGGCGTGGTTGACCGAGCGCAGCAACCTGCCGGGGCGACGCGCATGGTCGCTGTTGGCGGTCGCGCCGCTGGCGGTGCCGGCGTTCGTGCACAGTTACGCCTGGGTCAGCCTGGTGCCGTCGATCCATGGTTTACCGGCAGGCGTGCTGGTGTCGGTGATTGCCTATTTCCCCTTTCTGTACCTGCCGGTGGCGGCGACACTGCGCCGGCTTGATCCGGCCATTGAAGACGTGGCCGAGTCCCTGGGCCTCAAGCCTTGGGCGGTGTTCCGGCGCGTGGTGCTGCCGCAACTGCGCCTGGCGATCTGCGGCGGAGCATTGCTGGTGGGCCTGCATTTGCTGGCCGAATATGGCCTGTACGCAATGATCCGTTTTGACACCTTCACCACCGCGATTTTCGATCAGTTCAAATCGACCTTTAATGGCCCTGCAGCCAATATGCTGGCGGCGATCCTGGCCCTGTGCTGCCTGGCCATGCTGGTGACGGAGTCCGCTGCTCGCGGCCATGCGCGGTATGCGCGGGTCGGCTCCGGCAGTGCCCGGGAACAGCGCATCATCACCTTGGGCCCGCGCACCACCCTGCTTGCCCTGGGCCTGCAAGGCGTGACCTGTGCGCTGGCCCTGGGCGTGCCGTTGATCACGTTGGGCAAATGGCTGATCGCCGGTGGCCGCGAGGTCTGGCAGTTCAGCGAATTACTGCCGGCGCTGGAGCAAACCGTGCTGCTCGGCGTCGCCGGCGCCGTGCTGACCACCTGCGCGGCGGTGCCGATTGCCTGGCTGTCGATTCGGGCGCCGGGGCGCTTGCAGCGCATCCTGGAAAGCTGCAACTACATCACCAGTTCGTTGCCCGGCATCGTCGTGGCCCTGGCGTTGGTCACGGTGACCATCCATTTCGCCCGGCCGATCTACCAAACCACAATTACGGTGCTGCTCGCCTACCTGCTGATGTTCTTGCCACGGGCACTGGTGAGTTTGCGCGCCGGTATCGCCCAGGCCCCGGTGGAGCTGGAAAACATGGCCCGCAGCCTCGGCCGCTCACCCGGGCGCGCGCTCTGGTTGATCACCCTGCGCCTGGCCGCACCGGCAGCAGCGGCCGGTGCCGCCTTGGTGTTCCTGGCGATCACCAATGAACTGACGGCCACGTTATTGTTGGCACCAAACGGCACGCGCACCCTGGCCACCGGTTTCTGGGCAATGACCAGCGAGATCGACTACGCCGCAGCGGCGCCTTACGCGTTGATCATGATCCTGCTGTCACTGCCGTTGACCGGCCTCCTCTATCACCAATCCAAACGCACGGCAGGCCGATGAACGCCCTCGAACTCCACGCCATCTGCAAAACCTTTGGCACCCAGCGGGCCTTGGCGGACGTCACCCTGGCGGTGCCCACCGGTAGCCGCACCGTGATCGTCGGGCCCTCCGGCTCCGGCAAGACCACCTTGCTGCGGATGATCGCCGGTTTTGAATTTCCCGACACCGGCAGCCTGACCCTCAACGGCCAGACACTGGTGGATGCCACCCACGCGGTGCCGGCCCACCAGCGCCAGATCGGCTATGTGCCGCAGGATGGTGCGCTGTTCCCGCACATGACCGTGGCCGACAATATCGGCTTCGGCCTGGCTGCCAGGCACCCGTCACGGCATGAGCGTATTGCCGAACTGATGGACAGCGTCGCCCTGGACGCCAACATGGCCCGGCGCTGGCCCCATGAATTGTCCGGCGGCCAGCAGCAACGTGTGGCGCTGGCCCGGGCATTGGCGCAACAGCCACGCCTGATGCTGCTGGATGAACCCTTTTCCGCCCTGGACACCGGGCTGCGCTCGGCCATGCGCAAGATGGTCGCACGGCTGCTGAGCGACGCCGGCATTACCACGATCCTGGTCACTCATGATCAAAGTGAGGCGCTGTCGTTCGCCGATCAATTGGCGGTGATGCGCCAGGGGCGGCTGGTGCAGTCAGGCCCTCCGATGGACCTGTACCAATACCCCGTCGATGAGCAGACCGCGTTATTCCTCGGTGAAGCGGTGGTGCTGCCCGCCCGGATCGAAGCAGGCTGGGCCCACTGCGGCCTGGGCCGCGTGCAGGTCGACAACCACGCGGACCTCGCGGCGACACGGATCATGCTGCGCCCGGAGCAACTGCAGCTGAGTACCACCGACGTTTCCGGTTGCCGTGGGGTCGTCACCGAGCGCGAGTTCGGCGGCAATACCTGCACGCTGACCGTGGTGCTGGAGGCCGATGAGCACGCGCCGGGCCAAGCCATTCTGGTGCGCAGCTCCGGCCTGCAGGCGCCACCCACCGGGAGCGTGGTGCACCTCACGACCGTGGGCATGGCCCATGTGTTGAAAAAAGAGCCGGCCCTCAGTCTCAGCTAAGTTTCGGGGCTTACCTTCTCTCCTGCGCCAACCTGCGCACCTGCAAGGAGAGGTAACCCCGATGAATGCCACAGCAGCCCGTTGGCTGAACAAAGTACCCGAAGTGACGCTGTCATTCTGGGTGATCAAGATTTTGTCCACGACCGTGGGCGAAACCGGCGCGGACTACCTCGCGGTGGATGCCGGTTTCGGTGCCGGCTGGACCAGCATCGGCATGGCCGCACTGCTGGCGGTCGCGTTGTTCTGGCAAATGCGCACCAAGGCTTACACCCCTTGGATCTACTGGCTGACCGTGGTGCTGGTAAGCATCGTCGGCACGCAGATTACCGACATCCTCACCGATAAACTCGACGTCAGCCTGTACGCCAGCACGGCGATTTTCTCCGTGCTGCTCGCACTCAACTTCATGGCCTGGTATCGCACCGAACGCAGCCTGTCGATTCGCGACATCGTCACCCCGCGCCGCGAGTGGTTCTATTGGACCACCGTGCTGTGCACCTTTGCCCTCGGCACCGCCGCCGGTGACCTGGCCACCGAAGCGCTGGGCCTGGGCTTTACCCTGGGCGCGGTGATCTTCGCCGGCTTGATCGCCGCCACACTGGTGGCCTGGCGCCTGGGGGTCAACTCGGTGCTGACATTCTGGATCGCCTACATCCTCACCCGGCCGTTCGGCGCGTCCCTGGGCGACCTGCTCACCCAGGCCAAGACCTACGGCGGCCTGGGCATGGGCGCCAGCTGGACCAGCGCGTTGTTCCTCTGCGTCATTGTCCTGCTGGTGGCCGTGGCGCAAATCAGCGTCGGCAACCGCAAAGCCATCACTCAATGAATATTCACCTCAAGGAAACCGTCATGAGCAAAGTTCAAAACATGATTCGTCACGCCGCCATTGTTTCAGCGATCTTTATGCTGGGTATCGCCACCGGCTGCTCAAAACCTGCTGACAAGCCCAACGCCAGTGCCGATGCCGGCTCAACCAGCAGCCAACGCCAAGCGTCGAAACTGGGTGACTTGACCGAGTTCCGCAGCATTGCGGTGGACGTCTCCGCGCTGGTCGCCAAGAACGACCTGGCAGGCGCCAAAACCCGTATCAAAGACCTGGAGACCCAGTGGGACGCCGCCGAAGCCGGTATCAAGCCACGCGCTGCCAACGACTGGCACGTGCTGGACAAAGCCATCGACCGCGCGCTCTCGGCATTGCGTGACGGCAACCCGAACCAGGCCGACTGCCAATCCTCGATGAATGACCTGCTCAAGACCTTCGACCTGATGAAGGGCTGATACCGGACAAACGCCGGCGCAAGTGCTTCAATACGAACGCGGCGATCACCTCGCCGCGTTTGTTTTTTTGCGCCTACCCTTTGGGATAGAAAACGACATGCGGATACTGCTGGTCGAAGACGACCCGATGATTGGCGACGCCCTCCAGCGCGCACTCAGCGATGCGAGCTATGCCACCGACTGGGTAAAGAACGGCCTGACGGCCCTGGCCGCACTCGACACCCAGCCCTACGACCTGGTGCTGCTGGACCTCGGCCTGCCCGGCAAGGACGGCCTCGATGTGCTGGACACGATTCGAGCGCGCAACAACCCCGTGCCCTTGCTCATCATCACCGCCCGTGACAGCCTCGACGACCGCCTGCGCGGGCTCGACGGCGGAGCGGATGACTATTTGCTCAAACCCTTCGACATCCCGGAATTGCTCGCACGCATGCGCGCGGTACTGCGCCGTAAAGGTGGCAGCGCGCTGCCGCTATTGGGCAACGGGGTGGTCTCGCTGGACCTGCTGTCCAAGCAAGCCAGCACCGAGGAGCACCCTGACGTGGCGCTGTCCAGTCGCGAGTTTGCACTGCTGCAAGCCCTGCTGATTCGTCCGGGAGCGATCCTCTCACGCAGCGACCTGGAAGACCGCCTGTATGGGTGGGGCAACGAGGTCGAAAGCAATGCCATCGAGTTCTTGATTCACGCCCTGCGGCGCAAGTTGGGAAGTCATGTGATCAAGAACGTCAGGGGCATGGGATGGATGGTTTCAAAAAGCGTTTGAGCGAGTCGGTCCAACTGCGGTTGTCGGTGACCCTGTCCCTGGCGATTCTGCTGGTGGCGCTGGTAGCCAGCGTGTTTGCCTTTGTCTCGGCCTTTGAAGAAGCCCACGAACAACAGGACGCCACCTTGCGCCAGGTGGCGATGTTGTTCGATCGCCAGCACATGACCCTGCGCTACCCGCAAGGCACGGCGCTGGTGGGGGATGATGAAGAGTCCCGGGTGATCGTCCAGTACCTGGGTGACGGCCAGCACGCCACGGGCGCCACCGATGAGGCGCTGCCCCTGCCCTTTCCCACCACCCTCGCCGACGGCTTGTCGACTGTGGAGGTGGCGAGCGAAGCCTTCCGTGTCCTGGTGCACACCACGGCACAGGGCGAGCGCATTGCCGTGGCCCAGGAGCAAGATGCCCGTGACAAGGACGCGCGCGAGAGCGCCTGGCGTAGCTTGTTGCCGTTCCTGGTGTTGTTTCCGGTACTGCTGCTGGTGGTGGGTGACCTGGTGCGCAAGCTGTTTCGCCCGATTGGGGTACTGGCGGCGGAAATCGACCAGCGGGCCGAACAGGCACTGCACCCCATCGATGAGCAGCACCTGCCCACCGAAGTCCGCCCGTTCGTGGTCGCCATCAATCGCTTGCTGGCCCGCGTGGCGCAATCCATGGACAGCCAACGCCGCTTTGTCGCCGATGCCGCCCATGAACTGCGCTCGCCCATGACCGCCTTGTCCCTGCAAGCCGACCGGCTGGCCGCCACCGACCTGTCAGCGCTGAGCCGTGAGCGTTTTGAACCGTTGTACCGGGGGATCGAACGCGGCCGAAAACTCATCGACCAACTCCTGAGCCTGGCGGCCGCGCAATCGACAGCGGAGCGGGCCACCACCCCGTTGTCGGTGCATGACGTGTATCGGCAAGTGCTGGAAGATTTGCTGCCGCTGGCCGACCTCAAGCAGATCGATATCGGCGTGGAAGGCGCCGAGGATGTGCGGGTGGTCTTCAACGCAATGGACCTGTTCACCCTGGTGAAGAACCTGGTGGACAACGCCATCCGCTATACCCCGCCGGGCGGGCGTATCGACCTGTCGGTGGCGCTGATGCCAGGCGCCGTTCAACTGCAGGTCAAGGACTCCGGCCCCGGCATTCCCGCCCAAGAGCGCGAACGGGTATTCGACCCGTTCTACCGCAGCCTGGGCACCGACGAAGCCGGCTCCGGGCTGGGCTTATCGATCGTCAAGGCGATCGCCGAACGCACGGGCGCACGGGTGCAGCTGTCATTCAGCGATACGCTGGAACAGCGCGGGCTGTGTGTCACGGTATGGCTTCACACCACCCCGTGACAGCCCGCGTCGTTGGAGTTGCTGAACGGCTAAGTCAGGCACCTACCTGCTTGCAGCCGATCCGGCTCGGCAATTGACCCTGCTTGGCCTTCAGCGCGGCCTGCAGCGCTTGTGGCAGGTTGCTCCAGAACCTCAGCCCCGAGCGCTCTTCGATTTGGCTGACGGTCACCTGGTAGTCACAGAAGTTCGCGCCTTTGGGCGTTTCCTGATTCATCACGAACGAGGCATACACCCCGTTTTCAGGTGAGCTGCCAACGAAGATGATTTTCCAGTAGCCACTGGGAATGGTGTGCACCTTGTTCGTCCCTGGCAACGTGCCGACAAAATGCTCATAGAGCGGCCCGGTGGCGACATACACCTGGTCAATGCCGGGGTCTTTGCTGAGGTTACGCTCCTGATCTTCGAGGCGCGCCCACGGTCCCTGGTTGAGGTCGGCCTTCTGCGGCGTGATGTTGGACAGGTAATTGAGGGTTTGCCAGTCGGGCACGCCAGCCATCGACGCGAGGTTGGCCTGATGGCCACGGTCGACTTTGAGCGCGACATTGGCGCCGTTGTAATCGACCGGGTCGAGCGTCTCGCCGGCCGGGATGTCCGGGTCGGTCCTCCAGTCACGCGAGCGACCGCTGGCCGGGGTGTCCTTGGTGATCCGGTACGACACCCAGTTGGCAAACTTGGTCGAGCCGTTGTTGTTCAGTGTGTACGCCTGGCGGTTCAACGTCAGGGGGCTACCGCCGGCCGGGCAGCCGACCGAGCAGTTGTCGAACGGCAATGCCTGTTGTGGCTGGGCCTGAGGCGTGACGGCGGATTCACGGGATCTATCGGGTGTCGTACAGGCGGCGACAAGCGGGATCAACAGAAACGCCAGGTGTTTGAACTTCATACGTCCTTGCATGGTGTAGCTCCTTAGGGTGAATCAATGAGCGTCGGCTTGCGGTTCCATCGCGGGCCGACTGGCACATTAAACCACTTAAACATTTCAAGTTGATGGCTATCGGTTTTTCCTGCGTTGACGCTGCCATGAAACAGCGCCGAAGCCGCGATTGCTCAACGCGCAGGCAAAAAAAAGCCATTCGCTTGAATGGCTTTTCGTGTGTTTAGTGCAGGCAACGGAGCGCGCCCGTGGTGTTTATCGAGGCAGAAAATTAACCCAGCGCTCGGCGGCGTCTTGCGCTGCCTTAAACGCTTGGTCGTAACTGTCCCAATGAGCACCCTCGACAAAGGCTTCGGGGGACGTTGACCCTGCCAGGGTCAGCGTAGCCCCAACCGGCACATCGAGGGGCGGGCTCCAACTGAAGCCAATCTGTACCACAATTCCTTTTTTTGTCTTGTATTCAACGGGATGCGTTTTATCAATACGTTCCGACATGGTGCTCTCCTGGATCCGGCGCTACCTTGAGCGCCGGCCTTTCATGGGGTGAAATGCGCGCTTAATGGCTGGTCATGCCGGCCATGTGCATCATCCAGCGAAAACCACTGGCCACGATGCCGAGTGCGACCACACTGGCGAACCAAATAGCGATCAGCCAAAGCACCCGCTGGTACCAGGGGCCCGGCTTATGTTGGGTTTGCGACACTTCAGAGCGTTCCATGGGTCAACTCCATCGTCAGGGCCGGAGTGGCGGCCAACATGATCAGCCCACCTAAAAACAGCAGGCTCAACTGCGCCACCTGCTTGTAAAAAGGCAGCGGTTTTTCAGCCTTAATGGTAGCCATCGCCAATCCTCACTTTGCCGCGGAACACGTAGTAGCTCCAGCAGGTGTACATCAGGATGATCGGCAGGATGAACAAGGTGCCAATCAGGATGAACAACTGGCTGGACGGTGGTGATGCGGCGTCCCACAGGCTGATGGACGGCGGCACGATATTCGGCCAGATGCTGAAGGCCAGGCCGATATAACCCAGGAATACCAGCACCAGCGTGAACACGAACGGCCAGTGGGAGTGATGTTGACGCAAGGTCTTCAACAGCCCGACCAGGGCCAGTACCCCCAGCAGCATCAGTACGCCGAACACCGCGATGTGGGCATGGGCGAACCAGCGCGTGGCAATTTCCGGGTGCAGCCACGGTGTCCATACACACAACACCGCCACCACCGCCATCAGCGCGAACGCCAGGTAGTGACTGAACAGGCGCATCCGCGATTCAAGCATGCCTTCGGTCTTGACCAGCAACCAGGTGCTGCCCAGCAATGCGTAGGCCACCACAAGCCCCACGCCGCAGAACAGCGGGAATGGCGACAACCAATCCAGGGTGCCACCGGCAAACTGGCGATTCACCACGGGGATGCCGGCAATGTAGGTACCAATCACCACGCCCTGGCAAAAGGTCGCCAGGAACGAACCGCCGATAAAGGCCATGTCCCAGATATGCCGCTTTTGCGGGCTGGCCTTGAAGCGGAATTCAAACGCCACACCGCGAAAGATCAGCCCAGCCAGCATGAAGATCAGCGGCAGGTACAACGCCTCCAGAATCACCGAATAGGCCAGCGGAAACGCACCGTACAACGCCGCCCCGCCGAGGATCAGCCAGGTCTCGTTGCCGTCCCACACCGGCGCCACGGTGTTCATCATCACGTCGCGCTCCTGCTCGTCCGGGATCAACGGAAACAGGATGCCCAACCCCAGGTCGAAGCCATCCATGATCACGTACATCATCACCCCGAAGGCAATGATCACGCCCCAGATCAACGACAGGTCTATACCTTGAATGCCCATGTGTAATCCCCTTGATCAGTTGGTGTGGTCGCCGGACGCCAGCGTCTCGGTGACAGCGGACAGGGGACGGCGTGGCGTGCGTTCCTGGCCGGGGCCGCCCTGAGGCGGATGGTCGTGATGGGGCTGCGGGCCCTTGCGTACCAGCTTCATCATGTAGCCGATGCCCACGGCAAATACCGAGAAGTAGATCACCACAAACAACGCCAGGGAGATGCTCAACTGCGTGACGGTGTGATTGGACGCCGCATCGGCAGTGCGCAGCAGCCCGTAGACCACCCACGGCTGGCGACCGACCTCGGTGGTGATCCACCCGGCCAGCATCGCGATAAGACCGGTTGGCCCCATGAACAACACCAGGCGCAAGAACAGGCGGTTGCGATACAGCGCGCCATTTCGACGCAAGGCAAGCCCCAGCAACCCGGTGAAGATCATCAACATCCCGAGCCCGGCCATGATCCGGAAGCTAAAGAAAATGATCGTGGAGTTCGGCCGGTCCTCTTTAGGGAAGCTCTTGAGCGCCGGGATCTGTTTATCCAGGCTGTGGGTCAGGATGAGGCTGCCCAGGTAAGGGACTTCGATTGCATAACGGGTCTTTTCGGCGTCCATGTCGGGAATGCCGAACAGCACCAGCGGCGTTGCCTCGTTACCGACGTTCTCCCAGTGCCCTTCGATAGCGGCAATTTTCGCCGGTTGGTGCTCCAGGGTGTTCAGGCCATGGGCGTCACCGACGACCGCCTGGATCGGCGCCACGATCAACGCCATCCACATCGCCATTGAAAGCATCTTGCGCACCGGTGGCGTGTCGTTCTTGCGCAGCAGATGCCAGGCGGCCGACGAACCGACAAAAAACGCGGTGGCGACGAACGCCGCAATGGCCATGTGCGCCAGGCGGAACGGGAACGACGGGTTGAAGACGATGGCGAACCAGTCCAGCGGCATGACCCGGCCGTCTACGATGGAAAACCCCTGCGGTGTCTGCATCCAGCTATTGGAGGCCAGAATCCAGAACGTGGAGATCAACGTACCGATGGCAACCATGACCGTGGAAAAGAAGTGCAACCCACGCCCTACCCGGTTCCAGCCAAACAGCATCACGCCCAGGAAGCCTGCCTCCAGGAAGAATGCAGTCAACACTTCATAGGTGAGCAACGGCCCGGTGATGCTCCCGGCAAAGTCAGAAAACCGACTCCAGTTGGTACCGAACTCGTAAGCCATGACCAGGCCCGATACCACGCCCATGCCGAAGTTGACGGCGAAGATTTTCGACCAGAAGTGATACAGGTCCTTGTAGACCGAGTTGTTGGTTTTCAGCCACAGCCCTTCAAGCACGGCCAGGAAACTGGCCAGGCCGATGGTGATGGCGGGGAAGATAATGTGAAACGAGACCGTGAACGCGAATTGAATTCGCGCCAGGTCCAGCGCCTCAAGATTGAACATGACGATACCCTCATAGTGGTCAAGCCCGGCTGCCTTGGGCCTCGCGGCCCATGACGCACGGTGTCCAGTGATCAGCAAAACCCGGGGCGACGCTCAGGCCGCCCCGGTCCGGCTCAAGCGCCGAGGGACTGAATCAGGTTGCTGGCCGGCGCCGGTTCAAGCCGAATGGCGATGAACTTCGACGTCGGGGTATAGGTACGGTCGCCGTAGCTTTCCAACGGCACCAACGGGTTGGTTTCCGGGTAATAGGCAGCGGCCTGGCCGGCTGGAATATCGTAGGCAATCAACGTGAAGCCGCTGACCCGACGCTCCCGTCCATCGCCCCACAGCGACACCATGTCGACCTTTTGCCCTGGCTCGTAGCCCAGCTTGCGAATGTCCTGCTCATTGACGAACACCACATCGCGCATGCCATAAACCCCGCGATAGCGGTCATCGAGCCCGTACAACGTGGTGTTGTACTGGTCGTGGGAACGCATGGTCTGCAGGATCAGGTCCGGCTTGACGTCGAGGTTGCGCACGCCTTCGCTGACCAAGTGAGCAGGCAGCACGCTAGAGGTGAACTGGGCTTTACCGCTGGAGGTTTTCCAGATGCGTTGCGCCGCGTTGTTGCCCAGGTGGAAGCCGCCAGGGTGCAGCAGTTTTTTGTTGAAGTCCTTGAAGCCGGGAATGGTGTCGGCGATCAAGTCGCGGATACGGCTGTAGTCAGCCACCGCCCACAGCCAGTCGATCGGGTGTTTACCCAGGGTCGCATTGGCGATCCCGGCGATAATGGCCGGCTCCGAGCGCATCAATGACGACTTGGGTTTCAGCTGGCCATGGGAAATGTGCACCATGCTGAAGGTGTCTTCCACCGTCACGCCTTGCGGACCTTCTTCCTGCATGTCGATATCGGTACGGCCCAGGCACGGCAGGATCAGGGCTTCGCGGCCGGTCACCAGATGGCTGCGGTTGAGCTTGGTGGCGATATGCACGGTCAGGTCGCATTTGCGCAACGCGGCGTGGGTGCGTGGGGTGTCCGGCGTCGCCTGCGCGAAGTTGCCGCCCAGGCCAATGAAGACTTTGGAGCGCCCCTCTTCCATGGCTGCAATCGCCATTACCGTGTTGTGACCATGGCGGCGCGGCACCTTGAAATCAAAACGTGCTTCCAGCGCATTGATCAACTCCGGCGGCGCCAGCTCGTTGATTCCCATGGTGCGGTCGCCCTGCACATTACTGTGCCCACGCACTGGCGACAGCCCTGCCCCCGGCCGGCCGATATTGCCGCGCAACAGCTGCACGTTGATGATTTCCTGCACGGTCACCACCGAGTGCGTGTGCTGGGTCACGCCCATCGCCCAGCACATGATGACGCGTTTGGCGCGGCGGTACATGCGCGCAGCGAGCTCGATGTCGGCGAGGCTCAGGCCGGACTGCTCGACAATGTGTTCCCACGAAGTGGCGTCCACTTCCGCCAGGTAGCTCTCGAGGCCGGAGGTGTGTTCGGCAATGAATGCACGGTCGAATACAGCCTCGCCATTGTTCTCCAGCGCATCACGCTCCCATTCCAGCAGGAACTTGGCGATGCCACGAAACGCCGCCATGTCGCCCCCCAGGGCCGGACGGAAGTACGCCGACGAGGTGGGTTCGGAGCCGTTGGTGAGCATCTCCAGCGGATGCTGCGGGTGCTGGAAACGTTCCAGGCCGCGCTCTTTGAGCGGGTTGAAACAAATCACCTGAGCACCGCGCTTCACCGCCTCGCGCAGCGGCTCGAGCATGCGTGGGTGGTTGGTGCCCGGGTTCTGCCCGATGACGAAAATCGCATCGGCCTCCTCCAGGTCATCAAACGTCACCGTGCCTTTGCCCACGCCGACGCTGTCGTCCATGCCCAGGCCGCTGGCCTCGTGGCACATGTTCGAGCAATCGGGGAAGTTGTTGGTACCGTAGGCGCGAACGAACAGCTGATACAGGTAAGCGGCTTCGTTACTGGCACGGCCCGAGGTATAGAACTCTGCCTGATCCGGCGACGTCAGCTCCTTGAGGTGCTTGGCGATCAAGGCAAAGGCGTCGTCCCAACTGGTTTCGACATAACGGTCCAGCGAGGCGTCATAACGCATCGGGTGCGTCAGGCGCCCCTGATACTCAAGCCAATAGTCACTTTGCGCCGCCAGCTGCGACACCGTGTATTTATTGAAGAATGCCGGGTTGACCAGGCGCCCGGTGGCTTCCCAGTTAACCGCCTTGGCGCCGTTCTCGCAGAACTTGACCATGCCGCTTTCCGGCGACTCGCCCCATGCACAACCCGGGCAGTCAAAGCCGCCATTCTGGTTGGTCTTGAGCATCGCGCGGATGTTCTTGAATGCGTTTTCACTGCCCAGCCAGTTTTTCGTCACCGCAATCAGTGCGCCCCAACCTGCGGCCGCCCCCTTGTACGGTTTATAACGCTCAACTTCGCTCATGGTATTTCTCCAAGACTTCACACGTAGGCGGCGGCCTAACTTAAAGCCTTTATTAATGGTTGTTCTTCAGGCATCGCAAAACGCAAACCTCGTTATCAACAACTAAACGTCATTTGCGCCGACCCGTTTCACGGGCTCTACATCGGGTTACGCGTTCAGACTATGCGCGCCTGAATACCCTGTCTAATCACAAATAATGACCACCTCATCGAAACCATCTATCAAGGAAAATAGCCTGTATTTTCAACAAGATAAAACCATAAAACCGCAATAAAAATAACAAATAAAACCTCATAGATTTCGTCGATCAGCCGGTTGCTAATAGTGATTAGACGAACTTAAAAAACAACTCTAGCCTTGACTCAAACAAGGCTCTTATTCCTATTGAGCCCCCAAAAAACCAGCGCCCTGACTACGGTCAATGAGTCGCTGCCGGAGGTTTTAATGACCGACCAAATCTTGATGGATAGTTTTTCTCGCCGGGTCGACTACCTCAGGATGTCGGTGACCGACCGCTGCGATTTCCGTTGTGTGTATTGCATGGCTGAAGACATGGAATTCCTGCCGCGCCAGCGCATCCTCACACTGGAAGAGCTTTATCAATTGGCCGAAAGTTTTGTGACGCTGGGCACGCGAAAAATCCGCCTGACCGGCGGCGAACCCTTGATCCGCCCGGGCGTGGTTGAGCTGTGCCGGCGCATCGCGGCGCTGCCCGGCCTGCGCGAGTTGTGCATGACCACTAACGGCTCGCAATTGGGCAAGCTGGCCGCACCGCTGTTCGATGCCGGGCTCAAACGCCTGAACATCAGCCTCGACAGCCTGGACCCGGCGCGCTTTCGCGAACTGACGCGCACCGGCGACTTGGCCAAGGTGATCGCCGGTATCGACGCGGCGAATGCGGCGGGTTTCCAACGCACCAAGCTCAATTGCGTGGTGATGAAGGGGCGCAACGATCACGAAATCAACGACCTCGTGGCGTTCGCCATCGACCGAGGCCTGGATATTTCGTTTATCGAAGAAATGCCCTTGGGCGTCATCAGCGAACACAGCCGTGCCGAGGCGTTCTACTCCAGCGCGCAAGTGCGCGAGCGTATCGCCGAGCGCTACACCCTGATCGACTCTGCGGAATCGACCCAAGGCCCTTCACGTTACTGGCGCCTGGCCGAGGCGCCGCATATTCGCCTGGGCTTCATTTCCCCGCACAGCCATAACTTCTGCGGCACGTGCAACCGCGTGCGGCTGACCGTCGAGGGCCGGCTGCTGCTGTGCCTGGGCAATGAACATTCGGTCGATCTCAAGGAAGTCCTGCGCCGTTATCCGGGTGAGCCGCAACGACTGCAGAGCGCCATTCTCGAGTCGATGAAACTCAAGCCGTACCGGCATAACTTCGAGCTCAACGATGACGTGCAGGTTGTCCGCTTCATGAACATGACGGGCGGCTGACCGCCCGGTTTTCCCTCTTTTTGCAGAAGGCTGTAGCGCATGATCGTCCGAGCCAAACCCAACCTGATCGGTGTCTTGATTTCGCTCAAGGGCTCCGTCGCCAGGCGCATCGCGCTGCGCAGCCTGCTGGTGACCCTGCTGGCCTCGGCAATCGTGCTGGTCGAGACCCTGCACCCGGCGTACTTCTCCAGGGTCAACGCCACGCCCTTCACGCTGCTGGGCTTGTCACTCTCGATCTTCATGAGTTTTCGCAACAACGCCTGCTATGACCGCTGGTACGAAGGGCGTAAAGCGCTCGGCCTGATGGTGACGCAGGTGCGCGCAATGATTCGCGAAACCCAAGTCATCAAGGATGCCCGCCAGCGCCGTGACATCCTGCGCAACCTGTGCGGGTTCGCCCACGCGCTGAACGCCAGGCTGCGCCGTGAAGACGAGTTGAGCGTGGCGGAGCCTTGGCTGGACCGGTTGCCATCGGCCAACACCCCCAATATCCCGGAAAGCATCATTGGCCGTGTCACCCAGCAATGCTCGACGCTGGCCGAGTCGGGGAACATCAGCGAATGGCGCTACCAGGTGATGGCCGGGCACTTGAGCGAGCTGACCCGCACACAAACGGTTTGCGAGCGCATCAAAAGCACCCCGCTGCCCTTCCCCTACACGCTGTTGTTGCACCGCACCAGCTACATGTTCTGCATCTTGCTGCCCTTCGCCATGGCCGAGCCATTGGGTTGGCTGACGCCGCTGTTCACCGCGATCGTGAGCTACACGTTTTTTGGCCTGGATGCGATTGGCGATGAGCTGGAAGACCCCTTTGGCTACGACGAAAACGACCTGCCGACCAATGCCATCGTGCGCACTATTGAACGCGAAGTCCTCCACGCCAATGGCGCGACAGCACTGCCTCCCGTGCTGCAACCCATCGATTTCATTCTGAACTGATCCGAGGTCCCCCATGCACGAACACCCCCACTCACTGACACATCTGGACGCTGCCGGCCGGGCCAGCATGGTCGACGTCACAGACAAAGCGGCCACCACCCGCGAAGCCCAGGCCCAGGCTTGGGTGCGCATGCAGCCGTCGACCCTGGAGTTGATCCAACACAATGGACACCCCAAGGGCGACGTTTTTGCGGTCGCGCGTATCGCCGGGATCATGGCGGCAAAGAGAACCCACGAACTGATCCCGCTCTGCCACCCGTTGATGCTCAGTTCGATTCACCTCGAACTGCAGGCCGTGGAGCCCGACAGTGTGAGGATCGTCAGCACCTGCCGGCTCACCGGCCAGACCGGCGTCGAACTCGAAGCCCTGACCGCAGCCAGCGTGGCGGCCTTGACGATCTATGACATGTGCAAGGCGGTAGACCGGGGGATGATCATTGACCGTATCCAGTTGCTGAAGAAAGCGGGCGGCAAGTCGGGGACGTTTATCGCCGGTGACGCCCAATGATCCTGATCAACTACTTTGCGCGTTATCGCGATCAACTGGGCAGCGGCGGCGAGAAAATCGCGCTGGATGAATCTTTGCGCACCCTTGAGGACGTCAGGCAACGACTGTGTGCCCGAGGTGAGATCTGGCAGCAAGTGCTGGGTGAGTCCAGCCTGATGTGCGCGCTGAATCACGAACTGTGCACCCCGGATGCCGTGATAGAGGACTTCGACGAAATTGCGTTCTTCCCACCCGTGACCGGAGGTTGACCCATGCCTGTGCAGGTTCAGACAGCGCTGTTCGATCTGGGTGAACTGACCCGCAGCGTCCACGCCGAAGACCCAGGCGTGGGCGCCGTGGCCACGTTCGTGGGTTATGTGCGCGATATCAACCAAGGGGACCCGGTCAGCGAGTTATTCCTTGAACATTACCCGGGCATGACCGAGCGCTCCTTGCAACTGATCGTCGATCAAGCCCATGAACGCTGGCCGTTGCAACGGGTGAGCATCGTGCACCGGGTGGGCGCGCTGAAGGTCGGTGAGCCCATCGTCTTTGTCGGCGTGGCGAGTGAGCATCGGCAGGCCGCCTTTGACGCCTGTGCGTTCCTGATGGACTACCTGAAGACTCGCGCACCGTTCTGGAAGCGTGAACGGACGCCGACGGGTGAGCGCTGGGTCGAGGAAAGGGAAAGTGATCGCTTGGCGCAGCAGCGCTGGGCAGTCTAGAACCTTGGTGTGGCGAGCGAGCGTGCTCGCCACACCAGGCGCACCTGACTCGCCTTAGAACAAGTCGCAGAACGGAATGAAGCGTGCCGTGTCACCCGCTTGCAGCGTGTGGCCTTCGGGAATTTCAACCAGCCCATCCGCCCACGAAGCGCCCAGCAACACGCCTGAGCTCTGGTTGGGATACAACACGGCCTTGCCCTCCTCCAGCCTGGCTCGCAGGTATTCCCGGCGATTGCCAGCTTTGGGCCAGTCAAAACTGATGTTAACCATGAAGCTCAGTGGCGTGACGTCCTCGACCCCCTGGATGCGCAACAGGTAGGCCCGCGCCAGTAGCCCGAATGTCACCAACGCCGAGGTTGGGTTACCGGGCAGGCCGATCATCGGCACGTTGCCAAAGTAGCCCACGGTCAAGGGTTTGCCCGGCTTGATCGCGAGTTTCCAGAATAATGGCTTGCCGCATTCGCGCAGCACCTGGCCGAGGCAATCGGCATCGCCGGCCGAGACGCCACCGGTGGTGAGGATCAAATCGGCGGCATGTTGCAGTTGTTCCAGCTTGAGCCGGGTGCGTTGCGGCTGGTCGGGAAGAATGCCGCCATCGATGACCTCGCACCCCAACGCACTCAGCCAATGGCTGAGCAAGGTGCGATTGCTGTTGTAGATGCAGCCGGGCTTGAGGGGCGTACCCGGCTCGGCCAGTTCATCGCCCGTGGACAGCAACGCCACCCGTGGCCGCCGTACCACCGGCACATGGGTACAGCCCTGCGCCGCCGCGATGGCCAACTCGAACGGCCCGAGCCGCTTGCCGGCCGCAAGCAACACCTGGCCTGCCTGGTTCTCCTGACCTTGCGGGCGGATGTTCTGGCTCACGCTCAGCGGCTGCGTGAAGCGCACGCGGCCGTCTTCCAGCACTTGGACGTTTTCCTGCATCTCGACGCAATTGGCCCCGGCGGGTACCGGTGCGCCAGTGAAGATGCGAGCGCAGGTGCCAGGCAACAGCGCCTCAGGCGCAACGCCGGCGAAAATCTGTTGCGACACCGCCAGCGGCTCGCCCGTCCAATCGCCGACGTTCAGGGCATAACCGTCCATGGCGCTGTTCGGCCATGGCGGCAGATCCAGGGTGGCAATCAGGTCATTGGCCAACACGCGTTGCCGCGCTTCGCCCAATACGACCGGTTCGCTGTCTTGCAGGCGTTGCACCTGCGCCATGGCCAGCAGGGCGGCAATGGCCTCCTCCACTGACATCAGCAGCGAACGGCTCATCCCCGTGTCCCGCACAACGCCACCGACTTGAGGTGCGGCACGAAATTGCACGGCCGGTGGCGCGCATCGAGTTGCTCGGCGAGGATGCCTTCCCACGCCGTCCGACAGGCGCCCGTCGAGCCTGGCAGGCAGCACACCAGCGTACCGTTGGCCAGCCCGGCCAAGGCGCGGCTCTGGACCGTGGAAGTGCCGATGTCGAGGATGGAGATCGCGCGGAACAACTCACCAAAACCTTCAATCTGCTTATCCAGCAAACAGCTGACCGCCTCGGGCGTGCTGTCACGGCCGGTGAAGCCGGTACCGCCGGTAATCAGCACCACTTGAATCTGTTCGCTGGCGATCCAGGTCGCGACCTGCGCGCGGATCTTGTACAGGTCATCCTTGAGCAGGTTGCGTTCACTGAGGCTGTGCCCGGCTTCCAGCAGCCGGCTGACCAGCAGTTGCCCGGAGGTATCATTGGCATATTCCCGGGTATCACTGACGGTCAACACTGCAATATTCAACGGTACAAACAATGCATCCGACGTTACGCTCATCTCATTCTCCGGCAGGCCATTATCAAAACAATTGCCTGAGGCTAAAGCGCTCAAACGATGACTGTCTAATCGTTACGGCTGACCGGGTTATCGAGCCTCTCTATCACTGGTTTTCCTGCGTGCCTTGGGTGGGTTATCGAGTGAATCGATCATGCCTTCGATATGGGTGATTGGACGCGCAAGCCCTACAATGAGATCGTCTGCGCATCTCACTCGCTGTGGTCCGCGAATATCGGCACTGGCACTCATGATGACCTCTTACTTTTTCCCAGGCAGGTGCCTTAAATGGACATAAAGCAACTCAAATTCCTGATCGCGCTGGAACAGACCCGCCACTTCGGCCAGGCGGCCGCGCGTTGTCACATCACCCAGCCGACCCTGTCGATGCGCTTGCGTAACCTGGAGGATGAATTGGGCCTGGAGTTGGTCACCCGCGGCCAACGCTTCGAAGGTTTCACCCAAGCCGGTGAACGCGTGCTGGCCTGGGCCCGCACCCTGCTCGCCGCCCATGATGGGTTGTTCGCCGAAGCCGCTGCGTGTCGCGGCCAACTGGTGGGTAACCTGCGCCTGGGCCTGGTGCCGCTCAGCGGCTTCAACCCGATCAGCTACATCCAGGGGCTGTCCCACACCTTCCCGGAACTCAAGTTCAGCCTGTCGTCCATGAGCTCGGACAAGATCATCGAAGCCTTGGGCACCAACCAGCTGGACTTGGGCGTGTGTTACCTGGACCACGTCAACCCCAATTACCTGGACTTTTTCGAACTGGGCGAGACTCGCGTCGGCCTGCTGTACGACACCCGCCACTTCCATTTCGAAGGCACGGAAATGAGCTGGGAAGACGCCGCCGAATTGCCCCTGGGGATGATCAGCAACGGCATGCACTATCGAAAATCCATTGACCTGAGCTTTCGCAGCCGCGGCCTCGACCCCCAGCCCATACTCGAAAGCGATTCGACGTACCAACTGTTCCAGGCGATCCACGAAGGTTTTTGCTGCGCGATCATGCCGTTGGGCAGCGGCCTGAAAAACCCCATCGAGAATCTGGCGTTTATCAACCTGCCGGATGCGAGTGTGCTTGCACCACTGGGCATGGTGATGCGTAAAACCGAACCGCGCTCGGCCATCGCCGAAAAGTGTTTTGCAGAAGCTAAACAGCTGTTTGCCACCCAGGGCTCAAACTAGCGTATCGGAGGTTTGTTTATGATTTGCCGAGTAGAACCATCCGTTGCCATCGGCGATGCCAATGCACCGGCCCCGCAACCGCTCAATGTGTCCTATCGAGAATATGACGAAGGCGCCCAGGTTGCCCAGGCGGCGCTGGCGGCGGAAATCGCCCTGGCCATTACCTACAACGGCTTGAGCCAGGCGGTGATGATGGTTTCACCCGGCAATATCGAAGACTTCATCCGGGGTTTCAGCGTGAGCAACGCAATCGTCGATAGCCTGGATGAAATCTACGACATTCAACTCACGCATTTTGACCAGGCTTGCCAGGCCGACGTAGAGATTTCGAGCCGTGCGTTCTGGGCGTTGAAAGATCACCGGCGGCAAATGGCGGGCACCAGCGGTTGCGGTTTGTGTGGGGTGGAGGCGCTGGAGCAGGCCCTGCCGCAACTGGAGAGTCTGCAGCCGGCGCCCCTGCCGCCTGCGCAACACCTCAAGGGCCTGCGGGAGCGTATCGAGGAAGCCCAGATAATGGGAAAAAGCACCGGCGCCCTGCATGCGGCCTTGCACTTCGGTGCTGACGGCACAGCCCTGCTGTGCCGTGAGGATATCGGTCGCCACAATGCGCTGGATAAATTGATCGGGGCCATGCAGCACGCCGGGATCGATGCCCGCAGCGGCTTCACGGTGGTCACCAGCCGTTGCAGCCTGGAGCTGATTCACAAAGCGGTCAGGGCCCGGTTTGGCACGCTGGTCAGTTTGTCGGCGCCCACCGTGTTAACGGTGCAGTGGGCGCGCAAGCATCACCTCAACCTGATTCACGTGCCTCACCGAAACGCGCCGCGGATCTACAGCCCGGTCTGACTCAATTGACCTGCGAGCGCACGACCCTCACCGGCACCGACTTGTAGGACGGCGTGCCACTGTCCACGTCGATGTAGTCCAGCGGCACCAATTGGTTGGCCTCCGGGTAATAGGCGCCCACCGAACCGTTGGATATCTTGTACTCGATGGCGGTGATCTTCTCGTAGCGCAATTTGCGCCCTTGAGTGACCGTCTCGATATCCACCAGGTCGCCGTGCGCCAACCCCCGCGAGGCCAAATCCGCCGGGCTCATGAACAACACGTCTCTTCGCCCGAACACACCGCGGTAGCGATCGTCGAGCGCGTAGATCGTCGTGTTGTACTGGTCATGGCTGCGCAGGGTGATAAGGCGCAAGACATCATCACCATCAACTTCTTTATCCTCATTCAGGCCCGGGAACACAAAGAACTCGGCCTTGCCCGAGGGCGTCATCCAGATACGCTCGCACGCCGGCAGCGGCATGCGGAAGCCACCGGGTACGCGGATGCGCTCGTTGTAGTCGTCAAAGCCCGGAATGGTCTTTTCAATGAGGTCGCGAATCTTGTCATAGTCAGCCGCCAGTTCCATCCACGGCACTTTGCTGTCAGGCAATACGGCGGTGGCGATGCCAGCGACGATGGCCGGTTCCGAGCGCAGGAATTCAGAAGCGGGCATCAACTTGCCTGCCGAGGCGTGAACCATCGACATCGAGTCTTCGACGGTGATCGATTGCCGTGCGCCGTTCTGCATATCCAGCTCGGTGCGGCCCAGGCAAGGAAACAAGTAGGTCTCCTTAGCCACCAGCAAATGGGTACGATTGAGCTTGGTGCCGATATGCACACTCAGGTCCAGTTTGCCCATGGCTGGGAAACACTGGGCTGGGTCAGGCAGTGCGACCGCGAAGTTGCCGCCCAGGCAAAACAGCGCCTTGGACTCACCGGCAATCATCGCCTGCATGGCTTGCACCGCATCGTGACCATGGGCGGTCGGAGGCTTGAAGCCCAGCACCTCTTCAATCTTGCCAAGAAAATCACTGGAGGGCTTCTCCGTGATGCCTACGGTTCTATTGCCTTGAACGTTGGAGTGGCCACGCAACGGGCAAATACCAGCGCCGGGTTTGCCGATGTTGCCGCGCAACATCAATAGGTCGCAAATCAGCCGGACGTTGGCAGTGCCTTCGTTATGCTGAGTGACGCCCATGCCATAGGTGACGATGGTGGCATTGGATTTCGCATAGGCGGCAGCGACTTTTTCCATGTCGACTTTGAGCAATCCGCTGGCCGTCTCGATGGCGGGCCATGCCGTTGCCAGCAAGTCCGCCTTGAGCGCCTCAAAGCCGTTGGTATGTTGCTTGATAAATTCGTAATCGAGGACTTTGCCGACTGACTCTTCCAACTCCAGCAACGCTTTCATCACGCCTTTGATCGCTGCGGCATCCCCGCCCGCCTTGACCTGCAGATACGTCGAGGCGATGCGTGTAGAGCCATAGGTGGCCATTTCGATCATGTCTTGCGGATCACAAAAGCGCTCCAGGGCACGTTCGCGAAGGGGGTTGAAGACCATGATGGGGACTTTTCGCCGGGAGATTTCGTGCAGCGTACCCATCATGCGTGGGTGGTTGGTTCCGGGGTTGTGCCCGATGGACAGCACCAACTCACACAGATCAAAGTCTTCCAGCGAGACGGAGCCTTTACCCATCCCGATAGAACGTGGCAAACCGACGCTGGTGGGTTCGTGGCACATGTTCGAACAGTCAGGAAAATTATTGGTGCCATATTCACGCACGAACAGCTGATACAGGTACGCGGCCTCGTTGGAGGCTCTTCCCGAGGTATAGAACTCGACCTGATCAGGCTCCAGCCCGCGAAGTATCTCGCCAATGCGGGCAAAAGCCGTTTCCCATTCGACAGGCCGGTACGTATCGCTGGCCCGATCATAAACAAGCGGGTGGGTCAGGCGCCCCAAATCCTCGAGCTCATAGTCACTGCGGTGCAACAACGCCGAGACGGGGTGGTTGGCAAAAAACTCCGGGGTGACACGTTTGCTGGTGGCTTCCCACGTCACGGCCTTGGCGCCGTTTTCACAGAATTGGAAGGTGGATTTGTGTTCTTTGTCGGGCCACGCACACCCTGGGCAGTCGAACCCATCCGGTTGGTTGGTTCGCATTAACGTAATGGGGGCTTTGAGTGTATCCATCTGCTCGCGTACCGCCGTCGCGGTCGCCTTGAGGGCACCCCAACCGCCCGCTGGACCATCGTAATTACGGACACCAGGTACCTTGCGCTTAATAGCCATGATCACTCCAAAAACGACTCATCACCGAAGGGCGGGAGCCAGATGCACAGTTGCTGCCACAATAAAAGCAGCATCACGTTTCTTCTACACACTCAGCGAGATCAGGTAAAACAACCCTTCAACTGCGCGAATTGTTATCAATAACGTAAAAAATAGGAGTCACGCCTCCTGAGGCGTGACCTGAAACCTAGGCGGCATGCAACACCGTGTCAAGATAAACAAGTGCTGCTCACCCAAGCCGTTTATCTGCACTGAACGGGTATACACTCTCGACGATAAATAAAGGCCTGATAGTGACTCGTCAGCTAACAGCATTATTTACACGCTACCGGCTCTTTAAGCTCGGCATCTCGCCAAGTGATATGGCCTCAGCAGGCAGTCTAGCCGGTTTAAAGTCATGCGCATAAACCCCTACAACCTTTGTTGTCGCTTCGAGCAGCAACGTCTCGCCCCTATAGATAACCTGTGTAAATTCAAATGAGGCAAGAGAACCTTTTAGCAATGTTGTCCGCAGCAAAAGACGGTCATCTAGAAACGCCGGAGATTTATATTTAACATCCAAACTGGAAACGACCAGAGCATAGCGATTATTCTTAATGAGCGCATGCAGATTAATATCAAACGCACTAAACCAATTGTCTCTACCCGCCTCCAAATAAGTCAGATAATAAGGATGATACACAACACCCCCCATGTCCACGTCACGAAAAGGTACTTTAATACCAAACTCACGAGTGCCACTATCAAAATACTTCTTTCTCATGCTAAAGCCCTGAATTAACGATCTGCGCTATCCCTTTTAACTTGGCCCACACCGGCACAAACCCAGCGACCACCATGGCGTTACTTTAGCAATCCAACCAGGCTTCCACCAAACTCATTTAACTTACCTGTACGAGCGAGCTACTCCTAGCCATCATTGTCCTACAACTTACATTTCCCATACAAAATTGCAATTTGCCATCATCCCCTTTGACTTGCCAACGTGATTTACTTCGAACTCACTTCGCAAGTGTTCATCTTCATTTTTTGAGGCAATACTATGGATGGTTTTGTTCCTACTAAAGCCAGAGCATTTTTCTTCAACCCAAAATCTTCTAACTTCAACAAATCCCCCTATAAAACTTATAGCGTTATGCGCGAGTCATACCCCTCGCACTACTTGGGAAATACTTTAATCCTGACACGTTACAACGATATATCTCAGTGCTTGAATGAACCGTCACTGGTCACCTCAGGCATCATAAACAAGCTGATCCATGAGTTTGACAAAAAGAATGTCGAGCTCTCTGAGATCAATAGATCCATGCTACGCGACCTCATTTTATTTCAAGAGGGCGATGCATTCGCCAAACATAGAAAATCATTGATGACGCCTCTTACGGGCATCTGGATCGAAAAATTCAGGGGCCTCATAAACGTTGAAATAGATTTATTAGTCAGTCAAATCCAGGCGCTCGACAATCGCAACGAGGTCAATATCATTGAGATGTTGATAAAGCCATTGTGGGTGAATTTATTTTCCGCGTGGTTAGGGTTCTCACAGACAGACAAAGACGCACTTCATGCCGAAGTTAAAAACATTCGGCTCCTGCTTGACCCAAGTTCAATTACTCTTGATGGACTGCTGAATTTAAAAGAAGCACTCAGCAACCTAGACACACTATTTAAAAGAAACTACAGCGACCATCAAAAAGGTTCAAGTAAAGGGATTTTTTACGAAGCCTTGCACCACGGCAACACTGAATACACGGCACGGGATTATACGTTAGATGCGATCGCCTGCTTTATAGGTGGAACAGAAACGGTGGTGGCCGTGATTGCCAACACGCTCTTGTTATTAGCGCAATGGCCTGAAGAACAGAGAAAAATCAGAAGCGACGCCAAGCTGCTGCGCAATACGCTTGCTGAGTCCATGCGGATGGAGACCCCTGCCCAGATGACTAAGCGCACGGCAAATACTGACTTTCAACTCGGTGGTACGCTGATAAAAAAAGGGGATGACGTTGTCCTCTGCCTCGCCTCTGGGAATAGAGACGAGCAGATATTCGCTGATCCAGATAAATTCGATATCACACGAAAAAACAGCAGCAAACACTTGGCGTTTACCGCAGGTCGTTATCAATGCGTGGGGCGGGCGCTAGGGCAATATATAACAGAAATTGCGTGTGAAAAAATGTTGAGCGGATTTAACTTTATAAAGCTCGCTGCCGGCCATGAAGTCATTTGGCAGCGCGAGAGTTTGATCATGCGCATGCCATCCTCCTTGGTGCTGGACCTCACTTAATACTTTAAACCGTACATTTTGATTCATAGGAGTAACTTTGAAAACCTACTTGGTCCACTTGACGGGCAAACGCGAAGTTTCTGATGAGATGATGAAGGCGCATTGGGGCTTTTTCTACGAACTGACTCAGAAAGGCCCGCTAAAAATGGCGGGTCCCTATACCAATTTCCACGGAGGCGCTTATGTTTTTGAAGCGAACACTCTAGAAGAAGCCGAGGCATTAGCCAAGAACGATCCTTTAGTCTTAAATGACTTGGCCAGCATCTCTATCTTCGAGTGGCATTTAAAGATCGGCTAAGTTTCGTTCAATGATCGAAGTGTGGCCAGTTCCAATACTGGCCATTGACTGCTCAGGACGCTGCTACCCCCCCATACGGCATTCAGCTGACGACATACCCAAGGAAAGAGTATGAGGTGTCTTATTTGCGCTGGAAGCGCTGAACAAATTCAATTATCTGGAGACTTTGCAGAGCGAATTTGCGCTGATTGCGGCCACTACCGAATATCTAAATCGCTCATTTTAAGGCTGATAGAGCAAGGTCAGATTTTCGATGTAGCCCGAATGAGAGACTGGCTTGCGGAGCGCCGGCAATTAGTCGACGTTCCTTCGATCAACACACACCAAGCAATTCTGGTGCGCTCTAGTCCTTAGGGCAGCCCCTGGAGCACATGCCTCGCATCGGTTTCACTCAGAGTGTAGCCGAAGAATTGCTGATAGAAAGTGTTCGTTTTCTGGAGCATTTCAGTCTCATTGAACAACGCCAGGTGAAGCTGTTGCGCCGCCCAAGTTATCGTCGTGACTCGATTGGTAGGTGCTGCACCAGGTCTCTCCGTCCTTTAGCTCAGGAGCAAGTGCCAGGTTCTCAAAAAGATACTTCATACGAATAATCCTCTCAGATTCAATCAGTAACAAACCACCTTCATCCAGCGATTCCTGTGGCACACAGCTGACGTAGCCGCCGGTCATTCAGGTGCAACAGCAGAATTTTCCACGCAATTGTTCGGCCACGAGCGTCAATGACCCAAGACGATGAGGCCTTGAGCGTTTTTACACACTCTGGGCCGAAAGCAGACACTGATCAAACCGGCGCGGGGATCTGTCCCCCCGCCGTGCCGTCGATTCATGTAAACCACTTTTATCACTTGTTAACTCCCGTGGTTTACGGTGCAAAAGAAAGGTTACAAACAGGTGAATGCCCTAACTGGTCAGAGCAGACAACGTGAATGGGATTCTAATTAGCACAGAGGACGGCAGATGGAGCTTGTGATTTCGCGGTCCCACTGGATCTGATCTTCTGTTCGAAGAGTCCTTTGAAGCCACTATGACGAATGAACAAGCTCCCTCGCCATAGTGACGGTATTGATACCTAACTGATCAAGCCTTTCATCGAAGCGGAGAGTTCACCCACCGCTCCGCCGCTTCTCGCGCCCCTTCAACTGCCTGCTCATAACTCTCCCAATGGTCGCCCTCCACATAGGCCGGCCGGGTAGCCTTGCCTGGCATGGTCAACTTGGCCCCAACAGGAATATCAAGCGCCGGGCTCCAACTGAAGCCAATCATCACGGTGACACCACTTTGTGTCACGTATTTAACGGGATGATCTTTATCAATACGTTCTGACATGTGTCTCTCCTTGATCCGGCGCCATGTTCAGCACCGGACGTTCGTTAGGTAGAATGCCCCATCAACGTCTGATCATGATAGTTCTTCTCGCAGGGCCGACTAATCGTGAGCCGTCGAACCAGGAATGCCATGCTGTTTGACGCCTCTCGGACGTCTGCCTATGCTTAAATTTCACCCTTTCCTCTCCTAGATTGACTCCAAAACATGCTTTCGCCTCGACACCGATAATCACAATGAAAAGGTACGGCAAAAGTGGACATACCTGACAACGAGCTAGTCGACAGCTTCAATCGCAAAATCACGTACCTCAGAATGTCGGTGACTGATCGCTGTGATTTTCGCTGCGTTTACTGCATGGCAGAAGACATGGAATTTCTACCTCGCCAAAACATTTTGACGTTAGAAGAGCTGTTCCAAATAGCACAGCAGTTCGTGGCTTTGGGCGTGCAGAAAATTCGATTGACGGGTGGAGAGCCACTCGTACGAAACGGCATTGTTAAATTGTGTGGTCAGATCGCCACACTGCCAGGCCTGAGAGAGCTGTGCATGAGCACTAATGGCTCGCAACTCACCCACATGGCAAAGCCCTTGCATGACGCTGGCGTATCTCGCCTGAACATCAGCCTGGACAGCTTGAACAGCCAGCTTTTCAAATCACTGACAAGAACAGGCGATCTGAGCCGCGTGATTGCTGGAATCGACGCAGCCCTTGCCGCCGACTTTCGCCACACCAAACTTAACTGTGTAGTGCTCAAGGGGCGCAACGATACCGAAGTGGTTGACCTGGTGCGATTTGCCATCGATAGACAGCTAGACATTTCCTTCATTGAAGAAATGCCGCTGGGCGTCATCACTGAGCACCAACGCAATGAGTCCTACTGTTCAAGTGATGAGGTTCGAGCGCGTCTGAGCGAAGTCTTCACTTTGATCAAGTCAGCCGAATCCACCCAAGGCCCATCCAGTTATTGGCGGATCGCAGAAGCACCCAATATCAGAATTGGCTTCATTTCACCCCATAGCCATAACTTTTGCGGGAGCTGTAATCGAGTGAGAGTAACGGTCGAGGGGCGACTGCTGCTGTGCCTGGGTAACGAACACTCAAGCGATCTGAAACAGATTCTTCGCAGCTACCCCGCAGATAGCGAACGGCTCGACAGAGCCATCCGTGACGCTATGAGGCTGAAGCCCTACAGCCATCATTTCGCGACCAATGGCGACGTGCAGATTCTGCGCTTCATGAACATGACGGGTGGTTAACTTCCAATCCTTTCATTCGCTTGCGGGGCAACCATGATCGTTCATCCCAAACCAAACATGCTAAACGTTCTGGTTACGTTGAAAGGATCCATCGCTAAACGTATCGTTCGGCGAAGCATCATGGTCACCGTCCTGGCTTCCATCATCGTATTGATTGAAAGCATGCACCCTGCTTTCTTCTCACGCGTCAACGCCACACCTTTCACTCTGCTAGGCCTGTCACTGTCCATCTTCATGAGCTTTCGCAATTCAGCTTGTTACGATCGGTGGTGGGAGGGACGCAAGGAATGGGGAAGAATCATCATCGAAGTACGCTCTTTCATCCGCGAGAGTTGTGTCATTCAGGACACTGAGTTAAGGGAAAGGATGCTGTTGGGATTGTGTGGGTTCGCTCATGCGCTTAACGCAAAGCTTCGCAATGAAGATGAGCTGAAAGCTGCTCGACCTTGGGTACCAGGCCTTCTGATCAAGATCACCCCGACCTTCAACATCAGCGATGGCATTTTGCAAGAAACCGGAAGGGAGTGTTCACGCCTGGCTCAAGAAAACATAATCAGTGAATGGCGATATGTAACGCTGGAGCAGCGATTAACCGGTTTGTGTGAGGCCCAGGCAATTTGCGAGCGTATCAAAAATACCCCGCTTCCCTTTCCATATACATTACTCCTGCACCGCACTATCTATCTCTTTTGCATACTGCTGCCCTTTGCGTTGGCCGAACCTTTGGGGTGGATTGCGCCAATTTTCACTGCGATAGTCAGCTATACATTTTTTGGACTCGATGCTATCGGAGATGAGTTGGAGGATCCTTTTGGACGGGACGAAAACGATCTCCCCACTGATGCCCTCGTTCGAGCGATTGAACGAGATATCTTGAGTGCCATTGGCCGTACCCATATCCCCCCTCCACTCCAACCTATTGACTATGTCCTAAGCTAAAAGGAGGTCTGTGAACTACCTGAACTTTTCGGCTAGCAATACCTTGATGAAAAGCGAAGCAGGCCTGTGATCAATACATCCTCAGGCCCGCTCCTTAGTCGATATTGGTTTTACGTCAAGTTCCAGTGCCCGCCGTAGAAGCTAAATCATCGGTTTGCTTTGGCTGATCTGCCGGTGGGCTAGTCTTTTCAGAAGCCTTCGGTTCATCAACCTCAACCTTGTTGAAGATCACTTCATCACGCCCCTTGTCATAACCCAACTCAACGCTGTCGCCGGCTTTGAGCTTGTCAGCAAGCATCTCTTTGGCAAGTCGCGTTTCGACGGTTTGGCGAATCTGCCGTTTCAATTCGCGTGCGCCAAATTCGGGCTGGTAGCCAACATCGGCCAGGTGGTCAACAAGCGAGTCATCGATTTTCAACGTGATGTCCTGCGCTGCGGCGGTTCGAGTCACACGGTCGAGCTGGATGCCCACGATGGCCCGGATATTGTCGCGGCTCAAGGCATGGAACACGATGATGTCGTCGATACGATTCAGGAACTCGGGACGGAAATGCCCTTTGAGCACGTCCATCAGCTCATCGCGCAAGGCTTTATCAGTGAGACGCTCATCCTCAGGACGCTCCAGGTTCTGCATGATTACAGAAGAACCCAGGTTGCTGGTGGCAATGATGATGGTGTTGCTGAAATCCACGACGCGCCCCTTGCCATCGGTCAATCGACCATCATCGAACACCTGCAGCAACACGTTGCTGACATCGGGATGCGCTTTTTCGATTTCGTCGAGCAGAATCACGCTGTAGGGCTTGCGGCGCACGCGCTCGGTCAACTGCCCGCCCTCGTCGTAACCGACGTATCCGGGTGGTGCACCGATCAGCCGGGCCACCGCATGCTTCTCCATGTACTCGGACATATCGATACGAATAATCGACTGTTCGTCGCCAAACACAGTCTCTGCCAGCGCCTTGGCCAACTCGGTTTTACCGACCCCGGTAGGGCCGAGGAAAAGAAACGTCGCAATCGGCCGATTCGCTTGTCCCAACCCGGCACGCGATAGACGCACGGCGTCACTGACGGCGAGAACAGCGTCCTCCTGACCCACTAGGCGATCACGCAGAGTGTCTTCCATGTTGAGCAGCTTTTGCCGCTCTTCTTGCGTCAGCTCGGTGACAGGGATGCCCGTAAGGCGCGAAACAACATCGGCAATCGAGGCCATCGTGACCTCCAGGGTTTCAGACCCGGTCTTGCGCTGCCAAGCCTCGGTTTCCTCCTCCAGCTGTGCTTGTTTCTGGTTGATGCGCTCCTCAAAACCCTTGGCCTCATCAAAGCGTTTGCGCGAAGTCGAATAATCCTGCTCGCGTTTCAACTGGGTGATTTCAGCTTCGAGTTCCTGGATGCTCGCGGGTCTTGAGCTGGCGCTGATGCGAACACGCGCAGCCGCCTGATCGATCAGATCAATCGCCTTGTCCGGCAAGAAGCGCGAAGTAATGTAACGATCCGATAGTTCTGCCGCAGCGACGAAGGCTTCATCCGCAAACGTGACCTGATGGTGCGCCTCAAGCTTGTCGCGCAGGCCACGCAAGATAATGATGGTTTGATCGACCGTAGGCTCTGGTACCAGCACCGGTTGAAAGCGTCGTTCAAGCGCGGCATCTTTTTCGATGTGCTTTTGGTACTCATTGAGCGTAGTCGCGCCGATAAGGCTGAGCTCGCCTCGAGCCAATGCAGGCTTCAGAACGTTAGCAATGTCCAGGCCGCCCTCTTCTGCCCCTGCCCCGACGATGGTGTGCAGCTCGTCGATAAACAAAACCAGCTCCGAGCTTTTCGCTGTTACCTCATCCAGCAGTTGCTTGGCCCGTTCCTCGAATTCCCCACGGTATTTAGAGCCCGCCACCATTGAGTTCAGATTCACTTCAACCAGTCGTCGACCACGCAGAATCTCAGGAACATCACCTTTTACGATGCGCTGTGCGAGGCCTTCTACAATTGCTGTCTTACCGACTCCGGGTTCTCCAATGAGCACCGGATTGTTCTTCCTACGGCGGGCAAGTACTTCAATGGTGTTTTCGATTTCCTGCGCACGCCCAAGTACCGGATCAAGCTTGCCCTCACGGGCCAACGCCGTCAGGTCTCGACCGAACTTGTCGAGCGTCGGCGTCCCAGTCGGGGTGTCCACCCGGCCATCCTCGGCGCCTTTGCCCACGACCTTGACCACTTTCTGCCGCAAGGCTTCGGGGGTGACTCCATATTTTTTTAACAGTGTGCCGGCGATACTCTCCGGTACCGCCGACAACCCAATCAACAAATGCTCCGGGCCTACGTATGAATGTCCGAGGTCTCGGGACGCCTGGAACGCAAAATTGAAGACCTTCTTCAGACGTGGTGAAACGGTCATCTGATCGACTGGCGACTCGGCGCTGCCGCGCTGCGCGTGATGGTCGATGTAGCCCTTGATTTCGTCGGGAGAGAGCTTCAACTCCTTGAGCAATGCCGTGCCCACATCGGTATCCGCCAACACATACAGCAGGTGCTCGGTGTCGAGTTCGCTGCGGTTGAGTTCCTGGGCCTTCTCTGCAGCGCGTTGGAGGATTTCCATCGTCTGGGAACTGAAGGCGTCGGTTGCGTCTACGGACTCTCTGGGCACCTGTGCAGAAAGCCTTAGATCATCATCTCCTTGATCCGAGTGGCCGCCCACGCTGTCAAAGAAACGGGACATACCACCGCCCAGCAATGAGTCAAATGGATTCAGCATGCTTTGATGACGGACGAGTTGGCGGTAATCGTGATCGCAAATGGACATTGTTTTTGCTTGGCCATTTTGCGAGACCGTCACCCGCGCAACGGCTGGTCTCGCATTACATATTTCGCAAAGTGTCGCCATGATGAGTTGTCTCCAAGGGTGGATAACACGGGCTCAATCGAATGGATCTACTTCCTTGTAAAGATACCTACCGAAGCCAGGTATGAAATCCGCATTGCAGTGAGATTATTCATAAGCCTTTCGCAGGGAGTGGTTGCGTCATTTCCTGAGGAGCAGCCACCCGATCAAGATAGTAGGGTTATGATCAAAGCGCTCTACGAGTCATCAGCGATGCCGACGAACGAGGTTTATAGGTGCTTCAACTCTCCATGCACATTGAGGATCAGATAGCGCGACCCACCATGGAGAGACCAAAACTAAAAAGGAAAGGAGGTTTTCCGTGAGCTAGCGATCGGCCAACTCCTCAAGCAAATCCAGCGACGGCACGAAAAAAAGGTTGCCTGTGACAGCCGTACTGAAGTCAAGCAACCTATCGTAATTCCCTGGAGGTTTGCCGACGAACATATTTTCAAGCATCAGTTCGAGTGGTTCGGGTGAACGAGCGTAACCGATGAAAAAAGTTCCAAATTCACCTGCACCAGGCCGGCCAAACGGCATGTTGTCACGCAAGATTTTCACCTCCTCGCCATCCTTCGTAATCGTCGTCAAAGAGCTGTGCGAATTGCTTGGTTTGACCGATTCATCCAGCTCAATGTCGGAAAGCTTTTTCCGCCCGATCACATGCTCCTGCGCTTCGACAGATAGCTGATTCCATGCCGTCATGTTGTGCAGATACTTCTGTACCAGCACGTAGCTTCCTCCACTGAAGGCAGGGTCTTCATCCCCTACTATCGTAAAGTTGGTGGCCTTGCGACCTACTGGGTTTTCAGTACCATCAACAAATCCAATGATGCTGCGCATGTCGAAATATCGAAATCCATGAACCTCATCGATGACCGTGATGGCTTCGCCCAGCGCAGAAGTGAACTGCGTCACTAACTCGAAACAAAGATCCATCTGATCAGCACGAATATGCAAAAGGATATCACCAGGAGTGGATATAGCGCGTCGCCCGTCGACGCCAAACTCGCGAAACCCGTGCAATGAAACTGGGCGCGGATTTGCGAACAAAATGTCCCAAGCACTGGAGGAAAATCCACAGACACACGAAAGATTGCCCGCTGGGACTCGCTTGCCGACAGAGCGTGTGATCGCCGCAATATCAGCGCACCAGTTCTTCACTTTTTCTGCGGATTCTTTTCCCGACTTGAGGGTTGCCACGATGAAAATCGCGCTGCTGGTGGTCGGGCTGCACACCGCTTGTGGTTCAGGCGTTTCGGTGCTCATCACTGAAATATTCCCCATAAAACTTCACCTAGTGAAACAAAAAAGGAGGCGCAAAAGGCGCCTCCTTTGATTTTAGAAAGACCAACCGGATACCGTTACGTAATCAATTCAGCTCCGAGCGCGTTACACGCACGGGCACCGACTTATATGACGGCGTTCCACTGTCCTTATCGATGTAATCCAAAGGTACCAGCGTGTTCGCCTCGGGATAGTATGCCCCCACTGAACCAGCCGATATTTTGTACTCAATAGCCGTTATTTTTTCGTAGCGCAGCTTGCGTCCAGAAACGACCGTTTCGATATCCACCAAATCACCATGTGCCAGACCTCGTGACTGGAGATCGGCAGGGTTCATGAACAACACATCCCGTCGCCCAAATACGCCACGATAACGATCATCCAATGCGTAAATCGTCGTGTTGTATTGGTCATGGCTACGCAGAGTGATTAGCCGTAACACATCGTCTCCATCGACCTCTTTATCTTCATGCAAACCTGGGAACACAAAGAACTCCGCCTTCCCTGAAGGCGTCATCCAGATACGCTCCGTCGCGGGCAGCGGCATGCGGAAGCCACCAGGAACGCGAATACGTTCATTGTAGTTCTCAAAGCCTGGAATGGTCTTTTCAATCAGATCGCGAATTTTGTCGTAATTCTGCGAGAGCTCCATCCACGGTACCTTGCTGTCAGGCAGAGTGGCAGTCGCCATACCCGCCACGATGGCCGGTTCCGATCGCAAAAACTCGGATGCGGGCATCAACTTGCCAGCCGAAGCGTGAACCATCGACATCGAGTCTTCGACGGTAATTGATTGGCGCTCTCCGTTCTGTACATCGAGCTCAGTGCGGCCCAGGCAAGGAAACAGGTACGTTTCCTTGGAAACCAGCAAATGAGTGCGATTGAGTTTTGTACCGATGTGCACAGTCAAATCCAGTTTGCCCATTGCCGGGAAACACTGACCTGGATCAGGCAATGCGACGACGAAGTTTCCTCCCAGACAAAGCAGTGCTTTTGACTCGCCGGCAATCATCGCTTGCATGGCCTGTACTGAATCGTGGCCGTGCTCAACTGGCGGTTTGAAGCCCAGCACTTCTTCAATCTTGCCGAGGAACTCACTGGACGGTTTCTCGGTAATACCTACCGTTCGGTTTCCTTGTACATTGGAATGCCCGCGCAGCGGACATATGCCCGCGCCGGGCTTACCGATGTTGCCTCGCAGCATCAGAAGATCGCAGATCAGTCTTACGTTGGCCGTTCCTTCGTTGTGCTGGGTTATCCCCATTCCATACGTCACGATCGTGGCATTGGATTTCGCATAGGCCGCCGCGACTTTTTCCATGTCAGCCTTGAGCAATCCACTCGCAAATTCGATGTCGGGCCATTCGGTGGCCAACAAATCCGCCTTGAGTGCCTCGAAGCCGTTGGTATGCTTTTCAATGAAATCATAATCAAGCACTTGCCCTACTGATTCTTCCATTTCCAACAAGGACTTCATTACACCTTTAATGGCTGCTGCATCACCACCGGCCTTGACCTGCAAATAAGTAGAGGCAATACGGGTCGAACCATAAGTGGCCATTTCAATCATGTCTTGCGGGTCGGCAAATCGCTCTAGTGCACGCTCACGTAATGGATTCATCACCATGATTGGGACTTTACGCCGGGAAATCTCGTGCAGCGTCCCCATCATTCTTGGGTGATTGGTGCCTGGGTTATGTCCGATAGAAATAACCAGTTCGCACAGTTCAAAATCGTCCAGCGATACAGACCCCTTGCCCATACCGATGGAACGTGGAAGCCCAACGCTAGTTGGTTCATGGCACATGTTTGAGCAATCAGGAAAGTTATTAGTGCCAAAATTACGCGCAAACAACTGCCACAAATAAGCTGCCTCGTTCGAGGCTCTACCAGACGTATAAAACTCAACCTGATTGGGCTGCAAACCACGCAATATTTCGCCTATACGAGCAAATGCGGCTTCCCACTCGACAGGTTGGTATGTATCAGTCGCACGATCGTAAACCATTGGGTGCGTAAGGCGTCCCAAGTCTTCAAGCTCGAAGTCGGTACGTTTGAGAAGAGTGGAAACCGGATGTTTAGCAAAAAACTCGGGCGGAACACGTTTGTTGGTAGCCTCCCAAGTCACGGCTTTCGCACCGTTTTCGCAGAACTGGAAGGTTGATTTGTGCTCTTTGTCTGGCCATGCGCAACCAGGGCAATCAAACCCGTCCGGCTGATTGGTTCTCATTAACGTAAGAGGAGCCTTGAGCGTATCCATTTGCTCGCGCACCGCCGTCGCGGTGGCCTTAAGTGCACCCCAACCTCCTGCGGGGCCATCGTAATTTCGAACACCGGGTACTTTGCGCTTAATTGCCATGATCGCTCCACATACGACTCATAACCATAGAGGTGAGAGTCGATAGCTGCATATTTCCTGCCGCTATAATGCGGCATTACGTAACTTTTACCCTCTTGAGAGAAGTAAACGTCACAACCACTCAGTAAAAAACAAACATACAACTCAGAACTATTCTTGAGAAACCCTCTCATTCAGAGAGCAAAATATTTTCTCATGATTTTCGACGGTGATCTAGAATCTAGGCGGCATGCACCACCATGTCAAGGCCAAGGAAAGCCAATAAACCGGGCTAGCGTAGTTGCCTTCCCAGCTTTATTCCCAGGCAAATTTGCACCCTTCCTGAGAGGCAGAAAAGCATGGACATAATTGATTCGACTGCAATTGATCTAGCGCGAATTCAATTCGCGTTTACTGTTGGCGTCCACATCGTTTTCCCTGCAATAACAATAGGCTTGGCCAGTTTCCTTACGGTGTTGGAGGGTTTGTGGCTTAAAACCGGACGAGATGTATATCAGGATCTTTACACTTTTTGGGTAAAGATTTTTGCTCTGAATTTCGGCATGGGCGTGGTTTCTGGATTGGTTATGGCCTATCAGTTCGGAACAAACTGGAGTGGCTTTTCCTATTTTGCAGGCAGCATCACTGGACCGTTGTTGACGTACGAAGTACTCACCGCTTTTTTTCTTGAAGCAGGTTTTCTAGGCGTTATGCTCTTCGGCTGGGAAAAAGTTGGCCGTGGGCTGCATTTTTTTGCTACCGCCATGGTGTCGTTAGGTACGCTGATTTCAACGTTCTGGATCCTGTCATCGAACAGTTGGATGCACACGCCACAGGGATTCGAAATCGTTGGCGGTCGTGCGGTACCTGTTGACTGGCTGGCAGTGGTATTCAACCCGTCGTTCCCGTTCCGGCTCGCACACATGGCCATCGCCGCATTTCTGGCGACGGCATTTTTCGTCGGCGCTTCTGGCGCCTGGCACCTGTTACGCGGCCATGACACGCCGGCAGCGCGCACTATGTTGTCGATGGCTGCGTGGATGGCACTGATCGTCGCGCCGATCCAAGCAGTCGTCGGTGATGCCCATGGTCTTAATACTCTGGAACATCAGCCGGCAAAAATCGCTGCGATTGAGGGCCACTGGGAAAACGCTCCCGGTGAGCCCTCGCCGCTCATTCTGGCGGGATGGCCGGATATGAAAGCGGAAAAAACCCGCTACGCGATTGAAATTCCGGTACTGGGCAGCTTGATTCTCACCCACAGTCTAGACAAGCAGATTCCGGCGCTCAAATCATTCCCGCCAGAAGACCGACCTAATTCAACCGTGATTTTCTGGACCTTCAGACTGATGGTCAGCATGGGGATGTTGATGATCCTCGCCGGACTTCTGAGCCTGTGGCTGCGACGTGGCCAAAAGCTCTATACCTCACGTCCGTTCCTGGCCTTCTGGCTTTGTATGGGCCCCTCAGGACTCATCGCGTTGCTGGCAGGGTGGGTCACTACTGAAATGGGCCGTCAACCATGGGTCGTGTATGGCCTGCTGCGAACGGTCGACGCGGTTTCGCCACTGACTGTTTCTCAAGTCAGCATTAGCTTAGTGCTTTTCGTACTTGTTTACTTCGCCTTGTTCGGTGCGGGCATCGCTTACATGCTCAAACTCGTGCACAAAGGACCGCAGGCTCACGGGACGGAGCCCGTTCCTGAGGGCGGCGCAGGTCAACAACGAACACCTGCCAGGCCATTATCGGCTGCAGATGAAAAATGATGTTCAGACACTTTTCCGAGTTTGAGGAGCGAGCGCTATGGGCGGCATCGACCTAAGTTTGATTTGGGCATTGATCATCATCTTCGGCGTGATGATGTATGTCGTGATGGATGGCTTTGATCTAGGCGTGGGATTGCTCTTTCTTGCGATCAAAGACAAAGAAGAGCGCGACGTGATGATGAACACGGTTGCGCCCGTATGGGATGGCAACGAGACGTGGCTGGTACTCGGTGGCGCCGGGCTTTTCGGAGCTTTCCCCCTAGCTTATGCAGTCATTCTCAGCGCGCTGTATTTGCCCCTGATCATCATGTTGCTGGGCCTGATTTTTCGAGGTGTCGCCTTCGAGTTTCGCTTCAAAGCCAGCGAGCGCAATCGACACTGGTGGGATAAGGCCTTTGTCGGCGGATCTATTATTGCCACTTTCAGCCAAGGCGTAGCTCTCGGCGCTTTCCTTAACGGGATTCCAGTCGTGAACAACGCATACGCTGGTGGTAGTCTCGACTGGCTTCGTCCCTTCCCGTTGTTTTGTGGTTTCGCACTGTTGGTGGCCTATGCCCAGTTGGGAAGCACCTGGCTGATCATGAAAACTGAAGGCAGATTGCAGGAGGATATGTACAGATTTTCGTCCTACTTCATCTATGCCCTGTTGTTCGTCATTGCTGTGATCAGCATCTGGACGCCGCTCGCCCATCCGGAGATAGCGCAACGCTGGTTCACGATGCCGAACCTGTTCTACTTCCTACCTGTACCACTGCTGTTGCTGTTCTGTTTCATAGCCACACTGATCACGCTGGCGCACCGGGCAACCGCAACTCCGTTTCTGTTGACATTACTTGTGATTTTCCTCGGTTACAGTGGCTTGGGCATCAGCATCTGGCCCAATATCGTACCGCCGTCCATCTCAATGTGGCAGGCAGCCTCGCCAGTGGCAAGTCAGCTGTTTGCGCTGATTGGAGCACTGTTTACGCTTCCTTTCATACTGGTCTATACCGCGTGGAGTTATTACGTCTTCAGAGGCAAAGTAAAACTCGGTGAGGGCTACCACCACTAGACGCCAAGATTGGTAGACCCGGAAGGTGTCCAATCCCTGAGAGCACGACAAAATAGTTCGCCTCAGGTGGACACCTTCTCCCCGATCACGCCGCCTTTGGTCACCCTGCAATTCGATGGTTTCATTCCCGCTGAACCGAAAGTCATTCGACATGAGAGAGATAACGTTCATGGCAAAAATACTGTGTGTTCTTTATCCCGATCCTGTTGATGGCTATCCGCCTCGTTATGCGAGATCTGTGATTCCAACCATCTCGACGTATGCCAATGGCCAGACAGCACCGACGCCAATGGGCCCTCTCGGGTTCAAACCCGGTGAACTGGTGGGCTGTGTCTCAGGGGAGTTGGGGCTGCGTAATTATTTGGAACAGGGTGGACATGAGCTCATTGTGATCAGTGACAAGGACGGGCCGAACTCCGAGTTCGAACGTCTGCTGCCTGATGCCGAGGTAGTTATATCTCAACCATTTTGGCCTGCTTATCTGACCGCCGACCGGATCGCCAAGGCGAAAAACCTGAAGCTTGCACTCACGGCCGGTATCGGCTCTGATCATGTGGATCTTGCTGCAGCGGCGCGCGCGAATATCACCGTTGCCGAGGTCACTGGTTCCAACAGCATCAGTGTCGCGGAACATGTGGTGATGATGGCGCTGTCGCTGGTGCGCAATTATTTGCCTGCTCATCAAATAGCCGTTGATGGCGGTTGGAACATTGCGGATTGTGTTTCCCGAAGCTATGACATCGAAGGGCTGCACTTCGGCACTATCGGCGCAGGGCGAATAGGCTTGGCCGTACTGCGTCGGCTTAAACCATTCGGTTTGCATCTACATTACACCCAGCGTCACCGCCTGGACTCAATCATTGAAAATGAGCTGAACCTAACGTTTCATTCAGATGTACAGTCGCTGATCAAGACTGTCGACATCATCAACCTTCAGATCCCCCTCTATCCGTCCACCGAAAACCTGCTCGACGAAGCGGCGCTGGCCCAAATGAAGCGTGGTACTTATCTCATCAATTGCGCCCGCGGCAAACTGGTTGAGCGCGATGCTCTTGTCAGGGCTTTAGAATCAGGACATATCGCAGGTTATGCAGGAGACGTCTGGTTTCCTCAGCCCGCCTCACCCGAACATCCCTGGCGAACCATGCCGTTCAATGGCATGACACCTCACATGTCCGGCACCTCTCTCTCGGCTCAAGCTCGTTATGCTGCGGGCACATTGGAAATTTTGCAGAGCTACTTTGAAGGCACTCGAATTCGTGAGGAATATCTCATCGTCGACAGCGGAAGCCTTGCTGGTACAGGAGCGCACTCTTACGAGCTCATATAAATTCCATGCGACAGACCTTCCATGCCGACAGCACGGGCCAGGGAGGCCGACAGTCATCCACTTCCAATCCAACTGATACTTACGTAACTCAGGGTCTAGTTCGACCTCCGCCCCACGATGGATGCCTGGCCAGTAAAATTTGCCTTGGTTCAAGCGCCGCGCCGCCAGCCAGATACCGACGCCGTCGTGCACCAGGACTTTCATACGGCTGGCTCGGCGGTTGGCAAAGAGGTAAGCGCTGTGCGGCTTTGCCGCACCGAACACTTTGACCACTCTGCCAGTGCAGTCTCAGTGCCGGCGCGCATGGCCATGGGCTTTGTGGCGAGCCAGATGGCATCGACACGAATCATTGGGCCAGGCCACGAAGAAACACGCAAAGCCGCCCGGATCCGAGGCTGGTCACTTTACCGTAATGGATTTATCACCCAAAGGAGGCAGTAAGATGATCACCGTCTCTTCTGTTGCGCGCTTGGGTGCCGGTTTTACCGGAACGAAGGCCGGCAGGGTTGCAACTGATTGATCCTGGTAAGTCTATAGTCACTTGCGGATAACGTTGGCGTTGATTCCGTGATGGATGGCTACGCTGGAAATCGGCGCTCCAAGTTACAGGCACTCCTGGACGACCTGGGCTCTGAACGGTTTGGGGTAAGAGCTTCGTTGTCGCATGAAAATCCTGGCGATAAGGGCAATCGCGTCCGCTTAAAAATACGCGGACACCATCGCCCTTAATGCTGGAGTTCGGTAGGTGTGTTCATCATCCGCTTACCCTCGAACTCCCCGTCTCCACGACCTTTATGATGTGCTCAGTAGCCGATGTGGCGCTCAACGAAGGTTTTGACTTGAGTGACTTTGCGACCAAACAGGCGTGCATCGAAGTGTTCGCTATGGGCGGCCCCAGCCAAGCGGACGATGCGACGGAGACGGGTTACTACGCAACTCGTAGCTTTACCACTGAGGCATGCAGCATTTGTCCAAAGAGCTGGCAGAGATAGCCGCCAAACACGGTGCTAGAGCTACAAGCTATTTTTCACCGAGCCAGGCCGGAAAATGGCTGGCTGTGTTGATCGAAAAAGTAGCTACGCGCTTCGGCTACACCATTTAGCAAACTCGCGGCGCAGGCAGTTCCTGTAATTGAAGTGTTGACCGGTGCATCGATCAATGCTCTGTTCACTGACGTCTATCAAGACACTGTCAGAGGTCACTTCATCGTCAGAAGGCTCGAAAGCACATAGGGTTACGAACAAATTGAGTGTGAATACGCAGGGATCATGAACGCCTCTCGGATCGGTTAGAGCAGAACGTCAAGGAAGATGACCTAAGCAGATAAAGCCAATCGAGAAAATTTCCCGCAGCACAGAAATAGCAAATTAGATGTTCATTTTAGATGTATTTCATGCCCCCCTTTTCAATTGGCAGATATACTGGAACATCGACGGTCACAGCTCAGCTTCACGAGACGTGTTGTGGGGTAAAGCGGTCGGTAGACCCGGCATCGATCCAACGCCGACGTAATTAATTGAATTTCTACCAGAGGCTCTATGATGCAACTCGAACGCCTGCTACTTCAGAGAATCAAGGAACGTGAAAAAGTAGGCCCACACCTAATATCACAAGAGCATATAGGTCTGAATGGGCGCATTGCACTGATGATCACCAATGCGGTTGGCACCATGTGGTGTGCCTATATTTTTGCGGGAATAGCCTTAATCAGCTTACCCTCCGCCATCACAGGAGGAGTCTCGACTCTCATCGCTTGGATTGCCCAAACTTTTCTACAGTTAGTGCTCTTATCAGTCATCATGGTAGGCCAGAAAGTGGCTGCTGCGGCCTCAGACAAGCAAGCACTGCAGACATATCAAGATGCTGAAGCGTTGTTGAAAATTCAAGATGAGGTACACCGGCTCATTGAGGTCAATAACACGATGACCGAAGCAATTCATGCCGCGATCCTCGCAAAAGATTCTACCGCGACCAAGTAAACTTGCGCCTCATCGTAAAAGGTATATGTCTGGGGCACTCATGGAACACTGCTCAGCAGTGTTCATGAAACATGGGTGATCCCCCCACTCCTCAAGTCATTTGAAAGTGAAGGGTTGCTGCTGAGTGCGTTTTGAATAGCTGAGTCTAAGTACCACACATGCTCCCAGCTGCGAAAAAAATGGGGCCTTAAGGGGTAATGCCGATCAGTTAAGCCTTCTCGCTTGATCTTTGGCCGCAAAAAATCAAAATCCTTTGGGATAAGAGGTTCGTTGGCGCATGGTAATCCTGACGATAAGGGCGATGGTGCCCACGTATTTTTAAGTGGAGAACATCGCTCTTATCGCAGGGATAGGGTAACTTCGCCGGACGCTTACGTATCAATAGTCTTCACTGGGAGTAGTGCTCCGAAAAAGCCCGACCAAAAATGGAGCACAAAAAATAGGGCTACACGGAGTAGCCCCAGTCAACATAGGACGTTTAAGAGTGATACCCTACAATCTACTTAGGGTCGAAACGATCGAGATTCATTACCTTATTCCATACCGAAACGAAGTCGTGGACGAACTTTTCTCCGGCATCCGAGCTTCCATAAACCTCGGACAATGCCCGTAACTGGGCGTTCGAACCGAAGACCAAGTCGACACGCGTACCGGTCCACTGGCGCTCGCCGGTTGTACGACTAAACCCTTCAAACAGATCCTTCGCGTCCGATACGGCCTTCCACTCCGTCCCCATGTCGAGCAGGTTAACGAAGAAATCGTTGGTCAACGTCCCTGGTCGCTCGGTGAAGACCCCATACCCTGTGTCTCCAACATTCGTGTTTAACACACGCATACCACCGACAAGTACTGTCATCTCTGGCGCAGTCAGTGTCAGCAATTGCGCCCTATCGACCAGCAGCGCTTCAGCCGACGCAGAGTACTCACTCATCAGATAATTACGGAAGCCATCCGCAATGGGTTCAAGCACCTCGAACGAGGCCACATCGGTTTGAGCCTGCGATGCATCCATGCGTCCCGGCGCAAATGGAACTTGGACGTTGTATCCGGCATTTCTCGCTGCCTCTTCAACGCCTGCGCCACCGGCCAGAACGATTAGGTCGGCGAGTGAGACCCGCTTACCGTCGGTCTGCGCAGCATTGAATTCAAGCTGGATCTTCTCGAGCGTCATCAGCACCTTCGCTAATTGCGTCGGCTGATTGACCGGCCAATCTTTCTGTGGCGCAAGGCGGATACGTGCGCCATTGGCGCCGCCACGTTTGTCGGAGCCGCGGAACGTAGATGCCGAGGCCCATGCCGTCGACACCAATTGCGACACAGAAAGTCCAGTTGCTAGAATTTTTCCCTTCAGCACGACACTGTCCTGCATGTTGATCAACGGATGATCGACGGCCGGAATAGGGTCCTGCCAGAGCATATCTTCCGCTGGCACATCCGGGCCGAGATAGCGAGTGATCGGCCCCATATCCCGGTGTGTCAGCTTGAACCATGCACGGGCAAACACGTCGGCAAACTGATCAGGATTTTCAAGGAAGCGTCGCGAAATTTTCTCGTAAGTCGGGTCGAATCGCAGTGACAAATCGGTCGTCAGCATCGACGGTGAACGACGCTTCAACGGATCTCGGGGGTCCGGCATCGCTCCCGCACCGGCATCGTCTTTCGGCTTCCACTGATGCGCACCGGCTGGACTTTTTGTAAGTTCCCATTCGAAACCAAATAGATTTTCAAAGAAGTGATGGCTCCACTTCGTTGGCGTCTGACTCCAGATGACTTCCAGGCCACTCGTCATCGTGTCATCGCCATTGCCCGTACCAAAGCTGTTCTTCCAGCCGAGCCCCTGCTGCTCAAGCCCGGCCGATTCCGGCTCGGCAGCGAGGTATGAAGCCGGAGCTGCACCGTGAGTCTTACCCAGCGTGTGACCACCCGCAATGAGCGCCACTGTCTCTTCATCGTCCATCGCCATGCGCGCGAACGTCTCGCGAATGTCCCTGGCAGCGGCGATCGGGTCCGGGTTGCCACCCGGGCCTTCCGGGTTAACGTAAATTAGCCCCATCTGAACCGCAGAAAGCGGATTTTCCAGTTCGTGATCGCCAAAGTAGCGCTTGTCGTCACCCAACCATTTTGTTTCTGCTCCCCAATCAGTGCCGTCCGGCTCCCATGCGTCCACGCGGCCTCCTCCGAAACCAATGGTTTTGAGCCCCATCGATTCCAAGGCGACTGTGCCCGTGAGGACAATCAGGTCAGCCCACGAGATTTTCCGACCGTATTTCTGCTTGATCGGCCAGATCAACCTACGCGCTTTATCCAGGTTGACGTTATCAGGCCAACTATTGAGCGGCGCAAAACGCTGCTGGCCCGACCCTGCACCTCCGCGGCCATCGCCTTTACGGTACGTGCCCGCGCTGTGCCAGGCCATTCGGATAAACAGCCCACCATAGTGACCGAAGTCTGCCGGCCACCAAGCTTGTGAGTCGGTCATCAGCACCAGAAGGTCTTTCTTCACCGCCTCCAGATCAAGGCTTTTGAAGGCTTCAGCGTAGTCAAAGTCCTTGTCCATGGGATTGGACAGGGATGCATTCTGGTGCAAGACCTTCAAGTTCAGTTGGTTTGGCCACCAGTCTTGATTCGACGTGCCGCCGCCAGCAATATGCATGAATGGACATTTAGATTCGGTTGGCATCTGTTCTCTTCCTGAAAGTTTCTATAGATACGCTGGTAGCAGCCTGCCGCGCAGGCCCAGTAGGGTTGTATGTATTGAACAAAATGGCTGAGACAAGCACTTTTAAATCTCGGCCTAGGAAAAACCTCATTTACGTAAAAGGAGGTGTTATATACGTACCTCCTTTCACTGCCCTGATTAAACAAATACCGCTAAAATCAATTCACCTCTGAGCGCACCACACGTACCGGCACTGACTTATAGGACGGTGTGCCACTGTCCACGTCGATGTAATCCAGCGGCACCAATTGGTTGGCCTCCGGGTAATAGGCGCCCACCGAACCGTTGGATATCTTGTACTCGATGGCGGTGATCTTCTCGTAGCGCAATTTGCGCCCTTGAGTGACCGTCTCGATATCCACCAGGTCGCCGTGCGCCAACCCCCGCGAGGCCAAATCCGCCGGGCTCATGAACAACACGTCCCTTCGCCCGAACACACCGCGGTAGCGATCGTCGAGCGCGTAGATCGTCGTGTTGTACTGGTCATGGCTGCGCAGGGTGATCAGGCGCAAGACGTCCTCACCATCGACTTCCTTATCCTCATGCAGGCCCGGGAACACAAAGAACTCGGCCTTGCCCGAGGGCGTCATCCAGACACGCTCGCACGCCGGCAGCGGCATGCGAAAGCCACCGGGTACGCGGATGCGCTCGTTGTAGTCGTCAAAGCCTGGAATGGTCTTTTCGATGAGGTCGCGAATCTTGTCATAGTCCGCCGCCAGTGCCATCCACGGCACTTGGCTGTCAGGCAACGCAGCGGTGGCGATGCCCGCCACGATGGCCGGCTCCGAACGCAGGAGTTCAGAGGCTGGCAGCAACTTCCCGGCGGAGGCATGCACCATCGACATGGAGTCTTCGACCGTGATCGATTGCCGGGCGCCATTCTGGATATCCAGTTCGGTGCGGCCCAGGCAGGGAAACAAGTACGTTTCCTTAGCCACCAGCAAATGGGTGCGGTTGAGCTTGGTGCCGATATGCACACTCAGGTCCAGTTTGCCCATGGCCGGGAAACACTGGCCTGGATCAGGCAGTGCGACCGCGAAGTTGCCACCCAGGCAAAACAGCGCCTTGGATTCACCGGCAATCATCGCCTGCATGGCTTGCACTGCATCGTGGCCGTGAGCTGCCGGAGGCTTGAAGCCCAATACCTCTTCAAGCTTGCCAAGAAAAGCACTCGACGGCTTCTCGGTGATGCCGACGGTTCTATTGCCTTGAACGTTGGAGTGCCCTCGCAACGGGCAAATACCGGCCCCCGGCTTGCCGATGTTGCCGCGCAACATCAACAGGTCACAAATCAGGCGGACGTTGGCAGTGCCCTCGTTGTGCTGGGTAATGCCCATGCCGTACGTCACGATGGTGGCATTGGATTTTGCGTAGGCGGCAGCGACTTTTTCCATGTCCACCTTGAGCAACCCACTGGCCAACTCAATGTCTGGCCAGGGGGTCGCCAGCAAGTCCGCCTTGAGCGCCTCGAAACCGTTGGTATGTTGCTCGATGAATTCGTAATCGAGGACTTTGCCGACGGACTCCTCCAATTCCAGCAAGGCTTTCATCACCCCCTTGATCGCCGCCGCGTCCCCGCCCGCCTTGACTTGCAGATACGTCGACGCGATACGTGTGGAGCCATAGGTGGCCATTTCGATCATGTCTTGCGGGTCACAAAAGCGCTCCAGGGCACGTTCGCGAAGGGGGTTGAAGACCATGATGGGGACTTTTCGCCGGGAGATTTCGTGCAGCGTACCCATCATCCGTGGGTGGTTGGTGCCGGGGTTGTGGCCGATGGAAAGCACCAGCTCACACAGGTCAAAGTCTTCCAGCGAGACGGAGCCTTTACCCATCCCGATAGAACGCGGCAAACCGACGCTGGTGGGTTCGTGGCACATGTTCGAACAGTCAGGGAAGTTGTTGGTGCCATATTCACGCACGAACAGCTGATACAGGTACGCGGCCTCGTTGGAGGCTCTTCCCGAGGTATAGAACTCGACCTGGTCAGGTTCCAGCCCGCGCAGTATCTCGCCAATGCGCGCAAAGGCCGTTTCCCATTCCACAGGCCGGTAGGTATCGCTGGCCCGATCATAAACAAGCGGGTGGGTCAGGCGTCCCAAATCTTCGAGCTCATAGTCACTGCGATGCAACAACGCCGAGACGGGGTGGTTGGCAAAAAATTCCGGGGTGACGCGTTTGCTGGTGGCTTCCCACGTCACGGCCTTGGCGCCGTTTTCGCAGAATTGGAAGGTGGATTTGTGCTCTTTGTCGGGCCACGCACACCCTGGGCAGTCGAACCCATCCGGTTGGTTGGTGCGCATTAACGTAATGGGGGCTTTGAGTGTATCCATCTGCTCGCGTACCGCCGTCGCGGTCGCCTTGAGGGCGCCCCAGCCGCCCGCTGGACCGTCGTAATTGCGGACACCAGGTACCTTGCGCTTGATAGCCATGATCACTCCACAGACGACTCATCACCCAAGGGCGGGAGCCGATAGATGCATAGGTGCTGCCACGACAGAGCAGCCTTGTGTAGCGTTCTACAGAATATTGACTCACGTGAGGCGTGTTCTAGAACCTAGGCCGCTTGCAACAACGTGTCAAGGTAGCCCCTGGCGCACACGTCTGGCCTCGGTTTCACTTACAGATCCACCTGAATAGAGGCTTGTACCATTCGCGGTAGACCGAGCGAAGCGCTGGACTGCCCTGCCCCGGTATAACCGTTCAAACCGCCTGGGACGATGTTGGTCCAATAATGCTCATTGCCGACGTTGGTCATTTCCAGGCGATAGACGGTATCGTGCTGCATGAGGCGCGTGCTGTAGCGGGTACCGATGTCAAACGTCTGATAACTGCCGACCCAATGGTCGTTGCTGTCATCGGTTGGGCGGGCACCGACGTAGCGGGCGTTGAGGTTGACGGCCAGCCCGGGCACCTGATCAATACGGTATTCGGTCAACAGGCTGGCGGTTACCCGTGACAACCCGACAATACGAGTATTTTCTGTATTGGCATCCCCCGTTGATAGCAGCTTGGGGTCCAGCCAGGTGATACCGCCATACATCTTCAAGTGGGTGGTGACATTGCCGTCGGCCAGGAACTCAAGGCCCCGATTGCGTTGCTCACCGGCGACGGCATAGACATTGTCCGCTTGCGTATAGGCAAAAGGACGCTTGATCTGGAACGCCGCGAGCGACAGGTTGACGCCGCTGACCACCCATTTCCCCCCCACTTCCAACATCCGACTGCGGTACGGCGACAGAATACTGCCGACGTTGCTGCTGCCTGCGGCTGCACTGTCGCCTTGTTGCAGGCTGTCGGCATAAGTGAGGTAGAGCGTGAGGTCGTCGATGGGTTTGTAGATCAGGCTGCCGGCGCTGCTGATGCCCGAGTCTTCGGAAGACGTGTGCACCCCTTTCAAGGTGTAGTTGTCCGCCGTCAAACGGCTTTGGCTACCGCTGAGCATCAGGCTCCATTGGGGAGTGAACGTCAGGGTATCGGCGACGATGAGCGCGCGTTGTTGCGTATTGGCCGAATGATAACGGCGGGTAAAATCCGGGTAGTCGGGCTCGGCAAAGTTGACGGGGTTGCTCAGGGAGCCTGTGCCCAGCGTCTGGGCGCTACCGGCGACCGGGTTGTAGTTGTCCCAGTCGAACCCGGTGAGGCCAAAGGTCAGTTCATGCCGGACCGGCCCGGTGTTCACGCTGCCGTTGAGGTTGGCCAGGTAACTGTTGATCGTGAAGCGGCTGGCGGTGATGCTCGAGACCGAGGTGCGATAAACACCGCTGTTATTGATCAGGGTGTTGGTCACCCCGGTCGACTCACGGTCGGCGATCTGGCGCAGTGCGCCGACATCGAGTTTCCAGTTGCCATCGAAGTCGTGCTTGACGTGTGCGCTGGCGGTGTCGGTGGTGTTGTTGTCACCTGCGTAGCTCTGCCCCAGGTTGCTGCGCGCAGGGTCAGGAGCGTTGGGTAATGTGACACCGGAAGCCACGGCGAATTTCCCCGGAAACCCTTTGGCGAGGTAGTTGTAGTGACTGAAGTTAGTCTCGATAACGCTGTCGTCGCTGAGCTGGACATCCGTCGCCAAACTCACCAGTTGCCGCCGCAAGGTACTCCCAGGCGCATAGCCATGGCCCTGCTCGTCGGCGAGGTTGAGACGGTATTTGATCTTGCCGGCGGGGTCGAACGGGCCACTGAGGTCGGCGGCTTTCAACCAGCTCAAGCCGCTGCCGACGCCCGCGGTGACACGGTTGAGGGTGTCATCAGTCGGGCGCTTGGAAAGCAGGTTGAACGTTCCGGCCGGGTTCGCCGGGCCATACAGGGAGCCGGAGAGACCGCTGAGCACCTCAACGCCGTCGAGCTGCTCGGCTGGGTAATCGGTGGTCGAGACGATATTGAGCCCATCAAGCCGGCTGTTCTGCACCACGCTGCCTTGAAAGCCTCGGGTCTGCGGGCGTACGCCATCCGCCTGCACGGAGGGCAGATAACGGATGATGTCCTTGAAGCTTTTCAGTTGCTGGCTGTCGATCAGGTCGCGAGAAACCACGCTGATCGAATACGGCACATCCTGTAGGCGCCGCTCGCCCAGGGGCCCCAGTGTCACGGCCTTGTCGCGGGCCTGCTGGGTGAGGATGTCGTCTGCATTAATGTCGATGGGGGCCAGTTGCAATGCTTCAGCGTGGGCAAACGGTACCGTTACGCTGAACAGCAACGGGACCACGGTCAGGTGCGGTGAGGTAAAGCGTCGCATGGATAAATGACTCAACAGGAGAGGAAAACGCTGGCCATCGGTATCAATCTGACGGACTGCAACCGGGTAAAGGCGCAGCATGAGGTCACTGTCGATGATGTCCCGGGCTCGCTGTGTAAAAAAGTATATAGCGATGCACGTTCCTCCACTCTGTGAAATCCCTGTCATGGAACGTCTGCATCCCATGACAGAGCGGAACGTGGCCGCTCGCTTGATGCTCAGTGGTTTCAGGTTGCGAGCTTTGCGTCAAACCTTGAACCGCGCAACCATCGCTTCCAGCTCATGCCCCAGCCGCGCCAGCTCGATACTCGACGAAGCGGTCTGGTCACTGGCACTGGCTGTTTGTTCGGAAATATCGCGCACCGTGATCACGCTGCGATTGATCTCTTCGGCCACTGCACTTTGCTGCTCGGCAGCCGCCGCAATCTGCTGATTCATGAGCTGGATGGTCGATACCGTGCGGGTAATATTTTCCAGCGACGTACCCGCTCGGCGAGTGAACTCAACACTGTGTTCACTGAATAGCAAACTCGTCTCCATACTTGAAGACACGGCGTGAGTGCCACTTTGAACACCGGCCACCAGGCTTTCAATTTCCTCAGTGGAGCGTTGGGTACGCAAAGCCAGGCTACGCACTTCATCCGCTACCACGGCGAACCCGCGCCCCGCTTCACCCGCCCGAGCCGCCTCGATCGCAGCATTGAGCGCGAGTAGATTGGTTTGCTGGGCGACAGCCTTGATGACGTCCAGCACACCTCCGATTTTATCGCTCTGGCCTTTCAGATGAGCCACCGCCTCGGCTGAACGTCTCACCTCCATGGCCAACCGCTCGATCTGCTCGATGGCTTCACTCACGACCTGATCGCCTTCCCGTGCATGCTGGCCGGCCATCGTCGTTGCGTCACACGCTTCTTCGGCATTCAGTGCCACCGCTTGCACCGTGGAGGTCATTTCGTTCATGGCAGTGGCGACATGATCGGTCTCGACTCTCTGGCCGTTGACGCCAGCACTGGTGTGTCTAGTGACGGCGGACAGCTCCTCTGCCGCACTGGCAATCTGGATAACGCTGGCGCTGATACCGCCGATCAGCTGTCGCAAGCGGCTGCTCATCTGTTGCAGGCCCCTCTGCAACTGGCCCAGTTCGTCGCGACGATCGACCACGACGTCCTGGCTCAAGTCGCCAGACGCAATCCGATCAACGTCGTTCAACACATGCTGCAGGGGTGTGACGATCTGCCGGCTAATGACCCAGGCCACCACCACGCTTAGCAGCAACGCCAGCAGCGCCACACTGACGAGCAGGGTTTTGGCAAAAGACGAATCGGTATCACGTTGCCTGTTTTGTGAGGCGATCAACTGGCCAGTCGTGTCGAGCAAAATGTCACCTTGTGCACTCATCCGCGCAAACACTGGCGCCAGATCAACGCCCGGCTGACTCACGGTACCGAGTGCCTCGCGATACGCTTTGACGGCCGCCATCTGCTCATCAATCAACGCCTCATCGCGAGGTGCCGCCAGCAGCACGCGAGCAGCGCTCAAGTGCCCAGACAGCTTATTGAGGGTCTGCAGAATCAAATGAACACTGTCGCCCTGGGGGTTGAGCTCCATGCGCACACGATGAACACGCAGCGCCATCGTCATATCACTGACGCGAGCAATGCTCTCTACTTTAATACTGCGTTCGGTGAGTACATTAATCGCGACCCAGCCAGTGACGACCAGTAACAAGGAGAATCCCAGCACCAGGCCGAACCCCCAACTCAGCTTAGCGCTGACGCGGATGTGACGGATCCAACCAGACATACAAACTCCAGACGATAAAAAATTCGCGCGACTTAACGACTTGATGAAAAAATGCCTGTGCAACGCAAACGCGTAACGTCAGTATTAGTTGAGAACTTGGAAGTGCTGCGGCAAGGGATAGCTATTATTAGACACCTGACAAAATGCAAAACCACCGGTCGATAATAACTGGCGCTCACTCGAAAGTACCTCGAGGCCCGAATGCCCCCGAAGGCCAGTTGATTTCCAGCCCAGCAGCATCATGGAGCTCTTGCGGTGCACAACAGCGACACCTGCGTGTGCACTGTTGTCCTTTTCACACCACAGGGAAACGGCAGCCGCCATCACCGCGTCCAAATGCTTACTTGCCAACGCCTGTGCATAAGAAGAGCACTCTAACCAACGATACAAGGTGAGATGCTGCGCCCAATCAAACACCCGGCGACTGTAGTTAACGTGTCGGATAAAATCGCGAAATAACTTATCGCCGTGTGCGCCATCCAGCGTCAACAATTCCGGGCACAAATCAAACAGGGTGTTCTGGTACACCAGCAACACCTTCCCCTCTCGATACTTGAGACCGCGCATCAACTGCTCCTCTGGTAAAACGAATGCCTGGCGCTGTTGAGTGAGCCTAGAGTGATGGACTGCTATATAGATCGTTCTTGGAGGAGCAATAAACCAACCCAGACAAGGACTGGCAGCCCCCTAAAAAGTAACAACAGTCAACACACAAATATTCAATGAACCCATAGGCGTATTAATACCGCCTTTCGACAAAGTAGAATTAACTACCGCCGCCAGACTAATACCCCATCGCCTAGGTGTCTAATCGTTATGATTGACCAGTTTATCAATGACCTCTATCAGCTCGCCCGGCATTGTTTCAGAACAGCTGAATAACGTGGCGCCAAAGAATGCGAAGTGACTGAAAACAGGCGAAGTGCCTCGTCTTCCACCCAGAAAACCTACTGATGATCGAGAACATCGCATCACCACAAAGATCTACCACCTCACCATTCCCACGTTCCACTACATTCACCCGCCATTGCCAACGGTCCCTATACCCGACCGAGCAGACTCTGGAGCGTGAACCATGACCATCGGATCCACCTACGACTATCCCGCCTTAGTAGCCAAGCGCCTACCCACACGCGATCCATCCTCATGGCGAGGCCGTTTCCCCAACCCTCCGGACTTATGCTTCAACTACCGAAAATTGATTGAACAAGAATGTGGCATCGCCAAGGCAACACAATCTGATTACAAGATCTGCATCGTCGGTGCTGGCATCACCGGATTAACCGCTGCGCGAGAGCTACTTCGGTGCGGATTCAACAACGTCACATTGCTGGAACAGTCTCACCGGGTAGGCGGGCGTCATCTGTCGGTGCTTGATACCGGCCAATCTCCACTACTGGGTCAAACACCCTTCGAAATGGGCGCCATGCGCATGCCCATGTTCAATCAGAGAGGTGAATCACCTTTAGATGGCCAGTCGCTGTTGGCCTACTACTGCAAACTCTTCGAACTGAGGCTGTCTGACTTCCCCAACCCTGGCACACCTCATGTGCACAGCACGGGTATTTACCTGCGTGAGGGGTTGCTCGAAGGACAGCCGGAGCCGCAGATGCTGATCTGGAAAAACTCACAAGGTCACACCCCACCGCCAACAGAAAAGCTGCAGCAGGTGTATGCCAAGTGGCGTGATTTCGCTGATCAGATGACGCGAAAAGTCGCGCAGGCATATGGCACGCCGCAATGGGAAACCCTATGGGCCGCTATCGTCGCGCGCTACCAAAGCCTGTCCTTTCGAGACATGGTGACACTGCCAAGTGTCGTGTGGAATGCCAATACCTCTGGGGACTTTGGCGGGCTCGGCATGACGCAGGAAGAGTCTACCCTTTTCTATTCCATCGGGATCGGCGATGGCAGCTGGGGGGCGTTTTATGACGTCTGCTGCCTCTACCCTTTACGCACTGCAATCTTTGGTTTCAGTAGCCAACTGCAGTTGGTGCACGGGCGCGTCGACACCAACGGCAATCCTGCTGCGTCACCGTATTTGGGGGAAACCACTCTCAAGGACAGCAATGAGTTAGCGTTCGACGCGCCGCGCTATCTGGGATTGGCAGCACTCGACGAGTGCCTGCTATTTATGGAAGCCAAGGTCAACGGCCAGTCCTTTTATGATCACTGCCGACAACGCGGCAATGGCTTTCTCACCGATACCTCAGTCACTCGATTGGCCAAGCTTGAAAACGGCCAGATTCGAGTGACCTATGACTGGCAAGCGAGCAGTCCTACTGGCAAAACTGAACGTCATGAAGACTTCGACGCCGTGATCATGACCCTGCCCTCCTGGATTATCGAAACCCATATTCAGTTGGAAAATTTCAGCCAGGATATGCTGCCGTACTCCGTCACCAATGCTTACAAAACCGCTCACTGGGAAACCAGCTGCAAGATCTACGCACCGCTCAAGAAAAGCTTCCTATCGAAAAACAAAAAGATCCCCCAGGTCATGGTCACCGACAGCTTTATTCACGATGTGTACACCTACCGCTATCGCGACGCCTATCCCTATGACTGCATCCTGCTCAGTTACACCTGGGAGGATGACGCGACCAAACTGGCCTCTTTTGACGACCAAACGCTGGTCAATAAGTGCGTCACGGAACTGGACCGTATCCTGTTACGCAGCGCCAATATCAAAACGCCGATATCGCCGTACATCGATACAAAAAACGCGATCGTCCAACGCTGGATGACTGACAAGAACGCGCTAGGGTGCGCCAAGCTCTATCGCGCGGGGACTTACTACGAGGCAGTCAGTTTGATGCGATACAACCGCGACTATGCCCATGTCTCGGGGCTGTATCTGGCCGGGGAATCGTTTTCCGTGGATGCGGGCTGGACCGAACCCTGCCTGCGTGGCGCCATCGACGCCGTGATCAACCTTTGCGATACCACCCACGCCGTATTCAACGGTGGTTTTACCCTGGACGAATACCCGCGCTACGAGGGGCAACCACCGATCCAGCAACTGCCTACGATTCAAACGGAAACAACCTACTGACGCATAAGCAAAAAAGACTTCCTATTAAACGCCCGCCGTTCCGGTGGGCTCATAACAATAAAAAGAGGTCTGCGCCATGAACGAATCTACGAGCCCCGTAACCGTCGCCGTTGTGCAATTCGATCCGCAAGTCGGGATACAAAACCGTCCCTCCAACCTGGAAATCAGTTTGAGCCTTGCCCTGCAAGCGGTGAACAATGGAGCCAACCTGATTGTGCTACCGGAGCTCGCCAATACCGGTTACCTATTCAACACTCGCCATGATGCCTATCTACATGCCGAACCTGTTCCAGACGGTCCCAGCATGCGAGCCTGGATGGACTTCGCCCAGCTTCACCAGGTGTATCTTGTGGCCGGTTTGGCTGAGCGTGACGGCATGCAACTGTTCGACACAGCAGTGCTGCTAGGGCCCGAAGGGCTGATAGGCAAGTACCGCAAGGCCCACTTATGGAACAAAGAAAAGCTCTGGTTCAGCCCCGGCAACCTGGGTTTCCCGGTGTTCGAAACGCCCATAGGCCGTATTGGCTTGCTGATTTGCTGGGACATCTGGTTTCCCGAAGTCCCACGCATATTGACCCAGCAAGGCGCCGATATCATTTGCAGCCTGAACAATTGGGTATGGACACCTCCCCCCTTGTTCGACGAGGCGGGCAAATGCATGGCCTCATATCTGACTATGACCGCCGCTCACGCCAACAACGTGTTCATTGCTGCCGCCAACCGAATCGGTGAAGAACGGGACGCGCGCTATCTCGGCTGCTCGCTGATTGCAGGTACTAACGGCTGGCCCATCGGCAAGGTCGCCTCGCCCAACGAACAAACGATAATTTACGCCGACATCGACCTATCCAGTGCCCGCAGCGCACCGATCTGGAACAGCCTTAACGACCTGCAGCGGGATCGCCGTACAGATCTATATGACGGGATGCTCGGCTATCGCACTCACCCGTGCCTGCCACGCTGATGGGGGTGCGACCATGGATTTCATACCGACAAAAACGTCATCAGATTCGTCTGTTCGCCACCTTGCCATTCTAGTTCTGGCCTTACTCACTTTGGTGGTGTCATTTGCAGGACTTTCAGTGGCTTACTCCGCCTCAGCGTCGGGGCTATGGCCAGGCTACAATGACATGATGGCAAGCCTGCCGTCACCTATGGCGTGGCTACGCTGGGTGGTGGGTGATATCAGCGAAGTGGCGTTTTATAAACACGAATTTGCCTCACTCGGCCTACTGCTCGGTGGTGCATTCGGTTACTGGACCAGTCGCTATGCCCAAGGCTGGCAAGGCTTCAGCATCACCTACGGTACGGGGCTTTGGCCTTGGCTGGTGACCAGCTCGCTGCTCGGGTTGTTGCTGAGTAACGCACTTTGGGGATGGACTCTTACGGCCGACTCCTGGCAGCCGACCTTTGCAGCATTTGTGTCGCTACCGGCCGCCATGGTACTGCTGTTCGGAGGTGGCTGGAAGGTCACACTGAATGGCGCGCTGCTCGGCGCGCTCTTGGTAACACCGAGCAGCCTGTTGATGGTCAATTACCTGTGCACACCTCTGGGTTTGCCGGTGGTGATTGGTAATGTGCTGGGCATGGCCTTAGGTAGCGTGGTCGCGTTCTTACTGTGCCGTGCGCTTCCGGTTCTGGTAAGCCGTGCGCCTGAATCCCAAGACCGCGCACCTCCTGCTGCTCTCCTGAAAACACCCGACTACGGCATACGCTGGACATTGCGTCGCGTGCTGGCAGACTTTTCCGAGGCGCCTTTCTTTGGTAACGAATGGGCCAGCCTGGGTTTGCTCGCAGGAGTGTTGGTGGCCTATACATTGAACCCCCTAAGCCCTGCTTATGGATCGGGATGGTTGCCCCACTTGGTGACAGGCCAAGCGCTGACCTCACTGCTCGGCATCGTAATGTGGCGCCGGAAGTGGCGTGAACGTGGTTGGTATCCAACCTACGTGCCCTTGGTGTCCGTAGTGCCCGCCGCCATATTGACTTATGGCGGCAGCGCGACGGTCATCGTGGCCAGCGCGCTACTGGGTGCGCTGATCGCCCCACCGCTGGCCTGCGCGATTACCGAGCGGCTGCCGAAATACATGCATCCGTATATCGGCAACGTATTGTCCATGGCGATCAGTACAGTGTTGATCGTACCTTTGATCGGTGGATTGATTGCGGATTAACCTATTTGAGATGGGCGAGTTTCCTACTGTGCCTCGCCCAAAAAGCTAGGGCTGAAAGGGCTACCGCAAGTCACGCCAGTGGCGGGGACAAACGAACCGCACGGCATGGATTCGACGGTGGCCCCGACGGCGTCGCCCTAGGCAACCCCGGGCAAGCCGACGGCAACGATCTGAAACAGACACTTGTACCCCTTATGGGCTTTCCAGATGGCGCTTACCACGTTCAAACCTGAATGTTCAGCGCCGCCAACCATGCCAACAACTTTTCATCCTGATTCGGCCCTGCAACAATCTGCAACCCGCAGGGCAGGCCATCCACGATGCAGGCAGGAATGCTGATAGCGGGCAAACCGAGCAGACTCCAAATGCTCGTCAACCCGTTGATAGCCTCCCTGATGGGATGTTCAACGCGGTTGATATTGACGGTCTTGAGGCCAAACGGTGGTGGCAATATTGCAGTGGATGGCATCACCAGCAAATCAACCGTCTCGAATAGTTTGGTCACTTGGCCTTGTAGCAACTTACGGTTCTCCAGTGCATTGAGATACTGCCAGGCACGTATAGCTTCGCCAGGTGCAAGGCGCTCTCTAAGCTCGCGGCTGAAATGGCTACTCTCATCCTGGAGATAAACGCTGTGCACGGCATAAGCCTCGGCAAGCAGGATGGTTTTAAAGGCACTTTGAGCCGTTGGAATCAACGCGTCGATATCGACAGTACTGCGCCCTGCATCAAATATCGCATGGAATCGTGCAAGACAACCGGCAAGCACGCGATCGTCCACATCGTGGATCGACCTGGGATCCACCCATGCAACCCGAGGCTCGTCGGTTGGTTGCATCCTACCTATTGGCGAGGCGCTGAGCACTTCCAGCAGCATGGCAATGTCTTCTACACATTGAGCCAGAGGACCGATATGGTCCAGGGTGCCGCTGACAGGATAAATCCCTTCGAGAGAAATGCGCCCATGACTGGGTTTGAACCCCACCACTCCGCAAAAAGACGCTGGAATACGGATGGAGCCGGCGGTATCAGTGCCAATCGCGATAGGTACCATGCCTGCGGCTACCGCCGCGGCACTCCCGGCACTGGATCCGCCTGTGACCCTGTTCAGATCGTGCGGGTTGTGTGACGGGCCCTGAAACGAAAACTCTCCCGTCGGCCCGAGAGCAAACTCACTGGTGAGCGTTTTGCCAACGACCACCGCGCCTGCTTGCCTGAGCTGCGCGACACAACGTGCATCGGCCGTGGGCCGCTGATGCCGGAACAGGTGAGAACCATAGGTTGTAAGCGTACCTTGAGTATCAATGTTGTCCTTGATCGCGATGGGGATGCCATGCAGCGGCCCGCGATATATGCCCTCCGCGATCTCCCTGTCGAGCAATTGTGCGGTCTGGAGTGCCTCACCTGCATGAAGCGAGACGAAGGCATTGATCACAGGGTTCAGTTGATGGATAGCATCCAGCGCCGCCTGGGTGAGTTGAACGCAACTTGTCTCTTGGTTGCGCACCTGCCGGGAAAGCTCCGCGACAGTCTTGTCTTTGAAGTAGCCACGAAGTTGAGTCATGAACAAAAAACCCCTGCTTAAGTAGGCTTGTGAACAGGAACTCTGCCTGATTGACAGGCGGATGTATGCCATCCGCGTCTTTCAATAAGCTCGGAAAAGGACGTCAGACTTATGACAGGAAGGCTCCCCATCCATCGAAGTGGCCTCACAATCGACCCGATACCCCTTTGCGCCGTCCAGGGCTTCGTAGAGATCGACAGCTGGCCTGGACAACACGCAGTTCAACTGGCCCAGCGGCAACGAGGCGGTCGAGAACAGAACACGGCGCCTATCCTGTCCGGTTATGCCCTGCCGAACATCTCGCTGTATGCTTTTCTACTGACGCGACGCTTGATTCCACAAGCAGTGCAGATCTTCTTGCGCTATACCAGCGAAGAGGCGCGACAGTATTTTCCCGATTGAGCCTTCTCTCGAACGATCAAACGGGCGCACACGCTACCCCGCCAGCCACAGAAGGACACCCGATGCTCGGACGCAAACAGCCAACGCCCAAGGACGACAACGCCACCGCCCCCGACGCCGGACCCATTGTGCAACCGGGAGCCACCTTACGCCTCACCGTGAGCTTCATGCTGGTGGTCGTGATTGCGTTCATCGCCATTGAGGGTTGGCGGACATGGCGCGACTATCACGCCGCCTTCGACGCTGCCCGTGACTCCGTGACCAACCTGGCGCGCGCCACGGCCCAGCATGCCGAAGACGCCATTCGACAAGTCGATGTGCTGACCGCGGCCCTCAGCGAACGGGTAGAAGGCGATGGATTGCAAGGCATCAATGTGCCACGCATTCACGAACTGCTGATTCAGCAAACCCAGATAATGCCGCAACTTCATGGGTTGTTTATCTACGGCCCCGACGGTCAATGGGTGGTGACGGACAAGCGCGTGACCCCGGACACCGCCAACAACGCCGACCGCGATTATTTCCAGTATCACCGCACCCACGATGACCGAAATGTGCATATCGGCGAAGTCGTCAAAAGCCGTTCCACCGACGAACTCATCATTCCCATCTCGCGCCGCTTGAACAACCCTGACGGCTCCTTCGCAGGGGTGCTGCTGGCCACGATCAAGCTCAGTTACTTCGTGGATTACTACGGTGACTTCAAAATCGATGACAAGGGCGCGCTGGTCTTGGCCATGCGTAACGGCACCCTCCTGGTACGGCGCCCGTTCATCACCTCAGTGGTCGGTAAAAGCCTGGCGGACAGCGAGATTTTCAAAAACTACCTGCCGGTGTCCAACACCGGCATCGCCGAGGTCAAGGCCGTCATCGACGATACCGACCGGCTTTACGCTTATAGAGCCTTGACGACCTACCCCCTCGTCGTAGAAGCAGGGCTTTCGCGTGAATCCATCATCGCACCCTGGCGCCACGACCTCTGGAAAACCGGATGGGTGCTGGTCTTTCTGATGGTCGTGCTCGCCATATTCGGGCTGATTGTCTTAAACCAGCTACGCAAAAGAATGTTGGCGGAAAAAGCCCTGCGTCACGCCCATCAGGCCATGCAAGACATGGCGATGACGGACAGCCTGACCGGCTTGGGCAATCGACGGCGGCTCGATGCGGTACTGATTGACGAAATTCGCCTGGCCAAGCGCCGGGGATCGTCCCTCGCCTTGATCATGCTCGATGTCGATCACTTCAAGCGCTACAACGACACCTATGGTCACGCCGCCGGCGATGTGTGCCTGAGCGCCGTGGGCCGGGCGATTGCACACGCGATCAAGCGCCCCGGGGATTTGGCCGTCCGCTATGGTGGGGAGGAGTTTACGGTGCTACTGCCCGATACTAACCACGCGGGGGCAGCGCAGGTTGCCAACGATATCCTGCAAGCCATTCGAACCCTGAAAATCGAGCACGCCGGTCATCCCCTGGGCTACGTCACTGCCAGTGCCGGTATCACCGCAGGCTATCCGGCCACGGAGCAGATCAGTCCCGGGGACTTGCTGAAATCGGCGGATGCGATGCTCTACCAGGCCAAGCAAAAGGGCCGCAATGGCTGGTGCTCCACCGACCAGCATGCCCCCTGATGTCCATAGGTCTCTACACAATCACCGTCGAACGCAAAATCTGTAACAAATCGGCTGTCGTGGCGAGCGGGCTTGTCCCGCGTTGAGGA
>NZ_JALJFG010000010.1 GCF_023242475.1 Pseudomonas sp. MWU15-20650 | reverse complement strand
CTCCCACATTTAGCCCCAGGTGAATCAGGGAAATTACAGTTTTACAGACGAACGCCCTGGCTTCTTGGTCTGCAACAAATGCGAGAACACCGCATGAAGATCATCCGACGCACTCTCCTCATCGAGGTTGAGCTTGCTGTCGATGTGGTCCATGTGATGCATCATCAAGTCCACCGCCAGCACCGCATCCCGGGCTTCGATCGCGTCGATCAACTGGGTGTGTTCATCGTAGGAACAGTGCGAGCGGTTGCCGCTTTCGTACTGGGCGATGATCAATGAGGTCTGGGACACCAGGCTGCGTTGGAAGCTGATCAGCGGCGCATTCTTCGCCGCCTCGGCCAGCTTCAGGTGGAACTCGCCAGAAAGACGAATACCGGCACCTCGATCGCCGCGGGAGAAGCTGTCGCGCTCATCGTTGACCATCTGCCGCAACTGCGCCAGCTGCTCCGCCGTCGCATGCTGCACCGCCAACTCTGTGATCGCCCGCTCTACCAGGCGCCGAGCCATGAACACCTGGCGTGCTTCTTCTACGCTTGGGCTGGCCACCACCGCTCCCCGGTTGGGCCGCAGCAGCACCACGCCTTCATGCGCCAGGCGCGACAACGCACGACGGATGATGGTGCGGCTGACGCCGAAGATTTCGCCCAGTGCTTCTTCACTCAATTTGGTTCCGGGGGCCAGGCGTTGTTCGAGGATCGCCTCGAAGATATGCGCGTAGACGATATCGTCCTGGGTTCCGCTGCGACCGGCCTTGCCGGCTCGCGGTTGTTTCTTGAGAGGTTGCAACTGTTCGTTCATGGGCACTCGGGTTTGGAGAACGGCGGCGAATTAACGGTAATACGGCAACAATGGATCGCTGGCAAGTATCACCTAAAAACAGGGCACATTGTACACAACCCAATGCACCAACACACTGTACGGCTGTTTGCTGTCTCGGCTGTATTGCAATGACTCGTTACGTTTGAGTTTAGGCTTGAATCTGCGCCGTCACCGGCAAACCCCAGGTAAAAAGGAACACCTCTCCATGACCGACGCCACCCAAGCGCCCTTGCGCCCGCTGGTCGACACTTCTGCGTCGGCCGTCGTCGCCGGCTTTATCGCCATGATGACCGGCTACACCAGCTCCCTGGTCCTGATGTTCCAGGCCGGCCAAGCCGCCGGCTTGACCACCGCGCAGATCTCATCCTGGATCTGGGCGATTTCCATTGGCATGGCGGTATGCAGCATTGGCCTGTCCCTGCGCTACCGCACTCCGATCACCATTGCCTGGTCGACACCTGGCGCGGCGCTGTTGATCACCAGCCTGGGCGGTGTGAGCTACGGCGAGGCCATCGGTGCCTACATCACCTGCGCCGTGCTGGTAACGCTCTGCGGGCTGACCGGCAGCTTTGAAAAACTGGTCAAACGCATCCCGGCGTCACTGGCGGCCGCGCTGTTGGCGGGAATCCTGTTCAAGATCGGCAGCGAGATTTTCGTCGCCGCGCAGCATCGCACCGGGCTGGTGCTGGGGATGTTTTTCACCTACTTGATCGTCAAGCGCCTGTCGCCTCGTTATGCCGTGTTGGTGGCCTTGCTCATCGGCACTGCCCTGTCGGGGCTGATGGGGCTGCTGGACTTCAGCGGTTTCCACCTGGAAGTGGCAACGCCGGTGTGGACCACCCCGCACTTTTCATTGGCGGCCACGATCAGCATCGGTATCCCGCTGTTCGTGGTGGCGATGACCTCGCAGAACATGCCGGGTGTCGCCGTACTGCGCGCCGACGGTTACAACGTACCCGCCTCACCGCTGATCACCACGACCGGCCTGGCGTCCCTGGTGTTGGCGCCGTTTGGCTCCCACGGCATCAACCTGGCGGCGATCAGCGCCGCGATCTGCACCGGGCCGCACGCCCATGAAGACCGCAACAAGCGCTACACCGCAGCGGTGTGGTGCGGGGTGTTCTACGGAATTGCCGGGGTGTTCGGCGCAACGTTGGCGGCACTGTTCGCGGCATTGCCCAAGGAGTTGGTGCTATCGATCGCGGCCTTGGCGCTGTTTGGCTCGATCATCAACGGGCTGAGCATTGCCATGAATGAGCCGAAGGAACGGGAAGCGGCGCTGATCACCTTTATGGTCACCGCGTCAGGCTTGACGCTGTTTTCCATCGGGTCGGCGTTCTGGGGGATTGTGGCGGGGGTGTTGACGCTGTTGATTCTGAATTGGCGCAAGGCATAAAAAAACGGCGACCTTCAGGTCGCCGTTTTTTTCAGTATCACTTAGCCGCGTTGATCGGCTTTTCCGGATACCACACGTCCAGCAGCGGGCTGACTTCAGCCTTGGTCAGCTCGGAACGGGTTTTCAGCCACGCTTCAACAGCAGCACGTTGCTCTTCGGATACCGAGCCGCGCTTCTGCAGGCAAACCAGACCGTAGTCATCGCCGCCGACATAGCCCAGGCCATTGGCTTCCATGGCTTCTTTGATGAATGCTTCGAGGAAAGCGTCGATAGCTTCTTCACTCAGGCCTTCGCTGAAGTCCAGGTTCAGTTCGAAACCCAGCTCTTGAAATTCATCAACGCACAGTTTTTTGCGCAGACGCTGGGAACGGTTAGTCGCCATTGGAACAATCCTCTTAAGTAATAACGGGCGGCACTTTAGCAGTTTAAGGCGGCAATTGCCCGACTCTCTGGGACAGGCGGCCAAATGCGCGCAAAAAAAGCGCAATTACCAGCTATCGTTCAGCTACAAGTGACGCAACCTTGGGGCATAATGCCGACACTTTCGTGACCAATGAGGGATTTTCTTCCATACCCCTCGCCTTTTTCACCCTCGTCAGCAGCAGGGTCTTATTCCTTATGATCAAATCTTTTCGTTCAGTGTTACTCGCCAGTTTTCTTCTGCCACTGGCCTTTTCCGTCACCGCCGCCCCGATCAACAACACTTTGCCAGCCAACGTTGCGCAAGCCCTCCAGAAAGCCAAGCTGCAAAACACCGCGCTGTCCCTGGTCATGCTGCCGCTGACCGGCCCCGGCACGCCCACCGTGTTCAACGCCGACGTGTCGGTGAACCCGGCCTCCACCATGAAACTGATCACCACCTACGCCGCCCTGGAAATGCTTGGGCCCAACCACCAGTGGAAGACCGAGTTCTACACCGACGGCACGCTCAGCGGTGGCGTGTTGCGCGGCAACCTGTACCTCAAGGGCGGCGGCGATCCCAAGCTGAACATGGAAAAACTCTGGCTGTTGATGCGCGATCTGCGCGCCAATGGCGTGCAGCAAGTCACCGGCGACCTGGTGCTGGACCGCAGCTTCTTCAACCCGCCGCAATTGCCTGAATTCAATGATGACGGCAACGATGAGAACAAACCGTTCCTGGTCAAGCCCGATGCCTTGCTGGTCAACCTCAAGGCCCTGCGCTTCGTCACCCGCAATGATTCGGGGCGAGTGATCGTGTCGGTCGAGCCGCCGATTGCCAGCATTCGCATCGACAACCAAGTCAAAGTCTCCAATGCCAAACAGTGCACTGGCGACGTGCGCTACAGCCCGGTAACCGCCGCCGATGGCAGCGTGACGGTGACCGTCAGCGGCCAATTGGGCGATGGCTGCAGTTCGCAGACGTACCTGTCACTGCTGGACCACGCCACCTACACCGCTGGCGCCGTACGCGCGATCTGGCAGGAGTTGGGCGGCACCATCCAGGGCCGTGATATCCAGGCGCCAGTCCCCAAGGATGCCAAGGTCCTGGCCCGGGCGTTCTCGCCTGACCTCGCGGAAATCATCCGCGACATCAACAAATTCAGTAACAACACCATGGCCCAGCAACTGTTCCTGAGCCTGGGTGCGCAGTTTCGCAACGATGCCGACGGCGACGATGCCAAGGCCGCACAACGTGTGATCCGTCAGTGGCTGGCGAAGAAAGGTATCACCGCGCCGCACCTGGTGATGGAGAACGGCTCCGGCCTGTCTCGCGCCGAACGGGTCAGCGCGCGTGAGATGGCCGCCATGCTGCAAGCGGCCTGGAAAAGCCCGTATGCCGCGGAATACATCAGCTCTCTGCCGATTGCCGGCACCGACGGCACCATGCGTAAACGCCTGAAAACCACCGCCATGCGCGGCGAAGCCCATGTGAAGACCGGCACCTTGAATACCGTGCGCGCCATTGCCGGGTTCAGCCGTGACAACAATGGCAATACCTGGGTCGTGGTGGCGATTCTCAACGACTCCAAGCCTTGGGGAGCCTCGTCGGTGCTGGACCAGGTGCTGCTGGACCTGTATCGCCAGCCTAAGCTGACGGCCGCCGCACCGGTCCTCTAACCTCTATGGCGAGGGAGCTTGCTCCCGCTGGGCTGCGAAGCAGCCCTTAAACCCGATACTGCGTTTTATCTGGAAGCCAGGGCCGAGTTAATTGGGACCGCTTCGCGGTCCGGCGGGAGCAAGCTCCCTCGCCACCGACTCAACCCGGTCCCGACCCGCCTGCTTCGCCACGTACACCGCCGAATCGGCACGCAACAGCAGCCCGTCAATCCCCTCCCCCACTCGCCAACTGGCGACGCCGAAGCTGGCAGTCACGACCCCCACCGATGCCATCGGTGCACTGCGCAATGCCTGCCATAACTCCATCGCCACACTGTATGCCTGGGCGCCATCGGTGTTGGGGCACAGCACCACGAACTCCTCCCCGCCCAGCCGGCAGAACACATCGGTGCGACGCACGCGTTGGCCGATACGCTTGCACAACTCCTGCAGCACGCCGTCCCCCACGGCGTGCCCGTGCTGGTCGTTGATCCGCTTGAAGTGATCAATGTCGAGCATGATCAGCGATAAGGCGCCCGACGTTCGATCAAGCCTGAGCGTCTCGGTCTTGAGGCGATCGTGAAAATAGCGTCGGTTATGGATGCCCGTCAGGGAGTCGGTAATCGAAAGCGCACGCAGTTCTTCCTCCACCCGTTTGAGGTCGGAAATATCCGACACAAAGCCGTGCCAAAGCGTACCGCCGCCAGGCAACTCTTCCGGCGTGGCTTCGCCACGAATCCAACGCAGGCCCCGCTGCGGCAATTGCACGCGATACTCTTCGCGCCAAGGGCTCAATTGCAGTGCCGATAAACGTATCGAGGCGCGTACCCGCTCGACATCCAAGGGGTGAATACGCTCCAACACCTTGCGCGCATCCCGCTGTAATACGCCGGGCTCGATTTCATAGATATCGCGCATGCCATCGCTGGCATAAAGGAAACGCGAGTTGTCCTGGGGCTCCAGGGTGAACTGGAAGATCCCACCCGGCACATGGACACTGAGCTTTTTCAGCAGGCGGTCGCGCGCGGCCAGGGCCTCGTAGGCGCGCCTTTGTTCGGTGACATCCAGGTAAATCGCCAGATGCCCGACCCACAGGCCGTAGTCATCCAACAACACCGTCGCCAGCATATTTACAGTCAGCTGGCTACCGTCCTCGCGTATCAGCGTCCATTCGCGGGCATCGTGTTGACTGTCCGGGTTTTCCACCAGCATGGCCTGGCTTGAAGGAATACGCTTGCCTAACACCACACTCAAGTGCGCGGCGCGAGCGTCGAGTTCTGCGGCCACGTGCAGATTCTCCAGGGTCATGAGGCCCAACACCTGCTTCGCCTTGAACCCAAGCATGTGTTCGGCGCCAGCGTTGAAGGTGCTGATCACACCGCGCAGGTCAGTGGCGATGATCGCGACTTGAGTCGCCGCATTCAGCACACTGCGTAATTGCCCATGGGCCCCGCGCAACTCTTGCTCGCGCGAACGCAACTGCTCGGTGCGCTGTTCAACCAGTCTCAGCGCACGCTGACGCTGGCTGACCAACACATAGAGCAACGCGCTGAGCAAGACACTGAGCAGCATGCCCATGGCCAGGATCGTATTCATCGAGGAATGGTTGGCCCGGTCGAACACTCGGCTGGCGCGTAAGCTCAAGGCATAGACATGATCGCCAAGGGTCAGGCGGCGTGCGGCAATGAGGTCGCTGTCGCCCACCGCATTACTGGACGCATACAACACGCGTTGCTCGGCGTCGGAGGTGTCGATAATCTGCATCACCAGGTTGTCCCGGTTCGACTTGGGCAAACCATCAGCCACCAGCTGGCGCATGCTGATCACCGCCATCACAAAACCGTAGGGCTCGGCACCGGCGGCTTTGCTGACCGGCGAAACCAGCAACACACCATCGGCATAGGCTGGCTCTACCCCCACCAATTGCATGGGCTGGGACACCGCCGGCTTGCCGCTTTTTTGCGCCCGCTCAAGGACGGAGCGCCGCAGGGGCTGGGCCAGCAAGTCAAAGCCAAGGGGCGAGCCCAGCAAGCTTTGTGTCTGGCTGTAAAGCACCGGCACGTATTCATCGCGCTCGACGGCGGGTGTCAGCTCACCCGACGCATTCAGTTCACGGATGCTGAAAGGGACACCACGCTGGCGGGAGATTTCCTGTTCAAACTGGCTGCGTTGATCGCGAAATATCCGCGGCGCCCAGGCATAGGCACGGGTATGCAGCAGCAAGGGTTGGGCGAAGCCGTCGAATTCGGCACGGGAAACATCCGTGGAGTTGACGAAGAATCGGCGCAGGCTGCCCAGGCGTTGCTCCTGGTCTTCAAACCGCTCCTGAAGACGAGTGTAGCGCTCGTTGACCAGTAACTGGAAACGCTGACGCAACTGTTGCTGATACAGGTCTGCAGCCGTCCACGCGACGATCACCGTCAGCGCACTACCGGCCAGTAACACCACCAACGCCACCAGCCAAGCCGATGCCTGCTCACTGATAAAACCAAGGATTTTCGGGCGAACGGCTTGCATCGGCATAGGCAACACTCACAGCGCCAGTGTGCGGGGGTGTCACGTTGGCTAGGCCCTAGTTATAGCCACGGGGCCCGTGTTTGACCAGCGCAAAAAAGCCGCAAACCCTGAATAAACCTGGCTTGCGGCTTTTTGGTGCAACGTTCGGCGATCAGCGCGCGGTGATTTTCCACGCCCGGTGGATCTTCGCATTCCGTGCGAAATCCGGGTCAATGGTTTTGTCGCTGATTTCCTCGACCGCATAGCGTTCGATGAGGTTGTCTTCCAACTGGAACTTGCGGAAGTTGTTCGAGAAGTACAGCACGCCGCCCGGCGCCAGACGGGCCATGGCCAGGTCGAGCAACTGCACGTGGTCGCGCTGTACGTCGAAGATGCCTTCCATGCGCTTGGAGTTGGAGAAAGTCGGCGGGTCGATGAAAATCAGGTCGAACTCATCGCGACTGGCCTCCAGCCAGGCCATCACATCACCCTGCTCCAGACGGTTTTTGTCGGAGAAACCGTTGAGGGAGAAATTGCGGCGCGCCCAGTCCAGGTAGGTCTTGGACAGATCGACGCTGGTGGTGCTGCGCGCCCCCCCCTTGGCGGCGTGCACACTGGCGGTGGCGGTGTAGCAATACAAGTTGAGGAAACGCTTGCCGGCCGCTTCTTTCTGGATCCGCATGCGCATTGGGCGGTGGTCGAGGAACAGGCCGGTGTCCAGGTAGTCGGTGAGGTTGACCAGCAGCTTCACGCCGCCTTCGCTGACCTCAGTGAACTTACCCTGGGCGCTCTGGCGCTCGTACTGCTTGGTGCCGCTCTGACGCTCGCGACGCTTGACCACTACGCGGCTCTTGTCGACGTTCAGCGCCTGGGGAATCGCCGCCAGGGCATCGAACATGCGGGCCGAGGCCTTTTCCGGGTCGATGGATTTCGGTGCGGCGTACTCCTGCACATGCACCCAATCGTGGTACAGGTCGATGGCCATGGAGTACTCCGGCATATCGGCGTCGTACACACGGTAGCAATCCACGCCTTCTCGCTTGGCCCACTTGCCCAGCAACTTGAGGTTCTTTTGCAGGCGGTTGGCGAACATCTGTCCGCCTTCACTCAAGCGTGCCTGCTCAATCACTGGCGCCGGAGCCGGCTTGATCGGGTTGCCGTTCTTGTTGTACTGGCGCTCTACCGGCTCGGTCGGAGCCTGGTCATAAGCCGCTTGTTCACGTTCGGCCTGGCGCTGTTCCGGGGTGCGGCGCTCGCCGGTGACGAACTGGTCCGGATTGACCTTGATCAGCAGCAATTTGCACGGCAATGCACCGTTCCAGAACGAATACTGCTTGTGGCTGCGGATACCCATGCGCTTGCCCAGGTCGGGTGCGCCGGTGAACACCGCCGCTTCCCAGCCCATGCAGGCCTGGCGCAGGCGCTCGCCGAGGTTCTGGTAGAGGTACAACAGGCTGGCTTCGTCACCCAATCGCTCGCCGTAGGGTGGGTTGCAAATCACCAGCCCTTTCTGGTTCTGGTCCGGGCGCGGCTCGAAGGTGCCGACTTCACCCTGATACACCTTGATCCAGTGGCTCAGGCCGGCACGCTCGATGTTATTGCGTGCCGGTTGGATCAGCCGTGGGTCGGCTTCGTAGCCACGTACCCACAACGGCGGCTTGTTCATGCCGATGGCTGCGCGCTCAGTGGCCTCTGCGTGCAGTTTCTTCCACAGCGCCGGGACGTGACCCAGCCAAGTGGTGAAGCCCCACAATTCGCGGTTGAGGTTGGGGGCCATGTCGGCGGCGATCATCGCGCCTTCTACCAGGAAGGTACCCACACCGCACATCGGGTCGGTCAGCGCGCCGCCTTCGGCAGCAATGCGCGGCCAGCCGGCGCGGATCAGGATCGCGGCGGCCAGGTTTTCCTTCAACGGTGCCGCGCCCTGCTGCAGGCGGTAACCACGCTGGTGCAGGCTGTGGCCGGAGAGGTCCAGGGAAAGAATGGCTTCGCCACGGTCCAGGCGCAGGTGAATGCGCAGGTCAGGGTTGATCTTGTCGATGGACGGACGTTCGCCGGTGGGAGTACGCAGCTTGTCGACGATCGCATCCTTGACCTTCAACGCGCCGAAGTGGGTGTTGTCGATGCCCGAGCCATGGCCGCTGAATTCCACTGCCAGGGTGCCGTCGGGCACCATGTGGTCCGCCCACTCGATATCCAGCACGCCGTGGTAGAGGTCTTCGGCGTCCTTCATCGGGAAGCGCTTGAGCACCAGCAGCACGCGGTTGGCCAGACGTGACCAGAGGCACAGGCGGTAGGCGGTTTCCATGTCGGCCATGCCGCGTACGGCCGAGGTGTGCTCGCGGGCTTCCTCAAGGCCAAGCCCGACGGCTTCCTCGATCAGCAGGCCTTCGAGGCCCTTGGGGCAGGTGAGGAAGAGTTCAAAACGGTCCGACATGGGCATTCCAGGCTTTTCAGCAATCAATGAACAGGCAACGCATCGCCAGCTCGGTTTTCAATCAAGCACTTTTCTTGAAGAGTGCTCGTGTGGCACGAATGTGCCGTCCCACCCCGCCTTGCGGGCATTTGAGCCTTGATTGACGGGGCAGATAGAAGTTTTTAGAAACAGAACCGCGCAACAAAAAGAAACATTCCGACCCTTCGTCGAATAATAACCGACTGCAACAAGCGGACATTCTTACCAAAGGATTAGACCCATCCTCTTTGCAAAGCACATCATAGCTGGCTTTGCCCGGTAAATGGGGCGAAAAGCCATCCCAGCTTATGGCTATAGCATCGTTATCGTTACGTGCTTATGACAAAACGATCATTGAATACGTGTGACCTATTGGTTAGAACTCAACACAGGTTGGCGCCGTAACGACGCCGACACATCGGCTCGCCACGCCGGCAGCGAGCCCACCAACGGCAGAAAAACTCTGCCCGGCCTCGGACGAGGCCGAAGGATATCTAGACAGTCAACAAGTGAGGGAAACACCCTATGAGAAGACTTAAGCGTGATCCGTTGGAAAGAGCATTTTTACGCGGATATCAATATGGCGTTCATGGAAAATCCCGTGAGCTTTGCCCATTTACTCTACCGTCGGTACGCCAAGCCTGGATCAACGGCTGGCGAGAAGGACGCGGCGACAACTGGGACGGTATGACTGGCACTGCGGGCATCCACAGACTCAACGAACTTCACGCCGTCGGCTAATCAGGGCACTTAATTCCGACACACCACCTTTGAACCTGTAACGACTTAACCACGCGCGCCCTATCCGGGCGGCGGGCTTCGGCCCAGGGGCTCCTTTACGGAGCCCTTTTTATTGGCCGGCGTTTACCACCTTCAAGGCTTTGGCAACGCCGCGATCGCATCCACCGACTCGCGAATCAGCGCCGGGCCTTTGTAGATGAAACCGGAGTACAACTGCACCAGGCTTGCGCCGGCCGCGATCTTCTCGGCAGCATGCTTGCCTTCGGTGATCCCACCCACCGCGATGATCGGCAGGCGCCCTGCCAGCTCGGCTGCCAGCACCTTGACGATATGGGTGCTCTTGTCGCGCACCGGTGCGCCCGACAAGCCACCCGCCTCGTCACCGTGGGCCAGGCCTTCGACGCCTACGCGGCTGAGCGTGGTGTTGGTCGCGATCACCGCGTCCATACCCGAGTCCACCAGAGCCTGGGCGACCTGCACGGTTTCTTCATCACTCATGTCCGGAGCAATCTTGATCGCCAAGGGCACGCGCTTGCCGTGCCGCACGGCCAGGTCTTCCTGGCGCTGGCGCAAGGCTTCGAGCAGTTGCTTGAGCGAGTCACCGAACTGCAGGCTGCGCAGGCCCGGCGTGTTGGGCGAGCTGACGTTCACCGTGACATAGCTGGCGTGGGCGTAGACCTTGTCCAGGCAGATCAGGTAGTCATCCACTGCACGCTCCACCGGCGTGTCGAAATTCTTGCCGATGTTGATACCGAGGATGCCCGTGTATTTCGCCGCCTGAACCCGCGACAGCAGATGATCGACGCCCAGGTTGTTGAAACCCATGCGGTTGATGATCGCCTCGGCTTCCGGCAAGCGGAAGATACGTGGTTTAGGGTTGCCCGGTTGCGGCCTTGGGGTCACGGTGCCGATTTCAACAAAGCCGAAACCCAGTTGCGCAAAACCATCAATGGCCGCGCCGTTCTTGTCCAGGCCGGCTGCCAGCCCGACCGGGTTGGGGAAGTCGAGCCCCATCACCGACACTGGCATTTTCGCCGGTGCCTTGCATACCAGGCCATTGAGTCCCAGGCGGCCACCCGCACCAATCAGGTCCAGGGACAGATCGTGGGAGGTTTCCGGGGAGAGTTTGAACAACAACTGGCGGGCCAGGGTATACATGGGCGGGCTAGACTCGGAGGCGGCAAAAGGTGGCGGGGATTATAGCCGGGGTGGCGGCCTGCATGCGAGGCGTGCCGCCCAATCGTCAGTTGCGATGCTCCATCAACGCCTCATAGCGCACCCAGATTTTTTCCGCGTACCGCATGCGCAACGCCTCTCGCTGCGGCCCGGGCCCGGGGCCCACATTGTAGGAACCTACCGCCGTCCAGTTGTAGCCAAAACGCTGGATAAACTCGGCGAGAATCGAGGCACCGACCTCCACCGACAAGCAAGGCTCGCTCAGCAGCCGCTCCTCGGTAATGCCCTGCCTGAGCAACCGAGGCAAGTGGATGCTGTTGATCTGCATCAAACCGATATCCCGCGTGCCATTCGCGTTGGCATGGTTTATTGCTTGCGCACGGTAACCCGACTCAACGGCGGCGATGGCCTGCAGCAATTCCGGCTCGAGGTCGTAGCGACGTGCCACTTCCTCCCAGCAAAAAGCCACTGCCTGGTTACTGCCCATCAGTACCCCCAGCAACAGGGTTTTGCCCCAGACCTTAAGCATTGTCGGCCTGCCCGCAAACCGAACACACGTACAACAGGGGCCTGGAATCATCGCCCATGACCCGCACCGGGCACGTGAACCGGTAACCTTTGCCATAAATTGTCTTGATAAAGCCTTTATCGGCCTTCAAGTGCTTGCGCAGGGAATAGATGCACCGCGTCAGCGACTCATCCGCCACCTCACCCTGCGGCCAGGCAAGCGCCAGCAAACGGTCCTTGGTCATCAGCGTGCCACCGGATGCGAGCAGCAATCGAAGTACCCGCCCCTCCTTGGGTGGCAACTGAACATCCGTCTGCTCGCCCGTCAACCGGCCATCGCCCTGCAAGGTCCAACGAGCAAAGACCAGGGACGTCGTCGGCCCATCAGTCACGGCGACCATGCGCACCTCTGCATTCGACTACTGACATTCAAATCCTTATTTCCTGTACCGATTCCCCCACCACTGCGATGACTATAAAAACCGGCCCCACGACAAGCCCTAGGAAAAAGCCCATTGAGCTAGGTTTTTCTACCCGCTCCCGGTAAGACAATTCACTCGCTGCGCCGATTAAGGCACCCACTCCTGATAAACCTCATGCAGCTCAACCCCTAATCGATCCTCCAGTTGCACCAGTTCACCCACAGCCATCAGTTGGCCATTGACGCGCACCTCCACGCAGAGGTTGACCCCAGGCGCCAGGGGCAACACCTTTCCTGGTGCGAACGCAGCCAAACGCTTACGGCTGATCAGTTGCTCCTGCAGCAGTATTTCCAGGTACATGGGCTAACGCCTTCTTCAGGGAGAGAGCTCGCGGTCCGGTCGCAGGAACGCCCGTCGTACGCGCTCATGTTGCGCGGCCGTCAACGGTGGCAGCTCGCCCGGTAGCTCTGACTCAACGCGGCCCACATTGGCCCGCCATAACGAGACTTCATTCGGCGGTTTGGGCACGTCCCGTTCGGCCACCCACTTTTCGATCAGGCGCACCTGGGCGGGCGTGCCCTTGACCAGCACGCTGTTGGTGTCCGGGTAGGCCATCAACGTCAGGCGCCCGTCCGCCAACTGGCGCCTCTGCTCACTGGACAGCAGGGCGTGGATCGTGGAGACCATTCCCGGCACGCGGGCCGTGTTTGCGCCGGTGCCATACTGACGATCCTCCACGTGGGTGTTTAACAACTGAATGACACCGAATGCATAAGCGTCCATGGTTTTTCCCCGGCGTGGCCGGTCCATCAGTTGAGCCAGCCGCATTACGTGATCGACATAACTGGGGGGCCCGGAGACATAGAACGTGCGCCCACCGCTTTCACGCAGTGGATATCGCGAATCGTCAAATCCCGTACGACGCATGATGCCGCTCAGCCTGTTGACGGAGATGTGCCGCAGCACCACTGCCGAGCTTCTCGCTTCAGACGCGTCGTAGAGGTGCAGGACTTGCCCGTCGCTGTGCCAGATCAAGCCCTCCTGTCGGGCCAGCGTTTCGACGACCTGTTGCGGCGCCTCGAGATCGAACAGCCCGCTGATACGCTTGCGAGCCAATGCGGGGCTGATCACGACAGGTAGGCCCAACGGCACCGACAACGCGGAAAAAAACGTCTGCAGGCTCTCGTCCTGCGCCTGGTAAGCCTCACCCCAGGCGGCCGGACTGTTCAGCAATAGCACGGCACACCACAACCCTCTGCGCAGCCAGTGGCGGTTCAATGTGGCAAGGGAATCAGCGTGCACCATAGGTATTCCCGGGCAATCTGGCGTAATAGAGGCGCCATACTGAAAGGCGGGCGCGGTTCAATCATGATGGAAAGCTGACGGCGGCCTGCGCTGACACTCCGTGGCATGTGCCTTGCTTTGCACTCTTGATCAGGGCCCGCGCCAAACAAGGAGCGGACCTACGGACAAAGGCGTCGTTACCTCGCGATGGTCTGTCTCGCCTCCCGAGGAAACGGCGCTTTTTTAACAAGGCAGGTATTGATGAACGATCCGCTGGCATGGGTAAACGGCAGTGACGCCCCGGAAAAGAGCAGCCTCGACCTGGGCTTCATGGCACTGACCGATTGCGCCTCGCTAGTGGTTGCCGCGACCCAGGGCTTCGCCCAGCCCTATGGCCTCACACTGAACCTCAAGCGCCAATCATCCTGGGCCAACCTGCGCGACAAACTGGTCAGCGGTGAACTGGACGCCGCCCACAGCCTCTACGGACTGATCTATGCGGTGCACCTGGGCATCGGCGGCGTCGCCCCCAGCCCAATGGCGGTGCTGATGGGGCTGAACCAGAACGGCCAGAGCATCAACCTGTCCCACGGCCTGCAACAGCAAGGGGTGGTCACTCCTGAGGCATTGGATCGCCACGTGCACCAAAGCCGAACAAAACTGACCTTCGCTCAGACGTTTCCTACGGGAACCCATGCCATGTGGTTGTATTACTGGCTGGCGAGCCAAGGCATTCATCCCTTGCAGGATGTGGACAGCGTGGTGGTGCCTCCGCCGCAAATGGTGGCGCACCTGCAAGCCGGGCGTATCGACGGTTTTTGTGTGGGCGAACCTTGGTGCGCCAGCGCGGTGAAGCAGAACCTGGGCTTTACCCTGGCGACCACCCAGGCGATCTGGCCGAATCATCCGGAAAAAGTGCTGGGTTGCACCCGGGCCTTCGTCGAGGAGTACCCCAATACCGCTCGTGTGCTGGTCATGACGATTCTCGAGGCCAGCCGTTTTATCGAGCAAAATACTCAAAACCGCCGTTCTACCGCCCAACTGCTCAGCGCTCGCGAATACCTCGATGCGCCCCTCGATTGCATCGAGCCACGCCTGCTGGGCAACTATGAAGATGGCCTGGGCAACCAGTGGCAAGACCCCCATGGGCTGCGCTTTTTTGCTGGCGGCGAGGTCAACCTGCCCTACCTCAGCGACGGCATGTGGTTCATGACCCAGTTCCGGCGCTGGGGTTTGCTGCGTGAAGACCCGGACTACCTGGACATCGCCCGCCAGGTCCAGCAACTGGCGCTGTATCGCCAGGCGGCCGAGGCATTGGGCATCACGGCCCAAGACCAGGACATGCGCAGCAGCCAACTGATCGACGGCAAAACCTGGGACGGCTCTGACCCCGCCGGCTACGCGCGCAGCTTCCGCCTGCATGCCATGGCGGATGACATCAGCCGCCAAGCCTTGCGCTGACAGGAGGCTGACCATGTTGCGAATCCTGTTGATCAACGACACCCCGCGCAAAGTCGGCCGGCTCAAGGCCGCGCTGACCGAAGCCGGTTTCGAGGTGATCGACGAGTCCGGACTGACGATCGACCTGCCGGCGCGCGTCGAATCGGTGCGCCCGGATGTGATTCTGATCGATACCGAGTCACCCGGCCGTGATGTGATGGAGCAAGTGGTGCTGGTCAGCCGCGACCAGCCCCGGCCTATCGTGATGTTTACCGATGAGCACGACCCGAATGTGATGCGCCGGGCGATCAAGTCCGGGGTCAGCGCCTATATCGTCGAAGGCATCCAGGCCCAACGCCTGCAACCGATCCTTGATGTGGCGATGGCCCGTTTCGAGAGCGACCAGGCTCTGCGCGCCCAACTGCACGCCCGTGACCAGCAACTGGCCGAACGCAAACGCATCGAGCTGGCCAAGGGCATGTTGATGAAAATGAAGAACTGCAATGAAGAAGACGCCTACACCCTGATGCGCCGCCAGGCCATGAGTCGCCAGCAGAAACTGATCCAGGTAGCCGAACAGATCATCGCCATGAACGAGCTGCTGGGCTGATCTGGCTCAGCTCTTGCTAAAGAATCAATACAGGTAACCAACGGCGGTTGCCCCTCCACGACAAAGACGTCGCCCACCCGGTTTGCCCGTGCAAACCCGGTGGCGGCGTTTTTTCGTTTTGGCCCCAGCGCAGTGGGGCCGATGGGGCGGCCTCAGCCGGCTGTTCCATCACTCGGCCTTCTTACAAGACTCCCAACCGTTGAGGTGCGTGATGAAATCAAGCTTCTGGAAATCCGGGCACACCCCGACCCTGTTTGCCGCGTTCCTGTACTTCGACCTGAGCTTCATGGTCTGGTACCTGTTGGGCCCGCTGGCGGTGCAGATCGCCGCCGACCTGCACTTGACCACCCAACAGCGTGGCCTGGTGGTGGCGACACCGATTCTGGCCGGCGCGGTGCTGCGCTTTCTGATGGGCATGCTGGCCGACAAGCTGTCGCCCAAAACCGCCGGGCTGATTGGCCAGGTGATTGTGATCGCAGCGCTGTTGGGTGCCTGGAAACTGGGCATCCACAGCTACGAACAAGCCTTGCTGCTGGGCGTGTTCCTGGGGATGGCCGGTGCCTCCTTTGCCGTCGCACTGCCTCTGGCGTCGCAGTGGTACCCCGCTGAACATCAGGGCAAGGCCATGGGCATCGCCGGCGCCGGTAACTCCGGTACCGTATTTGCCGCCTTGCTGGCGCCGGTACTGGCCGCCGCGTTCGGCTGGAGCAATGTGTTTGGCTTTGCGCTGATCCCGCTGGTACTGACGCTGATCGTATTCGCCTGGCTCGCGCGCAACGCCCCTGAACGCCCGAAAGCCAAGTCCATGGCTGACTACTTCAAGGCCCTGGGCGACCGCGACAGCTGGTGGTTCATGTTCTTCTACAGCGTGACGTTTGGTGGTTTTATCGGCCTGGCCAGCGCCCTGCCCGGCTATTTCAACGACCAGTACGGCCTGAGCCCCGTGACCGCCGGCTACTACACCGCCGCCTGTGTGTTCGGTGGCAGCCTGATGCGCCCATTGGGCGGTGCCCTGGCCGACCGTTTCGGCGGTATTCGAACCCTGCTCGGCATGTACAGCGTGGCGGCAATCTGCATCGCCGCCGTGGGCTTCAACTTGCCCAGCTCCTACGCGGCATTGGCGCTTTTCGTCTGCACCATGCTCGGCCTCGGCGCAGGTAATGGCGCAGTGTTCCAACTGGTGCCCCAGCGCTTTCGCCGCGAAATCGGCGTGATGACCGGCCTGATCGGCATGGCCGGTGGGATCGGCGGCTTCGCCCTCGCGGCGGGGATGGGCGCAATCAAACAAAGCACCGGCAGTTATCAAATGGCCCTGTGGTTATTTGCCAGCCTGGGTGTATTGGCCTGGTTCGGCCTGCATGGGGTGAAACGTCGCTGGAGAACCACCTGGGGTTCAGCCGCCGTGACCGCTGCGCGCGTCTGATGAGCCTGCAACTGAGCGTCGCCCAGGCCAGCGCCATCGGCCCGCGCGCCGAGAACCAGGATGCACTGCGCGTCGTCACGCCCAAGCTGGAACTGGCCGCGAGCAAAGGCTACCTGTGCGCGATAGCCGACGGCGTCAGCCAATGCGCCGACGGTGGCCTGGCCGCACGCTCGACCTTGCAGGCCCTGGCCCTGGACTACTACGCCACGCCGCAGACCTGGGGCGTGGCCCAGGCGCTTGAACGTTTATTGTTGGCACAGAATCGCTGGCTGCAAGCCAACGGTGGCGGGCAACCGTTGCTGACCACCCTCAGTGCCCTGGTGTTTCGCGGCCAACGTTTCACCCTGGCCCATGTGGGCGATTGCCGGGTGTATCGCTGGCTGGACCCGCAGTTGCAGCGCATCAGTGAAGACCATGTGTGGGAGCAGCCGGGCATGCAGCATGTGCTCAAACGTGCCCTCGGCCTGGATCAACACCTGGTGCTGGATTTCCTCGACGGCGAACTGCGCGCGGGCGAATGCTTCCTGCTGCTCAGCGACGGGGTGTGGGCCACGCTGGGCGAGCACAGCATCAGCGCGATCCTGCGCGAGCAAACCGACCTCGATGTGGCCGTCAACACGCTGGTCAACGCTGCCCACCTGGCCGGTAGCCAGGACAACGCCAGCGCCTTGCTGGTACGCATCGACACCGTCGGTGCCGCCACCTTGGGTGACGCCCTGGTGCAACTGCAGCAATGGCCACTGCCCCCAGCGCTGAAGGCCGGCCAACGCTTTGAAGGCTGGCAGGTGGAAAGCGTGCTGACGCGCAGCCGGCAGTCGTTGCTGTACCGCGTGCGCGACAGCCAGCAGCAACCCTGGCTGCTGAAAACCCTGCCTTTGGGCCAGGACGATGACACTGACGCAGCCCAAGCCTTGTTGTCCGAAGAGTGGTTTCTGCGCCGAGTCGCAGGCCGTGCCTTTCCCGAAGTGCATGCCGCCAGCGGGCGTCAGCATTTGTACTACGTGATGCGCGAATACCCGGGGCAGACCCTGGCCCAGCTGTTCCAGCAGCAGGGCCCACTGCCGCTGGCACACTGGCAGTCCATCGCCGAACGCTTGCTGAAGGCGGTGGGCATGCTCCATCGCCGGCAAATTCTGCACCGTGACATCAAGCCGGAAAACCTGCTGCTGGGGGATGACGGTGAACTGCGAGTATTGGACTTCGGCCTGGCCTACTGCCCCGGGCTCTCCGAAGATCGTGCCCACCTGCTGCCCGGTACCCCGAGCTTTATCGCCCCCGAAGCCTTCGGTGGCGAACGGCCCACCGCGCAACAGGATCTCTACAGCCTCGGCGTGAGCTTGTATTACCTGCTCACCGGGCATTATCCCTACGGTGAAATCGAAGCATTCCAGCGGCCCAGGTTCTCCCAGCCCGTCAGCGCCAGCCGCTATCGCCCCGACCTGCCAGAGTGGTTGTGCCAAAGCCTGGAGCGGGCCGTGGACGCACAACCCGCACAACGCTATGAAACGGCCGAAGAATGGCTACGGGTGCTGGAACAGGCCGACCGCCGCGAACTGAGCCTGCGGCCCCGGCCGCTGCTGGAGCGCGAACCACTCAAGGTCTGGCAAACCCTGGCCATGGTTTCCCTGCTGCTCAATCTGGTGCTGCTGTACTGGCTGTTGCACCACTAGGGGGCAGAAACCTCGGCCCGTCTCCATTGCAAACCCAATGGAAACGGAGCTTGGCGACTTGGCACAAGCGCTGCATTAGCTTTTCCAACACCCACACATAGCCGCCCCTTCAACGTCGAAGGATCGAGCTTCCCGAGAGAACGGGACCAGGACAAAGGCGTCCTCGCTAGCTGACTAGCGGGGACGCCTTTTTTGTTTGCGCACGATTTGTCGAACCATTGCGGAGAACGACATGAACAAACTCAAATTGGTGATGATCGGCAACGGCATGGCCGGGGTTCGCACCCTTGAAGAATTGCTCAAACTGAGCAGCGACCTCTATGACATCACCGTATTCGGCGCCGAGCCCCACACCAACTACAACCGCATCCTGCTGTCGCCGGTACTGGCCGGTGAGCAAGCGTTCGAAGACATCGTGCTCAACGACCTGGATTGGTACCTGGAGAACAACATCAAGTTGCTGCTCAACCGCAAGGTGGTGGAGATCGACCGGGTCAAACGTAGGGTCATTGCCCAAGACGGTACCGAAGCCGAATACGATCGCCTGCTGATCGCTACCGGCTCCACACCGTTCATGCTGCCGATTCCCGGCAACACCTTGCAGGGCGTGATTGGCTACCGCGATATCGCCGATACCCAGGCGATGATCGATACCGCCAAGACCCACAAGCACGCGGTGGTCATCGGGGGTGGCCTGCTCGGCCTGGAGGCGGCCAACGGCCTCATGTTGCGCGGCATGCACGTGACCGTGGTGCATATCGGCGAATGGCTTTTGGAGCGGCAACTGGACAAAACCAGCGGCCAATTGCTGCAAACCGAGCTGGAAAGCCGTGGCCTGGTGTTTCGTCTATGCGAACAGACCCAGGCCCTGCACGACGCCGGCAACGGCCGCGTCGGCTCGGTGCAATTCAAGAACGGCGACATCATCGCCGCCGACCTGGTGGTGATGGCCGCGGGCATCCGGCCCAATACCGAACTCGCGGAAAAATCCGGCATACCCTGCAGCCGTGGGATTCTGGTCAACGACACGATGCAAACCTACGACCCGCGCATCTACGCCATCGGCGAATGCGCGAGCCATCGCGGGATTGCCTATGGCCTGGTGGCGCCCCTGTTCGAACAGGCGAAGGTCTGTGCCAACCACCTGGCCCAGTTGGGCTTCGCCACCTACAAGGGCTCGGTGACCTCGACCAAACTGAAGGTCACCGGTATCGACCTGTTCTCCGCCGGCGACTTCATGGGCGGCGACGGCACCGAGACCATTACCCTCTCCGACCCGATGGGTGGCGTGTACAAAAAGCTGGTGATCAAGGACGACATCCTGGTCGGCGCCTGCTTGTACGGCGATACCGCGGATGGCGGTTGGTATTTCCGCCAGATCCGTGAGAACCACGGGATCGGCGAGATTCGCGACCACCTGATGTTCGGTGAGCAAGCGCTGGGCGATGTCGGCCACCAAGGCCAGGACAAAGCCATGGGCATGGCTGACAACGCCGAAGTCTGCGGCTGCAACGGCGTGTGCAAGGGCACCATCGTCAAGGCGATCCAGGAACAAGGGCTGTTCAGTGTCGATGAGGTGAAAAAACACACCAAGGCGGCCAGTTCCTGCGGCTCCTGTGCCGGGCTGGTGGAACAGATCCTGATCAACACCGTGGGCGGCGCTGCCGATGTAAAACCCAAGAGCGAGAAAGCCATCTGCGGTTGCAGTGATCTCAACCACGGGCACATTCGCCAAGCCATCCGTGACCAGCATCTGCTGACGATCGACAGTACGATGCGTTATCTGAACTGGCGTACGCCGAATGGCTGCGCCACCTGCCGCCCGGCCCTCAACTATTACCTGATTTCCACCTGGCCCGGCGAAGCCAAGGACGACCCGCAATCGCGCCTGATCAACGAACGGGCCCACGCCAATATTCAGAAAGATGGCACCTACTCTGTAGTCCCGCGGATGTGGGGCGGTGTGACCAACCCCTCGGAACTGCGCCGTATCGCCGATGTAGCAGACAAGTACAACGTGCCGATGGTCAAGGTTACCGGCGGCCAGCGCATCGACCTGCTGGGCATCAAGAAACAGGACTTGCCAGGGGTGTGGAAAGACCTGGATATGCCATCCGGCCATGCCTACGGCAAATCCATCCGTACCGTAAAAACCTGTGTGGGCAGCGAGTTCTGTCGTTTCGGAACGCAGAACTCCACACAACTGGGCATCGAGCTGGAGCATGACCTGTTCAATATGTGGTCACCCCACAAGGTCAAGCTGGCGGTCTCAGGTTGCCCACGCAATTGCTCGGAAGCGGGTATCAAGGACGTGGGAATCATCGGCGTCGACTCCGGCTGGGAGATGTATATCGGTGGCAACGGCGGGATCAAGACCGAAGTCGCGGAGTTCTTCGTCAAGCTGAAAACCGCCGAAGAAGTGCGCGAATACAACGGTGCTTTCCTACAGCTATACCGCGAAGAAGCCTTCTACCTGGAGCGCACCGTGCACTACGTGCAACGGGTGGGCATGGAACACATCAAGAAGGCGGTGCTGGAAGACCCGGCCCGCCGCCAAGCCCTCAACGAACGCCTGCAGTTCTCACTGTCATTCGAGCAGGACCCGTGGAAGCAACGCTTGGAACAACCGTTGCTGAAAAAAGAATTCGATGTCATCGCCGTCAAACAGCTGGAGGTTTCACTATGAACTGGCTGGACATCTGCGCCCTCGATGAAATCAACGCCCTGGGCTCGCGCATCATCCACGGGCCGAAAGGCGACATCGCGATTTTTCGCACCCGTGACGACGAAGTCTTCGCCCTCGACGACCGTTGCCCGCACAAGGGCGGCCCGCTGTCCCAAGGTTTGATCTACGGCAAGCGCGTCGCCTGCCCGCTGCACAACTGGCAGATCGATCTGGCGACCGGCGAAGCGCAGGCCCCGGATATCGGCTGTGCCCACCATCACCTCGCCCGCGTGGAAAACGGCCGAGTGATGCTGGCCCTGCGGGACGTCGGTTGATGAACCGCCAGACCACCGCGTCCACCTGCTGTTATTGCGGCGTGGGTTGCGGCGTGCTGATCGAGCATGACGGCGAGCAGATCCTGGGGGTACAGGGCGATCCAAGCCACCCGGCCAACTTCGGCAAGTTATGCAGCAAGGGCGCCAGCCTGCACCTGACCGGCGACGTATCCGCCCGCGCCTTATATCCGGAACTGCGTTTGGGCAAAGCAATGGCCCGCTCCCGCACCGACTGGGACACCGCCCTGGAACATGCGGCCAACGTGTTCGCCGACACCCTTGCCGAACACGGGCCAGACAGCGTGGCGTTCTATATCTCGGGGCAACTGCTGACCGAGGACTACTACAGCTTTAACAAACTCGCCCGGGCGCTGGTGGGCACCAACAATATCGACAGCAACTCGCGGCTGTGCATGTCCTCGGCGGTGGTTGGCTATAAGCGCAGCCTCGGCGCCGATGCGCCGCCGTGCAGCTATGAAGACCTGGAAAACAGCGACTGCGTGATGATCGTCGGCAGCAATATGGCCTATGCCCACCCAGTCCTGTTCCGACGCCTGGAGCAAGCCAAGGTGCGGCGCCCGCAAATGAAAGTGCTGGTGATCGACCCCCGGCGTACCGATACCTGCGATTTGGCTGACCTTCACCTGGCAATTTTGCCGGGGACAGATGTGGCTTTATTCCATGGAATTTTGCATCTGCTGCTGTGGGAAGACTGGATCGACCGGGAATTCATCCAGGCACACACCGATGGTTTGGCGGAATTGAAACGGCTGGTGCATGACTACACGCCACAGATGGTTACCCAACTGTGCGGGATCAGCATCGAACAGTTGCGCCTGTGTGCGGAGTGGGTCGGCACCTCCAGCAGTTTCTTGTCGCTGTGGTGCATGGGGCTGAACCAATCCACCGCCGGCAGTGCGAAAAACAGTGCACTGATCAACCTGCACCTGGCCACCGGCACTATTGGCCGGCCGGGCTGCGGGCCGTTTTCGCTGACCGGTCAACCTAACGCCATGGGCGGGCGCGAGACGGGCAGCTTGTCGAATTTGCTGCCAGGTCATCGCGACGCAACCAACCCTGAACATCGAGCAGAAGTCGCGGCCTATTGGGGCGTGGATCAATTACCTGCACCTACCGGCCTTACCGCCATCGAACTGTTTGAGCAGGTACAGGCCGGTAAAATCAAGGCCCTGTGGATCGCCTGCACCAATCCCGCTCAATCGTTGCCGGACCAGGCCACCGTGCGCGCGGCTTTGGCGGCCTGTCCGTTCGTGGTATTGCAGGAGGCTTTTCACACCACTGAAACCGCCACCTATGCCGACCTGCTGCTGCCTGCGGCCAGCTGGGGTGAAAAAGAAGGCACGGTGACCAACTCCGAGCGACGTATTTCCCACGTACGTCGCGCCATCAACCCACCGGGAGAAGCACGGCCGGACTGGGCGATTACCGTGGATTTCGCACAACGCCTGGAGCGACGCCTGCGTCCGGGGTTGGCCAGCCTGTTCGCTTTTGAGCAACCCGCGCAGCTGTTTGATGAGTTCAAGATCCTCACCCAAGGCCGCGACCTGGACCTGTCCGGCATCAGCCACGCCCTGCTCGACCAATTGGGCCCGCAGCAATGGCCATTTCCCCTGGGCGCGCAGAGCGGAACGCCGCGCCTGTACACCCACGGCATTTTCCCCACCGACAACGGCCGGGCGCGGTTTGTCGCCGAGCCTTATCGCGCCGCCAAGGAGCAGCGTGACGCTCGCTTCCCCCTGACCCTGATCACCGGCCGCCTGCGTGACCAGTGGCACGGTATGAGCCGCACCGGCACCGCAGCGCAGTCATTCGGGCATGTCAGTGAGGCTCTGCTGAGCCTGCACCCGGATGAGTTACGTCGCCATCGCTTAAAAGAAGGTGACCTGGTCAACCTGAAAAGCCGCCGCGGCAGCGTGATCGTTGCCGTCAGCAGCGATGACAGTGTGCGCCCCGGCCAGGCGTTCCTGCCCATGCATTGGGGCGACCGTTTTCTCAAGGGCGGCGTGAATGTGCTGACGCAGCCGGCATTCGATCCCCTGTCGAAACAGCCGGAACTCAAACACAGCGGCGTGCGCCTGGAGGCCGTACAACTGCCGTGGCAGCTATTTGCGCTGATCGAGGGCGACGTGCAGCGACACATTGAAGTCCTGCGTCCGCTGTGTGAGGGCTTTGCCTACGTCAGCCTGAGCTTGGCCGGACGTGAACGGCCCGCGCTGCTGGTGCGCGTGGCCCATACCGAGGCGCCCGACCTGCAACTGTTGACCCGGATTGACCAACTGCTGGGCCTGAACGACGGCCCGGTAATGGCCTATGACGACCCGCGCCGCTCAATCGGAAAACGCGTAAAGATCGAGAAAGGCCGCATCACCGCCTTGCGCCTGGCCGGCGAAACCCTGGCCCGCCATTGGCTGCAAGGCTTATGGCTGGAGGGGCGGACCGACGATCAACTGCGGCGCTGGCTGTTGGCACCATTAACGGCACCACCGGGCAGCGTAACGGCCAGCAACAAGATTTTGTGCAACTGCAAGAACGTCAGCGAAAACGCCGTATACGCCGGTATTGGCCGCGGCCTGGACCTGGACGGACTCAAACAGGAACTGGGCTGCGGTACGCAATGCGGCTCCTGCGTGCCGGAAATCAAACGTCTTTTGGCCAGCAACCCGCAGCCAATCGCAATCAGTGGGTAAGGGGAACGACATGAGCGCAAAAGTCTGGCTGGTAGGCGCAGGACCCGGTGATCCGGAGCTGCTGACCCTCAAGGCCGTGCGAGCACTGCACGAAGCCGACGTAGTGCTGATGGATGATTTGGCCAACCCGGCCGTGTTGGAACACTGTGCCGGTGCCCGGGTGATTATCGTCGGCAAGCGTGGTGGCTGCCGCTCCACACCGCAGGATTTTATCCATCGCTTGATGCTACGTTATGCACGCCAGGGCAAATGCGTGGTGCGGCTCAAGGGCGGCGACCCGTGCATCTTTGGCAGGGGTGGCGAAGAAGCGACGTGGCTGCGCGAACATGGCGTGGATGTGGAGCTGGTCAACGGCATCACGGCGGGGTTGGCGGGAGCCAGCCAATGCGACATTCCACTGACGTTACGCGGTGTCAGTCGAGGGGTAACGCTGGTCACGGCCCATACCCAGGACGGCAGCCACCTGAACTGGCGTGCACTGGCCGAAGGTGGGACCACATTGGTGGTGTACATGGGGGTGGCGAAGCTGGAGGAGATTCGTCAGCAACTGCTGGAAAGCGCAATGCCTGCGGATATGCCCGTGGCGATGATCGAAAATGCATCGCTGCCCCAGCAACGGGAATGCCGTAGCACGCTGGCGCAGATGCATACAGATGCGCAGGCTTTCGCCCTGAAGAGCCCGGCGATCCTTGTGATTGGCCGCGTTGCCACCCCTGCACAGGTGGCTTGCGTGGCCGCATCGGCCAGCGCCTGAGGTAAATTCCAGGCGAAAAAAAGCCCGGCCTAAGCCGGGCTTTTCTCTACAACTCAGTAATTACTGAGCTGCTTGTGCTTCTACCGAGGCTTCTACGCGACGGTTGATAGCACGGCCAGCTTCAGTTGCGTTGTCAGCAACTGGGCGGGATTTGCCGTAGCCGATCGACTGAATACGGTTGGCTTGAACGCCATCCTTAACCAGGACCTGCTTAACAGCGTCAGCACGACGCTGGGACAGCTTTTGGTTGTAAGCGTCTGGACCGACGGAGTCAGTGTGACCTTCAACCTGTACGTTGGTTGCTGGGTACTGCTTCATGAAGTCAGCCAGGTTTTTCACGTCGCCGTAGCTGTTAGGCTTAACAACCGACTTGTCGAAGTCGAACTTCACGTCCAGCTCAACACGAACAACCTGAGCAACTGGAGCTTCTGGCTCTGGAGTTGGCTCTGGAGCTGGTGCTGGGGTAGGAGCTGGAGCTACTGCGCCAGCGTTACCGCCGAAGTTCACACCCAGGCCGACCAGTGCGGAGTAGTCCCACTTGCCGTTGTCCAGTGCGTAGTCAGCTTCAACGCCAGCACGTGCGAACAGGTTGTTGGTGAAGTAGTACTTCACGCCAGCGCCAGCGATAGCCAGGGTCGACTGGTCACGACCAGTGTGGCCGTCAGCAGCAACGTTGGTACGGCTCTGGTGACCGAAACCACCTTCAACGTATGGACGCAGGGAGTCAACACCAGCCTGACCGAAGTGGTACTGAGCAGTCACGCTGCCAGTGTCACCTTTGATCTTCTGGTTGCCAGTACCGTCGTTCGAACGGGTGTGGTTGGTGGTGTCGTAGTTCAGGTTGATCGACACGTCGTCGGTCAAGAAGTAACCGATGCTTGCGCCAGGGTTGTAGCCGTCTTCGATGTGCTTGACGCTATCGTTGAACTGCTTTTTGTAGAACAGCTGGCCTTCAACTGCGCCTTGGCCTTGTGCCAGTGCGCCGAAAGAAGTAGCGGCAATAAGAGTACCAATGGCCAAGCCCAAGGTGTTTTTCAGTTTCATCCGTTAAATCCCCATCTGGTGATTGTAAAGCAGTCCCACAAACCGGGGGACAACTCGGCGACAAGTCTAACAGAACTTGCCTACACGTAAGAGATATTTGCACCGAACTAAGTTTCAGTACTGCCCGCAAATTTCTCACGTAATTTATCAAGAGCACGCTTGTAACGCATTTTTGTAGCACTCAAACCCATGTGCATGATGTCAGCGATTTCCTGAAATTCCAGCTCTGCGACAAATCGTAGCACGAGAATTTCGCGGTCAATCGGGTTCACATGCACCAACCAGCGATCAAGTCCGCCCTTCTCCTCGGGTGTCGGCGCCTTTTCTTCAGACGCTTCCTCAAGGGGGTCCAGACTCAACGCGTCCATCAAGCGACGCTTTCGCCGTTCCTTACGATACTGCGTGATGCACTCGTTGTACGTGATGCTATAGAGCCACGTCTTGAACTTCGATTTGCCCTCGAAGTTCTTCAGGCCATACAGCACCTTGAGCATCACTTCCTGACAGACATCATCCGCATCTCTATCGTTCCCTAAATACCTTGAACAAACGTTGAACAGAGTGCGTTGATACCTGCGCATCAATTCTTCGTACGCGCGTGTTACGTGAAACAGCTCCGTGTGCGAGCGCGCGACCAACTCCTCATCAGAGAGCTCACGGGGGTCATAGCGCGTGGACAGCGTTTGGGCTTTATTCAAAACAAGTCGTGCCGACAGTCAGGTCAATGTCCGCTGCAACCCGGTCACCCAGGTTTGCGGCGGCGTACATTAGCAGGGTTTGCCGGGTTAGCGGCTACTGACCTGCTGCTCCAGAAGAATCCGGTTGGACAGCGACACCAGCTCACCGTCATCGGTCAGCACCGTTGTCTTGACTGTGCCGATCTCCTCGATTTGCCCTTCAACCTCGCCCACACGCACCTGTTGCCCAACCTGGTACAACTCACGCACATAGATTCCCGCAAGAATCTGGCCGGCAATTTCCCGGCTTCCCAAGCCCATGGCCAGCGCAACGGCCAGACCAACGGTAATCAAAACAATCACAATCACGTGGTTGAGCAGGTCAGTCTTGACCTCCAACTGGCTGATCGCGACGGAAATACTGATGATGATCACCAGCCCTTGGGCAATTCGCCCCAGGCCCGCAGCATAATCCAGCCCCACGCCTTCGGCAGCCCCGCGCACCAGCCCGTTGGCCAATTGCGCGAGTAAAACGCCTACCAGCAGCACCAGCGCGCCACCGAAAACCTTCGGTAAATACAGCGCTAGCATGTCGAGCGTAGCCGAAACTCGCTCAAGTCCAAGGGATTGTGCCGCAGAAACCAGAAAAATAAGTAAAACGAACCAGTAGACGATCTTCCCGATCAGGGTAGAAATCGGCACCTGCAGCCCGGCGCGGCCGAGTAATTTAGTCAGGCCAGTGCCGGCCATCAAGCGATCCAGCCCGAGTTTGGCCAGCAATTTGGACAGCAGGGTGTCAAGCAACTTGGCTACGACAAACCCCAACAATACCAGGACCAGTGCACCAAACAGGTTGGGAATGAAGTTCGCCACCTTGGTCCACAATGCGGTCATTGCCGTGACCAGGCTCTGGGTCCAGAGATCAAGTTCCATATTCAATCAGCCTTATCAGCAGTGCGAGCAAGCGGTTTACGCCGTGAAACCGGTGATACATGGGCCGAACCATTGTTCAAGGCCATCATCAACGCCGGCAGCCAACGCCCGAGCAGACCGAACAGGTCCCCCGCCCCTACCTGACGGTTGGCGGTTTTCAACACGCGACCCAAGCAAGCATCGTCATCACGGTTGGATGGCGAAGCATTGAGCATGTCACGCAAAGACTGTTCGAACGGATCGTGCATAGAGACCTCTCGCAAGTATTTTAAAAGACGAGGGTAAAATTCCTGGGGTCACATAAACCCCTTCTTACGTTCAGGTCATATTCAGGTCAAACCCAGCGTAATCGTCGAAATAGCCACCATTGCCCGACGGCGACAGCCACCATCATCAGGCACGCAATCACGAAGCCGTAGGGGTTGCCCGAGAAGGGTATCCCACCCACATTGATGCCCAGCAACCCGGTAAGAAAACTCATCGGCAAGAAGATCCCGGTGATGATCCCGAAGCGATACATCGTGCGATTCATGCGTACGCTCAAGCGCCGATCTTCAGCCTCCAGCACAAGCCCCACGCGCTCCCGAGCCAATTCAAGCTCTTCCAGGTAGCGGGTCAGGCTGTTGTGTAATTCATTCCAATAGTCAGCATCGTCGTCACAGAACCATGGCAATTTGATCCGCGTCAGCTGGGCAAAGATATCCCGCTGTGGCGACAGGAAACGCTTGAGCCCGGCCGCTCGCCGACGGATCTGCAAAACGTTGCCGTGCTCTGGAGTATACCGTTCGTCGGCATCGAGCTTTTCTTCCTCGGAATCGACGATTTCAGACAAGTCGGTGACCAGATCCTGCACTTTATGGGTCAGGTACTGCGCCATATAAAGGATCAGTTCCGACGCGGTCTTAGGGCCTTTGCCATCTGCCAATTGCACCAGCAGCTCATCGGTGGCGCGCAGCGGGCGCAAACGCAGGGAGATCACACGATTGGCCGACGCGAAGATACGCACCGAGACCATGTCTTCCGGCTCTGCACCCGGGTTGAGATTGATTCCACGCAGAAACAACAACAATTCGGCGTCCGGCAGCGGTAGCAGCCGTGGACGAGTGTTCTCTTCCAGCAACAGGTCACAGGCAAACTCGCTCAGGCCGCTGGACGTGCGCAACCAGGTCTGGGTCTGCGGGTGGCTGCGATCCCAATGCAGCCAAAGGCTTTCCTGAGGCTGCAATTGCAAATCGTCGAGCTCAGTCCGGGCAATCGAACGCGCACCGCCTTTACCGTCCAGCACCAGGGCATGCACCAGCCCCCATTGCGCGTTTTCTTCCTCGAACATCCTCACCCCTATCGGCTACTGCGGTTTATTCAGGCATTTCAAGCGGGCTGGGCGACACGATTACGCCGTTGTTGTCAGCGTAAATGTACTCTCCCGGGCGGAACGTCACGCCCGCGAACGTCACGACGACGTTCAGGTCGCCAATACCACGCTTGTCGGTTTTCATCGGGTGGGTGGCCAGGGCCTGTACACCCAAATCGATCTGCGCGATGACGTCGACGTCGCGGATGCAACCGTAGATCACCAAGCCTTCCCATCCGTTTTTAGCGGCTTTCTCGGCGATCATATCGCCCAGCAATGCTCGACGCAGGGAACCACCGCCGTCGACCACCAGGACTTTGCCTGCCCCCGGCTGGTCGGCTTGTTCCTTGACCAGGGAGTTGTCCTCGAAGCATTTGATGGTGACGATCTCGCCACCAAAGGAGTCTCGGCCGCCGAAGTTGCTGAACATCGGCTCCACTACCTGTACCAGTTCCGGGTAGGCGTCACACAGGTCGGGGGTCACGTAATGGTTCATCGAGAAACTCCTGTCGTCAAAGAAGAGGTCGAACATCCCATGGTGTACATCAGAAAAACGCGTCGCAACAGGCATTCTTTAAGTGCTGACCTGTTTGCGGCGGCCATGATCAGACCCACGCCAGCGCAACGCAATACCTGTTGCGCGACTGAATATGACCAGAAGCCCCTGGCGCGTCATATCTTAGCCGCAACGACTCAAGAGTGAAACGCCCTTGGTAGAGCGCTTCGTCAAACCGCTGCCACGACTGCTGGCTGCGTCCCGAATAAAGGTGTCAATGGGTCTTTCAACCAACGCTCCACCAGCGGCCACACTTGAGTCTGCGCGGGTTTGCTGACCAGCATCTCCACATGCCCGAAATCATCGGTAAAGCCTTGCTCGCGCCCCAGGCACAGGTACTGGCGGTGCTCGCTGCCGACTTGCTCAAATAACGTGCGACACGCCCAATCCGGGTCTTGCCGGTCGCCCGCCGCGCTCACCGCCAACAGCGGTACGTCGACCTGCGCCAGGCCTTTCCACCAGTCGCACTCGGCATCGCCAAAGCGGCCGAACAGGCCGTGCCAGCGCATCGACTCGATCATCACACCGACCGGCTCATCCTCAGGACCACGCTTGAGCCGTGCGCCAGACAATTGGCCAAAGCGCTTCAAGATGAATCGGCCGCCCCACTCCACCGGTGGAATTTTCAACGGCCAATACGTGCGGCTGACCTGGCAACCAAACAACGCCACAGAAGCCGCGCCTGGCGCTCCCAGGTGCTGGCCGCCGAGCGCCGCCGCCAGGGTCGTACCGCCCAGGGAGTGACCGATCCAGTGTGGGATTTGCCCACTTTGTTCACGCACAAACGCACCAATGGCCGGCAAATCGTAACGCGCGTAATCGGCAACACGGTTTCTGGCGTAATCGTGGTTGCGTCTGGACAAGCCATGGCCGCGCATTTCCGGGATCCACACATCGAATCCCCGGCGCGCCAGGTAAGCGCCCAGGCCGATGCCCTTGGGGGAGTACCAGAAACGCCGGTTGGAAAAACTACCATGCAACAGGATGACCGGCGTGCCCCGGTTTTCCGGGACATCCGCCAGGCCCAAACGGGTCACCGCCAGCTCGACGGTGCCGTCGGGGCTGTTACCGGGTTTGAGGCGATACACATCTTCACTCAGGTCGCCGCGACGTTCAGCGCTGATCAAGGCGACGGGAAACAGGTTGCTGCTGCTTTGCATAATGCTCTTGCACAAAAAAGGGCGACGTCCGCAAGGATTCCGCCCTGTACAGATAAGAATGCCGGTCAACCTGACGATTGACCGGCACTTTTGACGTAGCGACCTTAAGCGGACGCTTGGCCTTCCGCCAGGAAGAACCAGGTTTCCAGCACGGAATCAGGGTTCAGCGAGACGCTTTCGATGCCCTGTTCCATCAACCATTTGGCCAGGTCCGGGTGGTCGGAAGGGCCTTGACCGCAGATGCCGATGTACTTGCCAGCCTTGTTGCACGCCTGGATGGCGTTGGCCAGCAGCTTCTTGACCGCCGGGTTACGCTCGTCGAACAGGTGCGCGATGATCCCCGAATCGCGATCCAGGCCCAGGGTCAGTTGGGTCAGGTCGTTGGAACCGATGGAGAAACCGTCGAAGAACTCCAGGAACTCTTCGGCCAGAATGGCGTTGGACGGCAGCTCGCACATCATGATCACGCGCAGGCCGTTCTCACCGCGGGTCAAGCCGTTTTCGGCCAGCAGGTCCACCACCTGGCTCGCCTCGCCCAAGGTGCGCACGAACGGCACCATGATCTCGACGTTGGTCAGGCCCATCTCGTTGCGCACGCGCTTGAGGGCGCGGCACTCCAGTTCGAAGCAGTCACGGAACGATTCGCTGATGTAACGCGAAGCGCCACGGAAGCCCAGCATCGGGTTTTCTTCTTCCGGCTCGTAGAGCTTGCCGCCGATCAGGTTGGCGTATTCGTTGGACTTGAAGTCCGACAGGCGCACGATGACCTTTTTCGGGTAGAACGCCGCCGCCAAGGTGCTGATGCCTTCCACCAGCTTCTCGACATAGAAGCCCACCGGGTCGTTGTAACCGGCAATGCGCTTGTCGACGCTTTCCTTGATCTCCAGCGGCAGGCCGTCGTAGTTCAGCAGGGCCTTGGGGTGCACGCCGATCATGCGGTTGATGATGAACTCCAGGCGGGCCAGGCCCACACCGGCGTTCGGCAACTGCGCGAAGTCGAAGGCACGGTCCGGGTTACCGACGTTCATCATGATCTTGAACGGCAGGTCAGGCATGGCGTCGATGGAGTTTTGCTTGATGTCGAAGCCCAGCTCACCTTCGAAGATGAAGCCGGTGTCGCCTTCGGCGCAGGACACAGTCACACCCTGGCCATCCTTGAGCAGTTGGGTGGCGTTGCCACAACCGACCACCGCTGGGATCCCCAGCTCACGGGCGATGATCGCCGCGTGGCAGGTGCGCCCGCCACGGTTGGTGACGATGGCGCTCGCGCGCTTCATCACCGGTTCCCAGTCCGGGTCGGTCATGTCGGAGACCAGCACGTCGCCGGGCTGGACCTTGTCCATCTCGGACACGTCCTTGATGATCCGCACCTTGCCGGCGCCGATACGCTGGCCGATGGCACGGCCTTCCACCAGCACGGTGCCGGTTTCTTTCAGCAGGTAGCGCTCCATGACGTTGGCCGACGTGCGGCTCTTCACGGTTTCCGGACGCGCTTGAACGATGTACAGCTTGCCGTCGTCACCGTCCTTGGCCCATTCGATGTCCATCGGGCACTTGTAGTGCTTCTCGATGATCATCGCTTGTTTGGCCAGTTCGCTGACTTCTGCGTCGGTCAGGCAGAAACGCGCACGTTCGGCCTTGTCGACTTCGACGGTTTTCACCGAGCGACCGGCCTTGGCCTCGTCGCCGTAGATCATCTTGATGGCCTTGCTGCCCAGGTTGCGGCGCAAGATGGCCGGGCGACCGGCCTCAAGAGTGTGCTTGTGGACGTAGAATTCGTCCGGGTTGACCGCGCCTTGTACGACGGTTTCGCCCAGGCCGTAGGCGCCGGTGATAAACACCACGTCACGGAAGCCAGATTCGGTGTCCAGGGTGAACATGACCCCGGCGGTGCCGGTTTCCGAGCGCACCATGCGCTGCACGCCAGCGGACAGGGCCACCAGCTTATGGTCGAAACCCTGGTGTACGCGGTAGGAAATAGCACGGTCGTTGAACAGCGAGGCAAAGACTTCCTTGGCCGCACGGATCACGTTTTCCACGCCGCGGATATTAAGGAAGGTTTCCTGCTGGCCGGCAAAGGAAGCGTCCGGCAAGTCTTCGGCGGTGGCCGAGGAACGCACGGCAACCGCCATGTCCGGGTTGCCGGCGGACAATGCAGCGAAAGCGGTGCGGATTTCTTCGTTGAGCTTCTCGGGGAACTCGGCTTCCATGATCCATTGGCGGATCTGGGCACCGGTCTTGGCCAGGGCGTTGACGTCATCGACGTCCAGGGCGTCCAGCGCGGCGTGGATCTGGGCGTTGAGGCCGCTCAGCTCGAGGAAGTCACGGTAAGCCTGGGCCGTGGTGGCGAAACCACCGGGCACCGAGACACCAGCGCCTGCAAGATTACTGATCATCTCGCCGAGGGATGCGTTCTTGCCCCCCACATGCTCTACATCATGGACGCCGAGCTTATCGAGGGAAACTACGTACTCTACCAAGGTGATCTCTCCACTTTCTGTGTTGGAAAAGCTCAGGACGCGGGTTGCTCAATAGGAGCTAACGCCAGCGCTTGTGGCCTGGACCTGGAAAATAAGTGAGAATGCGGCCCACTGCGGGACGGCAAAATCGCGCCTATCATATCCAAGATTCGCCATCAGCTTAAGGCCCAGGGCTCAAATGAAACGATCTGCTTTCTTTATTTCCGACGGCACCGGCATTACAGCCGAGACATTGGGCCAAAGCCTGCTCGCACAGTTCGAAAACATTACCTTCGCCAAATTCACGCGTCCTTATATAGACAGCGTGGATAAAGCGCGGGCCATGGTACAACAAATCAATCTGGCGGCCGAAAAAGACGGCTTTCGGCCGATCATTTTCGACACCATCGTCAATCAAGACATTCGTGAGATCCTCGCCACCTCGAATGGTTTCATGATCGACATCTTCTCGACCTTCCTGGCCCCCCTGGAACAGGAACTGAGTGAACACTCCTCCTATTCGGTCGGAAAGTCCCATTCCATTGGGCATAACTCCAACTATATGGAGCGTATCGAGGCGGTGAACTTCGCCCTCGACAACGATGATGGCGCCCGTACGCATTACTACGACAAGGCCGACCTGATCCTGGTAGGCGTGTCGCGCTGCGGCAAAACCCCCACCTGTTTGTACATGGCCATGCAATTTGGTATCCGCGCGGCCAACTACCCGCTGACCGAAGACGACATGGAACACCTGACGCTACCGGCAGCCCTGCGCGCGCATTCGCACAAGTTGTTCGGCCTGACCATCGACCCGGACCGTCTGACGGCCATCCGCAACGAGCGCAAGCCCAACAGCCGCTACTCCAGCTATGCCCAGTGCGAGTTCGAAGTGCGTGAAGTGGAAAACCTGTTCCGTCGCGAGAATATTGCGCACATCAACTCCACGCATTTCTCGGTGGAGGAGATCTCGGCGAAGATTCTGGTGGAGAAAGGCGTAGAGCGGCGGTTCAAATAACCCACTGAGCCTCGTTGCAACAGGCGCTTTTCCTGTGGCGAGCGGGCTCCCTCGCCACAGGTTACTTTTTAGCCTTTTTGTCCCGCGTTGGGGCGCGTAGCAGCCCTAAAACCAGGCGATAACGTCTGACTGATACACCGCATTCTTCCTGATTGGGGCTGCTTCGCAGCCCAACGCGGGGCAAGCCCGCTCGCCACAGAAAGCCCGCTCGCGACATAACACCTGCTGGCGCTAGAGATGAAACCGCCCGCCCCCCTGCCCCAGCGCCGTGGCCAGTGCATCAAACCCCGCCCGCAATAACTGATCGTCGCCCGACGTATTACAGATACTCGCCCGAATAAACTGCGGCACCGCCGTCTGCCCCACGGCAAAAGCCTCGGCGGTGGCGATCAGGTAATTGTTCTGTTTGAGCTCCGCCTCGATTTCCGACGCACGCCAGGGTTCCGGCACCTCGATCCAGAAGTGCGGGCTGTTGAGGTGGGTGCGATAGGCCAGGCCATTCAGCAGGTCGCGCACCAGGGCTTTGCGCCGGCTGATCTCGTTGATCTGCTGACGCAGCAGGTACTCCGCCGTGCCGTTTTCAATCCACTGGGTCGCCAGTTCCAGGGTCACGGGGGTGGCCATCCAGCAGGTCGAACGCAGCGCCGCCGAGATGCGGCTGACCAGTGCCGGTGGCGCGTGTACGTAGCCAACCCGCAAACCCGCCGACACCGCCTTACTCAGGCTACTGATCAAGATCGTACGCTCAGGCGCGAAGAAACTGAGGGGTGGCGGCCGATCTTCTACCAGCACACCGTGGGCTTCGTCCTCAAGAATCAGCAGATTGTGTTCACGACAGACTTTGGCCAACGCCTCCCGGCGCGTAACCGACAGCACCGCCGTGGTCGGGTTCTGAATCGTCGGGGTGCAGTACAACGCCGAAACCCGGTGATTGCGGCAGACTTCATCCAACGCCCCCGGCAGCACACCTTCTTCATCCATTTCCAGGCCAATTAATCGCACACCCAGCATGCGCGCGGCGGTGATGAGCCCTGGGTAAGTCAGTTGTTCGGTGACCACCGTATCACCGGCACGCAACAGCGCCATCATCGCGCAAAGCAAGCCGTGCTGGCCGCCATTGACGCAGATGACTTGCTCGGGGATCGGATGAAAATCACGCTGCACCAACCATTGCGCACCCGCCTCGCGGTAGCGTGGCAAACCGGCGTCCGGGGTGTAGGCGCTGATGTCCTGAAGGAATTTGGCGTTGGTCGAGAGGGTTTGGAAGCTCTGGGCGAGAAATACCGTTTCCTGCCCGGGGATGTGCATGTTGCGGCTCATGTCGAAGTATTGGCGCGGCTCCTCGCTGAAGTTGCGAAAGCCTTCATCGCGCTGGCGCTCCATCCCACGCTTGCGCACGAAGGTCCCGTCACCGACCCGCGCCACGACCAACCCCAGGCGTTCCAGCTCGCCGTAGGCCCGGCTGATGGTGCCGATGGTCACACCCAGATTGTCGGAAAGCACCCGGTGGGGCGGCAGTTTTCGTCCCGGTTCAATCAAGCCTTCAAGAATGCCTCGTTCCATGACATCAGACAGGCGCTTGTACTTCACGCCCTGCCCGTTGGACAAGCCCTCACGCATAATTGACACCATGTCAATATTTGTTTTGACAGCCATCTTTCGCCCTAATAGTGTGCTTTTACGGGTTCAATCGCCGAAAAAAATAACTCATTACAAGTTCAATATAGAGTTCAATTCCGGCTCAGGGAAGCAATAAACGATGCCAATGTCCGCCGTTCTCGAAAACACTGCAAAATCAAAAACTCAAAAACAGTGGTTGGCCGGCTTGGTGACCAGCGTGATGTTTCTCATCGTGTGCCTGAGTTGGGGCACCACGTGGCTGGGTATCAAGATCGCCGTGGAAAGCGTGCCGCCGCTGACGTCCGCCGGCCTGCGCTTCCTCATCGCCTTCCCGCTGTTCCTGTGTTTTGCCCTGGTACGGCGCGAGCCGATCCTGTTTCCCCGGGAAAGCCGTTGGTTCTTCGTGTTTGTGACCCTGTCCTACTTCAGCGTTCCTTATTACCTGCTCAACTACGGCGAGATGCATGTGTCGTCGGGCCTGACGGCCCTGCTGTTCAGTTGCATGCCTGTCTTCATCCTAATCTTCTCCGCGCTGTTCCTGCGTGAGCGCATCTACTTCTCCCAGGTCGTCGGCATCGGTATTGGTTTCGGCAGCCTCTACATGATCATCAAGAGCCAGGGCCTGCACCTGGATCACGCCGAGTTCTTTGGGGTGCTGGCCATTCTGACCGCCGCGATCATGCATGCCCTGTGCTACGTCATGACCAAGCAAAAAGGCAGCGCCATCAGCGTCATCACCTACAACACCCTGCCTATCGGCATTGCCGGGTTGATGCTGTTCGTGGCGGGCCTGTGGTTTGAGACGCCGACCTTCGACACCATCACCCTGCGTTCCTGGGGTGCGCTGTTCTACCTGGGGCTGGTCGCCTCGGTCGGTGGATTCATCGTGTATTTCATGCTGCTCAAGCGCCTGAGCCCGATCATCCTGTCGTTCGTCTTCATCATCTTCCCGGTGTTCGCAGTGATCATCGGTGCCTGGTACGAAGGCGTGGAGATTTCCCGCGACCTGATGCTGTATTCGGCGATCCTGCTGGCCGGCTTTGCGATCACCAAGTTGCCGATTGAAAAACTCCTGGCCCAGAAAAAGTGACCGTCCCACAGCAAGCACACGAGAGAAGCATGGAAGTCCTGCGCCCCACCGCTCTGGAACAGATCTACGCCCACGCCAGCCGCAGCTATCCCGAGGAATGCTGTGGCTTTATCTTCGCCGACGGCAGCGTGTACCTGGGCAGCAATATCCAGAACGAGTTACACCGCAAGAACCCCCAGATGTACCCGCGCAGCGCGGCCAACGGCTACACCTTTTCCGTGGCCGACACCCTGCTGATGAACAAGGCGTTTCGCAGCGACAACCCGGTGGTGGTGATCTACCACTCTCACCCGGATGTCGGCGCCTATTTCAGTGACGAAGACCAGGACAAGGCGCTGTTCCTCGGCGAACCGATCTACCCCGTCAGCTACCTGGTGGTCGATGTTCGCCAGGGCCAGGCCCTGGGATCAAAGCTGTTTGCCTGGGATGGCAAACATTTCGCCCTTCAACCCTTCAACGACCTGCACACGGAGTTGTCCATGAACGCTGTCTCTTTCCCCGACATTCTGGTCCGCGTGGCCAAGCTGCCGGAATCAACCCTCGAGGGCACCGGATCGACATTGCGCGAAGTCATTGAAAACCTCTGCAACTACCACCCGCAGTTGCGCCCGCATCTTTTTCACGAAAAGAACAACCAGCTCAAGGAACACTTCCTGTTCACCGCCGAGGAGGAGTTGATCGGCGCCGATGAGCCATTACCGGCAAAAGCCAGAATCGAAGTACTGCTCGCGACCTCGGGGGGCATGGACGTCGACGCCTTGAGCAATGAAGAAGTGCAGCGCTATGTGCGCCACATCACCCTGCCCGGTGTCGGCCGCGAAGGTCAGTTGAACCTGAAAAAAGCCAAGGTGTTGATCATCGGCACCGGTGGCCTGGGCTCGCCCATCAGCCTCTACCTGGCGGCGGCCGGCATCGGCACCCTGGGCCTGGTGGACTTTGATGTGGTCGAAAGCAGCAACCTGCAACGCCAGGTCGTCCACGGCAACAGCACCTTGGGCATGCCCAAGGTCGAGTCCGCCAAGCAACGCCTGCAAGACCTCAACCGCCATATCCAGATCAACGCACACAACATGGCCCTCAACGCCGACAACGCCCTGGAACTGGTGGGTGCCTATGACCTGGTTATCGACGGCACCGACAACTTCGACACCCGCTACCGGGTCAACGATGCCTGCGTACAGTTGGGTAAACCCTTGGTGTACGGCGCCATCTACCGCTTCGACGGGCAGATCAGCGTGCTCAACTATAAAGGTGGCCCATGCTATCGCTGCCTGTTCCCACAAGCGCCGCCTGCAGAACTGGCGCCCAATTGCAGTGCCGGCGGCGTCATTGGCGTGTTGCCGGGGGTGGTGGGCATGATTCAGGCCACTGAGGCGATCAAATTGCTGATCGGTATTGGCGAACCGTTGTCCGGCCGCTTGATGCGTTTCGACGCGTTGGCGATGAAATTCAGTGAAATCCGCTTCAAGCGCCGCGCCGATTGCCCGTGCTGCTCGGAACTGCGCCACAGCGAAAACCTGGCACCGGCGGTGTGCGCGGATGCCATCGCGAGCCGACCGTCCCTGGCCGAAGAGCGCTATATCAAGCCCCAAGTGCTCAAGCAGGTGCTCGAACATCAGCGCAGCGCCGACGTATTGCTGGACGTGCGCGACGCCAGCGAATTGGAGGTGTGCAAATTGCCGGGCGTGGTGCATATCCCCCTGGCCGAACTGGATGGGCAACTCGCCAACCTGAGCCGCGACAACACCCACTACCTGATCTGCTATGCCGGAACCCGCGCCGAGCAAGCCGCCAGCACCTTGCTAGCCGCCGGTTTCGCCAACACCAAAGTCCTGCAGGGCGGCATGAAACATTGGGTGCGCGACGTCGAACCCGACATGCCTTTGTACTGATCCGGGGACTGACGCATGCTGCATAACTCCATTCTCGACGTCATCGGCAACACGCCGATCGTACGTCTGGCCCAGTTTTCCGAAGACCTCGGCATCGAGGTCTACGCCAAGCTGGAATCCCTGAACCCCGGCGGCAGCCACAAGGCGCGCATCGCCCTGGGCATGATCCTCGACGCCGAGCGCCGTGGCGTACTGATGCGTGACTCCGGGCAAACCATCATCGAACCCAGCGGCGGCAACACCGGCATTGGCCTGGTGATGGCCGGCAATGTGCTTGGCTACAAAGTCGTGCTGGTGATCCCCGACAACTACAGCCCCGAAAAACAGAAACTGCTACGCCTGTACGGCGCCCGGGTGGTGCTGTCTGACAGCCGCCTGGGCAACAACTCCCACGGTGAAAAGTGCATGGAGTTGCAGCTGGAAAACCCCAACTACGTGATGCTCAACCAGCAACGCAATGGCGCCAACCCGCAAACCCACCGCGACACCACTGCGCCGGAAATCATCCGCGCCTTTGGTGACCGGCGCGTGGATTACTTCATCAGCGGCATCGGCACCGGGGGTCACATCACCGGCATCGGTGAAACCCTCAAGGCCGCCTGGCCGGCGATCCGCGTCATGGGCGTGGAACCGGAGGAATGCGACCTGCTGAAAGACCAGCATGCTGCGCACGCTATCCAGGGTCTGTCGATTGGCCTGATCCCGAGCATTCTCAACGTGGATGTACTGGACGGCATGCTCAAGGTGTCGCACAGCGCCTGCATCGACATGATCAAACGCATCATGCGCACCGACGCCATCAGCCTGGGGCTGTCCTCGGCGGCCAACATGGTTGCCATCGCTCAGCTCGCCCCCGAATTGCCGCCTGAAACGGTGGTGTTGACCATGGTCTACGACAATGCCGACAGCTACCTGCCCGGTTTCGAATAACCGGTTACCCAACTATCCAGACTGCGAGGGTGCCTCCATGGGCGGCTTCATCGACATGCAACAACTGCACGATGAGTTGCTCACCCACCTCATCCAGACCCTCACGCCTGCGCAGATGAAGCAGTTGGAACCGCACCTGGCGCCACTGATCCAGAACGCCGCCCAAGCGGTGGCCGAGGACTTGATCGCCTACGCCTATCGCGACCCGGCGTCACGCGGGCGCGGCGAGTTGATCCTGGAGTCCTATGCCTCCTTCAAGGCCGTGCTGTTCTACCGGCTGGCGCACGTGGTGTGGAACCTCCCCGAGGCCAGCCCAGGCGTGTTCACGCGTATGGCCCTCAAGCTCAGCAACCAGGGCAAGATCCTCTCCGGCGCCGAGATTCACCCGGCGGCGCGCATTGGCCGGCGCTTTGTGCTGGACCACGGCTACGGCACCGTCATTGGTGAAACCTGCGAGATCGGCAACGACTGCTACGTCCTCTGCGGCGTGACCCTGGGCGCCCGTGGCATCGCCAACAACCCGGACGGCAAGCGCCATCCACGCCTGGGCAACAACGTCGAAGTCGGCGCCGGCGCCCGGGTGCTGGGGTATGTGCAGATCGGCGACAACGTGTTCATCAGCCCCTCCTGCGTCATTACCCAAGACGTGCCCGCGGGCACCAAGGTCAAGGTGGTGAACCAGATCCAATTGCAAAAAAATGATGAATCGGACCACAGCAACTACCTCGGCGCCTTTGCCATGGATGAGCGCTTGCACGTGGTCGGCGAAGTCAATGCCGGCCACAAGGTCACGGTGCTGGATGCCGACTTTCACCCGTTACAGGGGCTGATGCTCGAACCCACGGTGAAAGAACGTCACCACCTGCAATTTCGCCTGCGCCGCCTCGATGTCGGCGAACAGCTGCCGCGCCTGCCGCTGAACCTGAAAGTCTGCGGGCCGGAATTTGAAATCACCCTGCTCTCCCCGCCTGGCTTGAGCGCACTGGTGCGCCACTTGTTGCAGGCCAGCCCACTGATCGTCGGAGGTTGAACATGTCCGTGCATACCATGGAAACCCTGGCGCTGTTTGACAGCGCTCCCTACCAGAACGCGTTCAGCGCCCGTGTGGTTGCGGTCAGCGAACACGGGATCGCCCTGGAGCACACGCTGTTCTATCCCACCGGTGGCGGACAGCCGGGCGATACCGGGCACCTCAGCCTGGCGGATGGCACACGGGTCGAGGTGACCGGCACCGTGCGCGACCCGGTGTTGCGCTCGATCATCTGGCACCAGGTGGCTCACTGCCCCGCAACCTTGACGGCCGGCGCCCAGGTAGACGCAAGCCTGGATTGGGAGCGGCGTTACCAGCACATGAAGATGCACACCTGCCTGCACTTGCTGTGCTCACTCATCGATGCGCCCGTGACCGGTTGCAGCATCAGTGCCGACAAGGGGCGCCTGGATTTCGACCTGCCCGAAATGACCCTGGACAAAGACAGCCTCACCCGCGACCTCAACGCCCTGATCGAGCAAGCCCACGCGGTGAAAACCCTGTCGATGCCCGCCACGGAATATTCGACCCTGCTGCAGATCACCCGCACCCAGGCGGTTGCGCCGCCGGTTATCCAAGGCTCGGTCCGGGTGATTGAAATCGCCGGGATCGACATCCAGCCGTGTGGCGGCACGCATGTGGTCAACACCGAGGAAATCGGCCGGGTGTTCTGCGAGAAGATCGAGAAGAAGAGCAAGCACAATCGCCGGGTGATCCTGCGCTTTGAATAACGGCCAAGCGGTGGCTGGGATGCAACGTCCCAGTCGCGGTTCGTACAGGAAACTGACAGCAAAAATATGTGCCTGTAACATTTAGAAACGTACAATCCCGCCATTAACGCCTGGATGCTCTTGAATCACGAAAACAGTACCTGCCCTGCTCGGTGGGTCATTCGTGCAGCAGCTAAGCTCACTCCCACTACGCCCCTCTGAACCTGAACGCTGCAGGACTGACTGCCTATGAACAAAGTGTTCCGTCACTACATCCCTGCATCCACGCTGCGCTTGCTGCCCAACCGCTGGGACTTGGTCGCCCTGCCCTTGGTGATCGGCTTTTTACTGTTTTTCTCCATCACCGCCCGGGAAACCTGGGCGCCCATCGCCACCTTGCAAAGTGAAGTCATTTCCCTCGACCCGGCCAACCTGCCGGAATACGCGATGCGCACCACCCTGCGCATGCTCGCGGCGATGGTCGCGGCCCTGATCTTCACCCTGTTGTACGGCACCCTGGCCGCCAAAAGCCGGCGCGCCGAGAAACTGCTGGTGCCCGTACTCGATATCCTGCAATCGGTGCCGGTGCTCGGTTACATCTCTTTTACGGTGACATTCTTCCTGTTGCTGTTTCCCGGGCGCGTGCTCGGCGCCGAGTTCGCCGCGATCTTCGCCATTTTCACCAGCCAGGCCTGGAACATGACGTTCAGCTTCTACCAGTCGCTGCGCATGTTGCCCCATGACCTGGTCGAGGTGTCCACCAACCTGCGGCTCTCCGGCTGGCAACGGTTCTGGAAGCTCGACGTGCCGTTCGCCATGCCGGGGCTGGTGTGGAACATGATGATGAGCATGTCCGGCGGCTGGTTTTTCGTGGTTGCCTCCGAAGCCATCACCGTCGGTGACAAGACCATCACCCTGCCAGGCGTGGGTTCGTACCTGGCCCTGGCCATCGCCCAGAAAGACATGCACGCCGTGGGTTATGTGATCCTGGCGATGGTGGTGGTGATCCTGATCTACGACCAGTTCCTGTTCCGGCCACTGGTGGCCTGGGCCGACAAATTCCGCATGGAAACCACCGCCTCGCAGGGCGCCGCGCCGCAATCCTGGTTGCTGAACCTGATCCAGCGCACACGCATCGTGCAGCGCATCCTGCGCCCTATCACCCGCGCCGTCAGCCGCATCGGCAATAAACGTTTCAGCCTGGCGGGCGGTGCACTCAAGGCACTGCCGGCAGAAACCCCGGCGGCCTCAAGGGTGATCGACTGGGTGTGGGGCACACTGATTGCGCTGATGGCGGCTTATGCGCTGTATCACATCGTGCTGTACGTCGGCACCGAGGTGGACTTGGCTGAGGTCGGCCATGTCTTCGTGCTGGGCCTGATTACGCTGCTGCGAGTGGCCGGGTTGATCCTGATTGCTTCGCTGATCTGGGTGCCGTTGGGCGTGATGATCGGCTTGCGCCCCGCCCTGGCGGAGAAAATCCAGCCGCTGGCGCAGTTTCTCGCGGCATTCCCGGCCAACCTGCTGTTCCCGGTGTTTGTCATCGTGATCCTGCACTACCAGCTCAACCCGGATATCTGGCTGAGCCCACTGATCGTGCTGGGCACCCAGTGGTACATCCTGTTCAACGTCATCGCCGGTGCCAGCGCCTTTCCCAACGACTTCAAGGAAGCCGCCGCCAACTTCCGCATTCGCGGCTGGCTGTGGTGGCGCAAAGTCATGCTGCCGGGGATCTTCCCGTACTACGTCACCGGCGCCATTACCGCCTCGGGCGGCGCGTGGAACGCCAGCATCGTTTCCGAATACGTGTCCTGGGGCCAGGACAACGTGGTCGCCCACGGGCTGGGCGCCTATATCGCGCAGACCACCGCCGCCGGCGATTTCCCGAAAATCGCCCTGGGCGTGGTGGTGATGTCGATCTTCGTCGTGGCGTTCAACCGCGCGGTCTGGCGACCGATGTACGCCATGGCTGAAAACAAACTTCGTCTCAATTGATGGGATTCGCTGTGATGACTACCTATACCGAGCATGCTGTCGACACTCCGCAAATCTACTCGTTGAAAAACGTGAACCGGGTGTTCGGCAAAGGTAAAGATGAGTTGCAAGTTCTCAGCGGCGTAGACCTGAGCCTGCACGAAGGCGAAATCGTGGGCATGCTCGGCCGTTCCGGCTCGGGCAAGTCCACGCTGCTGCGTATCATCGCTGGGCTGATCGAGCCCTCGTCGGGCGAAGTCCGCTACAACGGCGCCCCCTTGAAGGGGCCGGCCGAAGGCGTGGCCATGGTATTCCAGACCTTTGCGCTGTTCCCCTGGCTGACCGTGCTGGAAAACGTGGAAGCTGGCCTGCAAGCCTTGCAAGTCGAGCGCAAGGAAACCCGCCGGCGCGCCTTGGCGGCCATCGACTTGATCGGCCTGGACGGGTTCGAAAACGCCTACCCGCGCGAATTGTCCGGTGGCATGCGCCAGCGCGTGGGGTTTGCCCGCGGCCTGGTGGTCAACCCGACCCTGTTGCTGATGGACGAACCGTTCTCGGCACTCGATGTCCTCACCGCCGAAACCCTGCGCACTGACTTGCTGGACCTGTGGAGCGGCAAACAACTGCCGATCAAGTCGATCCTGATCGTGACCCACAACATCGAAGAAGCAGTGCTGATGTGCGACCGCATCCTGGTGTTGTCGTCCAACCCCGGCCGGGTGGTCGCCGAGATCAAGGTGCCGTTTGCACACCCACGCAACCGGCTGGACCCGACCTTCCGGCAAATGGTCGACGACATCTACGCCTTGATGACCGACCGCCGCAGCGCCGACGCGAGCAGAGGTCTACCTGAGCTGAAAATGGGCAGCCTGTTGCCGGAAGTGTCCACCAACCTGATGGCCGGCCTGATCGAAACCTTGGCGGCCGAGCCCTACAACGGCCACGCCGGCTTGCCGACCGTGGCCGAGCGGCGCTTGCTGGAAGTGGACGACCTGTTCCCAGTGGCGGAGATGCTCGAGCATCTGGGCTTCGCCGAACTCAAAGGCGCCGACATCACCCTCACTGACGCCGGCAAACTGTTCGCCGACTACGGCACCCAAGAACGTAAAACTCTGTTCGCCGAGCATTTGATCCGTCACGTGCCGCTGGCGGCACGCATCCATCAAGTGTTGCTTGAACGCAGCGGGCACCGGGCGCCACGGGTGCGCTTCGAGCAAGAGTTGGAAGACTCGATGACCGACGCCTTCGTGGAGAAAACCCTGGAAAGCGTGGTGGCGTGGGGACGCTATGCGGAGATTTTCTCCTATGACGACCACACCGAGACGTTCAGCCTGGATGATGTCGAAGGCAGTATGTAGGGCCGTCAAAACCAACAAAAATCCATTTTTTTGTAGCGTTGCCTAGATCACGAACAGGTCCACAAACCGGTGGACCGGCGTGGCTTCAAGCTTCGCCTGATCCTTGCACAACGCAAAAATCTCAGCACTGCGCTGCGCGGTAAAACGCGTGGCCAGGTTGGCCTTGAACTTCGCCTCCAGCAACGGGATGCCGTCCACCCGACGGCGACGATGACCCATCGGGTACTCCACCGCCACCTGTTCGGTATGAGTGCCATCCCTGAAAAACACCTGCACCGCATTGGCAATGGAACGCTTGTCGGCCTCCAGGTACTCGCGGCTGTAGCGTGGGTCTTCGACGATCACCATCTTGTCGCGCAGCTCATCAATGATCGGGTGCGCCCCATGAAAATCGTCTTCGTACTGCTCGGCCACCAGCTTGCCGAACGCCAGCGGCACGGCGGTCATGTATTGCAGGCAGTGGTCGCGGTCGGCGGCGTTGGCCAGGGGGCCGACCTTGGAGATGATACGAATGGCTGACTCGTGGGTGGTGATCACGATGCGTTCGATGTCGTGCAGGCGGTTCTTGACCTGCGGGTGCAGAGCTACCGCCGCTTCACAGGCGGTTTGCGCATGGAACTCGGCGGGGAAGCTGATCTTGAACAGCACGTTTTCCATCACATACGTGCCGTAAGGCTGGGACAGGCTGAACGCACGCTTGTCCTCGGGCTTGAGCGCCAGGTCCTTGTTGGTGTGGCTGAACAACACGTCATAAAAGCCCCACTGCGGCGCACTCAAGACCCCGGGAATCCCCATTTCGCCACGCAGGGCAATATCCGCCAGGCGCACACCGCGACTGGACGCATCGCCCGCCGCCCAGGATTTACGCGAGCCGGCATTGGGCGCATGGCGGTAAGTACGTAGCGCCTGACCATCGACAAACGCATGCGACAGCGCCGCGAGCAACTGTTCACGGTTAGCGCCCATGAGCTTGGCGGTGACAGCGGTAGACGCGACTTTCACCAGCAGCACATGGTCCAGGCCAACCCGGTTAAAGGCGTTTTCCAGGGCAATCACTCCCTGGATTTCGTGGGCCATGATCATCGCCTCCAGCACCACGCGTACGGTCAGCGGCGCATCGCCATTGGCCACGCGCTTTTGCGACAGGTGATCGGCCACGGCGAGAATGCCGCCCAGGTTGTCCGAAGGGTGGCCCCATTCGGCGGCGAGCCAAGTGTCGTTATAGTCGAGCCAACGCACGATGCAGCCAATGTCCCAGGCCGCCTTGACCGGGTCCAGGCGAAACGAGGTGCCCGGCACCCGCGCGCCAAACGGGACGAGCGTGCCCTCGACGATCGGCCCCAGGTGCTTGGTGCACTCGGGGAACCGCAGGGCCAGCAGGCCACAACCGAGCGTGTCCATCAGGCAGTTGCGGGCAGTGTCCAATGCGTCCCGAGAATCGATGCGGTAGTTGAGGACATAGTCGGCAATGTCCTGCAAAACCTGGTCGTAATCGGGGCGGTTGTTCTGGTCGACGTTGGCGCTCATGGCAGTTCTCCTAAAAGTTGGGTGGTTCCATCCTCAGGGTCAGGGTTAATCGTTGCGCAGGTCTGATTGCCTGCTTGTATCCCTGTGGGAGGGGGCTTGCTCCCGATGACGCTGGGTCAGTCAATGAATGGGGCGACTGACACCCTGCTATCGGGAGCAAGCCCCCTCCCACATAAAGCTAAAAAGCGTCACCGGGGACGCGTACGAAACCTTCCATCAACACCCGCGCACTGCGGCTCATGATGGCTTTCTTGACGACCCATTCGCCGTTCACCTGGGTGGCTTCAGCGCCCACACGCAAGGTGCCGGAGGGATGCCCGAAGCGCACGGCATTGCGCTCCACGCCGCCTGCCGCCAAGTTGACCAAGGTGCCGGAAATCGCCGCCGCGGTGCCAATCGCCACCGCCGCCGTGCCCATCATCGCGTGGTGCAGTTTGCCCATGGACAGGGCGCGCACCAGCAAATCCACATCGCCGGCCTTGATTGCCTTGCCACTGGAAGCCACGTAATCGGCAGGCTTGGCCACGAACGCCACCTTGGGCGTGTGCTGGCGTTGGGCGGCTTCGTCCAGGTGCTTGATCAGGCCCATGCGCAGCGCGCCATAGGCACGCACCGTCTCGAACATCGCCAGGGCTTTCGGGTCGCTGTTGATCGCACCTTGCAGCTCGGTACCGGTGTAGCCAAGGTCTTGGGCGTTGATAAAGATCGTCGGGATGCCGGCGTTGATCAGCGTTGCCTTGAAGGTCCCGACACCAGGCACTTCCAGGTCATCCACGAGGTTGCCGGTAGGAAACATCGAGCCCCCGCCGCCTTCTTCTTCGGCCGCTGGGTCCATGAATTCCAGCTGCACTTCGGCGGCCGGGAAGGTCACGCCGTCCAGTTCGAAGTCGCCCGTTTCCTGCACCGCCCCCTTGGTGATCGGTACGTGGGCGATGATGGTCTTGCCGATATTGGCCTGCCACACCCGCACCACGGCCACGCCGTCATGGGGCACGCGGGCCGGGTCGACCAGCCCTGCGCTGATGGCAAACGAACCGACCGCCGCCGACAGGTTGCCGCAATTGCCGCTCCAATCAACAAACGGCTTGTCGATGGAAACCTGGCCAAACAGGTAGTCCACGTCATGATCGGCGCGGGTACTTTTAGCCAGGATCACGGTTTTGCTGGTGCTGGACGTCGCGCCCCCCATACCGTCGATCTGCTTGTCATAAGGGTCGGGGCTGCCGATCACCCGCAGCAACAGGGCATCGCGCGCAGCCCCCGGAACCTGGGCCGACTCGGGCAGGTCCGTGAGGCTGAAAAAAACGCCCTTGCTGGTGCCGCCACGCATATAGGTGGCCGGGATCTTGATTTGCGGTGCGTGTGCCATGGTCATCCTCTTCAGGCGGTGGTCGCCGATTCCAGGAAATCCTGGGCAAAGCGTTGCAACACGCCGCCCGCTTCATAAATCGATACTTCTTCGGCGGTATCGAGGCGGCAGGTCACCGGCACCTCGACACGCTCGCCATTCTTGCGATGGATCACCAGGGTCAGCTGTGCCCGCGGGGTGCGTTCGCCCAGCACGTCATAGGTTTCGCTGCCGTCGATCTTCAGCGTGTGACGGTCGGTGCCCGGCAGGAACTCCAGCGGCAACACGCCCATGCCGACCAGGTTGGTGCGGTGGATACGCTCGAAACCTTCGGCGGCAATCGCCTCCACGCCGGCCAGGCGTACGCCTTTGGCCGCCCAGTCGCGGGACGAGCCTTGGCCGTAATCGGCGCCGGCGATGATGATCAGCGGCTGCTTGCGCTCCATGTAGGTTTCAATGGCTTCCCACATCCGCGTGACCCTGCCTTCCGGCTCGATGCGCGCCAGGGAACCCTGCTTGACCTTGCCGTTCTCCACGACCATTTCGTTGAACAGTTTCGGGTTGGCGAAGGTGGCGCGCTGCGCAGTCAGGTGGTCGCCGCGATGGGTCGCGTAGGAGTTGAAGTCGACTTCCGGCAAGCCCATTTTCGCCAGGTATTCGCCGGCGGCACTGTCGAGCATGATCGCGTTGGACGGCGACAGGTGGTCAGTGGTGATGTTGTCCGGCAGCACCGCCAGCGGGCGCATGCCCTTGAGCGGCCGCGCCCCGGCCAGTGCGCCTTCCCAGTACGGCGGGCGACGGATGTAGGTGCTCTGCGGGCGCCAGTCGTACAGCGGCGCGACTTTCGGGCCGGTGTCTTCGTGAATGGCGAACATCGGGATGTACACCGCGCGGAACTGCTCCGGCTTGACCGACGCCTTGACCACCGCGTCGATTTCTTCATCGCTCGGCCAGATGTCTTTCAGGCGGATTTCCTTGCCGTCGGCGTCCAGGCCCAGCACGTCCTTTTCAATGTCGAAACGGATGGTGCCGGCAATCGCGTAGGCCACCACCAACGGCGGTGAAGCCAGGAACGCTTGCTTGGCATACGGGTGAATACGCCCGTCGAAATTGCGGTTGCCGGAAAGCACGGCGGTGGCATAGAGGTCGCGGTCGATGATTTCCTGCTGGATCACCGGGTCGAGCGCGCCGGACATACCGTTGCAGGTGGTGCAGGCGAACGCCACCACGCCGAAACCGAGTGTTTCCAGCTCATGGCCCAGGCCGGCCTCTTCCAGGTACATGGCCACGGTTTTCGAGCCCGGCGCCAGGGACGACTTGACCCACGGCTTGCGGGTCAGCCCGAGCTTGTTGGCGTTGCGCGCCAACAGGCCGGCAGCGATCACGTTGCGCGGGTTACTGGTGTTGGTGCAACTGGTGATGGCGGCGATGATCACCGCGCCGTCGGGCATTTGCCCCGGCACGTCATCCCACTGCCCGGAAATACCCTTGGATGCCAGGTCGCGGGTGGCGACGCGTGCGTGGGGGTTGCTGGGGCCGGCCATGTTGCGCACGACGCTGGACAGGTCAAAGCTCAGGCCGCGCTCGTATTGCGCCCCCTTGAGGTCATCCGCCCACAGGCCGGTATGGCGTGCGTATTGCTCCACCAGCGTGACTTGTTCGTCTTCGCGGCCGGTGAGCTTGAGGTAGGCGATGGTCTGCGGGTCGATGTAGAACATCGCGGCCGTGGCGCCGTATTCCGGGGCCATGTTGGAAATGGTCGCGCGGTCGCCCAGCGTGAGGGCCGACGCCCCTTCGCCGAAGAACTCCAGCCACGCGCCCACCACCTTCTGTTGACGCAGGAACTCGGTGAGCGCCAGCACCATATCGGTAGCGGTGATGCCCGGCTGCAACTGGCCGGTCAGTTCCACGCCAACGCTTTCCGGCAGGCGCATCCACGACGCACGACCGAGCATCACACTCTCGGCTTCCAGGCCGCCAACGCCGATGGCGATCACGCCCAGGGCGTCCACGTGGGGGGTGTGGCTGTCGGTGCCGACGCAGGTATCCGGGAAGGCCACACCGTCACGCACTTGAATCACCGGGGACATTTTCTCCAGGTTGATCTGGTGCATGATGCCGTTGCCCGGCGGGATCACATCGACGTTCTTGAAGGCCTTTTTGGTCCACTCGATAAAGTGAAAACGGTCCTCGTTGCGGCGATCTTCGATGGCGCGGTTTTTCTCGAATGCTTCCGGATCAAAGCCTCCGGCCTCGACGGCCAGGGAGTGATCGACGATCAGTTGGGTCGGCACCACCGGGTTGACCTGGGCCGGGTCACCGCCTTGCAAGGCAATGGCGTCACGCAGGCCGGCCAGGTCCACCAGGGCGGTCTGGCCAAGGATGTCATGGCACACCACACGCGCCGGGAACCACGGGAAGTCGAGGTCGCGCTTGCGCTCGATCAGCTGGCTCAGGGACGCATTGAGGGTGGCCGGGTCGCAGCGACGCACCAGGTTCTCCGCCAGCACGCGGGAGGTGTACGGCAAGGTGGCGTAGGCGCCGGGGGTGATTGCCTCGACCGCCGCACGGGCGTCGAAGAAATCCAGGCGGCTGCCGGGAAGCGGTTTGCGAAATTCAGTGTTCATCGTCAGGACTCGGTCACGGTAAGTGCAAAAGAAGCCGGATCCAGAGTTGGAATGAGACCTAAATGTGGGAGCGGGCTTGCTCGCGAAAGCGGCGTGTCATTCAACACACTCGGCGACTGTTACACCGTATTCGCGAGCAAGCCCGCTCCCACACTTTGATCGGGTTTCCAGCCCGAGATAGTAGTTTTTCAGCGACGTTCGATTGGCACGAACTTGCGCTGCTCAACGCCGATGTACTCGGCGCTTGGACGGATGATGCGGTTGTTGGCGCGCTGCTCGAACACGTGTGCAGCCCAGCCGGTCAGGCGCGAGCACACGAAGATCGGCGTGAACAGCTTGGTCGGGATACCCATGAAGTGGTACGCCGAGGCATGGTAGAAGTCGGCGTTGGGGAACAGCTTCTTCTGCTCCCACATGGTCTTGTCGATGGCTTCGGATACAGGGAACAGCACGGTGTCGCCTACCTCGTCCGCGAGTTTTTTCGACCAGCCCTTGATCACCTCATTGCGCGGATCGCTGTCTTTATAGATCGCGTGGCCAAAACCCATGATCTTGTCTTTGCGCGCCAACATACCAAGGGTGCCTTCGACCGCTTCCTGGGCCGAGGAGAAACGCTCGATCATGTCCATCGCCGCTTCGTTGGCACCGCCGTGCAGCGGGCCACGCAGGGAACCGATGGCGGCCGTGACGCAGGAGTACAGGTCGGACAAGGTCGAAGCACACACCCGCGCAGTGAAGGTCGAGGCGTTGAATTCGTGCTCGGCGTAGAGGATCAGCGACACGTTCATCACTTTGACGTGCAGATCGCTCGGCTTCTTGCCATGCAGCAGGTGCAGGAAGTGACCACCGATGCTCGGCTCGTCGGTCACACAGTCGATGCGCTGGCCGTCATGGCTGAAGCGGTACCAGTAGCACATGATCGCCGGGAACGCGGCGAGCAGGCGGTCGGTGACATCGTGCTGCGCGCTGAAGTCTTTTTCCGGCTCGATATTGCCCAGGAACGAGCAACCGGTGCGCATCACGTCCATCGGGTGAGCGTCGGCGGGGATGCGCTCCAGTACTTCCTTGAGTGCCTGGGGCAAGTCGCGCAGTTTACTCAGCTTGGCGCTGTAGGCGTCCAGCTCGGCCTGGGTCGGCAGTTCGCCGTACAGCAGCAGGTAGGCGACTTCTTCAAATTGCGCGTCAGCGGCCAGTTCACGCACGTCGTAGCCACGATAGGTCAAGCCGGCACCGGCCTGGCCCACGGTCGATAGTGCGGTCTGCCCGGCCACCTGGCCACGCAGGCCGGCACCACTCAATACTTTTGCTTCAGCCATGTTCGTTCTCCAATCTTGAATTTATTAGGGAGGCGCACCGCGTTATTTTTTCGCGGCAAACAGCGCGTCGAGCTTCTGCTCGAAGGTGTGGTAGTCGATGCGATCGTAAAGCTCCATGCGGGTTTGCATGGTGTCGATCACGTTCTGCTGGGTGCCGTCGCGACGGATCGCGGTGTAGACGTTCTCGGCGGCCTTGTTCATGGCGCGGAAGGCCGAGAGCGGGTACAGCACGATGGAAACATCGGCAGATTTCAACTGTTCGGTGGTGTACAGCGGCGTCGCGCCGAACTCGGTGATGTTAGCCAGGATCGGTGCTTTCACACGGGACGCGAACAGTTTGTACATTTCCAGCTCAGTGATCGCTTCCGGGAACACCATGTCGGCACCGGCCTCGATGCAGGCGGCGGCGCGTTCCAGCGCAGACTCCAAGCCTTCGACGGCGAGGGCGTCGGTGCGCGCCATGATCACAAAGCTGTCATCGGTGCGCGCGTCCACGGCCGCCTTGATGCGGTCGACCATTTCCTGTTGGGACACGATTTCCTTGTTCGGGCGATGGCCGCAACGCTTGGCGCCGACCTGGTCTTCGATATGGATGGCGGCGGCGCCGAACTTGATCATCGACTTGACGGTGCGCGCCACATTGAACGCCGAGGAACCGAAACCGGTATCCACGTCCACCAGCAGCGGCAGGTCGCACACGTCGGTGATGCGGCGCACGTCGGTGAGTACGTCATCCAGGCCGGTAATACCCAGGTCCGGTACGCCGAGGGAGCCGGCGGCGACACCGCCACCTGACAGGTAAATCGCCTTGAAGCCGGCGCGCTTGGCCAGCAACGCATGGTTGGCGTTGATCGCGCCGACCACTTGCAAGGGCTGTTCGCTGGCGACCGCGTCACGGAAACGCTGGCCGGGAGTGCTGTTGTTTTGAGAACTCATGACTCACCTCGTGATGAAGGAGCACCGTCCGGGAAGTGACGGGCAATATTGCGTTTGGAAGCGCCGATATGGCGGCGCATCAACAACTCGGCCAGTTCACCGTCGCGATCGGCAATCGCATCAAGAATGCGGTGATGCTCGGCAAAAGCCTGGCGTGGACGATTGGGGGTGGCGGAAAACTGGATGCGGTACATGCGCACCAATTGGTACAGCTCGCCGCAGAGCATTTGAGTGAGGGTGCGGTTGCCGGCGCCTTGAATTATCCGGTAATGAAAATCGAAGTCGCCTTCCTGCTGGTAATACCCGAGGCCGGCCTGGAACGCTGCGTCGCGCTCATGGGTGTGCAAGACCTGGCGCAGCTCCTCGATTTCCGCATCGGTCATGCGCTCGGCGGCCAGGCGGCAGGCCATGCCTTCGAGGGACTCGCGGATTTCATAGAGCTCGATCAACTCGGCGTGGCTCAACGACACGACTCTCGCGCCGACATGAGGCACGCGCACCAGCAGGCGCTGGCCTTCCAGGCGATGGATCGCTTCACGCAAGGGGCCACGGCTGATGCCGTAGGTGCGCGCCAGTTCCGGCTCGGAAATCTTGCTGCCGGGGGCAATCTCGCCCTTGACGATGGCAGCCTGGATACGCCGGAAGACGTTCTCGGACATGGTCTGCGAATCGTCTTGCGCCACCACTGGGGTTTCCAGTTGATCCAGCATATTGTCGACACCTTTAAAAGCAATGCGGCAAAAACTAGCCAATCAGCCCTGAATAGTCAAAGAATAAATCAACATTGTCGACAATCGTCTAATAACCCTGATTGCGTGTTCTGAGGTCATGGCCGCCTGCCAGCGCTGGCGCCAAAAAAGCATCATGTTAGAATGCCCGCCGTTTTTGCCTGACATCAATTGATGACACGGCGCACCAGAGATTGCGCAGTAATGCCAGTCGCCTTGAATTGAACATCGCACGGCACCGCGTCAGGATCTATGAGACTCAAGCCCTTCCTTCTATTGACTTGCCTACTGTGCGTACCGGGCCTTGGCGTTGCCGCCGAGAAGACCGTGTATGGCTTGAACGAATACGCCAAATTGGCGGGCATCGACCTGGAAGTGGCGGCCAAACTCGACACTGGCGCCAAGACCGCCTCGTTGAGCGCCCGCGACATCAAACGCTTCAAGCGCAATGGCGAATCCTGGGTGCGCTTTTATCTGGCCATCGACACCGCCCATTCCCACCCCATCGAACGCCCCCTGGCCCGCGTCAGCAAAATCAAGCGTCGCGCCGGTGACTACGACCCCGATGAGGACAAGAACTACACCGCCCGCCCAGTGATCGCCCTGGATATCTGCATGGGCAGCGCTTTACGCAGCATCGAAGTGAACTTGACTGACCGCAGCGCATTCCAATACCCGCTGCTGATCGGCTCCGAAGCGCTCAAACGCTTTGATGCGCTGGTCGACCCCAGTCTTAAATACGCAGCGGGCAAACCCGCCTGCGCCGCCGACGCTCATACCGCCGAGTAAACCGAATGCGCTCTCTGACCCTGCACCTGAAAATCCTGATCACCATCCTGGTGGTCTTGGGTATTTCGGTCACCGCCTATCAGATTTTCGTGCTGGGGATCCCCGTCACCGAGGACGCCACCGACGACCTGTGGAACATCGACGCCAAGGTCGAGTTCGTCGCCAACCCCAAGGACCCGGTGAAAATCTCGATGTTCGTGCCGCCCCTGAGCCGCGACTTCGTCAGCCTCAATGAGAGTTTTATCTCGAATAACTACGGGGTGAGCGTCAACCGCACCGATGGCAACCGCAAGGTGACCTGGTCGGCGCGCCGGGCCAAGGGCAAGCAAACCCTGTATTACCGCCTGGTGCTGACCAAGCGTTACAGCGGGGAAAAGGTCAAGGTCAAAGGCCCGACCTTCCGTGACAGCATCGCCGTGGAAGGCCCGGAAAAGATCGCCGCCGAAGCCTTGCTGGCCCCGATCCGCCAGCACTCGGCCGACGTCGAGACCTTTATCGGCGAAGCCATCAAGCGCACCAACAACCTCAATGACGACAATGTGAAGCTGCTGCTGGCGGGCGACCCATCGACGCCGCACAAGGCCAAGATCGTCGAACTGCTGCTGTCCATCGCCCATGTGCCGGTGGAGAAAGTCCACACCATCCGCCTGGTGGCCGACCAGCCACAAACCCCGGAGCTGTGGCTGCGCAGCTTCAACGGCAATGACTGGCTGTACTTCAACCCGGAAACCGGCGAACAGGGCCTGCCCGCCGACCGCCTGCTGTGGTGGACCGGCGATGAAAACCTGATCACGGTCGATGGCGGCAAGAAAGCCACAGTGACCTTCAGCCTGAACAACAGCGAAATGAACGCCATTCGCCTGGCCAAGCTGACCGACGAAAACACCGACGCCAACTTCCTCGAATACTCGCTGTATGGCCTGCCGCTGCAAACCCAGCAGACGTTCATGATCATGGTGATGATCCCGATTGGCGTGCTGGTGATTCTGATCCTGCGCAACCTGATCGGCCTGCAGACCCTCGGCACCTTTACCCCGGTGCTGATTGCATTGGCGTTCCGCGAGACGCAACTGGGCTTTGGCATTGCGTTGTTCACGATCATCACGGCGCTGGGCTTGTCCCTGCGCTCATACCTGGAGCACTTGAAGCTGCAGATGCTGCCCAGGTTGTCGGTGGTGTTGACCTTCGTGGTGGTGCTGATTGCGACCATCAGCCTGTTCAGCCACAAACTGGGGCTGGAACGTGGCTTGTCGGTGGCGCTGTTCCCCATGGTGATCTTGACCATGACCATCGAACGGCTGTCCATCACCTGGGAGGAGCGTGGCGCCAGCCATGCGCTGAAAGTGGCGATAGGGACGCTGTTCGCAGCGTCCCTGGCACACATCATCATGAGCGTGCCGGAGCTGATCTACTTTGTGTTCACCTTCCCGGCGATCCTGTTGATCCTGGTGGGCTTCATGCTGGCCATGGGGCGTTATCGCGGCTACCGCCTCACCGAACTGGTACGTTTCAAGGCGTTCCTCAAGGCTGATTCGTAATGTTCGGCTTCTGGAAAACCTGGAAGGCCCTCGAAGCGCGGGGGATCATGGGCATCAACCGGCGTAATGCCGACTACGTGCTCAAGTACAACAAGCGCAGCCTGTACCCGATTGTGGATGACAAGATCATCACCAAGGAACGGGCCATCGCCGCGGGCATCCATGTGCCGCAAATGTACGGGGTGATTTCCACCGAGAAAGAAATCGACAACCTCGACGCCATTATCGGTGGGCGTAACGACTTCGTGATCAAGCCGGCCCAAGGCGCTGGCGGTGACGGCATCCTGGTGGTGGCCGACCGTTTTGAAGGGCGCTACCGCACGGTGTCCGGCAGGATCATCAGCCATGAAGAAATCGAACATCAGATTTCCAGCATTCTGACCGGGCTGTATTCCCTGGGCGGCCACCGCGACCGCGCCTTGATCGAATACCGCGTGGTGCCCGACCAGATCTTCAAGAGCATCAGCTACGAAGGCGTGCCGGACATCCGCATCATCGTGCTGATGGGTTACCCGGTGATGGCCATGTTGCGTTTGCCGACCCGCCAGTCCGGCGGCAAGGCCAACCTGCACCAGGGCGCGATTGGCGTGGGTGTGGACCTGGCCACCGGCCTGACCCTGCGCGGCACCTGGCTGAACAACATCATCACCAAACACCCCGATACCACTAACGCGGTGGACGGCGTGCAATTGCCCAACTGGGACGGTTTCATGAAGTTGGCGGCCGGCTGCTATGAGCTGTGCGGGCTGGGTTACATCGGTGTGGACATGGTGCTGGACCAGGAAAAAGGCCCGCTGATTCTTGAGCTCAATGCACGGCCGGGGCTCAATATCCAGATCGCCAACGACTGTGGTTTAACCTCGCGCACCCACGCCGTTGAAGCGCGCCTGGAAGAACTGAAAGCCGCCGGCGTGACGGAAACGCCGGCAGAGCGCGTGACGTTTGTGCAGGAAATGTTTGGGCATATACCCCACGTCAAAGGCTGATCGGGGCTTCCATCTGTCTATCCCCGACATCCCCTCTAGGACCAAATCCTACAGGGGACTACAATCCCCTCCCCCGCGCACTGGCTGATCCACCCCGCATGTCGACCTGCTCTGTTTACCCGTTGCCCTACCGGGCCAACCCCGCCGACTATTTTGCGGTGATTCGCCATGCCCCTGGCGCGGTGCTGCTGGACAGCGGCCGCCCAACGGCCGAGCGTGGGCGTTACGACCTGCTCAGTGCCTGGCCCGAGGCGACCTTGGCTGTGCGACCTGACGAAAATGGCAGCGATTTTCTGCAACGCTTGCGGGCAAGCCTGGCACAGCTGGGTGAAGCGCTATTGCCCGCGGGTGTAGAACTGCCCTTTGCCGGCGGCTTGATCGGCTATCTGAGCTACGACTTCGGGCGACACCTGGAACAGATGCCCCAGCTGGCAGTGGACGATTTACACCTGCCGGACGCGCGCCTTGGGCTCTATGCCTGGGCGCTGATCAGCGATCACCAGGTGCAGACCAGCCAACTGGTTTTTCACCCCGCATTGGCCGAGAGCGAACGGCAACGCCTGATTACCCTGTTCAGTGCTGAAGGGGTCGATACACCGGCTACCTTCACACTCCAGGGCCCGATGGCCCCCGACCTCAGCGCCGAGACTTACCGCCAGGCCATCGTGCGTATCCAGGATTACATCCAGGCCGGCGACTGCTACCAGGTCAACTTCGCCCAACGCTTCCGCGCGCCCTGCATCGGCGATCCGTGGGTGGCCTACTGCGCCCTGCGCGAAGCCTGCCCGACCCCCTTTGCCGGGTTCCAGAGCCTGCCGGATGACGGCGCGGTGCTGAGCCTGTCGCCGGAACGGTTCGTGCGCATCAGCGAACGCCAGGTCGAGACCCGCCCGATCAAAGGCACGCGCCCACGCGGCCTCACGCCGCAAGAAGACGCTGCGAATGCCGCCGAATTGCTGGCCAGCCCCAAGGACCGCGCCGAGAACCTAATGATCGTCGACCTGCTGCGCAACGACCTCGGCCGCAGCTGTCGTATCGGCTCGGTCAAAGTGCCGGAGTTGTTCAGCCTGGAAAGCTACCCCAATGTGCACCACCTGGTGAGCAGCGTGACCGGCACACTGGCCGACGACAAAGACGCCCTCGACCTGATCGCCGGCAGCTTCCCCGGCGGCTCCATCACCGGCGCACCGAAGATCCGCGCCATGCAAATCATCGACGAGCTTGAACCGACCCGACGGGGTTTGTATTGCGGCTCACTGGTGTATCTGGACGTGCGTGGCGAGATGGACAGTTCCATCACCATCCGCAGTTTGCTGGTCAAGGATGGCCAGGTGTGCTGCTGGGGCGGCGGCGGGATCGTGGCGGACTCGCAGTGGGAGGCCGAGTATCAGGAGTCGCTGACGAAGGTGCGGGTGTTGTTACAAACGTTGGAAAGCTTGTAGCGCCGGTACTGGCCCTATCGGGAGCAAGCCCCCTCCCACATTTGAATTGTGAATACATTCAAATGTGGGAGGGGGCTTGCTCCCGCTGAGGCCATCCGCCTCGCTGGATGGCCTACAGGCTCAACGGCCGATTCGACGCCTTGATGAACTCCCGCTTCAAGTCCTCAAACGTGTGCACCGCTGGGAACTGCGGGAACTCGCGAATCACATTCTGCGGCGCATGGAACAGAATCCCACGGTCCGCTTCGCCCAGCATGCTGGTGTCGTTGTAGGAATCGCCAGCAGCGATCACGCGGTAATAGAGGGTCTTGAACGCCAGCACCGACTGACGCTTGGGGTCTTTCTGGCGTAGTTGGTAACTCACCACCCGGTCGTTCTCATCGGTCATCAAGCGATGGCAGAGCAAGGTTGGGAAACCCAGTTGGCGCATCAGCGGCTGGGAGAATTCGTAGAACGTGTCGGACAGGATCACCACCTGGAAGCGTTCGCGCAGCCAATTGACGAACTCGATGGCGCCGTCCAGCGGCTTGAGCGTGGCAATCACTTCCTGGATATCGGCAAGCTTGAGCCCGTGCTCGTCGAGGATGCGCAGGCGTTGCTTCATCAGCACGTCGTAGTCGGGAATGTCCCGGGTGGTGGCCCGCAGGGATTCAATACCGGTTTTTTCGGCGAAGGCGATCCAGATCTCCGGAACCAGTACCCCTTCCAGGTCGAGACAGGCAATTTCCACAAGACACTCCCATTAGATGTTGTTAGTTGAGCGAGCATAAGGACTGCCGAACTCTAGCGACTCAAGCTCGCCGCCGCAACGCAGGGCGGATTTGATACCATCGCTCCCCTATAGAGCGCTCAGCGCCACTGACCTGTAGGAACCGTCCTGATGAACCAAGCCTTCGACGTCGCTGAACTCGCCGCGACTTATGCCAACAAATCCGCCCAGGACATTCTCAAGCTGGCATTCAGCCAGTTCGGTGATGACCTGTGGATCTCCTTCAGCGGTGCCGAGGACGTGGTGCTGGTAGACATGGCCTGGAAGCTGAACAAGAACGTCAAGGTGTTCAGCCTCGACACCGGCCGCCTGCACCCGGAGACCTACCGGTTTATCGAGCAGGTGCGTGAGTTCTACAAGATCGACATCGAGCTGATCTCGCCGGACCAGAGCAAGCTGGAACCCTTCGTCAAGGAAAAGGGCCTGTTCAGCTTCTATAAGGACGGCCATGGCGAATGCTGCGGCGTGCGCAAAATCGAGCCGCTGCGCCGCAAGCTCTCGGGCGTACGCGCCTGGGCCACCGGCCAACGCCGCGACCAGAGCCCTGGCACCCGTAGCCAGGTGGCCGCGCTGGAAATCGACTCGGCGTTCTCTACCCCGGAACGCACCCTGTACAAGTTCAACCCGCTGGCGCAAATGACCAGCGAGGAGATCTGGGGCTATATCCGCATGCTGGAATTGCCTTACAACAGCCTGCATGAGCGCGGTTTTATCAGCATCGGCTGCGAGCCGTGCACCCGCCCGGTACTGCCGAACCAGCATGAACGCGAAGGCCGCTGGTGGTGGGAAGAAGCGACGCAGAAGGAATGCGGGTTGCACGCGGGGAATATCATCAGCAAGGCTTGAAGCTGAGGCTTAAAAAAAACATGTGAGAGGGGGCTTGCTCCCGATAGCGGTGGTCAGCCAGCTCAAGGGTGACTGACACTTTGCTATCGGGAGCAAGCCCCCTCCCACATTTGCTTTGTATTGAGGCTTGAAATGTACACACACATGTAACCATCGGTGCCATTTATGTGTGCAATTTTTACTGAAACGCACCAAAACGTAACAGCTATTTCTGCACACCGTTTGCCCGCCAAATAATCTCTGTCCTGTCCTGAAAATAAATACCTGTTCAATCGGTCAATTTATATCGCTTTTAATTCAGTCAGTTATTTATACACCCGATAAAAACGAAATTAACCACCGGTTTCATAGAACGAAAACTGGCACGTAAGTGGCTTAAGGTGAAATACGCTTTGTATACAATAAATACAAAACCTACATACACTTTGCCATCTTCGGCTTGCTCGCGGATGCGCTGGAGCCTGCCGGAATGCGTACAAGCCTCTCGAATAACATCGCACTGGATCTGCCCTCCTCCTCACTAAACCCGAAGGCCGCCAGCCCCGGCCCGCTGGTCCTCAGCCCACGCCTGCATAACAAAGACCTGGCCCCCACCAAGCTCGAAGGCCGTCGTTGGGGGCGCTACAGCATCTTTGCGTTGTGGACCAATGACGTGCACAACATCGCCAACTACTCATTCGCCATTGGCTTATATGCACTGGGCCTGGGCGGTTGGCAGATTTTGCTGTCCTTGGGGATCGGCGCGGCGCTGGTGTATTTCTTCATGAACTTGTCGGGGTATATGGGGCAGAAGACCGGGGTGCCCTTTCCGGTCATCAGCCGCATCAGTTTCGGCATTCACGGCGCACAGATCCCGGCGTTGATTCGCGCAGTGATTGCGATTGCCTGGTTTGGTATCCAGACCTACCTGGCCTCGGTCGTTTTCCGCGTATTACTGACGGCGATTCACCCAGGCTTTGCCGCTTATGACCACAACTCCATCCTCGGCCTGTCGACCCTGGGCTGGGCGTGTTTTGTAGCGATCTGGCTGGTGCAACTGGCGATTCTCGCCTATGGCATGGAGATGGTGCGCCGCTATGAAGGGTTTGCCGGGCCGGTGATTTTGCTGACCGTGGCCTCGCTGGCCGGCTGGATGTACTTCCAGGTCGGTGGGCATATTGCCTGGTCGATCCGTGAACCGCTGAGCGGCGGCGAGATGTGGCGCAACATTTTCGCCGGTGGCGCCCTGTGGCTGACGATCTACGGCACGCTGATCCTCAACTTCTGTGACTTCGCACGCTCCTCGCCCTGCCGCAAGACGATCCAGGTCGGTAACTTCTGGGGCCTGCCGGTGAATATCCTGGTGTTCGCCGCCATCACCGTGCTGCTGTGCGGCGGGCAGTTCCAGCTCAATGGCCGGGTGATCGAAAGCCCGACCGAGATCATCGCGGCGATCCCCAATACCTTTTTCCTCGTGCTGGGCTGCCTCGCGTTCCTGATCGTCACCGTGGCGGTGAACATCATGGCCAACTTCGTCGCCCCGGCCTTTGTGCTGAGCAACCTGGCGCCCACGTACCTGAACTTCCGCCGCGCCGGGTTGATCAGCGCCACCGTGGCGGTGCTGATCCTGCCGTGGAACCTCTATAACAGCCCGCTGGTGATCGTGTATTTCCTCTCCGGCCTGGGGGCACTGTTGGGGCCGTTGTACGGGGTGATCATGGTCGATTACTGGCTGATCCGTAAAAGCCAGGTGGATGTGCCGCAGCTGTATAGCGAAGACCCCAATGGCGTTTATTACTACAACCGAGGCGTGAATTTACGCGCAGTGGCAGCGTTTATTCCTGCGGCCGTGATCGCCATTCTGCTCGCGCTGTTGCCTGGGTTCGCCAGCGTCTCACCGTTTTCCTGGTTGTTTGGCGCCGGTATTGCAGGGCTGCTGTACCGAGTGATTGCCAAGCGCCAACCGCATTACGCCGATGTCAGCGGCGAGAGCATTGCAGTCGATAACGTCAGTCATTGAACAAGGACCTCCCATGCGCATCCTCGTGGTCAACGTCAACACCACCGAATCCATCACTGAAACCATCGCCCAGCAGGCGCGAGCCGTGGCGGCACCGGGCACCGAGATTGTCGGGCTCACCCCATACTTTGGCGCCGAGTCGGTGGAGGGCAACTTTGAAAGCTACCTGGCAGCCATCGCGGTGATGGACCGGGTGATGGCCTATGACCAGCCGTTCGATGCGGTGATCCAGGCCGGCTACGGCGAGCATGGCCGTGAAGGCTTGCAGGAATTGCTCAACGTGCCGGTGGTGGACATCACCGAAGCGGCGGCCAGCACCGCAATGTTCCTGGGGCATGCCTACTCGGTGGTTACCACCCTGGACCGCACGGTGCCGCTGATCGAAGACCGGCTGAAACTCGCCGGCCTCTACCAGCGCTGTGCCTCGGTGCGCGCCAGCGGCATGGCGGTACTGGAGCTGGAAGAAGACCCGCTCGCCGCCATGGAAGCCATCGTGCGCCAGGCGGAATTGGCCATCCGCGAGGACAAGGCCGAGGTGATCTGCCTCGGTTGCGGCGGCATGGCGGGGCTGGATGAACAGATTCGCCAGCGCACCGGGGTGCCGGTGGTGGATGGGGTGACCGCGGCGGTGACGATTGCCGAAGGGTTGGTGCGGTTGGGGTTGTCGACGTCGAAAATTCGAACCTATGCGACGCCAAGGCCGAAGCAGGTCATGGGCTGGCCCGGCAAATTCGGCCGCTGAAGATTCAATCCCCCGCCCACATTTTGATCGGTGCCTGGCATTAGATAGCGCTGAATTTTTGCCCCAGTTGTTGCTCGGCAAACTGCTCAAGGATGAAATCCACAAACGCCCGGGTCTTGCCGGGCAGCAGTTTGTGTTCGGCGTAGTAGATGGAAATATTACCGTCGTCGACATACCAATCCGGCAGTACGCGCACCACCGCGCCACTGTCGAGGAACGGCACGGCCATCGGCATGCTCACCAGGGCGATGCCCAAGCCTTGGGCGCTGGCACAGCAGGCGGCTTCGGAGTCGCTCATCGTCATCCCGGGCTTGAGCATCAGCGGGCGGTGTTCGCGGTCAACGCGGGTCAGTTGCCAGGAACGCACGCGGCCGGTTTGCGGCGAGCGAATCAGGATACCCAGGCAGCGTGATAAATCTTCGGGCTCCCGCACTGGCGGGCGTTGCGCCAAGTAGTCCGGCGAAGCCACCAGCACCCGGTGCGCCGGCGTCAACTTGCGCGCCACCACCCCTTGGGGCAATTCAAAACCTCCGCCAATGGCGGCATCAAACCCTTGGCCGATCAGGTCGACCTGGCGGTTATCGAAGTGCCAGTCCGGGCTGATAGCCGGAAAACGCTGTATGAATGCCCCCAGCAGCGGCACCACATAGCGATTGCCGAACACCGTGCCCATGCTCACCTTGAGCGTGCCCACCGGCTGCCCTTCGGCACTGGCCAGGTTGGCCACGGCGTTCTGGATGGTGGTCAGACTGCCGCTGACTTCTTCGAGGAACAGCTTGCCGGCTTCGGTCAGCGTAAGGCGTCGGGTGCTGCGCTGAAACAGCCGGACACCCAGGCGTGCCTCAAGTTTGGCGACACTCTTGCCGACCGCCGCCGGGGTCAGGCTCAGGTGCCGGGCGGCCTCGGCAAAGCTGCCTCCCTCGGCGCTGCGCACAAAGCATTCGATACTGCCAAAGCTTTCCATCTCGCCTCATTCCAAACTTTTGGTTTACACAGACTATAGCAATCTCGGTCTACCGGGGCGCGAGGGCGAGGTCGATACTTGGCCCATCAACCACTCGGAGATCGACATGACCCAGCACAACCTCACCGGCAAAGTCGCCTTGATTCAAGGCGGTTCCCGTGGCATCGGCGCCGCTATCGTCAAGCGCCTGGCCGCCCAAGGCGCAGCCGTCGCCTTTACCTACGTCAGCTCGGCCGCCAAAGCCGAAGCCTTGCAGAACAGCGTGATCAGCGAAGGCGGCAAAGCCTTGGCGATTCAGGCCGACAGCGCCGATGCCGGCGCAATCCGCAACGCCGTGAATGCCACCGTCGCAGCGTTTGGGCGCCTGGATATCCTGGTAAACAACGCCGGTGTGCTGGCCATCGCCCCCTTGGAAGACTTCAAACTGGAAGACTTCGACCAGACCTTGGCGATCAACGTGCGCAGTGTGTTTATCGCGACACAGGAGGCTGCCAAGCATATGGGCGAAGGTGGCCGGGTGATCAATATCGGCAGTACCAACGCCGAGCGCATGCCGTTTGGCGGCGGTGGGCCGTATGCGATGAGCAAGGCGGCGCTGGTGGGGTTGACCAAGGGCTTGGCGCGAGACCTTGGGCCACGGGGCATCACCATCAATAACGTGCAACCTGGCCCGGTGGACACTGACATGAACCCGGCGAACGGTGATTTTGCCGAGACGCTGATCGGGTTAATGGCGGTGGGGCGTTATGGGCATGTGGAGGAGATTGCCAGTTTTGTGGCGTATCTGGCCGGGCCGGAAGCCGGGTACATCACTGGGGCAAGCCTGACCATCGATGGTGGCTTCAGCGCCTAGCGCCTTGAAGAACTGCAACCCAATGTGGGAGGGCGCAAGCCCTCCCACATTTTTCGCCGTGTTTATTCAGCGCATCGGTGGCAAGCCATAGGCCGCCAGATCGAAGTCCGCGAGATTGCGGATGATCTGGTCGGCATGCTCGTACTTGCTGTCGGCCATGGCTTCATCGGGCACGGCGATGGCGGTCATATGGGCGGCTTTCGCAGCGGTCACACCGAACGGCGAATCTTCGAACACCAGGCAATCCTGCGGCGCCACGCCCAGGCGGCGGGCGGCGGTAAGAAAGATGTCTGGCGCAGGCTTGGCGGCGCCGACCTCCGGGTCATCGGCCGTGACGATGGTGCCGAACAAGCCAAACCATTCGCGGTGCAAGGTGGTCTTGTGGCCAAACGAATTGCGCGACGAGCTGGTACCCACGGCAATCGGAATATTGTGCGCTTTCAAATGCCGCACCAACGCCTCGGCGCCGGGCATGCCCAGCGCCTTGGGAAAGCGCTCGCTCATCAGCGGTTCACGAATGGCGAGAAATTCAGCCGGTGTGATCGGCAGGTCCAGCGCCTTGACCACGTAGTCGGCCAGGTCCTGGGCACCGCGCCCGATGATGTGCTGCTTGATCCCCCAGTCGTAGGTACGGCCGTAGCGTTCAGCGATGATCTGCGTCACTTCGGTGTAGATGCCTTCGGTATCCAGCAACAACCCATCCATATCAAAGATCACAGCCTTGATCGGGCCGGCACTGAACGGGGCAACGTTACGCGGTGCATTCATCACGACACAACCTGGGTAAAGGACTAAAAGGATTCAGCACAATAACGGCCGCGCTTGCCGGCAAGCAACCCTTTAGACTGTGCGCCCCTCCTTTCGAAGTGCCTGCAATGCTCTACCGCCTAGCCGCCGACAGCCTGGTGCTGTTTCACCTGACCTTCATCCTGTTCGTGCTGTTTGGCGGCCTGCTCACCCTGAAGTGGCGCCGGGTGATCTGGCTGCACCTGCCCGCCGTCGCCTGGGGTATTGCGGTCGAAGTGTTCCACCTGCCCTGCCCGCTTACCCGCTGGGAAAACCTGTTTCGCCACCTGGCCGGGCAGGACGGGTATGGCGGCGGCTTTATCGAGCACTACATCCTGACGCTGATCTACCCCGCCGGCCTCACCCCGAACATTCAACTGGTGCTGGGGGCGGTGGTGGTGTTGATCAACCTCGCGGTGTATGGACGCCTGTTAAAGCGCCAGTAGGCAAGCACCCCAGATCGACCAGCGTGGCCTCCACCGCCTGTTCCAGTGGTGTGTGGGGCTCCTGGCCCAGGGCCGCCACCAGGCGCTGGTTGTCCAGGCGCAACGGGGTTTGCCAGAGGTAGCGCATCTCCAGCATCTCGCGCACGGTGACAACAAAGGGCGCGATCCATGCCATCAACCACCACGGGAAGCGACCGACTCGGGGTTGATGGCCGGTCCTGCGCAGCACCACTCGCTGGATCGCCTGAATCATCTGCGTGCCATCCGTATCCTCATGCCCGGCCATATGAAAGCGCGCGAACGCATCGAGGGTGGCGCGGCGCTCAATCAACTCGACCATCGTGCGCGCCACGTCCGGCAGGTACGCCCATTGATGCGCCATGCCAGGTGTGCCCGGATAGCTGATGGCATGCACCGGTTTGCCCGGTTTGATCAGGCCCTGGGCAAACCAGTTGTTGGCGACCCGGGCGCCGAAAAAGTCCCCGGCCCGTACGATGATCACGCGCACGCCCCGGCGGGAAGCCTGCTCCAGACGTTGCTCCAGTTGCACCCGGATCACGCCCTTGCGGGTCAGTGGGTGCTGGGGCGAGTCTTCGTGCAACACCGGGAAGGCATCCGGCCCGAAGTTGTAGACCGTGCCGGGCAGCACAATAGTCGCGCCTTCGGCGATGGCGGCCGCAATGCTGTTGTCGATCATCGGCAGCACCTGTTCCGCCCAGTTGCGGTAGCCCGGCGGGTTGACCCCGTGGACGATCACCGTACAACCACGGGCAGCGGCAAGCACCTCATCGCGATTGAGCGCATCGCCCTTGACCCAGGTAAAGGCAGCGTTCTGGCTGCGGGCCTTGTCGACATCCCGGGTCAACGCACACACCTCCCAGCCCGCCGCGCTCAACTGGCGTGCCACTTCCCCGCCAATGCCACCGGTTGCACCCAAAACCAGAACCTTGCTCATCACCGTCTCCCGCTGTTGGTTGATGAGGCCATTATGTTCGCGACCTTGCTATAGAGGAATTGCTGAAGACCATCCAGTCGCTATACATTTATGCATGGCAGCGAATATTGGTTGGGAGCTTTACCGGTCGTTCCTCGGCGTACTCAAGGAAGGATCGTTGTCGGGGGCCGCACGGCAGCTCGGCATCACACAGCCCACGGTCGGCCGGCATATCGCCGCGCTGGAAACGGCGCTGGGGGTGGTGCTGTTCACCCGCTCGCCCACCGGTTTGTTACCGACGGCGGTCGCCCACACCCTGCGCGCCCACGCCGAGACCATGGAACGCACCGCCGCCGCTCTTGAGCGGGCCGCCTCCGCCCAGGGTGATGAGGTGCGCGGGGTGGTGCGTGTATCGGCCAGCGAAGTGATCGGCGTGGAAGTGCTGCCGCCGATCCTCACGCACCTGCGCCAACAGTACCCGCACCTCAAGGTCGAGCTGATCCTGACCAACCGCTTGAGCGACCTGCTGCAACTGGAAGCCGACGTTGCCGTGCGCATGGTCCGCCCCCGCCAGGAGCAACTGCTGGCACGGCGTATCGGCCTGATCGAAGTGGGCCTGCATGCCCGGGAAGACTACCTGCAACAACACGGCACCCCGCAGCATATGCAAGATTTGGCCGACCACTCGGTCATCGGCTTCGACCAGGAAACCGCGTTTATCCGCAGCCTGGCGATCAACGGCTTTGAGCGCAGCGCCTTCGCCATCAGCAGCGACAGCGACCTGGCGCAATTGGCGCTGATCCGCGCCGGTGCCGGTATCGGCGGGTGCCAGGTGCAACTGGCCAAGCAAGACCCGCGTTTGCGTCGGGTGCTGCCGGAAGGGTTCGCGTTCAAAATGGATACTTGGGTCACCATGCATGAAGACCTGCGCAACAGCCCACGCTGCCGGGTGACATTTGATGCCTTGGTGGCCGGTTTGCAGCGTTACGTACAGGATTGAGACAGCTTCACTGGTAAAGAATCAAACTCCCTTAATCCCTTCAAAGACGCCCCCATGTCCGAAGCCTTCGAAGTCCCCAGCCCCCACGAAAAGCACATCGAGCACACCACCGAACATGCCCACGGCCGCGGTGACAATTTCGCCAGCCGCATCGCCGTGATGACCGCGCTGATGGCCACCCTCGGCGCCATGCTCAGCTACCAGGCCGGCTCCACCGAAAGCGAAGCGGCGATGGACAAGAACAACGCGGCCATCATCAAGACCGAAGCCGCCAACCAGTGGAATTACTACCAGGCCAAATCCAGCCGGCAAAACCTGGCGGAACTGGCGACCCATATTCCCGGCGTGGACGCTGCGCATTACAAAGATGAGATCGAGCGCTACAAGAACCAGAAGGAAGACGTGCGCAAGCAGGCTGAAAAGCTTGAAGCCACCTCACGGGAATGGGATCAGAAATCCGAAGAGGCGCTGCACCAGCATCATCGCTGGGCCCAGGCGATGACCGCGATTCAGATAGCGATTTCGCTGGCGGCGATTACGTTGCTGACGCGCAAGGAGTGGCTAAAACGTATGTCGTACACCGCCGGCGGTGTTGCCGTCGTGCTGGGCAGCCTGGCGTGGCTGCACATTTAGCGTGTAGCCCCTATAAAAAGTGGTCTAAGCGTGCCTTAACCATGGTCGTAAAGAGTGAAGGCTCTGTCGATCCAAAGGACATGAAAAATACGCTCGCTTCGATAACCGACCATCGCCACACGGTCAAACGCCCTGAATGCCAAAAGCCTGACGTCATCAGTAACAAATGGCGGGATTGCGGCGCGGATACTACCTCTGGCGATAGTCTCAGTACCCAGCAAGTGACGATCTTGCTGGCGTATATCCCGCCAAGACAGCCGGCTCAGCCTTCTGAGTTTATCCAGCATCTTAGATCGTTCTTCCTGCTGGCAGTCTTGGATGCACCATCCGGCCTGGAGGAACTCAAAAGAAAAAACAGGCGGTTTCAGATCAGAGTCATCTGTTTCAACAGATGATTTTCTCGCCTTGATCTGGCCACCTTTTGCCCCTCTATCCTTGAGTCTGGACATTGATCAATTCACCAGGTGTTCCTTGAAGTAAGCTTCCATTTCCTGCTGAGGAATGGTTCGACTGAATTCACCTTCTTCAAAATTATTACGCCAAGGCGTCTCTTCATGAGTGAGTTGACGTAACTTCCAGGCTGAAAACTGACCGTATACGTCGAACACTTCATTCAACAAGTGCTGTTGTTCAGGGCTAAAGACACTTGGGTTGAAGTCATTTGGAAGTGGAATTGCTCCAGACCCGTAGCGGCTGAAGCGGCGATAAAGATCAGGAACTACCGGCCCATGCATCCACGCCTCTATTGGCTCCGAAAACAGCGGCTGCCCATGGAGGGCGAGACTGAATCCTTGGGCATAATAAGCCAGCTTCTGAATTTTGAGATTCGAGATCTCGCTACTTTCCCCTTCCAAGCAAAGAAAATAGTTGGCGACATCTATGCTGCTCGGCATTAGCAATCCTCTCCAATTGATGCAATTCCTTTGCACCTTGCATCTACAAAAATGATGCCGCGATTCTGCACAGCCTCATATTACCCGTCAATTTACCCGTCAATTTCCAGTTAACACATCGCTACCGGTCACCGCTCTCCAAAGACTAGTCAGACACTGTTCATAAATACAGTACTTTTCAAGTGAATCGACGAAAGGTCAGTCAGCTCACTTCCCACTGAGAAAAACCACAGAAGCGCGTCCGTGCCTTTCCTTGGGCTGCCTCGCCATTCGCTATATAGTAAATAGCATAACGCTAACACCTACTCGAGGAGATACCGGTGTCCACACAACCCAAGGAAGCCGTGGGCGCCGCCTACAGCCTCGATTCCATGCGCTACGCCCAAGCCATGACCTGGCAAGCCATCGGCCAGCTCGCCCAACGCATCCACCCCGGCATGCTTGAATCCGAAGCCCGCGAGCTGGGCAAGCAAGTGCTCGCCGACCTCGACATGCAGCGTATCTGGCACCCGCTGCTGGTGCGCTTCGGCGCCAACACCCTCAAGACCTTCAAGCAACGCTCCGAGGGCGACCCGGCCTTGGGTGAAAACGATATTTTCTTCATCGACATGGGCGCCGTGTGGCAAGGGCACGAAGGTGACGCCGGCGCCACCTTCACCACCGGCAACGACCCCGACATGATCGCCTGCGCCAGCGCCGCCAAAGCACTGTTCCACCGCGTAGAATCGCGCTGGAAAACCCAGCAAGTCGCGGGCCTTGAGCTTTACCGCTATGCCGAAGAACAAGCGCGGGCCATGGGCTGGCAACTGAACCTCGACATCCAGGGCCACCGTGTCAGCGACTTCCCCCACGCCATCCACCGTGGCGGGGACCTGGGCGATTTCGAGCATTACCCGAACGCAGGTCTGTGGATCCTGGAAATCCAGATCGCCCACCCGACCAAGCCCTACGGCGCCTTCTACGAAGACTTACTCGCCTGATCCCTCAGAGGAATACACATGGAACATTCCACCTCATTTCCCGTGCTGTTGTTTTCCTACGGCACCTTGCAAGACAAGGCCGTGCAACTGGCCAACTTCGGCCGTGAATTAGTTGGGCAGCAGGACGCCATGCTGGGCTATTCGCAAAGCTGGGTAGAAATCACCGACCCCGAAGTGCTCGCGACCAGCGGCAAGACCCACCACCCCATCGTCGCACCTAGCACGGAAAAAGCCGCCAGCGTTGAAGGCATGGTCTTTCAGATCAACGAGCAGGAACTGGCGGCGGCAGATGCCTATGAAGTGTCGGACTACAAGCGGGTCTCAGTGGCATTGGCCTCGGGCCTGACCGCTTGGGTCTATGTGCAAGCCTGAGCCTGAAACCTTGGCTGGCCGATTTCAATCTGCCAGCCAAGCGATTAAAGTGTCGCGCCCTCGAGAATTGGATCTCGGGATTGAGTCCATGGAGTTACTTAGTGAAGTACGTCAGTAAAGTAGTTGCAGCAGCTGTTCTCGGTTTCACCCTCGCCGGCTGCACCGGTACCGCCATCAAATCCCCGCAATACGACAGCAGCCAATACACCGTGCTGGGCCACAGTGAAGCCAGCGCCACCGGCATCATGCTGTTCGGCTTGATCCCGATTGGCCAGAACAGCCGTTTCGTACGCGCTCAAGATGCTGCGATCAAGGCAAAAGGCGGCGACGCACTGATCAACACTCAGGTCCAGGAAAACTGGTTCTGGGCTTGGGTACTCAGCGGCTACACCACCAAGATTTCCGGTGATGTAATCAAGCTGAAAACCGCGCACTAAGTATCACGTTGTCAGGGCGCTGACCCTGGCAAGGGACGTATCATGGGCCTGACTCTCGAGGATGGCCCATGAACCTCAGTATTCTCCACGCACTCGCGGCTGCCGCCCTGTTCGGCGCCAGCACCCCGCTCGCCAAAAGCCTCGGCCTGGGCCTCTCGCCCGTGCTGCTCGCCGGCCTGCTCTACCTCGGCAGCGGCCTCGGGCTCGCCGGCGTACGCCTCATCCGTGATCGCGGCTGGAAGCCCTCCGGGCTAACCCCCTCGGAATGGCCCTGGTTACTCGGCGCCATCGCCTTCGGCGGCATCCTCGGGCCCGTAGCGCTCATGTTCGGCCTGACCCGCACCGCCGGCGCAACCGCCTCCCTGATGCTCAACCTTGAATCGGTACTGACCGCCGTTATCGCCTGGCTCGTGTTCAGAGAAAACGCCGACCGCCGCATCGTCCTCGGCATGCTCGCCATCGTGCTGGGCGGCGTGGTGTTGTCCTGGACCGGCACCGGCGGCACCAGCCAAGGCTGGACCGGACCGCTTGCCGTTGCACTGGCGTGCTTGTGCTGGGGGATCGATAACAACCTCACACGCAAAGTGTCAGCCTCCGACGCGCTGTTTATCGCCGGGGCCAAGGGCCTGATTGCGGGGCTGGTCAATTGCAGCCTGGCGCTTTACCTCGGCGCGCAAGTGCCCGGCGTGGCGCAACTGGCGCCGATCCTACTGGTGGGATTCCTCGGCTATGGCGTCAGCCTGGTCATGTTCGTGCTGGCGCTACGCGGGTTGGGCAGCGCACGCACGGGGGCGTACTTCTCGACGGCCCCCTTCCTCGGCGCCGCAGTGGCCTTGCTGGTGTTTGGAGAGTCAGTAACCGTAGCGTTCTGGATCGCCTCGGCGCTGATGGCGGTGGGCGTGTGGCTGCACCTGACAGAGCGGCACGCCCACGAGCATCTGCATGAAGCGACCGAACACGGGCACCGGCATGTGCATGATGAACATCATCAGCATGAACATGACTTTGAGTGGGACCCCACAGAGCCGCATAGTCATGTGCATGTTCATAGCCCGATGAGACATAGCCATGCGCATTTTCCGGATGTGCATCATCGGCATAGGCATTGAGGCATCAATTGGAGCAACGCCCTATCGGAAGCAAGACACTCCCGCGGCTCAAAATCCCAGCTCGGTCGCGCAGTGAACGATCGGGTTTGGTGACCACATGTCGTAGGGCAACGGATGGAGAGTCCGCGCGGGTGATCTCGGACAATAATTTTCAGGGTCAGAAATCACAAAACCCCTGGTTTCTCTCGAAACCAGGGGTTTTGTTTACATCGAATGTGGCGGTGAAGGAGAGATTCGAACTCTCGATACAATTTCTTGTATACACACTTTCCAGGCGTGCTCCTTAAGCCACTCGGACACTTCACCGTATCTCGTCAAACCAGTTCAGTCTGTCGAGGCGCGCTAATGTAGTCGAAAGCCTTTCTGATGGCAAAGGTTTTTTTCAGAATTTTCATGCGGTTAGACGGTTATGCCGTGGGGCGTCCTGCAAGGGGCGCTGATTCTGCCATTCTTGGGCAGCGGCGAGATGCGTCTGGCAGGGCGGCCGCGCTCTGCTACGGGCTGTCTACGCGTGGGCGGGTGGGGAAAGTCTGACTGGGCAGTCAGTCACAGCGCTTTACCAGGGCGGGCGTGGTGGGTAACGTCTGCGCATGCTCTTCTATAAACAGCCTATCGATAACAAACCCTACAAGGAACCGCGTCATGAGTGAGTTGATTGCCTACCACCTCGAAGACGGTATCGCGACCCTGACCTTGAGCAACGGCAAGGTGAATGCCATTTCTCCGGCGGTGGTCAGTGAGTTCAATGCGGCGCTGGATCAGGCCGAGAAGGATCGGGCGGTGGTGATCATCACCGGTACGCCGGGGATTCTGTCGGGTGGTTATGATCTGAAGGTGATGACGGCCGGCCCTAAAGAAGCCATCAGCCTGGTGACGTCGGGCTCGACCTTGGCGCGGCGCCTGCTGTCGCACCCGTTCCCGGTGATCGTGGCGTGCCCTGGGCATGCGGTGGCCAAAGGTGCGTTCCTGTTGTTGTCGGCCGATTACCGCATTGGCGTGGAAGGCCCGTTCAGCATTGGCCTGAATGAAGTGGCGATCGGCATGACCATGCACCACGCCGGTATCGAATTGGCGCGAGATCGTCTGCGCAAGTCGGCGTTTCATCGCTCGGTGATCAATGCCGAGATGTTTAACCCCCAAGGCGCGTTGCAAGCGGGTTTCCTCGATAAGGTGGTGGCGCCAGAGGAACTGCATGCCGCGGCGTTGGAAGCGGCACGCCAGTTGAAGAAGATCAATATGAACGCCCACAAGCACACCAAGCTGAAGGTGCGTAAGGCGCTGCTGGAAGCCCTGGACGAGGCAATCATCCAGGATCAGGGCCATAACCTGGTCTAACTTCCTACACCTGATTTGCCCGAGCCCGGCCTTGAGTCGGGCTTTTTCTTATAAATTGATCGGAAACGTCTGCAGCCGCTCTAGGCCGCCTTTATCGGCACACGTTGAAACATGTACTTAAACATCGCCTATCTCCTACGTCTGTAGGGGCAATTGCCGAATACAGTGCACATCCGTACACTGCGCCACCTTTTGTCCCGATGGGCCGTATCGATGCTTTTTCTGTTACGTATGTTGTTGATGAGCCTGCACTTTATGGTCGCCGGTGTACTGGGCGTGCTCGTCGGCGTCTGCCGGCCGTTCAACCCGGACAACAGCCGCCTGTGTGCCCGCCTCTACGCGCTGCCGGCCATGTGGATTCTGGGCTTGAACGTGAAGGCTGATGTCGACTCACTGCGCAACAAGCCCGGCACCTGCGTGATCATCGCCAACCATCAGTCCAACTATGACCTGTTTGTGTTCGGCAATGTGGTCCCGCACCGCACGGTGTGTATCGCCAAGAAAAGCCTGAAATGGGTGCCGTTGTTCGGCCAGTTGTTCTGGCTGGCGGGCAACGTGCTGATCGACCGTGGTAATGCACACAAGGCACGCCGCGCGATGCTCACCACCACCCATACCTTGCAGCATGAGGACACGTCGATCTGGGTGTTCCCCGAGGGTACGCGCAACCTGGGCAAAGGCTTGCTGCCGTTCAAGAAAGGCGCGTTCCATATGGCGATTGCCGCGGGCGTGCCCATCGTGCAGGTGTGTGTCAGCAATTACGTCACCCACATGCAGCTCAATCGTTGGAACAGTGGTGATGTGCTCATCCGTTCGTTGCCGCCGATTCCTACCACTGGCCTGACTTCGGATGACGTTCCCCAGTTGATGCAGGCCTGTCAGACGCAGATGGATGAATGCATCACAGCGATGGATCGTGAGCTTGCAGGAGCAAGCTTGCTCACGGCTACAACAAGCCCAATGGAACGTCATTCAGGCTAAGCTGCCCAACACCTGTCCTCCTAACAAGAAGTGATCAGCACCATGGGTAGAGTTGTTGCGGCAGCCGTCTACAGCGCCGGTAAGAAAGTCACTGATATCACCCTCGACGAAGGCGCGGCCTGGGCCGCCAAGCCCGATCACTTTGTGTGGATCGGCCTGGAAGAACCCAACGCCCACGAGCTGGCCAACCTGCAACGCCAGTTCAACCTGCATGAACTGGCGATCGAAGACGCCCTGGAAAAACACAGCCGCCCCAAGCTGGAAACTTTTGGCGACGCGCTGTTTATCGTCACCTACTCACCGGTGCGCGAGAACGGCAAGCTGGAGTTTATCGAGACCCATATCTTTGCCGGTACCGGCTACATCATCACCGCCCGCAACGGTCACTCGGCGTCCTACGGTTATGTGCGCCAACGCTGTGAGGCGCGGCCATTGCTGTTGGAGCATGGGGAAGATTTCGTACTCTATGCGCTGCTGGATTTCGTCACCGAAAACTACCAGCCGGTGAGCGAGGCCATCCAGGCCGAGATCGATGAGCTGGAGCGCAACGTGTTGTGCAAAGCCCTCAATGAAACCGATATCCAGAACCTCCACGGCCTGCGCCGTGACGTGCTGCGGCTCAAGCGGTACGTAGCGCCGATGGTGGAGATCAGCCAGGAACTGCAGAAGCTGAGCTTCCCGTTTATCGACAAGAACATGCGCCCGTACTTCCGCGACGTGCAGATCCACGTGACACGGCAGATGGAAGACCTCACCACCCTGCGCGATATCGCCAGCCAGACCATCGAGATCGGTGTGTTGCTGGAGGCGTCACGCCAGAGCGTGGTGCAGCGCAAGTTCGCGGCCTGGGCGGCGATCCTCGCCTTCCCCACGGCGGTGGCGGGGATTTATGGGATGAACTTCCAGAACATGCCCGAGCTGCAATGGCACTACGGCTATTTTGCGGTGCTCGGGTTTATTGCGGTGGGCTGCACCGGCTTGTGGGCCAGCTTCAAGCGGTCGGGCTGGCTTTAAGCGCTAGCCTCAGGCTTGTGTGCCACAAAGCGCATCATCCATTCCGCCACGGTTGCGCCGTGGTGGTCGCGCGCCAGGCTGGCGACGCCATGGGTGTAGACCTTTTCGCCCAGGGTGGTCTGAAGAATCTCCAGCAGCTCGCGGGAATAGTCATGGATGAATTCCGGGTGGCCCTGGAAGCACAGCACCTGGTCTTCGATGTGGTACGCCGCATACGGGCAAAAATCGCTGGAGGCGATCACCGTGGCGTTTTCCGGCAGGGTGGTCACTTGGTCCTGGTGGCTGATCAGCAGGGTCAGCTCTTCCACCACCGGGCTCATCCAGGGTGCCTTGGCGTTGAGTTTGTAGTCGTGGATACCCATGCCCCAACCTTTGCTCGCACGCTCGGTCTTGCCGCCCAACAGCAGCGCCAATAACTGGTGACCAAAGCACACACCCAACAACTTGTCGCCGCGCTCATAGCGCTCGAGCAGGTAGGTCTTGAGGGTTTGGATCCAAGGGTCGGTGCCGAAGGAATCGGCTTTGCTGCCGGTGATCAGGTACGCGTCAAAGACTTCATCATCCGAGGGGTATTCGCCCTGCACCACGTTGTAGACGACAAAGTCGGCAGCAATCGGCTGCTTGGAGAACAGGCGCTTGAACATCTGCCCGTAGCCTTGGTACTCATCGATCAAAGCGGGACGCAGAATATCGGTTTCCAGGATGCAGACGCGTAGCGACATAAAAAATACCTGACACGGCGATGGGAATAATGAACACCCCCAGAGCCTGCCTTGAAATGTACCTGCAAAGCAAGTCCCCTGTGGGAGGGGGCTTGCTCCCGATAGCGCCCTACCTGAAGCTCCGCCATCGACAGCAAGCGCCCTCTCACATCTTGATCACCTGAAGACCTCGCCTTGTGCCGCTTTTTCCAACAACAACGCCGGCGGCGAGAACCGCTCCCCATACTGCTCGGCCAGGTAGCGAGCGCGGGCGATGAACTCATTCAACCCGTACTGGTTGATAAATTGCAGCGCGCCGCCACTCCACGCGGCAAAGCCAATGCCGAAGATCGAACCCACGTTGGCGTCGGCCGTGGACATCAACACGCCCTCCTCCACACAGCGTACGGTTTCGATGGCCTGGATAAACAGCAAGCGGTCGCGTACGTCCTGTGCTGAAATCTGCTGCCCCGGTTGTTCAAAGCGGGTTTTCAGTTCGGGCCACAAATACTTCTGCCCCCCCGCCGGATACTCATAGAAACCGCCACCCGCCGCCTTGCCGACGCGCTTGTATTCGTTAACCAACAGGTCGATCACCGCCGTCGCCGGATGCGTCGGCACGGCCTTGCCTTCCGCCAGCAGATCCTTGGCCGTTTGCTGTCGGATATGGCTCATCAGGCTCAGAGACACTTCATCGGACACCGCCAACGGCCCCACCGGCATGCCGGCCTTGCGCGCCTCGGTTTCGATCATCGGCGCGGCGACGCCTTCGCCGAGCATGGCGATGCCTTCGTTGGTGAAGGTGCCGAACACCCGCGAGGTGAAGAAGCCACGACTGTCGTTGACCACAATCGGGGTTTTCTTGATTTGCAGTACGAAATCGAAACCTCGGGCCAGGGTTTCGTCGCTGGTGCGCGCGCCCTTGATGATCTCCACCAAGGGCATCTTGTCCACCGGGCTGAAGAAATGCAGGCCAATGAACTTACCTGGGTCGGGTACGGCGGTTGCCAGGCCGCTGATGGGCAAGGTCGACGTGTTGGACGCGATCACCGCGTCGGCACCGACCACCCGTTGCGCAGCGGCCGAGACCCTGGCCTTGAGTTCGCGGTCTTCGAACACGGCTTCGATGATCAGGTCGCAACCGACCAGGTCGGCGTCATCCTGCGTAGGATGAACCCGCGCGAGGGTGGTTTCGCGCTGCTCGGCGGTCAGTTGCCCACGGCTGACTTTCTTGTCCAGCAGCGCGGCTGAATGGGCCTTGCCTTTCTCGGCAGCCGCCAGGCTGATGTCCTTGAGTACCACGTCGATACCCGCACAGGCACTGACATAAGCGATGCCCGCGCCCATCATCCCAGCGCCCAGCACGCCGACCTTGCGCGTGACGCAAGGGGCAAAACCCTGGGGCCGCGAGCGGCCGGCGTTGATTTCATTGAGCTGGAACCAGAAGGTGCCGATCATGTTCTTCGCCACCTGCCCGGTCACCAGTTCGGTGAAGTAGCGGGTTTCGATCAGGTGCGCGGTGTCGAAATCCACCTGGGCACCTTCGACGGCGGCACACAGGATTTTCTCCGGCGCCGGGAAGCAGCCATGGGTCTTGCTGCGCAAGATCGACGGGGCAATGGCGAGCATCTGTGCCACTTTCGGGTTCGACGGTGTGCCGCCAGGAATCTGGTAACCCTTGTTGTCCCAGAGTTGTTGAGCCTGCGGATTAGCCAGAATCCAGGCGCGGGACTTGGCCAGCAGCTCATCGCGATCTGCGGCCAACTCATCAATCAAGCCCGCTTGCAATGCCTGGGCCGGCCGGATTTTTTTTCCTTCGAGCAGATACGGCAGGGCTTTTTCCAAGCCCAGCAGACGCACCGTGCGTACGACTCCGCCGCCGCCCGGCAACAGGCCAAGGGTGACTTCCGGCAAGCCCAGTTGCACGGACTTGTCGTCGAGCGCAACCCGGTAATGGCAGGCCAGGCAAATCTCCCAGCCACCGCCCAAGGCCGCGCCGTTGATCGCGGCGACCACCGGTTTACCGAGGGTTTCCAGGCGGCGCAATTGCGCCTTCAATACCCGCACGCTGTCGTAGAATTGCTTGGCGTGGGCCTTGTCGACCTGGATCAGTTCATTGAGGTCGCCACCGGCGAAAAAGGTTTTCTTCGCCGAGGTAATGACCACGCCGGCAAGCGTGTCCTTTTCCGCTTCCAGGCGCGCGACCGTGGCGGCCATGGCCTCGCGGTACGCGGCGTTCATGGTGTTGGCGCTCTGGCCGGGCATGTCGAGGGTCAGCACCACGATCTGGTCCTGGCCTTTTTCGTAACGAATGGCGTCGGTCATGACAAATTCCTTGGGCTCAGAGGCGTTCGATAATGGTGGCGATGCCCATGCCACCGCCGACACACAGGGTGGCCAGGCCGTAGCGCTGCTGACGCACCTCCAGCTCATCGAGCAAGGTGCCGAGAATTGCGCAGCCGGTCGCGCCCAGCGGATGGCCCAGGGCGATGGAGCCGCCGTTCACGTTGACCCGGGCAGCGTCGATGCCCATGTCCTTGATGAACTTGAGCACCACCGAGGCAAACGCTTCGTTGACTTCAAACAGGTCGATGTCTTCAACGCGCAGGCCGGCCTTGGCCAGGGCTTTGCGGGTGGCCGGCGCCGGGCCGGTCAGCATGATGGTCGGGTCGGTGCTGGTCACTGCCGTGGCGACAATACGCGCTCGCGGTTGCAGGCCCAGTTCACGCCCCTTGGCCTCGGAGCCGATCAACATCAACGCGGCGCCGTCGACGATGCCAGAGCTGTTACCCGGCGTGTGCACATGCTGGATGCGCTCCACCTGGCTATAGACCCGCAGCGCGGTCGCGTCGAAGCCCATCTGGCCCATCATCTCGAAACTGGGCTTGAGCTTGCCGAGGCCCTCGAGGGTCGAGTCGCCACGAATAAATTCGTCATGGTCCAGCAGGACGATGCCATTCTGGTCCTGCACCGCGATCAGCGACTTGTTGAAGGAACCATCTGCCCGTGCCCTGGCGGCTTTGCGCTGGGACTGTAGGGCAAAGGTATCGACGTCCTCGCGGGTGAAGCCTTCCAAGGTGGCAATCAGATCGGCGCCAATGCCTTGCGGAGTGAAGTGGCTATGCATATTGGTTTGCGGGTCGAGTACCCAGGCTCCGCCATCACTGCCCATGGGCACACGGGACATGGACTCGACACCGCCGACCACCACCAGGTCTTCAAAGCCGGAACGCACCTTCATCGCCCCCAGGTTGACCGCTTCCAGACCCGAGGCACAGAAGCGGTTGACCTGTACGCCGGCGACGCTGATGTCCCAGTCGGCCACCAGCGCGGCGGTCTTGGCGATGTCGGCGCCCTGGTCGCCTATCGGAGTCACGCAGCCGAGGACGATGTCATCCACCTGGCGCGTATCAAGGTCACTGCGTTGCGCCAGTGCGGTGAGCAAGCCGGCCACCAGGTTTACCGGCTTGACGCTGTGCAAGGCACCGTCGGCCTTGCCTTTGCCCCGGGGCGTGCGTATCGCATCAAAGATCAAAGCTTGGGTCATGACATCCTCGAACCGCTGTGCATGTGTGCCCCTACCTTAGGCCCGATTGACACGGTTTCAATGACGGATGCGCTCATTGCTTTTGACCCCCTCGCTCGGACGAACGGTAGGCAACGACCGGAAACCACGGGTTAATCGTTTTAGCTGTCTAGCCCTAGGGCTGGCGCCAGGATGGCAATAAGCCTCATAGCGTTTTTAGCGCAAACACTGCTTAGCTGATATGAAATGGATCTAAGCCACGAAGAGCGAGGGCTCTAAGGTTGAATCTGTAAGAGGTTGCTGCCGGGTTTTGCTGGAGCAGCTGTAAGAAAAGTGCAACGTCACCTCGCGATACTGAAAATAACCGGCACGCATTTGACGCTCGGGAATAACAAAAAAAGGCAGACAGCCATGTTCAAGCATTCGAAAGTACGCCAGGCGGGGCTCATTCTGTTCGCCACCACACTGATTCTGATCTTGCCCAACTTGACCAAGATTATCGGGTGACGATCCGCACCCCACCTTCCGTGCACACACAGCACCAGGACTGCAGCGTTTGGCAGCACCTGCCGGGACATTGCGCATAGCGGTCCTGTTGCAGGGGCTGTCTTTTTGCGCGCAGATTTCCGCTATCTTGAGCGCCATCGACACTTCGTACCGGGCCTCCCCCTTGAAAACAATCCTCGCCTTTTTGACCCTGCTGCTGGCACTTCCCGCTTCAGCGGCACCATTGACCATCGAACTGGACCACGCCAGCAAGACCTGGCAGACCGCCGACCTGCTCGCGCATCCGGATGCGCAGACCGTGCAGGTAGTTGATGACGTTTCCTACAAACGCAACATGACCTATCGCGCAGTGCCGTTAGCGGCGCTCCTACCGGGTCTCAAGGCGGAAAATCATCTGCAAGCCGTCGCCCTGGATGGCTTCGCCGCCGAACTCAGTGCCGCCCCCTTATTGGAAAAAAACGGCGCCCGCGCCTGGCTGGCCGTGGAGGACCCGGCTCACCCATGGCCGGCGCTGGCGCCGGGCAAACCCAGCGCCGGGCCGTTCTACCTGGTGTGGACCCACCCGCAAGCCGGGCATATCAGCCCGGAACAGTGGCCGTTCCAAGTCTCTGCGTTCAAGCAATTGCAGACGGTGGCCGAGCGTTTTCCAGCGTTGGTGCCCGACCCGAAGTTGGCCGCCAATGACCCGGTCAACCTGGGCTTTGCGTTGTTCCAGAAGAACTGCCTGGCGTGCCACCGCCTCAATGGTGCCGGCGATGCCCAAGTGGGGCCGGACCTGAATGTTCCGTACAGCCCCACCGAGTATTTCGGCGACGATTTCCTCAAGCGTTACATCCGTGATCCGCAAAGCCTGAGGCACTGGCCACAGGCGAAGATGCCGGCGTTCTCTGCCAGTGTGTTGCCGGACAGTGAGCTGGAGTTGTTGGTGGGGTACTTGAAGCATATGGCGGGGCGCAAGCAGCAGCCTTAAGGTTTACGCAGTCCCTCTGTGAGAGGGATTGCCCTAATGGAACGCTGTCACTGTGGCTACCGTTTGCTCGCTCTAGCGCTTAACTGGCTGGTAGCAGGGTTTCCCCTCCTCCCACAGTTGGTCAGTGTCGCGCTGGTGGTTATTGCTGCTGTACTGAAATCACTGGCGTCGGCGCCACCAATACCTTGGCGTGCATCTGCTCATGCCCGCCTCCACGGCGCATGCCGCGCACCGGGCAGGCATCAAGGTAGTCCAGGCCCACGGCCAGCTTCAAATGCCGCTCGGGCCGGGCCAGTTGGTTGGTCACGTCAAAGCTGTACCAGGCATCATCCAGCCAGGCTTCGGCCCAGGCATGGCTGGCCAGGTGCGCGCTGTCTTCCGTATACAAATACCCCGACACATACCGTGCAGGAATCCCCAGGCTGCGGGCGCAGGCCAGGAATGCATGGGTGTGGTCCTGGCACACGCCCGCAGCGCCGGCGAAGGCTTCGGCCGCGCAGGTATCGACCTCGGTAGCGCCCGGTGTGTAGACCATCGCCTGGTTGAGGGCCTGCATCAGGTCGATCAACGCCGTACGGTCGCGACGCTGCTGACAGTGCTGCTGGGCAAAACGGCGCAAGGCTTCATCAGGCTCGGTCAGGCGCGTACAACGCAGGAACGGGAAGGCGGACTGACTCTCGTGTTCGGCCTCCCGCAACTCGTCGATATCCACCAGGCCACGGGCGCCGATGATGATGGCGTCGTGGGGTTCGTCCAGGGTCAGCACGTGCAGGATGTTGCCGAATGGATCCACCTGCGCCCGTACCGGGCGTGGCAGGTCCAATTGCCAGCTCAGAACGTGCTGGCGCTCGCTGTCATGGGGCGTCAGGCGCAGGTACTGGATGCTGGCGCGCACTTGGTCGTCATAGTGGTAGGTTGTTTCGTGGCTGATGGAGAGTCTCATGCGGCCTCCAGGTAGGAGCTGTAAATGGCGTCGCCCAACTGGCGGACCAAGGGGATAAAGTCGGTCAGCCAAGCGTGCAGGCCTTCCTCGAGGATTTCGTCAATGGCGGTAAAGCGCAGGCGCGCGTCCATCTCGGCCGCCAGCCGTTGCGCCGGGCGACCGTTCAGGCCCGGCAGGCTGGCGAGAATCTGCTCGATCTCTTCGCTGCAGGCCCGTAGCGAGCGCGGAACATCTGCGCGTAACAACAGCAGTTGTGCGACTTGCCGAGCGCCAGGGGCGTCCCGGTAAATCTCGGTGTACGCCTCGAACGACGACAGCGCACGCAGCAAGGCGCTCCACTGATAATAGGCGTGGGCCGTGCCGTCGGTGACCGCTTCGGCTTGGTCGCCGGCCATTTCGTAGCGAGCATCCAGTAGACGCAGGGTGTTGTCGGCGCGCTCGATAAACGTGCCCAGGCGAATAAAGCGGAACGCATCGTTACGCATGATGGTGCCGTAGGTGGCGCCACGAAACAGGTGCGAACGCTCTTTGACCCACTCACAAAACCGGCTCATGCCGTAGCGGCTCAGCCCCTGTTGGGCGATATCGCGAATATCCAGCCAAGTCGCGTTGATGTTTTCCCACATGTCGGCGGTGATTCGCCCACGTACCGCATGGGCACTGGCCCGCGCGGCACCGAGGCAGCTGTAGATGCTGGCCGGGTTGGCCGCATCCAGCGCGAAGAAGTGCAACAGGCGTTCAGCGTGCAATTCGCCGTGGCGCTCGTGGTAATCATCCAGGGTGCCGGTGATCAACAGCGGCATGGCCAATTCGTGCAGGCCATCACCGCGCCCATCCTGGGGCATCAGCGACAGCGAATAGCTGACATCGAGCATGCGCGCGAGGTTTTCCGCGCGTTCCAGGTAGCGCGACATCCAGTACAAATCCGAGGCAGTTCTACTCAACATGACATCAGTCCTCGACCACCCAGGTGTCTTTAGTGCCGCCGCCCTGGGACGAGTTGACCACCAACGAACCTTCGCGCAGGGCTACACGGGTCAGGCCGCCCGGCACCACACGGGTTTCTTTGCCAGACAGCACGAACGGCCGCAAGTCGATATGGCGCGGGGCGATACCGTTCTCGACGAACGTCGGACAGGTGGATAAGCACAGGGTTGGCTGGGCGATATAGGCGTGGGGCTTGGCCTTGATACGGGCGCGGAAGGCTTCGATTTCCGCTGCCGTGGCGGCCGGACCGACCAACATGCCGTAGCCGCCGGAGCCTTGGGTTTCCTTGACCACCAGATCGGCCAGGTTGGCCAGCACATGGGACAACTCATCCGGCTTACGGCATTGGAACGTCGGGACGTTCTTCAGGATGGGTTCTTCATCCAGGTAAAAACGGATCATCTCGGTGACGAACGGGTACACCGATTTGTCATCCGCCACCCCCGTGCCAATGGCGTTGGCCAACACCACATTCCCCGAGCGATAGGCGGCCAACAGGCCAGGCACGCCAAGCATCGAGGCGGGGTTGAACGCCAGCGGGTCGAGAAACGCATCATCAAGGCGGCGGTAAATCACGTCCACCGCTTTGGGGCCATCGGTGGTACGCATGAACACGCGGTCATCCCGTACAAACAGGTCGGCGCCCTCCACCAGCTCCACGCCCATTTCCCGGGCGAGAAAGGCATGTTCAAAGAACGCGCTGTTAAAACGCCCCGGGGTCAGCACCACCACGCTGGGGTTATCCAGGGGGCTCGAACTTTTCAGGGTGTCGAGCAGCAGGTTGGGGTAATGGTCGATGGGCGCAATCCGCTGGGCGGCAAACAGCTCGGGAAACAGGCGCATCATCATCTTGCGGTCTTCAAGCATGTAGCTCACGCCACTGGGTGTGCGCAGGTTGTCTTCCAACACGTAGTAAGTGCCATCGCCGTCGCGTACGAGATCGACCCCAGATATGTGGGAATACAGATCGCGGTGCAGGTCCAGACCCTGCATTGCCAACTGGTATTGCTCGTTGGCCAGCACCTGCTCGGCGGGGATGATCCCGGCCTTGATGATGCGTTGATCGTGGTACAGGTCGGCGAGGAACATGTTCAGCGCCTTGACCCGCTGAATGCAGCCGCGCTCGACAATCCGCCACTCGCTCGCCGGAATGCTGCGGGGGATGGTGTCGAAGGGAATCAGGCGCTCGGTGCCTTGTTCGTCCCCGTAAAGGGTGAACGTGATCCCGGCTCGGTGAAACAGCAAATCGGCTTCGCGCCGGCGCTGGGCCAACAGTTCGGCAGGGGTTTCGGCTAACCAGCGGGCGAACTCGCGGTAATGGGGGCGGACCCGCCCTTCCCCATCGTACATTTCATCGTAATTAGTGCGGATCATGCCGTACTCCTTGTCACCCGGACGCCAGAACCTTCGCAAGGCCCGTGCCAGCGGCATAAACACTTAATAATCAATCGGTTGTATAAAGCCAGGATTTCCGCCGCACCGTCCTGGTGCGCAGAATGCCCGAGGTCATGTCGCGCGCTTCATCACAATGCGGACTTTGACTATCAACAGCATAGCCAGAGTTGATTTCACTGCGCGCCTGCCCCCACGGATAATCGCCTCCATGGGCTAGACAGGACATGTCCTACAGCCAGACCCTTTGCCCAGTCGGTACCGTTCGACCTCGTGTACTGATCTCCTTCGTTCTTCCCTTTGCGCCACCCTCTTCGGGTGGCTTTTTTTTGGCTGCAAAAACGTGCAGGCGGCCCAAACAAAATCGGCCGACCCAAAGGTCAGCCGATACGCTGCTGTGCTCATGCTACATGGGTAACCCACGCACCTCCTGCTTGACGCCCCATCCCTCAATGATCCCGCCCAGTGGCTCGACCACCGCCTCAAAGTCTTGCTCGAAGTCTCCTATGCCGTCGTAGGTGGCGAACATGATTTTGCTCAGTTCCAGGTACCAGGCGCCATCGTCGCGCGCGCTGACCTGGGCATTCAGGGATTCCCCGCGAAATCGACCCGCAGCCCTGCGCGCCCGTTCCTCATCCGGGAAAATGGCGTAGAACTCGATGGGGTGAAAACGCGAGAAGTCGAAACCGCCTTCTTTCATGCGGCGCAGAACGTTGGTGCTGATGTCTTCTTGATAGGCTGTGCTCATGAAACGTCCTCCTCAAACCGATGGATAGACTTTCCGTGCTTCCCGAAGCCCGCGCCCTACTGGCGCGGGTGCTACGGCAGTAACAACACCGCTGGAAAACAAGCATGTAGCTGACAAGACCAGACCTTAGCGATTCATTCGCTGATCTCGATTGCAGAGTAGCGCGAAGCTATCACCTCCACCAGAGGGCTTTAGAGGGTACGCAGGAAATGTTCAGGGGGCGGGAGAGATACTGAGGATCTGGATACTGTTCTGCTCTTTGAGGATCTTGACCGTAGGCTCGTCTTTGCGGCCCTCAAGATCGTTAAGGTCAAGTACGGCGGCGACCGGCAACAGCTTACCGCGAATCATGTGCGCCGCATCTTCGAGGCTAGGCTTGTGATCGCAGTTGAACTGCTCCACGGACTGCACGCCGTGATCATCCACAAAGGTAATTGTCCACGTTTGCATCAGTGCCTCCTCGATAAAGCCCATGTGTGGGCTCACCTCTATCTTGACCCTGGGAGCTCGGCAAACGTTCCACTCAAGGCAGGAGGCACCAGACTAACCGCGCTTATTTTTCAGCGCGTTCCTTCAAGGCTTTCAAGGTATTGAACGGAGCGTCCACCACGAACTTGTTGGCCAGCCAAGACGGCACGCTGCCGCCTGGCTCGGTGTGTACCTGGTAGGTGACTTCGGTCTGGTTATCGCCTTTAGGCACCAGTTTCCAGTAGCCATCCACTTGCGCCACGCGCACATAGCCTTTGACTTCCGGCTGGTAGGTCGGCACTTCCAGCAGTTTACGTGTCACGGTGCCGTCGGCAGCCTTGGAGGTGGTGATCTCAAGGATCGAGTCGCGGTCGGTCACCGGGAACGGTGCCTTGAACTGGGTGTAGGTCCAGCTCTTGTCGCCTTCGGTCTTGAGCAGCTTTTGCGATTTGCATTCATGAATCCAGGAGCAGGCACCCGCGACATCTTCCTGCAGGGCCTGGATCTTGGCGACCGGTGCCTTGATCACGGTCACACCGCGATACGCCTTGTACTTGGAGCCGGCAATTTCGCTCAAGGATACCTTGATACCGTCTTCGTCCTTGGCAACTTGCCACTCTTCAGCCTGGGCAGTGGCAGCAAATAACACCGTAAAGCCGCACAACACAGCCATTCGTTTCAGCGAACCCATTGTTGTATTCCTTATTGTTGAAGTTCCGATAGTAAAGCCCATCAAGCCGCCGTCATCTGCTCCCACCAACCGATCAACCGGATTGCATCGGCCTGGTCGTTGCCGCAGACCTCGATATCCGCCTTGAAATCACTGCACACCGCCGGCCGCTCAGGTTGGCCGAACAGCTGGCACAACTGTTCGACCGAAAGGTGCAGGCAACGTTCTCCCGCAGGTTTGCCATGGGGCATTCCCGGCAGCGGTGAACTGATAGAGGGGGCGATGCAGCAAGCGCCACAGCCTTCACGGCATTTCATGACCAGCAGGTCCTCGACGACTCAATGTGGATGGCCGGGCTAGAGTACGCCCTTAAACAGCCGTTTTAAAATGGTGTAACAGGGGTTTTTCGCACAAAACAAAAGTGACCGACCAGTCTGCGACAGATGGTCGGCAACCTGCGTCACCCACGCCGGCAAAGTTTATTGCTTGAATTCGAAATCCAGCGCAGCCCCTTCGACTTCACGCCGTTCTTCGTTACGCAGTTGCAGCTTCATCTCATTGCTGAGCAAGCGGCCGTTGATTTGGAATGCGCTGTTGTCGGACGGCTTTTCGCCAAACATCGGCGGCAACAGCGGAACGCTCTTGGGCTTGGGCATGGTCCCGATTGGCTGCAAGTGCCGGACCATCTCCGGGGGCAAGGACAGGTCCAATTTTGCCGGTGGCAGTTTGGTCTGGGCCACTTCATGGGCCGATTTGGACTTGCTCGCGACCGGGGCGCGCTTCTTGGTCGCTACGGCCTTTTTCTGGGTGGCCGGGGCTTTTTTCGCAGGGGCCGGCTTCTTGGCGGGCGACTTCTGGGCACTGGCAGCAGGCTTGTTTTCAGCCACAGGGGCCGCCGCCAGCAAGGTGCTGACATTGCACAGGGTTAACAGGCCAATCACCAAAGTAGCGCGAAAAGTAGAGATCATATCGCCAACAGCATTAACGGCAGAGGGCCATATGCTCGCTTGTTGCGCTCGGCATGACAAGCGCGGTGTTCAGCCCGCGCGCCGTCTTGCCCCCTTTAGGCGCCTCAAAAACCTGCCGCTGTTTCCTGGCATAACTGGTTGGCAAGCATGCCCAGGGTCATTAATGCCCGCTCCGCTTCGCGGTTCCACGGTGTACCGCAGTTAAGGCGAATGCAGTGGTTGAACTGTTCCGTATTACTGAAGATCAGCCCCGGCGCAATACTGATGCCTTGTTGCAGGGCGCGCACGTGCAGTTCCTGGGTATTGACCCGCCCCGGCAAACTGACCCACAGGATGAAGCCACCGGTGGGCCGGGTCATCTGCGTGCCTTCGGGGAAATACTGCTGCACGGCCAGTTGGAACGCGCTGAGATTCTTGCGGTATTCCTGGCGGATGTAGCGCAAGTGACGGTCGTAGCCGCCGTTCTCCAGGTAGGCTGCGACGCCCATCTGCGTGACGCTGCACGCCGAGTGCGTGCTGAACATCTGCAAGCGCTGGATTTCCTGCTGGTATTTGCCGGCGATCATCCAGCCGATACGCACGCCGGGAGACAAGGTCTTGGAAAAGCTGGAGCAATAGATGACCCGGTCGAGACGGTCATAGGCTTTCAGGGCCTTGGTGCGGCCGAGCTCGAACATCAGTTCGCCGTAGATATCATCCTCGACGATCTGGATATCGAAATCCGAGGCCAGGCGCAGCAACTGTTTCTGCCGCTCCTCGGGCATGGTGCCGCCCAACGGGTTGCTCAAGCGCGTGGTCAGCACCAGCGCCTTGATCGACCATTGGTTGGCGGCCAGTTGCAGGGCTTCCAGGCTCATGCCGGTGGCTGGGTCGCTGGGGATCTCGATGACTTTGAGGCCTAGCAAATCAGCCAGTTGCAGCAAGCCGTAATAGGTCGGTGATTCGGCGGCAATCAGGTCGCCCGGGCGTGTGAGCACGCGCAACGACATCTGCAAGGCATCGACACAGCCGTGGGTGATCACCACTTCGGAGGGGTCAACCACGACCCCGGCATCGCGCATGCGGATTGCCACCTGGCGGCGCAGGGGTTCAAAGCCCGGGCTGAACATGTAGCTGAACGCCCGTGGGCTCTGGAACCGCGTAACCTTGGCCAGTTGCTGGTGCAGCGCCCGTACCGGCAGGTAGTCGACACTCGGCACCGCCGCGCCCAAGGGGAACACACCTTCACGGCGCGACTCGACCAGCACTTGTTGAATGATACTGCTGCGGGTCACCAAACCTGGACGCTCGACCCGAGCGATGTCCGGGGTCGGCGCCGTGAGTGCCGGTGTCTGGTGCACGTAATAGCCCGATTGCGGCCGCGCCCGGATCAGCCCCTGGTCTTCCAGGTTGGCATACGCCTGCAGCACCGTGGCATGGCTCACATTGAGCTGGGAGCTCATTTTGCGCACAGAGGGCACGCGCTCCCCCGGTTGATAGACACCGCGCCGGATATCCTCAGCCAGTTGCTGGGCAATACGTTGGTAAAGCAACAGATTGGTCATGACGCAGCACTCGATTTCACGGATATTTTATTTTTGTGTGAAACATACCGGCACAGTTTAGAAGTGTACGGGGACAGTTGCCACAATAGTCGAGCGCACGCGACAGTGATAGAAAAAACTGTAGAGGCGTTGAACAGAGCTCCGGGTGTACTCCAAACGAAATGTGGGAGCAAGCTTGCTCCCGATAGCAGTGCGTCAGCCATGAATTAGGCGACTGATTCACCGCAATCGGGAGCAAGCTCCCTCCCACACGTTTATCTGCGTCAGGCGTTAGCGGGCAGCGCCCAGTTGGCCCTTCTGATCGGAGAACACAATCTCCACGCGGCGGTTCTGTGCGCGGCCACGCTCGGAGGCGTTGGCTTCCACCGGGTACTGGTCGCCGTAACCTTCGACCTGGATACGTTTCTCGTCGATGCCCAGGTCAATCAGCACGTCAGCCACCGATTGCGCGCGGTCGCGGGACAGTTTGAGGTTTTCCTGCTCGCCACCGGTGTTGTCGGTGTAGCCCTCGATGCGCACCACGCGCCCGGGGTTCAGTTGCAGGAACTGTACGATTTTCAGCACAGTGCGGTTAGCGGAGTTTTCCAGCTCGGCAACCCCGGTGTCGAACAGCATATCGCCCAAGGTCATCACCAGGCCGCGGTCGGTCTGGGTGGTCAGGCTGGCGATTTGTGCTTCGACCCACTTGCCCTGCTGCTGCACGCTGGCCAGCTTGTTTTCACGCAGGGCCAATTGCAGCCGCTGGCGCTCCAACTCGAGTTGGGTACCGCGCTCTGCGTTGAGCCCTTGCTCGGTGTGTTCGCGGGCAATCGCACTGTAGCGCTGGCTCAGGTAGGCGTAATGCACAACGTCGGGGCCACTGCCCCAGTAGCTGGACAAGCGATCGGCACGGGCCAGGGACTCTCCGGCGCGGATCACGTCCTTGGGGGCAAAACGCAGCACGTTGGCGTCTTCCTTGACCTTCTGGAAGTCACTGCCGGCCAGCTGCAATGCCTGCTCGCTGCTGGGCTGGCTGGCGCAACCGCCCAGGGCTGCGCTGCCCAGCAGCAATACACAACTCAAACCACGGATCATCGGGCTCATTGCGCTTCTCCCAACTGCAATTGCTTGCGCAGGCGGGTGATGCGGGTGTTGAGTACGTTCAGTTGTTCCTGGCTCTTGTGGGTCAGCACTTGCGCCTCGGCAAAACGCGCATCCAACTCAGCCTGTTCGGCCAGCATGCGCGCGTTCTTGTAGGACTGGCCGGCCATGTCGGCCTTGGCCTTGGCGAACTTGTCTTCAGCCAGTTTCAGCTCGGGCGATTCGTCGGTGTTGACGCCGACCGCACTGGCTTGCACCAAGGCTTGTTGGGTCAGGCGCATTTGTTCATTCGGCGCAGGATCGGCTGCACATCCCGCCAGAGCGACAACGGCGAGGGCCGCTAAAAGAGGTCGAAAAATCACTGTAAATCCCTACTTTGTTGGGGTGCCGACGGGTTGTTGCAATTGCGCTTTCCAGCGCTCCAGATTGCGCTGCAGCGCAGTTTGCGCCACACCGGAAGCGGGCAATTCTGTCATCTTTTTCGCCAGCTGTCCGCGCAGCCACGGATCATTGCAGGCAGAGTTGTGGGAAACCGCCAGGTACAGCCCGGGCTGGTCAATCGGCATATCACGGGCAACAAGGTCGTTACTCATGCCCAAGGTCTGGGCCATGGCCATGCCGGAATAACGCCCGGCCAATACGTAGTCCACTTCACCCAGTAACAGTTTCTGGAAGGCAGGGGTCAAGTTGGGCAGGCGTTGCAGGGTGAGCTGCTGACCGGCGAAGGCTTCGAACGTAGCGCTCAAACGGGCGCGCTCCGACACCGCGCCTTTGTGCCCGTGCAAGTCGGCGGCGGTGGTGTAGACCAGGGGTGAGTCCTTGCGGGTCCAGACCAGGTAGTCGATCTGCACCAACGCCGGGTGGATGTAGTCGAAGTTTTCCAGCTCACCAAGGTTCAACGGCGCGTCGGCGAGGATGTCCATGCGCCCGCTGCGCACTTCATCCAGGGCCAGGGAACGTTTACCGCCGTAGAGCAGGTCGACTTTGAGCCCGAGGTCCTTGCCGACCTGCTGCAGCACGTCGGCAGTGGCGCCGATCAGGTGCGTCGGGTCTTGTGGGTCGCGCCATAACAACGGCGGTGCGTCCGGGCTGCCGGTGATCACCAGGTGCTCACATTTGCCGGCGGCCCACGACAGGCTCGGCAGCAGCGTGAAGCCCAGCAGTACGGCCCAGGGGCGCAGTTCCATGGCGGTTTCTCCGATGTTCAAAAAAGCCCAGGCCAAAAAAAGCCCGGTCAAAAGACCGGGCTCTTTATAAGTGAAGCGGCTGGATTAGACCAGCTTCGAAAGCTCTGGTACGGCTTCGAACAAGTCCGCCACCAGGCCATAATCGGCGACCTGGAAGATGGGGGCTTCTTCGTCCTTGTTGATCGCAACGATCACCTTGGAGTCTTTCATACCGGCCAAATGCTGGATCGCGCCGGAGATACCCACGGCGATGTACAGCTGTGGCGCAACGATCTTGCCGGTCTGGCCGACCTGCATATCGTTAGGTACGAAACCTGCGTCAACGGCCGCGCGGGAAGCGCCGACCGCCGCGCCCAGCTTGTCGGCCAGGGCGTACAGGTGCTTGAAGTTGTCACCGTTCTGCATGCCACGCCCGCCGGAGACGACGATCTTGGCAGCGGTCAGTTCAGGGCGGTCCGACTTGGCCAGCTCTTCGCCAACAAAGCTGGAAGTGCCAGCGTCGTGGGCAGCGGAGACAGCTTCAACGGCAGCCGAACCACCTTCGGCGGCAACCGGGTCGAAACCGGTCGCACGTACGGTGATGACTTTGACCGAAGCGTTGGACTGCACGGTCGCAATGGCGTTACCGGCGTAGATCGGGCGCTTGAAGGTGTCAGCGCTTTCAACCGAGATGATCTCGGAGATCTGGTCAACGTCCAGCTGCGCGGCAACGCGTGGCAGGATGTTTTTGCCGTTGGAGGTAGCAGCCGCCAGGATGTGGCTGTAGCCCTTGCCCAGCTCTGCAACCAGCGGGGCAACGTTTTCCGGCAACTGATGCGCGTAGGCGGCATTGTCAGCGTTCAGGACTTTGCTCACGCCAGCGATTTTCGCAGCGGCTTCAACCACGGCGCCAGCGCCCTGGCCTGCTACCAGCACGTGAATGTCACCACCGATTTTTGCAGCAGCGGCCACGGTGTTCAGGGTGGCCGGGGCCAGCACCTTGTTGTCGTGTTCAGCGATTACCAAGATAGTCATTTTTAGATTACCTTCGCTTCGTTTTTCAGTTTCTCGACCAGTTCAGCCACCGACTTGACCTTGATGCCCGCGCTGCGTGCAGCCGGCGCTTCGACTTTGACGGTCTTGTTGGTGGAGGCGGTGGAAACGCCCAAAGCATCTGGAGTCAGCACTTCGAGAGGCTTCTTCTTGGCTTTCATGATGTTTGGCAGGGACGCATAACGCGGCTCGTTCAAACGCAGGTCGGTGGTCACGATGGCTGGCAGTTTCAGGGAAACTGTTTGCGCGCCGCCGTCGATTTCGCGGGTCACGGCAACCTTGTCGCCGCTCACTTCGACTTTCGAAGCGAAGGTGCCCTGGCCGTAACCGGTCAGTGCAGCCAGCATCTGGCCAGTCTGGTTGTTGTCGCTGTCGATGGCTTGTTTGCCAAGGATCACCAGCTGTGGCTGTTCCTTGTCGACAACGGCCTTGAGCAACTTGGCAACGGCCAGGGAGGTCAGCTCTTCAGCCGACTCGACCAGGATGGCGCGATCGGCGCCCAGGGCCAGGGCGGTACGCAGCTGCTCTTGGGCAGTCGTCGGACCGATGGACACCACGACGATTTCAGTCGCAACGCCTTTCTCTTTCAGGCGTACGGCTTCTTCCACAGCGATTTCGCAGAAAGGGTTCATCGACATCTTGACGTTAGCAAGGTCGACGCCGGAATTGTCCGCCTTGACGCGAACTTTCACGTTGTAATCGACAACGCGTTTGACAGCTACAAGAACCTTCATGGATTCCTCGTTACTCTCCGGTGAAAAGAAAGTCGCCTAGGCGAACCTGGCGGTTGATGCTCATCGGCACACAAGGGCACCTCCAAAGACCTCGGCAGTGGCCTTGCACACGGGAAGTGATGACCGTTCGTCAGCGGTGACTGGGAGGTCATTCTTTATCGCGGCGTGTAAACTGCGCCCCATCGTTCAGGTGCGCGTCACTTTTTTGCCTTAAGCCTGTCTTTGGACGTGCTCTTGAAACCTGCAGTCTGCCTACGGTAAGCGCAAAACCGACCGTATCTTGACCGGAACGCCTATTCTGGTCAATACGGCAAAATGGTCAGTCATAAGCCCCGTTGCTTTGATTTACCTAGGCTTCGGGCGATTCAAACAAACGTTTGTATTGGACGCTGCCAGTGGTCTATATATAATGCGCCACCTAGAGAGACAGGTGGGTCCTGCCTTCGTGCAGAACGACACCGAACCTCCACCCATTAGAAAAAAAAGCCTGTTGAGCCTTGAGTAGGAGATAGCCTGTGGAACGCGAATACATGGAATTCGACGTGGTCATCGTCGGCGCTGGCCCGGCTGGCCTGTCTGCCGCCTGCCGACTGAAGCAGAAGGCCGCCGAAGCCGGTAAGGAAATCAGCGTCTGCGTGGTCGAGAAAGGCTCCGAAGTGGGCGCGCATATCCTCTCCGGTGCCGTGTTTGAACCCCGAGCCCTGAACGAACTGTTCCCGGACTGGAAAGCACTCGGCGCCCCGCTCAACACCCCGGTGGTGCGCGATGACATCTATGTTCTGCGCAGCCCCGAAGCCTCCACCAAGGTACCTGACTTCTTTGTGCCCAAGACCATGCACAACGAAGGCAACTACATCATCTCCCTGGGCAACCTGTGCCGCTGGCTGGCCCAGCAGGCCGAGAACCTGGGCGTGGAAGTCTACCCAGGCTTCGCCGCCCAGGAAGCCCTGTTCGACGAAAACGGCGTGGTGCGCGGGATTATTACCGGTGACCTGGGCGTCGACCGCGAAGGCAAGCCCAAAGAAGGCGTGTACACCCCGGGCATGGAACTGCGTGGCAAGTACACCCTGTTCGCCGAAGGTTGCCGTGGCCACATCGGCAAGCAACTGATCCAGCGCTTCAACCTGGACAGCGACGCCGACGCCCAGCACTACGGCATCGGCCTGAAAGAAATCTGGGAAATCGACCCCGCCAAGCATCAACCGGGCCTGGTGGTGCACACTGCCGGTTGGCCGCTGGACATCATGAGCGCCGAGAACACCGGTGGTTCGTTCCTCTATCACCTGGAAAACAACCAGGTGGTGGTCGGTCTGATCGTCGACCTGTCCTACAGCAACACCTTCCTGTCGCCGTTCGATGAGTTCCAGCGCCTCAAGCACCACCCGGTGCTGGCCCAATACCTGGAAGGCGGCAAGCGCATCAGCTACGGCGCTCGTGCCATCTGCAAAGGCGGCCTGAACTCCCTGCCGAAGATGGTCTTCAACGGTGGCGCGCTGATCGGTTGCGACCTGGGCACCCTGAACTTCGCCAAGATCAAAGGCAGCCACACCGCGATGAAGTCCGGCATGCTCGCCGCCGACGCCGTGGCCGAGCGCCTGTTTGCCGAATCCGAAGGCGGCGATGAGCTGACCAACTACGTCGACAGCTTCAAATCCAGCTGGCTCTACGAAGAACTGTTCGCCAGCCGCAACTTCGGCCCGGCGATGCACAAGTTCGGCCCGATCCTCGGTGCCGGCTTCAACTGGTTCGACCAGAACATCCTGGGCGGCAAAATGCCGTTCACCCTACACGATACCAAGCCGGACTACGCCTGCCTGAAGCTGGCCAAAGACTGCAAGAAAATCGACTACCCCAAACCCGACGGCAAGCTGAGCTTCGACAAGCTGAGCTCGGTGTTCATCTCCGGTACCAACCACGAAGAAGAACAGCCGTGCCATTTGAAACTCAAAGACCCGAGCATCCCGATCGGCACCAACCTGCCGCTCTACGATGAACCGGCGCAGCGCTATTGCCCGGCCGGTGTGTATGAAGTGATCACCCAGGAAGACGGCGAGAAGCGCTTCCAGATCAACGCCCAGAACTGCGTGCACTGCAAGACCTGTGACATCAAGGACCCTTCGCAGAACATCACCTGGGTCACACCGGAAGGTGCGGGTGGGCCGACTTACCCGAATATGTAAGCCAAACGAGGCTCCCAATTGGGAGCCTTTTTTATGGAGGCAAACTCGGCCAACTGTGGGAGGGGGCTTGCTCCCTCCCACAGTTGGAGTGTGTTTTGACTTGAAATGCTATGCCGCCCGCTCTTCGCCGGGGTTACGCAGGAAATAGCGCTTATATTCCCGACTGAACTGCGACGTACTCTGATACCCCACGCTATGCGCCGCCTGCGCCACGCTCATGCCTTCCACCAGCAGCAACTGCTGGGCCTTCAATAACCGCAAGCGTTTGAGGTACTGCACCGGCGACAACAGCGTGCAGCGTTTGAAATGCTCATGAAAGGTCGACGCACTCATGTGTGCATAACCCGCCAGGGTCTCGATATTCAGCGGCTCGGCGTAATGGGCGTGCAGGTGATTCAAGGACGTGGCGATGCGCGAAAACTGCCCCTGCTGCTCCACCAATGCACGCAATACATCAGCCTGTGGCCCGCGCAACGCGGTGAACAGTAACTCGCGAACCCGAGCAGGCCCCATGATCCGGCTTTCCAGTGGATCGTGCAGGCACTGCAACAACCGTTCTACACAGCCGCGCATGGCGTCATCCAGCACCACTGAACTCATCGACTCCAGGGTCTGCGCTGTCGGCGGCGGCCCCGCCTGAATGCCCATGGCCATGACCAATTCGCCCAGCACCACGCGGTCAATGCCGACCGTCACGCCATACAGCGGTGCATTCGGCAAGGCGAAGGTCTCGCACTCGAACGGCACCGGCATCGCCTGGATCAAATAGTGCCCGGCGCCGTACTCCAGCGTACGCGGGCCCAGATAGGCCACCTTGCTGCCTTGGGCGACAATCATCAGGCTCGGTTCGTAGATCTGCGGCCCGCGCGCCACGTCGCAACTGGCGCGCAACACCTGCACGCCCGGCAGGTTCGTCGGGGAAAAGCCGTCACAGGGCGTAAGCCCCTTGATCAAGGCAACGAGCGCCGCGTTGGCGTCGAGATGGCGGGTTAACAACATGGCAAAAAACTTCGCGAATAAGGGATGAAAACATCATCGCAGGTCTGAGCGCAGATAAATCCAAACACAGGGCACTCCCGGACGAATAGGCATGAGACTCGGAGCAATCGCCATGGCCGCACACAGGCCCGACGCGGAGAATGCGCCGCCTCCTAAGTCATCCTTTTGCGAGGTTTACCATGTACACCGCCATCGGTTATGCCGCCCAGTCGGCCACCACTCCCCTCGCCCCCATGTCCTTCCAGCGCCGCAGCCCGCGCGTCGATGACGTGGCCATCGAAATCCTCTACTGCGGCGTGTGCCACTCCGATATTCACCAGGCCCGCAACGAATGGGGGATCGCGGTATACCCGCTGATGCCTGGCCATGAAATTGTCGGCAAAGTCACCGCCGTCGGCGCCAACGTCACCGCGCATAAAGTCGGCGACCTGGTAGGCGTTGGCTGCATGGTCGATTCGTGCCGCCACTGCGACGCATGCAAATCGGACCTGGAGCAATACTGCCTCGAAGGCCCGACCATGACCTACGCCACCCCGGACCGGGTGGACGGCAGCAATACCATGGGCGGTTATTCCGACAGCATCGTGGTCAGCGAGCACTTTGTGGTGAAGATCCCCGCCACGCTCGACCTGGCCAGCGCCGCGCCGATCCTGTGCGCCGGTGTCACCCTGTATTCGCCGATCAAGCACTACGGCATCAAGGCCGGCGACAAGGTGGGCGTATTGGGCATGGGTGGCCTGGGCCACATGGGCATCAAGCTGGCCAAGGCGATTGGCGCTGAAGTGACCCTGTTCACCCGTTCCGCCAGCAAGGCCGAAGAAGGCCGTCGCCAGGGTGCCGACCATGTGATCGTGTCGACCGACGCAGCCCAGATGAAAGCCGCTGCCGGGCACTTCGACTTCCTGCTGGACACCATCCCGATGCAGCACGACCTGAACCCCTACCTCGACGTGCTGCGCTTTGACGGTGTGCACATCCTGGTGGGCCTGATCGAGCCGGTCGACCCACCGGTCAACGCCGCCAAACTGATCATGGGCCGCAAGGTACTGGCCGGCTCGTTGATCGGCGGCATTGCAGAAACCCAGGAAGTCCTGGATTTCTGCGCCGAGCACGGCATCAGCTGTGACATCGAAATGCTCGACATCCGCAACATCAACGAAGCCTACAGCCGCATGATCGCCGGTGATGTGAAGTACCGTTTTGTCATCGACATGGCGACCCTGAAAGCCTAAGCCCTTTCAACCCGCCACCCTACGCGGGCGCAAGGGCTACGAGGCTTTCGCGCCCAACTCCGCTGACAGCCGGGCCGCGACCTGTTTGATCACTGGGATCAGCTCGGCCATTTTTTCCAGTGGCATGTAGGGCACGGTACTGGCGATGCTGATGCCGGCGACGATTCGCCGGCTGGCATCGCGCACCGGTGCCGCCACGCAACGGATCGACGGTTCGTTGTCTTCCAGATCGAACGCATACCCCCCCACCACGTATTCACGCATGCGCTGCTCGAACTGTGCCCAGGACTGTTCCGGATGCTGCGGCCACTGCAGGCTTTTCCCGCCTGCGGGCAAGCTGACTTCGTACAGACGCTGCCACTCCTCCACCGAATCGTCCAACAGCAACGCCTTGCCGATCCCGGTACGCGCCAGCGGCATGCGATGGCCGACCCGCGAACGCATTTCCGGGCCGTTGCGGCCGGGGTTCTTGTGCAGGTAGAGCACGTCGTCGTACTCGCGGATCGCCAGGTGAATGGTGTCACCGGTCAGCGCCGACAACTCATCCAGGTAGGGCATCGCCAGGCTCACCAACGGCAACTCTTCACGGGCCTGGAACCCCAGCTCGATCAGCTTCGGCCCCAGCAGGTAACCGACTTGCGGCACCACGCGCAGGTAACGCTCCTCCACCAGGCAACTGGCCAGGCGGTGGGTGGTGCTGCGAGTGGTACCGATGCGCTTGGCGATCTCTTTCAGATCGCGCGCACCCGCCGCCACCGCATGCACCACGCCCAGGCCACGCAGCAAGGTCTGGGTACCGGTGGGCGCGGCGTCTTTGACGGGGGTGTGGGCGTTTTCCTGCATATCGGGCCTATTAGGAAGTACGAAAACGGCGCCATTATGGCAAATACCGCCCTCCAGAACAGAGAAGATCCACAGTGGGAGGAGGCCCCTTCCACTGTCGGTCTTCATAGGGTTTGGTTCAGCGTTGTTTCATACGGTCGATAATCACCGCCAAGAGCAGGATCGAGCCACGAATCACATACTGGTAGAAGGTGTCGATGTTCTTCAGGTTCATCGCGTTCTCGATGATCGCCAGGATCAGCACCCCGGCAATCACATGGCGAATCATGCCGATGCCGCCGCTCAACGACACCCCGCCCAATACGCAGGCCGAAATCACCGTCAGTTCGAAGCCCTGGCCAATCATCGGCTGGCCCGAAGTCATGCGCGACGCGAGAATCACTCCAGCCAGTGCGCCGACCAAACCGTGCACGGCAAAGATGATGATCTTGGTGCGGTCAACGTTCACCCCGGCCAGCAACGCGGCCTCCTGGTTACCGCCGATGGCCATGGTATTGCGTCCGTACGTGGTGTAGTTGAGCAGCCAGCCAAAAAACACAAAGCACACTACCGTGATGATGATCGGCACCGGCACGCCCAGCAGTTGGCCGTTGCCGAAGACAAAGAAGCGCTCATCCATCACGCCGACGGCCTTGCCGTTGGAGAAGATGTAGGCCAGCCCACGCACGATCTGCATGGTCGCCAGGGTCGCGATCAAGGCATTGATGCGCAGCTTGGCGATGACAATGCCATTGATCAGCCCGACCACCAGGCCCATGGCCAACGCGGCAGACACGCCGAGTACCACGCTGTCGGTGTCGCGAATCACAATCCCCGCCACCACGCCGGCGCAGGCGATCACCGAGCCTACCGATAAGTCGAAGTGCCCCGACGCCAGGCAGAACAACATCGTGCACGCGGCAATCCCCACGGTGGAAATCGCCAGCCCCAGGCCACGCATGTTCAGCGGCGAAAGGAAGTTGTCGATGAACAGCGCGCTGAGCACAAAGATCGTCAATGCCGCGAGCAGCATCACCCAATCATCAAGAAACTTGCGCTGGTTGAAACCCGGCCAGAAGCCTTTTGCAGTCTTTACCTGGGACATCAATCACCTCGAATTCTTCAAGCCCGCGTACGCGGAAGTGCCAGTTGCAATAGCCGTGCTTCATCCGCCTGATCGCGGTTCAACTCACCGGTCAGGACGCCTTCGCTCATCACCAGGATGCGGTCGCAGATGCCCATCACTTCCATCAGGTCGCTGGACACTACGATCACCGCAATGCCGCTGGCCGCCAGGTTATGGATGATCTGGTAGATCTCCGACTTGGCCCCGATGTCGATACCGCGCGTGGGTTCATCGAGCAGCAACACCTTCATCGGCATCGACAGCCAGCGGCCGAGAATGGCCTTCTGTTGGTTGCCGCCCGACAGGTACATGATTTTCTGCTGGGCGTTCGGCGTTTTGACTTTCATCGCCTTGATCTGCTGGTCGGCGTTACCCTTCTCCCAGCCCTCACGCAACAGCCAGCCAAACGTGGAATGGGCGCCACGCGCGCTGATGTTGATGTTCTCGGCGACGCTGGACAGCGGGATGATGCCCTCCTTCTTGCGGTCCTCCGGGCACAGCAATACACCAGCGGCGATGGCATCTCTCGGGGAGCGCAGTTGCAGCGTTTGCCCGCACAGTTTCAAGTGCCCTGCGGTACTGCGCGCGAGGCCACTGAGCAGCCTGAGCAGTTCGGTACGGCCGGCGCCAACCAGCCCGAACAGGCCGAGAATCTCGCCTTTGCGCACCTGCAAGCTGACCGGTTCACGCAAGCCCGGGCCAAGCAAACCCTGGACCTTGAGCGCGACTTCGCCGTGCTCACGCGGGCGGTAGTCGTAAATGTCCTGGATGTCGCGACCGACCATGCACGTCACCAATTGGTCGTGGGTCAGCGTGGCCATGTCGTCAAAGGTGCGCACATAGCGGCCGTCCTTGAACACCGTCACCGCATCGCAGATACGGAACACTTCTTCCATGCGATGAGAGACATACAGCACCACTTTGCCCTCGTCGCGCAGACGCGTGATGATCGCCATCAAGCGCTCGATTTCCCGCGCCGACAAACTGCTGGTGGGTTCATCGAAGGCAATCACATGGGCACCACGGGACAACGCCTTGGCGATTTCCACCAACTGCCGCTGGCCGAGGGACAAACGCCCGAGCTTCTCCTGGGGGTCGATTTCATCGGCCAGGCCCTTGAGACACGCCAACGCCTGTTGGCGCAGCAAACCGCCATTGACCACGCCAAAGCGCGACGGCAAGTGCCCCAGGAACAGGTTCTCGGCCACGGTCATTTCCGGCACCAGATGCAGCTCCTGGTGAATCACCGCCACACCGTTGGCGATGCTGTCAGCCGCATTTTTAAAGGCCATGACCTGCTCGCCGATTTGCACCGTGCCACTGCTCGGCAGGTAGGCGCCGCCAAGGATTTTCAGCAGCGTCGACTTGCCCGCGCCGTTCTCCCCCATCAGCGCGTGCACCGAATGCGGCCGCGCTTCAAAGCTGATCTGCGCCAGGGCCTTGACCCCGGGAAACTCCTTGCCGATACCGTTGAAACGCAGGGCCGCGCCGGTCATTTCCACAGCCCGATTTTGCTCAACTCTTGCTTGAAGTTGGCGCGGGTGATCAGCGTTACGTTGTCCAGGGCAGTGAACTTGGCCGGCTCGGTGCCTTTGGTCACCCACTCGAACATCGCACTCGCGGTTTTATAGCCCGATGCGTCGGGGCTCAGCAGCATTGAGCCATAGAAACCCGTGTCGGTTTTTTTCAGCTCTTCGATGGCATCGGTGCCGTTGATGCCGACGCCGATGACATTGGCCGCCTTGAAACCAGCGCTTTCAGTGGCACGCACACCACCGAGCACGGTGCTGTCGTTCATGCCGCCGATGATCAGGTTTTTCGCACCGCTGGGCAGCTTCACCAACGCCGAGTTGGTGGCGTCCATGCTGCCAGGTACATCAAGGGTTTTCTGCGCGCTGAACAGGATATGGTCTGCCGGCAAGCCAGCAGCCTTGAGCCCCTGGACCGAACCATCGGTGCGCTTCTTGCCAGTCTCCAACTCATCGAAGGTGTTGATGACGGCGTAGGTTTCTTTCCAATCCCAATTGCGTTTTTTCGCTTCGGTGGCCATGGCCTCGCCTTGCTTCTGGCCGATCTTGTAGGCGTCCAGGCCGACATAGGGCACGTCCTCCATGGGCTTGCCCTTGGCGTCGACGAAGCGATCATCCACCGCCAGCACTTTCAAGCCGTTGAGCTTGGCCTTGGCCATGATCGCAGGCCCCAGGGACACGTCCGGCGGGCAGATCACGAAGCCCTTGGCGCCGTTGGCCGCCAGGGTGTCGATGGCCGACAGGGTTTTCTCACCATCGGGCACGGCGATCTTGATCACGGTGAAACCCTGGTCCTTGCCGGCTTTTTCGGCGAAGGCCCATTCGGTCTGGAACCAGGGTTCTTCGGCTTGCTTGACGAGGAAGCCGATCTTCACTTCTTCGGCCGATACAAAGCCGCTGAAGGCCACAGCGAGCGCCAGGGCGCCCAGGGTTTTCTTGAACATGAACCACCTCTTGTTGGATTTAGTCGTGGTACATCACAGAGCGCCCGCCATCGATCATCAGGCAGGTGGCATTGATAAACGGCGCCTCGTCAGTGGCCAAAAACAGCGCCGTCATGGCCACCTCAATCGGCTGGCCAATCCGCTTGGGCGGGTGCAGGTCAAACGCGCGCTGACGCTCGGCGTGGGGGTCGGGGAAACCGTTCCAGTAATCGACGTTGAGCTGGGTTTCGATATAGCCCGGCGCAATGGCATTCACGCGGATGCCCTTGGGTGCGTATTCGATACCCAGGGCACGGGTAAGGCCGAGCAGACCGTGCTTGGCGACGGGGTATGGAAAGCAGCCGGGGATGATGTGGCTGGAATGGGTGGAGGCAATGTTGATGATGTTGCCGATGCCCTGCTCGATCATGTGCGGCAACACCGAACGGCAGCCGTACCAGGCGCCGTCCAGGTCAATGGCGAAGCAACGGCGCCAGTCTTCGTCGGTCATTTCAAGGGGGTCGCGAAATACATTCACCCCGGCACAGTTGACCAGCACATCGACGCGACCGAAGCGCTCGATGGCCAGGTCGACCAGCGACTGCCATTGAGCTTTGGAAGTGATATCGACAGGTTGCGCGACGATCTCGGCGCCACGCTCGCGCCAGTGGGCGGCAACGCGCTCGACCTTTTCGCCCTGGATATCCGCGATCACCAATCGCGCCTGCTGGGCCTGGAAGCAAGCGACGATCGCCTCGCCAATACCCTGCGCAGCGCCAGTGATAATCACCACTTTATTCTTTAGCCGCTCGCCGTAAGTCGGCTCGGGCACAGCGGGTAATGACAGCGGTTGTGCCTGCATCGCTTCACCTGTTTTATTTTTGGTAGTGAGTGCTGATGCAGCCGACTATAAACCCAGACCTTTAAATATCTCAATATATAAATTTGCATCCCATATTGTGAGAGCAAACATAAAAAACCGGCCTTTAATGGCTGATGCTCGTCAGCGAAGAAGGAGCACTGTAACTGTGGCGAGAGAGCAAGCTCCCTCGCCACAGGTTACCGGTTGCTCTTTCTAGCTCTTAACTGACTGGCATCAGCCATTAAAGGCCGGTTTTTCAGCGGAGCGCGGATCAGCCTTGGGCAAAATCGCGCAGCGCATCCCCTTCCATGCGATAGCGCACCCACTCCTCCTGCGGCTGGGCACCGATGGATTTGTAGAACGCGATGGCCGGTTCGTTCCAGTCCAGCACGCTCCATTCAAAGCGCCCGCAACCGTTGTCGCAGGCAATCTTCGCCAAGTGGCGCAACAACTTCTTGCCCGCCCCACCGCCGCGTTGTTCCGGGTTGATGTAGAGGTCTTCCAGGTACAGGCAGTTGCTGCCAAGCCACGTCGAATAACTGAAAAAGAACACCGCGAAACCAATCGGCACGCCATCCCGCGAGCAGATCAGGCCATGGGCGGTAGCCCCTTCGCTGAACAGGCTGCGCTCAATATCCGCCACGCTGGCGATCACTTCATGCCGGGCCTTTTCGTATTCGGCAAGTTCGGTGATGAACGTCAGGATCTGCGCAGCATCGCTGGGCACGGCGGGGCGAATCTCGATGGTCATGGGCAGGCCTTGGGCAATTTCAAAGCCCACATACTAAGACGCTTTGATGACCGATTGCAGTGCAATTTCGCAGCAACCGGGGCGCTTTACTCCGTCGCACGCTAACCCGAGCACCACCAACCACAGAACAATCCGCCGGGCTGTGCATGGTAAACAGAGCGCATAAATCCAACGACTCGAGACTTACTCATGCACACCACGCCTGCGGTGGGCGCGAAGACATTTGCGCTGTTCTGCCTTGCCAGCTTCTTGCTGTCGCTGTCCTACGGCTCGACGTTTCTGCTGTCGCTATTGATCCATTCGCGCGGAGGAAACGAACATGATGCCGGCAGCGTGATTTCCATGGCGATGCTCAGCACTTTCGTGGCGGTGGTGTGTTGCGGACATTTGGCCGATGCCGTGGGCGCGGCACGGGCTATTGCGGGGATGGGTGTATTGCTGGTGGTGGCCTGCCTGGGGTTTGCGCTGACGCCGGGTTTTGGTCAAGGCCTGATGGTATTCGGGCTGTCTTTGGGGTTGGGCTGGGGTGTGTTCTACACCTTGGGTCCGATCATCGTGACGCTGCTGGTGGAGTCCCACCAGCGGGCCAAATACTTTGCGCTGCTGTCGGGAAGCATGTTGAGCGGGATCGGAGCCGGCCCTTTGCTCGGGCGAGCCGCCAGTGCATTGGACCTGCCGCTGACAACGGCCTTCTATATTGCGGGGTTGGCCAGCCTCGCGGGCGTCGCGATGTTCTGGCGCATGGGGGCACACCTCAAGCATCACGCGAATGTGCCCACATCGAGGATTTCCTGGGCCTCCAGCCGCCGAGTGCTGTCATCAAAAGCCGCATTTTCCATCCTGATGGTTGGCCTGGGTGGCTGTGTATTTGGCGGGCTGTCATCGTTCCAGACCAGCTATGCAGCGGCCCATAGGTTGGACTATTCGCTGTTCTTCGCGGGGTTCCTGAGTGCCGCAATCACCAGCCGCCTACTGATCGCCGGCCACGTGGTCAAGCGTGATGCCTACCGGGCCGCCTGTGCGTTATCCGGGATCATGCTCGGGTCTATCGCGCTGTTTGCATTTGGCGTTAGCGGTAACTTCAGCTACCTGCTGGCGGCGGCCACGTTGGGGGTGGGGTACGGCCTCACGTATTCCGTGATCAATGGGCTGGTGGCCAACGAAGCGCCGTCAGGCACTACATCCCAGGCACTGCTGCTGTTCAGCCTGGCGTACTTTATCGGCGTGTTCGGTTTTCCCTGGCTGGCGGGCAAGATCATCGTCGACTACGGCCTCCCGATGCTGCTGGCGAGTGTGCTGGGCGTGGCCTTGTTCAACTGGCTGATCACGGTGGCGCGATTGATCTGGCGCCAGCGCTCGGCACACAAAGCCTTACAGGTAAGTTAATACCGTTCGTCGCCATCAAGGCACGAACCCGAAACGGGGGCGGACCAATAAAGGGTAAGGACATTAATCATATGGAGACACCCCTGATGAAAAATTCCAAACTCGCCGCCCTCGCCCTCACCGGCCTTTTGTCTGCCGCATCGCTGAGTGCCTTGGCTGCCACATCGTCCACCGGCAAGACCGATCCCGTCGGCAACCCACCGAGCCCTGCTACCCAGGAGTCTCAGGATTCAATGGGCACCGGCCTTGATACCAATGGTGGCGCGATTATCAACAACGGTGCCGACCCACGCACCCAAGGCAACGACACACAACGCCAGGCCCCCGCCGCCGTCGGTAACGGCAAGATGGGCCCCGGAGCAAAAGAACCGAATGTCAACAAAGGCGACGACAACCGCATTCCCGGCGCACCGAAACAACCTGCGCCTTGATACTGCGGTAGCAAGACGAACACCTGACCATTCCCCAGTGAAGAGGTAAGCATGAACGTCGATAGAAACCTTGAAAAAGAAGTCCTCACCCGCCTGCTGCACGCCCACCCGAATGGCCTGGGCAAGGAGGTTCTGGATAACTACCGCGGTGAAAAAGTGGTCGCCAGTGTCTTGGCGTTCCTACAGGACCGTGGGCTGATCAAGGATGGGCATGTGACCACCGACGATGCCGGTGAATATTCGTTGAACCTGCCGATCAAACTGACCGCGTCGGGCGTCGACGAGGCCCGCAAGCTGGAAGGTGAGAGCCGTCAGTAATCCATTTTGTCTGGTCTGGCCCGGACATTAAGGGCCAGTAGGAGTATCGCAATGCCTCTTGGAAGCAAAGCCAAATACACCGCCGCACAGAAGCGTAAGGCCGCTCGTATCGAAGAGAGTTACGAGCAAAAAGGCGTCCCCACGGATGAAGCCGAAGCCCGAGCCTGGGCGACCGTCAATAAGCAGTCCGGTGGAGGCGAAAAACCCGGTGGTTCAGGCCGCAACAAGGCCCCGGAGAAAAAAGCCCAGGCGCGAAGTGAGTCCGCCAAGCGTGCCGCCGCCACCCGCGAAGGCCACCCGCGTAACAGCACGGTTTCGCTAAGCACGCAAACCAAGGAAAGCTTGTTAAAAGAAGCGCGGGCCAAGGATATTCGGGGGCGTTCGAGCATGCGCAAAGATCAGTTGATCGATGCGCTGCGCAAGGCCGGCTAGGCACCGATCAAATGGGGGCCGAGACCAGCAACATCATCGGGCGCTCCTGCTCCTGCGCCGTTCTGGGTCATGGAGTCGCTCGGTGCTGATAGGTGCCTATTTTGCCAACAATGCATCCACTTCGGCAGGCCCGGGTGCAGTTGCAGGCCCCCAACGCGTGACCGCCAGCGCAGCGGCTGCATTGGCACGACGCGCCGCGTCAACAGGTGCCAAACCATTGGCCAACCCGGCGAGAAAGACGCCCGCATGGGCATCGCCTGCACCGTTGCTGTCGACCGCTTTCACGTCAAACCCCAGTACATGTTCGGCGTTGCCTTGGGCACTGACCCAACATCCGTTCGGGCCATCACGCACCACCCGCAATGTTTCGGCAGGCAGGAGGCGATTAAGCTCGGTCAGTGCGTCGGCCAACATAGCGGCGCCCGTAAACGCGAGCGCTTCCGGGCCGTTGCTGGTCCAGATATCGATACGCGGCAGCAAGGCCCGCATCAGCGCCGAGTCCGGCGCCTTGACCAGCGGGCCCGGGTCGAACACCACCGTGATTTCACGCGGCAACGCCAGCAGCCAATCGAGCAACGCCTGCGCCTTGCCATCGAGCAACAGGCTGTAGCCGCTCACATACACATAGTCATCCGCGCGCGGCACCACGCGGGCCAAATCCTCGGCGCTCAAGTCACCTTCAGCACCGATATGGGAAATGAAGGTGCGCTCGGTGGTGGCCTCGGTCAGCGACACACACAACCCGGTGTCCTTGCCTTCGCTGGCCGCCTGCGCCATCTCCACGCCCTCGGCCTGCATCGCCGCGCGCGCCAGGTCGCCGAAGCGCCCACTGCCGTGACGGCCCAGGTAAATCACCGGTAAACCATTGCGCCGCGCCGCAGCCATCACATTAAACCCACCGCCGGCTTCGAAATTGGCCGAGTGTGCCAACACGTCGCCGCCGGTTGCGGGCAAGGTGTCGAGGGCCATGACCAGGTCAACGATGACTTGGCCTGTGTGCAGCAATCTAGACATTGGGGCTCTCTACCAAAGCTGGGCGCCGATCAGCCGCGCCGCCCAGTACCGCATAAATCCCACCGGCCACCAGGAAGGTGACGATCCAGCCGAGGCCGTTATGGCCCAGCCAGGAGTCAGACAACGGCCCGGCGAACCAGATATTTTCAGCGGTGGTGCCAATGGTGGTGAAGCTCAAGCCCAGCACGATCGCCACGGCCCAGGCGCCGAACGCACGCCATTCGATACCGCCGCGGTACCAGTAGGCGCTGGTGGGGCTGACGTCCAGCAGGTCTTTTGGGCTGTAGTAGTGACGGTGAATCAGGTCGACCACGAAGATCCCGACCCACGCTGTGATCGGCACCGCCAGCAACGAGATGAAGGTAATGAACGGGCCGTAGAAACTGTCGGCGATCAGCATGAAGTAGATAGAACCGGCGAAGATCGCCACGATGTCGACGATCACCGCATGCACGCGCTTGACCTTCAAGCCCAGGGTCAAGGTGGTGAGTCCGGCCGAGTACACCGAGAGGTTGTTGGAAAGCAGCAGCCCGCCAAACGCCGTGATCAGGTACGGCACGGCCATCCAGGTCGGCAGCATGTCGCGGATCGCGATGATCGGGTCAGTGGCCGAGGCCAGGTCGTTATTGCCCACCGACAGCAGGCCGCCGAGAGTGATCAGCAATACCAGCGGAATACCCGCGCCAAATGCGGCAGATGCCACCAGGCGCGCAGCCTTGACGCTGCGGTGCTGGTAGCGCGACATGTCGGCGCCAGCGTTGGCCCAACCGATACCCGTGCCCGCCGCCATGGTGCCGATGCCGATGATCATCGCGCTCAGCGGTGCCGGTGTAGCGTTGAACACCGCGCTCCAGTCGATGGTGGCGCAGAGGAAACCGCCCACCAGGATATTCAAGGCACCGAACACGTAAGTGGCCCACTTCTGGATCACCAGCAACGTCGCATGACCGAGGCCAGAAACCGACAGGGTCAGCAGCACGAAGAGGGCGATAAACAGCAAGGTCAGCAACGGCGCGCTTTTCGCCTCGACCGGCGAGTGAAACAGGATCGAACACAGCGACAGCAATACAAAGGCCGCCGTCGTGGTGTTGACGGTTTCCCAGCCCAGGCGCGACATCAGCGACACCAGGGTCGGACCGATATTGCCGCGCACGCCGAAGATGGCGCGGGACAAGGTCAGGCTGGGCGCGCGCCCCCGACGGCCAGCGATGGAGATGATGCCCACCACCGCAAAGGAACCGGCCGCGCCAAGGAGGGCGACGAGAATGGCCTGCCAGATCGCCAGGCCGCGGAACGCCACAAGCGTCGCGCCGAGCGGCAAGCCAAGGATGCTGATGTTGGCGGCGAACCACACCCAGAACAATTGCAGCGGATGGCCGTTGCACTCGCCCTCCGGGACCGGTTCGATACCACGTGTTTCCAACTGCCCGGCGCTTTGGCCGGAAGAAGTGCTGCTCATGAGAGGGGCTCCTGGTGCCAGTATTATTGTGGTTGTGGCAGAGACTAAGTCGTCCTGACTCAGCAAGGTCCAATGGGCGGCTTAGCGCAACGCGAGCAGCCCGTGGACCAACGGCTGCAACGCCAGGCCATTGACCTGTTTGACCTGTTCAATCATCGCTGCCGGCCAGCACTGCAGGCCCAGGCACGCGCCCACCATGGCGCCGAGGATCGCCGCAATGGTGTCGGTGTCGCCCCCCAGGCTGGCGGCCAGGCACAGGGCCTCGAAGGCCGTCATATCGCCCGACGCCACTTGCTGCGCGAGGGCAAACGACACCACCACCGATTCCTGGGACGCCACCGAAGTACCGATCAACTCATAGAGCAGGTCAGCGAACAGCGCCTTGTCACCGCTGCCGACGCTCAAGGTGCGCGCCCAACTGATGCGGGTGGAAACACGCCCACCGGCAATCCAGTGGCCGTGGCCTTCGGCCTGCTGGGCAATCTGGACGCCGATGTTGAGCGCTTCCCCAAGGTCCACGCCGTTGATGCCGGCCGAGACCACCGCCGCGACCGCCGCAGCACTGGAGATACCCAGGCTGGTGTTATGGGTGACCTGGCACGCCTGGATCACGGCCTGAATAAAGTGCGCCGGGTCGCTGACATCGGCGGCGATACCGACGGGGGTGATGCGCATCGCCGCGCCATTGGTGGTGCCATAGCGCCCGGATTCCTCCGGGGTGTGGCCGGCGAGGATCATGTCGATTGCGCGTTTGGTCGATGGGCCGAGCAAATCCTGGGAGCCCTTGGCGCGCATCACCGCCTCCCAGTCGATCAAGCGCTGGGCGAGCACGCTCGGTTCGATCTTGCCTTGACCGTCCACCAGCAACTGCGCCACCAGAATGGCCTGCTCGGTGTCATCGGTGATAGAGCCGGCGGGCATGTTCGGCGCGATGGGTTGGTCGGCATCGGCAGCTTGCAACGTGGTAATCGCACCGAAGCGTGCCCGGACCTGCTCACGGCTCAGCGACTGGGTGGGCATGCCCAAGGCATCCCCCAGGGCCAGGCCATAGAAAGCGCCAAGCGCACGATTGGCCGGGGTCATTTTGAAGCTCCAAATTGCAGGTGCAAACGAAAGTGCAGAGGGTCGAGCAGGCTTTCGACATACTCCATAAAGCGCTCGCGACGATCGTAAGTCGTGCGCGATGCCTTGAGAAACACCGTGCCAATAGGGCGCCCAAGCAACTCGGCGTCTTCATCGCTCAGCGGCTCGGCACCGATCCACTGGTCACCTTCGGCGCCTACATAGCCATAGGCCGCCAGGGTGATGGTCAGGGAGTTGTCGATCAAGCCGATACGAGGCAGGCTTTCCAAGCCACCGGAGGCCGGCATCAGCGAGCGCTCCAGGGACACCGCAGTGCCGTCGGCCGTACGCCGGCGACGGTCGAGGGCAATGAATTGGTCGCAGCCGAAACGGCTGAGCAAGTCCGGCCGGGTGACCGCTTCAAGGCGCAGGACATCGGTGGTCACCCGCGCACCGGTATCCGCCAGGGCCTGGGCCCAGCCGCTGCGTTGGTCCAGCACCATACCGTCAAAGGTGACGATGGAACCCACGCCGCTCTGGGTGGCGATGTAGTTGCGGCGTTTGAGCTCGGCAAGCGCTTCACGCAGCGTGCCACGGCTGACCGCAAACTCCTCGGCCAACTGGTGTTCGCCCGGCAACAGGAAACCGTCGGCCATCACCCCACCCTCGATACGGCGGATGAGCTCGTCGACGACGCGTTTTTTCTTATCAAATCGAACATGTCTAATCATGTACAAATTGATAACCGAAAGCGTCCGATCTCAGCAAGCAAATTATTTCAGGAGGTGAAATAAACGGCCTCAGGGCTCCAGGCCAATGGGGAAAAACTCCCCGCCGCTCCATACTCCAAGCCAGTTCTGACCGTTGATCGGACGGCTCACCGCCAACTCCACCAATTGGTAGAACACGTTGCGGTGAACGAGGGCTTCAAGGTTGGTGCGTACCCGCAGATAGGGGGCAGGCTCCTGAGTGACGGAATCGACCACCACCCGCAGCGGGTGTTCGAGGCCCGCCTCGATCTGCTCATCGACGTTGGAAGTGAAGCGCAGTACCTGGTTTTCGCCCTCGCCTTCAACGTCCAGGGTAACTGCCACAAACGGCGCATCATCGACGGTGATGCCGACCTTTTCTACCGGGGTAATCAGGAAATAATCATCGCCGTCGCGGCGAATGATAGTGGAGAACATTTTGACCATCGGCTTTCGCCCGATGGGCGTGCCCTGATAAAACCAGGTGCCGTCGCGGGCGATGCGCATATCGATGTGGCCACAGAAATCCGGGTTCCACAAATGCACAGGTGCCGGCCCCTTGCCCTTGGGCAGTTGGGCCAATAGATCATTGGCCTTGGCGGAATCGGTCATGGGGGGCTCCTCTGCTTTACTGATCACTCATGCCCAGCAAACCTCGAGCATACTGCGCCAAGGGGCGGGCAATCAGATCTTGCGGCTTGTTATCGTGGAACGTCAGTAAACCGCCACGACTGCGAATACGTGCAGTATCAATCAAATACTGGGTGCTGGTCTCGATCAGCATGATCTGGATCACGCCGCTGTCCAGGCCCAAGCGGTCCAGGGCTTGTTGGTCGGTCCACTCATCGGCGTTGCCGATACGGTCATCGGCCGCGGCGAAGCGGCAATACAGCAAGTAGTGAGCGCCTGCCCCACGGGCTTCGGCCATGGCCTGCTCGAGCCCCTCAGGCTGACGGGCGCGCCGCACCATCGGGAAATATTCGACGAAGCCGTTGAACGCTTCCTCGGCCACCACATTAGGTCGCGGATAGGCGCTGCCCGGCGGTACGAAGGCGCCTTGGGCAATAAAGACAAATGAGTCCGGCTGTATGCGAACCGAAGCCGTACGACGGGTATCGCTGTGGTCGAGCAACCCGGCGTCGCTCATCTGATAGCGGGTGCCTTCGGCCATATCGCTGACGGTCATGCAGCCACTCAGGGCCAACGACGCCAGCAGCAAAACCAGACTACGCATCCTAATCCTCCAGAAGCCGGTGACGGAAAACCGGCGAATGGGCACCTGATGCAGGTTCTGCGCCAGCTTGGGCTAGCCGCCGATGATCTTCATGATCGTCGCACCGCCGGAGAAGGCCACTTCCTGTTTGTCGCCCAGGGCTTTGACCAGCAAGCCCTGCAGGGCCGGCAATGCCTGGTGACGCGGTTGATCGAGCAAGTCACCCACGTAGTGACGATTACTCGACGACAGGCAGCCATGCAGCCAACCGGTGGAGGACAGCCGCAAGCGCGAACAGGTACGGCAGAACGGTACGCTTTCGTTGGCGATCACCCCAAAGAAGCCTCGGCCTGGGACTTCGTAGCGCACCGCCGTGGCATCGACAGGCGCACTGGCTTGCAGGTACTCGTGATGTTCACCGATCAGGCTGAGCAGTTGTTGCAGGCTGACGAATTGCTGCAGGAACGCGTTGGAATCTTTTGCCAAGTGCCCCATGCGCATCAGTTCGATAAAACGCAGCTCATAGCCGCGCTCCAGGCAGTAATCGAGCAGCGGCATCACCTGGTCCAGGTTCTGGCCGCGCAACGGCACCATATTGACCTTGATCTTGATCCCGGCAGCGCGGGCCTGCTCCATACCATCCAGCACGGTCGCCAGGTCTCCGCCACGGGCGATGCTGCGGAAAGCGTCGGCGTCCAGGGTGTCGAGGGAGACGTTGATCCGACGAATGCCGGCCTCCACCAGCAACGGCAGTTTGCGCGCCAGCAGTTGGCCGTTGGTGGTCAGGCTGATGTCACTGAGCCCCATTTGCCCCACCGCGCCCATGAAGGCTTCCAGTTTGGGGCTGACCAACGGCTCGCCGCCGGTGATACGCAAGCGTTCGATACCGGCCGCTTCGATCAGGTAAGCCACACCCCGAGCCATGGCCTCGGCCGAGAGTTCGTCCTGGGCAGCCACCAGCCGCTTGCCGTTGGGCACGCAGTAGGTACACGCATAATTGCAGGCTGAGGTCAGGCTGATCCGCAAATTGCGAAACCGCCTGCCTTGACGATCAACGATCATGGATCACTCCGGCAGAGGACAATTCAAACGCTCCAAAAGCTGACCTATAAATCAGTTTTTAGCAAGATCCTTGCCTGAGTATATTCCTCAGGTAACGCACCTGGCAGAAAATCATTGCGCCATCATTGCGGTGAATGACTTACGTTGCGGGGGTTTCGTCGCTCTTCGATTCAGCGCTTGGCAGTTCGGCACTGTGCTTGCGCTTGTTGCCCATGCGTACGCCGATGTCCATCAGGAATTGGAAGAAACCTTCCTGATCTTCCAACACGTTGCTCCAGAACGGCGAGTGATACAGGGCCACAGCGCCATGCACCAAAGCCCAGGCAGCGCAGTAATGGAAATACGGTGGAACGTCTTCGAGCTTGCCTTCACTGATGCGGCCCTTGATCAGCAAGGTCAGGCGTTCGAAGTTCGAGGCGCGGATCTTGTGCAGTTCCTCGACCATTTCCGGCACCTGGTGACCTTTAACCACCTTCTCTTCCAGGCGATCGAACAGGCGGTAGCGCTGCGGGTCACGCATACGAAACTCGAAATACGCCCGGGACAGGGCTTCTTTGTCCTTGTCGACATCGGCCGAATGCAGCAACTCGTTCAAGTCGCGCTCGTAATCCAGCATCAGGCGCAGATAGATCTCGGCCTTGGACTTGAAGTGCTTGTAGATCGTGCCTTTGCCGATACCCACGGCATCCGCGATCATCTCGACGGTGACGCTGTCTTCACCTTGTTCGAGGAACAGCTTGAGTGCAGTGTCGAGAATTTCCTGCTCACGGCGGCGAAACTCACGGACCTTACGGGGTTCTTTGTGCATGAGGAAGAGGTCTGCAGAGGTCGGAATAGGGAGGGTTACGCATGGCCATGGATACGAGGCGATACGATTTACCCGATGCGAGGGATTATCCCGACTGAACGGTCGTTGGGCAACGTCTATGTGAACCCGTCACGCACTTAACTTTCAGTACACCAACGTTTTCATCGATATCAGTCAGAAATAATACGCAACATCTGCAACTGCCCATCCGCTCAATGAGAACTCAAGCGAAGCGCGCGTATTCCAAATCTGTTTAAAAAACGACCAGATATGACTGGACTGAATGGGATACTGATCAATACTTGAACTGTCGGCGTGACATCTCCCCCAAGTGAAGCGCCGACCTGGGTACCGACGGACTGTGTGCCCTTGTTTTACTCCTAATGGTCTTAGCCCGGATTCACCCCCCAGAACCCGGGTTTTTTTTGCCTGCGATTTGGCGGCTCTACCCAGCGACATGCGCCAGCGGGAACAGGCGCTTGAAGTTCTCGGTCGTCTGCTGCGCGAAGCGTTCGTATGACTCACCGCGCAGCATCGCCAGGTAATCCGCCACATCGCGCACATATTCCGGCAGGTTGGGCTTGCCGCGATGGGGAATGGGCGCCAGGTACGGCGAGTCGGTTTCCACCAGCAGGCGATCTGCCGGCACCTGGCGGGCCACATCGCGCAGGGCATCGGCATTGCGGAAGGTGACGATACCCGACAAGGAAATATAGAACCCCAGGTCCAGGGCGGCCTTGGCCATTTCCCAATCCTCGGTGAAACAGTGCAACACGCCGGCCTGGGGCAGCGCGGCTTCGCGCAATAGCGTGAGGGTATCGGCACGCGCACCACGGGTATGGACGATCACTGGTTTGCCGGTTTGCTGGGCAGCTTGCAGGTGCAGGCGGAACGAGGCTTGCTGCAAGTCGGCGGCTTCGGGCTCGTAGTGGTAATCCAGGCCGGTTTCGCCAATGGCCACCACGCGCGGGTGGTTGAGTTCGGCCAACAGCCAATCGAGGGCCGGGGCTTCGCCAGGCTTGAGGTCCAATGGGTGGATACCCACCGAACAGTCCACATCGGCATAGCGATCAGCGAGGGTTTTGACGTCGGCGGCGTTTTCGGCACTGACGCCGATACACAGGAAGTGCCCTACCCCGCGCTGGCGCGCTGCCTCAAGGGCGGCGTCGAGGGAACCACCATGTTGGGCAAGGTCCAGGCGATCAAGGTGGCAATGGGAATCTACGAGCATAGGAAAGTACGACTTAAGTCACGGAAAGTGTCTGGCCAACGATACACCCGTCGACCACGGAAATTAACGACGGCCGAGCAGGCCAACCCACTGCACCAGCAGCGCTTCAAGCAACAGCACGCGGTTGAGGTTGGCTTTGCCGAGCACCTTCTGGCGCTGGGCGAGAATCCAGTCCTGAATAGTCAGCACTTTGTCCTGGGCGCTTTTCTGCGCCAGGTATTGCACGACCTTGCGCATATCCGGCAGGCCCAGGCCACCTTCATCCTGGGTCAACTGGTAACGCAGGATCAGGCTCGACCAGTCACAGAACCAATCGAACAGCAGCAGCAGCGGGATGTCCTTCCAGGCGCTTTCGGCCAGTTGCGTGGCGGACAGTTCTTGCTTGAGCAACTTCTTCACGCCATCGACGACCAGCGCACGCTGCTCGCGCACCCCTTGGGCTTGCAGCTTGACCGCCGCCAAGGGTGAACCGGCCGCCAGGGTCAGTAATTCAACCCGTTCGTCAGCGGAGCATTCCGGCAAAGCCTGCGCCAGCCACTGCAGGCTCATGGCCTCGCTCGGCAATGGGCAAGCCTGTTGCACGCAGCGGCTGCGGATGGTCGGCAACAGGCGGCTGGATTGATGGCTCACCAGCAACAACACGGTATCGCCGGAAGGCTCCTCAAGGCTTTTGAGCAAGGCGTTGGCGGCATTGATGTTCATCGCCTCCACCGGCTCGATCAGCACCACCTTGCGGCCCCCCATCTGCGCGGTCTGCACCACGAAGCTGACGAGATCACGCACCTGGTCGACCTTGATCGCCTTGTCCGCCTCCTCAGGCTCCAGTAAATAGTTGTCCGGGTGACTACCGGCCTTGAGCAGCAGGCAGGACTTGCACTCGCCACAGGCTTCCAGATTGACGGGGCGCTGGCACAGCAAGCTGGCCATCAGGCGTTCAGCGAGGGCGCGTTTACCGATCCCCATTGGCCCGTGCAGCAGATAGGCATGGGCGTGCTGGGCACGGCCGGCCAGTTGCTGCCAGAGGCTGTCCTGCCACGGGTAGGACTCAGCCACGGGCGCGCTCCAGCAGTTTGGGCAACAGGGCATCGATGGCCTGCTGCACTTGAGCCAACGGCTGGGCGGCGTCCAACAGGGAATAACGCGCAGGCTCAGCCTCGGCACGCTTGAGGAACGCGGTGCGTACCGCGTCGAAAAATGCCCGGCCTTCCAGCTCGAAGCGATCCAGACGACCGCGGGCGCTGGCGCGAGCCATCCCCACTTCCACCGGCAGGTCGAACAGCAGGGTCAGATCCGGGCGCACATCACCCTGCACGAACGTTTCCAGGGTGGCGATGCGCTCCAGGGACAACCCCCGGCCACCGCCCTGGTAGGCGTAGGTGGAATCAGTGAAACGGTCACAAATCACCACGGCACCCCGCGCCAGGGCTGGGCGAATCACTTCGGCCAAGTGTTGGGCGCGTGCGGCAAACACCAGCAGCAGCTCAGTGTCCGGATTCATCTGCTCGTCACCCGGAGCCAAGAGGACTTCGCGAATCCGCTCGGCCAGCGGCGTCCCGCCCGGTTCACGGGTCAGCACCACTTCGATGCCCTCGGCACGCAGGCGCTCGGCCAGATAATCGCGGTTCGTGCTTTTGCCGGCGCCTTCCGGGCCTTCCAAGGTAATAAACAAGCCAGTCACAGGCAGTCCTTAGTCAGAGTCATTGCGGGCTTTGCGGCGCGGGGCTGTCCGGCGCGGGCTCGACCGGAGCATCAGCAGGCGGCGCAGCGTCGTCCAGCGGTTTCACCACCGGTGCCGGGCTGGAGCGGTAATCGGCGCGACGCTTGAGCTGAAACTCACGTACGGCGGCATTATGCGCATCCAGGTCATCGGAAAAAATATGGCTGCCGTCGCCCCGTGCGACGAAATACAGGCTGCTTCCCGGCACGGGGTTCAGCGCCGCATGGATCGCTTCGCGCCCGACCATCGCGATGGGTGTCGGTGGCAGGCCGGCAATCATGTAGGTGTTGTAGGGGTTCGCTTCCTTGAGGTGGGCGCGGGTCAACTTGCCGTTGTAGCGCTCACCCAGGCCGTAGATCACCGTTGGGTCGGTCTGCAGCAGCATGCCGATCTTCAGGCGGCGCACGAACACACCGGCAATCTGCCCGCGCTCTTCCGGCACGCCGGTCTCTTTTTCCACCAAAGAAGCCATGATCAGCGCTTGATAAGGGTCGGTGTACGGCGCATCGGCGGACCGCTTGCTCCACTCCTGGGCGAGCACATCGTCCAGCCGGTTGTAGGCTTTTTTCAGGAAGTCGACGTCAGTCATGCCACGTACAAACCGGTAGGTATCGGGAAAGAATCGCCCCTCAGGGAACACCCCCGAGTGACCCAGCTTATCCATGACTTCGCTGTCGCTGAGGCCCGCAAGGGTCTGCACGATCTTTTCATGCTTGGCCAGGGCCGAACGTACCTGGCGGAAATTCCAACCTTCCACCAAGGTCAGGCTGTACTGCACCACTTCGCCACGCTGCCACAGGCCTATCAAGCCTTGGGCCGTGAGGCCGGGCGTCAGGCGATACTCACCGCTATGCAGTGGTTGGCCCTCCAGGTTGAAGCGCCAGTAGAGACGCAGCCAGAAGGCGTCATCGAGCACACCCTCGGCTTCCAAGCGATTGAAGGTACCGGTCGGCGTTGCCCCGGCCGGGACATCAAGCAATTGTTCCTGCGTCAGATTCAAGGGCTGCTTCAAGGCAGAGTCGAGCTTCCAGGCGGAAAAACCCAGCAGCAAACCTGCCGAGATCAGGCTGATCAGCAGCAATAAAACCAATTTTCGTATCAACTCAAACTTCCAATAATGCGCGAACAATGCCCTGCAGTTTACGGGTGAGCGGGCCAACCGACCAGCTCATCGCAGCGCATCCACGCACCGGCCAAATGCCATAAACGCTGTTGCAGACGAAGACCTCATCGGCCTGTTGCAACTGCTCAAGGCTGATGTCGGCCACGGCTACCGGGACGCCCAGCCCATGTGCCAGGGCCAGTATCTCGCCGCGCATCACGCCGGCCACGCCGCAACGATTCAGATCAGCGGTTAGTAACAAGCCGTTGCGCACCAGGAACAGGTTGCTGAAGACACCTTCGATCACACGACCGGACATATCCAGCATCAAGCCTTCGGCGTGCTCGGAATCTTGCCATTCAGCGCGCGCGATCACTTGTTCGAGGCGGTTGAGGTGCTTGAGACCCGCCAGCAGCGGCTGCTCGGCCAAGCGGGTGGCGCATGGAAACAGACGAATGCCGTCAGTGCCATGGGCGATGGGATAGGTGGCGGGCGGACTGCCCTGCAAGATGCGGCGCACCGGGGCGCCGGGGTTGATGCCATAACCGCGCAGGCTGTCGCCGCGGGTCAGGATCAACTTGAGGACACCGTCGCCGAGGGCGGCGGCAAAGCGGAGCACTTCACTGCGAACCAGTACGTGATCCACAACAAACGCAAGGCGCCTGCAACCCTCCTCAAGGCGCTGCAGGTGACGGTCGAGCAGCACGGGCTGCCCGCCCCTCACGGCGATGGTCTCGAACAGACCGTCGCCGTACGCCAGGCCACGGTCTTTCAGGGGCACGCTGTCCGCTGGCTGACCGTCGACCCAGCGGTGCATCACTCGGCGAACCGGCGGAACACCAGGGAGCCGTTGGTCCCCCCGAAACCGAACGAGTTGGAGATCACCACATCAATCGGCATCGGCTGGGCTTCGTGAGGCACGAAGTTCAGGTCACAGCCTTCGTCCGGCTCATCGAGGTTGATGGTCGGCGGAGCGACCTGGTCCTTGATGGCCATTACACTGAAGATCGCCTCGACCGCGCCGGCCGCACCCAACAGGTGACCGGTCATGGACTTGGTGGAACTGACCGCCAGGTTGTAGGCGTGCTCGCCGAACACCGACTTGATGGCCTCGGCTTCCGCCAGGTCGCCGGTCGGGGTCGAGGTGCCGTGGGCGTTGATGTACTGCACCTGGCTGGGGTTGACCTTCGCGTCGCGCAGGGCATTGGTGATGCAACGCGCAGCACCGGCACCGTCGGACGGTGGCGAAGTCATGTGGTAGGCGTCGCCGCTCATGCCAAAGCCGATCAGCTCGGCGTAGATGGTCGCTCCACGCGCCTTGGCGTGCTCCAACTCTTCCAGTACCAGCGCGCCGGCACCGTCGGAGAGTACGAAACCGTCACGGCCCTTGTCCCATGGACGGCTGGCACGGGTCGGTTCGTCATTGCGGGTCGACAGCGCGCGGGACGCGCCAAAGCCGCCCATGCCCAGACCACAGGCCGCCATTTCGGCGCCACCGGCGATCATCACGTCAGCTTCGTCGTAGGCGATGTTGCGTGCCGCCATGCCGATGCAGTGCGTACCCGTGGTACACGCCGTGGCAATGGCGTAGTTGGGCCCCTGTGCACCCAAGTGGATGGACAGGAAACCGGAAATCATGTTGATGATCGAGCCCGGCACGAAGAACGGTGAAATTCGACGGGGGCCGGAATCATGCAGCGTGCGGCTGGTTTCTTCGATATTGGTCAAACCGCCAATACCCGAACCCATGGCTACGCCGATGCGCTCACGGTTGGCGTCGGTGACTTCCAGGCCGGCGTTACGCACTGCCTGAAAACCGGCTGCCAGGCCGTATTGAATGAACAGGTCGAGTTTGCGGGACTCCTTGACCGAGAGATATTCCTCGACATTGAAGCCCTTTACCGAGCCGCCAAAACGGGTGGAATAGGCAGAAAGGTCCGTGTGTTCGATCAGACCAATACCACTGTGGCCAGCCAGAATGCCCTGCCAACTGCTCGGCACATCCGTGCCCAGTGGCGACAACATACCCATACCGGTGACTACGACGCGTCTACGCGACACAGCACTCTCCTTTTTCTTGATGACGACACTTTGCTTCAACGCTCACTTTTCATCAGGGCTAAAGAAAAAACCGCACGCCGTTACAGCAGTGCGGTTTTTCCCTGACAGCAAGCGACGACTACAAACTATTACGCCTGGTGGCTAGTAACGTAGTCGATAGCAGCTTGAACAGTAGTGATTTTTTCAGCTTCTTCGTCCGGGATTTCGGTCTCGAATTCCTCTTCCAGAGCCATCACCAGCTCAACGGTGTCAAGGGAATCGGCACCCAGGTCTTCTACGAAGGAAGCAGTGTTGACCACTTCTTCTTCTTTGACGCCCAGTTGCTCGGCAACGATTTTCTTGACGCGCTCTTCGATGGTGCTCATACCTTGTTTAACTCCTAATGGACAAATTCAGGCAGCTGGCCAGTGGGTAAGTGTATAGAAAGCCTTTTCAGCTTTTCAACTGAAAGCTTCACCCTGTACCCGGTCGGCCACCTGTCTATAAATTAAGTTGCAGCTTTATAACGGATTTTAGACAGCTCGTATGACATTTTTTTGAAGCGATCCGTCACAATTTAACTCATGTACATCCCGCCGTTAACCGGGATTGTAGCCCCAGTCACGTATGCCGCACCGTCGGATGCCAGGAAAGTGACCACATTCGCGATCTCTTGAGCCTGGCCCAGACGGCCCAGCGGAATCTGCGTCAGCAACGCCTCACGCTGTGCCTCGGGCAGTTCGCGGGTCATATCGGTGTCGATGAACCCTGGAGCCACCGAGTTGACCGTAATCGACCGCGAGCCGACTTCACGCGCCAGTGCACGGCTGAAACCTTCCAGACCGGCCTTGGCGGCGGCGTAGTTTACTTGGCCTGCGTTGCCCATGGCACCCACTACGGAGCCAATATTGATAATTCGGCCCCAACGCGCCTTGGTCATGCCGCGCAAAACACCCTTGGACAGGCGAAACAGACTGTTCAAGTTGGTGTCGACCACGTCGTACCACTCGTCGTCTTTCATGCGCATCATCAGGTTGTCGCGGGTGATACCGGCGTTGTTGACCAGAATCGCCGGCGCGCCGAACTGCGCGGTAATCTCGGCCAGCACAGCGGCAACGGACTCATCGCTGGTCACATTCAGCTCAAGACCTGTGCCCTGAACGCCGTTTTCCTTCAGGGTCGCGGCGATACGCTCGGCGCCCGAAGCGGAAGTGGCAGTACCGATGACAACGGCGCCCTGACGGCCCAGCTCCAGGGCGATCGCCTGGCCAATGCCACGGCTTGCGCCGGTGACCAGTGCAACTTTACCTTGCAGACTCATGCAGGCTTCTCCTAAGTTCAGAATCGGGATCAAGCGTTCAGGCCAGTGCCGCGCGGGCGGCAGCGAAGGCATCCGGGGTATTGAGGTTCGCGGTCGACACACCGTCGGCGCAGCGCTTGTTCAAGCCAGCCAGGACCTTGCCCGGGCCGCACTCGACCAGCTCAGTGGCGCCATTGGCGGCCAGGGTCTGGACCGACTCAACCCAGCGTACCGGCTTGTAGAGCTGCTCCAGCAGGTCGCGCTTGAGCGTTTCAAGATCCAATGCAACCGCTGCGCTGACGTTCTGCACCAGCGGGATCTGCGGTGCCTGCCAGTTGATCGCAGCGATGGACTCGGCAAACCGCTCGGCCGCCGGGCGCATCAGCTCGCAGTGCGACGGCACGCTCACCGGCAATGGCAAGGCACGCTTGGCACCACGGGCCTTGCAGCCTTCGATGGCACGATCAACCGCCGCCTTGGCGCCGGCGATCACCACCTGGCCAGGGGAGTTGAAGTTCACCGCACTGACCACCTCGCCTTGTGCCGCTTCGGCGCAGGCTTGGATCACCACTGCGTCGTCCAAGCCCAGGATAGCAGCCATACCGCCCTGCCCTGCCGGAACGGCCTCCTGCATCAACTGGCCACGACGCTCGACCAGCTTGACCGCTTCACCGAGGGTCAGGCTGCCCGCCGCCACCAGGGCGCTGTATTCACCCAGGCTGTGACCGGCCACAAATGCAGGGCGGGCGCCGCCTTCCGCCAGCCACAAGCGCCACAGGGCGATCGAAGCGGTCAGGATGGCCGGCTGGGTTTTATCGGTTTGATTGAGTTGCTCTTCCGGCCCTTGCTGGGTCAGTGCCCACAGGTCGTAACCCAGGGCGTCGGAGGCTTCCTTGAAAGTTTCCAGGATCAGCGGATATTGCGCGCCCAGCTCGGCCAACATGCCGAGGGACTGCGAACCCTGCCCTGGAAAGACGAATGCGAGGGATGTAGACATGTAACAAGCCCCTAATGATCGGGTCGTCAAAAATGGTCGCTCCCGATCTTGAGATGAATCCCAAGGGTGGGAGCGCACGAAACTGACAGATTGGATGGTCAATTGAACTGGCCGGTCACATTTAAGCACTCCCGAGCCAATTCGCCTAAGGCAACAGATCCTCAAGACGGCCGTGCAAGCGTTGCGGCAGATTTTCCTGGATCTCGATCAGGGCCCGCGCAATCGCACTCTGAAAGCCCTCCACACCTGCCGAGCCGTGGCTCTTGACTACAATGCCCTGCAGGCCCAGGAAGCTCGCCCCGTTATGCCGTGCGGGCGCCAGGTCAGCCTGCAACCGGCGCATCAGCGGCAGCGCCAAGCCCCCTACCAGACGCGACGCCAGGTTGCGTTTGAACAAAGCCTCGATACGCGCGGCAATCATGGTCGCCAGCCCTTCACTGGACTTGAGCAGGATATTGCCGACAAATCCGTCACACACCACCACATCCGCCTCACCACGATACAAGCCGTCACCTTCGACGAAGCCGATGTAGTTCAAACCCCGCGCGCCCTGCAACAACGTGGCGGCGAGCTTGACCTGCTGATTGCCCTTGATGTCTTCGGTTCCGATATTCAGCAAGGCCACCCGTGGCCGAGCCACGCCCAGCGCTTCGGCGGCCACCGAGCCCATCACGGCGAACTGGAACAGATGCTCGGCACTGCAATCGACGTTGGCGCCCAGGTCCAGCAACTGGCAGTAGCCGTTCTGCGTAGGAATCGCCGCCACCATCGCCGGTCGGTCAATGCCTGGGAGGGTCTTGAGCACATGCCGCGACAACGCCATCAATGCGCCGGTATTGCCCGCACTGACACACGCCTGCACCTTGCCATCACGCAACAGCTCCAGGGCCACCCGCATTGAAGAGTCGGGCTTGCCACGCAGGGCCGCAGCCGGCTTTTCATCCATACTGATGGCTTCGCTGGCCGGCGTAATCGTCAGGCGCGCGCGATCCACCGCCGGATGGCTGGCAATCAATTCTTCAAGAAGGGAGGGTTGACCGACAAGGGTCAGGTGCAGCGAGGGCGTTGCAGACAGGCTGGCAATGCTGGCCTGAACAATGCTGCGGGGACCGAAGTCCCCGCCCATTGCGTCAATCGCGATGACTTGAGCAGACAAGTGATTACTCGTCAGCGCCCTTGTCGATCACTTTACGGCCACGGTATACGCCTTCTGGCGATACGTGGTGACGCAGGTGAATTTCACCAGTGGTCTTTTCTACGGACAGAGTGCTTGCCGTCAGGGCGTCGTGCGAACGACGCATGTCACGGGCAGAGCGGGATTTTTTGTTCTGCTGAACAGCCATAATTGATTAACTCCTAAACGTTTGGGTCACGCTTTAACTGCGCCAATACACTGAACGGGTTGGACCGCGTTACCTCGTCCTCGCTCGGTTCGGGCTCGTCATCGAGGCCCGCCGGCTGCTGGCATTCTTCCGGATGATGAGCAGGCACAATGGGCAAGGCGAGCAGAAGCTCCTCCTCGATCAGTGCATGCAGATCCAAAGGATCTTCGCCCAGTTCCAGCACGTCATAACCTTTCGGCAACGACTGGGTATTCGCACCCTCCTTCACCACAGCATAACTGCACTCGCTGTGGATCGGCAGGGTGACCAGCTCAAGACAACGCTGGCAAACCATTTTGACCTCGGTGTCGATAAAGCTGTGGATTACCACAGATTTACGTTCATCTCGTTCAAAAACAAATTTGGCCTGCACCGTACCGACAGTGTCGGAAAGCGGGTCGCAGAGTCTCTCCAAATCGGCCAGCGGCAATTCACCTTGAAGGGAAGTGCCACGATCTGCCAATTTGCGCGGGTCAACGTGAGGTGGAATCGGGTCATTCAACATAGGCGCAGCATTATAGGGATGCACCCAGCCATGTCAAAGGAAATTCAGCCCTGTGCGTCAGCCGGTCGCCCGGCTAGAATCTGCGGCTGCCTTGAGGAGACGTCCATGCTGCCTTTATTACTCGCATCCAGCTCGGTTTATCGCCGGGAATTGCTGAGCCGCCTGCACTTGCCGTTCACCTGCAGCTCGCCGGATATCGACGAAAGCCACCACCCGGATGAATCGGCCGTTGAGCTGGTCAAGCGCCTGGCCGAACAAAAGGCCCGCGCCCTCGCCGCCAGCCATCCTGGGCATTTGATTATCGGTTCGGACCAGGTGGCCGCACTTGAAGGGCGGATCATCGGCAAGCCGCATACAGTCGAGAATGCCCGCGAGCAACTGCTGGCGGCCAGCGGAAAACGTGTGAGCTTCCTCACCGGGCTGGCACTGCTGAACAGCGAGACAGGGCATTGCCAGGTCGACTGCGTGCCGTTCACCGTGCACATGCGCGAGCTGGACGTGGAACGCATTGAGCGCTACCTGCGGATCGAGCAACCGTATGACTGCGCCGGCAGCTTCAAGGCTGAAGGGCTGGGCGTGAGTCTGTTTCAGAGTACTGAAGGACCGGATGCGACCAGCCTTGTTGGGCTACCGCTGATTCGACTGGTGGATATGCTCCTGGCCGAAGGCGCACAAATCCCTTAGGCCCACCACGAAATCAACTGTGGGAGCGGGCTTGCTCGCGAAGGCGATGAATCAGCCAAATCTTCAGTGACTGACACTCCGCATTCGCGAGCAAGCCCGCTCCCACATCTTGAACTGCGTCAGAGCCGAGACATCAGCGCAGCGTCGGGCCCTGGAAGCCCATGTACAAGGCCAGCTTCTCAGCCACACTGGCACCAAGCTTCTTGGAGAAACGATCGAACGGCGATTCCTCAACCGTAAAATCCACCAACTCTTTCTCGCCAATCACATCCCGCGCCACCGAACTGGCACTGCCCAGGCCATCGATCAAGCCCAGCGGCAACGCCTGCTCGCCCGACCAGACCAGCCCGGAGAACAGCTCCGGATGGTCTTTATCCTTCAGCCGATCGCCACGCCCCTGCTTCACGCTGGCAATGAACTGACGATGGGTCGTGTCCAGGACGCCTTGCCAGAACTGGGTTTCATCGGCCTTTTGCGGCTGGAAGGGGTCAAGGAACGACTTGTGCTCACCCGAGGTGTAGGTGCGACGCTCAACCCCCAGTTTCTCCATGGTGCCGACAAAACCATAACCCGCCGCCGTCACGCCAATGGAACCGACCAGGCTGGCCTTATCGGCGTAGATCTGGTCAGCAGCGCTGGCAATGTAATAGGCACCCGAGGCACCCAGGTCAGAAATCACGGCGTAGAGCTTGGTATCCGGGTGCAGCGCCCGCAGGCGGCGAATTTCGTCGTACACATAGCCCGACTGCACAGGGCTGCCGCCCGGACTGTTGATGCGCAGGATCACGGCCTTGACCTTGGTGTCTTCAAACGCGGCGCGCAGGCTGCTGACGATATTGTCGGCGCTGGCGGACTCCTTGTCGGCAATCACTCCGCGCACGTCGATCAAGGCAGTGTAGTGAGCGCCACGGGTGGCACTTTTTTCCATATCCATCAGCGGACTGAACAGCGCCAGCATGCCGAGCAGATAAACGAAGGTCAGCAATTTGAAGAAAATCCCCCAGCGCCGCGAACGACGTTGTTCCTGAACGCTGGCCAGCAGGGTCTTCTCCAGCAGTTTCCAGCTTTTATCATCACTGCTTTCAGCCTTTTCGGGCGCTTTCCACTCGTCACTCATGCCATTAACCCCAGCAAAGACTTATTGAGCCCGGCTGAGCCAGGCTTGCAGTTCGGAAAAATGATCAATCGTCAGCCTGGGCTCGTACTGCTGCAACACTTGGGCGGACTGAGCGCCATAGCTGACCGCCACGCTGTCCATACCGGCGTTGCGCGCCATCATCAGGTCGAAGGACGCGTCCCCCACCATCAATGCCTGGCGCGGCGCGGCGCCGCAATGAGCCAGGATCTGCTCCAACATCAGAGGATGGGGCTTGCTGGCGGTTTCATCCGCTGCACGGGTAATGTCGAAATAATCTTCCCAACCGTGGGCCTTGAGCACCCGATCCAGCCCGCGACGGGCCTTGCCGGTGGCCACGGCGAGGTGATACCCCTCGGCGCGGAACACCTCCAGGGATTGCCGCACGCCATCGAACAGCGGCGAAGGCTCAGCTTCGAGGGCGATGTAGTGATCGGCGTAATGCTGCCGAAACGCTATCAGTTGGTCGTCGTCGATGTCCGGGTACAGGGTGCGGATGGCTTCAGGCAAACCCAGACCGATGATGCCCTTGACCGCCAGGTCGCTGCACAACTCGAAGCCAGAACGGGTCGACGCCACGTGCATCGATTCGACAATCCGACCAATGGAGTTGGCCAGCGTCCCGTCCCAATCGAAGATCAGCAGCTTGTAGTCAAGGTGCGACACTCAAACGCTCCACGGTCTTGGCCCACATCTCATCGACAGGGGCCTGCAGCTTCAGCTCGCCACCGTCTGGCAGCGGCACCGTCAGCATGTAGGCATGCAGGAACAGGCGCTTGCCGCCCAAGTCGCGAATTTCCTTGGAGAAATCCTCGTCGCCATACTTGGTATCGCCCGCGATGCAATGACCGGCATGCAAGGTGTGCACGCGAATCTGGTGCGTACGCCCGGTCACCGGCTTGGCCTCGACCAGGGTGGCGAAGTCGCCGAAGCGGCGCAGAACCTTGAACAGGGTCAGGGCCTCTTTACCCTCCTCGTCCACTTCCACCATGCGTTCGCCGGAACGCAGGTTGCTCTTCTGCAACGGCGCGCGGACGCTCTTGATGGAGCTGGCCCAGTGGCCACGCACCAAGGCCATGTAGCGCTTGTCCACGCCATCGCCACGCAGGGCGGTGTGCAGGTGGCGCAACATACTGCGCTTCTTGGCGATCATCAAAAGGCCAGAGGTATCCCGGTCCAGGCGGTGGACCAGCTCCAGTTCCTTGGCATCCGGGCGCAACTGGCGGAAAGCTTCGATCACACCGAAGTTCAGGCCGCTGCCACCGTGGACCGCAATGCCGCACGGTTTGTTGATCACGATCAGCTTGCTGTCTTCGTAGACAATGGACGCCTCCAGGCGCTGCAACAGGCCCTGGGCCAGCGGCACGGGCTCGTCACGCTCAGGCACGCGCACAGGCGGCACACGGACGATATCGCCCGCCTGCAGCTTGTACTCAGGCTTGATGCGCCCCTTGTTCACGCGCACTTCGCCTTTACGCAAAATGCGGTAGATCAAGGTCTTGGGCACGCCCTTGAGCCTGGCCAGAAGAAAATTATCGATGCGTTGGCCGGCATATTCCGGCGAGACCTCGAGCAGCTGGACGCTGGGGGTCTGGGGGGCGGTATTCGTCATGCCGGCGATGATAACAATTTTTTATGGAATTGAAGCACTTAATCATTGCTGCTATAGTCGCGAACGCCGCCAAAAGCGGCCTGGACAGAGGATTAGCGGCAAACTGCCGGCCCTGACCATCGCAATTCATCAGGACGCGAGGCCGTCCTACGGGGCTTTCGCCACCCTGGAAGGCTCGAGATTGTAACAAGCGCAGGTGACATGAGGCCTGAAGCGAGCGCAGAAAGCAGAGTGAATACTCGCGTTCTGCGCCGATATTTACGGCCAGTTCACAAAGTGCAGTCAGTCTTGAGCCAGACCATGGCGAATGCTTCGGAAACAACGCCTGTTAAGAGCTGAGTGAGAGCGCAGTCGCCCACACCTAGTCTTGTTTAGCCATGAGCGTGGACTCCCCATTGGAGAACACGGTAAATGCCAACCCGCTGCGGATTCTGCGCGCGGCAGCACCCGAATTATCAGGGATACGTGTAGGGTGGAGATGCACAACCGTCGGACCGTGTAGCACTAGGCTTATATTTAGACGCTTCATCTCGTCCACAGTCGCCGGTTGATTCCTCCTCCTGACCTTAGCTTTTGTTGAAGTGGTGCCTTTGTCACCACCGCTAACAAGCAGGACGCGTCCGTCGCGATACCGGCCCAATTGGCCGATTTTGCTGGACACTGGAGTGGCCAACCACTCTTGACGCACCTGACACCGACCGTGAGAAGTCGTGTGTGCCGAACGCCGTTTCCGGCAGCCCGGAAACCGACGGTACAACATGAAAAGAATGCTGATTAACGCAACTCAACCCGAAGAGTTGCGTGTTGCACTGGTAGATGGCCAACGCCTCTACGACCTGGACATCGAATCCGGTGCACGCGAGCAAAAGAAGGCCAACATCTATAAAGGCCGTATTACTCGCATCGAACCAAGCCTTGAGGCTGCCTTTGTCGACTTCGGCTCCGAGCGCCACGGCTTCCTGCCCCTCAAAGAAATCTCCCGCGAATACTTCAAGAAAGCCCCTGAAGGCCGCGTGAACATCAAGGACGTCCTGAGCGAAGGCCAGGAAGTCATCGTCCAGGTCGAAAAAGAAGAACGTGGCAACAAGGGCGCAGCCCTGACCACCTTCATCAGCCTGGCCGGTCGTTACCTGGTGCTGATGCCGAACAACCCACGTGCCGGCGGCATTTCCCGTCGCATCGAAGGCGAAGAGCGCAACGAACTGCGTGAAGCGCTCAACGGCCTGATCGCACCGGCCGACATGGGCCTGATCGTGCGCACTGCCGGCCTGGGCCGCAGCAGCGAAGAAATGCAGTGGGACCTCGACTACCTGCTGCAACTGTGGACCGCTATCAAAGAAGCGTCCCTGGATCGTTCCGCGCCGTTCCTGATCTACCAGGAAAGCAACGTCATCATCCGCGCCATCCGCGACTACCTGCGCCAGGACATCGGCGAAGTGCTGATCGACAGCGTTGAAGCCCAGGACGAAGCCCTGACCTTCATCCGCCAGGTGATGCCGCAGTACGCCAGCAAGATCAAGCTGTACGAAGACAGCGTGCCGCTGTTCAACCGTTTCCAGATCGAAAGCCAGATCGAGACCGCCTTCCAGCGCGTGGTCGAACTGCCTTCCGGCGGCTCCATCGTGATCGACCCGACCGAAGCCCTGGTGTCCATCGACATCAACTCGGCGCGCGCCACGAAAGGTAGCGACATCGAAGAAACCGCCCTGCAGACCAACCTGGAAGCGGCTGAAGAAATCGCCCGCCAACTGCGCCTGCGTGATATCGGCGGCCTGATCGTCATCGACTTCATCGACATGACCCCAGCCAAGAACCAGCGCGCCGTGGAAGAGAAAGTCCGCGAATGCCTGGAAGCTGACCGCGCTCGCGTGCAAGTCGGCCGCATCTCGCGCTTCGGCCTGCTGGAAATGTCCCGTCAACGCCTGCGTCCATCCCTGGGCGAGAGCAGCGGCATCGTCTGCCCGCGTTGCAACGGCACCGGCATCATCCGTGACGTTGAATCGCTGTCCCTGGCGATCCTGCGCCTGATCGAAGAAGAAGCCCTGAAAGACCGCACCGCCGAAGTCCGCGCCCAAGTGCCGATTCCGGTTGCAGCGTTCCTGCTCAACGAAAAACGCAACTCGATCACCAAGATCGAACTGCGCACCCGTGCCCGCATCGTCATCCTGCCGAACGACCACCTCGAGACGCCACATTTCGAAGTGCAGCGCCTGCGTGATGACAGCCCGGAAGCCCACAGCGGCCAGTCCAGCTACGAAATCGCCGCTGCTGCCGCTGAAGTGGAAGAAGTCCAGCCAGCCGCTGCGACCCGCACGCTGGTTCGCCAGGAAGCTGCTGTGAAGACCGCGCCGGCGCGTGCCAACGCACCGGTTCCAACTGAAGTCGCCGCTCCAGTTGCCGCACCAGCCGCCATGCCTGAGCCAAGCCTGTTCAAGGGCCTGGTCAAGTCGCTGGTCAGCCTGTTCGCCACCAAGGAAGAGCCTGCGGCACCGGTTGTGGTCGAAAAACCCGCCACCGAGCGCCCAGCCCGCAACGAAGAACGCCGCAACGGCCGCCAGCAAAGCCGTAACCGCAACGGTCGCCGTGACGAAGAGCGCAAGCCTCGTGAAGAACGTGCGCCACGTGAAGAGCGTGCGCCTCGCGAAGCCCGTGAAGACACACCAACCGTAGCCCGTGAAGAACGTGCACCGCGTGAAGAGCGTGCACCTCGCACACCTCGCGCCCCGCGTGAAGATCGCAAGCCACGTGGCGAGCGCGAAGAGCGCGTGCGTGAACTGCGTGAGCCACTGGACGCCGCGCCAGCCGTTGCGGCCGTTGCGGCCGTTGCAGCCGCAGCAGCCACCAGCGAAGAACGCCCGGCGCGTCAGCCGCGTGAAGAGCGCGCACCTCGTGAAGAGCGTCAGCCACGCCCGCCACGCGAAGAGCGTCAACCTCGTGCCGAGCAAGCCGCTGCCAGTGAAGAAGAAGTACTGACCGGCGAAGAGCAACTGCAGGAAGACGGCCAGGACAACGCCGAAGGCGATCGCCCACGCCGTCGCTCCCGTGGTCAGCGTCGTCGCAGCAACCGTCGCGAGCGTCAACGCGACGCCAACGGCAACGTGATCGAAGGCTCCGAAGAAGCCGGCGAAAACGCAGAAGCGGCTACCCACGAACCAACCGCTGCCGAACTGGCTGCCGGCCTGGCCGTCACTGCTGCCGTTGCCAGCTCGGTTATCAGCGCACCTGCTGAAGCCCAGGCTCACGAACAGGCCGAACGCGCTACCGCCGCCGTTGAAGAAACAGTTGCAGTAGAAGCACCGGTTGTCGAAACCCCAGTGGTTGAGACCCCAGCTGTTGAAGCGCCAGTCGTCGAAGCCATTACCCCTATCGAAGCCCCAGTGGTTCCGGAAGTGGAAGTTGCACCGGTTCGCGAAACCCAGCCTGAAGTCGAAGTCGCTGCTGCTGAACCAGCACCGACGGTCGAGCCTCAGCCTGTGGTTGAAGTGGCCGTGGTTGACGCCGTGGTTGTCGAAGCTGCCCCGGCAGTGCGTGAAGTTCGCGAAGAACAGACCGCCTTCCAGTGGACTGCCGAACCTGCCGCCCCCGCCGAAGAAGCACCAGCCCCCGTGGTAGAAGAGGCGCCAGCCCCGGTTGCCGAAGTGGTTGAAGCACCGGTTGTGGTTGCCGAGCCTGCACCCGTGGTTGAAGCGCCTGTGGTTGCCGAAGTGGCGGCCCCTGTGGTTGAGGCGGCTCCTGCCAGCGCCCTGACCGAAAACGGCCGTGCGCCGAATGACCCACGTGAAGTGCGTCGTCGTCGCAAGGAAGCTGAAGCTGCCGCCGCTGCTGCCGCTGCTGCACCGCCCGCTGTCGAAGCCACCCCGGTACCCGCCCCGGTTGCCGAGACCGTGGTTGAGCACAAGGCCCTGGAAGCAGAGCACGAGCCTAAACCCCTCGTCTGATTCCACCCGCCACTAAAAAGCCCCGCCTGAGTGATCAGGCGGGGCTTTTTTGATTCAGAGCTTTCACTTCGGTGTTCGCCTCGGTTTTCGAATTATTCGACGTGCGGGAAGCAAAAGAAGGCTGCTCAACAGGAGGGGTGAACACACAGGTGCTCATTAAGTACGAAGCCGTAAACTCCCACGATCAGACTCAACGCAAGGCAGTATCGGAAAAGCTACCGCCATTTGTAGGCCCATTAACCTCTGCCCCTCGCAAGCTACTGGGCACGTCAACGTCCCATAACACGCCAGGATCCAGCACATTCACAGGCACGACTCGAAAAGAAGCAAACAAAGACTTTGCCCCTACATCCCCAGACAACCCCATCAGCGCTTGAGCGCAGCCACTTCCAAAAGCCACTGGATGCCCATACCGCCCGGCATGGACGGGTACCCGAATACGACTCACGGCCAGCCCAGCAACCACACTTTCAATACTGGAAGTCAATATAAACGGCATATCCCCCAGCACCACCAGCCAGCCATCCGCCGAGCCACTGGCCGCAACCGCCGCGGCAATACTGTCCCCCATGCCGGCCGAGTGCAGCAGCAAGACTTGGCAGCCATAAGCCTGCGCCAATCGGATAACCTCGGTGCGCTCCGGGGAGGTCACTAACCAGCGCTCGACAACACGCGCAGGCAAATTCAGAAGCACCTGCTCGATCACCGGTCGCACAACCCCATCCAGGCCCACACAATCAGCCAGCAGCTTGTCCTGATCCATCCCGGCTTCAGCCCGGAAACGACTGCCCTGCCCCGCCGCCAGCACAATGGCCGTGACATTCACTGCGCCACCTCCGCCAACGGCTTTTTCTGCATCGGTGCCACGCCATTCTTGATCGCCACAATTTCAGCCATCAACGACAACGCAATCTCCGCTGGTGTATGACTGCCGATATGCAAACCAATCGGCCCATGCAAACGTGCAATGACCTGCGCAGACAAACCCAGCGCCGCCAGGTTCTCCCGGCGCTTCTGGGTGTTGACTCGCGACCCCAGGGCGCCGATATAGAACGCCGTGGAGTTCAGCGCCGTCAGCAACGCCATGTCATCCAGGCGCGGATCGTGGGTCAGGCACACGATCGCCGTGCGTTCATCGGTGTGGATATTCAACACCGCCTCATCGGGCATGCCCGGCACAAAGCGGCCGTGCTGTTCTTCCCAGCCGTAAACGAACTCTTGGCGCGGGTCGCAGATCAGTACTTCGAAATCCAGCAGCCGCGCCATTTCCGCCACATAGCGTGATAACTGCCCGGCACCGATCAACAACAGGCGCCAGCGCGGGCCGTAAATGGCCCGCAAGCGTTCACCGTCAAAGCTCACCACATCGTTCTTGCTCGCACTCCTGAGGGTCACCTCGCCTGTGGCCAGGTTCAACTCGCGCGCGACAACCTGATGGTCTTCACAGCGTGCCAGCAACTGCGCGACCCACTCCCAGTCATCCACCCGCTCTTCGGTCAGACGCAACGTGCCGCCGCAAGGCAGGCCAAAACGCGCCGCCTCATCGCGGGTGACGCCATAGGTCACTAACTGCACCGGCGGCCCATCGTCCGCCAGCCGACCATCTTGCAGGCGGGCAATCAAGTCATCTTCGATGCACCCCCCGGACACGGAGCCAATCACCACCCCGTCGCCCCGCAAGGCCAGCATCGCCCCCGGAGGCCGCGGTGCACTGCCCCAGGTCTGGACCACGCTATACAACACCACTCGTTGCCCGGCACGACGCCATTCCAGCACGCTGCGCAGGACATTCAGATCCACGCTATCCATCAAACCTCCTGCTGGCGTTGCGGATGAAACATTTATTCACTGTAAATCAAAAGACGCCAAAAGTGGCCGGGCAGAAACGCAAACGCCCCGAACCAGTCGGGGCGTTTGCAGGTGGCTCGGGCGTCAGTTCACGCCAGCCGCACCTTACTTGATGGCAGCAGGAGCAGGGCCTTCGGCCACGCCCAGGTCATCTTCCGGACGCGTGTCGGAGATACCGGTACCGCCGGACGCCAGCTCGCTGTGCAGCTTGTCGGTGTCCAGTTCCTTGACCCACTTGGCCACAACAATGGTCGCGACCGCGTTACCGACCAGGTTGGTCAATGCACGGGCTTCGGACATGAAGCGGTCGATACCCAGGATCAGCGCCAGGCCGGCAACCGGCAGGTGGCCTACGGCCGACAGGGTTGCAGCCAGTACGATGAAGCCCGAACCGGTCACGCCTGCAGCGCCTTTGGAGGACAACAGCAGCACCAGCAGCAGGGTGATCTGGTGGGTGATGTCCATGTGGGTGTCAGTCGCCTGGGCGATGAACACGGCAGCCATGGTCAGGTAGATCGAAGTACCGTCGAGGTTGAAGGAGTAGCCTGTTGGGATCACCAGGCCGACTACGGATTTCTTCGCGCCCAGGCGCTCCATCTTGATCAGCATGCGTGGCAGTGCGGACTCGGAGGACGAAGTACCCAGAACGATCAACAGCTCTTCACGGATGTAACGAACCAGCTTCAACACACTGAAACCGTGCGCGCGGCAGATGGCGCCCAGCACCACCACGACGAACAGCACGCAGGTGATGTAGAAGCAGATCATCAACTGGCCCAGTTGCACCAGAGAACCTACACCGTAGGCACCGATGGTGAACGCCATGGCGCCCAAGGCACCGATTGGCGCGAGCTTCATGATCATGTTGATGATGTTGAACATCACGTGGGCGAAGCGATCGATGAAGTCCAGGACCGGCTTGCCATAGGCACCCAGGCGATGCAGGGCGAAACCGAAGATCACCGAGAACATCAGCACTTGCAGGATATCGCCGTTAGCAAATGCGCCGACGATGGTGTTCGGGATCACGTTGAGGATGAAGCCGACCACGCTCTGGTCTGCACCGGCCGTCACGTAGGCAGCGACTTTGGACGCGTCCAGGGTCGCGACGTCGATGTGCATGCCGGCGCCCGGTTGCACAACGTTGACCACGACCAGGCCGATCAGCAGGGCGATGGTGGAAACGACTTCGAAGTACAGCAGCGCATAGCCACCGGTTTTACCGACCGATTTCATGCTTTGCATGCCAGCGATGCCACTGACAACGGTGCAGAAGATGATCGGGGCGATGACCATTTTGATCAGCTTGATAAAGCCGTCACCCAGTGGCTTGAGGGCCACGCCGGTCTGCGGGTAGAAGTGACCGAGCAAAATACCGATAACGATTGCAACGATCACCTGGAAATACAGGGATTTGTACAGTGGCTGACGAGTCGTCATTGCAAAGTTCCTCAATCGCACCGTGTGGCAAATATCCGCCATTGCCCACGACACTTGAATTGCGAACCCTCCTGCACTGGAGGGATTTGTTGTTGGCGAAGTCTGTAGGATCAAACCTGCGCTTCAAGCCTTATCGCAAACGTCGTGCCACTTTGCTTAAAAACCCTGAAGGCCCTTAGACATCAGGGGCCGGGGTTTACAGACGCTCTTGCCGACACGGTACAAGATGGCGGATTTCCGCCTACTCGGCCAGTCCCGTCCTGCAATTTGGCGGATATCCGCCTTGTCGCACCGCCAGGCGATGGCTACCATCCGCCACTCCATGGACGAGGCCCTTTCATGCGCGAACGTACCATCGCCAGTCATTACGCCCGAGCCGCCCTGGGCGGTGCGCGTCGTGCCGGCTACGACTACTCGGGCCTATTGCATCAACTGGGCATTACCCCAGAACTGCTGACCGAACCCCGCGCCCGCATCGCGCCGGAGCAATTTACCCGCCTGTTGCAAATGCTCTGGCTAGCGCTGGATGACGAATACCTGGGCTTTGCCGAAGGGCCGAGCAAGCGCGGCACCTTCGCCATGATGTGCCACGCCCTGATCCACTGCCGCACCCTGGAGAAGGCTCTGGAACGCGGCTTATTATTTTATAGCCTATTCCCGCAAGGCCCGCGCTGGCAGCTGACCAAAGAAGGCGACATGGCGCGCTTGAGCCTGGACGATTCGCAGTTGTGGGACCCGGATCACTTCCTCAGTGAATGCCTGCTGGTGATCTGGCATCGCCTCGGCAGTTGGCTGATTGGCCAGCGTATCCGCCTGCACCAGGCAACCTTCAGCTACCCAATGCCAGCCCACGCGGGAGAATACGACCTGTTGTTCCCCTGCTCCCTGGTGTTCAGTGCACCGAACAGCAGCCTGGTGTTTCCCAGCCGCTACCTGAGCCTGCCGCTGTTGCAGGACGAACGCACCCTCAAGCACTTCTTGCAGCGCTCCCCAGCCGATTTATTGTCTCGACCGGATGAAGGTGACAGCTTGAGCAGCCAACTGCGCCGCTTGCTGAGTCGCGACCGCACGCCCTGGCCGGACCTGGAAGCCGTGGCTCAACACCTGCACATCAGCCCGCAGACCCTGCGCCGGCATCTGCGCGAAGAAGGCACCAGTTTTCAGGCGTTGAAGGACGAATTGCGCCGAGACATCGCGATTTACCACTTGGGGCGGGCGGATTTGTCTTTGCAGGAAATCGCCGAACAATTGGGATTCTCCGAACCGTCGGCGTTTCATCGGGCATTCAAGAAGTGGACGGGGCTGACACCGGGGGCCTACCGCGCCCAGGAAAACTAGATGGCCGGGAAGTGAATCTTGAAGGCCGCCCCACCCAACGGCGAGTCACCCAAGGTCAGGCGCGCGTTGTAGCTTTCGATGATGTCCTTGACCACCGCCAGCCCGATCCCCTGCCCAGGGTGCTGACGATCGAGCCGCTCGCCGCGCTGAAGAATCCGCGCACGCTGATCCGGCGGTACACCGGGGCCATCGTCTTCAATACACAACTCTGTGCCTTCCAGGCTTTCCACCAGGCTGATACGCACTTCACTCAGGCACAGGCGATAGGCATTTTCCAGCAGGTTGCCGAGCATTTCGAGCAAGGCCCCTTTCTCGATGGGCACATCGCACTTATCCGGCAAATCAAAGGACACCGCGACGCGCTTGTCTCGGTAAACCTTGTCCAGCGTGTCGCACAGGCTTTGCAGTACCGGTTCCAGGCGCACCTGATGGCGCACCAGGCCGCTTTTACGCAGGCTGGCACGCTGCAATTGATAGCCGATCTGTTGGCTCATGCGCTCGATCTGCGATTGCAATACCCACGCCTGGCCACGTTCTTCGGGGCGCTGGGCCATGTCTTCGCTCACGCCTTGCAATACCGCCAGTGGCGTTTTCAGGCTGTGGGCCAGGTCGTCGAGGGAATCGCGGTAGCGCGCACGCTGCTCGCGCTCGCTGTGCAGCAGACGGTTGAGGGAACCGGTGAGGCGCAACAGCTCGCGGGGGTGTTCCTCAGAAAGACTTTCACGGGTCCCCCCTTCGATCTGATCAAGCTCCTGACTCAGCCGCCGCAGGGCTTGCAGGCCCCAGGTCAGGCCCAGCCACAACAGTGTCAGCAACACGAGCAAGGCCGCGCCGAACCCCAGGTAGAGGTTTTCCCGCAAGCCTTCGAGGGTCAGTTGGTATTCACGTACCGGTTGCAGGGCGACGATACTGAAGGCCGCACTCTTACCGCCCAGCAGTCTGACCTCGACGTCATACACGAAGAACTCCTGGCCATTGGCCTCGCGGATGCGCGCAAACTCGTTGCCACGCCCGTCGTAGCGCGGCTTGTAGTTGATGTTTTCTTCCTGGGTCGCCCGCGAACGCCACACCAGATGGCCTTCGCGGTCGTAGATATAGCCGAGCAACCGGCTATCGGTAAGGTTGAAACGCTCATCCGGCAACTGAGCCGGCATCAGCAGCCGGTTATTTTCGACCCGTGCTGCGGAAATCAGTGTCGTCACATCCGAGGCCAGGCGCTGCTCGATGGAGTCTTGCAGCGCCAGGCTGAAAGCGCCTTGCATGGCAGGCAACAAGCCCAGCATAAACAGCACGGCCAGGGTGGCGGCGGCCAGCATCAAGCGCACACGTAGCGAGCGAATCAACGGCAGCGCTCATTGAACAGGTAACCCAAGCCACGCACGGTATCGATCGGCTTGAACCCGGCCGGGCCTTCGAGCTTGCGCCGCAGGCGGCCGACCAGCACTTCGATGACGTTCGGGTCGCGCTCATCGTCATCGGGGTAGAGCTGTTCCATCAAGCGATCCTTGGCCACCACTTGCTGGTGGTGACGCATCAAGTATTCGAGAATCCGATACTCATAGGCAGTCAACGCCAGCGGCTGTTCTTCCAGGGAGGCTTGCTTGCGATTGAGATCCAGCAGCAAGGGTCCGGCGACGATGGTGGACTGGGTAAACCCGCTGGAGCGGCGCAGCAAGGCGTTCATCCGCGCTTCCAGCTCTTCGAACTGGAACGGCTTGACCACGTAGTCGTCGGCACCGGCCGCCAGGCCCTCGACCTTGTCCTGCCAGTTGCCGCGGGCGGTCAGGATCAGGATCGGGAAGGTCTTGGCCTGAGTGCGCAGTTGGCGGATCAGGTCCAGGCCGCCCATGCCAGGCAAACCAAGGTCGATGATCGCCAAGTCGTGGTTGAACTGGCCAGTCTGGTACAGGGCTTCTTCGGCATTGGCCACGGCCTCGACCACGTGCCCGCTGTCGGTCAGGCGGGTTAACAGGTGATGACGCAACAGCGCCTCATCTTCAACCACCAGCAATTTCATAAGGCTCTCCAAGGCGATTCAACTGTCCGACAGAGGGATATGATAGCGGCCCTGCAAGTCTTGCGGGCGCAGTTTAATGCCATTGTATTGGCCCGTCAGGTGTTCATAGCCTGTGCGGTAACCCGGCTGCCGGGCAGCAAGGTCCAGAGACTGCCCCCACGGCGCGGGTTGGCTGCCCGCGTCTTCGAAGCTGACACGATGGATCAGGTTGCTGGATTTTTTGGTTTTCTCGCTACCGAATGCCGCAAAGGCGCCATCGCCGGCCTGTACGCCGGCGGTGGCACTGAGCATGGTTAACGCCAACATCAGCTTCTTGATCGCAGTCATGGTGCTTACCTCTTACGCGTTTAGGCTGTGAGGCCCAGACTACGCAGGCGCCCCTGAACTCCCCCTGAACGGCCTCTGAACCTCACCTGAACCGTTACGGGCTATCCACTGACGCGCCAACTCGGCAAAATACCGCACATGACCCTCCTACCCGCTTGCTGCACCCCACTCGATGCCCATTGGCCGCTGCCCGTTCCCTTGCCGGGCACGGTGTTTCTGAGCACTCGATTCGATCCGGCCCTATTGAGTGCCGGCGATTTCCAGCGCAGCGCCGTACCGCCTCCGGCGAGCATCCAGCGCTCAGTGGCCAAGCGTCAGGCGGAGTTCCTCGCTGGCCGCCTGTGCGCCCGCGCAGCGCTGCAACAGCTTGATCAGCTCGATTGCGTCCCCGCGATTGGCGAAGACCGTGCGCCGATATGGCCTGGGCACATCAGCGGCTCCATTACCCACAGCACCGGGCATGCTGCGGCGATTGTCGGCCACAAGGCGCAATGGCGCGGGCTGGGGATGGACGTGGAGAACGTACTGACGCTGGAACGGGCAGAACGCCTGGCCAGTGAAATTCTGACCGCCGATGAGTTGCAGCGCATGGCCGCCCTGCCGCGCGACCAGATTGCCTTGCTGGTGACGCTGACGTTTTCGGTCAAAGAGAGCCTGTTCAAGGCGCTCTACCCGATTGTGCAGAAGCGCTTTTACTTTGAACATGCCGAGGTGCTGGAGTGGTCGCAGGCTGGACATGTGCGGCTACGATTGCTGACGGACTTGTCCAATGAGTGGTGCCATGGCAAAGCGTTGGAGGGGCAGTTTGTGGTGGAGGGGGAGCAGTTGTTGAGCCTGGTGGCTATCGGCGCTTGATAGACCACAATCGGGGCAAGCCCCAATGCCAGTCAATTAAGAAGGGGCGCTGTAACTGTGGCGCTTAAGGGTAAGCCCCCGATTGCGGTGTCAGGGTTTCTGCTGATCCCTTGGCCAACTCAAGCTGAAACACGCCCCGCCCAGGTTGTTGCTCTTGCTGATCAACGCCCGCCCGCCATGCCAATAGATAATCCGCCGTACAATCGATAACCCCAGGCCATGTCCGCCCGAGGCCCGTGTGCGGCTGTCGTCCAGGCGCAGGAACGGCGTGAAGATCCGTTCCCAGGCGCTTTCCGGCACGCCGGGACCGTCATCTTCCACGTCGATGCGACAACGCATCTGCCCGACCTGATAACTGATCAATACCTGCCCCTTGGCGTGGCGCATGGCATTGCTCACCAGGTTCTGCAGGGCACGGTGCAGGTAGCGCGGCTCGGCGTCGACCCAGGCATCCTCCCAGTGGGGCGAGGACAAGCACGTGCCACGGGTGACGGTGACCTGAGGCCGCAGTGGCGACAATTCGCCGATCACCTGATCCAGCAACGCGTCGAGGTCGACGCGCTGGAAACTCAACGCCGGCGCGCCCTGTTCCAGGCGCGCATAAGTCAGCATTTCGTCCACCAGGCCATCGAGGTCCTGGATATCGCCATCCATGCCATCCAGGTATTTGCGCCTGGCTTCGGGGGTGGCGGCATCGCCGATCATCTCCAGGCCGAAACGCAGGCGGGCTACCGGCGTGCGCAATTCATGGGACACCGCGCGCACCAGCTCGCGCTGAATCGCCAACAATTGTTGCAAGTGCTCGGCCATGCCATTGAATGCTGCCGCCAGGCGCCCTACCGAGTCGGCGCCACGCGCCGGCACACGCACTTCCAGGTTGCCCTTGGCGATACGCGTGGCCGCCGCCTCCAGGCCCTTGAGCCGGCGCTCAAGCTGACGCACCAGCAGGTAGACGATCAAACCGATCAACGTCAGACCGATCAACGTGATCAGGATCAGCCATTGCGCCGGGTACGGGTTCATTTGATACAGCGGGCCGATCTCCAGCACCCAGGGTGTGCCCACCATGCCGGCAAACACGCGGATCGAGTCGCCGCCCTTGCCCAGGGCCATCACCGTATCGCCTTCCGCCACGCGACGGCGCTGGTCGTCGTCCATATCAGTCTGGTCAAGGGGCATCAGGTGCATCTCAAAACCAAAACCCTTGGCTTCCTTTATTGCGGCCAAGCGCTTGGGTTGCTCGTCCACCGGAAATCGCACCAGTTCGTCGGCCAGCAGGTAGATCGTCGCACGGGCCAATTGCTCGCTGATTTGCTGCACTTCACCGGTGAGCACCAGTTGCTCCTGTTCACTGACCAAACGCAGCACCCGCGCCGCATGGGGGCCCGTCTGTTCCACCAGGACCTGGCCACGTTGCAGGCGATTGCGCTGGCTCAGGTCCAGTTGCGCGTCAGCGAAAGTACGCAACTCCAGGGGAATCCCCAGCAGACGCTCCCACACCGCCAACGCGCGCAGCCGTTCAATGGCGCTCATGGGTTGCAGGTTATCGCCCATCAAGGCGAAGGTGCCGTGGGCCAAGCGCTCTCGGTACTGGCCACTGCGCACATCATTGAGCAAGTGCAAGGCCAGAACGCCGAGTAACGCCACCAGGATCAGCGCTGCGCACATGCCGCCGTAGATGCGCAGGAAGATCGAGTTCACAGCGGCATGTCGGCAGCGGCTTCGGGGACAAACAGGTAGCCTTTGCTGCGGATGGTCTTGATCAGGCGCGGGTGGATCGGGTCGTCGCCAATCTTTGGCCGAATGCGTGAGATGCGCACATCAATGGAGCGATCCTGGCCGTCGTAACCAATGCCGCGCAAGGCGATGAAGATTTCTTCGCGAGACAAGATGCGCCCGGCGTTGGCCACCAGCAGCCACAACAGGTCGAATTCGGCACTGGTCAGTTCGATGCCGCCTTCGTGCAGCCAGGCCTCGCGCAGGGCGCTGTCCACCACTAGCGGGCCAAATTGCAGGCGGCGTTGGGTTTCCACCGCAGCAGGCAGCGCCGGCTCGCTGCGTCGCAGCAGGGCCTGGATACGCGCCAGCAATAAACGCGGGCGCACAGGCTTGCACACATAATCGTCGGCGCCCATGTCCAGGCCCAGCACTTGGTCCATGTCGTCGGTGCGTGCGGTCAGCATCAGGATCACACCGTCATAACGCTCGCGTACCGTGCGGCAGATGCTCAGGCCGTCTTCGCCAGGCAGCATCAGATCAAGGATCACCAGGTCAGGCTGCTCGGCAATGATGCGCGCCGCAGCCTGGGCGCCATTGCCTTCTACTGACACGCGCAAGCCGTTGCTTTCCAGGTAATCACGGGTCAACTCGGCGAGTCGCTCGTCGTCCTCGACGATCAGTATCTGCCAGGCTTCTTGCTCCATGCGCCACCTCGTTGTTATTAGAAGTTCTTTGGCTCACGCGGTCGAATGTGGGGCTTGCTCGCCAAAGCAGTGGGTCAGCTGGCACATGCATCGACTGATACACCGCTTTGGCGAGCAAGCCCGCTCCCACAATTAGATCTCCACCGCCCCATAGCCTGTTTGTCATGTTTTGAGGGCATAACAGAGGCCGATTGTAGCCATGCACCCTCCCTTGAACACAAGCCGGGAATTCCATTCGGTCATGGCGTTTTTTTGTGATAGGGTTCGCGCCCTCAAAATTCCAACCGGCAGTTTTTCCCTTGGAATATTCGGTGACAAACGGCGTAATCCAGTAGTACTGCGGCCTACACGGGTGTTCCATGATTCATACACATTTTACCCACAGCGTTATCCACAGGTAGTGCGTTGCTAAGCCCCCCAAAACGCATTATCTTGTACCTCAGCGCTAAAAAAACCCTACATGTAGGGTTTTCAGCGAAAAAACCAAACACAGATCAGACAAGAAACTCAAGCGCTTTCTTGCTCCTGTTTGGTTGAACCAAAGCATTTTTTGAAGGCCAAACCGCACGCGCGGACGGCCACCGTTTTTCAACCCAATTGGTAAAAAACGGTACGGGTGTTGCAGTGCTTGAACCTGGCAACTGTCACCCACCAGGAATACGGCGAAGGGCCTTTGTGCCCCGAGCCGAAGACTTCGGCATGGAAGCGGCGCGATGAGCTCCCTTCCTCCTGTCCCGAAGTTGTTATGCCAGGCCAATGCCTGCTGTAAGTGCTTCAGGACGGAACGGTGGGCACCGTGATGGTGCCCAAATAAATATAGAATGTGGAGACAACCCCCCATGCAAACCGACACAACTCGCGAGAACCCGCAAGGCTCCGTGCCGCAGGCCGCTGATTCGAACCTGGATCTGTCCGCCACCGCACCCGGCCAACTGCGCGTGATCAAGCGTAACGGCACTGTCGTTCCTTATACCGATGACAAAATCACCGTCGCCATCACCAAAGCGTTTCTTGCAGTTGAAGGCGGCACCGCTGCTGCCTCGTCGCGCATCCACGACACCGTTGCCCGCCTGACCGAACAAGTCACTGCAACCTTCAAGCGTCGCATGCCGTCGGGCGGCACCATCCACATCGAAGAAATCCAGGACCAGGTTGAACTGGCCCTGATGCGTGCCGGCGAGCAGAAAGTCGCGCGTGACTACGTGATCTACCGTGACGCCCGTTCCAAGGAACGTGCCGTGCGCTCCCCGGCCGAAGAAGCCGCCGTACACGCTCACCCGTCGATCCGCATTACCCTGGCCGACGGCACGTTTGCACCGCTGGACCTGGGCCGCCTGAACACCATCATCACCGAAGCCTGCGAAGGCCTGGAAGAAGTCGATGGTGACCTGATCCAGCGCGAAACCCTGAAGAACCTGTACGACGGCGTGGCCCTGACCGACGTCAACACTGCTCTGGTGATGACCGCCCGTACCCTGGTTGAGCGCGAGCCGAACTACTCGTTCGTGACCGCACGCCTGCTGATGGACACCCTGCGTGCCGAAGGCCTGGGCTTCCTCGGCGTGGCCGACAGCGCCACCCACCACGAGATGGCCGACCTGTACGCCAAGGCCCTGCCGGCCTACATCGCCAAGGGCATCGAATTCGAATTGCTGAACCCGATCCTGGCGACCTTCGACCTGGAAAAACTCGGCAAGGCGATCAACCACGAGCGCGACCAGCAGTTCACCTACCTGGGCCTGCAAACCCTGTACGACCGTTACTTCATCCACAAGGACGGTATCCGCTTCGAACTGCCGCAAGTGTTCTTCATGCGTGTGGCCATGGGCCTGGCGATTGAAGAGAAGCACAAAGAAGACCGCGCCATCGAGTTCTACAACCTGTTGTCGTCCTTCGACTACATGTCGTCGACCCCAACCCTGTTCAACGCCGGCACCCTGCGTCCACAGCTGTCGAGCTGCTACCTGACCACCGTGCCGGATGACCTGTCGGGCATCTACCACGCGATCCACGACAACGCCATGCTGTCCAAATTCGCTGGCGGCCTGGGTAACGACTGGACGCCGGTGCGTGCACTGGGTTCGTACATCAAGGGCACCAACGGCAAGTCCCAGGGCGTTGTACCGTTCCTGAAAGTCGTGAACGACACTGCCGTCGCCGTTAACCAGGGTGGCAAGCGCAAAGGCGCTGTATGTGCCTACCTGGAAACCTGGCACATGGACATTGAAGAGTTCATCGAGCTGCGCAAGAACACCGGTGATGACCGTCGTCGTACCCACGACATGAACACCGCCAACTGGATCCCTGACCTGTTCATGAAGCGCGTCTTCGATGATGGCAAGTGGACCCTGTTCTCGCCGTCCGAAGTACCGGACCTGCACGACCTGACCGGCAAAGCCTTCGAAGAGCGCTACGAGTACTACGAAGCCCTCACCGAGTACCCAGGCAAGGTCAAGCTGTTCAAGACCATCCAGGCCAAAGACCTGTGGCGCAAAATGCTGTCCATGCTGTTCGAAACCGGCCACCCATGGCTGACCTTCAAGGACCCATGCAACCTGCGCAGCCCGCAGCAGCACGTGGGCGTGGTCCACAGCTCGAACCTGTGCACCGAGATCACCTTGAATACCAACAAGGACGAGATCGCCGTTTGCAACCTGGGCTCGATCAACCTGCCGAACCACATCGTCAACGGCAAGTTGGACACCGTGAAGCTTGCACGCACGGTCAACACCGCCGTACGCATGCTCGATAACGTGATCGACATCAACTACTACTCGGTGCCACAGGCGCAGAACTCCAACTTCAAGCACCGCCCGGTTGGCTTAGGGATCATGGGCTTCCAGGACGCGCTGTACCTGCAGCACATTCCTTACGGTTCGGATGCTGCCGTCGAGTTCGCCGACAAGTCCATGGAAGCGGTCAGCTACTACGCGATCCAGGCGTCCTGCGACCTGGCCGATGAGCGAGGCGCGTACGAGACGTTCCAGGGTTCGCTGTGGTCCAAAGGCATCCTGCCGCTGGACTCGCAACAGATCCTGATCGAAGCCCGTGGCCAGAAGTACATCGATGTTGACCTGAACGAAACCCTGGACTGGGCGCCGGTACGTGCCCGTGTGCAGAAAGGTATTCGTAACTCCAACATCATGGCCATCGCACCGACCGCGACCATCGCCAACATTACTGGCGTATCGCAGTCGATCGAACCGACCTACCAGAACCTGTATGTGAAATCGAACCTGTCCGGCGAGTTCACCGTGATCAACCCGTACCTGGTGCGCGACCTGAAAGCCCGCGGCCTGTGGGACTCGGTCATGATCAACGACCTGAAGTACTACGACGGTTCCGTGCAGCAGATCGAGCGCATCCCGCAAGAACTCAAAGAGCTCTACGCGACGGCCTTCGAAGTGGACACCAAGTGGATCGTTGACGCCGCCAGCCGTCGCCAGAAGTGGATCGACCAGGCTCAGTCGCTGAACCTGTACATCGCCGGTGCATCGGGCAAGAAGCTGGACGTGACCTACCGCATGGCGTGGTACCGTGGCCTGAAAACCACTTACTACCTCCGTGCCCTGGCGGCGACCAGCACCGAGAAGTCGACCATCAACACCGGCAAGCTGAACGCAGTGTCCAGCGGCAACCACGGTGATGATTCGGTGCTTGCCGCACCAGCCGGCCCGGCGCCAGTGCCGAAAGCCTGCGCGATTGACGAGCCGGATTGCGAAGCTTGCCAATAACCTGAGCCGGTCCCGGGCTTGAATGCCCGGGATTGAAAAACCCCTGATAGACCCTGGATGCAGTTGGGTTTATCAGGGGTTTTCTTTTGTCTCAAGTGCCAAACAACACCGTCGCCGTGCCTGACTGTGGCGCTGCGCCTCGCCTTCCCCACAACTCAATCCGCCCATCGTAAACGGCCATCGAGTGACCGTTGTACACCACAGGCCCTACCTTACTTCACCGTAAATCAGCGGCCGTAGCGGCCCGAATGTTATTTTTCAGGCCCTGGCGATACAGGCCTTCCCGGCTATACGAGATGTTTTTCTACGCCCGCAAAAAAGCCCCTCTCGAGGGGCTTTTTGTCGAGCGCTACCGCATCAGGTCATCTGAATGATGGTCTGCATGATGGTGCTCTGGGTGGAGATGGTCTTGGCGTTTGCCTGATAGTTGCTCTGGGCCTTGATCAGGTCCACCAGCTCGTTGGTCAGGTTGACGTTAGAGTTCTCCAGGGACTTGTACACAATCGAACCCAGGGTGCCCGATTGCGGGGTGTCGTAACCCGGCTGGCCCGAAGAGTAGGTCTCTTTCCAAGTGGTGCCGCCGGCTGGCTGCAGGCCCTGCTCGTTGTTAAAGCTGGCCAGGGAAAGTTGACCAACCGCCTTGCTCTGCTGGTTGCTGAAGGTAGCGAACAGCACGCCATTACCGTCAACGTTCAGGCCGGTGATCTGACCGGTGGCGTAGCCATCGGTGACCGGTGGGTTGCGGTAGGTCGCCGAGTTGTACTGGGTGATGTTGCCCATGTTGATGGCAATCCCGCCTGGGTTGGCGTTCGCACCGTTGCTGGTCCACACGCCATTGGTCACCGTACCTGGTACCCAACCGGTGAGCTGCAGGGTGGTGCTGGACGTGGTACCCGTGACAATCCCGGTCAGCTTGCCGGAGCCGTCAAAGCTCAACGTCGAAGCAACCGGTGGCGTAGAACCCGTGCCGGTAGGTGGCGAACCGTCGGGGTTACGGCCATCGATCAAGGTGTAGGATTTCCAAGTGTTGGAGTCCGTTTTGACCAGGTACTGCACCATCGGGTGGGCATTACCCTGGGTGTCATACAACGTGGTGTTGTACTGGGTGGTGAAGGTGGTGGAATCGGTTGGATCAAACGGCTTGGCGGTCTGGTCGATCACCGGCGACGACGAGTTCAGGTTGCTGTTGGAATCGACTTTGCTAGATGCCTTGGGCGGCAGGTTCGCCAGGTTCAATTGCAGGTCGGTCAACGCGCCCTTGATGATATTGCCGTCAGCGTCCGCCGCGTAGCCTTGCAGGCGCGAGGTACCGGTGTTGTTGGTGATGAAGCCGTCTTTATCCGAACGGAAAGTGCCGCTACGGGTGTATTCCAGCGAACCATCACTGCCCTTCTGAACGAAGAAGCCACCGCCCTGGATCGCCATATCCAGAATACCGCCGGTGTTGTTGACATCACCTTGAGTGAACTGCTGGGACACCGCCGCCAGGTTCACACCGCTGCCAACGCTGTTCTGGCCAGTACCCAGCTTGGACGCTGCGTAAATGTCCGAAAATTCCGCACGGGACGATTTGAAGCCTGTGGTCGCGACGTTGGCGATGTTGTTGCCGGTCACGTCCAGTTGTTTGTTGGCCGCATAGAGGCCGCTAAGGCCGATGTTAAAAGACATGTTTCTCTCCCTCTGCCGTATTTAGCCGGCTCTATGTACCGATAGTCTGAATTTGCGACAGCTTGACGCTGCCCATGCCACCTGCAAGGTTCAGCAGCATTTCGCCACCGGTCTTGCTCAACGTCACGCTGGTCACCGTTGCCGGCAGCGAAGTCAGCAGGGCAACCGAATCGCCCTTGTCATTTTTGGTGGAGGCCGCGAAGGTATAGGTCCCGGCAGGCGCGACCTCACCCTTGTCGTTCTTGCCATCCCAGATAAAGCTGGAATCACCGGCGCTCTGGGCGCCCATGTCGATCGTGCGCACCACATTGCCGTCTTTGTCGGTGACCTTGACGGAGACGTTGCCCGTCGCCGCCGTCACCGCCACCGAACCGGTCATGCTCTTGCTGGTGTCGACCATGGCCTGGTTGGTCTGGGTAATGATTGAGCGCCCTACCAGTGACGACGCCTGCAGCGCTTGCGAGGAGCTGAAGTTGCTGGAGATCGCATTCACCGAATCATTCAGGGTGTTGATGCCTTCCAGGCTGCTGAACTGAGCCAGTTGCGCTACGAACGCACCGTTGTCTTGGGGCGACAGCGGGTTCTGGTTTTTCAACTGGGTCACCAGCAGTTGCAGGAACGCGTCCTTGCCCAGTGCTTGGTTACCCGTGGCCGCCGTAGAAGCAGCAGCGAGGCCGCTATTGTCCGTCGCGGTCTTGACCTTGGAGTTGAAAAGGTCCTGAACCGGCGTGTTGGGTGTAGTAGACGTGGTATCAACAATGGCCATTATTTGGCGCCCCTTATCACTGACCCAGGGTCAGGACCTTCTGCATCATGGTTTTGGCGGTGTTCATCATTTCCGCATTGGTCTGGAACGAGCGACTGGCGGAGATCATGTCAGCCATTTCTTCAACCACGTTGACGTTGGGGTAGTACACGTAGCCCTTTTCGTTCGCGGCGGGGTGATTGGGTTCGTAACGGGCCTCAAGGTTGCTTTGGTCTTCGACCACACCCAGCACCTGCACACCAGAGCCAGCGGCCTCCTGGCTCTGGAACAGCGAATCGCTGCCGTTACCCTGGCCACCCTGAAACATGGTGGCGAACACCGGGTGACGAGCACGGTAAGTCTGGTCAATGCTCGAAGACACCGTCTCGGCGTTGGCGATGTTACTGGCGACGGTGTTCAAGCGCGTGGTCTGCGCGCTCATGCCACTGCCGGCAATATTGAAAACACTGGACAGGGACATGGCTTACTCTCCACGCAGGGCTGACATCAGCCCTTTGAATTTGCTGTTGAGCAGGGTGAAGCTGGCCTGAAAGTTCACTGAGTTCTCGGCGTAGGCCGATTGCTCCAGTTGGGCATCGACGGTGTTCTGGTCGATCGACGGTTGCATCGGCGTACGATACAGCAGCGACTCATCACCCTTGCTCAAGCCTTGCGCTTCGATATGACGGCTGTTGGTCATGTTCAAGGCGAAGGTGCCGTTCTTGGTCTTGTCCTGTTGTGCGGCCAGCACAGCGGAGAAGTCCAGGTCCCGAGCCTTGTAGTTCGGGGTATCGGCGTTGGCAATGTTATTGGCCAGGACTTCAGCACGCTGGGCGCGGAAGCCCAGGGCTTGTTCATGGATACCGAGCGCTTTATCGAAGCTGATGCTCATGGCGGAAACCTTTAGGCTGACCTGCTTTTCGTAACAGGAAGATAGCAAGCGCCATGCCAAGTCACGCAAGCCCCGTAAATCAAGGGGTTGCAGGAAGATTGCCGGCGGCAATGCCAGAAAAGCGGCAACCGGTTTCCGCCTGGCGCCAGTAAAGCGGCAAGAGGGACTGCCGCTTTACGGCGAAAAAAATGGGAGGCCTTTGCGGGGCCTCCCATTGTTTGTTCAAGCGTGCATCATTTTGCCTGGTAAATGATCCCGGGACTGCACTGCACCATCTGGTAATGATCCGGCAGGCCATTCAATGCCTCGGACGCACCGAGGAACAAATAGCCACCGCGCTTGAGGGTGCCGTGGATGCGCAACAGGATGTCTTTCTTCACTTCGGCCGAAAAATAGATCAGCACGTTGCGGCAGAACACCATGTCGAACTTACCCAGGCTGGCATAGCTGTCGAGCAGGTTGAACGAGCGAAACTCCACTCGGTTCTTGATCGGCGCCTTGATCGCCCAACGCCCAGCCCCTTTCGGGTCAAAGAAACGCTGCAGGCGCTCCTGGGACAAACCGCGCCCCAGGGCGAGGCTGTCGTACTCACCGGTCTTGCAGTTGGTGAGCATGGTGCCGGACAAGTCCGTGGCAACAATCTGCGCGCCAGCCTTCAGTTGGCCCATATTGGTCCGCTCGAATTCGTCGATGGACATCGAGATCGAGTACGGTTCCTGACCCGAGGAACAGGCTGCCGACCAGATACGCAAACGCTGGCCCGGGCTGGCCTTGATGGCCTCAGGCAGCACTTTGCTCTTGAGCACTTCAAATGGGTAGGTATCGCGAAACCACAAGGTTTCGTTGGTGGTCATGGCATCGACCACCATCTCTTTGAGCCCGCTGCGCGGCTGCCCCTGGATTCGCTGTACCAACTCACCCAGGGATTTGATGCCCTGCTGTTCCATCAGTTTGTTGAGACGGCTGGATACCAGGTACTGCTTGTTTTCACCAAGCAATATGCCACAGGCTTTTTCCAGGAAGACCCGGAACTGTTCGAAATCCAAATTACCCGTAGACAATGATACCGCCTCTTAAATCATATGACCGCCAGGGAAATCCCTAGCCGTGATCTGCTGCCTTGATCCGGTCGACTACCCGGGATGCGAGGTCATCAGGACGAAATTTAGCCAGAAAGTCATCAGCGCCGACCTTCTTGACCATTGCCTGATTGAACACCCCAGACAATGAAGTATGCAGGATGATATGCAATTTTTGCATGCGTGGATCGCTGCGTATCTCTGCCGTAAGGGTATAACCGTCCATTTCCGGCATTTCGATGTCGGAGATCATCATCAAAAACTCTTCTTCCGGCTTCTTGCCTTCATCCACCAGCTTGCGCAGGTAGTCCAGGGCTTGGCGCCCGTCATTGAGGGCCACCACGTCCACACCAACGGTTTGCAGGCAACGAGTGACTTGCTTACGCGCGACGGAAGAGTCATCCACGGTCAACACACGCAGGGATACCGCCTTGTGCGCCGTCTCGGCATCCACCACCCCAACGGAAATCGTTTCAGAGGTCGGCGCTACTTCGGCGAGGATTTTCTCCACGTCGATGATTTCCACCAACTGGTTATCGACCCGTGTCACCGCCGTAAGATAGTGATCGCGGCCAGTGCCCTTGGGCGGCGGATGAATCTCCTCCCAGTTCATATTGACGATACGCTCCACCGAGCGCACCAGGAACCCCTGAGTCTTGGTGTTGTACTCGGTAATGATCACGAACGGGCTGTCGCGGTCTTGCAAACCGGCAGAACCCGTGGCCATTGCCAGGTCAAGAATCGGGATGGTCGCGCCACGGATGTTGGCTACGCCACACACCACCGGACTGGACTTGGGCATGATCGTCAGCTTGGGACACTGCAGCACTTCCCGTACTTTAAACACGTTGATACCGTACAGCTGCTTGCCGTCCAGGCGAAAAAGCAACAACTCCAGGCGATTCTGCCCTACCAGCTGTGTGCGCTGGTTTACTGAGTCCATTACACCTGCCATGCCTTTACTCCTACGCTAAAACCCGGGCTATACCTACAGGGCAGCGCGTACCCAACACGAAACGGCACGAGCTTTGCTATTTATTGGCTTATGAACCTTAAAACGACAGTTTCCCGACGCCTGCCACGGTACCGCAGATTGTTCTGCGCCACGATAGCGCTGCTCGCTTTGGGCTCGAGTGCCGCAGCCCGCGCAGATAATGTCACCTTGCCTGATCTCCTTATCGGCGTCACTCAGGGCTTTCTTGAGTTCACTGTAGAAGATTATCTGACAACCACCCAGACGCCAGGGCGTTATGAAATCCAAGTCAACCCGTTGGATCCGCGCCTGCGTATGCCCATGTGCGACAAGGAATTGACAGCCACCCTGGAAAGCCCCGCCCAGCCCATCGGCCGTGTGACCGTGAAAGTGCGTTGCGATGGCGCTTCGCCGTGGACCGTGTTTGTACCGGCCCAAGTCAAGTTGTTCCGTGATGTGGTTGTGGTCACGCGCCCCCTCAAACGCACCGGCATCATCGGTTATGAAGACGTTGCTTTGCGCGAAAGGGATATCAGCCAGATCAATCAGGGCTACCTGACCTCCCTGGACCAGGCTATCGGGCAAAAACTCACCCGACCAATGGTGACCGACCAAGTCATCACGCTGGTTCATCTCGAACAGGCCGAAGTAATACGCAAGGGTGACCAAGTGGTGATTTCCGCCAGTAGCGGCGGGTTGACCGTCAAGATGCCAGGCGAGGCGCTCTCCAATGGCGGAATGAGCGAACAGATTCGAGTCAAGAACCTTAACTCCAACCGAGTGATAAAGGCACAGGTGACCGCGCCAGGCCAAGTCGAAGTGGCTTTATAGATCACTGGTATCAAACGCTGGCTTTTCCTACACTGTGCGTTGGATGTCGAGCTGTACTAGGTTTATTGTCAGTCGAGCCTAAAGTTTGCCCGGGTATGGCCGAAAACATGGCAAGCGTCCAAATACCCAGAGGTTTTTTAAGATGGTCATTGATTTCAGTCGTTTGAATAACACCCCGGCTTTGCCAGGCAGTACGCGTACCAGCGGCGCCAAGGACGGCGTAGAAGCCAAGACTCAGGCCCCGCCCGCCAAGGCAGAACAGGCCAGTGTCAGCCAGAGTGGGGAATCGGTACACCTGAGCAGTGAGGCTCAACAGTTGCAGAAGGTCACTGACTCGCTGCGCGATCAGCCGGTTGTCAATAAAGCCCGTGTGGCCGAGTTGAAACAGGCCATCGCCGATGGCAGCTATAAAGTCGACAGCAACCGTGTAGCCAGCAAGCTGCTTAACTTCGAAGCCGAGCGCTAGGCAAAGGCCTGCGCAGGGCTTTTGGACGCTTAAAACCCAAGGCCAGCCATGCACCACGACGAACATTTGCTTCAACTGATCATTGATGATCTGGCGCCGACGCAACATTTGCTCGAGCTGCTCAAAGAAGAATCCCTGGCTTTGTACGGCCGGGACATGCGCTTGCTGGAAGAAATACTGGCGCGCAAACAGTCGCTGATTGTGCTGCTCGAACAGCACGGCAAGAAGCGCAGCGAGATTCTCATCAGCCTGGGCTTGCCCGCCGATCATGACGGCCTCGCACAACTGGCCAGCCATTCCTCGGTCGGCGATCAACTGCTGACGCAAAGCAGCGCACTCAATCAATTGCTCGCCCAGTGCCAGGAAGCCAACCTGCTCAACGGTCAGTCGATCCAGCTTCAGCAAGCCACGACCGCCAACCAGTTACGCATCCTCCACGGCGGAGAACCTCCGGCGCTGTACAACGCCCAAGGTTCCACCTCACGCCTGGTCAAGCCAAGCACCCGCAGCCAAGCCTGACACCAGTTGACGGCGTGACCTATCCAAGGTGCGCTACATACTGGCAAAATGCCGGTTCTTGCGTGTAGTCGTATTTTGTCTGGAGATGGAAGAACCGTGTTCAACGCCCTTAATGCGGAAGATGCTCCGCAGCCACCGAAGGTCCTCACCACGCCTCTGGAAATCGCCGGCACTTTGCGGATGCTGCAAGAAAGCCATGACCCACTGATCATCACTTTCCACGAACGCAGCCAGCGCTTCCAAAGCTATCTGGTAGATGTTGACCGGGACAGCAAGACGCTGGCTTTGGACGAAATGATTCCGCGTGACGGGGAACGCTACCTTGAGAATGGCGAACCCTTCCGTATCGAAGGCTTCCATGAGGGCGTGCGGGTGGCGTGGGAAAGCAACGGTACGCTGACCATCAGCGAAAAAGGTGGCCACCGCATCTACACCGGCAGCATGCCCGACGAGGTGGTTTACCATCAACGTCGTAATGCCTTCCGCGCAGCGTTGAAATTGGCGCAATTGGTGAGCATCGAGCTGGGTGGCGAAAAACTCAAGGCCCCGATCAACGGTAAGCTGCTGGACATCTCCGCCACCGGCTGCAAACTGCGCTTTGAGGGCGACATCTCCGAGCGCCTGCAGTTGGGTCAGGTCTATGACCGCTTTATCGCAGCCCTGCCCTTCGGCAGCATGACCACTTCAGTCGAGCTGCGATACCTGCACTTCGAAGATAAGATCAACACCACCTTTGCCGGCGTGCGCTTTCACAATATGAGTGGCTTGGTGCAGCGCCAAGTGGAGCGTTTTGTGTACCAACTGCAGCGTGAAGCACGGCGCTTCGACAAGGACGACGACCTTTAAACCTTAAAGGCCGAGGCAAAAAAAGGGCAGTTCCTGATCGGATCTGCCCTTTTTTCATTCAGGGACGTGCCCTGCTCAGGTCATGGGGATGGTCGTCAGGGCCAAGTGGCTCTGGAGGGCCCTCGATAACTGGCTCGTCAATTGCGGGCTCAGGGGCTGGCTCTGGCGCACCGGCTTGCATTTGCTCCTGTACCACCTGCTCATCCACCCGCGGGTCGAGCGCAGCCACCAGCGGCGAGCTGGACATGCTGTCAGGCATCGCCACGTGATGCAGCGGCGCGTCATCGACCTGATGCAGGTTAGTCACCGCCTTCGGCCGAATACGCCACACCAGGATCAACGCACACAAACTGAAAAACGCATACAGCATTTGGCTGCCAAACAGCTTCATCACCACACCAGCCAGGAGTGGCCCAACGCTGGCTCCAATGCCGTAGGTCACCAGCAGCATGGCCGTCAGCGACACCCGACGATCTCCTTCCACATGGTCGTTGGAAAAGGCCACGGCCAGCGGGTAAAGGCAGAACTGCACCAGCGAACACAGGAAGCCCGCCACAAACAAAATTTCCAATGGCACTTGAGTCATAATGGCCAACGGCAACGCCGCTACCGCCAGACACAAGGCAAAGCAGCGAATCAGCAGCGCGCGGTCATAGCGGTCCGACAGCCAGCCCAATGGCCACTGCACGAGCAATCCAGCAAAAATGCAGGACCCCATGAACAAGCCGACTTGTTCAGTCGTTAGCCCTTGCTGAGACGCATAGAGCGGCGCCAAACCGTAGAACGACCCCACGATCAATCCCGCGCCCAGTACCGTACTGAGCGACTGTGGCACGCGCTTGATAAAAAACCGTGGTTCCATCGGTGCCGGGTGCAGCGGTGCCGGGTGGATGCGTCGAGTCATTGCTACGGGAACCAGGCACAGGGCGAAACACAGCGCCACCAGCATGAGCAACTCAAGGCCAAGCTGGGGATGCATCACCAAGATTAACTGACCCAATACCAAGCCCAGGTAGGAAGCGATCATATAGCCGCTGAATACCACGCCACGCTGCTTGGCGTCGGCTTGTTCGTTAAGCCAGCTCTCAATGACCATGTACTGGCACATCATCCCCAGGCCCACGATCATCCGCAGCACAATCCAAGCTGGCAGCCAATCGATCAAGCCATGACCCAGCACCGCCGCACCGACGATCCCGGCGCAGGTGGCGTAGGCACGAATATGTCCGACCCGGGCAATCAGGCGGTGACCGATCTTGCCACCCAACACTAGGCCAAAATAGTTGGCCGCCATCAATGCACCGACCCACAGGCTGTCTACATGGTCAGCTGCGAGGCGCAAGGCCAGATAAGTACTGAGCAGGCCGGAGCCGATCAGCATCATCAAGGAGGCGAAATAAAGGGCTCGAAAAGATTTCCAGATCTGGCGCATCGGCGTTCCGAGCGGCTCCTTGCAGTAAGAGACAGGGCTATCGGCATGATAGTCCGGGGTGACCGGGTCCGGACAGGCGGCATTGTCTGTTTCCGGGGATTATTTTGCTTATGAGCTCAGACGCTGCATCACTGCCTTTAAGGTACACAACGGCAGAGATAAATACTCAGCGCACCAGCTGTGAACATTGATCAGCTGCAAGGTTCGACTGGTCTTTGAACAACTCCCGCAAAACCGCCTCAGAGAGCCTTCTGCAGAGAAGCTGGGCCAGCGGTATCCCGCTGGTCCAGGTCGTTATTACATGCCTTGGC
>NZ_JALJFG010000001.1 GCF_023242475.1 Pseudomonas sp. MWU15-20650 | reverse complement strand
GGAGGGGGCTTGCTCCCGATAGCAGTGTGTCAGCCAGATTATCTGTCGCTGAACCACCGCCATCGGGAGCAAGCCCCCTCCCACATTTTGATCCGGTTTCGTCAGTCAGGCCGTTGCGCGATGCAAGCTGGCGAGAAAAGCCGCCGCCCCCACGAACAGCCCGGCAAACGTACGGTTCACGCGTTTTTGCTGCTTGGGGGTGCGCAACAGGCGCAAGACTTTCGACGCCAGCCCCGTATACCCCGCCATCACAATCATATCGACGCTGATCATCGTCGCGCCCAGGATCAGGTACTGGATCAACAACGGCGCCTGCGGATTCACGAACTGCGGCAGCACCGCCAGCATGAACACCAGGGCCTTGGGGTTGCTGGCGTTGACCAGGAAGCCACGGAACATCATCGCCATCGGTTTGCCGATCGGGCGCACGGCCGTGTCATCGGTCATGTCCATGGGCAAGGCACGCCATTGCTTGATCGCCAGGTACACCAGATACGCCACGCCGAACCATTTGATCGCATAAAACGCCGTCGACGACGCCGCCAGAATGGCACCCAGGCCACCCGCGACAACGGCAATTTGCATCGCCAGGCCCAGTTGCAGGCCGATGGCATTCCAGTAGCCGCGTATAAAACCGTATTGCAGGCCGCTGGACATCGAGGCGATGGCACCTGCGCCGGGGGAAAGGGAAATGATCCAACTGGCCAGGAAAAAGGCCAGCCACGTGTCGAGAGCCATTACACACCTCAGTATGGAATTCGCAGTTGTGCCTTAAGCTAACTCTGCCGACCAATGACTGGCTATAGATTTTTTAGAGGTGAATGCTAACGGTCGCCCGGGATGACGCCGTGATCGCGCCAGCGCCGAACCGAACGCTGGAAGAACAGGCTGTTGGGCACCTGCACCATTACGCTGCCTGTCCCCGCTTCCTCCACCTCGATCAGGGTGGTGTAGAGCAGGTTGATCGCCACTACCCGGCCTTTGACGCCCGGCTTGTCGACGGTATCCACCAGCTCGACGATATCGCCGAGACGAAACGGTCCGACAGTAAAGATCAGAATGGCACACAGCAGGTTGGACAGCACCGACCACATGGCAAAGAACGCCACTGCGGCAACCGCCACAAACCCCGACAGCGCCGTCCACAGTACCGTGGCGGATACGCCCAGGCGCTCCAGCACAAAGATCAGTGCACTGCCCATTATCAACCAGCGCAAACCACCGCGCAGGGGCATCAGCAACTGAGGCGGGAACGGGTAGCGCTCACCCAGGCGCTTCAGGCATTTGGCCACGAAACGCTGGGCGAAGTAGCCGGCCAGCAGGATCAGCACGATCTGCACACCCACCCAAACAGGTCCGATCCACTGTGCCGGCAATGGCAGCTGCAACGCTTCCATCAGGACAGCGCCTCCAGCTCCGCTTGCAGGGTTTCCAGCAGTTCGAGGGCCTCCATCCAGGTCTCCTCCAACTGCCCTTCACGCACCTTGAGCTTGGCTTGCTCGGCCAACAGGTCACGCAACTCATCCTTGCGTGCCGCCTCATACACCGCGCTGTCGCCCAGGCTGGTTTCGATCTTGGCCAGGCGCTCGTGCACCTTGCCCAGCTCGGCTTCCAGCTTGTCGGCTTCGCGCTTGTGCGGCGCCAACTGCTGGCGCAGCGCGGCGGCGGCTTGGCGCTGGGCTTTCTTGTCGGTTTTATCCGGGTTGACCGGGGTGTTGCTGGCCGGCGCATTACGCAGGCGATAATCCGTCAGCCAGCGCGCGTAATCGTCCAGGTCGCCGTCGAACTCTTCGACTTTGCCATCCGCTACCAACAGGAAATTATCCGTGGTGCTCTTGAGCAAGTGGCGATCGTGAGACACCACCAATACCGCACCACTGAACTCCTGCAGGGCCATGGTCAGCGCCAGGCGCATTTCCAGGTCCAGGTGGTTGGTCGGTTCGTCGAGCAACAGCAGGTTTGGCCGGTCCCAGGCAATCAGGGCCAGGGCCAGTCGGGCCTTTTCGCCACCGGAGAAATTCAGCACAGGCTCATCGATGCGTGCACCACGGAAGTCGAAACCGCCGAGGAAGTCGCGCAGGGTCTGTTCACGCTCTGTTGGCGCCAGGCGCTGCAGGTGCAACAACGGGCTGGCCTTGGCATCAAGCGAGTCCAACTGGTGCTGGGCGAAGTAGCCCACCACCGTGTTCTCGCCACGGGTCAGGCGACCGGCCAGAGGCTCGAGCTCCCCCGACAGGTTCTTGATCAGCGTCGACTTGCCCGCGCCGTTAGGGCCGAGCAGGCCGATACGCGCGCCGGGGGTGAGTTGCAGCTTGACCTTCTCCAGGATGGTTTTGTCGCCATAACCCAGGCGAGCATCCGAGAGATCCAGCAACGGGCTGGAAATCTTCACCGACTCGCGGAATACAAAGTCGAACGGCGAATCGACGTGGGCCGCTGACAGCTCTTCCATGCGTTCCAGGGCCTTGATCCGGCTCTGGGCCTGGCGGGCCTTGGTGGCTTGGGCCTTGAACCGGGCGATGTAGCTTTCCATGTGCGCACGTTGCGCCTGCTGCTTCTCGTAAGCCTGTTGCTGTTGGGCCAGCCGCTCGGCACGGGCACGTTCGAACGCGGTGTAACCGCCACGGTAGAGGGTGATTTTCTTTTGTTCGACGTGGGCGATATTGTCGACCACGGCGTCAAGGAAGTCCCGATCGTGGGAAATCAGCAGCAGGGTGCCCTGGTAGCTCTTGAGGAAGTCTTCCAGCCACAGGATCGCATCGAGGTCCAAGTGGTTGGTCGGCTCATCGAGCAGCAACAGGTCCGAGGGACACATCAGCGCCTGGGCCAAATTGAGCCGCATACGCCAGCCGCCGGAGAAGTCGGCAACCGGACGGTCCATCTGTTCGTTGGTAAAACCAAGGCCGGCGAGCATTTTGCGAGCACGCGCATCGGCGGTATAGCCGTCGGCACTGTCCAATTCGGCGTGCAGACGGGCCTGGGCGGCACCGTCCTGGGTTTTCTCGGCTTCGGCGAGGTCGTGTTGCACCTGCCGCAAACGCAGGTCGCCATCGAGCACATAGTCGATCGCGATGCGGTCCAGGGTATCGATCTCCTGGCGCATATGGGCGATACGCCAGTCGGCCGGCAGCAAGCAGTCCCCGGAGTCCGGGGTCAGCTCACCCAGCAACAAGGCGAACAACGTGGATTTACCGGCGCCATTGGCACCGATCAGGCCGGCTTTGTGACCGGCGTGCAGGGTCAGCTCGGCGTCTTCGAGAAGACGTTGCGGGCCACGCTGTAATGTTAGGCTTTGAAGTCGGATCATAATGGCGGCGGAGTCTACCAGCTTCGTTGGCCGCTGGCTTGGGTGTGAATATGTGCGCTGACCTGTGGAGCTTTGCCCTCTCGCTTTACGCCCGCCCGGGTGTCGAGGCCGCTTGCCTGCGTTTGCAGGAACAAGGGGCAGATGTGTGTCTGTTGCTGTGTGGCGCGTGGCTGGAACAGCGCGGTGTAGCGCTTGAGCCCGAGCGCTTGCGGGCGCTGCAACAACTTGCCGGGTCGTGGCAGGCGAAGGTCATCACACCGTTGCGGCAGCTACGCGTGCAATGGCGAGTCATGGCACAACAGGATGAAGCCTTGGCGGCGTTACGCGAGCGTGTCAAAGCCCTGGAGCTGGAGGCCGAGCGGCAATTGCTCAAGCGTCTGGAAGCACTGGCGCAAGGATGGCCGACAGGTGAGGTGACGGATCAACAGCCGTGGCTGGAAGGATTGGCGGCTGAGGATGCCGCCAACCTTGACCACGACGCGCTGCAGCAGCTGCGCGCCATGGCCACCGGCACTTAGGAAGCGCTGGTTGGTGTGGTGCTTGGCGCGACCGGTGCAGGTGTGCTGCCGGCCGATGCGGTTGGAGCGCTGGACGCTGCCGGGGTAGCGGCAGATGCTGCTGGAGTGGCTGGCTTTGCAGCAGCAGGCTTGGCAACAGCTGGCTTAGCGGCTGGCTTTGCAACAGCAGGTTTAGCAGCTGGCTTCACGGCTGGCTTCGCAGCAGCAGGTTTAGCGGCTGGCTTCACAGCTGGCTTCGCAGCAGCAGGTTTAGCAGCTGGCTTCACGGCTGGCTTCGCAGCAACAGGTTTAGCCGTTGGCTTGGCGGCCGGTTTTGCAGCAGCAGTTTTTGCAGCGGGCTTGGCGGCCGGTTTAGCAGCAGCAGTTTTTGCAGCGGGCTTGGCGGCTGGTTTTGCAGCAGCAGTTTTTGCAGCGGGCTTGGCGGCCGGTTTAGCAGCAGCAGTTTTTGCAGCGGGCTTGGCGGCTGGTTTTGCAGCAGCGGTTTTTGCAGCGGGCTTGGCGGCCGGCTTAGCAGCAGCGGTTTTCGCAACTGGCTTGGCGGCTGGCTTAGCAGCAGCGGTTTTCGCAACTGGCTTGGCGGCTGGCTTTGCAGCAGCAGTTTTTGCAACTGGCTTGGCGGCTGGTTTTGCAGTAGCGGTTTTTGCAACTGGCTTGGCGGCTGGTTTTGCAGTAGCGGTTTTTGCAACTGGCTTGGCGGCTGGTTTTGCAGCAGCGGTTTTTGCAGCGGGCTTGGCGACCGACTTAGCAGCAGCGGTTTTTGCAGCGGGCTTGGTAGCCGCTTTCGCTGCAACAGCTTTGGCTGGGGTACGAGCGCCCAGCACTTTGGCTACGGCTTCCTTCACACGACCAACACCCTGAGCCAGTTTCAGGCTTTCTTGAGCGTCTTTTTTGAGCTGGGAAATGTAGCTGCGGGTTTCAGCTTGGCGATCCTTGAGAGCGTCCAGCAGGTCCTCAAGTTCTTTGACAGCGTCTTTGGCTTTGGCTTGTGCCTTGGCCTTGCCGGCAGTAGCGGCGTCTTGCAGTTTGGTGCGGGATTTATGCAGCTTTTCTTGCGCTTTACCGCGTTGTTTTTCCAGCTTGGCGAGCAGTTTTTCTGCATCGGCCAAGGCTTGAGAACACGCGCTTTCCAGATGTTCGAGCAAGCTGCCCGAAAGTTGTTGGAGTAAGTGCAACGGGGTATTTACAGGCTTCTGTTTGGCCGACATGGTTTACCTCCTGGCTGACGTGGGTGCGGCTCATACTAGCCCTCTGCTCTTACCGCCGCTAGGGCATGTTGACAGTATCGTTTGCCTTGCGTTGCACCGTAAGAAAATTCTTATCGATATAACCATAATCCGCGCCACTTTTTACGCACCCACACTGGCATAATCCGTCGCACTTTCGCCGGGAGAATGCCCATGTCGCGTTACCTTTTTCTAGTGCTTGGCTTGGTAATTGGCGTGGCCAATGCGAGCGAGCAGTCGCCACCAAAAACCACCGTCCCGGCCCCCCACGATCTTGCGTACAGCCTGGGCGCGAGCCTCGGTGAAAGGTTACGCCAGGAAGTCCCCGACCTGCAGATCGAGGCCCTGCTCGACGGCCTCAAGCAAGCCTATCAAGGCAAGCCTCTGGCGCTGGATAACACGCGCATCGAACAGATCCTCGCGCAGCATGAAGCACAAGCCGCCGCCGACGCCCAAGCGCCAAAAAGCGAAAAAGCGCTCACCGCCGAACAGCAATTTTTAACACAGGAAAAAGCGGCCAGTGGTGTACGCGAATTGGAGGATGGCATCCTGCTCACCGAATTGACGCCCGGCACCGGCAGTAAGCCGTTGGCCAGCGATGAGGTGCAGGTGAAATACGTAGGCCGGCTCCCCGATGGCACCGTCTTCGACAAAAGTACCCAGCCGCAGTGGTTTCGCCTCGATAGCGTGATCAGTGGCTGGAGCAGTGCGTTGCAACAGATGCCGGTGGGTGCGAAATGGCGCTTGGTGATTCCTTCCGCCCAGGCTTATGGCGCAGACGGCGCAGGCGAATTGATCCCGCCGTACACACCGTTGATCTTCGAGATCGAACTGCTCGGCACCCGCCACTGACCCAATAAAAAACGGTGCGACATGCGCACCGTTTTTTATCTCGCCGACAAGGTTCAGGCCTGGACGGCAGCCTCTTGCTTGTGAGCGGTGTGCAGCACTTCGATCAGGCAATCTTCCAGTTCGAAACGCTCATGGAGTAGACCGCCGAGTTCCTTGAATTTTTCAGCAACACACTTGCCTTCATCACACAAATCGTTGAAGGCCAACAGCTTCTCGGTGATCACATCGATGCGCGGATAGATCGTCTCGGCCAACTCCAGGCCGCGCTTATCATTGAAGGCTTTCGCTTCGCCGGTCAGTTGCTCATAGATTTCGAAATGGCCAGCAGACACGTAGTCCACCAAAGGCCCGCAGAACTCCTGCAACAACTTGCGATTCTCGGCCAATGCTTCGGGCTTGGCACCGAGAGCATCAAAGGCCCGAACCAGTTCGTGACGTGCCTTCAGCCAGCTGTCGATCAGCTTGTGCACCCCACCCCAGCGTTCCTGAGCATTCTGACAACTTTCCAGCATGATGATCTCTCTTCCCTATAGGGGCGCTGCTGCCGTGTGCCTGCGCAACACTTCAAGGATAAGGCAGCAGCCGGACAAGCGGTTTTGATAACGCGTGCGGGCCAGATTATGCCCGCATGACTATGGCTTCAAGGTACGCAGGAGAGAAAGTTCATACAAGTGTTTAATCCCGCCCTACAACCTGAACCCTTTTTTTCATGGCCTTGTGAGGCGCAAACGTTGGCTGAGCAGCAACCGTGAAAACTGCATGATGCCCAAAATCAACATTGCGACGAAGAACAATAGGCTCCACTCGGGAAGGCTCAGGTCAAACAACGTCCAGTTGATCTCGACGCAATCGACCGTACCGTTGAAGACCGCCCTCACCGCCTGCCAAAACGACAGGTTCTCAATCATGTGCTGCAAGCTGGGCCAGCAGTCCGCGACTTGGTTTGACAAGGCGTTCTGCAGCAACACCTGGCGCCCGGCGGTGATGGCGCCGAGCGACGTACACCCGATGCTCGCCAGGCCATACAGATAAAGGCCGGAGCGCCCTGGGTTATGAAGAGCCGCAATCAAGTTGATCAGCGTAAAGGTCGCGAGGAACAGCCGCTGTACCTGGCACAGGAAGCAAGGCTGTAGCAGTGCGCCGTATTCCAGATAGAACGACGCGCCCAACGTCAGCGCACCAGCCATGAACGCCAGGAAAAACAAGGAGCGTAAGGGGGCCAAAGACATTGTTTATCCGCACTGCAAGAGATGGGTCGTTACGGTAGAGGAAAGGCCCGACCCCTTTCAATACGCCCTAGAGCAGACAATTCCGCGAAAACGTAGGGAGATCCCGCCAGAACCTGGAAGAAATGCCCTAACAATACGTAGGAATTAATAGCGACACCCGTTAAATCGAGCCTTTACATGGGGTTGAAGGATTGGCGTCAGATAGGTCTGAGCCAACCCATTCACCCTTTCCTACTTCAAGCTCGCACAGGTACTGGCAACGGCGAGGCGAGCAGGCGGTTATCGAGCATCCCTAACCCTTCCTGAAACAGCTGGTTGCTGCGCTCGGTATCCCCCAACTGAGCCAGCAGGCGGGCCAATTCGGCACAGGCCTCAGGATTGCGTTGCGCTTGCAGGCTGCTTTCCAGGTAGTCCCGGGCTTTGCCCCACAAACTGTTTTGCAAGCACAGACGGCCCAGCGTCAGAAGCAGGCTGGCATCGCCCGGATGATCCTTGAGCCAGCCTTCGGCGAACTTCAATTGACGAGCCGGATCACTACCACGCAGCAGGCCATAAAGCCGGATAAGGTGGCTGTCATAGCCACGTTTGATAGCACCGCGCAGAGCTTCTTCGGCCTTGGCATCAGCGCCCAGTCGACGCAACTGTTCTGCATACGCCAATACCAGCTGTGGCTCCTGGCGCTGGGCGGAAGTCAGTTGCTCCCATGCCCGCTCAAGAGACTGCAAGCCCGCCTCACCCTGCTCTTCACGTTGGGCTGCCAGGCTCAGGTTCTCGCCCCAGGCACGACGCTCCAGCTCAGCCAGCTCGCTGGCAGGCAATACTTTGTCCTTGCGCAACTCAGGCAACAGGCGAATCACCGATGACCAATCGCCCCGCTGTTGGTGCAGGCGTTGCAACTGTCGCAAGACCTGCGCGTTATGCGGGTGACGTTCGTGCATCGCCTGCAGAGTGACCAGGGCGCCTTCAGTGTCGCCACGGTCCATCTGCAATTGCGCATGACTCAAGGCCACCGCCAGCTCCGCCTGGGGCTGGCGCTCCAAGGCGCGCTCCAGCAAACCATCGCACTCTGCGTAACGGCCCTGTTCATTGGCCGCACGGGCGGCGCCGAGGTAGTACAGCAGCGGCTGACGCTCCGCTTCTGCGGCGCGTTGCAGGTGGCGCTCAGCACTGGCCCAGCGCCCCTCGGCGAGGTCCATCTGGCCTTGCTCGATTGCGATCTGCACTCGGCGACTGCGGTTGCGGCGCGACCACGGGTTGACCACTCCACCGGAGGCAGTGAGCAAGCCGAACACTACGCGGATCAGGTAGATCGCCAGGCCGATGGCAAATACCGCGACCAGCGTGGCCCACAGGCTCGATTCGTAATGCAGCAGATGGGGATAGGTAATCAGCACGTAGCCCGTGTGCTTCGAGATACCCACAGCCAGCGCGAGAGCGACCGCGATCGCCAGCACCAGGACCACATAGAAACGCTTCATCGGTTCTACTCCTGGGTGGCCGGCGTGCCGGCCGAAGCCTTGGCTTCGTCGGTAGACAGATGACGACGCTCAAGGTACGCCTGCACAGCGGCCAGGCTCGCAGCCAAGTCAGGCGTCACCACCGACACGGCCTTGGGCTCAAGTTCAGCGATACGCGCCAGCATGGCCTTGCTCTGCGGGTTGTCCTGGTTGAAGTTGTCCTGCAACACACTACGCGCCTCTCCCAGCGAGCGGCTGTACACCGCCGCCTCGCCGTTGAGAGCCGCCCACTGTGCCTGCTCCAGCGCCAGGCTGAGGGACAGACGCACCTGATTCAAGCCCTGGCCTGCCAGCAACGGGCGAATGTTGTCGTCGGGGTTGAAGTCGATGCGGAAGTAACGGGAAATCTGCTCCCACCACTGGCTCAAACGATTGTCCGTATCGGTGGTAGGACGCCCCTGGGCAGCGGGCTCCGTGAGTTGGTACTCCGGCGCAATCGCCGCCAGCTGGACGACCTGGTCGCGCAAGGCGGCCAGTTGCAGGTACAGGCCGGTGCGGTCCGGTTGCTCGACACTGCGCAGCGCGGCGAGGCTTTTGGCCAGTTGCTCGCGCGCGGCATAGGCGCCTGGATCGCTCTGCTCGCGAAGAATCTCGTCGGCACCCTGGACCAGTGACTGAGCGCTGTTGATGTCTTGCAAGGCCGACAAGCGCAAGCTGGCCAGACGGATCAGATGCTCGGCCTCAGCCAGGCGCCAGTCCTTGCGGCTGGCACCCAGCACGGTCTCCAGGCGCTGGTTCAGACGCTGCTGGTCACCCTGCAACTGGGCGACCAGGCGACGACGTTCCTCCAACTCATCGGCACCTGGCAACTGCGCCAGGCGAGCGGCCAACTGTTGTTGGCTTTGCTTGAGGCTCTGGGATTGGTCATCAAGGGTCTGCACCTGGCCCAGTTGCTGCTGGCTGCTGGCTTGCAGGGCGCGGACCTGCCAGACCCCCCAGCCGCCGGCGGCAACACCTGCGGCGCCAAGCAGCAAGGCGACGATTGCCAGGCCATTGCCACGGCGTGGCGCGGTGACTGGTGTCTCGACCGGCGCATCAAGCGCGGGCTGAGCTTCATCTTTAGGCAAGGCTGTTTCGCTCACGTATCCGTCCTTTGCGTATCAGAGAGTGGGGGCGGGTGCTTTATCTTTATAAGGCAAAGCTGCCCAACGCCACTAACAAAGCCGCGGCACTCGCGCCACGACAATCCACAACTTTTTCTGCGCCAGCGGCGCGCGCCATCTCATGGACGCGCGGGCTGGGCACGAACAACGGCAGCTGTGCCACCTGAGGCCAATCGGGTCCGGCCAGGGCTTGCAGGTGTAAAAAACCCTGCCCACTGCTGACCACCAGCCCGTTCAAGCGTTCCAACTGGATGCGCTGCATCAGCGCCCCTGGGCGGTAGGCCGGAAGAAAACGGCGATACAACTCCAGATACTCGACACTAGCACCTTGTTCGCGCAAACGCTGCGCCAGCAACTCCCGACCGCCTTCGCCCCGCAGGATCAGCACCCTGGCACCGGGATGCGCGATAGCCTCGCGCAACGCGGGCAATTGAAGCAAGGCCTCGCTGTCATCGCCGGTTAGAGGATAGTGAACGTTGAGGCCATGATCGGCCAATATCTGCGCCGTCGCCGCGCCCACACTGAACCAGGGCAAATGCGGCGAAGGTTGAGCCAACTGCCGCAAGCTCAGACGCGCGGCGGGCTTGCTCACCACGATCACCGCGCAATAGCGGTGCAGCGCTTGAAACACCGCCTGTTGTTCCGCCGTGACCGGCAGGGCTTCGATCTCCAGCAGGGGCAGGCTACTGCTGAAAATTCCGGCCTGCGCCAATGACGCCGCCAGGGCCTGCGACTCTTCGGCAGGCCGCGTCAGCAGCACTCGCCATTCGGTCACTGCGGGCCGGCCTCGCCATAGACTTTTTGCAAAATGGCGCCAGCGCCTTTTTCCAGCAACGCTTCGGCGACCTGGATACCCAACGCCGTGGCATTGCATTGTGGGCCACGCACTTGCGCGGTCAGCAACGTGCCACCGTCCGGATCCCCCACCAGGCCACGCAGCCACAGGTTTTCACCTTCGAGCACGGCATAGCAGGCGATCGGCACTTGGCAGCCACCGTTGAGGTGTTTGTTCAGGGCGCGCTCGGCCGTGACGCGAACTTCCGTGTCAGGGTGATCGAGCGGCTTGAGCAATGCGTGAATTTCGCTGTCGGCGGTACGGCATTCGATGCCGACTGCGCCCTGCCCACCTGCGGGCAAGCTGTCTTCGACGCTGATGGCCGAAGTGATGCGGTCTTCAAAGCCCAGGCGGATCAAGCCGGCAGCGGCGAGAATGATCGCGTCATACTCACCGGCATCCAACTTGGCCAAGCGAGTGTTGACGTTGCCGCGCAGGAAGCGGATCTGCAAGTCGGGGCGGCGGGTCAGCAATTGCGCCTGACGACGCAGGCTGGAGGTGCCGACGATACTGCCCCAAGGCAATTCATCCAGGGACGCATAGGTGTTGGAAACGAAGGCATCACGCGGGTCTTCGCGCTCGCAGATGCAAAAAAGGCCCAGCCCTTCAGGGAAGTCCATGGGCACGTCTTTCATCGAGTGCACGGCGATGTCGGCTTCGTTCTCCAGCAGCGCGGTCTCCAGCTCCTTGACGAACAAGCCCTTGCCGCCGATCTTCGACAGCGGCGAGTCCAGCAGCTTATCGCCACGACTGACCATTGGAACAAGGGATACCTTGAGACCAGGGTGGGCCTGCTCAAGACGCGCTTTGACGTACTCGGCCTGCCATAAGGCCAATGCGCTTTTACGGGTGGCGATGCGGATTTCGCGAGAGGACATGGATCAATCCGTACTGAATAGATACAGCGGATAATAACAGCTCAGGCAAATACGCTTTGATTTGAATCAGCAAGTGCGGGGCCTCCCTGGCCACGTCGCACCGGGATAAGGGCTGTGGACTTCGCTCCAGCTCTTGGGCTAAAGCTGCTGCATCATCTTGCGCACACCAGCGACATGGCGTCGGCTGACAATCAAGGCATCGCCATTAAGCCCTTTCAGGAACAACTGAAAATGCCCCAGAGGCGTACGCTGCAGGCGCTCGATGCGCTCACGGGCGACCAACGCGTTGCGGTGAATGCGCACGAAACGCTCGCCAAACTCGTCCTCAAGCGCCTTGAGCGGCTCATCGAGCAGTACTTCGCCGGACTCGTGACGCAGGGTCACGTACTTGTGATCGGCAATGAAGTAGACCACCTGGCCCAGTGGAATCAGTTCGATACCCTTGCGAGTACGCGCACTGATGTGGCTTCGAGGCCCGTTACCGCTTTGGGCGGCTGGCTGGGTCAAGGCGGCGAGCTGGGCGCGGTTGGGGCGCTCGGCTTTTTTCAAGGCTTTGAGCAAGGCTTCGGCAGTCACCGGCTTGACGAGAAAACTGACACCGCTGTCTTCCAACGTTCGTGCAGAAAACTCTTCCTGGGCCGCGCACAGCACCACCGCGGGTGGCGATTCGCGTTCGCTCAGGCGTGCGGCGACTTGCAGGCCATCAAGGCCCGGCATGCGGATATCGAGCAGCACCACATCCGGCTTGAGGCTGTCGATCAGCGTCAACGCCTCCTCGCCGCTGGTAGCGCTCGGTTCAAGGACTGTATAACCCTCAAGCTCACTGACCAGACGGCTCAGTCGCTCGCGGGCTTGGGGTTCGTCATCAACGATCAGGACATTCATATTGCGCTGGATTCCTGCGTGAGTCTCGCACAAGGATAGCGTAGACAGGTGCGGTGACTTACGTCACAGCGATCCACGCTAAGACTAGCGCGAGCGGCAAAAAGTGCCCTGAGAGTGGCACCCAAATTTACCCGGACCTGTTCAATAGCGCCCAAGACCTGCTGCCTGCGGGCATCGTCGTAGGGTTCACTGATACACAATCCGAATACCCCCCTTTTAAATGGATAGTCTGGTTATGACCGCATAGCCCGACTTTGGTGCATTCACACACTATCAGTCCAACTGTAGACGCTCACCGAGACGATATTGCTCAATCGTCAAATATCGTTTCAATAAACGCCCGCCTCCAGTCTCTTCCCGGATGCGATCGGCGGCAAGGCACTTAGCCATCCCCTGCACAAATAAAATTGCCGGCTACCCGCAGCATCGCCTCCACGGGCAACCCTGTTATTATCGGCGACACACCTCCACGCCTCTTTTAGCAGATCACGAGCGAATCCATGAGCACCGACAAGACCAACCAGTCCTGGGGCGGCCGCTTCAGTGAACCCGTCGACGCCTTCGTCGCCCGCTTCACCGCCTCCGTCACCTTCGACCAGCGCCTGTACCGCCACGACATCATGGGCTCCATCGCCCACGCGACGATGTTGGCCAAGGTCGGCGTACTGACCGACGCCGAGCGCGACAGCATCATCGACGGCCTGACCACCATCCGTGGTGAAATCGAGGCCGGCACGTTCGACTGGCGCGTCGACCTGGAAGACGTGCACATGAATATCGAGGCCCGCCTCACCGATCGTATCGGCGTGACCGGCAAGAAACTGCACACCGGCCGCAGCCGTAACGACCAGGTCGCCACCGATATTCGCTTGTGGCTGCGTGACGAAATCGACCTGATCCTCGCGGAAATTACCCGCCTGCAAAAAGGTTTGCTGGAGCAGGCCGAACGGGAGTCGGACACCATCATGCCCGGCTTCACTCACCTGCAGACCGCACAGCCGGTGACGTTTGGTCACCACCTGCTGGCCTGGTTCGAAATGCTCAGCCGCGACTATGAGCGCCTGGTGGATTGTCGCAAGCGTGCCAACCGCATGCCGCTGGGCAGCGCCGCGCTGGCGGGCACCACCTACCCGATTGATCGCGAGTACACCGCGCAACTGCTGGGCTTTGACGCCGTGGGCGGCAACTCTCTGGACGGTGTGTCAGACCGTGACTTCGCCATCGAATTCTGTGCTGCCGCCAGCATCGCGATGATGCACCTGTCGCGCTTCTCGGAAGAACTGGTGTTATGGACCAGCGCACAATTCCAGTTCATCGACCTGCCGGACCGTTTCTGCACGGGCAGCTCGATCATGCCGCAAAAGAAAAACCCCGACGTGCCCGAGCTGGTGCGTGGCAAGAGCGGCCGCGTATTTGGCGCCTTGATGGGCCTGCTGACCCTGATGAAAGGCCAACCCCTGGCCTACAACAAGGACAACCAGGAAGACAAAGAGCCGCTGTTCGACGCCGCCGATACCCTGCGCGACTCACTGCGCGCCTTTGCCGACATGATCCCGGCGATCAAGCCCAAGCACGCGATCATGCGTGAGGCGGCGCTGCGCGGGTTCTCCACCGCGACTGACCTGGCCGATTACCTGGTGCGCCGTGGCCTGCCGTTCCGGGACTGCCACGAAATCGTCGGCCATGCCGTGAAGTACGGCGTGGACACTGGCAAAGACCTGGCGGAAATGAGCCTGGAAGAACTGCGCCAGTTCAGCGACCAGATCGAGCAGGACGTGTTCGCCGTGCTGACCCTGGAAGGCTCGGTGAATGCCCGCAACCATGTGGGCGGTACTGCACCGGCACAGGTGAAGGCAGCCGTCGTGCGCGGCCAGGCCCTGCTCGCAAGCCGCTAAGAGCTTCGCGAGCAAGCCCGCCCCCAACACTTGACCGCGCTCCATCTTTGGAATGCAGCCGAATGTGTGGGCTTGCTCGCGAAGGCGTCGCCACAGGCGCCAACCCTCTATTTCCTGGCCGCAATCATCGCCATAAACGCCGGCATCGCCGCCTCCCTGTCCGCCGCGACCTTCTGCGCGTTGGGCATCCCATGCAATCGCTCCAGCAAGGCCTTCGCCGCCGCAAGCCCGGCCAACAAGTCCAGGCCAAACAGCTTCTCGCCTACGGCACAGGCGAGGTTCACGCTGTACATGAAATATATATCCGCGATCGTAAAGCTCTCCCCCGCCACATAGGGTGCGAATTTGCCGTGTCGACCCAAGGAGCTGACACCCAGCAACAACTCGGCCTTGGATTTCTCCTTGATCGCCTCCGGCACCGGCATGCCAAAAAAGGCTTCGGCGAAACACGCGCGAGCGGGCAATTCGATGTACAGCTCGATCTCCCTGCACAAGGCTAGCACCTGGGCCCGCTGAAACGGATCAGCGGGCAACAGCGCAGGCCCTTCCTGGGTTTGCTCGATATATTCGAGGATCACGCTGGTTTCGTTGATAAAGCCTTGCTTGACGCCCAACACAGGTACTTTGCCCCTGGGGCTCACTGCCAGGGCCTCAGGGGTCTGCCCGGCATAAAAAGGCACCTCTTCGAAAGGCAGCCCTTTCTCCATCAACGCCAACTTGACCATGTTGTAGTAGTTGCTGACCGAAAATCCATAGAGCTTGAGCATTGCTGTTGCCTCCAGGCCGGGTGTGGGGTTGGCTGCAAGAGTTATAGATCCTCGGACCCGGTCTGACCAGCAGCATCACCTACCTGAATGAGGGTAGACTGGCGCCCTTTCCTTGAGGAGCCTGCCATGAGCGAGCCAACCGATATCGATAACGACGAAGAAGAGTTCACCGAGAGCACGCTGACCCAGGCCATCGAAAACCAGATCGAAAGCGACAACCCGCCTGCCGCCAAAGCCACCTTCAACAAGCTGGCGTTGGTGGGCTATGAGCGCGAAGACATTCTGAACCTCATGGCCCACGTGTTGGCCGTGGAAATTGACAAGATGCTCGAAGAAGACCGCGCGTTCGATACCCAATGGTATGAAACAGCGCTGCGGGCATTGCCTGAGCTGCCACCCGAGAACGACTGAATCGAGCACCTTCGTGGCCTGGAAGCGCGCTTCCTCGCCACAAAACTGCGCCATATCAAGACCCAGGAGTTTCTCACTGGACAGCCCGGCAAAGTGCGTTCACCTTATGCCCTGCTAGCCTCTAATAAATTCTTAGAAAGTCTGGAGTCCTTATGTCGTATACCCCTGAGTTGGTTGCCGAACTGGAAATCCTTGCACTCTTCAACCTGGGCAGCTCCCAGGAGGGTTTGAAAGTCCATCAAACCGCCGCTCCCACTGCCATCGCCGCCGCCAAACGCCTATTCGACAAAAAACTGATCGATCAGCCGGATGGAGGCTACCTGACCAGCCTTGGCCGGGACGCTGCAGAACAGGCCCAAACCCTACTGACCATCTTGACCACTGCCCCGACCAAAGAAGCAGCCTGATACCCGATCCGCCCATGGAGTCCGCTCCTTGCGGATTCCGAGGGCGTCGTTGTGCCAAAAGGCTTGCGAGCAACCAGGTTTTTGACGTCAAAAACCACTCCCATCTAAAATTCCTACGCTTCTGTCTGTAAACTCCTACACGGCTGCCCACGTCGGGCCCTGCGAGCCCCGAGTTGGACATGACCCGCACTCATGAAATCCGCCCAGACCTGGACGAAGGCATCGACCGCAAGGTGCTGGCGCAACTGCGCGCGCGCTTCATGGCCCTTAACAAAGGGCGCATGGCCCGAGCCATCGAGGGGCTGACGCCGCGCCAGCAAAGCGTGCTGACGCTGTTGCCGCTGTTTTTCCACGTCAATCACCCCTTGCTGCCAGGCTATGTATCCAGCAGCACGCCAGCCGGGCTGTCGAACTTCGAACCCGACACCCAGGCATTGGCCGAGGCCCAGCGCCTGACTCGCTCGTTCTCCTATAAGCCACGCCACGGCAACCCTCCTCGGCCGATCCACGGCTTATTCCTGATGGGTAGCCTCGGCACGCTGGCTCAGGCTGATCAAAGCGATATGGACGTGTGGGTGTGTCATGCACCTGACCTGAACGAAAACGAACTGGCCGAGCTGCGCAAGAAGTGCCAACTGCTGGAAGCCTGGGCCCTGACCATGGGGGCCGAGGCGCATTTCTTCCTGATCGAACCGACGCGCTTTGTACTGGGTGAACGCGACACACAACTGAGCTCCGATGACTGCGGCACCACCCAGCATTATTTGCTGTTGGACGAGTTCTACCGCACCGCAATCTGGCTGGGTGGTCGTACACCTATCTGGTGGCTGGTGCCGGTGTACGAAGAAAACCGCTACGCCGAATTCACCCACACGCTGATTTCAAAACGTTTTATTCGCGCCGATGAAACCCTCGACCTTGGCCACTTGGCGCACATTCCCCCGGGCGAATTCATTGGCGCGGGGCTGTGGCAACTGTTCAAGGGCATCGAATCACCCTACAAATCCGTGCTCAAGCTGCTGCTGACCGAGGTCTACGCCAGCGAACACCCGAACGTGCACTGCTTGAGCCTGCGCTTTAAACGGGCAGTGTTCGCCAACCAGATGGACTTGGATGAGCTGGACCCTTACATCGTGGTCTATCGCCGCATCGAGGAGCACCTCAAGGCGCGCAACGAGCCGGAACGCTTGGAACTGGTACGACGCGCGCTCTACCTGAAGGTCAACCGCAAGCTCAGTGCCGGCCAGCGCAGCGCCAGTTGGCAACACTTGCTGCTCGAGCGCCTGGCCCATGAGTGGGGCTGGGACCCGCGCCAACTGACTCTGCTGGACAGCCGCAGCCAGTGGAAAGTGCGTCAGGTGGCCTCCGAGCGACGCGCCTTGGTCAATGAGCTGAACTACAGCTACCGCTTTCTCACCCAGTTTGCCCGTAGCGAACAAACCGTCAGCCTGATCAACAAGCGCGACCTCAACGTATTGGGCCGCCGCTTGTATGCAGCGTTTGAACGCAAGGCCGGCAAAGTTGAGTTCATCAACCCCGGGATTGCCCCGGACTTGGCCGAAGATACGTTGACCCTGGTGCAGTCGCCCAATCGCAAGGAACCCGGCCAACATCACTGGGGCTTGTACAACGGCAACCTCACCGCGCTGGAATGGGAGCATTTTGCACCCATCAAGCGCAGCCGCGACCTGCTGGAAATGCTGACCTGGTGCCACCGTAACGGCGTCATCGACAGCAGTACACGCCTGGCGCTGCACCCGGGCGTGAGCGACATGACCGAGTTCGAGCTGTTCAACCTGCTAGGCAGCCTGCAGCAGACCATCGCCTTACCCTTGGCCAGTGTCGATGAAGACCGCCTGTTGCGTTCGGCGGTACCGGAAGACGTATTGCTGCTGATCAACGTCGGCGTTGACCCACTCAAGCACCACCGCGACCTGAATATTCTGATGACCACCGAGCGCACAGACTCCCTGAGCTATGCCGGTGTACGCGACAACCTGGTGTTGACCCTGGACCAAGTCACGATCAACAGTTGGAACGAGGTGATGGTCAGCCGCTACGACGGCCCCCACGCGCTCCTCGACTGCCTGCGTGACTACCTCAACCAACTGCCTTGCGATCATTTGCCACGGCTGCGGGTACGCTGCTTCTGCCACAACCGTGCGCAATTCATTGCCCAACGCGTTGAAGAAATCTTCGACACGGCGCAAAACCTGCTGCTCGGCCAAGGCAATCACCGCTACTTGCTCCAGGTACAGCAGCACTATCACGTGATGGAACTGACACCGGGCCAAGCCAATCATGTGTCACTGCCGACTCAGGACGCGCTGATCGCCTACCTCAGCGAAGAGCTGGCCAGCTACAGCCCATTGCACCTGGACGCCATGGCCCTGGAAGACCACGACCTGGCGCTTTTGCTGCCCATGGGGCTGGCCGACCGTGTGCAAGTGTTCTACCGGGTCAATGAACGCATCGCCGAACTGTACGTTCTGGATGAATTCAATGCTCTCTGGCAACAACGCTTGCCGTTTCATGACGAGCAAAGCTTGTTGGCGCCGCTGCAGCGTTTCCTGCAATCGATCATCTATCGTCGCGAAGCCTTGTCACCGCTGGATATGCATCAACCGCTGGGCGCAGTGCAAACCTTGTATTACCAACTATTGCCGTCGGGCAGCACCCGCGCGCGCGTCGTCGAACCACGGCCAGCTCCGCAACATCCCACCCATAGAGGGTTTTATGATGTGCAGGCGATTATCGGCAAAGCCGCACCAGGCCAGGTAGGCATCACGCTGTACTGCAATCAGCGGGAGTTTTCCGAATTGGAATTTGGCGACCAACTGTTTGCGGTGGTCGCCCGGGAAATCGTCGGGCAGCGCCGGGAGGCCGAGCGTTACCGCTGCTACATCACCGACCTGGACCTGTCCGGCCTGCTCGGCGATGTGCAGAGCCCGAGCAACTTGTACCTACGTTACAAGGCCGAGCTGGAACTGTCGCTCAATGAGGCGCTGAACCAGATTTAGAGGGGGAAAGCGCCGCCGTCTTTGGGCTGGCCTTCAACGCTGAGCAGTTCAAGCTTGAGGGTCTTGCCGCCCGGCGCAGGCCAATCGATGTGCTGGCCCACTTGCAGGCCGAGCAAGGCACTGCCCACTGGCGCCATGATCGAGATTTTTCCTTCGTCGGCATTCGCGTGCTTCGGATAAACCAAGGTCAGGTGGTAGTCCTTGCCACTGCTTTGCTCACGGCAATGCACGCTGGAGTTCATGGTCACGACACCCGCAGGCACTTCATCGTGGCCAACCACATCTTCGGCGCGGTCGAGTTCGGCTTGCAACGCTTCAACGCCGGGAAACTCGTCGCCCAAGCGGTCGATCAGTTGCTCCAGACGCTGCACGTCAAGACGGGTGAGGATGATGGACGGTGCGGTGGTCATGATTCAGGCAGACTCCTTTTTTCTGCACAAAAAAGCAAAACCCCGCCAGAAAAAGGCGGGGTTCTCACGGGCCTCGATCAGTTGAGGCGTACCCGGACACTACCACAGCGTCACAAATAAACAAGACGACCTCAGGCGCGCGCCCGACGCTGTTCGGCCTCGACGCAAATCACCCGGCGCCGGGCATCGTCGGCGGAGCGCCATTCGCGGATGTCTTCCACGTGCCGGAAGCAGCCAAGGCAGACTTTATGCTCGTCCAGGCGACACAAACTGATACAAGGTGACGGCACCGCCGGGCTGACATTGCTGAACAGCGGCTTGGGCGGGCGTACAGAAGCAGGCTGGGTCACGATCAGATCTCGTCGAAGTCCAGGTCAGCGCCGGTATATTCTTGGACCAGACGTGTGAGCATCTCGCCCAACAACTCTTCGCTCTTGTCGCACTGCCATTTGCCGCTTTCTTCGTCGTAGTCGAAGTGAACGCCACCGGAGCGCGCCGCCAGCCACAACTGACGTAGCGGTTCCTGGCGACTGAAGATCAGCTGCTGGCCGCTCTCGAACTTTACGGTCAGCACGCCAGCCGAGTTTTCCAGGTCCACATCCAGGCCGCTGTCGTCGAAAATATCTTCCAGCGCCTGCTGGGTCGAATCCACCAGGTCGTGAAAACGGGCTTCGGTCAAACTCATTGTGGGAACCTCGAAAAGTGTCTGGTCACGCTCAAGCGGCGCACGATACGGACGTGCCATGATGATTGCAAAGGATACCGATTTCATTACCCGCAGCCGCGTGAAATATCCTCAATTAGCGTAGGCGTAATCGCGACATACTCAGCAAACCCCCGCCGGACGGGTATTCCGGCGCATAGGCAAGCTGGCAGGTGGTCGGTATACTCGGGCGCAATTAATGCATATTCAAGGATTTCGCCATGAAGCGCCTGATCTCTTCCCTTGCTGCGCTCGTCGCGGTCGCTTGCCTCGTTAGTGCCTGTGGTCAAAAAGGCCCGCTGTACCTGCCTGACGACAGCAAAGACCCGAATGACCAGGCGCAGACGTCGCAAACCAAAGCGCACAAGCACGACACCTACTAAGGGAAACTCATGGACGCTTTTAACTACCGGGACGGCGAGCTGTTCGCGGAAGGCGTGGCGCTGTCTGCGATTGCCGAGCGCTTCGGCACCCCGACCTATGTGTACTCCCGTGCGCACATCGAAGCCCAATACCGCTCCTTCACCGACCCACTGAACGGCGTTCCACACCTGGTGTGCTACGCGGTCAAGGCCAACTCCAACCTGGGTGTACTCAATGTCCTGGCGCGCCTTGGCGCTGGTTTCGACATCGTTTCCCGTGGCGAGCTGGAACGTGTGCTGGCTGCCGGTGGCAAGCCTGAAAAAATCGTGTTCTCCGGCGTCGGCAAGAGCCGCGAAGACATGCGCCGCGCGCTGGAAGTCGGTGTGCATTGCTTCAACATCGAATCCACCGACGAGCTGGAGCGCCTGCAAGTTGTCGCCGCCGAGATGGGCGTTCGCGCGCCGATCTCCCTGCGCGTCAACCCGGACGTCGATGCCGGCACCCACCCGTACATTTCCACCGGTCTCAAAGAGAACAAGTTCGGCATCGCCATCGCCGACGCCGAGGATGTGTACATCCGTGCCGCACAGTTGCCGAACCTGGAAGTACTGGGTGTCGACTGCCATATCGGCTCGCAACTGACCACCCTGCCACCGTTCCTGGATGCGCTCGACCGCCTGTTGGCGCTGTCCGACCGCCTTAGCGAGTGCGGCATCTACCTGCAACACATCGACCTCGGTGGTGGTGTGGGCGTGCGCTATCGCGATGAAGAACCACCAAAGATCGCCGACTACATCCAGGCCGTGCGCGAGCGCACCGAAGGCCGCGGCCTGACCCTGATGTTCGAGCCAGGCCGTTATATCGTCGCCAACGCCAGCGTATTGCTGACCCAGGTCGAGTACCTCAAGCACACCGAGTACAAGGATTTCGCCATCGTCGACGCGGCGATGAACGACCTGATCCGCCCGGCGCTGTACCAGGCCTGGATGGATGTGACTGCCGTCAAGCCACGTACTGGTGAAGGTCGCAACTACGACATCGTCGGTCCGATCTGCGAGACCGGCGACTTCCTGGCCAAGGATCGTCAGTTGGCCCTGGAAGAGGGCGATCTGCTGGCCGTGCATTCGGCCGGGGCCTACGGGTTTGTCATGAGCTCCAACTACAACACCCGCGGCCGTGCCGCCGAGGTGCTGGTGGACAATGATCAAGCGTTTGAAGTGCGTCGCCGCGAGACGGTAGCCGAGTTGTATGCTGGCGAAAGCCTGCTGCCGGAGTAAGCCATGCTGCTGCGTTTTACCAAGATGCACGGGCTGGGCAATGATTTCATGGTCCTCGACCTGGTCAGCCAGCACGCGCACATTCTGCCCAAGCACGCTAAACAGTGGGGCGACCGTCACACCGGTATCGGCTTCGACCAACTGCTGCTGGTTGAAGCACCGAGCAACCCGGAGGTGGATTTCCGTTACCGGATCTTCAACTCCGACGGTTCCGAAGTGGAACAGTGCGGCAACGGTGCACGCTGCTTCGCACGCTTTGTGCTGGACAAGCGCCTGACCGCCAAGCGCCAGATTCGCGTCGAGACCAAAAGCGGCGTGATCGAGCTGGATATTCGCAGCGACGGCCAGATCAGCGTCAACATGGGCGCGCCACGCCTGGCACCGGCGGACATTCCGTTCCAGGCCACCGAGCAGGCGACCCATTACCCGCTGGACGTCGATGGCAAGACGGTGGATATCGCCGCCGTGTCGATGGGCAACCCCCATGCCGTGCTGCGGGTCAACGACATCAATAACGCGCCCGTCCATGAACTGGGGCCGAAGATCGAACATCACCCGCGCTTTCCGGCACGGGTCAATGTAGGGTTCCTGCAGGTGGTCGACCGTACCCGCGCGCAATTGCGCGTATGGGAACGCGGCGCCGGCGAAACCCAGGCGTGCGGTACCGGTGCTTGCGCCGCTGCCGTGGCCGCCATCAGCCAGGGGTGGATGGATTCGCCGCTGCTGATCGACCTGCCTGGTGGACGGTTGTCCATCGAATGGGCAGGCCCTGGCCACCCGGTAATGATGACCGGGCCGGCCTCGCGCGTATACGAAGGACAGGTCCGTCTATGAGTGAGCCAAGCTAATGACCGATAAGCCTCAAGTACCCGCCGAAGCATCCCCGAGCGAAAGTCTGGAGGCCGCTGCTGTCGCGGCGTACCTTGAGGCTAATCCGGACTTCTTCGTCGAACATGAAGAACTGCTGCCGGCTCTGCGTATCCCCCACCAGCGCGGCGATACCGTGTCGCTGGTGGAGCGGCAGATGAAGATCCTGCGCGAGCGTAATATCGAAATGCGCCATCGGCTTTCCCACCTGATGGACGTGGCCCGCGACAACGATCGCCTGTTCGACAAAACTCGCCGCCTGATTCTGACACTGATGGACGCCAGCAGCCTGGAAGAGACGGTGATTGCTGTAGAAGACAGCCTGCGCCAGGATTTCCAGGTGCCCTTTGTCAGCCTGATCCTGATCAGCGACAACCCGATGCCCGTGGGACGCTGGGTCAGCGGCGGCGAAGCGCAGACTGCCATCGGCGGCCTGCTTTCCGAAGGCAAGACCATCAGCGGCACCTTGCGCGAGCACGAACTGGACTTTCTGTTTGGCGCCGAGCAGCGCAAGCAGATCGGTTCTACCGCCGTGGTTGCCCTCAGCCATCAGGGCTTGCACGGCGTACTGGCCATCGCCAGCCGGGACCCTGCGCATTACAAGAGTTCGGTGGGCACGCTGTTCCTGACCTACATCGCCGAAGTGCTGGGCCGTGTCGTGCCGCGCTTCACCACCGCCCTGCGCGCGGTGCGCTGACCATGGAACGGCAACTGGACGCTTACTGCGCTCACCTGCGCAATGAGCGCCAGGTGTCGCCGCATACCCTGGAAGCCTACCGGCGGGACTTGAACAAGGTCCTGGCCTACTGTGAAAAACAGCACGTCACCAGCTGGAAGGCTCTGGATATCCAGGCCCTGCGCAGCCTGATCGCGCGGCTGCACCAGCAAGGTCAGTCATCACGCAGCCTGTCTCGCCTGCTGTCGGCGGTGCGCGGCCTCTACCACTACCTGAACCGCGAAGGCTTGTGCGACCACGACCCGGCCAATGGCCTGGCCCCGCCCAAGGGCGAACGGCGCCTGCCCAAGACCCTCGACACCGACCGGGCCCTGCAACTGCTCGATGGCGCCGTCGAGGATGACTTCCTGGCCCATCGCGACCAGGCGATCCTCGAACTGTTCTATTCCTCCGGCCTTCGCCTGTCGGAGCTCACTGGCCTGAACCTCGACCAGTTGGACTTGGCGGACGGCCTGGTGCAAGTGCTCGGCAAAGGCAGCAAGACCCGCGTACTGCCGGTGGGCAGGAAAGCCCGGGAAGCCTTGCAACGTTGGTTGCCCCTGCGCGCCCTGGCCAACCCGGTGGACGACGCGGTGTTTATCAGCCAACAAGGCCGACGCTTGGGGCCGCGGGCCATTCAGTTGAGAGTCAAGGCGGCCGGCGAGCGCGAACTTGGGCAGAACCTGCACCCGCATATGCTGCGGCACTCCTTTGCCAGTCATATGCTGGAGTCATCCCAGGACCTGCGCGCCGTACAGGAATTGCTCGGCCACTCCGATATCAAGACCACGCAGATCTACACCCACCTCGACTTCCAGCACCTGGCAACGGTGTACGACAGCGCCCATCCACGGGCCAAACGCATCAAGGGCGGCGACTCATGAGTATCAAGCTGATCACTTTCGACCTGGACGACACCCTCTGGGACAACGTTCCCGTCATCATCAGCGCCGAAGCGTCAATGCGCCAATGGCTGGCGACCCACGCCGCCAAGGTGGGCGACCTGCCCCTCGAGCACTTCGCCCGCCTTCGCCAGCAGGTTCTGGAGCGTCATCCCGAGCTCAAATACCGCATCAGCCTGTTACGCCAGCGGGTGCTGATGCAGGCCTTTGAAGAGGCCGGTTATCCTCAGCCGCAAGCCTCGGAAATGGCGGATGTGTGCTTCGAAGCGTTCATTCACGCGCGGCATCAACTCACCGTATTTCCCGAAGCAGAACCCATGCTTCAAGCACTGAGCCGGCACTTTCTACTGGGCGTCATCACTAACGGCAACGCGGATGTGCAGCGCGTAGGGCTGGCGGACTACTTCCACTTCGCCCTGCGTGCCGAAGACGTCGGCATCGCCAAGCCGGATGTGCGCCTGTTTCAGGAAGCCCTGCAGCGTGGCGGCGTGGAGGCCAGCGCGGCGGTGCATATTGGCGATCATCCTGGCGATGACATTGCCGGGGCGCAGCAGGCGGGGCTTCGTGCGGTGTGGTTCAACCCGACGGGGAAGACCTGGGATGCGGATAAGCGCCCGGATGCAGAGATTCGCAGCCTGGCTGAGCTGCCGGAGTTGCTGCGCAGCTGGCAGTAACACCGAAGATCAAAATGTGGGAGAGGACTTGCCCACTTCCACATTTGGCTCAACTAAATCATCCGGCATGAAAAAGCCCGCAGCGACGGCGGGCTTTTCTTACAAGCAGGTGGCAAACCTCAGATAGGTCGGCTGCCGTACTTGTTATCCGGCTTCTTCGGTGGATCTGCCACCACGTTAGCCTCGACTTCCTGCACTTTGCCGCCTTTAGCGAGGAATTCTTCCATCGCACGGGCCAGGGCATCGCGTTCTTTGTTCTTGGCTTCAACGCTCGGTAGTTCATCTACCGAAACAGCAGCCTTGGCTTTGCCTTTGGCCACCGGAACAGGTGCATCATCGCCACCATCGTCATCAGCAACGTCTTCCGCCGCCGCTTCAAGACCTTCTTCGGTGTCGTCTTCGTCACCTACTTCGAGTTCGTCGTTTTCCAGATCATCGTCGCTCATGTTCTACCTCATGACTTGCGAAAAGCAGATTAGTTATAGCCCAGCTTCACCCTCTGTCGAGGTCGCTGGAAAAAAATCAACATCCACCAGATAACCAGTGGCTTATGCCCCATCACCGTGCAAGGTGGCGAGGACTTTACGAGCACCGCCATGCTCACGGTGCTCGCCCAGATAAACACCTTGCCAAGTTCCCATCGCCAAGCGGCCGGCCTTCACCGGCAAACTCAGCTGGCAGCCCAGGAGACTGGCCTTGAAGTGCGCCGGCAGATCGTCCGGACCTTCGTCGTTGTGCTCATATCCCGCCATGCCTTGCGGCACCAGCGCATTGAAGAAACGCTCGAAGTCACGGCGAACCGCCGGGTCGGCATTCTCGTTGACGGTCAACGAAGCCGAGGTGTGCTGCAACCACAGATGCAACAGGCCCACGCGACAAGCCTTCAATTCAGGCAAGCCGGCAAGCAACTCATCCGTTACCAGGTGAAAGCCCCGGGGCTTGGCCCGCAGGGTAATCAGGGTCTGTTGCCACATACAGTTCTCCGCCCATCGGCGCGCATTCTAGCGCGCTCAGGGAAAAAACAAAGTGCCGAATACGCCTACGTGCCTGTAAGACATTCGCATCCCTAAAAACACCGTGTGGATCCCATCACAAAGTCGACAGAAAACCCATACACCTTTAGCCAAAGACAAACGCCAGACAAAAAAATGCCCGGCAAGCCGGGCATCTTTTTTTCGTGTACTTACAGGTTGTAGCCGCGCTCGTTGTGTTGCGCCAGGTCGAGGCCAACGGCCTCTTCCTCGTCGGTCACCCTCAGGCCCATGACCATATCCAGCACCTTGAGGATGATGAAGGTCACGACCGCTGTGTAGATCACGGTGAAGCCGACACCTTTGCACTGGATCCAGACTTGCGCCGCGATATCAGTGGTCGCCGCGTTGAAGCCGCCCAGCGAAGGTGCAGCGAACACACCGGTCAGGATGGCGCCGAGGATACCGCCGATACCGTGTACGCCGAAGGCGTCCAGGGAGTCGTCGTAACCCAGCTTGCGTTTCAGCGTCGTGGCGCAGAAGAAGCACACCACACCGGCTGCCAGGCCGATGACCAGTGCGCCCATCGGGCCTACAGTGCCAGCAGCCGGGGTGATCGCAACCAGACCGGCCACCACACCCGAGGCAATGCCCAATGCGCTTGGTTTACCGTGAGTGATCCACTCGGCGAACATCCAGCCCAGCGCCGCAGCGGCGGTAGCGATCTGGGTCACCAGCATCGCCATGCCGGCAGTGCCGTTGGCCGCAGCAGCGGAACCCGCGTTGAAGCCGAACCAGCCGACCCACAACATCGCAGCACCGACCAGGGTGTAACCCAGGTTGTGAGGCGCCATCGGGGTAGTCGGGAAGCCTTTGCGCTTGCCGAGGACAAGGCACGCCACCAGCCCGGCCACACCCGCGTTGATATGCACCACGGTGCCGCCTGCGAAGTCCAGCACGCCCCAGTCGCCCAGCAACGAACCCGGGCCGCCCCACACCATATGGGCAATCGGTGCGTAGACCAGAGTGAACCAGACGCCCATGAAGATCAGCATCGCGGAGAATTTCATACGCTCAGCGAAAGCACCGACGATCAGCGCAGGGGTAATGATGGCGAAGGTCATCTGGAAGGTGACGAACACCGCCTCGGGAAACAGCGCCGCAGGGCCGGTAATGCTCGCTGGGGTCACGCCCGACAGGAACAGCTTGGACAAGCCACCCACGAATGAGTTGAGGTTGACGACGCCTGCTTCCATACCGGTGGTGTCGAACGCCATGCTGTAGCCGTAGACAAACCACAGAATGGTGATCAAGCCGGTGATGGCAAAGCATTGCATCATCACGGAAAGAATGTTTTTGGAACGCACCATGCCGCCGTAGAACAGCGCCAGGCCCGGAATGGTCATGAACAGCACCAGCGCGGTGGATGTAAGCATCCACGCCGTGTCGCCGGAATTGAGGACTGGAGCAGGGACTGGGTCCGCCGCCAGGGCCAAGGCCGGCATTACGAGGGACAACAGGGCTCCTAGCCCTGCGAATTTACGCAGAGTCATATTGTTTTCTCCTGGGGCGTTGGGGGTTTGGCGGCTTAGATTGCGTCGGTATCGGTTTCGCCGGTACGGATGCGAATAGCCTGTTCCAGATTGACCACGAAGATCTTGCCGTCACCGATCTTGCCGGTGTTGGCCGCCTTGGTTATCGCCTCGATAACCCGGTCAAGATCCTTGTCGTCAATGGCGACATCAATCTTCACCTTCGGCAGGAAATCGACCACGTATTCCGCGCCGCGATACAGCTCGGTATGACCCTTCTGCCGACCGAAGCCCTTGACCTCAGTAACGGTAATGCCCTGCACGCCGATCTCGGACAGTGACTCGCGTACATCGTCCAACTTGAACGGCTTGATGATGGCAGTGACTAGCTTCATGAAAACTCTCTCCCGAATTGGTGGACTTGCCCCAGGAAAACAAACCCGTCTCAAGTCTAAGCGCAGTGCCTGGCTTTGTAACGCTTCGTCGCCTTGGCATAGGCCATTGCGACGTTCGCTAACCACTGGTGACGAAACATGTACCGCTGGTCCGTCGGCGCACTGCATCGTCACAGCGACTGCATCAGTGCATGGGTCATGAACGTCTAAGCAGAAAGCTTGCCAGCTCCGTAAAAACCACTGAAATCAGTCCTTTGCTCACGCATGCCCACCTTCGGGGCTTTTGGGCGGAGCCAATGCGCACAAAAACAGTGCGCCGTCGCCCGGCCGCCTGCGCGAAAAGCGTGCGCGCCAGGCCGTGAAAAAGACTATAGACGCTGCGTGATACACTGCTGGCCAACAGTTTTCCGGAATATTTCCCATGCTCGCGCCCAAAGACCTCCTCGACGCCCTGAGCGGCCACGCCTCTCGCCTGTTCAGCGGCGACACCCCGCTGCCCCGCAATGAAATCGAAAGCCAGTTCAAGGCCCTGCTGCAGAGTGGCTTCAGCAAACTCGACCTGGTGAGCCGCGAAGAATTTGATAGCCAGATGGTCGTGTTGGCCCGCACGCGTGCACGGTTGGAGAGCCTGGAGGCGAAGGTGGCGGAGTTGGAAGCGCGGTTGACGCCACCCGTTGCTGAGTAAACACGACGAGTGTGGAGGGGCGCTTGCCCCCGATAGCCATCGGTATCTACACAACTTTTGAAGGCAGTCATATTCCCCGGTGGCGAGCGGGCTCGCCCCGCGTTGGGCTGCGCAGCAGCCCCAAAACCTGGCGCTGAGTTCTTTCAGAAAGAATTTCAGTGCCTTTACTGGGGGGCCGCTTCGCAGCCCAACGCGGGCGGTGCGACGATTCGACAAGCCCGCTGCGTCGTTGCCTGGATACGTTCTGTAAAACCTCCCCCATCTCGCTCTTCCCTACCTCGTCTACCCTTGAAAAACCGCAGGAAGCGGCCCTCTCTCTCAAGGAACGAGCATGTCCCTCGCCATCGTCCACAGCCGTGCCCAGGTCGGCGTCGAAGCCCCTGCCGTCACCGTCGAAGTGCATATGGCCAATGGTCTGCCATCCCTCACCTTGGTGGGTTTGCCGGAAACTGCCGTCAAGGAAAGCAAGGACCGCGTGCGCAGCGCCATTCTCAACTCGGCGCTGCAATATCCGTCCCGCCGTATCACCCTCAACCTCGCGCCCGCCGACCTGCCCAAGGACGGCGGGCGTTTTGATTTGGCGATTGCCTTGGGGATTCTGGCGGCCAGCACGCAGGTGCCGGCGTTGATGCTCGATGACGTGGAGTGTTTGGGAGAGTTGGCGCTGTCCGGCGAGGTACGCGCGGTGAAAGGTGTGTTGCCAGCCGCGCTGGCGGCGCGCAAGGCCGGGCGCACCGTGATAGTGCCGAGGGCCAATGCCGAGGAAGCGTGCCTGGCGTCAGGGTTGAAGGTAATTGCGGTGGACCACTTGCTACAGGTGGTAGCGCATCTGGCAGGTACCGATCGAGCCGTATAAATCCGATGGCTTGTTATATCTGAACAAACCCTACCCGGACCTGAGCGAAGTACAGGGCCAGCTCGCCGCCAAGCGCGCATTGCTGATCGCGGCAGCGGGCGCGCATAACCTGTTGCTCAGCGGGCCGCCAGGCACCGGCAAGACCTTGCTCGCCAGCCGTCTGCCGGGGCTGTTGCCGCCGCTGAACGAGCATGAGGCCCTGGAAGTCGCGGCGATTCAGTCGGTGGTCAGCCTGGCACCACTGAGCCATTGGCCGCACCGGCCGTTTCGCCAACCGCACCATTCGGCGTCGGGGCCGGCACTGGTGGGCGGCGGGTGTAGGCTTTCGAATTAAATGAGAAACTTTTGAAATATATGCGACTGATGATATTGGCCGCTTGCGGAAGCTAAATAGCATATTCAGCCTAGACAGGAACCCGACGCTTCCATCAATGGGTGATGCCTTGGGCATCGTTTCCGTTGGGGCCGATCTGTCACGTTTACCGGTGAAAGGGTGGTTATTATTGTTTTTGGATACGGGAATCGACAAAGCTCACCCAGTCATCCGTGTGGTACGCTCAGAACATTGCCCGATTCACGAGGCTACCCAATGAGTAGGTTTCACCAGTCAGATAGCAGCTTTACCGAGATCATTGAAGGCAAGGCTCGTCGACGCGAAGAACTAATTAAAGCTATCCGAGAGGCGGACCCGGCTGTCTTCGCTGAAGTAACTGAGCGCCTCAGAGAGACTATGCGTAATAGAGATCCAAGCCAGCGACGTCGCCGGCTAGGCCCACTGTTGTAGCAGTTCCGGAGCCTTACCAGTTGCTCTTCCAGCAGCCAATCGCAGGGCGTTTCACAAGCGCAACTGCACCAGCTTCCGTTCGTTGATGCCCCCCTGACTCCGGTTGCTTCCGGGGACTACATCTAGGCCAGACACGCCCTCTAAATCGTCTCTAGCTTCCTAACCGAAACTTAGCCTTGCTGACTGGCAGGTTCTGCAGCCCAGCACGGAGACAGCTCTCGGCCAACAAATAAGAGCGCTTCGTGAAGGGCAGAGATCGATACATCGCGGCCATTTTTGGCCTCTAGAAAATTACCATCAACTCACAGGGCTATGAGCCAGAACTTTACGACGTTGCGGCTTTTCGACGTGAGGTGTTAGGATCCAATCTTCCTGGCGACAGGCTGCCCCGCAGCGTGTCCCTCATCGCGTCACTATGTGATCTCTGGGTTATCCGATATGACTCCTTTTCGTCTCATCGGTCTCCTCGTTGGTTGTAAAGCCATGCGCTTAGCGCTCGGTCAGCCAGGAATTTAGATGAGGTACGTAATCATGAAGAAATCTGATTACAGCCAAGCTCAGAAGCGTATTGAGTTTGCTACCAAGATCTTCACTTTGGCTACGGTCATTTTGAAGTTCGTGGATGCAGCTCTCCCGCTCTTGAGCGTGGCTTTTAACTATTCTGAGCCTATACCTGATGCAGAACTCTCATAAATGGCTCAGCAGATTTCGACTAAAATCTAACACTTGGGTGTATGTTCCGACTTTAGAAACTTTAAATGAAGGAAAACTTCTCAAGAAAATCATTGAATTCAGATGGCTCCCTCCAGCCAACTACTATCACTTGAAAAGTGGTGGACATGTTGATGCTGTCAAATACCACCTTAACGGAAAATTTTTCGTTCATGTCGATGTAAAAAAATTTTTTAATAGCATAAATCGAAGCCGTATAACTCGCGAATTAAAACCATACTTCGGATACGAAAAATCAAGAGCTATAGCTATGGAGTCAACTGTTTCGATACCGCTTGACTCAGGGCAGATTTTCGCGCTGCCATTTGGTTTTGTTCAGTCAACAATTATAGCGTCGCTATGTTTTCGAAAGAGCTCTCTTGGAAACACTATTGACATGCTGAACAAGGCTGAAGGTGTAAGGGCAAGTGTCTATGTTGATGATATTATCATATCTACTCAATGCTTCGAAAAGGCAGAGGCTGCCCTCTTGATGATCCAGAAAAGTGCAGCGCGGTCTGGATTTTCTTTAAATGAAGAAAAAACTCAAGGCCCATCCCACTCAATTACTGCATTCAATATAGACCTGCAATACCAATTTATGAAAATAACTGACTGGCGATTCAGTGAGCTTTTGTCAAGCTATAAAGATGCCTCAAGTGATAAGCAAAAAAGTGGGATATGGGGATACGTTAACTCGATAAGTCCTGCGCAAGCGTCTACGTTAGTGTAGATTTATATTCCCCACTTTAGCTTTGCTGAGTTTCCTCCCAAATTCGTAGAGTGCTTTTAACTAATGCTCTTGGCCGCCCGCCGCCTGTCGTGACCGCCAGAAACTGACCCGATGCAGCCGGTCAAGACAGACTACTAACGCACAAGCTGCCCTTCATAAGTGCTACTTTCACGCCCTGTAGGCGGCACCTCTACGGTCTCTGCGATTCGGGCCAGATCTTTATAAACTCTTCAGAAACAACAAAATGCTAGACCTTCTTCGCTTAGTAATTTTGCGTTGATAGATGGAAAAGCTGGAAATCCAACTGCCAAGCTATTCCAATCCATGTCTATTCAGAGTGATGCGTCTACAAAAAAAAGCGTTCAAACCCTAATTTCAGGTGGCTTAAGCGCCTTTTGCCACAAATATCTCAGAACAACCGATGAAGCGCTTTCTAAATTATGCGCCGATGGTAACCGTCCGTCATTAATCATAACGCGGCCGGACAAACTGTATCAAAGATGTCCTTCCCTGAATATAAATAATACGGACCTCCATAACTACGCCATTAGAGTCCTCAAGTTCAAATGGTTCATCAACCTTGAAATCGGCTGGCTGATTCTTGCCGCTATCAATCGCAATATTGTCCGCATACAGGTATGTTCTGTTGCCTGTGTCAAGTATAGGATTAAGCCGACCCTCAAGCCCAGGTATGTATCCAGTGCTATGACAAATTACTGATCCTGTGTTTTCAGTAGCTGCAAGGGTTACCTGAATGTCTTCAGCTGGATCCCAGGATGCGATCAAGGCGGCAGGAAAGTCGGGGTGTGCCACAAGCAGCTGATACTGACGGCGGGTGGGAATACTTAGTATGACTTTTCCGTTGGCGTCTGTTTGCCCGCTCTTTGTAGTATTGTTGTCTGCAATGGCCACAACAGTAGCCGAGGCTACAGTAGCGCCGGTGGAGGAGATCACCGATACGCTGGGTATCAGAGGGTCAAAGCGTGGGATTGTTGTAGTCGCAAAGAGCGCTTTGCGGATCGACCCAGAAGGCACTGTTCCACCATTGTTGATAAGCTTCTTATGGATCACTTCAACAAATTTTTCTGGAGAACGCTCGATAAGTGAGATGTAACCGGTGGTCGGCAGAATACCGGATATCTCCGTATCATCGAAGCGGGCCGGAAGTATGTATTCCTGGCTTTCTTGGAAAGCCCTAGCCTGCATGGCTGTGCGCTCATGGCTCGTCCACAGTTTCTTGGCATAATGCTTTGATACGAACATGATCGTATACATAGCCTTGTTCATGTAAATGTCAGATAAATAGTCGTAGAGGTTCTTACCCCAGAGGTTATCCTCTTCAAATTTATCGTAAAAAACCTTTACTCCGGAGTCTCGCAAAAGGTTTGCTACTTGGTCTACATAACCACGATCCTCTCCCGCAAATGAGAGAGCGATATCAAACTCACGTTGATCCGACATGTTCTAATCCTTTATGAACTGCTGCGTGTAGGCGGCGATCTCCAACGACACCGCACAGGGTATATCATTTGATTTGAAAGCTAATAATAGGCCACTACCTGCAGAGTGGGCGAGCCAAAAGGCCCGCACATTGACGGGCTTTGGCGTTATCGAGATTCTTTCCTACCGGTTCACATCGTAAGCAGCGGCGCGAGCCCGATCGGCAAGACCTACTTCACCATCTGCTGATTGGTCGCCAAATGGTTTCCGACAACCACCTCAACCTGGCCGGCGCCGCTTAAAAGCTCGGCTCCAATTACTACGCCGGAGATGTAACCAATCCAAAACCGAAATCACTTCGGTCAAACTGAACTGAAAACAATTTGCGTGCAGTAGATGTCAGCTGAGAAAAAACGGCAGTTGAAGTTACTGGAGCCCCCTCCTTCACAGCATACTCCCACCATAGTGCTGCGACGCCCGCAACATGAGGACAAGCCATGCTGGTTCCATTAAGCGAATGCAGTGTCCCTCCTGGCCAGGCCGATAGTATATCTACGCCAGGCGCGGAAATGTGAGCGAGGCTATTAGAGAAGTCCGCAATACCAAACTCTTCACCTAGCTGATGTGCTGCTGCTACTGAAATCACCCCGTCGGCTGCAGCAGGTACCGAAGCTGAAATTCTATATTCACTACGTAAATCTCGGCGACTTTCGTTTCCTGCAGCAGCGATGACAACTGGAGAGCCACGGAAAGCACCTTCAGCCTTAAACATTGCCATCAGCGCATCAAACATACGCAAATTTCCACGATAGGCTTCAAGTGCTTCGGAGGTAGCCAAATCTACCGGCCAACCCGCATCCACTTTACGTTGTACAGTTCCTGGAAAATCGAAGCCTAAGGACATCGAAATGATATCCGCCCGCTCCCGCAAAGCCCACTGAAGCGCCTGAAAAATCATTTCAGAACTTCCCCCACCATCGTCATCCAAAACTTTTCCAATCAGCGCTTTTTTTACGCCGCGCGCGATTCCGATCCGTTGGCCATTCACATCCCGGCCAAAGATTGTTCCTGCGCAGTGCGTACCATGCCCATTAGCGTCATGGTTACCGGTCCCGGAAAAGTCTTGCTGATTCAAATCTACTCCAGCGAAGGCTGGATGAGCCGCATCAATCCCCGTATCCAAAACAGCGACCGTTACGCCGTCACCGGTATACGGAGTAGAGTCCGCTCTAACTGCAGCAATTCCCCAAGCATCGCCCGTAAAGGTGGCTTGACTACTTAGCGGTTTGATCAAGCGAGTAGCAATTATAGGTGCTGCAGACTTCACTCGTGGATCTTGGCGAAGATCCGCGACAGCATGCGCGGGAACGCTTTCGATTTCTATTTTCAGCTGAGGTTTCGCACTGCTGATCGCCCGTGCCCCGATCATAGCGCCTCTCGTGAGCTGATGCGTTGCAGGTGCGACGTCTCTTAGTACAACGTACTTTTCCATGACATTACTCTCTAGATCCGTTTCATTTCAGCCAATTTTCTGTAGTGCGCTCCGAGAGCAGTAAGCTTGCAGCCTTTCGAGTCAATTGCCGCATAGTACATGTGTTCCGCACCATCAGGGACTACTAGACCATGGCGATTGAGGAGCTGTAATTCTTTAAACACTCGAACATTATCTTCATTAACCGGAAGCGCCCTAAACTCTTCAGGAATGTTATTCCGATCAGGCTCAAACGTCGGATTAAGAGAGAAAATACTAGATCTGTCAGGGAATAATTTTGGCAACCGCCTTAAAGTCTCGTCGGGAATTTTGCTGGATACTTTCCTTAAGGTTATAAAATTCTGGACATTCGCCTTATAAATTGGACGCTGTTCCCATGAACCGAGCGTCTGATCTACATAAGAATAAATAGATGCAGGTGTAATATTTCCTCGAATATCGGCGCATCCACCAGAAAGTCCATCGACCAATAAATCAGTAAATACTCCGCCATACTGCCCTTCCATCGCAGCTTCGTCGCGATGGCAGGCAGTTAAAATAGTGACGCCCGTACCGATCTCAGCCGTACCTTTCGCGCCAACTCTATCTGGCTCACCGAGTTTCCCCGAATGACAGCAGTCTAATATGATAACACTTGACTTAATTTTAGGATAAGCCGCATTTGCTAGGGCTAGCACTTCCGAAAGAGAAACCCCCCAACCTGGCTTTTTCCCATCTTGACTAACCAAATGACCATGGTTGGTGGTTTCGTCAATAATCCCATGTCCTGCAAAATACAAAACTGCAGTCTCTGCGTCACCCGAAAAAAGCTTCTTCATTGATTCAAGCATTAATTCATATGTAACATCACACTCACTACTAAGAAGCTCTATGACACTAAAGTTAGGATCACCATTTCCGTGACTATCAAGTAATTTAGACACGGACACAGCATCTTTAACGCATCCTTTAAGTGGATATTCGGAATAATCATCGATACCAATAATCAGAGCTTTTTTAGTCATCTGGCACCTCCGATCAAACTTTTCAAGTTCGGCCAAGTCCACTTATATATCTGATCTGAGAGCTTAGCTGCCAGTGGTTTAACACAGTTTTTGTCGGAATACCCCCACAAGAGAAAATAAGGCACCCCCTCTTCTTGGGCTATTTTGATTTCGGCGCTGACACCTGTAGCTGAGTTCGTATGCACTCCACAAATTACGCATACAACATCAACGGCTCTAATTCTCTGACGAGCTTTGTCCTGCCAATTTTTGTCTATATGTTCTTTTATTGACCAGTCTGCAAGCTTAAACGGACTATCTGGGTTTTTTGCCTGACCAACCAAAAGCATTTTGAGAACATCGTCATGATCATAATCAAAGCTTATAAAAACTCGAGTTGTTGTCATGCCCTCTCCCTAGCATAGTTTTTAAAGCTAAAATAATTACTGCCCCAACTTAGTACGCAGCGAACGATAAAATTGTTTTGTTCCACTACGGTTTGCACTGGCTGTAACAGAGTCCAGTGTGCCGTACTTCTCGAAGCTTTCAGTAATGATCATTTCAGATACCGTCGACGCATACTTATCTAGATCACTATAGCTCTTTAAATAGGGCCACTTCATCAGGTATTCAGGCAACACGACATTGGTGCCAAATGTGGCAAGCGGATAGTCCTTTTCCGTAGCAACGCCAATTTCCCATGGCACCCACCATGAAGCCTTTGTCGCATCAGACACGATCGCCAGAAGATGAGTACACCGATTGAGCTCCGATCGGACGTGCTCAGCAATTTCCTCCCCCCTTTTAAGGTTCGGATCAATAACATCAAGATAGCACTCAATATTGTGCTTCTGCTTTAGATGCGACTGAACAGCAATCGCCGAGTTAGAATCTTGCTGTTGATGCGAAATAAAAATCTTTGCCCTAGACATTACTTACAAGCTCCTTGTTATAAAAAAATCAAACCCTGATTGGGATTGAGACTTGCGGTTGAATTGGCGTAAGTATTCTCGCGTAGGCACTCAAAATGTCAGCATACAGATCTGGATGTTTCGGCGCTTCAACCGTGATAATCAACGCGTATCTGATTTTCTTCGCGTGATCAGCAGCCCCGCCCCCCTCACGAGCGTTGTAATGGATATCAAACGCGGGCTCATCCAAACTTGTACCTCGCATTCTACTTTGATCATGCAGTACCGTTTCCCACTTACCGGAATCCGAACGAAGCTCTGCCTCCGTCGCAAACTTCTTTTTCTTGAAAAAAGACTTAGGCTCCGCATTGGCCTTACCTTCCTTGACCCTTCCTTCATTTGGCCGAAAGGTCACCTCCAACCCTGCCCGCGTGTATGAAGCAGAGTCTTGGGGGTCCGTTGCGCTCGCAAAAGTGAAGGTAGCTTTAACGTTCACCATTCCTGTTAGCCCGCCAACCGGTAGAGGCAATGGTGCTCGTAAGTATTTTCCAGGTTTCAATTCCCCCTGATACACAATCCTAGCGACGCCCGACGGACATGCAATGATCGCCATCAACTCTTCAGGAACTTTACCCCAGCCAACTTCAGCAGTTTCATGACCATTTGTGTCCGCAGCATGAATCAGAAGGGCTTTGATAGCGAGAGGTGAAAGACCCGCACCTAGTACGGCTCGAACTCCAACCGCGCTTCGAAGAACATTAGGTGCAGCGAAGCTTGTCCCTTGAAGCGGTACTAGCTCGGACTGTACGCCTGGGACTAACGCGTGAAAATACTCTTTACTTGAACCACCGAAAGCCATGAGATCCGGTTTGATGAATCCTGGACTTCGCCCTGGGCCCTTGGCACTGTAGCGGGCTCTCCGCCAAGTTGCATCAGAACTGTTTGTAGCTCCCACTGCAACTGCATTAACGGAGTCCGCAGGCACCTGAACTCTGTCATAACGTAGAAAGGCGTCTCGAAGTCCGTTGTTTCCAACCGCGACGGTCATGAAGGTTTCACCATCGCTCAGCAACTCATCTATTACAGAAGTCCAAGTGTGAACCTCGGTGTCCTCCATTGGGACATCTGGGCCAATACTGAGGTTGATAAACTCATACTGGCGCGAGAGCAAAACCTCTTCCACATGCCCCAAAGTACGATAAAGGACTAGAGGATCTTCACTGTTCGCACCATCATCCAATACACGTAAATGATCCACATAGGAATAGGGCCGCTCAGCCATCTCCTCTGGTTGAATGGCCCCAAATAAAAAAGCAGATGTCGCAGCTAACCCGTGCTCAGGCCCATCGAGATCATCAGAAGAATATGGATCCAAAACCCGATAATTTCTTACCCAGCGCCCAACGGGGTGAACCTTAGGTAGTCCGCCATCCAAAATGGCTACCCGGGGATCAGAAGACAAAGGATCTTGAGCGGGAAGAGAGCACTCAATAGCAGGTCCACTACGCCGAACACTCGGCAAAAGTCCTCGCATCTTCGGCACAGGCCGAACGACCCGTACAAATACAAATCTCGATAAGCTGAGGACCTTCTCTTGAGCTCCCTCGACCGGTACGAACCACAACGTACCTGCCTGAAAGCTCAGATCCTGATGAATTTTAACGCCGAGCTCTGCAGCGAATTCAGTAAAGGCCTGCTGAATGAAATTGCTCCCATCATCGGCCAGTAGGTGAATTCCGACCTCATAAAAACGATCTTTCTCAGTACCCGCGTCAGCGACTCGTTGCGATGGCTCAAAAACTCCAATTTGCTCAATGCGACGTAGATCCAAGGCCTCATCAGACTCCGAGTCGACATCGAGCATCCAATCACTTAACGAGCGAAAGGCCTGACGCTTGCCGGCTACGAATATTTCTGTTGTGGAACATTCTCTTGGATCGCCCTTACGTTTCCATCCATCCGGACGAATTGTCACCCTACGGCTGCCTATCGATTTAAGACCGACGGCACGAAACAAATCGGAAGGAAAAAATGAACGCGCAATGTAGCTTGGATTGAGTACAAACCTTGCGACACCGAAGTCATTTGGACAAGCGCCTTTAGGCAACGCATCTAGAGCTACAGCCGTATCGCGAGCCTGGTCAAATAAGCGATCTTGCGATTGCTTGAGGGTGTAAACCTCAGATTTGTCTGGATTTCGGCGCGGCCCCTTGATGTCATGAGTCAACAACTCGCCTCGGCCTATTAAAAAGTTAGTTTGAGTCATGCATCCTTTCTCGCCCTTGATGACCGCCCACTAACTATCCGTGTACTCGGTCTGTGTTTTCGAATGGTATCGCGACTGACACCCGTGATTTCGCTGACACGCCGCTGAGAAAGTCCAGTATGGCCGTCGAGCAAAACCGCAAAGTCAATCTGAGCCTGTCGATCAAGAGAAGCACATTTCGCCCTCACAAGATCTTCAATTAGGCTTTCAGCACTCCCTCCTCCGACTACAAGGCCCCTTCGCATTCGTCGCAATAGCCTTTCAATATCACTAAACGATTCACCTTGGAAAGAGTACGAAAGAACTTCTAGCCATTCTTTAAACAGATCGAGATCCGGCCCCAGAAAACGCTGGATCGCTGCGTCGACCGCGCCTGCTTCAGGAGCGCCGAATTCGATGACAAGGTCGAATCGCCGCCATAACGCAGGATCAATGAGCTCTGGGTGATTGGTGGCTGCAAGCAAAAGCCCAGTTGCTGGCCATTCATCCACCTCTTGGAGAATTACCGTTACCAACCGTTTCAGCTCACCGATGTCGCTGTCGTCACTACGGCGCTTTGCAATCGCATCCAGCTCATCAAGTAAGAGCACGCATGGGGTTCGCTTGGCATAATCAAGTGCATTACGCAGATTTGAGCCGCTTCGTCCCAAAAGACTACTCATGACAGCAGACAGATCCAAAACATACAGTGGGACACCAAGCTGTGCTGCCATCCAACGCGCTGTAATCGTCTTTCCTACACCTGGTGCACCAACGAAAACAGCCGACTTGGTTGGATCCAAACCTCGCGCAGCAAGCTCTTCAATCTGTTTTCGTTCATTGAGGATTTGCTCCAACGCTCGCTCGATGTCTTTAGAAAGCAAAGGCTTTGGAAGAGATTCGGTCTCGACAAAGCGCTTCAAAAGAGCGAGTTGCGAATCGTCATCAACTGGTAAAGCGCTGCGGCCCGTCTCTGCACTCTCGCGTGTTCGTCGCATTGCGGTCGGCGCAGCCTTGGGAGCGTTAGTTTTCAGGAACCCGGCCAACTCCTGCGCCAGGCTGGGTTCAGTACCTCGATACTGTCGCACCAACCTGGCTACGAAGAGACGAATGTCTTCACTCTTCTCTTCCAGTGCAAGACGAACGACCTGGGCTAAATCAAACTTAAATTTCTCGCATTCGTCCACAGACATCGCAAACCGCCGTATTTAAAGGGTTGAAAGCATTAAAAACATGGACTACATCCTATCATAAAATGAGAATCTCGCCCTAACGACTGCTGAACGGCACGAATTCCTCTATAGCTAAAGCTTTAGCCCTACGACTAACGGGCCCTCAGACCTCATAAATTTTTGGATGGCGAGGAGGAGGAGCAGCTTGAAACAGGATAACTGTATATATATACATATTTCTTTAAAATTTACCCCAATTTCATCACCACCACCCATCGCGACAGCATCAATTACAGATGCCCAGCCCCACGTTTGTGGCCTCCATGGATGAGTTGACTGCTACTGTTGATTTGAAGAGCCTCCCGACGTAACGCTGGCGCCAATTTTCATCGCGCGAAACAAAACGACTAGATACACTGGCGCCGCAAAGTGATGTCAAAAAAGTGGCACGCCGGCGCTATCGATGAGGCGCGGAATGGGTTGAGCTGCAAGTCAGGAGAGAATGGTCAGTGACCGGAGCAGTTACGCGTTGCAATTTTGCCTACCGAAGGCCAGACCTCAGGAATCCTGATAGCAAAACCCAAAACTGGGTAGGCGACTACATCGTCTGGTGGTATGGCCCCGTGATGCGTAATAACAGGGCGATGTCTATCCCTCTTGCGGCCGTACTGTTCCGCGAACTGAAGGATAACGTCCCTGGTGAATTTAAGGTGGCCCACGTTCCCTTCACCAGCCTCCCCCATTACCGAGTCGGCACAATCTGGCGCAATGGCCACTGCATCTCAGACACCAAGCTTGCCACCGCAAGGCTCGCGGTAAACTTCAGCACAGAAAAACGGCGGATTACTTCACGCAGAGAGCTCATCGCCGCAGATCAAGGAAAACTCTTCGCAGATGAGGAGTATCCGTTACTCAGGGAAAACGAAGATGCCTGCAAGCTTCTCGACTTCTCGTTAGATGATGATAAAAACCTATTGATCCCCTGCACAGAGTACTTCGTACGTGCCTATGCCAGAAACATGGAAATCTGCAGGACGCTTGCGAATTTACGTTGGGACGATGTTTTTAACGTTCTTTATCAAAACCCGAAAGCAGAGCGTAATCTGCCCGTTTGGCTAGTTCGCCCAGACCCGAGAATGCGCTTCTTCGACGCAGTGTTCCTGGCTCATATTCTCTACGACCCGCACACGGCTAGCGTTGTAAAAAGGGTGAATTCGCAATTCATGTCCCAAGCACCAGGCAAGCCCATGCTCCTCAAATGCGAACCATGGTTCGAAGGTCATGGTGAGATCCTCGGTCGGGGCAAATGGCTGAATGGCGGGAAAACTTTTTTGTGCTTGGATCTGATGGGAACAAGCATGCCCAAAGGTCCTGAAGTTGAATTTCAAAAACTGAAGTTCGACAGCAGCGAAGGCGTGGATGGACTGGGAAGAATCGTGCTGCCGCGCCCGATCAAAAGCGCTGCCCTTGAGGAGTTCCTCCAAGAGCGTTCCACGATTGAGCCCGATAGGCATGCCGAAATCTATGAGGCCAAAGCCGCGCCGTTCAAAGTGCTTGGCGAAAAACGGCCAGTGAAGAAATCAAAATCTGTCGTGAAAGCCAATAAAAGTCCACTTGGCCCAGCACCACCTAAGGCAGATGGAGTTTCTGCAGGTACTGGCACCGGAAGTGGAAAGAACGTCGGCAAGCTTGAGACCGTATCGGATGCAGAGCATGAGACAGCACCTGACGTGGCGCTGGAAACTCAAGGCTTTTTTATGGACATCTGGAATGCACTCAAATCAATCGCTGCTGACAATCCGGAAAAGATCCTACGCGTTGACTGGTACACGCCCCTCGCACGGTTCAGCAGTAAGCCGCCACTCGGTGTCGTTGAGCTCGTGGTCGAAAACGAAGAGGAGCTTCCATCAGATGTTCGCTCCTGGCTGTATCTCGACCGAAGCGCCGGACTGCGGCGGGGAATATTGATCGTCCGCATCAAGACGACCAAGGGCAATTTCTTTTGCTTCGAGGTTCAGCGAAAGGACGGGAAAGAAGGTGAAATCCCTCCGGGATCTGCAGGGCTGTTGATGACGTTCAGCGGAAATGAAGAGGCATTCAAGCATTTCGTCAACGAGCTATGCCGAAGGATTCCCGGCTACAGAGGGGTATTCAGCAAACTCAAGAAGCTGTACCCAGAAGAATACGTCACCTTTAACCATGGCAAACATGACAAGGAAATTCTTTATCGGAACATCCTCATCAACAAATTTGGTGAGCTTGATCTAGCGCTTGTCTAATCTTGGAGCTCTACCGACTCCCTAGAGAAGCGCCCCGCTGTAGCCGGCGAGATGAACTAGGCTTCCAGAAGCTCTTTCCAAGGACGACCATCATGACTGACTACTCAGATTGCAAGATCGCCACGGCTGATGCTCTGACACTGCTCCTGCACAACCAGCACGCCCTAGGCGCGGCGATCGAAGAAATCACCAAGTGGCTTTCTGAGAATGATGTAGAGAGTGTTGCAGCCAATGCAGTGGGAGCTATGGAAACCCTGGATGTAAATTCAAAAGCGATTGCGGACGCGATCATGCAACTACGGCAGTGCTAGATAACTACCCCGGACTCTGGAGTCATAGATGACTTACCGCGACGGGACACTCTCCGCAGGCCGCGGCCGCGCTGCATGATGGTCAGGTAGAATACAGAGAGATGGCTAAGTCCATGGATTACCCTTTAATCGACGATGGGTCGCTCATAGGTGCCCGCTGATGGCACCCACAGCACCCCTTGTGGGCATTCAATGTTGAATCCTGCAGTCCCTTGATAGGTTGCCGGAACATAAACCAGTGCCTTGCGACTGATCCTGCCGATACCATGAAAATAGGCCAAGGCCTTAGCAATCCATCGAGACTCAAAATCACTTGTCTCGTCACGTTGTGGCAGCAACTCGACAAGCTCTCGCTCGCGTTTCGCTAGCTTCTGCTGTCTTGCCCAATTCGCATCCGGACGAGAGTTCAGTCCCGCGCTGTAAACCCTGTTCAAGTACCCGATGAACCCGGTGACACTTGCCACCGCCCCCGGCGACTTACGCCAATAACTATCGAGCGCTTTCTGGTCAACCATGGCGCCGGCCTTCAGCCGCGAGTGTCCCAGCAAATCAGAGGCAGATCGTAAAGCGAGCCTGGTTGATCTTAGGCTAATGTCACCGGCCGCCAAGCGGCTTTGCAGCATGCGGTAATAACCGACAATCAATTGCTCGGGCCAGAGTTCTCGGGGTTGCTCCATGATGCCCTGCACACGTCGCTGCTCAGAATCTGTTTCGCGGGCCAGCGCGCACATCATTAAACCGTCGAGCTCGCTCAGCCAACGCATGGGAACGCGTGCACGGCGCAATCCTTCAGCCGAGAAATGCCGCAGCAATTCAACGTACGGAGGCACATCCTGCCAGACGTTTTCGAGTTCTTTGAAGAACTTGTAATAAGTGTTGATCTTCAAGGCTCCCGCCTTGGGACCAAGCTCAAGCAAAGCCCAACTTCCGAATCGCTGAAACCGCTGCGCCATGGATTGAACGCTCAATCCGGCAACATTAATTGCCAAGCGCTTGTGGAAGGTTCTCTCCCAATAGCATTGCTCACATTCTTCGCCACGCCCGGCTGGTGTACTGACACGACAAGTCACACACGCATGCACACCTGCTGTGATGCAGACCTTGCAGCGCCGGCGACCATCAGATCCCGCAATCAGTACGCGATGTCGCCGGCAGTCAGGACATGTCTCGGCAGCAGGACCACGGCATTTTGGGCAGAGCAATTTGCCAGTCAGCGTATTCCTCGCTACTCGCTGTGAATGCGTCCCGCAGGATTCGCAGATTGCCGACTCACGAAAGTGCACCGCGCAAGGCTTGCACACAGCCCCATATGGGGTAATTCGCCCGACTTTGAAATCGACCTTGTTGCATCGGGCACATGGCCCACTCCTCAAACAGGCGCTGCAGCGAGCGGCCTTATCAAATGTCGGAAGCCTGGAGAAATTGCCGCAGCCAGGACAGAGTCGACGCTTGAACAGCCGTGGATAGCAGTTCCCGCAATAGCGCTTTTCTTGGTAAATCCTTTTGGGCTGCTCAATGGCACGGCCACAGCCGTCGCATTCACAGCGATCCAAATGCTCAACAGATGCCACGTCGTCTGACCTTTCGTTTCAGTCGCAACCACATACGCAGCGTCTGCGCGGGGCTACTGGTAAGTTCACGGCCAACACCACTCATCAAATGATGTCCAGGCGACCGCAGTGCTGCGACCAAATCCAGCAGAACTGGGGGCGCACTACTGGGGGAGAAATGCAGAGTCGAGGCTGGAAGTGATTCATGTCGTGCTGCTTCGATAAACGTTCGTGGCCCGGCTGACATTATCACCCACACGATGCTGAGCAGCACAGAGCGTTCAGCGGGAGAAAGGTATTCAAAGGGTAAACCCAATGGGATCGGTTGAAGGGACTCAAGCGGTATGCCCAGTGATTGAAAGAAACGTCCGGCAGCAGCGCTATGGCGACGTATTGCTACCTGGGCAAAACTCACCATGGTTCGAGCGATAGCTAACCAATCGCGTAAATCGAGAGACGATATTCCGTAAAGGGGGCGCAGGCCAATGCTTTCGTCTACGTACCTCTGAAAAGCCAGCGCAGCTTCTGCAGCAGGGCTCCGAGCTCCACCGCTTAACGCAGCACCGCACCTATGGCAGTCGCTGAACATGGCACCGGCTCTTAGTTGCTCCGGCTGCAGAGGAGCCAGACAACGTCCACACCGATCAACAAGCTCTACTCCATGGATAGGGCAGCAGGTATGCCAGGCCAAGCGCGATTGAATGCAGTACCGCGAGTTGTATTGCGCAATGCAATCTGGGCAGCATTGCAGCCCCCCACTATGATACCCCCCTCTGCAGCCCAGCACTGTTAGCCATGGCCAATTCCCACGCGGCAGTCTGTCCGGACGATGCACAATCGAAGACATCGCATGCCCAAGGGTAGCGAACTGCAGACTCGCGCAAGGTACACCCGACAGCCGGCTCAGAACCGCAAGCCTATTCTCTGCCACAGTTCGACCCAGGTCACTTGCCCAAGCTCTAAAGCCAGGCCATGCGATTGCGGTCAACGCTGCTGGGGAGCAGCCGTGAGCAAGTGCCATCCTGACAATCCACGAAGTCAGAAGCTCGTCGGCGAGCAGCGGTTTACTGAGAGGCCAGATCGAGTTTACAGGGCCTGCTCCCGGATGCCACGAGTAGGACGTAACCATGACATGCTCTCGATAAGTTCTATCTCAATGCACTCCTTACCAGAAGCTATGGCCTGCTTCGTACACTCCATCAGAAGGCGGTGCACATTCCCGAGATTTCCGCCGGAAATGGCGTGTATACGCCGAGCTTTGTCTGGATGTGCCAACCCAGAGGGCTTCTTCAGCGGCAGTACCGACTCAAACCCTTTGAGTATGCGCTGGAATTCGGGATCAAGCTTCCACTGATCGAGTTTGATGACATCGAAGCGACTGGCATGTTGTGGGTCATGATGAAGGATACGAACGGCATCCGTTGTTCCGACGCCAATGATCGGTATTACCAGTTCATTGCAGAGCGACTTCAAGGCGTTCATCACCTCACGTTGCTTGATCGCAGAGCCCGTCAGCAACGAATGAAACTCATCAATGATCAGCATTCTGACCCTGAGCTCACGGAAAGAATGGATCACTTGGTAACGCAATGCCAACTTGGTATCCGTGATTCTGTAAGGCATCCATAGCTGCTCCAACAAAGCCACATACAGCGCCTTCTCGTCAGCAGCCGAAGGTGCCTCCGCAAGAATCAACGGGCGGACCGGGTCATCATTTTCGTCGACGTACCCTTCACCATGCGTTTTCTGGAAGCGCCGAATGATGGTCGTCTTGCCGTTGTTGGAATCGCCCACAATCAGCAGATTAGGCATTCGCGCTCGCTTGGGCATGACGATCAGGTCATTAAGCGTATCCAGGATCGTACGAGCCGATGCATACCCGATCCAGCGCTCCTCTCCCATGAAAAGGATCCGTTCCCGGTCACTCAGCTGCAACACCGGTCGAAAATCAGAATGGATGTGTTCGTATGTGCTCATTCGACTTCACCTGTCGATTCGACCTCCGAAAGCATAAGTAGGTCAGAATCCTCCTGAATGGGCTCCAGTACCAGCTTCGCAACGGGCTTGCTCGGTTGGGCCGGCGTACCCTTCCTGCTGTGGGTACGACTCTTCTGAGCGTCTTTGCGGGCTTTCTTGCTGTTCGCGGACGCCTCTTGGACAAGCTTTCGGTTTTCGACGGCGTACTCGGCGATCAACGCATCGTCTATGTTCTCGCGCCCTTCGCTGACAGCTTTGTCCTTGGCAGCGTGATACTCCCAGAGGGTTACCGCAGGAAATGCCTGGTATGAGGCCGGCACTCGAAAGTATTGCTTCAGAACAGGGTCGTAGAACCAAATGACGCTTACATCCCTAGGATCCCGCCTGAAGAGCAGTTTGAGAGCCTTTCCGGTCGCGGGATCCTTTTGATTGATCCAATGACGCAGCGCCTCGGAGTAGTAGAACAGATCCCACTGCACACCATACGTCTGCACTGTCCTGCGAACAGATGGGAGGAAGTCCAGCTGTACCGCCAAAGGATCCGTCGGTCGCGCCGGCACGCTGATCAGGGGATCTACCTCCCGATTGCCGAAGAATGCCAACTGCCACTTGCGAGCTGGGCTCATGTGGAGCTTTTTATGGTAGGTCTGGTGGTACTTCAGAATTGACCGAACCAGCCATACCTCGAATTCCGCCATTGTGAGAACGGCTTTAGCATCCGAGTCATAGCCCTCACGCTCCTGAGGGTTACTGAAGGTGGTTCCCGGTAGCTCGTGCACCATTCTCATGAAGGTACCAAGCACCCGCTCAATTCGACCACCGTACTTTGGAACCTTGGATGGTCGGAAGACGCTGTCTATCCCGTAGTTCTTGCAAGAATCTACGATGTTCTGCGCCCTGAAGTCTGCACCGTTATCAGTGTGAATCGTGCGCGGAAAGCCCCATACCGGCCACTCTCCACGGATGTCGTGGGCAGCCAGCCAGGCTTCCTTGGGCAAAATCGAATGTGCGATGCACATCGCCACAGATGTCTCGGAAGGCGACTCGAACGCCAAGTAGTAGCCAACGATCATGCAGGAGTAGATGTCGATGGCAAGGGTGAGCCATGGCCGACCAATTGGCTTGCGATGGCGCTCGTCCACCACAATGAGATTGACCGGGGTATGGTCGATCTGCACAACGGCTAGGGGATAGCCTTCGTCTGGAAACTGACCGACTGAAGGTGTGTGTCTATTGTTCGCCTGCTCGGCATATCCGCGCCGGCGAAGCTTCACCACCTCGGGAATCTGTCGGATCCGGGCCCTGATGGCGGATGCACCCGGAGGCTGAATGTCTAGCACTCGCGCTCTACGTTCGACTTCCGAAATGGTGGACTGAACCGTGTACCTTTGCTCAGTCAGGTAGTAATCAGCCAGCACCTCTTGTACGAGCTTTTCTCCTTCAACAGAAAGACGCGTACTGCCCTCACGCCATCCTCGTTTGCGCGGTACGAGAGCCAAGACCTCATTCCATCGATTGTAGCGATCTAGCCAACGATAAAGGGTTGCCGGGCTGATTCCTGTCGCCTTCGCACGCGCCGCAACGGTTTCTTTGGATAAGACCGTGTTGCCTAGCAACGGCAGAATTGCGGAGTAACGCTTTTGCGCAATAGCCCAGGCATCTGAGCTGATGCTGCTGATATCGTGGTTAACGTATAGGCCGTCCAGTTTTTCCGCATCCACAGCCCTAAGGTCCAGAATCTGTAGAGCCGTACTGCGACCGGTCTCGACCTCCGTCGCGATCACCGTTTGCAGATCCAAGATCTGAACAATCCGGTAGACCTGCCTGTCTCGCCGCACCATCGCGCCGACCTCAATGGCAACGCGAGACCGAACGGGCTCAAACGGGACCAGATGCTCGCTGGTGTCGTCTTCATACAGTTTCATGATCAGGCACCCAGAGTTCGAGGTCATGATTCAGCGGTTCAGTAATGTCGCAGTCAACCTGACGCGTGGCGATCAGGTGCCACAGTAGCGATACGCCCCGATCGCGGAAAATACCGTTGAAATGCCGTGCCAGGAGGTAGTGCACCGGAGCAACTTCCATCTCGTGCAGCGTATTCAGCACTGTATCGATGTCACTTTGTTCAAAGATCATTCGCTCAAAGCGCTCGAGGAACACAATGTTTTCGAGCGGAAGGCCACGAATCCGCGACTCGTCATAAATGCGGAACTGCCACCCCTGGCTACGAGCCAACCGGCGTGCTTCCTTCCACTTGCCTGACCAGGCTCGCCAGTTCTCTACCCATTGTTCCCTCGGTTTTACCTCCACAAGCAGCGGCCGTAGCACGCCAAAGTAAGGCAAGTTCTGCTGGTGGTAAAAAACAAGATAATCAGGCGTGTAGATCTGCGGGCGTCCTAGGGAGTCGGAGAAAGGAACCTCGACCGGTTGGGAGATAACCGACTCAACCTGGTGAGAGAAGCGCATACGCTTCAGAAAGTCTCTTTCCAATGACGACTCAAAAGCGACCCCACCTAGCCCTTTGAAAGCCATCACTCCTGAAATGCTGCGGCGAGTCGGCTTGATCTTCCGAACCGGCTTAATCTGGTCGCATCTATTTCCGATCATTTTCTATCTGGTCTCATTTATTACCGACAAGCTTCTCAGTAATTTCAGAAGGTTTTGATGGCCAATAGCGGCCTCTAGCGTAGCTACTTATCATGTATTTCGAAAGCCTACAGCGGGTCAAAACCGCAACCGGGGGAGATCACCCTCGCCCACCATGGCGTTTTGTTTCTGGACGAGTTGCCGGAGTTCGATCGCAAGGTCCTGGAGGTGCTGCGCGAGCCGTTGGAGTCCGGGCATATCGTGATTTCCCGCGCGCGCGACCGAGTGAGCTTCCCTGCACGCTTTCAACTGGTCGCGGCCATGAACCCCTGCCCCTGCGGCTATTTGGGTGAACCCAGTGGGCGCTGTCGATGTACGCCGGAGCAGATTCAGCGCTATCGCAATAAACTCTCGGGGCCGTTGCTCGACCGGATCGACTTGCACCTGACCGTGGCTCGGGAAACCACCGCGCTGAACCCAACCCAGCAGGTCGGTGATGACACAGCGAAGGCATCCGCCCAGGTGGCCGAGGCCCGGGAGCGCCAGCGAAAACGCCAGGGCTGCGCCAATGCCTTCCTCGATCTGCCAGGGTTACGCAAACACTGCCAACTGGCGAAAGCCGATGAAGGCTGGCTGGAAAGCGCCTGCGAGCGGCTGACGTTATCGCTGCGCGCGGCTCATCGCTTGCTCAAAGTGGCGCGCACGTTGGCCGACCTCGAACGGGTTGAGAACATCGCCCGGCATCATTTAGCCGAGGCGCTGCAGTACCGGCCTGCGGCGGTGGGCTAGTCTGAAAGCGCAAAATTTTGGCAAGCCCACGGTCGTGGTGAGCGGGCCGTCGCAAGGTGTATGAGTGCCTATGCGGGGAAATCCAGCAACAGCCTCGCCACTTCCATGACCTCGTCCAACACCGCCTCTGCCGACTCGGTGGATGGATTCAGCATCAGGTCATCGGCATAACCCATCGCCAGAGCGAAGATCTGCCGGGCAGCGCGCCGGGCCGAATCACAACGGAAAACGCCAGCCGCGAGACCCCGCTCGATTACCTCAGCAAGCATGCCTTGCCACTGGGCGTTGATCACCAAGTAAGTCTGGGCCATTTGCGGATCGTGCATGGCCTCATCCCAGGCATCCAGCCATAGCGCCCAACCCGCATCGGCGGTGCTCGGCAGGCAGTCGCGCAAGAACCCAGCCAGTGCCTCCAGCGGTGGCGCATCCGCCAACGGCCCGCGCACTTCATCCAATTGTTCATTGGCAAAACGCACAAAGGCTTCGCGGCGCAGCTCATTCCAGTCGCTGAAATAGTGATAGACATGGCTGCGCGACAACCCGGCATGTTCGGCCAAGTCTCGGGTGGAAACATCGGCAAAGCCCTTGCTGCGAAACAGCTCCAGGGCAGCGGCGATGATCTGGTCTTTACGGTCGATACGCGACATGGCAGTTCCTTCGAGCGACGGTAGATAAGCGGCGCTTGCTTTTTGAGCGATCGCTCAAGGATACTTGAGCAGTCGCTCAATAATAGCGCCTATCACTCCCTCGGTGCAGCCATGTCATCCGTCACTCCGCAAATTCTGATCGAAGAAAGTAAGAAAATCGGCCAACAATCCGCCAGCCAGACGCTCAAGGCCATTGCCAAAGCCTATCCCGGCAAGCTGTTCTGTACGCTGTCGCTGGTGGCGCTGGAGAACGCGCTGCTGCTGGCTTACCCGCTGTTTGCCGGGTTCGCGGTGGATTCAATTATCCGCGGCGATGCCACCAGTGCGTTGTTCTACGCCGCTGTGGTCATGGCGTTCTGGGTGGTCGGGGCTGCGCGGCGTGCGCTCGACACGCGCACGTTTACACGCATCTACGCCGACCTTGCGGTGCCGGTCATCCTCAACCAGCGCCAGCAGAATCACAGCACCTCGAAATCGGCGGCACGGGTGGTGCTTGCACGGGAGTTTGTCGACTTCTTTGAAAAGCACGTGCCAATCATAGCCACGGCGTTGGTGTCGATTGTGGGCGCGGCGGTGATGCTGATCGTGATTGAGCCCTGGGTAGGTATGGCGTGCCTGGCCGCACTGCTGCTGTGCATCACCTTGTTGCCACGCTTTGCCCAACGTAATCAGGAGTTGCACGAGCGCCTGAACAACCGTTTGGAGAAAGAAATTGGCCTGGTAGAAAAGGTTGGCGCTCCGACCCTGCGACGCCACTACCAGGTACTGTCACGCCTGCGCATCTGGCTTTCAGACCGCGAGGCCGCGGCGTACTTGTTCCTCGGCGCGCTTGCAGCCGTGCTGTTTGTAGTCGCGATCAGCCAGCTGGCCTTGTCCCCAGCGGTCAAGGCCGGTCACATCTACGCGGTCATGACTTACCTGTGGACCTTCGTCACCAGCATGGACGAAGCGCCAGGCATGGTCGACCAACTGGCGCGGCTCAAGGATATTGGTAAACGCGTGGATCCTGGGCTCGGGGATCACTAAGCCTCAACGAAACCTATCCACCTCGTGGCGCAGGCTCGCCGCCAAGGTCTCCAGCTCCTTGGCGGTAATCGCCAGGTTGGAGACCACTTCGCGCTGCTCGCTGTTGGCCAGCGCGATGCTCTGCAGGTTACTGCTGAGCAAGGTCGCGGTGCTGCTCTGCTCCTGGGTCGCGGTGGTGATCGCGGCGAACTGCTGGCCGGCCGAGCGGCTTTGCTCATCGATGCGCGCCAGGGCCGAGGCCACGTCGGCGTTACGCGACAAGCCTTCCTGCATCAGCACATTGCCGTGTTCCATGGTGCTGATGGCGTTGCCGGTTTCCTGCTGGATGCTTTGGATCATCCCGGAAATTTCATCGGTCGCTTGGCGGGTACGCGATGCCAGGTTACGCACTTCGTCGGCAACCACGGCAAAACCACGGCCTTGTTCACCGGCCCGCGCGGCTTCGATGGCGGCATTGAGCGCCAACAGGTTGGTCTGCTCGGCGATTGAGGTAATCACGCCGACGATCCCGCCGATTTCCTGGGAGCGCTGGCCCAAGGTGTTGATCACCGTAGCGGTGCTGTTCAGGGCGGTGGCGATATGTTCCAGCGACGACGACGCCTCTTGCATCGACGTACGACCGATACGGGTCTGCTGGGCGTTTTCCTGGGCCAGGCGTTCGGTACTGCCCATGTTGTCGGCGATGTTCAGGGAAGTGGCGCTGAACTCTTCTACCGCGCCGGCCATGCTGGTGATCTCGCCCGATTGCTGCTCCATGCCTTCATAAGCGCCACCGGACAGGCCGGATAACGCCTGGGCACGGCTGTTGACCTCTTCGGCCGCCCTGCGGATATGCGAAACCATGGTCGACAGCGCTTCACCCATCTGGTTGAAGCTGCCGGCCAGTTGGCCGATTTCGTCATGGCTGGACACATTCAGGCGCGCACTCAAGTCACCTGCGCCGAGGGCTTCGGCTTGGCGTACCAGCTCGCTCAAGGGCTGCAATTTGCTGCGCAGCAGCCACACTGCCGCGCCCACTGCCAGCAACATCGCCAACACGCTGCCAATCACCAGGCGAATACCCACCGCCCACGTCACCGCACGAATCTCCGACTTCGGCATAGTCGCCACCACCGACCACGGGCCACCGTCGAACGGCACCGAGACGCTGTAGAAGTCTTCGTTCTTGTCGCTCCAGAAGCGCCCTTCGCCAGGCTTTTTTGCCAGGTCGAGCATCAACGGGATCGCCTGATCCGGCGCCTGCACGCCTGCCGGCGGCACCAGCCAGTGTTTCTGCTCATCCAGCAACGCCAGGGAGCCCGTCTGGCCGATACGAAAACGCTTGAGGTTGTCGAACTGGGCGCTCTGGGCGTCGGTGTAGTCAAAGCCGACAAACAGCACGGCAATAACCTTGCCGCCGGCATCACGCACGGGCGTGTACTGGGTCATGTAGGAGCGTTCGAAAAGCACCGCACGGCCAACGTAGCTCTGCCCGGTGAGCAGACGTTGATAAGCCGGATGCTGATGGTCCAGGGCCGTACCGATCGCACGGCTGCCATCTTGCTTGGTCAGGGATGTACTGATGCGGATGAAGTCTTCGCCGCTGCGCACGAACACTGTGGCCACCCCGCCAGAGGTGTCCTTGAATTCATCGACTTCAGCAAAATCGTTGTTCAACACCTCGCCGCCCAGGAACAGGCTCGGGGTCTGCACACCGGCCACTGTGACCTGCTGGTCTGGCCGCACGCTCAAACCGGCGCCGAAACGCTTTTCAAACAGCCCGCTCAAACGCTGGGTACTTTCGCGCAAGGTGCTGTGGAAGGTATTGAGTTGATCGGCCAGCAAACGGGCCTCGCTGGCCAGGTGCTCCTCACGGGTGTCGAGGTTGGCGGAGTCGAGGGAGCGCAGGGCAAAGACGGTACTGCCACTGATGACGACCGCCAGAATAACGGCCAAGGCAAAGCCTAACTGCGAGGCGATCCGAGCGCGAGGTTGAGACATGACAGCTCCTGGCCGAGGCCAGGATCATCCTGATCTCATAGCGCTGTTCGGCAAATTATCAAGTGGGAAACGTTGGTGCACGATGGTTCCAACCCCCCTTTATTCGGCGGATGTCGGCAATACTTGAGCGAACCGCAAGGGTATCCCGCAAACGATTGCACCAACGGTCTGTATCCACTCAATCAAGGCGTTCGACCGGGGGCAGTTCCATCGCTTTGACTTCACCTTGAAGAAACTCCGCCAATCGCCGCAGACGCTCCCCGCCCGGACGGGTTTTCGGCCACACCAGATAGTAATTTTCCCCACTGGCTACTGCCGTCGGCCACGGCAGGCTCAATCGCCCTTGGGCAACGTCTTCGGCCACCATCAACAGGTCACCCATGGAAACCCCATAACCCCGGGCTGCAGCGATCATGCCCAGTTCCAGGGTGTCGAATACCTGCCCGCCCTTGAGTGAAACCTGGGACGACAACCCCATGCGTTCCAGCCAATTGCGCCAGTCGCGGCGGTCGGGCGTGGGGTGCAGCAGCTCGGCACTGGCCAGGCGCGCGGCGTCCCACGGGCCATCGCTCAACAGGTTCGGCGCCCCTACGGGGATCAGCAATTCGGGGAACAGGTAGCTGGCCTCCCAGTCCGCCGGAAAATGCCCATGGCTCAATAGCACCGCGCAGTCGAAAGGCTCTTGGTTGAAATCCACCTCATCCACGCTCATCCACGCGCTGGTCAGTTGCACTTCATTGCCTGGCTGCAACGCCCGGAAGCGGCTCAACCGCGCCAGCAGCCAGCGCATGGTCAAGGTGGAAGGTGCTTTCATGCGTAGGATGTCATCTTCGGCATTCAAGGTATGGCAAGCACGCTCAAGCGCGGCAAACCCCTCACGCACGCCGGGCAACAACAGGCGCGCCGCTTCGGTGAGTTGCAGGTTGCGGCCGCTGCGCTGGAACAGGCGGCAAGCGAAATGCTCTTCAAGTGTGCGGATATGTCGGCTGACCGCACTCTGCGTAATGGAAAGCTCCTCTGCCGCGCGGGTGAAGGAGTTGTGCCGCGAAGCGGCTTCAAATGCACGCAGGGCATACAGCGGAGGAAGGCGACGAGACATAGGGAAAGCTCCGACAGCACGATACCAAAACCCTACCAGAATCAAACAGACATGAGTTTTAATCATGCAAACGATCGCTTTTATCCTTTTGTGCAATGCGCTGAAAGCGCCGAGAATCGACCCTCTCCCAACTCTCTGACTTTTCGAGCGTGATGATCATGCAACATCCGGCGCGTAGCGAACTCTGGGCCATTCTGCGGCTGTCGGGGCCGTTGATTGCCTCTCAGTTGGCGCACATGCTGATGGTGCTGACCGACACTCTGATGATGGCTCGCCTGAGCCCCGAAGCCCTGGCCGGTGGCGGCCTTGGCGCGGCGAGCTATTCGTTCGTGGCGATTTTCTGCATCGGTGTGATTGCGGCCGTGGGCACCCTGGTGGCAATCCGTCACGGCGCGGGCGACATCGAAGGCGCCACCCGCCTGACCCAGGCCGGGCTGTGGCTCGCCTGGCTGATGGCCCTGGCAGCGGCGCTGCTGCTGTGGAACTTGAAGCCGGTGCTGCTGATGTTCGGCCAGACCGAAACCAATGTGCACGCGGCGGGGCAATTCCTGACGATCCTGCCGTTTGCCCTGCCCGGCTACCTGAGCTTCATGGCGCTGCGCGGCTTTACCAGTGCCATCGGCAAGGCAACCCCGGTGATGGTGATCAGCCTGTGCGGCACCGTGGTCAATTACCTGCTCAACCACGCATTGATCGAAGGCATGTTTGGCTTGCCGAAACTGGGCCTGATGGGGATTGGCCTGGTCACGGCCATCGTCGCCAATGGCATGGCGCTGGCACTGATGTGGTACATCCGCAGCAACCGCGCCTATGCTGCCTACCCGTTGGGTACCGGCCTGCTGCGTCTGAATACCCAGTATTTACGTGAACTGTGGCGCCTGGGCCTGCCGATTGGCGGCACCTATGCGGTGGAAGTCGGGCTGTTCGCCTTTGCGGCGCTGTGCATGGGCACCATGGGCAGTACGCAATTGGCTGCGCACCAGATTGCCCTGCAAATCGTGTCAGTCGCGTTCATGGTGCCGGCGGGGATGTCCTACGCAGTGACCATGCGCATCGGCCAGCATTACGGTGCCGGGCAGTTGCTGCTGGCGCGCGTGGCCGGACGGGTCGGTATCGGCTTTGGCGCAGCGGTGATGCTGGGGTTTGCCGCCGTGCTGTGGCTGTTTTCCGACCCGCTGATCGGGCTGTTCCTCGACCATAACGACCCGGCCTTCCATGATGTCATCGTCCTGGCCGTGAGCCTGCTGGCCGTCGCCGCCTGGTTTGAGCTGTTCGACGGCGTGCAAACCATCGCCATGGGCTGCATCCGTGGGCTCAAGGATGCCAAGACCACCTTTCTGGTGGGCTTAGGCTGCTATTGGCTGATCGGCGCACCCTCGGCGTGGTTGATGGCCTTCACCCTGGGCTGGGGCCCAACCGGCGTGTGGTGGGGTTTGGCGCTGGGCCTGGCCTGTGCGGCCGTCAGCCTGACGTGGGCGTTTGAAGCGAAGATGACGCGGATGATTCGCCGGGAGCCTGAAGCTCATGGTTCGTTTCAAGCCGCACAGACAGAGTGAGGGCCTCACTCAGCAATCGGGGGCAAGCCCCCTCCCACCGGTTTGATCGGGTTTACCGCCGGATGTCTAGCCAAGCAATGCCTGTTGGCTTTTGCCAAACATCAGGTACTCCACCAACTCCGCCAACGGGAGCGGCTTGCTGATCAGGTAACCCTGGGCCTGATCGCAACCGAACAACCGCAAAAGCGCCAGCTGCTCTGGCGTTTCCACGCCTTCGGCCACCACTTCCAGGTTGAGGTTGTGCGCCAGGTTGATCATGGCGTGCACCAACTTGCGGTTTTCTTCGCGCTCTTCCATGCCGCCCACAAAGCTCTTGTCGATCTTCAACAAGGCAATCGGCAGGCTGTTGAGGTGCACGAACGATGAGAAACCGGTCCCGAAGTCATCCAGGGAAAACCGCACACCCAGCCGACCAAGGGCATCCATGGTTTGCTTGACCAGGTCACTGCGACGCATCACGGCGGTTTCAGTCAGTTCGAACTCCAGCCATTGCGCTTCCACGCCACGCTCGGCGATCAACCGGCTGAGGGTCGAGAGCAATTGGCTGTCCTGGAACTGACGAAACGACAGGTTGACCGCCATGTGCAGCGCCGGCAGGCCGCGCTCGCGCAGGTCTTGCATATCGCGCAGGGCCCGGGAAATCACCCAGTAACCCAACGGTACGATCAGGCCACTCTGTTCGGCCAGGGGCACGAATTCGCTGGGCGGCAACAACCCGCGTTCGCCGTGGCGCCAACGCACCAGCGCTTCCAGGCCGACGATATGGCCGTCGTCCAAGTCCAGGCGCGGCTGGTAATGCAGCTCCAACTCATCGCGGCGCAAGGCTCGGCGCAGTTCGCTTTCCAGGTCGGCCAGGCTGCGGGCGTTGCGGTTGATGCGTTCATTGAAGATATGAAAGGTGCAGCCCTGGGTGCTTTTGGCCTGCTGCATGGCGATATGCGCATGCCACATCAGCGGGTCCGCACCGGCACGGGCGCGAGCATGTGCCACGCCCAGGCTGCAGCCAATCAGCAGGCTTTCACCATCGACCCAATAGGGCTCGGCCATCACTTCGGTAATACGTTCAGCCATCCATTCGGCGCGCTGGGGCGCACGGCGGGTATCAATCAGCAAGGCGAATTCATCGCTGCCCAGCCGCGCCAGTTGATCCCCGGCTTCAAGCTGGCTCTTGAGCCGCGACACCACTTGCAGGATCAAACGGTCACCGGCCTGGTGGCCCAGGGCATCGTTGGCGTGGCGGAAGTTATCAAGGTCCAGATGGCCGAGGGCCAAGCCGCGGCCTTCGTTTTCCACCAGCCGCGCCGCCAGCAAGGTCTGAAAACCCTGGCGGTTGGCGATCCCGGTGAGCGGGTCTTGTTCGGCCAGGCGCTGCAAGGTGCTCTCCAACACACCCCGCTCGCGCACATGGCGCAAACAGCGACGCAATGTATCGGCGTCCAATACATTAAGGGTCAGCCAATCACTCACACCGATCGGCGAAACCAGCGGCTCCTGCTCCAGCAGCAACACGCACGGCAAGCTGCAACGGCCGGGCGCGGGTTGCAGGCTGGGCGTGGTCAGTAGCACCGCCGTCTGGTCATCATCGAATAAACGACTCACCGAGTCCCAGTTGGGCGCACTGATCAGCACAGCCCCATCGCCCATCGGCGCCAGGCACTCGCGCAATAACGCTGCCCACACTGGCTCATCGGCCAGAAGCAGCAAACGCAAGGGTTCGACAGGCGTAGACAAGCTAGCTCCCTAGACTCTGCAAAATTTCGTTGGCGGCGGGCATTATGACGTGCAGCCTGACAATGACAAATGATAGGTGTTATCAAAGGCGCAGACTGTAAACAATAGTCGCGAATATTCCCCGACATCCTGCGGCAAAGTATCAAAACCGGCAAATTTAGATCGAGTGGTACGTCACACCGTCGTTCTATGGCAGCAGAATCTTTCCAGCCTGTTAAAATGCCCGCCCTTTTGAACAACGACTCCCTGAACTCTGTATGTCCCGACTCAATCCCCGGCAGCAAGAAGCCGTGAACTACGTCGGCGGCCCTCTATTGGTGCTCGCCGGTGCTGGCTCCGGCAAGACCAGCGTGATCACCCGCAAGATCGCGCACCTGATCCAGAGCTGTGGCATCCGCGCCCAGTACATCGTCGCCATGACCTTTACCAACAAGGCGGCGCGGGAAATGAAAGAGCGTGTCGGTACCCTGCTCAGGGGTGGCGAAGGCCGTGGCCTCACCGTGTGCACCTTTCACAACCTGGGCCTGAACATTATCCGCAAGGAGCATGTGCGGCTGGGCTACAAGCCGGGCTTTTCGATCTTCGACGAGACCGACGTCAAAGCCCTGATGACCGACATCATGCAAAAGGAATATGCAGGCGACGACGGCGTCGACGAAATCAAGAACATGATCGGCGCCTGGAAAAACGACCTGATCCTGCCTGCCGAAGCCCTGGAAGCTGCGCGCAACCCCAAGGAACAGACTGCCGCCATCGTCTATACCCACTACCAGCGCACGCTCAAGGCGTTTAACGCGGTGGACTTCGACGACCTGATCCTGCTGCCGGTCAAGCTGTTCCAGGAACACAAAGACATCCTGGAAAAGTGGCAGAACAAGGTGCGCTACCTGCTGGTGGACGAGTATCAGGACACCAACGCCAGCCAATACCTGCTGGTGAAACTGCTGATCGGTACGCGTAACCAGTTCACCGTGGTGGGCGACGACGACCAGTCGATCTACGCCTGGCGTGGCGCCCGCCCGGAAAACCTGATGCTGCTCAAGGACGACTACCCGTCCCTGAAAGTGGTGATGCTGGAGCAGAACTATCGCTCCACCAGCCGTATCCTGCGTTGCGCCAACGTGCTGATCTCCAACAACCCCCACGAGTTTGAAAAACAACTGTGGAGTGAGATGGGCCACGGCGATGAGATCCGCGTGATCCGCTGCCGCAACGAAGATGCCGAAGCCGAGCGCGTGGCCGTGGAAATCCTCAGCCTGCACCTGCGCACCGACCGGCCCTACAGCGACTTCGCGATCCTCTATCGGGGCAACTACCAGGCCAAGCTGATCGAGCTGAAATTGCAGCACCATCAGGTGCCGTATCGCCTGTCGGGCGGCAACAGCTTTTTCGGACGCCAGGAAGTAAAAGACCTGATGGCCTACTTCCGGCTGATCGTGAACCCGGATGACGACAACGCCTTCCTGCGCGTGATCAACGTGCCGCGCCGGGAAATCGGTTCCACGACCCTGGAAAAGCTCGGCAACTACGCCACCGAACGCAAGATTTCGATGTACGCCGCCACCGACGAAATCGGCCTGGGCGAACACCTGGACACGCGCTTTACCGATCGCCTGTCGCGCTTCAAGCGCTTCATGGACAAGGTGCGCGAGCAGTGCGCCGGCGAAGACCCGATCAGCGCCCTGCGCAGCATGGTCATGGACATCGACTATGAAAACTGGCTGCGCACCAACAGTTCAAGCGACAAGGCCGCGGATTACCGCATGGGCAACGTCTGGTTCCTGATCGAGGCGCTGAAGAACACCCTGGAAAAAGACGAAGACGGCGAAATGACCGTCGAAGACGCCATCGGCAAGCTGGTACTGCGCGACATGCTCGAACGCCAGCAGGAAGAAGAAGACGGTGCCGAAGGTGTGCAAATGATGACCTTGCATGCCTCCAAGGGCCTGGAATTCCCCTACGTGTTCATCATGGGCATGGAAGAGGAAATCCTCCCGCACCGCTCCAGCATCGAAGCCGACACCATCGAGGAAGAACGGCGCCTGGCCTACGTGGGCATTACCCGCGCGCGTCAGACCCTGGCCTTCACCTTCGCCGCCAAGCGCAAGCAGTACGGCGAAATCATCGATTGTGCGCCCAGCCGGTTCCTTGACGAACTGCCGCCGGATGACCTGGCCTGGGAAGGCAATGACGACACCCCGACCGAGGTGAAGGCTGTTCGCGGCAACTCAGCCCTGGCGGATATACGCGCGATGTTAAAGCGCTAGAATCGACTACTTTTTAATCTACTTTCGGCGCCTGTTGCGCCAACAGAGGAAGCTTTCCGTGGAAGCACTGCACAAGAAAATTCGCGAAGAAGGCATCGTGCTTTCCGATCAGGTACTCAAGGTCGATGCCTTTCTGAACCACCAGATCGACCCGGCGTTGATGAAACTGATCGGCGACGAATTTGCCGCGCGGTTCAAGGACTCGGGCATCACCAAGATCGTCACCATCGAAGCTTCAGGCATAGCCCCGGCAATCATGACCGGCCTGAACCTCGGCGTACCGGTGATCTTTGCACGCAAACAGCAATCCCTGACCCTGACGGAAAACCTGTTGTCGGCGACGGTGTACTCGTTCACCAAGAAAGTGGAAAGCACGGTGGCGATCTCCCCACGCCACCTGACCAGCAGCGACCGCGTCCTGGTCATCGATGATTTCCTGGCCAACGGCAAGGCGTCCCAGGCACTGATCTCGATCATCAAGCAGGCCGGTGCGACCGTTGCCGGCTTGGGGATTGTGATCGAGAAGTCGTTCCAGGGCGGCCGTGCGGAATTGGATGCGCAGGGTTATCGGGTTGAGTCGCTGGCGCGGGTGAAGTCGTTGGCCGGTGGCGTGGTCACCTTCATCGAGTAATTTGCTATACAGCAGATGCTAGGTGAACACAGATCAAAATGTGGGAGGGGGGCTTGCTCCCGATTGCGGTGTATCAGTCACCAGATGTGTTGGCTGACCCACTGCTATCGGGAGCAAGCCCCCTCCCACATTTGCCCTCTATTGCCTGTTAGTGCGCGGTGGCCTGGAGGCCGGCGAGTAACAGGCGCTGATACAGATCCTCCTTGAACCCCTCCGGCTGATCCAAGCGCATACGTTTGAGATGCTCGGAAAACGCCTCCGGCTCCGGTGCATCCAGCGCCGCCTTGCCCAACTCCAGAATCTCGGTCAGCTTGAATTTGCTCTTGAGCCAGTTCAACGCCCGCAACAAATCCCGCTCCTCATCCGTGAAGTCACTGCCCAGCGGATACTCCGGGAACAACCGACGATGACGCGCCTGTATCCCCTTGAGACGCTCCGGCGTGTTGTCGGTAAAGCGCGGGGCCAGTTGGAAATCCTTGGGCAACTTGCCAGCCTTTTGCGCGTGTTCGATCAAGTCGTCCTGGAACCTGGAGTCAGTGATATTCAACAGGGCCTCGATCACCTTGGCATCGGTTTGCCCACGCAAGTCGGCAATGCCGTATTCGGTGATGACAATATCCCGCAGGTGCCGTGGGATAGTGCAGTGGCCGTACTCCCAGACAATATTGGAACTGACCTCCCCCGCCGACTCACGCCAGCTGCGCAGGATCAGGATCGAGCGCGCACCTTCCAGTGCATGCCCTTGGGCAACAAAGTTGTATTGCCCGCCGACACCGCTGAGCACACGACCGTCTTCCAACTGGTCGGCCACGCCGGCACCGAGCAATGTCACCATGATCGCGCTGTTGATAAACCGCGCATCCAAGCGCTGCAGGCGTTTGAGTTCCTCCTGACCGTGCAGCTCGTTGATATAGCTGATACGGGTCATATTGAATTCCAGGCGCTTACTGTGGGTCATTTCCTGCAAGCGCTGGTAAAAACTGCGCGGCCCCAGGAAGAAACCGCCATGGATCGAAACACCGTCGGACTGCGCCGCATCGTCCAGAGTGCCTGCGTTGGCCTGCGCCTGGGTCGCCACATCCGGGTATACCTTGCGCCGCACAATCCCGGCATCCGCCAGCACCAGCAGGCCGTTGACGAACATCTCGCTGCAACCGTAGAGGCCACGAGCAAAAGGTTCGACACCGCCTTCACGACTGATCAAAGGCGCCCACTGGTACACATCCAGGTCCGTCAGCAGCAACCGATAGGCCTCGTTATCGCCCTGGCGCGCCAGCAAGGCGGCGGTCAGCGCATCGCCCATCGAGCCGATGCCAATCTGCAACGTGCCGCCATCGCGCACCAAGGTGCTGGCATGTAAGCCGATAAAGTGGTCCTGAAAACCCACTGGCATATTCGGCGTGGAGAACAGCGTGGTGCTGTCCTTCTCGTCGATCAGGTAGTCGAAGGCATCCATGCCCAGTTCGGCATCGCCAGGCATGTAGGGCAAATCGCTGTGGACCTGGCCGACAACGAGGATGGTTTCGCCTGCTTCGCGGCGCTTGGCGATCATGGGCAGCAGATCGAGGGTGATATCGGGGTTGCAGCTCAGGCTCAGCCGGTCGGGGTGCTCGGCGCTGCTGGCGACCAATTGCGCCACCAGGTTCAAGCCGGCGGCGTTGATATCGCGGGCAGCGTGGCTGTAGTTGCTGCTGACGTAATCCTGCTGCGCCGAAGCGCTGTGCAACAGGCTGCCAGGCTGCATGAAGAATTGCTGCACGCGGATGTTCTTGGGCAGGCTGTCCTTGTGCAAATCCGCCAGGAAATCCAGCTCGGGATAATCGCCGAATACCCGCTCGATAAAGGGTTCGAGAAAGCGCTTCTGCAACCCGTCACCCATGGTCGGGCGGCCCAGGGCCAGTGCGGTGTAGATCGTCAGCTCGCGCTCCGGCAGCTTGGCGATACGCCGGTACAGCGCGTTGACGAACAAGTTGGGCTTGCCCAGGCCGAGCGGCATGCCCATGTGGATATGCGCCGGCAACCGCGCCAGTACGTCGTCAACTGCTTGCTCGATTGAACACAACTGCACCATCCGACCCTCCTGAACATTCCGTGATTAGGGGTTGGACCGAGCTTGCCGGGTCTTTGCTGCAATGAACAGCATCGAAGTACAAATGGCGGGCACAAAAAAGCCGCTGGTCAGCGGCTTTTTGGCGAAGATCGGTTTATTTAAGCCCCGACATCTTCTCGATTGCGCCCTTAAGCTCGGCATCCGAGCAATCGGCGCAGGTGCCTTTAGGCGGCATGGCATTCAGGCCGGTGATGGCCTTGGCCAACAGGCCATCGAGGCCGCCTTGATGATCGGCGCGGTCTTTCCAGGCCGCGGTGTCACCGATTTTCGGTGCGCCCAGCAAACCCGTGCCGTGGCACGCATTGCAGTGCTTGGCAATCACGTCATCCGGCGTCTTCGCGCCACCGCCGCCGCCCACTGCCACGGCCACTTCCATCCCTTTGCATTCCTGACCCTGGACACACACCTGGCCGACAGGCTCCAGGCGCTTGGCAATCTCATCATTGGTCGCAGCTTGAGCGCTGACAGCCCATAGGGCCAGTACGGTTGCTGGTGCGGCCAGCATTTTCATAATTAGGTTCACGCGTTCACCCTCAATGGTGGCTATTCACGCCTGCGGCCACGGTTTCGCAGGCGGCGAAAGTATAACGGTTAGCCCGCCCGGCCGAAACAACCCTATTAAACAAAGGGAGATTCAACCTCACGGAATACAGCTACGGGCACCTCTGCAACGCTGGCACGACGCCTCTATTCTTAAAAGTTCGCGGGTGTGGCTGCGCTGATTAGTCGCGCCGGCACGTCGAACGGATTACGAAAACGATGGGGCTTGGTGCTTTCAAAGTAGTAGCTATCGCCCGCTTCGAGCACAAAAGTTTCAAGACCGACCACCAACTCCAGGCGTCCTTCCACCAGGATCCCGGTTTCCTCGCCTTCGTGGGTGAGCATTTCTTCGCCCGTATCGGCGCCCGGCGGGTAGATTTCATTGAGAAACGCAATGGCCCGGCTGGGGTGCGCCCGACCCACCAGTTTCATGGTGACAGCGCCGTCGGAGATGTCGATCAGCTCATTGGCTTTATAGACGATCTGCGTCGGTATTTCCTGGAGGATCTCCTCGGAAAAGAACTCGACCATGGACATAGGGATACCGCCCAGCACCTTGCGCAAGGAGCTGATCGAGGGGCTGACGCTGTTTTTCTCGATCATCGAGATGGTGCTGTTAGTGACGCCCGCACGCTTGGCGAGCTCACGCTGGGAAAGACCTTTGAGTTTACGGATGGATTGCAGTCGTTCGCCGACGTCCAATGCAGGAGCCTCCTAGAATTCAGGCTTTGTTGTAATTGAGCGTTATCATGGCGACAGCGTTCAGTATTTACAACACTTGGGCCTAAATCCTGGCCAGCTCCATTCGTAAGCGGCGTTCAACCGCCGGAGTAGAGCCTCGGCACCCGACGCAGGTTGCAGAAAATCTGATAGGGAATGGTCTCGGCGGCAACAGCGACGTCACTGGCGAGGATGTTTTTACCCCACAGTTCCACGGTAGAGCCAAGGCCCGCCTGCGGGACGTCGGTTAGGTCGATACACAGCATGTCCATGGACACGCGCCCCAACAACTGGCTGCGCTGGCCCGCCACCAACACCGGTGTACCGGTTGGCGCGTGGCGTGGGTAGCCGTCGGCATACCCCATGGCAACCACGCCGATCCGCATCGGTTTGGGCGTGATGAACTTGGCGCCATAGCCCACCGGCTCACCGGCTGGCAGTTCGCGCACGCAGATGACTTTCGACTCCAGGGTCATCACCGGCTGCAAACGCGCCGCCACAGCCTGGTCTTCGCCAAACGGCGTCGCGCCATACAGCATGATGCCCGGACGTACCCAGTCGCTGGACACATTCGGCCAGCCCATCACCGCTGGTGAGTTGCGCAGGCTGACCTCAGCCGCCAAGCCCTGGCGCGCGGCGTCAAACACCGACACCTGCTCATTACTGCGCACGCAGTCGAGCTCATCGGCGCGGGCAAAGTGGCTCATCAACACGATCTTGGCCACTTTGCCACTGGCCAACAGGCGCTGATAAGCCTCGTGGTAATCCTTGGGATGCAGGCCGACGCGGTGCATGCCCGAATCCAGTTTGAGCCAGATGGTCAGCGGTTTACTCAGTTGGGCTTGTTCAATGGCGTCCAGCTGCCACAGCGAATGCACCACGCACCAGAAATCATGCTCGATGATCAGCGGCAGTTCGTCGGCTTCGAAAAATCCTTCCAGCAACAGCACCGGCGCGCGAATACCGGCAGCACGCAATTCCAGGGCTTCCTCGATGCACGCCACGGCAAACCCATCGGCCTCGGCTTCCAGCGCCTGGGCCACGCGCACGGCACCATGGCCGTAGGCATCAGCCTTGACCACGGCGAGAGCCTTGGCCCCCGTGACTTCACGGGCCAGTTGGTAGTTATGACGCAGGGCTTGGAGGTCGATCAGGGCACGGGCAGGACGCATGGCGGCAGGCTTCTAGGCGGCAGGTAAAGAAAAACCGGTGCCGACCAACAACGTCGGCACCGGGAGAGGGATCAGGGTTTAAGGCAGCGCGGCCACGACGGACAGCTCTACCAGGATTTGCGGTTCGCACAACTTGGCTTCAACCGTGGCACGGGCCGGGGCCACGCCTTTGGGCAGCCACGTGTCCCACACCGCGTTCATGCCGGCGAAGTCGGCGTCGATGTCTTTCAGGTAGATCGTCACCGACAGCAGCTTGGTCTTGTCGGTGCCGGCCAGGTCCAGCAACCGCTCGATATTGGCCAGGGTTTCACGGGTCTGCTTTTCAATCCCGGCACTCATGTCGTCGCCGACCTGCCCTGCCAGATACACAGTACCGCTGTGAACAACGATCTGGCTCATGCGTTCATTGGTGAGCTGGCGCTGGATTGACATGTCTTGCGGACTCCTGGTGGTTGCCATAACGGGAAATATCGAGGCCTTCAGCGCTGATTTGCGGCGTTTTCTTCGCCATCAGGTCGGCCAGCAAACGACCGGAGCCGCAGGCCATGGTCCAGCCGAGCGTGCCGTGGCCGGTATTCAGGAACAGGTTCTTGAACGGCGTGGCACCGACAATCGGCGTGCCATCGGGTGTGGTCGGGCGCAGGCCGGTCCAGAAACTGGCTTCGGTCAAATCGCCGCCCTGAGGATAAAGGTCGTTGACGATCATCTCCAGGGTTTCACGCCGACGTGGGTTCAGCGACAGGTCAAAGCCGGCTATTTCAGCCATGCCGCCGACGCGGATACGGTTGTCGAAACGGGTGATCGCGACCTTGTAGGTCTCGTCGAGAATGGTCGACGTCGGGGCCATCGCCGGGTTGGTGATCGGCACGGTCAACGAGTAACCCTTGAGCGGATACACCGGCGCCTTGATCCCCAGTGGCTTGAGCAGCTTCGGCGAATAGCTGCCGAGGGCCAGCACGTAGCGGTCGGCGGTTTCCAGCTTGCCATCGATCCAGACGCCATTGATGCGGTCGCCGGCATAGTCGAGGCGCTGGATGTCCTGCTCAAAGCGGAACTCCACGCCCAATTGCTTGCACATGTCGGCCAGGCGCGTGGTAAACATCTGGCAGTCGCCGGTCTGGTCGTTAGGCAGGCGCAGGGCACCGGCGAGGATATCGGTGACGCTGGCCAAGGCCGGCTCAACGCGAGCAATGCCGGCACGGTCGAGCAGTTCAAACGGCACACCGGACTCTTTCAGCACTGCAATGTCCTTGGCGGCGCCATCAAGCTGGGCCTGGGTACGGAACAGCTGAGTGGTACCAAGGCTTCGGCCTTCGTAGGCAATACCGGTTTCTGCGCGCAATTCGTCGAGGCAGTCACGGCTGTACTCAGACAGGCGGACCATACGCTCCTTGTTCACCGCATAACGGCTGGCGGTGCAATTGCGCAGCATCTGCGCCATCCACAAGTATTGATCGATATCGGCGGTGGCCTTGATCGCCAGCGGCGCGTGGCGCTGCAACAGCCACTTGATGGCCTTGAGCGGCACGCCCGGTGCGGCCCATGGCGAGGCATAGCCAGGCGATACCTGGCCAGCGTTGGCGAAACTGGTTTCCATGGCAGCGGCGGGCTGACGGTCGACGACTACAACGTCAAAGCCGGCCCGCGCCAAATAGTAGGCACTGGTCACCCCAATGACACCGCTACCCAAGACCAGAACGCGCATTTTTATATCCTCATCACGGGCTTAGCCGCTGACGTGTGTTATTCGAGCAATGATGGGCGCAGTATAAAAAGCAATCACCAGTGCATTTCACTATATAAATGCCTATATTTGGCGACAATTCTCGGCAAAAACCCTTTTCACAGAGGCGTATCCCCTATGCGTACCAACACACAGACCAAGCGGGAGCTGGACAAGATCGACCGCAACATCTTGCGCATCCTGCAAACCGACGGGCGTATTTCGTTCACGGAGCTGGGTGAGAAGGTCGGGCTGTCCACCACGCCGTGTACCGAACGGGTACGGCGCCTGGAGCGCGAGGGAATCATCATGGGCTACAACGCGCGGCTCAACCCGCAGCATTTGAAGGGGAGTTTGCTGGTATTTGTCGAGATCAGCCTGGATTACAAGTCTGGCGACACCTTTGAGGAATTCCGCCGTGCCGTGCTCAAATTGCCCCATGTGCTGGAGTGCCACTTGGTGTCAGGGGATTTCGACTACCTGGTGAAAGCGCGGATCTCCGAGATGGCTTCGTACCGCAAATTGCTGGGCGATATTTTGCTCAAACTCCCTCATGTGCGCGAATCCAAGAGCTATATCGTGATGGAAGAGGTGAAGGAGAGCCTGAACCTGCCGATTCCGGACTGACTAACACAACTCAATCGAATGTGGGAGGCGGCAAGCCCCGTCCCACATTTGACCCCGTAAACCTGTCAGACCAGCACTTGCCGGGTACTCGCCATGTACGCATGGATCTGCTTTTCAACTCGAGGATGAATCAGCTCCACCGGCCCCCGGCCATTGGGGCACGGCAAGGTCTTGGTGGTACCGAACAGGCGGCAGATCAGCGGCCGTTCGTCATACACGGTGCAGCCGTTCGGCCCCAGGTGCACGCAATTCAACTCGTCCATGGCCGCCTCCTGCTCGGCGGCGGTCTTGCGGGGCAGGCGCGACATTTCCTCGGGTGAGGTGGTCACTGGCCCACAGCAGTCGTGACAGCCGGGGACGCACTCGAAAGAAGGAATCTGTCGGCGCAGCGCACTGATTTTCTGACTGTTACAACTCATCGAAACATGTACCGAACGGCGAATAGGCGTGGATTCTGCAGCAAAACGGCCTGCGCAGACAGCTTCATCCGACCGCTGTATCCTGCGTCAAATTTTCCAAACAGGGATGCTCCCCATGACTGCCAGCGCCCGGCACACCACGTCCTACTACGCCGCCAGCAGCGTGCCGCAACCCGATTACCCGGCGTTGACGGGCGATGTGAGCGCCGATGTGTGCGTGATCGGCGGTGGTTTCTCCGGGCTCAATACCGCCTTGGAGCTGGCCGAGCGTGGTTTCAGCGTGGTGCTGCTGGAAGCGCGCAAGATCGGCTGGGGTGCCAGCGGGCGCAATGGCGGCCAGTTGATACGCGGCATTGGTCACGGTCTGGACCAGTTCGCCAATGTGATCGGCACCGACGGTGTTCGCCAGATGAAACTGATGGGCCTGGAAGCGGTGGAAATCGTGCGCGAGCGTGTTGAACGCTTCCAGATTCCCTGTGACCTGACCTGGGGTTACTGCGACCTCGCGAACAAGCCCCGCGACCTGCTGAGCCTGGCCGAAGACGCCGAAGAGCTGCGCAGCCTGGGCTATCGCCATGAAGTGGAGCTGCTGCAAGCCAGCCAGATGAGCCGCGTGATCGGCTCCGAGCGCTATGTCGGCGGTATGATCGACATGGGCTCCGGCCACCTGCACCCGCTGAACCTGGCGCTGGGCGAAGCTGGTGTTGCCCGGCAGTTGGGCGTGAAGCTGTTTGAGCAATCTGAAGTGACACGCATCGACTACGGCACCGAGGTCAAGGTGCACACCACCCAAGGCAATGTGCGCGCCAAGACCCTGGTGCTGGCCTGTAACGCCTACCTCAATGGCCTCAACCCGCAACTGAGTGGCAAGGTGCTGCCAGCCGGCAGCTACATCATCGCCACCGAGCCCTTGAGCGAAGCCCAAGCCGCCAACCTACTGCCGCAAAACATGGCCGTGTGTGACCAGCGGGTAACGGTGGACTACTTCCGACTGTCTGCCGACCGCCGCCTGTTGTTCGGCGGCGCCTGTCACTATTCCGGTCGCGACCCGAAGGACATCGGCGCCTATATGCGGCCGAAGATGTTGCAGGTGTTCCCACAACTGGCCAACGTGAAAATCGACTACCAATGGGGCGGCATGATCGGCATCGGCGCTAATCGACTGCCGCAGATTGGCCGGCTGGCAGATCAGCCCAACGTGTATTACGCCCAAGCCTATGCAGGCCATGGTCTCAACGCTACGCATCTGGCGGGCAAGCTGCTGGCCGAAGCCATCAGCGGCCAGCAACAGGGGCGCTTCGATCTGTTCGCCCAGGTGCCGCACATCACCTTCCCCGGCGGCAAACACCTGCGTTCGCCGCTGCTGGCACTCGGGATGCTCTGGCACCGCCTCAAAGAGCTGGTTTGATCAACCGCGCCAGAAGGGTTTCAAACCCTCATGGCGCGCCTGTTCTGCCGTCAGCCCTACATCGCGCAATTGCTCGGGGGTCAGGCTCATCAAGACTTTGCGTGTGCAACGGCGATGCCAGAACAGCACCCAGCGGCTCTCCGTGAGCCCCGACATCACCCGCCCCTGCCCCACTTCCAGTTCCTGGCCGTGTAGCGCCAACCGCACATCACCCATGCCGTTCATTTTGCAGTCCCTCATTTGCCTGTTGCCATGAGTGACTAGGATGGGCGCACAGGCAAAGCCATTACAGATTCAGCCAATTTTTATTAAATCCATACAGACACTGACTCTGGACGCCTGAATCCTGTATTTTGCCTCTATCTGTACTGGTCTCTCAGGAGCAACTGTCATGACGCTCTACGTCAACCTCGCCGAATTGCTGGGCACTCGCATCGAACAAGGCTTCTATCGCCCTGGAGATCGGTTGCCCTCAGTGCGGGCATTGAGTGTGGAGCATGGGGTTAGCCTGAGCACTGTGCAGCAGGCTTATCGACTGCTGGAGGATAACGGCCTGGCGACGCCCAAGCCTAAGTCCGGCTATTTTGTGCCTGTTGGCCGCGAGTTGCCGGCACTGCCCGAGGTGGGGCGCCCCGCGCAGCGGCCGGTAGAAATCTCCCAGTGGGACCAAGTGCTGGAGCTGATTCGCGCGGTGCCGCGCAAAGATGTCATACAGATGGGGCGTGGCATGCCGGATGTATTATCACCCACCCTCAAGCCCCTGCTGCGCAGCCTGGCACGTGTAAGCCGGCGCCAGGATCTGCCAGGGCTGTATTACGACAACATCCTCGGCTGTATGGAGCTACGTGAACAAATCGCTCGACTGTCATTGGATTCCGGCTGCCAATTGAGCGCCGAAGACATTGTAGTGACTACGGGCTGCCATGAGGCACTGTCCGCCAGCATCCACGCAATCTGTGAGCCCGGCGACATCGTCGCGGTGGATTCGCCCAGCTTCCACGGGGCCATGCAAACCCTCAAGGGCCTGGGCATGAAAGCCCTGGAAATCCCCACCGACCCGCTCACCGGCATCAGCCTGGAAGCCCTGGAGCTGGCGTTGGAACAGTGGCCGGTCAAAGTCATTCAACTCACCCCAAACTGCAATAACCCCCTGGGTTACATCATGCCCGAGGCGCGCAAGCGCGCACTGCTGACCCTGGCTCAGCGCTTTGACGTGGCAATTATCGAAGACGATGTGTATGGCGAACTGGCCTACAGCTACCCGCGCCCGCGCACCATCAAATCGTTCGACGAAGATGGCCGCGTATTGCTGTGCAGCTCGTTCTCAAAAACCTTGGCGCCTGGCCTGCGCATTGGCTGGGTCGCACCGGGTCGGTACCTGGAGCGGGTGCTGCACATGAAATACATCAGCACCGGCTCTACCGCCACACAGCCGCAGATCGCGATTGCCGAGTTCCTCAAGGGCGGTCACTTCGAGCCCCATTTGCGCAGGATGCGCACGCAATACCAGCGTAATCGCGACTTGATGCTCGACTGGGTCAGCCGCTACTTCCCGGCCGGGACGCGTGCCAGCCGGCCGCAGGGCAGCTTTATGCTATGGATAGAGCTGCCTGATGGTTTCGACACATTGAAACTCAATCGTGCTCTGGTGGAGCAAGGCGTCCAGGTGGCCGTAGGCAGTATCTTTTCCGCGTCCGGCAAATACCGTAATTGCCTGCGCATGAACTACGGAGCCAAGCCAACGCCGCAGATTGAAGAAGCCGTGCGCAAGGTCGGTGCCACCGCGAGTAAAATGCTGGCCGAGACCGACGACTGACCTTTCCCGAGCCATTGCCGTCATATGCCGACAACCGCCCTGATCCGGAAGCAGTTTCCTTGATGATTCGACGGCTCTTACCGTTTTTGCTGTTAGGCGCATTGGCCCTGGGTGGCTGCGCTACGGTCGACAACCCACGTATCCCCAGCGACGCCCTGCCAGCGGCACAGTCGTCGTTCGGCCGCTCGATCCAGACCCAGGCGGCGCCGTATCAGGGACGCTCCGGCTTCCGCTTGCTGCCCAATAGCAGCGAAGCCTTCATGGCCCGTGCCGAGCTGATCCGCAACGCCCAGACCAGCCTCGACCTGCAGTACTACATCGTGCATGACGGCATCAGCACCCGGATGCTGGTAGATGAACTGCTCAAGGCCGCCGACCGTGGGGTGCGTATCCGGATCCTGCTGGACGACACCACCAGCGACGGCCTTGACCAGATCATCGCCACCCTCGCCGCCCACCCCAAGATCGAAATTCGCCTGTTCAACCCCCTGCATCTTGGGCGCAGCACGGGCGTCACGCGCGCCATGGGCCGCGTGTTCAACCTGTCGCTGCAACACCGGCGCATGCACAACAAACTGTGGCTGGCGGATAACAGCGCGGCGATCGTTGGCGGGCGCAACCTGGGGGATGAGTATTTCGACGCCGAACCCAACCTGAACTTCACCGATATCGACATGCTCAGCGTCGGGCCGGTAGCCGAGCAGTTGGGCCACAGCTTCGATCAATACTGGAACAGCGCCCTGAGCAAGCCCATCGATGACTTCATCTCAAGCAAGCCCTCCAAAGGCGACCTGGCCGCCGCGCGCACTCGCCTGCACGATTCGCTGGCCGAATCGCGCCAGCAGCATCACGCCTTGTACAACCGCTTGCGCACCTACCAGACCCAACCACACATGGACACCTGGCGCCGTGAGCTGATCTGGGCCTGGAACCAGGCGCTGTGGGACGCGCCGAGCAAGGTATTGGCCAAGGCCGATCCAGACCCTCGCCTGCTGCTGACCACCCAACTGGCGCCGGAGCTACAGGGCGTCAACCATGAGTTGATGATGATCTCGGCGTACTTCGTACCGGGGCAACCCGGGCTTGTGTATCTGACCGGGCGCGCCGACGCAGGCGTATCGGTGAGCCTGCTGACCAACTCCCTGGAAGCTACCGATGTACCGGCCGTGCACGGCGGTTACGCGCCCTACCGCAAGGCGTTGCTGGAGCACGGGGTCAAACTCTACGAGTTGCGCCGCCAACCGGGGGACGCCGGAGGCGGCAGCGGCCCGCATCTGTTTCGTCGAGGCAGCTTCCACGGTTCGGACTCCAGCCTGCACAGCAAGGCGATGATCTTTGATCGCGAAAAGTCGTTTATTGGCTCGTTCAATTTCGACCCGCGATCAGTGCTGTGGAACACCGAAGTCGGCGTACTGGTGGACAGCCCCGAGCTGGCGGAGCACGTACGTAACCTGGCACTGGAGGGCATGTCACCGGCCTTGAGCTATGAAGCGAAACTGCGCGATGGCCAAGTGGTGTGGCTCACTGAAGATAACGGCCAGTTACATACCCTGACCCAAGAGCCAGGCAGTTGGTGGCGACGGTTCAATGCCTGGTTCGCCACCACCGTCGGCCTGGAGCGCATGCTCTAGGCTGTTTGTGCTGCGCCAAACGCCCCTTGGCGCAGCAACAGCACCACCAACCCAGACGCCCCGGCGGCCATCAGCCACGGTAGCGCATGCCCACTGATCCACTGGCTGCCTGCACCCGCCACGAGCGGCCCGATCAGGCATCCGATACCCCACAGCTGCGCCACATGGGCATTGGCACGCACCAATGCGTCGTCACGGTAGCGTTCGCCAATCAAGATCAACGACAGGGTAAACAACCCTCCCGCACTGGCACCGAACACCACCCATACCGGCCAGATCAGCGGGGTGTGCATCAACGGCGCAATCGCCAGGCTCGACGCCAGCAACAGCAGCGCGCACCCCAGGAACAGCGTGCGTCGCGGCAGGTAGTCGGCCAAGGCACCGATAGGCAATTGCAGCAGCGCATCACCGACCACCACCGTACTGACCATCGCCAAGGCGATCTCGGCAGTGAAACCCTGTTGCAGGCAGTACACCGGCAACAGCGTCAGAATCATCGCTTCGAACGCGGCAAAAAGCGCCACTGCCCAGGCAATCGCCGGCAGGCTCAAACAGAAGCGCCACAGGTCACCAAAGGTGACGCTGAAGGACTCCGCGGTCGGTGCACCAGAACGCCTCAGCAGCAACAACGGAGCCACCATCAGCAGGCCCACACCCACCCAGAAACCGTAGTCATGATCGGTGCCGATCAGCCCCAGCAGTAAGGGCCCCGACAGTTGGCTCAAGGCGTAACTGCAGCCATACAACGCCACCAGTCGGCCACGCCACTGCTCCACCACCAATTGATTGATCCAGCTTTCGCCAAGAATAAACACGATGGTCAGGATCACCCCGATCATCAGCCGCAGCACCAACCACACCGGGTAGCTGGGCAGGATCGCCAGCAAGCCGATGGACACGGCACCGGCCCACAGGCACAGGCGCATCAAGTGGGCGGTACCGAGCCAAGAGGCCATTCGGCTGGAGACCTTGGCCCCCAACAGCACGCCAAACGCCGGCATCGCAGCCATCACGCCAATGGCGAAACTGCCGTAGCCCCAACCTTCCAGCCGCAAGGACACCAGCGGCATGCTGACACCCAGCGCCAGGCCAACGCTGAGCACCGAGGCCAGGACGGCGAAATAAGTCGCCCAACGCATTTCCACGCTCCTGTGGAGGATTATTTTCAGCGCTGCAAACGAACTGTAGGAGCGAGCTCGCTCGCGAAGAACTCAAGGACACCGCGTTTAACTGGAGTTCACGCGTATCGTTGACGCTTTTCGCGAGCAAGCTCGCTCCTACAGGGGATCAGCGGTGCTGCTTACAGCTTGATCCAGGTCGCCTTCAGCTCGGTGTACTTGTCGAACGCATGCAGCGACTTGTCGCGACCATTGCCCGACTGTTTGAAACCGCCAAACGGCGCAGTCATGTCACCGCCGTCGTACTGGTTCACCCACACGCTACCGGCACGCAGGGCCTTGGCAGTCAGGTGCGCCTTGGAGATATCCGCCGTCCACACTGCGGCAGCCAGCCCGTATTGGGTGTCGTTGGCGATGGCGATGGCCTCTTCAGCGCTGTCGAAGGTGATCACCGACAGCACTGGGCCAAAGATCTCTTCCTGGGCAATCTTCATGGCGTTGGTCACGCCGTCGAAGATCGTCGGTTCCACGTAAGTCCCGCCCGTGTCTTCCAGAGTACGCTTGCCGCCGGCCACCAGCTTGGCACCGTCAGCATGGCCAGCCTCGATGTACGACAGCACGGTGTTCATCTGCTGAGTGTCCACCAGCGCCCCCACAGTGGTGGCGGGGTCCAGCGGGTTGCCCGGCTTCCAGCCTTTGAGGGCCTCGATCACCAGTGGCAGGAATGTGTCCTTGATCGAGCGCTCTACCAGCAGGCGCGAACCCGCGGTGCAGACTTCGCCCTGGTTGAAGGCAATGGCGCCGGCGGCGGACTCGGCGGCAGCTTGCAGGTCCGGAGCGTCGGCAAACACGATGTTCGGGCTTTTGCCGCCCGCTTCCAGCCAGACGCGCTTCATGTTCGATTCGCCGGAGCGGATCAACAGTTGCTTGGCGATCTTGGTGGAGCCGGTAAACACCAGGGTGTCGACATCCATGTGCAACGCCAGCGCGTTACCCACGGTGTGCCCGTAGCCTGGCAGCACGTTGAACACGCCTTTTGGAATACCGGCTTCAACCGCCAGGGCCGCAATGCGGATGGCGGTCAGCGGGGACTTTTCGGACGGCTTGAGAATCACCGAGTTACCGGTCGACAGCGCGGGGCCGAGTTTCCAGCAGGCCATCATGAGCGGGAAGTTCCACGGCACGATAGCGCCGACAACCCCCACGGGTTCACGGGTCACCAGGCCCAGTTGATCGTGCGGGGTGGCCGCGACTTCGTCGTAGATCTTGTCGATCGCCTCGCCGCTCCAGCTCAAGGCTTGCGCCGCGCCGGGCACGTCAATGCCCAGGGAGTCGCTGATCGGCTTGCCCATGTCCAGGGTTTCCAGCAGCGCCAGCTCTTCGGCATTGGCCTTGAGCAGTGCGGCGAAACGGATCATGGCGGCTTTGCGCTTGGCCGGCGCCAGGCGCGACCAGACACCGGAATTGAAGGTAGCGCGGGCGTTTTCTACGGCACGCTGGGCGTCGGCGGCGTCACAGCTGGCGACGGTAGCCAGCAGACGGCCATCGACCGGGCTGATGCATTCGAAGGTGTTACCGGAAGCGGCGGCGGTGTATTCGCCATTGATATAGGCGCGGCCTTCGATCTTCAGATCCTTGGCGCGTTGTTCCCAGTCGGCACGGGTCAGGGTGGTCATGCGAGTGTCCTCCTCTTATTGAATACAAGGGCCAGGTGATGTCCCCCGGCAGCCTCAAAGAATTCTTGCCCGGCCAGCCTGCTGTTCGGCTCAAGGCAGCTGCCACCCTAAACCAGCGGCCGGGGATGTTTCAATATATTTGACATAACGGCGGCAAACGCCCTTGCGATGTTCATTTTAATAAACATAGACTTTGGGCTCTCCAACCGCAGGCCAGACGGGAACCGCACATGAGCATCCAGGACATCGTCGACTTCAGCCAAGCCAGCACCGCGCCCGACCGCTACCGCCCTGCCGCCGAAAAAATCCTCAAGGGCGATCCCGAGCAAACGATCTACAACCACTACAACAGTCCGTGCGGCCAGATGAGTGCAGGGGTCTGGGAAGGTGAAGTCGGGCAGTGGAAGGTCAACTACACCGAACATGAGTACTGCGAGATCGTGCAGGGTGTTTCGGTGCTGCGCGATGCCGACGGCAACGCCAAGACCTTGCGCGCCGGCGACCGCTTCGTGATCCCCGCCGGCTTCAGCGGCACCTGGGAAGTGCTGCAAGCGTGCCGCAAGATCTACGTGGTGTTCGAACAGAAAGCTTGATCAGCAAATCGAAGGCAAAAAAAAGCCCGGATCGTGAGATACGGGCTTTTTTTCACAAGGAAGAAAATCAATTACTTGATTTTGCCTTCTTTGTAGATCACGTGCTTGCGAACGCGCGGGTCGAACATTTTCTTTTCGAGCTTGTCCGGGGTAGTACGCTTGTTCTTGTCGGTAGTGTAGAAGTGACCAGTACCGGCGCTAGAGATCATTCGAATCAATTCACGCATGATAGAGCTCCTTAGATCTTGCCAGCGGCGCGGATTTCGGCCAGCACGACAGTGATGCCACGCTTGTCGATGATACGCATGCCTTTGGCAGATACACGCAGGCGAACAAAACGTTTCTCTTCTTCAACCCAGAAGCGGTGATGCTGCAGGTTCGGCAGGAAACGACGACGGGTTTTGTTATTTGCGTGGGAAATGTTATTCCCAGTCACCGGACCCTTACCGGTAACTTGACAGACTCTCGACATGCCTCAGCCCTCTAAAACCACATGCCCAACCCGGCATGGGTTGGCCGCTTAATCTCTCAGTCATTTGGCGCCAGGCGCCGCGTTTCTTTAGGGTCTTACCGGCTACACCTACAAGCGAAGGAACCGGGCCCCTAGAAAAGAGCGCTGCTTTATACCAGAAAGACCCCAGTGCAACAACAGGCCGTGTATTTTTACACGCGTAAATCTCGCCGACAGACGCCTGAACCACTGCCAGGAGGGGCCGCTACAACAGCCGACCGCTCGTCGCACAGAATGATTTACGGCGCTCGCGAGCACGGGGAAGTGCACGGCGAAACGCGCTGAGACGCCATCAAAACAGCATTTGCACCAAAAGCACAGGCAAAAATGGGCTAGTCATTTATCAACCAGACCACTACGGTAGGCTTTTTCCAGACTGCACTCGCAGATGGGCCTTCGATCTGCACAGGAAACCGAATATGCGCCTCGCAGCCCTACCGCTATTGCTTGCCCCTCTCTTTATCGCGCCGATGGCCGTTGCCGCCACCAGCTTGAGCGTATGCACCGAGGCCAGCCCCGAAGGGTTCGATGTGGTGCAATACAACTCGCTGACCACCACCAACGCCTCGGCGGACGTGCTGATGAACCGCCTGGTGGACTTTGACGCAGCTAGCGGCAAATTGATACCAAGCCTCGCAGACAGCTGGGAAGTTTCACCCGATGGCCTGACGTACACCTTCAAGCTGCACCCTGACGTGAAATTCCACCGCACTGACTATTTCACTCCAAGCCGCACCCTCACCGCCGAAGACGTGCGCTTCAGTTTCGAGCGCATGCTCGACCCGGCCAACCCATGGCACAAGATCGCCCAGAGCGGATTCCCTCACGCCCAGTCTCTGCAGTTGCCGGCGCTGATCAATAAGATCGACGCCCTTGATCCGCTGACCGTGCGCTTCACCCTCGACCACGCCGACTCCACTTTCCTGCCGGCGCTGAGCATGGGCTTTGCCTCGATCTACCCGGCTGAATATGCCGACAAGCTGCTCAAGGCCGGCACCCCCGAAAAGCTCAATAGCCAGCCAATCGGCACAGGCCCTTTCGTTTTCGTGCGTTTCCAGAAAGATGCCGTGGTGCGCTACAAGGCCAACCCGGACTATTTCGCCGGCAAACCGGCTGTGGATAACTTGATCTTCGCCATCACGCCGGATGCCAACGTACGCCTGCAGAAACTGCACCGCGACGAATGCCAGATCGCCCTGTCGCCCAAGCCCCTTGACGTGGGCGAAGCCGAAAAAGATCCTGCCTTGAAGGTGGAAAAAACCGCCGCCTTCATGACCGCATTCGTCGCCATCAACAGCCAACACCCACCGCTGGACAAGCCCGAAGTACGCCAAGCGATCAACCTGGCCTTCGACAAGGACAGCTACCTCAAGGCGGTATTTGAAGGCACTGCCGAAGCCGCCAATGGTGTTTATCCGCCGAATACCTGGAGTTACGCCAAGGACTTGCCAGGTTATCCACAGGACCTCACCAAGGCCAAAGCGTTGCTGGAACGCGCCGGGTTCAAGGACGGTTTCAAGACGACTATCTGGACTCGTCCGACCGGTAGCCTGCTAAATCCCAACCCAAACCTCGGCGCCCAACTGCTGCAGGCCGACCTGGCCAAGGTTGGCATACAGGCCGAGATCCGCGTGATCGAGTGGGGCGAGTTGATTCGCCGGGCCAAGGCCGGTGAGCACGACCTGCTGTTCATGGGGTGGGCTGGCGACAACGGCGACCCGGACAACTTCCTGACCCCGCAGTTTTCCTGCGCAGCGGTGAAGTCCGGCACCAACTTCGCTCGCTACTGCGACCCCGCGCTGGACAAGCTGATCCGCGCTGGCAAGACCACCAGCGAGCAAGGGGTTCGCAGCAAGTTGTACCAACAGGCCCAGGCGCAGATCCAGCAGCAGGCACTGTGGCTGCCCCTGGCGCATCCGACGGCGTTTGCCTTGACACGCAAGGATGTCGAGGGCTACCAGGTCAGCCCGTTTGGACGGCAGGATTATTCGAAAGTCAGCATCAAGCCCTAACCCCAAGTTGCACGCTGCAAGCCCACTTGAGGCTTGCAGCTCAAAACTTGCCGCTGCCCCTCTTTCTACAACCATCCATATTCAGCCATCGACAGTGGATCACCGTCCCCGACGATGATGTGGTCCAGTACCCGCACATCCACGACTTCCAGCGCCTTTTGCAGCAGCTTGGTCAATTTTCGATCAGCCGCACTGGGCTCCGCGCTTCCGGAAGGATGGTTGTGGCACAAAATCAACGCCGCCGCGTTGTAGGCCAAGGCACGCTTGACCACTTGCCGCGGATAAACGATCGCGGCGTAAATGGTGCCCTGGAACAGCGCCTCGAACCCAAGCACCCGATGCTTTGAGTCAAGAAACAGGCAACCGAAGGTCTCATGAGGCTCATGACGCAACAGCGCCTTGAGGTATTCGCGCACGGCCAGCGGGCTCTCCAGCACCGAGTCAGCCCGCACGCGTTCGGCCAAATGGCGCCGGGACATTTCCAGCACAGCCTGCAGTTGGGCAAACTTCGCTGGCCCCAGCCCCAAATGTTGGCTGAACAGCGTCTGGCAGGCCTCCAACAGTGGGCGAAGGCCACCGAATTGCGTCAACAGATGGCGCGCAAGATCCACCGCGCTGCGCCCGGAAACGCCAGTACGCAGGAAGATCGCCAATAGTTCGGCGTCGGACAAACTCGCCGCGCCCCATTCCAAAAGCTTCTCCCGTGGACGCTCCGCCACGGGCCAATCACGAATACTCATCCCACCTCCGTGTGTATGCGAGTCGCTGTTGCCCGGCGGTCGCTGTGTTATCTTAAGCCCTCTTTTTTGCCTGCGATTTCACCTGGGGAGGGGTCATCGCAGGCGTCACTGAACTGGCATCACTGAACTGGAAAGGCAAACCAATGCAGCGTCTGTATCGGAAACGCATCGTTCTCGGCGTCGGCGGCGGCATTGCCGCCTACAAGAGCGCAGAGCTGGTTCGCAGGCTCCTGGACCAGGGCGCCGAAGTGCGCGTGGTCATGACCCGCGGTGGCAGTGAGTTCATCACCCCGCTGACCATGCAGGCCCTGTCCGGCCACCCGGTTCACCTGGACCTGCTTGACCCGGCCGCCGAAGCTGCCATGGGCCATATCGAACTGGCCAAATGGGCCGACCTGGTACTGATCGCACCGGCTACCGCCGACCTGATCGCCCGCCTGGCTCAAGGTATCGCCGATGACCTGCTGACCACCCTGGTACTGGCCACCGACGCCACCGTCGCCATCGCCCCGGCCATGAACCAGGCCATGTGGCGCGACCCGGCTACCCAGGCCAATACACAACTCCTGCAAAGCCGTGGCCTCAAAGTATTCGGCCCCGCTTCCGGCAGCCAGGCTTGCGGCGACGTTGGCATGGGCCGCATGCTCGAGGCCACCGACCTGGCGCAGTGCGCCGCCGAGTGCTTCCAGCACCTGGCCCTGACCGGCAAGCATGTGCTGATCACCGCCGGCCCGACCCAGGAAAACATCGACCCGGTGCGCTACATCACCAACCATAGCTCAGGAAAAATGGGCTTTGCCCTGGCTGAAGCGGCGGTCGAGGCAGGCGCACGCGTCACCCTGATCACCGGCCCGGTGCATTTGCCGACCCCTGATCGCGTCACGCGCATCGACGTAGTCAGCGCCCGGGACATGCTGGCGGCCTGTGAAGCGGCTATTCCCTGCGATCTGTTTATCGCCTCGGCAGCGGTTGCAGACTACCGCCCGGAAGTGGTCGCCCCGCAAAAGCTCAAGAAAGACCCTACGAGCGGCGACGGCCTGCTCCTGCAAATGGTGCGCAACCCGGACATCCTGGCCACCATCGCCACGCGCCCGGACCGCCCGTTCAGCGTCGGTTTTGCCGCCGAGACCGAGCACCTGCTGGACTACGCTGCGCGCAAATTGAAAGACAAAAACCTCGACTTGATCGTCGCCAATGATGTCGCCAACCCGAGCATCGGCTTCAACAGCGAGGAAAACGCCTGCAGCGTGATCGACCGCGAGCTGCACGCCACCCTTTTCGCCCAGACCAGCAAAGGCAAGATTGCCCGCCAACTGATCTCTTTTATCGCCCAACGGCTGAACCAGGTTTAATTTCCCATGCACGCTTTGCAAGCCAAGATCCTCGACCCCCGCATCGGCAGCGAATTCCCCCTGCCGGCCTACGCCACACCAGGCTCCGCCGGCCTTGACCTGCGCGCCATGCTCAAAGAGGACACTGTTCTTGAGCCGGGCCAGACCATCCTGATCCCCACGGGCTTGTCGATCTACGTCGGCGACCCGGGCTTGGCGGCGCTGATCCTGCCGCGCTCCGGCCTGGGCCACAAACATGGCATCGTGCTGGGCAACCTGGTGGGCCTGATCGACTCCGACTACCAGGGCGAACTGATGGTGTCGTGCTGGAACCGTGGCCAGACCGCGTTCAACATTGCCGTCGGCGAACGCATCGCCCAGCTCGTCCTGGTGCCAGTGGTGCAGGCGCACTTCGAACTGGTACAGGAATTTGATGAGACCCAACGCGGCGCAGGCGGTTTTGGGCATTCTGGCAGCCACTGACTAAGCTGAATCAGGTCGGGCGCCCCTGTCCGGCCTGATGCCACCGCATGGCATTTCAGGATGAAGAATGCGCGAACCTCACATGCGAGATTTCACCAGTGAAATCAATGCATTACGCAACAACAAGGCTGGAGCCCAGGCCCCAGTGGCACTTTTGCACCACGAACTCTCTGCCGAAAACGCCGTCATACCCTTCAGTTTGAGCCCGCCGGCCAGCCACATTCAGGCCAGCCTTGCCCCCTTCAGATGGAGTTTCCCCCCGCGATGAGTACCGCAGCCCGAGTAGCCCCGACCTTTCCCGACAGTATCTTCCGCGCCTACGACATTCGCGGCGTAGTACCCAAGACCTTGACCGCCGAAACCGCCTACTGGATTGGCCGCGCCATCGGCTCGCAGAGCCTGGCCCAAGGCGAACCCAACGTTTCGGTTGGCCGCGACGGCCGCCTGTCCGGCCCGGAACTGGTGGAGCAACTGATCCAGGGCCTGGCCGATAGCGGCTGCCACGTCAGCGACGTCGGCCTGGTGCCGACGCCGGCGCTGTACTACGCCGCCAACGTACTGGCCGGCAAATCCGGGGTGATGCTCACCGGCAGTCACAACCCGTCGGACTACAACGGCTTCAAGATCGTCATCGCGGGCGACACCCTGGCCAACGAACAGATCCAGGCCCTGCATACCCGCCTCAAGACCAACGACCTGACCAGCGGCACTGGCAGCATCACCAAGGTCGACATTCTTGCGCGCTACTCCGACGAGATTACCCGTGACGTCAAACTCGCACGCCGCCTGAAAGTCGTGGTGGACTGCGGCAACGGCGCGGCCGGCGTGATCGCCCCGCAACTGCTCGAAGCCCTGAACTGTGAAGTGATCCCGCTGTTCTGCGAGGTCGACGGCCACTTCCCCAACCACCACCCGGACCCGGGCAAGCCTGAAAACCTGGTGGACCTGATCGCCAAGGTCAAGGAAGTGGGCGCCGACGTGGGCCTGGCCTTCGATGGGGACGGCGACCGCGTGGGCGTAGTGACCGAAACCGGCGAGATCGTGTTCCCGGACCGCCTGCTGATGCTGTTCGCCCGCGACGTGGTAGCACGCAATGCCAACGCCGAAATCATCTTCGATGTGAAATGCACTCGCCGCCTGACACCACTGATCAAGGAGTACGGTGGCCGTCCGCTAATGTGGAAGACCGGCCACTCGTTGATCAAAAAGAAAATGAAGGAAACCGGCGCCCTGTTGGCCGGCGAAATGAGCGGCCACGTATTCTTCAAGGAACGCTGGTTCGGGTTTGACGACGGCATTTACAGCGCCGCTCGTCTGCTGGAGATCCTCAGCAAGGAAAAATCCACCGCGCAGGGGCTGTTTGAGACCTTCCCGAATGATATTTCTACGCCAGAGATCAATATCCATGTGACCGAGGAGAGCAAATTCAGCATCATTGACGCACTGCACGATGCGCAATGGGGTGAAGGCGCCAACCTGACCACCATTGATGGTGTGCGAGTCGATTACGCCAAAGGCTGGGGCCTGGTTCGCGCGTCCAACACCACACCGGTGCTGGTACTGCGCTTCGAGGCGGATACCGAGGCTGAGTTGCAGCGCATCAAGGACGTGTTCCACGTCCAGTTGAAACGTGTTGCCCCTGATCTCCAATTACCGTTCTGATTTTTTGCACCGGAGCCCTGAATGACCCTCGAACGCGAAGCCGCTGCCAATACCGCCAAGGTCCTTTCCGAAGCGTTGCCTTATATTCGACGCTACGTCGGCAAGACACTGGTGATCAAGTACGGCGGCAATGCCATGGAAAGCGACGAGCTGAAAACCGGCTTTGCCCGCGACATCGTGCTGATGAAAGCCGTGGGGATCAACCCGGTGGTGGTCCACGGTGGTGGCCCGCAAATCGGCGACCTGCTCAAGCGCTTGTCGATCGAGAGTCACTTCATCGATGGCATGCGTGTCACTGACGCGCAGACCATGGACGTGGTGGAAATGGTCCTTGGCGGCCAGGTCAACAAAGACATCGTCAACCTGATCAACCGCCATGGCGGCAGCGCCATCGGCCTGACCGGCAAGGACGCCGAGCTGATCCGTGCGAAGAAGCTCACCGTGACCCGCAAGACCCCGGAAATGACCCAGCCGGAAATCATCGACATCGGCCAGGTAGGCGAAGTGATCGGTATCAACACCGACTTGCTGAACCTATTGGTCAAGGGCGATTTCATCCCGGTGATCGCGCCAATCGGCGTGGGCGCCAACGGTGAGTCCTACAACATCAATGCCGACCTGGTGGCAGGCAAAGTAGCCGAAGCCCTGAAGGCCGAGAAGCTGATGCTGCTGACCAACATCGCAGGCTTGATGGACAAGGAAGGCAAGGTGTTGACCGGCCTGACCACCCAACAAGTGGACGACCTGATCGCCGACGGCACTATCTACGGCGGCATGCTGCCGAAGATCCGCTGCGCGCTGGAAGCCGTGCAAGGCGGCGTCGGCAGTTCGTTGATCCTGGATGGCCGGGTTCCGAACGCGATCCTGCTGGAAATCTTCACCGATACGGGTGTAGGTACGCTGATCAGTAACCGCAAGCGCCCCTGATTTATAAAGCACCAAAAGACCGCAGTTTTTTACGGCGCCTACGACAATACGTACCCATGTACGGAACCTTCGTCAGGCGCAGTAGAATCTGCGGTTTTTTATGCGCAATGGAAACGCGACCTCCAACAATGATCACGAAAAACGCGGTTTTTTCAGCATGAGTGGGCCTTTCAACATTCGCTGAAAAGGGCCTAATCAATGAAAGAACTCGAAATTCACTCTAGAGATGCGCTGCGAAGCCTCCTGAGCAAAATACCGATTCTAGAGATTAAAAGCCTCAAATCTACGCCGCCTTCAAAAGGCTGGACTCCCGACTTCATTATCGAGATTAACGCAGCAGGGAAATCACGCCCCCTGGTGTGTGAGGTAAAAGCAAATGGCCAGCCCAGATTCATAAACGCGGCCATACTTCAGCTTCGCGACTATGTAAGTGAGCAAAGGCCAGAGGCTACGCCTATCGTGGTAGCCCCCTATCTTTCACCCGTAGCCAGACAACTGTGTCGGGAAAAGGGTGTGGGATATTTGGACTTGGAAGGTAATGCCTGGATCTCGTTCGATGGTGTATTCATTGATCACCAGGTAGCTGACAAGCCGCTCTCGGAGCACAGGGAGCTTAAGTCTTTCTTCAAACCGAAATCAGCGCAGATCATACGCACGATGCTTCGGGATCCGGATCGAGCCTGGCGGGTGGTAGAACTGTGCGAAGCCGCCGGGGTGAGCCTGGGTCAAGTAAGCAATGTCCGCACAGCACTGCTGAATCGAGAATGGGCAAGAACGACAAATGACGGTGTATGTCTATCCGATCCTCAAGCGCTTCTGGATGCATGGGCCGAAACATACGAGCCTCCATCAGGAGAGCGTAAGAGCTTCTATACCACCTTACATGGCAGTGCATTAGAAAATGCCGCGCGCACCGCTATTGGAGAAAAGAGCGGCGGACACGCGCTTTTTTCGTCCTTTTCTGCCGCTCAATGGCTCGCACCCTACGCCCGCATCAGCACGAATTACTTTTATGCCGACATTGAGGACTAGAGAGACTGGTTAAAGCACTCCAGTGGGTTCCTGCATCAAAGGGCGAGAACGTTGTGATCACTTTACCCAAGGACGAAGGACTCCTACTGGACACCGCTGAACCCGCACCGGGCGCCCTGTGCACCAGCCCAGTTCAGACCTATCTAGATCTATCGGTTGCAGGAGAGCGTGGAAAGGAAGCTGCCGAATATCTACGACAGGAAAAACTGACATGGTCTCGTTAATCCCTCAAGAACCTCAATCCGCCTCAGATTATGACGACAGAACAACAGCTGCTGTGAAGGCGGTATTAATCGAGATCGGTCAGATCCTTGGTTCCTTCAAGGGCAAGTTTGCAGTAATAGGTGGAGCGGTGCCTTGCGCGTCTATCAAATGGTTGCCATTGCAGGCCCCATGCCCACGGGTGGCAAAAATCGTGTCGAGGTCGCTGTGTGCTCGATCCCCGCCCTGCTAGCGATGAAGGGATACGCCCTAAACGGAAGGCATAAACAGAAGGACGCATATGACATCTACTACTGCGTCCGTAATTTCCCGGGTGGCATGCAAGCGCTTGCAGAGGAATGTCGATCAGTACTTGAAACCGGGAGTGGAGAGCAAGGATTTCAGTTCATCGGCGAAAAGTTTGATATCGTCGAAGGCTATGGCCCGACTGCCGTAAGACGATTCGTCGAAGACAGCCAAATACTTGGAGATCGCACACCGGACCAATGGCAACAAGACGCTTTCGGGCAAATTGACGCTTTATTGCGCGCCTTACGACTGCGTGAGTAACAGCCCACCGAAGCCCGATCTGAAAAAAGGCCCCACTCAATTGAATTGAATGGGGCCTTTTTTATTGCAATTACTGAACGCCGAACTGCTCGCGGTATGCCTTGACCGCCGGCAGGTGCTGCTTGAGCTGCGGGTCGTCTTCCAGGAACTGCAATACCTGGTTCAGCGACACGATGCTCACCACCGGAATACCGAAATCGCGCTCTACTTCCTGGATTGCCGACAACTCACCGTTGCCGCGCTCCTGGCGGTTCAGCGCGATCAGTACACCGGCGGCCTTGGCGCCGTCCTGGGAAGCGATGATCTGCATCACCTCACGGATAGCGGTGCCGGCGGTGATCACGTCGTCGATGATCAGCACTTCGCCTTTGAGTGGAGCCCCGACCAGGCTACCGCCTTCGCCGTGGGCCTTGGCTTCCTTACGGTTGAAGCACCACGGCAAATCCTTTCCGTGATGTTCCGCCAGGGCCACTGCTGTCGCGGCGGCCAAGGGAATGCCCTTGTAGGCTGGGCCAAACAGTACGTCGAAGGGAATACCGCTTTCAACGATGGCAGCCGCGTAGAAACGACCGAGCTGAGCCAGCGCCGAGCCTGAGTTGAACAAGCCCGCATTGAAGAAGTACGGGCTGGTGCGCCCGGACTTGAGAGTGAACTCACCGAAGCGCAAAACGCCGCGATCGATGGCAAAACGAATGAAATCGCGTTGATACGCCTGCATGAAAAAAGCCTCAGATACCACGGATTTAGCTAATTAGGTGGACGGCGTGTATCATACACGCACGCGATTTTTGGGGCCATTTATGCGGATCATCAGTGTGAACGTTAATGGTATTCAGGCTGCAGTCGAGCGTGGTTTGCTCAGTTGGCTGCAAGCACAGAATGCCGACGTCATCTGCCTGCAGGACACCCGCGCCTCCGCCTTTGAACTGGACGACCCAGCCTTCCAACTGGATGGCTACTTCCTTTATGCCTGCGATGCCGAAGTGCCCACCCAAGGTGGCGTGGCTTTGTACTCGCGGTTGCAACCCAAGGCGGTCATCAGCGGCCTCGGCTTCGAGACAGCCGACCGCTACGGGCGCTACCTGCAAGCCGATTTCGACAAGGTCAGCATCGCGACCTTGCTGCTTCCTTCGGGGCAGAACGGCGATGAAGACTTGAACCAGAAGTTCAAGCTAATGGACGATTTCGCCCGTTATCTGGACAAACAGCGACGCAAGCGTCGCGAGTACATTTATTGTGGCTCGCTGTACGTGGCGCAACAGAAGCTGGATATCAAGAACTGGCGCGACAGCCAGCAATCCCCGGGCTTCCTGGCGCCGGAACGCGCCTGGATGGACGAGATTGTCGGCAACATGGGTTATGTCGATGCCCTGCGCGAAGTCAGCCGCGAAGGTGACCAGTACAGTTGGTGGCCGGATAACGAACAGGCCGAGATGCTCAACCTGGGTTGGCGCTTCGACTACCAGTTGCTGACGCCTGGCTTGCGCCGGTTTGTCCGCAGTGCACGCCTGCCGCGTCAGCCACGCTTCTCGCAGCATGCGCCACTGATCGTGGACTACGACTGGACATTGACCATCTGAGGTCTTTCTCCAGGCACAAAAAAACCGACAGCGATGTCGGTTTTTTTGTGCGTGTTCATTATTTGATCAGGCGCAACGTCCACGGGTAGCGATAGGCAATACCCTTGTTGGCCTTGATGCCGGCAATAATGGTCAGTACCAGGGCGCCAATCACCAATACGGTCATCAGCAACCAACCGATCACCACGAACCCCAGCACGATGCACACCAGCCAGGCAATCGCCACGGTGATCTGGAAGTTGAGTGCTTCCTTGCCCTGGTCATCAATGAGCGGGTCCACATCCTTCTTGACCTGCCACAGGATCAGCGGCCCTATCAGGCTACCGAAGGGGAACACCAACCCCAGGAACGCCGCGAAGTGACACAACATTGCCCACTGGCGTACTTCCTTGGACGGTGCCGGAACCGGCAACTGGCTGTCACTCATGGCGCTTCTCCTCGAGACCGGCTTAGTCAGCCAGTGCGGCGTTTTGCAGTTCGAAAATTTCGGTCATGCCTTTCTGGGCCAGGGCCAGCATCGCATTCAGCTCAGCCGGCTGGAACGGCGCGCCTTCGGCAGTGCCCTGCACTTCGATGAAACCACCGGTGCTGGTCATCACCACGTTCAGGTCGGTCTCGGCGGCCGAGTCTTCCAGGTAGTCCAGGTCCAGTACAGGCTCGCCCTGGTACATGCCGACCGAAACGGCGGCGATCATTTGCTTGAGCGGATCGCCGCCCTTCAGGCCGCCGCGCTTCTTGATCACTTTCAGCGCGTCAACCAAGGCCACCATGGCGCCGGTGATGGACGCGGTGCGGGTGCCGCCGTCGGCCTGGATCACGTCGCAGTCGACGTACAGGGTCACGTCGCCCAGCTTGGACATGTCCAACGCTGCGCGCAGCGAACGGCCGATCAGGCGCTGGATTTCCAAGGTGCGGCCGCCTTGCTTGCCACGGCTGGCTTCACGCTGGTTACGTTCGCCGGTAGCACGCGGCAGCATGCCGTATTCAGCGGTCAACCAACCCTGGCCCTGGCCTTTGAGGAAACGCGGCACGCCGTTTTCGACGCTGACGGTGCAGATAACCTTGGTATCGCCAAACTCGACCAGTACAGATCCCTCGGCGTGTTTGGTGTAGTTGCGGGTGATGCGGATCGAGCGGAGCTGATCGGCAGCGCGACCACTTGGACGTTTCATAGGGGATACCTGTACGAAGGACGAAAAACTGCCGAGCATTATAGAGCCGCCAGCCGTTTCGGGGCACTTCTAAAAATTCGGTTACGAATGCACGGCTTGTCACTCTTTGTGACTGCCAGGGTTTGGGGCCTCCCGCCCACTGCGCTACACTCCTGCGCCTTCGCAGCCTGTCGGCTTCAATTTACCCACCAGCCCGCATTCGCGGGACTGCATCGCGAGGTACCCCCATGGTGCACAGCATGACCGCCTTCGCCCGTGTCGAAAAAGCCGGGGCCCAAGGCACCCTCAGCTGGGAACTGCGCTCGGTCAACAGCCGTTACCTGGAGCCGCACCTGCGCCTGCCGGAATCTTTCCGCGACCTCGAAGGCGTCGTTCGTGAAGCGCTGCGCCAGGGCATCTCCCGCGGCAAGCTGGAATGCACCCTGCGTTTTACCGAAGATACCACCGGCAAACCCCTGCAGGTCGACCGTGACCGTGCCGCGCAACTGGTTGCCGCCGCCGAGACCATCGCCGGCCTGATCAAGCAGCCCGCCGCGCTGAACCCCCTGGAAGTGCTGGCCTGGCCTGGCGTATTGGTAGCCGACGCGAGCGACCCGCAGGCCCTGAATGCCGAAGCCCTCACCCTGTTCAACCAGGGCCTGAAGGAACTCAAGGCCGGCCGGGAGCGTGAAGGCGCCGAACTCGCCCGCCTGATCAACGAGCGCCTGACGTCGATCGAAGCAGACGTGGTCACCCTGCGCGAGCTCGTGCCGCAGATGCTCGCCACCCAGCGCCAGAAGGTCCTCGACCGCTTTACCGACATGAAAGCCGACCTTGACCCCACTCGCCTTGAACAGGAAATGGTCCTGCTCGCACAGAAGAGCGATGTGGCCGAAGAGCTCGACCGCCTGAGCACCCACATCCTCGAAGTGCGCCGCGTGCTCAAGTCTGGCGGTGCCGCCGGTCGGCGCCTGGACTTCCTGATGCAGGAACTCAACCGCGAAGCCAATACACTGGGCTCCAAGGCTTTCGATCCGCGCAGCACCACGGCTGCGGTCAACCTCAAGGTGTTGATCGAGCAGATGCGCGAACAAGTACAGAATATTGAGTAAGGCAACCTCCATGACCCACAGCACCGGCACCCTTTACATCATTTCCGCCCCATCGGGCGCGGGCAAGAGCAGCTTGGTCAAGGCACTGACCGACGCCGACGAGCAGATCCGCATTTCGGTTTCCCACACCACCCGCGCCATGCGCCCGGGTGAGGTGAACGGCGTGCATTATCACTTCGTCGAGCGCACCGAGTTCGTCAAGATGATCGAACACGGTGATTTCCTGGAACGCGCCGAAGTCTTTGGCAACCTCTATGGCACCTCCCAAAGTCATTTGCAGCAGACCCTGGACGAAGGCCACGACCTGATCCTGGAGATCGACTGGCAGGGCGCCGAACAAGTGCGCCAGCTGATGCCCAAGGCGCGTTCGATCTTCATCCTGCCACCCTCGCTTGAAGCCTTGCATCAGCGCCTGACCAACCGTGGCCAGGACAGCGACGAAATCATCGCAGGCCGCATGCGTGAAGCCGTCAGTGAAATGAGCCACTACGTCGACTACGACTACCTGATCATCAATGACGATTTTGCCCACGCCCTGGATGATCTGAAGGCGATTTTCCGCACCAATCAACTCCAGCAAAAACGTCAACAGCAGCGTTTCGGCAAATTACTCGCCGAACTGCTCGGCTGATTAGCCCTTCCCAAAACTGCTGCAAGGGCTTTACATTGGCACTTGTAGCGGTTTTGCGAGGGTCTGCGAAAAATCAGCGCTTCCCTAAACGCTGGTGATTTTTTAAACTGCTCAGTCCGCTCGCCCAACCGGGCAGCGCGCATCTTGCATTCGCTCCGAGGAATACCATGGCCCGCGTAACCGTTGAAGACTGCCTAGAACACGTGGATAACCGCTTTGAGCTGGTCATGCTCTCTACCAAGCGTGCCCGTCAATTGGCCACTGGCGGCAAAGAGCCGCTGCTCAATTGGGAAAATGACAAGCCTACCGTGATGGCCCTGCGCGAAATCGCCGCCGGCGTGATGAGCTACGATTACATCGCCAGCGCCGAAATCGTTGAAGACGAGCCGCTGTTTGCAGCGTTCGAAGGCGAGCCCAACGAGGACGTCTAAGCCTATGCCTGGTCGACGTAGCACGGCGCAGGGTCACAGCCTTCGGCAGGAGTTCACACTTTGCCGAGCATAGACGCCCTCGCCGATCGCTTATCGACCTACCTCGGCCCAGACCAGGTCAACCTGGTCCGCCGAGCGTACTTCTACGCCGAGCAAGCCCACGACGGCCAACGCCGCCGCAGCGGTGAAGCGTACGTCACCCACCCTCTTGCGGTGGCGAATATCCTGGCCGACATGCACATGGACCATCAGAGCCTGATGGCCGCGATGCTGCATGACGTGATCGAAGACACCGGCATCGCCAAGGAAGCGCTCAGTGCGCAGTTTGGCGAAACCGTGGCCGAGCTGGTCGATGGGGTCAGCAAACTGACCCAGATGAACTTCGAGACCAAGGCCGAAGCCCAGGCGGAAAACTTCCAGAAGATGGCCATGGCCATGGCCCGGGACATCCGCGTGATCCTGGTCAAGCTGGCCGACCGGTTGCACAACATGCGTACGCTGGAAGTGCTGTCCGGCGAAAAGCGCCGGCGCATCGCCAAGGAAACCCTGGAAATCTACGCGCCTATCGCCAATCGGCTGGGCATGCACGCCATTCGTATCGAATTCGAAGACCTCGGCTTCAAGGCCATGCACCCGATGCGTTCGGCGCGTATCTACCAGGCGGTCAAGCGCGCCCGTGGCAACCGCAAGGAAATCGTCAACAAGATCGAAGAATCCCTGAGCCATTGCCTGGCGATCGACGAGATCGAGGGCGAGGTCAGCGGCCGGCAGAAACACATCTACGGCATCTACAAGAAGATGCGTGGCAAGCGTCGGGCCTTCAACGAGATCATGGACGTGTATGCGTTCCGGATCATCGTCGACAAGGTCGACACCTGCTACCGCGTACTGGGCGCTGTACACAATTTGTACAAACCCCTGCCAGGTCGCTTCAAGGACTACATCGCCATTCCCAAGGCCAACGGCTATCAGTCGCTGCATACCACGCTGTTCGGTATGCATGGCGTGCCGATCGAGATCCAGATCCGCACCCGCGAAATGGAAGAGATGGCCAACAACGGCATCGCCGCCCATTGGCTGTACAAGTCCAGCGGCGACGAGCAGCCCAAAGGCACCCATGCCCGCGCCCGCCAGTGGGTCAAGGGCGTGCTGGAAATGCAGCAACGTGCCGGCAACTCCCTGGAATTTATCGAAAGCGTGAAGATCGACCTGTTCCCGGACGAGGTCTACGTGTTCACGCCCAAGGGCCGGATCATGGAGCTGCCCAAAGGCTCCACGGCGGTCGACTTCGCCTACGCGGTGCACACCGACGTCGGCAACAGCTGCATTGCCTGCCGGATCAACCGCCGCCTGGCCCCGCTGTCGGAACCGCTGCAAAGCGGCTCTACCGTGGAGATCGTCAGCGCACCGGGCGCACGCCCGAATCCGGCATGGCTCAATTTTGTGGTCACCGGCAAGGCCCGCACGCACATTCGCCACGCCTTGAAACTGCAACGTCGTTCCGAGTCCATCAGCCTCGGCGAACGCCTGCTGAACAAGGTACTCAACGGCTTCGACAGCGCCCTGGACAAGATCCCCGCCGAACGCGTGCAGGCGATGCTCCACGAATACCGCCAGGAAACCATCGAAGACCTGCTGGAAGATATCGGCCTGGGCAACCGCATGGCCTATGTAGTCGCCCGCCGGCTGCTGGGCGAAGGCGAACAGCTGCCGAGCCCGGAAGGCCCGCTGGCGATTCGCGGCACCGAGGGCCTGGTGCTCAGCTACGCCAAGTGCTGTACGCCGATACCGGGCGACCCGATTGTCGGTCATTTGTCCGCCGGCAAAGGCATGGTGGTGCACCTGGACAACTGTCGCAATATCACCGAAATCCGCCACAACCCGGAAAAATGCATCCAGCTCTCGTGGGCCAAGGATGTCACCGGCGAATTCAATGTCGAGTTGCGGGTCGAGCTGGAACACCAACGCGGCCTGATCGCCCTGCTCGCCAGCAGCGTCAACGCCGCCGACGGCAATATCGAGAAAATCAGCATGGACGAACGCGATGGTCGCATCAGCGTGGTCCAACTGGTGGTCAGCGTGCACGACCGCGTGCACTTGGCTCGCGTGATCAAGAAACTACGCGCCCTGACTGGGGTCATCCGCATCACCCGTATGCGTGCGTAGCCCTTCCAATAAGTCATCATCTCTTACAAGGAGTCATAAATGACCAAGACTGTTATCACCAGCGATAAAGCCCCTGCCGCCATCGGCACTTACTCCCAGGCGATCAAGGCGGGCAACACCGTCTACATGTCCGGCCAGATCCCGCTGGACCCAAAGACCATGGAACTGGTTGAAGGCTTCGAAGCCCAGACCGTACAGGTCTTCGAAAACCTCAAATCCGTGGCCGAGGCCGCAGGCGGTTCGTTCAAGGACATCGTCAAGCTGAACATCTTCCTTACCGACCTCAGCCACTTCGCCAAGGTCAACGAGATCATGGGCAAGTACTTCGAACAACCGTACCCAGCCCGCGCCGCCATCGGCGTTGCCGCCCTGCCAAAGGGCGCACAGGTTGAGATGGACGCCATTCTGGTCATCGAGTAAAACACCCGGCGCAGCTTAAACAGGCTGCGCCGACTTCGTTTTAGAAGGATTTCGTAATGCGCAAAGCGCTTGTAGCCTCTTCGTTGCTCGCCTTGTTGCTGGGCGGCTGTGCCAGCAACCCCGCCGACCTGGATGTGAGCGGTACCTGGGTCAACCAGGCCGCCATCGACGCGGCAGCCAAAGGCGGCCCTTTGCGTGAAGCCCTGCAGAGCTTTGGCCCGAACCTCGAATGGGAGATCAACACCAAGGCATCGCAGGCGCGCTACTACAACGGCTTTGAAGTCGCCGAAGGCAAGTTGCTCGGGGAAAAATCCGGCGCCTGGAGCGTCGACTTCTATGGCAGTTCCGCCACCGAACTCAAACGCAAAGGCAAACAATTGCTGCAGGTGGCCAACGACAATGAGCCAGAGCAACTGTTCGCCCGCGCCAAAGACCCGGCCCCGGAAGGCGCACCCCTGGGTGCCAACTTCGAACGGGCGCTGTATGCAGCCTACATGGGCGGCGATTGGAAGATCACCGACGGTAATGGTGATGGCGCCACGGTCCAGTTCCAGGCCAACGGCAAAGTAGCCGGCCTGCCTGGCGTTGATCAGTATTCGTTATGCCTGGCGGGCGATTGCGCGTCCATGAGCGGCGGTTACGACAGCATCTGGCTGCAACTGAACGGCAAGGGCAACCCGTGGATCTTTGCGCGCAAGGGCAAGCAACTGGAGATATACCAGGCCGTGAACACCGCACACGTTGACGAAGTGCCTTCGTTTACACCCGGGCCACGGCAGTGGCTACTGGAAAAGCAGTGACACACAACAAAGGAACCCACGGGCCAATGCCAGTCAGCTAAGCGCTAGAACGAGCAACCGCTCGCCACAGTGATAGTGTTCCTTCTTAACTGACTGGCATTAGCCCTTACCTTCGAGAATCGCCGCATACCCTTCGCGATAACTCGGGTAGGTCGGCGCCCAACCCAACGCCTCGGCGCGCGCATTACTGCATCGTTTGCTGCCGGCGCGGCGCACACTGGCGTCATCAGCCCATTCGGTCACACCCAAGTAGTCGCGCAACCAGCCGACCACATCCGCCAATGGCGCCGGAGCGTCGTCTACGCCGATGTAAATCTTGTCCAAGGCGCCGCCCTGCTCCACATGCCGCAACAAAAAGGCCAGCAAACCTGCGGCGTCCTCCGCGTGAATGCGGTTGCCATATAAAGGCGGATCAATCGCCACGCGATAACCTTGGCGCACCTGGGTCAACAACCATTCACGACCTGGCCCGTAAATCCCGGTCAGCCGCACAATGCTCGCAGGAATGCCACTGTTGAGGGCCACTTGCTCGGCTTCAAGCATCACTTGGCCGGAATAGCCTTTCGCCTGGGTGTCGCAGGTTTCGTCGACCCACTCGCCATCCTGTTGCCCATACACACTACTGCTGGACACAAACAACAGGTGCTTCGGTGCCTGGCCATAGTCGTTCAGCCACTCCAGCACATACTGCAACCCCTGCACATAAGCGGCGCGATAGCCGGCTTCGTCGTGTTCAGTGGCAGCGGCGCAATACACCAGGTAATCCACCCCGCCGATGGGCCAAGTGTCAGGGCAGTCTTTTTTGAACAGGTCGCCGGCAATACCGATCACTCCGGCGGGCAAGCGCGAGATGTCGCGGCGCAGGCCATGAACCTCCCATTTCGAGGCCAGCAATTGGCTGGCCAGCCGACTACCCACATCGCCACAACCGGCAATCACAACAGAAGGCGCAGACATCACAAAACTCCATTCTCAAAGGCGCAGATTAGCCGCCGAAGATGACCAGCGACCAGCAAAACGACAAATTAAGTAACTGTATTACTTTTGTTAACAAGAATTACTTGCAATAATAACCGCCCATTTGTCCTCGACCCAAAGGGTCTGGAAGGACGACCACCCATTTTTCTCCTCAGGTCCGGCCAGCATGACACGTAATACAACCCCCGCTTCGCCAACCAAGCTTCACAGCCCATCCCGCGCCTGGCGTGCGATTGCTGCGATGCTGTTCAGCGTAATGCTGGCGCCGACCGCCGCATTCGCCGATGCCACCGCCCCTGCTGCTGCCCCAACCGACGCGGCACACACGCCCGCCGCACAGGTGGAGCAAATGCCTGTGCCCAAGAATCCGGACGGCACGGTAGACACCTCCAAGCTGCCGCCAGAACTCAAGGACGCGGTTGACCGTCTCAACGCCTTGGGTGAACAGGCACAGGCCGAACAGGACAACAGCCTGGGCATGTCTCACGACCTGTCGCCATGGGGCATGTACCAGAACGCTGACATCGTCGTAAAAGCGGTGATGATCGGCCTGGCTATCGCCTCGATCATTACCTGGACCATCTGGATCGCCAAAGGCTTCGAGCTGCTGGGCGCCAAGCGTCGGCTGCGCACTGAAATCCTGCACCTGAAAAAAGCCACCACCCTCAAGGAAGCCAGCGACACCGCGACCCAGAAGGGCACCCTGGCCAACCTGCTGGTACACGACGCCCTGGAAGAAATGCGCCTGTCGGCCAACACCCGCGAAAAGGAAGGCATCAAGGAACGCGTCAGCTTCCGCCTGGAGCGCTTGGTGGCCGCCTGCGGTCGCAACATGAGCAGCGGCACCGGCGTACTGGCGACCATCGGTTCCACCGCACCCTTCGTCGGCCTGTTCGGCACCGTATGGGGCATCATGAACAGCTTCATCGGTATCGCCAAAACCCAGACCACCAACCTCGCCGTCGTTGCCCCCGGCATCGCTGAAGCCCTGCTGGCAACAGCCCTGGGCCTGGTTGCGGCGATTCCTGCGGTGGTGATCTACAACGTCTTCGCTCGTTCGATTGCCGGCTACAAGGCCCAGGTATCGGACGCGTCGGCAGAAGTCCTGCTGCTGGTCAGCCGCGACCTCGATCACCAGCCTACCGAGCGCAGCTCGCAACCGCACATGGTGAAAGTGGGGTAATCGGCCATGGGCCTGCATTTGAATCAAGGCGACGACGAGCTCGTCGAGAACCACGAAATCAACGTCACACCGTTTATCGATGTGATGCTGGTGCTGCTGATCATCTTCATGGTCGCGGCACCGCTGGCCACCGTGGACATCAAGGTTGATCTGCCCGCGTCCAGCGCCAAGCCGGCACCGCGGCCGGAGAAACCAATCTTCCTTAGCGTCAAGGCAGACCAACGCCTGTTCCTGGGCGAAGAAGAGGTCAAGACTGAAACCTTGGGGCCGGTGCTCGACGCCAAGACCCAGGGCAAGAAAGACACGACGATCTTCTTCCAGGCCGATAAGGGCGTGGACTACGGCGACTTGATGAGCGTGATGGATGCCCTGCGGGCAGCCGGCTACCTCAAGGTGGGCCTGGTCGGACTTGAGACGGCAGCCAAGAAATGAACACGACGCGCCACAAACTGACGCGTTATGGCACCAGCCTCGCCGTCGTGCTGGGCGTGCATGCCGTCGCGATCATCATCGCGCTCAAATGGTCCGCACCGCAGGCGATCCAGCTGCCACCGGCCGCCATGGTCATCGACCTGGCGCCGATGCCCGCACCGCCACCTCCGGCACCGCCCAAGGTGGTTGCGCAGCCGCCTGCCCCGGTAGAAGAACTGCCCTTGCCGAAACTGGCCGAGGCGCCCAAGCCGACGATCCAGGTACCCAAGCCGGTCAAGCCCAAGCCCAAGCCGCAACCGCCCAAGCCGGTGGAGAAAAAGCCCGAGCCACCCAAGGAGAAACCGTCCGAGGAGCCCCCGAGCGAAACCCCACCGACCAACACGCCTGCGCAAAAATCGGCCCAGCCCGTTCCCGGCCCATCAGCACAGCAGGTTGCGGCCCAGGCCTCCTGGCAGAGCACCCTGTTGGCGCACCTGCAGAAGTACAAGACATACCCCAAATCCGCGCAGCAGCGTGGCAAGGAAGGTATGAACCGCTTGCGCTTCGTGGTCGATGCCGAAGGCAACGTACTGTCGTATGAGTTGGAGGGTCGCTCCGGCAACGCCGATCTGGACCGAGCCACCCTGGACATGATCCGCAAGGCCCAGCCACTGCCCAAGCCACCGGCTGACCTGTTGAAAAACGGCAGCGTCGAACTGGTCGCACCGTTCGTTTACAACATCGATAAGCGCCGTCGGTAAGGGTGGAGGTGGCGAGGGGTAAGCCTCGTCACCTTCAGCAAAATCTCACGCATCCCCCGCTCAATCCCTGGCAAAGTTCTGATAACGTGCGTCTATCGATTGCAGCCGGTATGCTTGGCTAGCAACCTCATGGACGCCCGCTATGACTCTTACAGAATTACGCTACATCGTGACCCTCGCCCAAGAGCAGCATTTCGGCCACGCGGCCGAGCGTTGCCACGTCAGCCAGCCGACGCTGTCGGTGGGTGTCAAAAAGCTTGAAGACGAACTCGGTGTGCTGATTTTCGAGCGCAGCAAGAGCGCCGTGCGCCTCACCCCGGTGGGCGAAGGCATCGTTGCCCAGGCCCAGAAGGTGCTGGAACAGGCCCAAAGCATTCGCGAACTGGCCCAGGCCGGCAAGAACCAACTGACGGCACCGCTGAAAGTCGGCGCCATCTACACGGTCGGCCCCTACCTGTTCCCGCACCTGATCCCGCAACTGCACCGCGTTGCACCGCAGATGCCGCTGTATATCGAAGAGAACTTCACCCACGTGCTGCGCGACAAACTGCGCAACGGCGAGCTGGACGCGATCATCATCGCCCTGCCGTTCAACGAAGCCGACGTGCTGACCCTGCCGCTCTACGACGAGCCGTTCTACGTGTTGATGCCGGCCTCCCACCCGTGGACGCAGAAAGAAACCATCGATGCCGCCTTGCTCAACGACAAGAGCCTGCTGCTGCTCGGCGAAGGCCACTGCTTCCGCGACCAGGTACTGGAAGCCTGCCCGACCCTGACCAAGGGTAATGACGGCGCCAAGCACACCACCGTGGAATCCAGCTCCCTGGAAACCATTCGCCATATGGTCGCCTCCGGCCTGGGCATCTCGATCCTGCCGCTGTCGGCAGTGGACAGCCATCACTACGCCGCTGGCGTAATCGAAGTGCGCCCACTCACGCCGCCAGTGCCGTTCCGCACCGTGGCAATCGCCTGGCGCGCCAGCTTCCCACGGCCAAAAGCGATTGAGATCCTCGCCGACTCGATCCGCCTGTGCTCCGTGGCCAAGCCCCCTGCCGCGAGCTAAGTAGCCGTATGACTGAGCTGTCGCAGGTGTCGGTGACCGCACTCAAAGGTGTCGGTGAAGCCATGGCCGAAAAGTTGGCCAAGGTCGGCCTGGAAAACCTCCAGGACGTGCTGTTCCACCTGCCCCTGCGCTATCAGGACCGCACGCGCGTGGTGCCCATCGGCCACTTGCGCCCCGGGCAGGATGCGGTGGTCGAGGGCACCGTCAGCGGTGCCGATGTGGTGATGGGCAAGCGCCGCAGCCTGGTGGTGCGTTTGCAGGACGGCACCGGTGGCCTGAGCCTGCGCTTCTACCATTTCAGCAATGCACAGAAGGAGGGCCTCAAGCGCGGCACCCGTGTGCGCTGTTACGGTGAAGCACGGCCTGGCGCGTCGGGCCTGGAAATCTACCACCCGGAGTACCGCGCCATTACCGGCGACGAGCCGCCTCCGGTGGATACCACCCTCACGCCGATCTACCCGCTGACCGAAGGGCTGACCCAACAACGCCTGCGCCAGTTGTGCATGCAGACCTTGACGATGCTAGGCCCCAAAAGCCTGCCCGACTGGCTGCCTGCGGAGCTGGCCCGCGACTATCAACTGGCGCCGCTGGACGATGCGATTCGCTACCTGCATCACCCACCTGCCGACGCCGATGTCGATGAACTCGCCCTGGGTCATCACTGGGCCCAGCACCGCCTGGCCTTCGAAGAATTGCTGACGCACCAACTGTCCCAGCAACGCCTGCGCGAGAGCATGCGCTCCCTGCGTGCACCGGCGATGCCCAAGGCCACACGCCTGCCCGCGCAATACCTGGCCAATCTCGGCTTTGCCCCTACCGGCGCCCAGCAACGTGTGGGCAATGAAATCGCCTACGACTTGAGCCAGCAGGAGCCCATGCTGCGGCTGATCCAGGGTGACGTAGGCGCGGGCAAGACCGTGGTCGCTGCACTCGCTGCCTTGCAAGCGCTGGAAGCCGGCTACCAAGTGGCACTGATGGCGCCGACCGAGATCCTGGCCGAACAGCACTTCATCACCTTCAAACGCTGGCTCGAGCCCCTGGGCCTGGAAGTCGCCTGGCTGGCGGGCAAGCTCAAGGGCAAGAACCGCGCGGCGGCCCTGGAACAAATCGCCGGCGGCGCACCGATGGTGGTGGGCACCCATGCGTTGTTCCAGGACGAAGTACAGTTCAAGAACCTGGCCCTGGTGATCATCGACGAACAACACCGCTTCGGCGTGCAACAACGCCTGGCCCTGCGCCAGAAAGGCGTGGGCGGGCGCATGAACCCGCACCAATTGATCATGACCGCCACGCCAATCCCCCGCACCCTGGCCATGAGTGCCTATGCCGACCTGGACACCTCGATCCTCGACGAACTGCCACCTGGTCGAACCCCGGTCAACACCGTGCTGGTCACCGACACGCGGCGCGTCGAAGTGATCGAGCGCGTACGTGGCGCCTGCGCCGAAGGCCGCCAGGCTTACTGGGTGTGTACGCTGATTGAAGAGTCCGAAGAGCTGACCTGCCAGGCCGCCGAGACCACCTATGAAGACCTCACCAGCGCCTTGGGCGAGCTCAAGGTCGGGCTGATCCACGGCCGCATGAAACCTGCGGAAAAAGCTGCCGTGATGGCCGAGTTCAAGGCCGGCAACCTGCAATTGCTGGTGGCGACCACGGTGATTGAAGTCGGCGTGGACGTGCCCAACGCCAGCCTGATGATCATCGAAAACCCCGAGCGCCTGGGCCTGGCCCAACTGCACCAATTGCGTGGCCGTGTCGGCCGGGGCAGCGCCGCCAGCCACTGCGTGCTGCTGTATCACCCGCCACTCTCACAGATCGGTCGCCAACGCCTGGGCATCATGCGCGAAACCAACGACGGGTTTGTCATCGCCGAAAAAGACCTCGAGTTGCGCGGCCCCGGCGAAATGCTCGGCACGCGCCAGACCGGCCTGCTGCAATTCAAGGTCGCGGACCTGATGCGCGACGCCGACCTGCTGCCCGCTGTACGCGATGCAGCGCAAGCGCTGTTGGAGCGCTGGCCGGAGCATGTCAGCCCATTGCTGGAGCGCTGGCTGCGGCATGGGCAGCAATACGGCCAAGTGTGACGCCTGACTCACTTATACGACCAACATATGTATCAAGCTGGTTATACTTCGGTGACTGTACGAAATTGGATCAGGCCATGTCAGAAGTTGCCCTCGCCACAGCCCCACTGACCGCCCCGCCGGTCATTCGGGCGCTGCTCGCAAAGCTCGCCATCCCCTACGTGGAAGTGGCCGAACACGCTGGCCTGAATCCCGCACGAAAGGTTCAGGCGGTGCTGCTGGAAGATGCCGTGGGCGCACTCATGGTACTGTTCCCCCAGAGCCAATTGCTCGACCTCAACCGCCTCGCTGAACTCACCGGTCGGCGCCTGATAGCCGTTGCACCTGAGCGCGTCGAGCGCATGCTGGGCAAGCATGAGCTGAGCCTGCTGCCGGGCCTGCCGGCCCTGACCAGTTCGCCATGCCTGTACGAAGGCAGCCTGCTCGATGAGCCCAGCCTGCTGGTGCATTCGGGTGAAGCCGGGCTGCTGCTGGAGATTGCCAGCGACGCCTTCAAGACCATGCTCACCAAGGCCAGCGCCGGTCACTTCGGCGAGCCCCTGAGCAACATTCGCCCCAACCTCGACCGCCCCAATGATGACCGCGAGGAAATCACCCAGGCCATGCAGGCGTTCACCGCCCGCCGTATCCAGCAACGCCTGGAAGCGACCATCGAAATTCCGCCGCTGGCCGACACCGCACAGAAGATCATCAAGCTGCGCGTCGACCCCAACGCCACCATTGATGACATCACCGGCGTAGTGGAAACCGACCCGGCGCTGGCCGCCCAGGTGGTGAGCTGGGCCGCGTCGCCCTACTACGCCTCGCCGGGCAAGATTCGTTCAGTGGAAGACGCCATCGTGCGCGTACTGGGCTTTGACCTGGTGATCAACCTGGCGCTGGGCCTGGCACTGGGCAAAACCCTGAGCCTGCCCAAGGACCGCCCGCACCAGTCCACGCCATACTGGCACCAGTCGATCTACACCGCCGCAGTGATCGAGGGCCTGACCCGTGCCATGCCCCGCGCCCAGCGCCCGGAAGCTGGCCTCACCTACCTCGCAGGTTTGTTGCACAACTTCGGCTACCTGCTGCTGGCCCATGTATTCCCGCCACACTTCTCGCTGATCTGCCGTCACCTGGAGGTCAACCCGCACCTGTGTCACAGCTATGTCGAGCAGCATCTGCTGGGCATCAGTCGCGAACAGATCGGCGCCTGGCTGATGCGCTACTGGGACATGCCGGACGAACTGTCCACTGCCCTGCGCTTCCAGCATGACCCCACGTATGACGGGCAATACGCCGAGTACCCGAACCTAGTGTGCCTGGCGGTGCGCCTGTTGCGCAGCCGGGGGATCGGCTCCGGGCCGGATGAATCCATTCCGAACGCGTTGCTGGAGCGCCTGGGCTTGAGCCGCGAGAAGGCCGAGGATGTGGTGGGTAAAGTGCTGGATGCCGAGGTGCTGCTGCGCGAATTGGCTTCTCAGTTTAGCCAAGGATAAATACAGCACTTCTATTCTTGATAGAGGGCATCCTTGGATTCGATTTTCAAATACCCCTTGAACTCGAACCCCTGCTTATCCTCTTTCAGAAAATGTTCCAGCGTTCTTACCGAAGTACCTTGTGCATCCACTTTCAATGCCCCGGTAAGTTCAATGCCCATATTTTTTGCGGCTGCCTGATACGCCGCGAGTACAAAATGAGAGCAAAAGGAGCCTTTGGACGGAAACCGAGGCCGATTTTCAAAAGCCTGACTCGCATATTGGGCACTCGCGGCTTTGGCGGCAGTTTTGAAGCCTGAGTTTCTCACTATGCTCAATATTGTGTGAGGTTTTGAATAAGGAATCCCTCCTTCAACACTCCACACTTGTCCGACTTGTGCAGCCCAGTCCCCCAGGTTCTTATCTTTAGGAGAGTACACTTTGTAAAGCCCCTGTCGAACGGCGCTCGATGAGGATGAGCGCTTGGTTCCACCTCGCATTTCGACTATTTCCGACTCACCCGCGCCATTCACATCAAGCTTGGCGGCGTTATTTGGCCTTTTAGACCACATCACCGCGTGTACCAATTCGCAATCGCCGTTATTACGACGTAATGGTGATAGCGCGGGTAAGCGCTGGCCCAACTTGATTAATTGATGAGTCAGATTGGTGTTCTGCGGCTGATCCACCAAGAGCAGAATATCTCCTGCTGACAAATCAGTTTTGTCGAGCCTCTCATTGAAGACAGCTTCTGGAGGCCGCAGTCCCTCGGTCCTCAGCGTTGTTCTATAGGTGCCCTGGCTATTTTCCAACTCGCCTACGCGGTTCAACGGCTCCTGCGACGCCACCCAAGTGCTATACGAAGGTTTAACTGGGCTATCAATCTTCATAACACCACCGGGCTGATCAGTTTCCAGTAGGTGGTATGTGTTTATAAAAAGTTCCAAGGCCCGAGATCAGTAGCCAAGTAAAAGCCAATCGCCAAGCACCCCGCTAACTGTCCAGCGCCCTGCGCTTCCAGCATGACCCGACCTATGACGGGCAATACGCCGAGTATCCGAACCTGGTGGGTTTGGCAGTGCGCTTGTTGCGCAGCCGGGGGATTGACTCCGGGCCGGATGAGACGATTCCGGATGCGTTGCTGGAGCGTTTGGGGTTGAGCCGTGAAAAGGCTAAAGACGTGGTCGGCAAGGTGCTGGATGCCGACACAGTTGTTGGCTGATCAAGTACTCACTGTCTCAGGACAGGTAAGCCCGTGAGATGACGGACTGACCCCTTTTGCGAGCAAGCCACTTCCCACATTTAACCGAGCTCCAGCTATGGAATGCATTCCAAGTGTGGGAGGGGGCTTGCTCCCGATGAATCCAACTCGGTCTAACTGAACGATTACTTCTTTTTCTTCGGCTTCAAATACTTGGTCAACCCCTGGAACCAGATCACCAGCGCCGGGTTGCCCTTGATCTGAATCGACTTGTCCTGAATCCCCGTCATGAACGCCAGTTGCTTGTTCTTCGCCTGCATCGTGGCGAAACCATAAGCGGCATCTTTGAACGCGATAGCGAAGGCAGGCGATGGGTGTACCCCTGACCGACTGGTGATGCGCTGGTCTTTGACGATGAAGTGACGGGCAACCTTGCCGTCGAGGGTCTGCAGCTGGAACGCCAGGTCTTTGTCACCCAGTTGCTGCTGGAAAGCGGGGTTGGTGCGGCTGGCTTTGCCCATCATCAGGCCCAGCACCCACAGAAGAAGACGAAATTTCATGCACACGGCCTCGGTGTATTTATTAAGTGGCCGCAGCAGTGTAACGATTTGCAAAAAGAACGCCACCGATCTCGCGGTTTAGCCGGAGATCGGTTGGCGTTTAACGCTTATAGCAACAAGTGCTTAGACGTTAGGGCAAGGTACCGGCGCCCAGTCGACCAGGTTTGGATCGCGGCAAGTGCCTTCGATCTGCGCTTTACCGGCGCTGGCGACCTGCTTGCTTTCCGCTTGCTTGTTCTGGGCAGTGAGGATGCTCTTCTCGGTGGTCACCGCTTCTTTCGGCACGGTTGGGAGCACTGGCTTTTTCGCGGGTTTTACCGCTTTCTTGCCCTTTGCCGGAGCCACTACCGAAGTGGTGTCAGCCGTCGCCACGGTGACCACATCGTTACGCTGCACACCCACTTGTTGCAGGTCTTTCTCGTACGCCTGGGTGTAGTTGTTCAGGTCTTCGCTGGCTTTACCGTTGACCGCAACGATCAGGTCATTGGACTCCTTCAGGCCCGCAACGATTTCCGCCAGGCGCTTGCGGCCTTCGGTGTCATTGACAGTCTTGGCCTTGCGATCGGCCACCAGCTTGGTGAACGCGCTCTGGTAGCACTGCTGCGATGCCTTGGCGTAGGCCGTGCTGCGATCGATGTCGGAGGCACTTTTGTTGAAGTCGGTCGAGTAAGAAGCGATGCGCTGGTTGTCATCGCTGATCTGCTTCTGACGCTCGGTGTAGTAACCCGCCGCGCCGCCAGCCAGGGCGCCACCTGCTGCACCGATGGCCGCGTTACGGCCGCGCTTGTCGGAGTCACCCGTCAGCGCACCGAGCAATGCACCACCGGCCGCGCCAAGGGCCGCACCGGTCACGACCGACTTGGTCATGTCCGAATCAGTCGCGCGCAAGTGCTGCACCGGCTCGTAGCAGTTCGGGTAGTACTCGACCTTGGTGCTCGACGCGACCTTGGACGCAGGCGACGTGGCGCAACCCGTCAACACAGTGCTGAAGCCTGCTGCGATCAGCAGCAGGTGACGCTTGGAAACCGCCTTACGGGAAAAAAACATAGGTGTGATCTCTATTAAGTTTGACTTGCCCAGCACGGCCCACCGCCGCCTGAGTCCCTTCCAAGCTCGCCGCACAACCAACGGTCAAGACCGCTGACCGCTCGCTGCGAGCAGTTCCTTCAAGATCGTTGCCGGGTCGGCCCGCTGTTGCTTGCGGTAGTTGCCGACATGGCGAACGAACAGTGTCGCGCGCGTCACCAGGCTCTTACCGAGCACTGGCTTGCGATCCAACTCTTCCTTGATCCGCTGAAACTGCGCCTGAATCACCGCGTCGGTGTAACGCGTGCCGGTCGCCAGGTTGTCGATATAGATCGCCACTGCGCCGTCGAGGGCGCTGCGTCCATTGTCGATGGCCGTGGCAAACAGCTGCGCGCTGGCCTCATCCTTGTTGTCCAAGGCTTGTTGGCGGCTCTTCTGCAGGTTGGTCAGGCGGATGTTGTAATTGCTGATGGTCTCGGCCACCAACGCGGCCGACTGAATCAGGTTGCCCGCCGCTTCTTCGCGTTGCTGGGCGATCAGTGAAACATTGCGCTTGAGCTCCTCGTTGACCAGCCCAAGCTCGGCTTGCAACTTGGGGTCGACGCTGGCGGCAATGATGCTGTCGAGGCGTTTGGTCGGGTCCTGGGCATCGTCGATGGCATCCGTCAGCGAGGCCAGGCGACCTTCTTTCTGCCACTGCGCAAACAGCTCCTTGTAGCGCGAGCGCGGTGCCGACAACGCACCTATCGCCACACGGAAACCCGTGGTTTCGTTACTTTGCTCAGTGCCATCAGCGGCGAACAGCGGGTATTCACGGCGCATGCCGGTGAACAGCGTGCCCTCGCCTTCCAGGTAGTTGCCACCCTTGACCACAAAGCCGCCATAAGTCCCCTGGCGACGCCCGGCGTGCACCAGCTGGAAGGACTCCTGGACCATTTCCGCCGCGTTACCAATCACATCGAACATCCCAATGGGGTTGGGCAATTTGGTGCCGATGGGCATCAGCCGCGCGGCCTGGCCGGTGCCGCCGGCAACTTGGTTGAACACCGCGTAATCCGCCAAGGGGCCATCGCTTTCGCTGCCTTCGATGCGGCGTGGAAACAGGCGCCCTTCCAGCTCCTGTCGGCTCACCGCCTGGCCACCGCGTGCGGCGTATTCCCACTCCACTTCGGTGGGCAGGCGCACAAAGCCCAGGCCACCGTCTTCCGCCGAGGTGCCACGCCCACTCACAGGCAGCAAGTCGCGGTGGTATTTCATCAGCCAGGCGCTGTACACCGCCGAGAAGCGCTCGGCTTCAAAGCGTGACAATTTCACCTTGGGCAAGCGTGCCGCCATACCGGTGGGCACATCACATGCCGGTGCCGGTTCGCCACTGGCCAGGGACTGCGCCTGAGACATCACCTGGGCATATTGGCGCGCGGTGACTTCGTACTTGCCAATGAAATACAGCATGGGCTTGAGTGGGGTCTTGGCGTCAGTCTTCGGCATCAGTGGCGCGATGACCTTGCCCCAGTCGTTGGGCAAGTCCTTGAGGGTGAACTGGCCGTTGATAAAGTCGCGGCGGTAACCGGAAATGAACGATTGCTGATAACCCGCCTCGCCTTCGGCAAAGGGGTAACCGAGGCTGATTTCGCGGTCGTCCAGGGTGCCTTGGGCCAGTACGTAAGCGTAGCGGAATACCATATTGCCTTCGCACGGCAGCGGCAGGCTGACGTCGTCGGGCAACGGCTTGGGGTTGTCGAGCTTATCGCTGGCCTCATCCGCCCAAGCCATCGAGGCCAGGCTCAGCGCCACGGCGGCGCCCAATAACTTATACATCTCTGATTCCTTCAGAAGCCTGGATACGCGCCACTCGCCACCCCCCACAGGCTGCCGCCACGGCGCTGACGCCGAGGACAGCCACCAGGGCCAGGCCGTAGTGACGTGCCAGCAGGTGGCTGGCGTATTCGCCCGGCGCCTGCACAAATAATTGATTCAGCCCCGCCTCGGCCAGGCCATACAGCCCAGCGCTGAGCAGTGCGGCAAAACCTGCGCTGTAGAGCGCCTGCACCACTACAAACAGCAACAATGCCCCGGTGGAAAACCCCAACAGGCGCAATACCGACAAATCCCGCCGCTTGCGCGCCACCGCAGCCAACACACCGGCAAAGATCGCCGCAAATGCCCCGACCAACGCCAACCCGGCGATAACCCAGAACACGATCGACAGGTTGCGGCTCAACGACTGCACCTGGGCGATGGTTTGCGCCTGGGTCGACACCAGCAGGTTCTGCCCGGCAAAAAACACCCGCAGCGGCTCCACATCGGTGAGACGACGGGCATACAGGCGAAACGCCGGATACACCCGCTGTTCGCCCACCCCCATCGCCTCGCCTTCCCAGCCCAACGCGGTTACGGCACGGCCATCGCGATAATCTTCCACCGCTTCCAACAGGCCCAACCCGGCAAACAAACCGTCACGCGCGAAGGCTTCCAGTGGCAGCACCGCCAACACCTGCAAACGCGTGCGCTGGGCTTCGACGCGCCCCGCCACTTGCCGCGTAAAACGGGTATCCAGCCAATCGCCGGGGCGGGCCGCAAGCTTCTCGGCCGCGGTATGGCTCAGCACGACCTGGTCCAGGCCCTGCGGCATTGGCAAACCCTCCAACAGCGGATCGCCGGCTGCGCTCGGCAGCATTTCCAGCGTCAGCGCGCCCACCTGCGCCGTCGCCGCAATCTGCCGCGTACGGGGTATCGCAAACGCCACATCGCTGCGCTGGCCCAACTGCTCGATAAAAGCCGCGCTGAATCGACCACCGCCCAACGGAATAATTTCACGGGTAGCGGGGTCAGTCTCCAAGCGTTCGGTCAAACTGCTAACCAGTCCAAATTTCAGGCCGAATAACACCAGCAATGGCGCAATAACAGCCACCAGCGCCAGCACCGAACAGGCCGACAGCCACGCATCGTTGCGGTAATCCTGCCAGGCGAGAGATGCCACCAGCCCCATGCGCATCAGCACGCCTCCCCAAGCGTCGCGGTGACACCGCCGTCGACATCACGACGGCAACTGATGCGCCGTACCTGCAAGCCACTGGCACGGGCCAGGGGCTCATCATGGGTGGCGATCACACACGCTGCACGGTGTTCCCGGGCCTGGGCCAGCAATGCCTGCATCACGCGCTCGGCATTCAACGGGTCCAGGGACGCGGTCGGCTCATCCGCCAGCACCAGTTGCGGCGCGTGGGCCAGGGCACGGGCGCAGCTCACACGCTGGCGTTGGCCCACCGACAGCACCGCAGGCTTTTTAGCCAACTGATCACTGATCTCCAACTGGTCAGCCAAGCGCGCCACACTGCCGTCATCCTTCAAGCCCAGCAGTTGCCGAGACAGGGCAATGTTGCTGCGCACATCGAGAAAATCCAGCAGGCCACCGGTTTGCAGCACATAGCCCAAATGCTGGCTACGCAGTGCTGCCAGCATGGATTGCTGATCGCTACGCCACAGCTCGGCGACGTCCTGTTGATTGAATTCGAACCGCTCCACCTGATCCGGCGCCAATACCAAGGCTAGCAAGTCCAGCAACGTGCTTTTGCCGCAGCCACTGGGCCCGACAATCGCCAGTTGCTCACCCGCACGCAGGTGCAGCGCTGGAATCACCAGGCTATAGCGCTGGCTACCGGTGCCCCGGTTCTTGTGCACTGCGTTCAGATTCAGCATCAAGGCAGCGTCGACAGTGGCACGCGGTACAACGCATCGCCCGGTTCGGCATCACCGAAACGGACCCAGTTGGCCACGTCATTGTGGAAGGTTTCGTAGAGGCGGATTTTCGAATCCAGCTCGTCGATGAAGTCTTCCTGCTCGGCCACGCTCAACGACAACCACAGGTCCTGGGTCATGTTCAGCGACTTGCTGCGATACGGCAGGCCCTCCAGGTATTCGCCGAGCAGGCCCCCATCGGCCAGGTTGCCACCCTTGCGCAGGGCTTGCGGATCACGGCTCATATAGGCCGAGGCGCTGGCGATTTCCTGGAAGAAGTCCTTGGGCGAGCTTTGGGTTTTGCGTGCCGCATCCACGATCAGCTTCAGTGACTGCTGCAGATCGTTGAGTTGCAACTTGGTCAGCATCACGCACACCTGGAACGCCGGCAGTGCCGGGTTGGTCAGGTCGCGGTCGGCCGTCCAGGCGCTGACCAGTTGTGGGGCCTGGCTCGCGGTTTTGCGGCCAAGGAAGTCCATGTGCATGGCATATCCGACAGCGGCGGACTTGTCGGCCAAGGTCGGCGCCGCCCCCAGCAGCGGTACCGGTTGTGGGGTGTTGCTGCGAACCTGATGCACCAGGTTGGCGAATACCGTACCGATCTCATCAACACGTTCACCCAGTTTGTGCACGTCGCCACCCGGCACCGCTGTGTAGAGGTCGCCGATCTGCGGGTTGGCGTCGGCAGTGAGGGTGCGGTACTGGCTCTCCGCACCGGCGTGGGTTTTCTTGCCGGCGTCGGTGCGCAGGTGCAAGGCGTAAATCTTGATCTGCTTGCCCAACGCGGCCTGCCGCACTTCGGCCTCGTTCATCTGGGTGGTGGCGAACGGGTCGTTCTTGCGCAAGGCTCCGGCGTCGGTGACCAACAGGATGATACGACCGCCGTAGCCCGACCAATCCATGCCATCCACCGCCTGCATCACCCCGGCGAACGCGTCCTCGTTGAAGGAATGGCTAGACACGGTAGAGGCTTTGACCTGGCGCGCCATGTCGAGAAAGCGCTGCGGGTCGCGGCCTTGATCCAGCGTAATCAGGGTCTTGGCCACGTATTCGAGGCCAGGGGTTTTCTTGATGCTGTTGCGAAAACCCACCAGGCCGAAGCTGACACTGTCCAGCTCGCCACGCTCGGTGATACGGGTTTGCAGCTCATGCACCACATCGCGCACCTGGTCGATATACGGCTGCATCGAAACGGTGGTGTCAACCACCAGCACCACGGCGGTACGAAAGGCGTCTGCGCCAGCACTGACGGCGCGTGCGGCAGGCGTGGCGGCGGTGTTGCCCGGGTCGATGGAAGCCACATTCAGCAGCTGCACCGGCTGGCCGTTTTCGTCGAAGCTCTCCTTGGCGTCGAAGATCGGCAGCAGGTAGAACTGGTTCTGCGGCACCGCGCTGGCGGTGGGCTCCAAGGCCAGGACTTGTTGATTGTCCTCGCGGTTATTCTGCGCCTTGGCCAACACGCTTTTCGCGGCGGCAGGATCGGCCAGCAGCTTTTCCACTTCACCGGGTTGACGCAGGAACATCACCGGCGCCCGGCCCGAGCGCTCGGTGAACTTGAGGACCAGGCTCTGCTTCCAATCGCTGACCTGCGCAGCCGGTAGCCAGCCATCCGTGCGGCCATCAGTGGCGGTGCCGACGCGCACCCAGGGGCTGCCGTCGACATCCTTGCGCTGGTAAACGTAGAGCACGGAAAACGCCGCCAGTGCTTGGCCTGCTGCACCACCGGCGTCATGAGACAGCTTGGCGCCCGGCTTGCTGAGCACGCGCTGGAACAAGGTCTTCTTGCCGGCCATCAGCAACGGTCGTTGACCGCCATCGACGTCCGCCACCACCGGTTTCACCTCAGGTGGCGTGACTTTCGGGAGTACTGCGGCAGGCGGTGCAGCAGGCGGTGCGACAGGCGTATCGCTGCCGCTCAGCCACCAGTAACTGGCACCACCGATGGCCAGCGCCACCGCCACGGCGACAGCCGCCAGCGCCAATACCGGCCCACGGCGCTGTTCGGACACGCCTTGGGGTTGAACCGGCGGCGCAACCACCGGTTGGCGCACGGGCGGGGGCTGATCCGTCGGGATCTCGATGGACACTGGCGTCATACCCGCCAAATCCACCTTCACTGGAATCGGCAGCGGCCGCACCAACGTGGCTTCCGGCGAGTCCACCGGCAGTTGGTCCAGTGCCCGCAGCAAGGCCGCCGCATCCGGGAATCGCTCCGCCGGGTCCTTGGCCAGCAACTGGCGCAACACGCCCTGATAACGCCCGTGGTGCACCGGCAACTCCGGCAGCGGTTCAGTCAGGTGCGCCAGCGCGGTGGAGAGCGCATCGGTGCCGTTATAGGGCAGCTTGCCGACCAGGATTTCATAAAGCACCACGCCGAGCGCGTACAGGTCGGCGCGGCCATCGATCTCTTGGCCACGCGCCTGTTCCGGGCTCATGTAGCTCGGCGTGCCCACGGCAAAACCGGCCTGGGTGAATTGCGTGCGATCGTCCAGCGACTTGGCGATACCGAAGTCCGACAGCACCGCCGTGCCATCGGCGCGGAACAGAATGTTCGCCGGCTTGACGTCGCGGTGCACCAGGCCCTGGGCATGGGCATAGCCCAACGCCGATGCAATCTGGCGGATCAACGTAATGCCCTGCTCCGGCGTCAGGCCGGCGGCGATACGCTCCTTGAGCGTGCCGTTGGGCAGGTATTCCATGGCCATGTAATACAGCTCACCGACGTTGCCGATGTCATGGATGGTGACCGTGTGCGGGTGCGATAGACGCGCCAGGGTCTTGCCCTCGCGCAGGAAGCGCTCGCAGAAACTCGGGTCGGCCGCCAGCGCCGCCGCCATCACCTTCAACGCCACCTTGCGCTCCAGTGAACGCTGGGTCGCCAGGTACACGTTGGCCATGGCGCCTTCGCCGATCTCGCCGTCGATGTCATAACCCGGGATCAGGATGTTCATGGCGAGACCTTCACGACGATAGCGGTGATGTTGTCCGGTGCCCCACGGTTGAGCCCCAGGTGCACCAGGCTGCGCACGATTTCATCCGGCGCGTCATGGCTGAGTACCTCGCGGATTTCATGGTCTTCGACGGTCTTGTTCAGGCCGTCGCTGCACAGCAGGTAGCTGTCGCCGGGGGCAATCAACAGGTCGACCACCGCCAGCTCCAGCTGCGCCTCCACACCAATCGCGCGGGTGACGATATTCGCGCGAGGATGCACGCGAGCGTCGGCTTCGCTGAGCAGGCCACTGTCTTGCAGGTCCTGCACATAGCTGTGGTCGCGGGAGATGCTTTCCAGCACACCGTCGCGCAGGCGGTACAGGCGGCTGTCGCCGGCCCACAGGCACACACCGCGCAAGCCGCGTGCAGCGAACACCACCACAGTGCTGCCCATCATGGTCACGCCACGGTTGGCGGTTTCTTCGCGCACGGTCGCGTTGATGCGCAGCAGGTCGTTGCGCAACGCCGCCGAGTATTCGTCGAGGGAGCGGCCCAGCGGCACACTGCGCAGGCTGTCGACGATCAGGCTGCTGACATAGTCCCCTGCCGCGTGCCCGCCCATGCCATCGGCCACCACCCACAGACGGTTCTCCGGCAGGTCCAGGCAGGCGTCTTCGTTGACTTGGCGAACCATGCCCACATGGCTTTTGCTCGCGGATTTGTACGTCGCCCCCATCTACACCACACCTTCTTGTCCGAGCAAAAACTGCGCAAATTCGCTGGCGGCAGGCAAGCCCTGGCACCGTAATAAACCAGGGGAAATATGGTGTGAGCCACGCCCCCACCATAGGCTCGCGCCCTCGCAAGCCTGTTCAGCGAGCGCGGCCATTCGGCTATGGGGCAGCGTGGCGGCCACCCGCTGCAGGCCCGCGAAGCGACTGTCCAGCGCACGCGGCTCACTCGCCGGAAGACCCAGGCTGTCGAGGCCATCGTTGAAACTTTCGAAGGTGGCACCTGTATCCAGGGTGCTGAGCAACAGCGCTTCGGCCTGCTCGAACCAACTGTCCGGCCCGCCCACCAGCGACGCCGGGTTGGTGTCGTGATCCAGCAAAACCACCACCGCCAAGGGAAAATATCGCCCGACCCGATCAATGCTCGGCATCACCACACCGGCAGCCGCTTGCGGCCCGCACACCCCAGGTGCCAGCACAAAGCGCCACAACGGGCTGACCAGGTACACGTTGAGCCAGTCGGCACCCAGGCTGCTCTGGCTGGCGAGCAACCCCGCCGCCAGCCAGCTGTCCCACGGCGCGATAAAGCTCTGGGGCAAGGCGCGGCTGACAAAATCTCCGCGACTGGCCAACTTGCCGTAGAAACCCAGCGTCGTCATAGCCGCTCCGGCAGGCTGAAGCCGCTGAGTACACGGCTCTTGAACGGGTTGAAGGCACTGTTGGCGCGTAACTCGTAGGCGATACTCGCCCCATCGACCCGCAGACGCAGGTTGAAGCGGTCTGGCGAATTACCGGCGCTGAGGTCGGATTGCTCCAGCAGGCGGAACCACGCCCACGGGCCATCCAGCGTGACGCCGGAACGGCCACTGGCCGACGGCGGCATGATGGAAATACGCACCACACCAATGCTGCCGGGGTTCGGCCATTGCATCGCCACCGGCCGGCTTGGGCCGTGATCGTAGCTCAACTGCTGGCCATCAAGGTCCAGCAGGAATTGGGTGATGCTCGGGTCCATCGACACGGGTTTGAGTTCGAAGCGCACGATCGGCTGGGTGCCACCGGCGCGGAAGAACGCATCACGAATCGTCGCGGCACGCTGGAAGGTTTGCAGCACGCCCGGCGCGATCCCGAGCTTCTGCGCCGCGCCCGGCTGCCAGCGCCAGGTCTGCGCGGAGGTGTCCACGTAGGGCTGCAGGTATTTGCGGAAGTAGTTATCCATCACCCCGCCGACACCGAAGAACTGGCCGAAGTCATCCAGGGTCGCGTCGCGGGCACTGCCTGGCGACATCGGGTAACGCCCCGCCAGTGACTGACGATAGACATTGACCACTTCACTGACCCAGGCCGCATTCAGCTGGTTACGCACCCCGCCCATCATGCTGTTGGTGGTGGAATTGACCACCGACTTGACCATGCCCTGCACCAACGGCGGCTGGCGCTCGGCATTCAGGCTGACCCGTGTGGCCGCAGCCGCCGCCTGGTTCTTGGCCTCGCCGAGCAAGGCGTCGCCACTGGCGCCAACCATGGCGCTGACTTGCACATACAGCGCGTTCATGTCCGCCAGCAGGCCGTCGATGGCCGCCGGTTCCCCTTCATTTTTGCTGACGATGCTATTGAGTTCGGCAAAGTGCGCGGTCACCGGATCATCCGCCGCCACGGAGGTAGTCGTCGACGCTTGCTCCTGGCCCAACAAGCTACCGAGGCGCTCCTTGAGTTTGTCGACGCCCCCTTCCACCGGCACGCCTTTAGCGGCCAATTGGCGCTCTTCGGCTTGCAGGTCAGTTTCCTTGGCCACCGCCACCAGCAATTTTTTCAGCGGCGAAGTGGGGCCGGAAATCACCCGCAGCACGTCCGCCGCCTGGGCCACACTGGTGATCGGGACAAAGTCGATGTCTGCGAGCAAGGCATCCCACTGACGCTGATAGTCCTGGAAGTACAAACGGCGCACATCCGCGGCCAGGCTCACCACGTTTTGTTGATCCGCCTGCTCACGCCCCAGCACCCATTGCTCTTCGGCGAGGGTGCCGGTCTGGTTCAGACTGCTCAGCAGGAACGCCTGGCGGTAGCCCTTGGCCGTGAAGAAGCCACTCAGTGGGTCACCCAATGGCTTGCCGCTTTTGCGGCTGAACACCAGCGCTGCGTCACGGCCGGCCGCTTCATTGAGGCGAAAGTCCGGGATGCCTTCGGGCAGCTTCTGGCGCTTGACCCGGTCGTAGACGCGCTGCGCCACCGGCAATTGCTGCAGTTGGCGACGCAGGTCGTCGATCAGCCGTGGGTCAAGGCGCGCACTCGGCGGATGACGCTCGAACAATGCCTGCAAGTGGCCGGCCAACGCCTCGCGTCGATCGGCCGGCAGGTCGCGCGGCAGGTTGCGGTCCCAGTCCAGGGCGATCCAGGCTTTGATGAAGTCGGGGTCGTAATGCTCGGTGTCGGCGAGCATCAGGTACGCCTTGAGGCCCTCGTAGAGGAAGTCGGAGTTGCCGCCGCCATGCAGTTGCTCTTCGATACGCGTCACCAAACGTGGCGCGAAGACGGCGATCAACAGCTTGCGGTAGACACTGGCGGACTCGGCCTCAAGCATATCGCCCTGATACAAGCCCAGCCCTTCGGACCAACTGGGCGAATCACCCGCCAGGTGCTTGACGGCATTGAGCAACGGCAGCACCGCAAGGACTTCGCGCTGCGCCGGGCTGAGGTTCTGCACGGCCTGGCCCAGAGGCGCGACCTTCTGATCGACCTGGGCGATGTACGCCTGGTTGGCACGGTAACTCACCCACCACAGGCTGCTGACCACCACCACCAGCGCCACGGTCGCCGCCAGTACACCCCGCGCGATCCACTTGCGGCGGCGCTCGACCTTGGGGTTCACACCGACCAGGCCACGCTCGGCAAACGCCACGGCGCTGAACAGCTTCTCGATGAAGTAACTGCGCCCGGTGCCGCTCTGGCGCGCCAACTGCTGACGGTCCAGGTTCATGCTCTGGGCCATGGCACCGATCAAGCGATCAATCGGGCTGCCTTCCTGGGTGCCGCTGGTGAAGTACACCCCACGCAGCAACACGCGCTCTTCAAAGGCATTGGGCTTGAATACGCCCTCAAGGAAGCTTTGCAGGCAATCCTTCAGTGCCCCGAACTGCTGTGGGAAACCGTAGATCAGGTCACGCCGTGCCGGGTCACGCTCCTGCTGCAGACGCTCGACCAAACGCTCATTGAGGCGCTGCTCCAGGCCCGCGAATTCACTTTGCAGGTGCGCCAACGGACTGTCGCTGTGCTTGCCATCGTCCAGGGCAAAGGTCATGCCCCACACTTGGGCGCGCTCTTCCTTGCTCAGGTTGTCGAAAAATTCCATGAAGCCCGGCACCAGGTCGAGCTTGGTCAGCATCAGGTAGATCGGGAAACGCACACCCAACTGGGTGTACAGCTCCTGGATGCGCAGGCGGATCGCCGCCGCATGAGCCGCACGCTCCTCGTCACTGCCCAATAGCAGATCCGACAGGCTGATGGCGATAAACGCGCCATCGATCGGGCGGCGCGAGCGCTGCTTTTTCAGCAGGTCGAGAAAGCCCAGCCACGCTGCTTTATCCACCGTGGAGTTGCTGTCCTGGGTGGTATAGCGGCCGGCGGTGTCGAGCAAGACGGCTTGATCGGTAAACCACCAGTCGCAATTGCGCGTACCGCCGACGCCCCTCACCGCTCCAGCGCCCAATTGGGCGGCCAGCGGAAAATGCAGGCCGGAATTGACCAGCGCGGTGGTCTTGCCCGAACCCGGTGGGCCGATGATCACATACCACGGCAACTCGTAGAGGTTGCGGCGCTCATCGCCACCCAGCTTGGCCTTTTTCAACAGCGTCAAGGCTTCATCCATGCGCTGGCGCAGGGTCGACAGCTCTTCGGCCGTGGCCACGCTGTTGGGGTCGACCGGGGTTTCCGCCGCCAGGCTGCGCATCACTTCGGCGGCCTGCCGACGCGCCTGGATAATGCGGAACACACGGTAAGCGATCCACACCGCAAAGATCAGGATGATCAAGGCCCAGCGGCGCCCTTCAGGCACCAATACATCGAGCAACGGCCCGACAAACCAGATGATCAGGCTCAAAGCGATCAGGCCCAACACGGGGATCACCCAGCGAATCATGAAACTGAAAAACGCCTTCACTCGACGCCCTCCGCCAATACGGTGATTTCAACCCGACGGTTGCGGGCACGGCCTTCGGCGGTGGCGTTGGTCGCCACCGGCTCGGTGTCGCTCCTGCCTTCAGCGCTGAAGCGATCTGCCTGGCCGGTCTTGGCCGCCAGGATTTCCAGTACCGACTTGGCTCGCGCCTCGGACAACGCCCAGTTCGATGGGAAGCGCAGGGTGGCAATCGGGCGGTTGTCACTGTGGCCGGTGACACGCACCTGGCCCTTGACCTTGCGGATAGCGTCGGCAATGCGCAGCATCAACGGCTGGTAGTCATCGACAATGCTGGAGCTGGCGGAGGCGAACAGTTCATCGCCGCGGATCGTCACCACGGAGCGGTCGACCTTATCCTCCACTGCCACGCGACCGGCCTTGATGTCTTCCGCCAGGAAGCCCGCCAGGCGTGGGCGCTCGACCACTTTGGGCTGCACCACGGGGCGGTCGATGGCCTGCACCGGGATCTCGCCCAAGGCGTGGATATTCTTGAACACCGGTTCGGCATCCGAGGCCAGTTTCAGGCGTAAACCAAACAGCAACGCCAGCAGCAGCGCCAGGCCGATGGCCACCGCGATCCACGGCGGCATGAACTGCGCCAGGCGATCACGCGCCACCGTCACGCCGCGCCAGTGCGGCGACAGCTCGCGCTCGTGTTCGCCACGGGCACTGCGGATGGCTGCGGCAGTACGCTCGCGCAACGCTTCCAACTGGCTGCGCCCGTCGTTCATCACGCGGTAACGGCCTTCGAAACCCAGGCACATGCACAGGTACAACAGCTCCAGCAGGTACAGGCGTTCCCGTGGGCTTTGCAGGCAATGGTCGAGCAATTGGAAGACCTTTTCGCCGCCCCAGGCTTCGTTGTGCACGGTGATCAACAGGCTCTGCTTGCCCCAGTCGCTGGTGCTACCCCACGGCGTACTGAGCACCGCTTCATCAAGGGCCGTGCACAGCGCATAGCGTGCCAGCAGCACTTCGTTGCGTGCCACACCGGCGGCTTCGGCGCGCTCTTCGAACTGGCGCAAGTAGGCCAGCAACTGCGCACGCAGGCTGGCCGGCGCCGGGTGGGCGATGGTGTTGCGCAGGCGTGTCAGCAACGCCAGCAACGGGCCGGCAGCGCTTTCCAGTGGGTTCAGGCCCTGGCTCTTGCCGGTGAGGATCGGCGCTGCCGGCATCGACAGCGGTGCCGGTGTTGCCCGCACGGGTTCCGGGGCGCGGCCACCCGGGCGCGGCATGAACTGAGTGCGGTCATCATCATTGGGATGCATCGCGGATTATCCTCGGATCGCCCAGAAGGCCAGGTTCAAGCCCGGGAACTGCCCGGCAATGTGGAAGGCAAAACCGCCGGAGTTATTCAGTTGCTGCCAGTGCTCGCTGCCCCGGTCCAACTCGTAATAGGTACTGCCGGCGTGGTACGGAATCTGGCGGGGCGCCACCGGCAACGGCAGCAGGCCGATACCTGGCAGTTGCAGGTTGACCATGTCGCGGATGTGCTCCACCGAACCGACTTTGCTCTGCTGGCCGAAGCGTGCGCGCAGGGTTTCGCCAGGCACATCGGCACGGACCACGAGGATGAAACTGGCGCTCTCAAGCAAGGTTTTGTCGGCCAGCATGGCGACGTGGATGCCGTAGGCTTTCTCCACAATCGGGATCGGCGTGGCCTTGCTGTCGATCAACATCGACAACGCTTCACGCAGCGCCGCCATCACCGGGGCGAAGCTCAAGGCCAGATCGTCGTGCTGGTACTGCGGGTATTCCTGAGGGCGACGACCGGACGTTGAGAAGGTGGAAAACTCACCGGCCAGGCTGACCAGCTCACTGAAGAACCGCTCTGGGTGCAACGGGCTCAACTGGCTGAGGTGCTGGATCAACGGCTGGGCGCGGTTGACCAGTTGCAACAGCATGAAGTCGGCAATTTCCGAAGCGCCACCGGCGCCCGACGCCACCACACGCCCGGCCAGGGCTTCGCCGCGCTGGTGCAGCAGGCCCAGCAATTCACTGCGAAAGGCGGTCAGCGGTTTGCTCGCGGCCACGTCCAGCACCGGCGGGATATACGTGTCGTCGAGCACCAGCGCGCGGTCGGCGCGCTTTTCCTTGATGCGCACCAAGCCGATGGCGGCGTAATCGCTGATGCCATCCTGCGCCGTCAGCAAGCGCAATGCCCGCGAACCCAGCGCCACCGGCGCGCGGTTTTCGAAGGGCGCGTTGTCATCACGCACTTCACGCACCTGGCTCACATAGCGCGCGGCTTCCAGGGCTTGGCCCTCATCGACGGTGTCGCGGGCGCCCGCACGCTTGAGCGGCAAGGCCAGGTACACCAGGCCGTCGCGCAGGTGGTCGTCGATATTCAGCGGGCTCGGTGCCAAGTCGTCCTGGGGGATATTGAACGGCGTACCGTCGGGCAACAGGCCGCGCGCCGACACGATAGCCAGCTTGCCCTGGGCCAGCAGGCCCTGGTCGATCAGCAACTCGGAAAAGCCCCAGGCGCCTGCAGACAGCGGACGGCTGCGGGCGTCGATCAGGTTTTCCAGGTAACGGTCATGCTGCTGGAAGTGCTGCGTTCCGATGAACATGCCTTCCGACCAGACCACACGATTGTTCCAGGACATGGGGGCTCCGATTGCTTGTTATTGGGCAGGGCTGGATGGGGTGACCACGGCGTCGGCGCGTACGGCACGGACATCGAGGCTGATCTGGTATTCGCTGTATTGGCGTGGCGGCACGTTGATGACGGTGCGCCACTGCGCGCGATCCAACTCGCGATAGCCCACCAGCAAGCCGATCTGGCGCGTGGACGGGTCGAGGTCGCGTTGAATGCTCAACTGCTGGCCGGGCTGGACCACCACTTCGTCCTGGTCCAGCAGGTCCAGGCCGAGTGTGGATTGCGCGCGATCAGCCAATGCGAAGTAGTCGGAACGTGCAAAGGTGGCGGCGTTTTTCAGCTCGAAAATCCGTACCCGCACCGGGGCTGGCTGGCCATTGGCACCGGGGTTAAGCCCGGCGATCGCGTGGAAGTGCAACTCGACAGCGGCGGTATCCGCTTCAGCTTCGGCAACCGCTGGGGGCTTGACCGTGTCCTTGGCACACGCCGTCAGTAGCAGCGCGGTGGCGGCTACGAGTAAAAACCTGGGAATCATCCTGCGTCCTCAATGACGTACTTAGCTATCCGTTGATCCATGTGTTGCGGTTTAGCGACGCTGTCGTGCGCTGTGTTCTTCGTAGGCCCGGCTGAACTCTCGGCCAAACAAGTCCTGGAAATCGTCCTGGGCCTCACGGGAAATATTGCTGTAAAGCTCGGTGAACTGCTGCCAGTACTGCGCCTGGCGGGAGCCGTTGAACAGACTGGACAGCCCGCCGGGCTTGCCCATGCGTTCTTCCAACTGCGCCGGCTCAAAGCGCGAGAGCAAGTGCTTGATCGCCGCTTCCACGCCCGCCATCACCGCGAGTTGGTGGGCGCGCAGGTCGTCAAAACTGTCACGCACGGCCACATCCGGCGCCATGAACGCCAGGTTGCCGTGGCGAAGCAGCAGCAGTAACGCTTCATCGGCATTCGGGGCGAATTTCAATGGATTGTTTTCGGCCGGCCGGATCATCGTCTGCTGCATACGGAACTCGCCCTTGAGGCTGGCTCGGGCACGCAATACGTCGATCAGGCCCTCGACCATCAGCCGGTAGCTGCGGCCGATACTTTCCATCTGGGCGCTGGCGTCGGCTTTATCGAGACGCAACTGGTCAAGGCCCGCACCGCGCAGGAACGCTTGCAAGAGGTCGGGTGAGGGTTCGCTGTCGGCCACAGGGCGCGCGGGCTCGACCACAGGCGGTGGCGCGATCACCGGTGCAGGCGGTGGTGCAACGCTGACGACGGGTGCTGGCGTGTCGGCAAACAGGTCCCAATCTTCGGGAATCACCGAACCTTGCGCCACCGGCTTCTCGACCACCGGTACGGCAACCGGAGTCGGCGGACGGAAATCGTGTTGTTCACACGGCACATGATCAGCCACAGTCGGCGGCGGAACGGCGGTGGGGCTGAGGAAGTCGAACAGATCCGGCAGGGTCTCCATCGATGAGGCGCCGTGGAACTGCGGCGCGATCATCGGCGTGGGCGCGGGCGTGCTCGCCACGGCGCCCATCAGCGCTTCGAAACTGTTCGGCGAGTCACCGGCAAACGGCTGGCTGTCGACGGCCTGCACATTGAAGTCGATACGCGCCTGGATTTCGTAATCGCCGATACGAATCAGCTCGCCATCCTGCAGGGGCTCGCTATTACCTCTGCGCAAACGGATACCGGCGTTAACCAACTCCACACCGTTGGTGCTGTTGTCGGTCAAATAGTAACGACCGTCTTTGTATTGAATAACGCAATGCTGGGAGGAGACGAGGCGTTCAGGGTCAGGCAATACCCAATCGTTATCCGAATTGCGGCCAATAGCCATCACGCCCTGGTCCATGGACTTTTCGGAGCATTGCCCAGGGGTGATTTTGTGATAACTAGTGATAGTCAAACACAGCGACATCTTGCCTCCTTGCTGATACATCGCGCGCGGTCCACCCAAGGGATCAGGCTTCCCAAGCGATTCCCGCCAAGCCGTGCGAACGGCCGAAAAATCTGCTTTTATCAGCATGATCGCTGATCTTAGCTGGCTTCCATGACAAAAATCCTGTCTGGGTACGTCGTCCGACCCATCAGTCGCACAGGTTGTTAAACACCGCACATCTGTCACAGAGGCCGAATAGCTTACCTTGACAAGGCATAAGTACTACACCAAAAATGCACAACTTCTTGAACATCAGTAGTGGCACCGTAGTGGCACTCTGGATATGTGACCAAGAAAACATGCAAAGTTCATCGCGCAACTAATGCATGCATTGCCCGCCATCTAACGGGCTGATAGGGAGATCAATTTCAGTGGATGTGCCGTTGCTGCTCACCGCCGTTTCCGCGACTTCGCCCTGTGGCGAAGACATGGAGTATGACGCGGATTTTCTCCACCTGGAGCGTGCCGCCAAGGGTCAGCCCGAGCGCAGCATGGGCGACTCGATCCTGCCCGCTGAACCGCCGGAGTGGCGCGGTATCCAGCAGCAGAGCCTCGACTTGTTGGCGCGCAGCAAAGACTTGCGCATCACTCACTTCCTGCTGCAAAGCGCCCTCGCCCTCCAAGGTGTGGCCGGGCTGGCCGAAGTCCTTGCGCTGATCAACGCATTGCTGCGCGAATACTGGGCCGACCTGCACCCGCGCCTGGATGCCGACGATGATAACGACCCCACCGTGCGCATCAATGCCCTGTCTGGCTTGACCAGCGACACGACCATTCGTCTGCTGCGCGAAAGCATTCTCACGCGCTCGCGCACCTTTGGGCCCGTGAGCCTGCGCGCCGCGCTCAACGCCAGCGGCCTGCAGAGTTTCGCCGACGAACAATTGGGTGCCCAGCAGCTCAACGCGGCCTTCCTCGACAGCGACCCCGAACACCTGCAAGCCACCCGTGACGCCTTGAGCGCAGCACGTGCGGCGTGCGAAGCCATTGAGCAACAGGTCAACGATCAGGTCGGTTCCGCCCAAGGCGTGGACCTCAGCGCCTTGAAGCAACCGCTCAAGCAGGCGCTGCAAATACTCAACCAAGCGGTGCCAGGCACCGACAGCAGCAGCCGCGAACCCGAGGCCGTCAGTGAAGACAATGCCCCCTCGGTTGACTACGCCGCTGCCCCCGCCGCACCTCGCCCAACCGGCGATATCGCGACCCGCGATGACGTGCTGCGCAGCCTCGACAAGATCCTTGCGTACTACACCCGGCACGAGCCTTCGAGCCCGCTGCCGGTGCTGTTGAACCGGGCGAAGAATCTGGTGCACGCCGACTTCGCGGCCATCGTGCGCAATCTGATTCCCGACGGCATGTCCCAATTTGAAAACCTGCGCGGCCCGGACAGCGAATAAGCCACCGGACCGTGCAGTAACAACACCGTCGCTCAAGCGACCAGGAGCAGCAACGTGGCGAAGCAAAGTTCTCAGAAATTCATCGCGCGCAACCGTGCGCCTCGAGTGCAGATCGAGTACGACGTCGAGCTCTACGGCGCCGAGAAAAAGGTCCAGCTGCCCTTCGTGATGGGGGTGATGGCCGACCTCGCCGGCAAGCCTGCCGAGCCTTTGGCGCCCGTGGCCGACCGCAAGTTCCTTGAAGTCGATGTCGATAACTTCGACTCACGCCTCAAGGCCATGCAGCCGCGCGTGGCGTTCCACGTACCCAACGAGCTGACCGGCGAGGGCAACCTGAGCCTGGACATCACCTTCGAAAGCATGGACGACTTCAGCCCGGCCGCCGTGGCGCACAAGGTCGATTCGTTGAACCAGTTGCTCGAAGCCCGCACTCAGTTAGCCAACCTGCTGACCTACATGGACGGCAAGACCGGCGCTGAAGAAATCATCATGAAGGCGATCAAGGACCCGGCACTGCTTCAGGCACTTGCCAGCGCGCCTAAGCCTGCAGGGGAGCAGTAATCATGACTGACAATACCGCCCGCGAAGGCTCCCAGATTCTGGGCGCCACCGAAGAAGCCAGCGAGTTCGCAAACCTGCTGCTGCAAGAGTTCAAGCCCAAGACCGAGCGTGCCCGCGAAGCGGTGGAAACCGCCGTGCGCACCCTGGCCGAGCAGGCTTTGGCACAAACCGATCTGGTCTCCAACGATGCGATCAAGTCGATCGAGTCGATCATCGCGGCCATCGATGCCAAGCTCACCGCTCAGGTCAACCAGATCATCCATCACCAGGATTTCCAGCAGCTGGAAAGCGCCTGGCGTGGCCTGCACTACCTGGTCAACAACACCGAGAGTGATGAGCAGCTCAAGATCCGCGTGCTCAACATCTCCAAGCCGGACCTGCACAAGACCCTGAAGAAATTCAAGGGCACCGCCTGGGACCAGAGCCCGATCTTCAAGAAGATGTACGAAGAAGAATACGGCCAGTTCGGCGGCGAACCGTATGGTTGCCTGGTGGGCGACTACTACTTCGACCAGTCGCCACCTGACGTGGAACTGCTGGGCGAGCTGTCGAAAGTCTGCGCCGCCATGCACTCGCCGTTCATCGCTGCCGCATCGCCGACCGTGATGGGCATGGGCTCGTGGCAGGAACTGTCGAACCCACGCGACCTGACCAAGATCTTCACGACCCCGGAATACGCCGGCTGGCGCTCGCTGCGTGAATCGGAAGATTCGCGCTACATCGGCCTGACCATGCCGCGCTTCCTCGCGCGCCTGCCCTACGGTGCCAAGACCGACCCGGTGGAAGCCTTCGCCTTCGAAGAAAACACCGACGGTGCCGACAGCTCCAAGTACACCTGGGCCAACGCCGCGTACGCGATGGCGGTGAACATCAACCGCTCGTTCAAACACTACGGCTGGTGCTCGCGCATCCGTGGCGTAGAGTCTGGCGGTGAAGTGGAAAACCTGCCGGCCCACACGTTCCCGACCGATGACGGTGGCGTGGACATGAAGTGCCCGACCGAAATCGCCATCAGCGACCGCCGTGAAGCGGAGCTGGCGAAGAACGGTTTCATGCCGCTGCTGCACAAGAAAAACACCGACTTCGCAGCCTTCATCGGCGCCCAGTCACTGCAGAAACCGGCCGAATACGACGACCCGGACGCCACCGCCAACGCCAACCTGGCCGCCCGCCTGCCGTACCTGTTTGCCACCTGCCGTTTCGCTCACTACTTGAAGTGCATCGTGCGCGACAAAATCGGCTCCTTCAAAGAGAAGGACGAGATGCAACGCTGGTTGCAGGACTGGATCCTCAACTACGTCGACGGCGACCCGGCGCACTCCACCGAGACTACCAAGGCCCAGCACCCATTGGCTGCCGCTGAAGTGATCGTGGAAGAAGTCGAAGGCAACCCGGGTTACTACAACTCCAAGTTCTACCTGCGCCCGCACTACCAGCTTGAAGGGCTGACAGTGTCGTTGCGCCTGGTATCGAAGCTGCCTTCGGCGAAAAGCGCGTAACCCACGGATGAGCTAGCACTTCTGTGGGAGGGGGCTTGCCCCCGATGGCATCGACGCGGTCTGACTGAAAGCCCCTGTCGCCTGCATCGGGAGCAAGCCCCCTCCCACAAAAAACCAAATCGAGTGGCAAGAGCCACACAGGGAGAAAACATGGCTGTTGATATTTTCATCAAGATCGGCGACATCAAGGGCGAGTCCATGGACAAGGCCCACAAGGACGAAATCGACGTGCTGAACTGGAGCTGGGGCATGGCCCAGTCCGGCAACATGCACGTCGGCGGTGGCGGCGGCGCAGGCAAGGTGAATATCCAGGACCTGTCGCTGACCAAGTACGTCGACAAGGCGTCGCCAAACCTGATGATGCACTGCGCCAGCGGCAAGCACATCGACAAGGTCAAGCTGACCGTGCGCAAGGCCGGTGGCGAAAGCCAGGTCGAGTACATGGTGATCAACCTGGAAGAAGTACTGGTCACGTCCCTGAGCACTGGCGGTTCGGGCACCGATGATCGCCTGACCGAAAACGTCACCCTGAACTTCGCTCAAGTGATGGTCGACTACCAGCCGCAGAAAGCCGACGGCACCAAAGACGGCGGCGCGATCAAGTTTGGCTGGAACATCCGTTCCAACACCAAGCGCTGATAGCCCTTGGGCCGTGGCCCTGCGCCACGGCTCTACGGTCTCAAGTGCAGCACTTTGTCCCTCTCGCAACCCGTCCGTGGAGCTGCTTTGGTGGTAACTGAAATCGCTTCCCGCGACCGTCTGCAACCGTCCCTGCTGGACCGGTTGACCGATGACGACCCAACCAATCCCAAGGAAAGCGCCGACAAACGCGTGCTGTCCCTGACCCAATTGAAAGCCTCGGTACTGCGTGACCTGGCGTGGCTGCTCAACACCACGTCGTTGCTCGATACCGATGCCACGCTGCACACTCAGGCCGGTACATCGGTGGTCAATTACGGCCTGCCGGCCTTGGCGGGCAACAGCGTTTCCAGCGTCGACATCAAGGCCCTGGAAGCCCTGATCTACCAGGCCATCGCCACGTTTGAGCCGCGGATCCTGCGCCACACCTTGCGCGTCAAAGCCCGCGTCGGCCATGGCGAGATGAACCACAACGCCCTGAGTTTCGAGATCGAGGGTGACCTGTGGGCGCAGCCGGTGCCGTTGCGCCTATTGCTGCAAACCGACCTTGACCTGGAATCCGGCCATGTCCGTGTAGTCAATGCCGAACAGAGGAGGCGCCCATGAACCCGCGCCTGCTGGAGCTGTACAACCAGGAACTGCACCACGTGCGCGAAAGCGCCGCGGAGTTCGCCAAGGAATACCCGAAGATCGCCAGTCGGCTGACCCTGTCCGGCATGGACTGCGCCGACCCGTACGTCGAACGCTTGCTTGAAGGCTTTGCCTACCTGACTGCCCGCGTGCAGCTCAAGCTCGATGCCGAGTACCCGACCTTCACCCACAACCTGCTGGAAATCGCCTACCCGCACTACCTGGCACCGACGCCGTCGATGACCGTGGTGCAACTGCAGACTGACCCCGATGAAGGCTCCCTGGCCAGCGGCTTTCCCCTGCCGCGTGACACCGTCTTGCGTGCCGCGCTGGGCCGTGAAACCCAGACCTGCTGCGAGTACCGCACCGCTCACCCGGTGACGTTGTGGCCGTTGCAGGTCAGCAGTGCCGAATACTTTGGCAACCCCGCCGCCGTGCTGGGCCGACTGGCCGCCAGCGAGCCGAAGGCCAAGGCCGGTTTGCGCCTGACCTTGCGCACGGGCGCCGAGTTACCGTTCAACAGCCTCGACCTCGACAGCCTGCCGATGTACCTGAGTGGCGCCGATGAGCAGCCGTTCCGTCTCTACGAACAACTGCTGGGCAATGCCTGCGCAGTGTTCGCGCGCAAGCCGGGTGGCGACTGGGTCGAGCGCCTGGGGCAAGACGCGTTGCGCTCCCGTGGTTTTGACGACGCCGACGCTGCCATGCCGGTGGTGGCTCGGGCGTTTCAGGGCTACCGGCTGTTGCAGGAGTATTTCGCCCTGCCCCACCGCTTCCTGTTCGTCGAGTTCGCCGAGTTGAGGCGTGCGGTCAAACGCTGCGACGGCCAGGAACTCGAGCTGATCGTGCTGTTCGACCGTCACGAACCGAGCCTGGAAGGCAGCGTTGGCGCGGCGCAGTTTTTGCCATTCTGCACACCCGCGATCAACCTGTTCCCAAAACGAGTGGACCGCATCCACTTGTCCGACCGCGTCAACGAACACCATGTGATCGCCGACCGCACGCGGCCGATGGATTTCGAGATTCACTCCCTGAGCGGCATCACCGGCCACGGCACCGGGCCGGAACAGCCGTTTTTGCCGTTCTACGCGGTGCGCGATCCGTCGCGCTATGGCCGTGACCTGGCCTACTACACCGTGCGCCGTGAGCCACGCGTGCTTTCCAGCGACCAGCGCCGCAACGGTCCACGCTCAACCTATGTGGGCAGCGAAACCTTTGTCAGCCTGGTGGACAGCCGCCAATCGCCCTACCGCCATGACTTGCGCCAGCTGGGCGTCACCGCCCTGTGCACTAACCGCGACCTGCCGTTGTTCATGAGCGTGGGCAACGGCAAGACTGACTTCACCCTGGCCGACAGCGCCCCGGTATTGGCCGTGCGGTGCGTCGCCGGGCCAAGCCGCCCGCGCGCCAGCCATGCCCATGATGCCAAGGCGTGGCGCCTGATCAGCCAGTTGTCGCTCAACTATTTGTCCTTGAGCGAACAGGGCCAGGGGGCGGGCGCTTTGCGTGAACTGCTGCGCCTGTATGGCGACAGCAACGACGCCGCCCTGCAATTGCAGATTGAGGGCCTGCGCGAAGTCAGTAGCAAAGCGGTGACCCGGCGCTTGCCGATGCCCGGTCCGATTGTGTTCGGCCGTGGCTTGGAGATCACCCTGGAATTCGATGAAAACGCGTTTCGCGGCACGGGCGTGTTCCTGCTCGGTGCTGTGCTGGAGCGCTTCCTGGCACGCTACGTGTCGATCAACAGTTTTACCGAGACGGTGATCCGTACCACCGAACGCGGCGAGATCATGCGATGGAAAGCCAAGCCCGGACGTCGTCCGACCCTGTGAGTACCCTGGATGCGATGCATCAGGAGCCCTGGGAATATGACTTCTTCCAGGCGCTGCGGCGTATCGAGTGCGAATCGCCGGACCTGCCGCGCCTGGGCCATTCCCTGCGCCTGGCGGATGACCCGCTGCGCCTCGGGCAGCAGGCCGATTGCACCTTCGCCCCGGCCACGCTGGCCTCGGTCGACCCCGGCGGCGATGGCAAACCGGCGCGGCTGGAGCAGTTCTTCTTCGGCCTCGGCGGCCCCAACGGGCCGTTGCCCCTGCACATCACCGAGTATGTGCGCGAGCGCCAGCGCAACAACGCCGACAGCACCAGCAAGCAGTTCCTGGATGTGTTCCATCATCGCCTGCTCAGTTTGTTCTACCGCGCCTGGGCCGAGGCACGGCCGACGGTCAGCCACGACCGCCCGGACGATGATTATTGGTCCGCACGCCTGGCTGCGCTGAGCGGCCGAGGCATGCCCAGCCTGCTCAATCAGGGGCTGATCCCCGACACCGCGAAACTGCATTACAGCGGCCACCTCTCGGCACAAACCCGCTACCCAGACGGTTTGAAGGCGATCCTTGGCGAGTACTTCGGCCTGCCGGTGGAGATCGAGGAATACGTCGGCCAATGGCTGGAACTGCCCGAGCGCAGCCGCGTGAGTGTCAGCGCCAACCAACTGGGCGTGGACTTCTGCCTGGGCAGCCACGTGTGGGACCGCCAGCACAAATTCCGTATCCGCCTCGGCCCACTCGCACTGGATGACTACATGGGCATGCTCCCTGGCAGCCAACCGTTCAACGAGTTGGTGGCATGGGTCGCCGAGTACCTGGGCCATGAACTGGACTGGGACCTGAACCTGGTTTTGCAACAACCCGAAGTCCCGGCGCTACACCTTAATGGCCAGTTCCGCCTGGGCTTCAACACATGGCTCGGCCAACCCGAGCATGACGCCAACGACCTAATCCTGGCCCGGCATTATGCCGATCAGGCCACCACCTCAAGGAATCCAGAGCATGGGTGAAATCAGTCGCGCCGCACTGTTCGGCAAACTCAACAGCGTGGCCTACAAGGCCATCGAAGCCGCCACCGTGTTCTGCAAACTGCGGGGCAACCCGTATGTGGAACTGGCCCACTGGTTTCACCAACTGTTGCAACTGCAAGACTCGGACCTGCACCGCATCATCCGCCAGTTCAACCTGGAACCGGCGCGCCTGGCCCGTGACCTGACCGAAGCCCTGGACCGCCTGCCGCGTGGCTCGACGTCGATCACCGACCTGTCCTCCCATGTGGAAGAAGCCGTAGAGCGCGGCTGGGTCTACGGCAGCCTGATGTTCGGCGAAAGCCAGGTGCGCACCGGCTACCTGGTGCTCGGTATTTTGAAAACACCGAGCCTGCGCCATGCGCTGCTGGGCTTGTCTTCCGAGTTCGACAAAATCAAAGCGGAGGCCCTGAGCGAGCGTTTTGATGAGTACGTCGGTGACTCGCCGGAAAATGCCCTGAGTGCCAGCGATGGCTTTAATGCCGGCGTTCCCGGCGAGGCCAGTGGTGCCATGGCGCCCAGCGCGATGGGCAAGCAGGAGGCACTCAAGCGCTTCACCGTCGACCTGACCGAGCAGGCGCGCAGCGGCAAGCTCGACCCGATTGTCGGTCGCGATGAAGAGATCCGCCAATTGGTGGATATCCTCATGCGTCGGCGCCAGAACAACCCGATCCTCACCGGTGAAGCCGGTGTGGGCAAGACCGCCGTGGTCGAAGGGTTCGCCCTGCGCATCGTCGCCGGTGACGTGCCGCCCGCCTTGAAAGATGTGGAACTGCGTAGCCTCGACGTGGGCCTGCTGCAAGCGGGCGCCAGCATGAAAGGCGAGTTCGAACAGCGACTGCGCCAGGTCATCGAAGACGTCCAGGCATCGCCCAAGCCAATCATCCTGTTTATCGACGAAGTTCACACCCTGGTCGGTGCCGGTGGCGCCGCCGGGACGGGTGACGCGGCCAACCTGCTGAAACCGGCCCTGGCCCGTGGCACCTTGCGTACCGTGGCCGCCACCACGTGGGCCGAGTACAAGAAGCACATCGAGAAAGACCCGGCCCTGACCCGCCGTTTCCAGGTGGTGCAAGTCGCCGAACCGTCGGAAGACAAGGCGCTGCTGATGATGCGCGGCGTCGCCTCGACGATGGAAAAGCACCATCAGGTGCAGATTCTTGATGAGGCCCTGGAAGCCTCGGTGAAGTTGTCCCACCGCTACATTCCGGCCCGCCAGTTACCGGATAAATCCGTGAGCCTGCTGGACACCGCTTGCGCCCGCGTCGCCATCAGCCTGCACGCGGTGCCGGCCGAAGTGGACGATAGCCGCCGTCGTATCGAGGCCCTGGAAACCGAGCTGCAAATCATCGCCCGCGAACACGCCATCGGCATTGCGATTGGCGCGCGCCAGAGCAATAGCGAAGCCTTGCTGGCCGCCGAACGCGAGCGCCTGGCAACCCTGGAAAGCCGCTGGGCCGAAGAGAAAGCCCTGGTCGATGAACTGCTCGCGACCCGCGCGACCTTGCGCGAGAAAGCCGGTGTCGTGGACAGCGATGCCGGTAACCATGCGAGCGATGAGCTGCGCGCGCAACTGGTCGACCTGCAACAACGCCTCACCACCCTGCAGGGTGAAACGCCGTTGATTCTGCCGACGGTGGATTACCAGGCCGTCGCCTCGGTGGTTGCCGACTGGACGGGCATCCCGGTGGGCCGTATGGCCCGCAATGAACTGGAGACGGTGCTCAACCTCGACCAGCACCTGAAGAAACGCATCATCGGCCAGGACCACGCCCTGCAGATGATCGCCAAGCGCATCCAGACTTCTCGCGCCGGTCTCGATAACCCGAGCAAGCCGATTGGCGTGTTCATGCTGGCCGGTACGTCGGGTGTGGGCAAGACCGAAACCGCCCTGGCCCTGGCCGAAGCCATGTATGGCGGCGAGCAGAACGTGATCACCATCAACATGAGCGAGTTCCAGGAAGCCCACACCGTGTCCACGCTCAAGGGTGCGCCACCGGGCTATATCGGCTACGGCGAAGGCGGCGTGTTGACCGAAGCGGTACGGCGCAAACCCTACAGCGTGGTACTGCTGGACGAGGTGGAGAAAGCCCACCCGGACGTGCACGAGATCTTCTTCCAGGTGTTCGACAAAGGCGTGATGGAGGACGGCGAAGGCCGGGTCATCGACTTCAAGAACACCCTGATCCTGCTGACCACCAACGCCGGTACAGAGCTGATTTCCCAGGTGTGCAAAGACCCGGCGAATATTCCTGAACCGGAAGAAATCGCCAAGGCCCTGCGCCAGCCGCTGCTGGAAATCTTCCCACCGGCCTTGCTCGGCCGCCTGGTGACGATCCCTTACTACCCGCTGAGCGACGAGATGCTCAAGGCGATCACTCGCCTGCAACTCAACCGCATCAAGAAGCGCGTGGAGAATACGCACAAGGTCGCCTTCGACTACGACGACGCGGTGGTCGACCTGATCGTCTCGCGTTGCACCGAGACCGAAAGCGGCGGGCGCATGATCGACACCATCCTCACCAACAGCCTGCTGCCGGACATGAGCCGCGAGTTCCTCACGCGCATGCTCGAAGGCAAGGCACTGGCGGGGGTGCGTATCAGCAGCCGGGATAATGAATTGCACTACGACTTCAGCGATTAACCTGAAGGAACACAGCTCTAAATGTGGGAGGGAGCTTGCTCCCTCCCACATTTAGAGCCGGTTTCTTCAGTGACTAAGGTGTTTACGGGACTATCGATGCTATTCAACCAAGCCTCACGCCTGGCCAAGATCACCAGCCCCCTCGGGCCGGATGTGCTGCTGCTCAATGAAATGGGCGGCGGTGAAGAGCTGGGCCGGTTGTTCAACTACGAGCTGCAATTGACGTCCCTGGACGCCAACATTGACCTCAACCAGTTGCTGGGCAAGCCAATGAGTGTGGGCCTGCAACTGGCGGACGGAGGCGAGCGGCACTTCCACGGCATCGTCGCCCGTTGCAGCCAGAACATCGACCAAGGCCAGTTCGCCAGCTACCAGGTAACGCTGCGCCCGTGGCTGTGGCTGCTCAGCCGCACCTCCGACTGCCGGATTTTCCAGAACCTGAGCATCCCGCAGATCATCAAGCAGGTGTTCCGTGACCTGGGGTTTTCCGACTTCGAAGACGCCCTGAGCAGGCCGTACCGCGAGTGGGAATACTGCGTGCAGTACCGCGAGACCAGCTTCGATTTCGTCAGCCGCCTGATGGAACAGGAGGGTATCTACTACTTCTTCCGCCATGAGCAGGACCGTCATGTGCTGGTGCTGGCCGATGCCTATGGCGCCCACACCACGGTGCCGGGCTACGCGTCGATCCCCTACTACCCCAAGGACGAGCAGCAGCGCGAACGCGACCATATGCACAACTGGCACCTGGCGCAGGAAGTACAGCCGGGCTCGCTGGAGCTCAACGACTACGACTTCCAGCGCCCCAGCGCCAGTATCGACGTACGCTCGGCCATGCCGCGCCCGCACACCGCCGGCGACTACCCGTTGTACGACTACCCCGGCACCTACGTGCAAAGCGAAGACGGCGAACACTACGCGCGCACCCGCATCGAAGCCCTGCAAACCCTCCACGAACAAATCGAGTTCAGCGGCAACGCCCGTGGCCTGGGCTCGGGCCATCTGTTCAGCCTGACCGGCTTCAGCCGCCAGGACCAGAACCGCGAATACCTGATCGTGGGTTGCCGTTACTACATCGTTCAGGAAAGCCTGGAAAGTGGCGGCGGCTCGGGTTCGGCGCAGTTCGAAAGCAGCCTCACCTGTATTGATGCCCAACAAAGCTTCCGACCGTTGGCCAACACCCACCGTCCCATCGTCAAAGGCCCGCAGACCGCGTTGGTCGTCGGCCCTAAAGGCGAGGAAATCTGGACCGACCAATACGGCCGCGTAAAAGTGCATTTCTATTGGGACCGCCACGACCAGTCCAACGAAAACAGCTCGTGCTGGATTCGTGTATCGCAATCCTGGGCCGGCAAGAACTGGGGGGCGATGCAGATTCCACGGATCGGCCAGGAAGTCATTGTGAGCTTTCTAGAAGGCGACCCGGACCGGCCGATCATCACCGGCCGTGTGTACAACGCTGAACAGACGGTGCCTTACGACCTGCCGGAAAACGCCACCCAAAGCGGGATGAAAAGCCGTTCGAGCAAAGGCGGCACGCCGGCCAACTTCAATGAAATCCGCATGGAGGACAAGAAGGGGCTGGAGCAGTTATACATCCACGCCGAGCGTAACCAGGACATTGTTGTCGAGGTGGATGAAAGCCACTCGGTGGGGCATGACCGCAACAAGAGCATCGGCCATAACGAGACGGTGACCATCGGCAACAACCGCCTGCGCATCGTCAAGCATGAAGACATCCTCTCGGTGGGCCAGAGAAAGACCGACAGCATCAGCCAGAGCTACGTGATTGAAGTGGGCGAAAACCTGCGCCTGGTCTGCGGCAAAAGCATCCTGGAGTTGAATGCCAGCGGGCAAATCAACCTGAGCGGCGTGCAAATCAGCTTCTACGCCAGCGGCGATGCCGAGTTCAACACCGGCGGCGTGCTGCACCTGAATAACGGCGGCGGCCCCGGCGCCACGCCCGATGGCCAAGGCATGAAAGCCAGCATCGACGCGAATATCAAAGCCGCGTTCCCCGCGCCTAAAAGCTCCTGACGAGACCTGTTTGCCATGACGTACCGAATCAACGAATTCCAGCTCCAACTGCCGGTCGCCGAGCTGCAAGACGCGACGATCAATATCCTCAAGTTCCCCGAGCTGGGCACGTCCTTGATCATCAGCCGTAGCTTCCTCACCGAAGGCGAAACCCTGCACAGCAACTTCGACGACCAGCTCAAGCGCCTGGAAAAACAGGTGCAGGACTTGCGCTATCAACCGGGGGTGAACGTGCGCTTGGGTGCGGCCCAAGAGGTGGAAGGCATTGAACTGCGCAGCCAGTTCAACAAGGGCAATGACAAGGTGTTCCAGTACCAACTGGCACTGGTGATCCCGGGCACGCGCAAGATGCTCGCCTTGAGTTATGTGAAGGCGGACACGCTTGGGGATGCTGAGGCGGCGCATTGGGCATTGATAAAAAAATCGCTGTCGTTCGACGCTATTTCTTGATGAGCTGCCGGCATGTCTGACGCTCTATGGGCCGCCCGGATGGGCGATGCACTCTCGCACACCTCGATGATGGCGGACATTCTCGGCGGTGTACTGGAGGTAGCGGCCAATATCGCGATCACGGCGGTGGCGACGGCGGCTGTCGTCGCCGCCACTGGGATTACCGTCGCCACCGGTGGGCTTGGCTGTTTCCTGCTGGGTGCCGTGGTGGGCACGATTGTCGGCCTGGCCATGAGCAAGACCGGGGCCGATAAAGGCCTGACGAGTTTATGCGATACGTTCGCCAACGCGCTGTTTCCGCCCACGGTGCAGGCCAATATTCTTACCGGTTCCACCGATACCCTGACCAACAACATCCCCGCTGCACGCGCCGCAGGGGCGATCAGTTCCCATGTCGCACCGGCCGGTACCGAGCTGGAAGCGCCCGAGCCGGAGCCCGAAGCCAGCTACCTGGACATGGCCGAGAGTTTCTTCTCGCAGATGTGGCGCCCTACCGTCGCCACCCCGGCGCCTGGGGCCGAGCCCAAGCCGCTGGACCTGGTCACGTGCATGAAGCACCCGCCGATGCCGCCGCAGTTTCTGGCCGAGGGTTCGGATAAGGTCACCATCAACGGCCAACCGGCGGCGCGCAGCGGTGATCGCAGCACCTGCGATGCAACGGTGGTGTCGTCCGGCCTGATTTCCTCCAACGTGACCATTGGCGGCGGCTCGGTGGTGGTGCGTGAGATTCGCAGTGGCAAGACGCCGGGCGTAGGGTTGGCGGTCACGGCACTGTTGATGCTCAAGGGTGGCAAGGGCAAGTTCTTCAGCAAGTTGCCGTGCATGTTGATCGGCGGGGCCACGTCGATGGCGGTCAGCAGCGCGATGGGGGCCGTGGCGAACGCAGCGATGGGTTCATCGAATCCGGTGCATGCGGCCACGGGCGCGAAGGTGCTGGGCAATGCCGAGGAGCTGGATTTTGTGCTGCCCGGCATCCTGCCGATCGACTGGCAGCGCTTCTACAACAGCCGCGATGAGCGCCCGGGCGGAATGTTTGGCGCAGGCTGGAGCGTCCCATATGAAGTGTGCGTCGAGATCCTGCCCCATTCAGAGGGCGGTGAAACGCTGATTTATACCGATGAGCAAGGTCGGCCTATCGACATGGGTTCGATTCCCTTGGGCGGCGCGGTGTTCAGCGCCGGTGAAGGGCTCGCGGTGCGGCGTCACCTCAATGGGCAGTTGCTGATCGAGAGCGATGACGGCCTGTATCGCTTGCTTGAACCCTCCGCCAACCCGTCGCTGCTGCGCCTTACTCAATTGGGCGACCGAAACGACAACCGCATCTATATCGATTATGACGAAGCCGGGCACATGGTGCGGCTACGCGACACATTCGACCTGGTGCAGGTTGAGTTGATCCGTGATCAGGGCCAGTTGGCGCGCATCGAACGTCTGTACCCTGATCAGCGCCGAGAAGTGCTGGTCAGTTATGGCTTCGACACGCAGGGCAACCTGGCTGAAGTGCGCGATGCGACAGGCCAGGTTCAGCGTCGTTTTGCCTACGACAGCGGTCGCAGGATGGTGGAGCATCAACTGCCGACCGGGCTTCGTTGCTTCTACGAATGGTCTTTGGTTGAAGGTTTGGAATGGCGCGTGGTCCGGCACTGGACCGATGAGGGCGACGCTTACCAGTTCGACTATGACTTGCAGGCCGGTATCACCCGTATTACCGACGGCTTGCAACGCGTTAGTACCCGGCATTGGAACACCCAACACCAGATCATTCGTTACAGCGACAACCTTGACCACACCTGGCTGTTCGAATGGAACGACGAGCGCCAGTTGCTCAGCGCCACCGACCCGCTGGGCGGGCGCTTTGAATACAGCTACGACGAGGCCGGCAACCTGATCGGCGAAACCGACCCGCTGGGTCGCAGCGATTCGACGCTGTGGTTGGAACATTGGGCCTTGCCCCTGGTGGAAACCGACGCCGCGGACAACAGCTGGCAATATCGCTATGACTCACGCGGCAACTGCATCGCCGAAACCGATCCACTGGGCTACGTCACGCGCTATCGTTATGACGCCCACGGCCAGCCCGTGGAAATTATTGACGCCACCGGCAAAAGCAAAAAGCTGCGCTGGAACCCGTTCGGACAACTGGTCGAGCACATCGACTGCTCAGGTTACCCGACGCGATTCAGCTACGACGAGCGCGGCTATCTGCAGGTCATTACCGATGCCCTGGGCGAGCGTACCCAATTCAGCTATGACGCCCAGGGCCGTCTGCTCACCACCCAATTGCCGGACGGCCGTACCGAGCAGTACCAGCGCGCGGTCAGCGGCCAATTGGTGGGCTACACCGACCCGGCCGGGCATACGACGCTCTATCAACATAATCGCCGTGGCCTGGTCAGCCAGCGCATCGACGCCCATGGCCGGCAGGTGCAGTTCGGCTATGACAGCTATGGACGGCTGCAAGCGCTGATCAACGAAAACGGCGAGCGTTATCGTTTTGCCTGGGATGCCAGCGACCGTCTGGTTGAACAGCAGGACCTCGACGGCAGCGCCAAGCACTACAGCTATGACCCGCTGGATAACGTCACGGCGGTGACTGCCGTGCCGGCGCCTTACGGAAACGGTCTGGCCCTGGTGCCCGAAACGCCGCCCGCGCCTATCGTCCATCGATTGGAACGCGATGCAGTGGGCCGGCTGATTGCCAAGACCACCGACGATGGCCGCACCGACTACAGCTACGACGCAGTGGACCAGCTCACGGCTGTCACCTTCACCGATTCGCAGGGCAACGTCCAAGCCCTGGGTTTTGCCTACGATGCCCTCGGCCAACTGCTTTGCGAGCAGAGTTCGGCGGGCAACCTGCAACACCACTACGACGAACTCGGCAACCTGATCCAGACCCAACTGCCGGACGGCCGCTGGCTCAATCGCCTGTATTACGGCAGCGGCCATCTGCACCAGATCAACCTCGACGGCCAGGTCATCAGCGACTTCGAGCGTGACCGCCTGCACCGCGAAGTACTGCGCACCCAGGGCCAGCTCACCACCCGCAGCGAATACGACCGTAGTGGCCGCCTGCGTTCGCGCCAACGCCGCTTGGCAAGTCAGCCATCGTTGATGCCGACGGCCGCGCAAAAACAGTTCGAATACGACCCCGCCGACAACCTGATCGGCAAACTCTACCAACAACCCGCCGCACAGCACCGCCAACTGCTGCACTACGACGCCACCGGCCGCATCATCGCCAGCCAGGACAGCCTGCACGGCCAGCGTGAAACCTTCGCCTACGACGCCGCCGCCAACCTGCTGGACGGCCCGCAGGCGGGTGCCGGGTTGGTGATGCATAACAAGCTGCTGACCTATCAGGACAAACGTTATCGCTATGACGCGTTTGGGCGGATGATCGAAAAACGCAGCGCGAAACTGGGCGTGCAGCGGTTTACCTACGATGCTGAAAGCCGTTTGGTTGAAGTGCGTAACGATGACGGCAGCGTCGTGCGAATGATCTACGACCCGCTGGGCCGACGCATCGAAAAAACCGAGCATGGCAGTGACGGGTATCCGCTGGGAGAAACGCAGTTTGTGTGGGATGGACTGCGGTTATTGCAGGAGCATAAATACAGCCAGACCAGCCTCTATGTTTACGATGATGACGGCTACGAACCGCTGGCCCGCGTCGACGGCCTTGGCCCGCTACAGAAGATTCGCTACTACCACAACGACCTGAACGGGTTGCCGGAACAACTGACCGAGGCCGATGGGCACAGCGTCTGGCAGGCGACTTATCGGGTGTGGGGCAACACGCTGGAAGAGGTGCGTGAGCCTTATTACATTGAAGAGCAGAACCTGCGGTTTCAGGGGCAGTATCTGGACCGGGAGACGGGGCTACACTACAACACTCTCAGGTTCTACGACCCCGAAATAGGGAGATTCACGACTCCAGATCCGATCAGTTTACTGGGCGGCATAAACCTGTACCAATATGCGCCAAATCCAATTACATGGGTTGATCCATGGGGCCTGTTTAACTGGAACTATAAAAATATGCCTGGAATCGATGGATTCCAGAAACACCATATTATTCCTCAATCGCTGGCTGATCACCCTGCTCTGAAGAAGGCTGGATTCGACATACACAAAACTTCCAACATCATTTACTTGCCTAGTGAAGAGGGCAAGCACAAATATCGCACTATTCACAAAGGCTCACATCCGGGTTACAACAAAGCTGTTCGGGCACAGCTCAATGAAATATCCCTCGCGGGCAAGGCTGGAAAATGGAAAAAAGCCCAGTACGCGCAGGCAGTGAGGGAGGTTGTCAGCTCTGAAAGGTCGGGATTACGCAATGGGCGTACTCGGTTGAATAAAAACTCAACTCAAGCAGGTCGCTGCGGGAAATAATATGTACCTATTAGAAATCAGTGAAAACTATTCAGAAATTTACTGGTTCAAATACGACCAGAAAAAATCTCCCGACCACCTATTGTTTATTAGTGGAGAAGAGCAATCATCAATTGCTACCACTCCAACCTTTAGAAATAAAAATAAGATCAGCGCATCTCGCTTAATGTCCTTCGATCTTCTTCAAAGTGACACGCTTGAATTTGTAAGCGAGGCAATGGCCAACGTACTGCGCAAATTCCCGAAAGACGCTCAGCTTTTTCCTGCCAACGTTTATCTAAAAGAAGAAAAGCTGGAAGGTTACTATGTATTCAATGTGATCCAGATACTTCCTTGTATTGATTTGAATAACTCTCAATATGGTCCCATGTTCAGCTTTATGCCGGATGGTCCTCTGAAATTCACCACTCTTCAAAGTCTGCCACCTGCTACCTTAGGCAATCACCATATCGTGAGAGCTAAGGAAAGTTCACAACGCATCTTTGTTTCCCAGCAGTTCAAGCAGCAATGCGAAGCATCCCAGCTTAAAGGTCTTCGATTCGTAGACTGTTCCAAAGGTATCCAAGTCTGAACAATAAAGGGGACGGATCTATTTAATCCGGATAGGGACTGTAAATAAATCTGACCCCTTTATCCTGCTGGCACGTGTCGATGGCACTGGCGAACATCAGCGTGTGCGTTACTACCACAATGATTTGAACGGTTTGCCTGAACAGTTGACGGAAGCGGACGGGCATACGCTGTGGCAATCGCGTTACCAGGTATGGGGCAACAGCGTCAGGGAAGTTCGCGAACCCTATTACATCGAGGAGCAGAACCTGCGTTTCCAGGGACAATACCTGGATCGGGAGACGGGCCTGCACTACAACACCTTCCGCTTTTATGATCCGGACGTAGGGCGGTTTACGACGCCCGACCCTATTGGGCTGGCAGGTGGGATTAACCTCTATGAATACGCGCCGAACCCTATCGTCTGGACTGACCCCCTTGGATACAAGGGTTGCAACGTCAAGGCAGGAGATGGCAAGACACACGATATCGTTCTTGAACTGACCAGGAAGCAGTACAAGCAGACGTTCGGTCACATCGCTGATGTCATCAAGGCGCGAGGAAAAAATATATTTACTATCGATCGCCTGGGCGCGGCGGATAACCGCAAAGCCTCTCTGGCCGGTCACCCGTCCGTCAAGGCACTGGATCGGGATGAATTCCCGATGGCGATGTTCAAAGAAGGTGGCAAAGGGGCTAGCGTCAGGTACATCGACCCTAGCGACAACCGAGGCGCAGGCTCCTCGATCGCGCATGCCCTGAGCGGCTATGACGACGGGACCCGAGTAAAAATAGTCGTGAAGTAACCGATTGGAGATTTCCATGCAGATCACAGAAGCACTTGATTCACTCTCTGCTGCCGGCGGCCCATTGGCAGACCGCGTGTCGAAAGTGGCAGCCAAATACAATAAAACTCAGAAGTCACGTATCGAATCGCTGACCCGTCTGGCTTACCTTTTGTACGTCATCAATGAAAAAGACCTGGCCGAACAGCTCACTGCACCGCTGAGCAAAATCCCTTTTGAAAATAACTATGACTATTGGGTCTGGATCGAGGCGTCACTGGTACTCAACGGCACCCTGGCGAGGGCGCGCGGTGATGAGCCCGTGTACGCTGATGCGCGTGCTCGTGTATTGGCGGCGCTGAACACAGGAAACGAGCTGCAAGTCACGGTGAAGCGCAACACCCATGAACGCTTTGTAAGAGGCGAGACCTTGAGCCTGGACAAAATCCAGGACGCGGAGAACGAGGGCGACTTTGTGACAGAGGGCAATCAACGTGTCACTTACCTGATGAGCCTGTTAAAAATTCAGTTCTTTGATAAACCCGAACATTACCCGCACGAAAAGATAAAAGCCGATATCGAAGAAAATGTCGCCAGAATCAATGAAATCATTGGCAAGATCGGATTAGAAAAGCTCACGCCATTCAAATGAAGACTCATCAAAAAGCTCCAGATAAAAAGCTGTCTGTGAGAAGCCGGACGGGCCAGATTGCATTACCGTCTTGTTTAGTCCAATAAAAAATGGGCACCCGACCCAGTCGGCGTGCCCATCTCTCCTACCACCCCGCCCCCTTCGAGACGGTAACGCCATTACGCGTTGACAGTGTCTTTCAGCGACTTGCCCGGCTTGAACGCAACGGTGTTGCTGGCCTTGATTTTCACCGGCTCACCGGTTTGAGGATTTTTGCCGGTGCGGGCGCCGCGATGGCGTTGCAGGAAGGTGCCGAAGCCAACCAGGGTGACGCTGTCCTTGCGGTGCAGGGCGCCGGTGATTTCTTCGAGAACGGCGTTGAGGACGCGGTTGGCCTGTTCTTTAGTGAGGTCTGCTTTTTCAGCGATGGCGGCTGCGAGTTCTGGTTTACGCATAAATGAAGCCTCTTTGACGGTTTTTTGTTGTTATGTCCGTGCTGCTCTCTTACGGAGCAGCGCCCAAGGCGCCGCAGGCTCTACTCTGCGGCAGACGGGAGTGAGGATGGCATGCCCTCGCACGCTCCGCCAGTCTCGTGGCGACCTTTCTAGGGGTAAGAACGTGCTGATTCCGACAGAACGACCCGTATTTACGCCAGCAACGGCGGAAGTTCTTTGTTCAGGGCCAGTTTTTCCATTACGGCGCTGCCTGTCAGCGCGTAGCCCAGCAGGCGGCCGCTGGCATCGCGGCACAGGGCCTTGATGTCGGCGCCCTGCCCTTCGACGCTCCACACGCCTTCGCTACCCCGTGGCGGTGGCGATACCACCAGTGGGCAGATCGGGGTCTTCACGGTGATCGGCATCGGCCCGTAGCTGACCGCCGTGGCGTTGCCGGCCAGGGTCTGGGCCAGGGTGCGGGCGCAGCTCATCAGTGGCATCACGTATAGCAGGTTAAGGCCGTCGACCTCGGCGCAGTCGCCCAGGGCGTAGATATTGGCGTGGGAGGTCTTGAGGTGACGGTCCACCATGATCCCGCGGTTGATTTGCAAGCCGGCGGCGGCGGCCAGGTCCACGCGTGGGCGCAGGCCGATGGCGGAGACCACCAGGTCGCAGTGAATCACTTCACCGTCCGACAGGTGCGCTTCCAGGCCGTCTGCAGTGCGCTGCAGGCGGTTGAGCACCGGGCCCAGGTGGAAACGCGCGCCCAGACCTTCCAGCCCAGCTTGCACGGCGGCGGCCGCTGCCGGGTGCAGCAAAGTCGGCATGACTTGCTCGCAGGGCGCGACCAGGTCGATTTCATAGCCGCCGAGGATCAGGTCGTTGGCAAACTCGCAGCCGATCAGGCCGGCACCGAGCAGCAGCACGCGGCGTTTGCCGGCAGCCGCGGCGCGAAAGCGTGCGTAGTCTTCGAGGTCGTTGATCGGGAAAATCAGCTCAGCCGCGTCACCCTCGACCGGTACACGCACGGTCTCTGCGCCCCAGGCCAGGATCAGGTCGCGGTAAACCACCGCTTCCTCGCCGATCCACAGGCGCTTGTGGCCTGGGTCGATACCGCTGATGCGGGTGTGGGTGCGCACTTCGGCCTTGAGTTGCTCGGCCATGGCACCCGGTTCGGCCATACTCAGGCCGTCGGCTTCCTTGTTCTTGCCAAAGCCGGTGGAGAGCATGGGCTTGGAGTAGGAGCGCCCGTCATCCGCGGTGATCAGCAGCAATGGGGTCTCGCTGTCGAGCTTGCGAAACTCCCGGGCTACGTTGTATCCGGCCAATCCTGTGCCGATGATCACGACAGGTGCGTTCATTCCTTTCTCCTTGTAGTACGTGTCTTAAACTAAGAATTAACCGATTTCGATCATTTCGAAATCCATTTTGCCCACGCCGCAGTCCGGGCATAGCCAGTCTTCCGGGACGTCCTGCCACAGGGTGCCCGGAGCGATTCCGTCATCCGGCCAACCGTCTTTTTCGTCATAGATCAGGCCGCAGACTACACATTGCCACTTCTTCATTACTTGCTTCCTCAAGGTCCAGGCATCTTGGCCGGCGATCGATAGATCCAGCGTTGCCGCGCGACTCAGGGCGTTTTGTACTGATCGGGGCCGGCAGATGCAAGCACGATCGATGCAAACGACGGGTTTGACACGGCAAAAGATCAGGGTGCCATGATAAGCTCGCCGCCTCTTTTGCTGCCAATACTGACTCACCGTGCCGCACTCAATCGCCCTTCCCGATGCTTGCCAATGGCTGACCCAGAGCCTTCTGGCCCCTGTGCCCGCGCCCCTGGTCCTCAATTGGCTGTTCGACGAAGGCTCGCTGACGCGGCGGCTGACGCGGCTGTCCAATGACGGTTTCAGCGTGACGCCACTGTTCGAAGGCTGGCAGCCGTTGCGCGATGATGAATGCGCCGCCTTGGACCTCGCCCCCGCCAGTATTGGTTGGGTGCGCGAGGTCTATTTGCGCGGGCATGGCCAGCCGTGGGTGTTCGCCCGCAGCGTAGCGGCTCGCAGTGCCTTGCAGGGCGACGGGTTGCACATGGACGCGTTGGGCAGCCGCTCGCTGGGCGAATTGCTGTTCTGCGACCGTGCCTTTACCCGCCAGGCCATCGAGGTGTGCCATTACCCTCGTCAGTGGCTGCCGACAGCAGACCAGACCGATGGCCTGTGGGCGCGCCGCTCACGCTTTGATCGCGGGTTGCTGAGTGTACTGGTGGCGGAAATTTTCCTGCCGAGTTTCTGGCATGCGCTGCATGGCCACCCGGAGAATTGCTGATGTATCAACGTCTGCTCAAGTCCTTGAACCGCCTGAACCCCAGGGCCTGGGATTTCATTCAGCTAACGCGCATGGACAAGCCCATTGGCATCTACCTGCTGCTGTGGCCAACGCTGTGGGCGCTGTGGATTGCCGGCAAGGGTTCGCCGTCACTGCTCAATATCGTGATCTTCGTGCTGGGCGTGGTACTGACTCGCGCCGGTGGCTGCGTGATCAATGACTGGGCTGACCGCAAGGTCGATGGCCACGTGAAACGCACCGAGCAACGGCCACTGGTGAGCGGAAAAATCAGCTCGAAAGAGGCACTGGTGTTCTTTGCGGTGCTGATGGGCATCAGCTTCCTGCTGGTGCTGCTGACCAACGCCTCTACCATCCTGCTGTCACTGGGCGGTTTGGCGCTGGCGGCGAGCTACCCGTTCATGAAGCGCTACACCTATTACCCGCAGGTGGTGCTGGGGGCGGCGTTTTCCTGGGGCATGCCGATGGCGTTTACCGCAGAGACCGGCCACCTGCCCGCTATCGCGTGGCTGCTGTATATCGCCAACCTGTTGTGGACGGTGGGCTATGACACTTATTACGCGATGACGGACCGTGACGACGACTTGAAGATCGGGGTGAAGTCCACCGCCATTCTGTTCGGCGATGCCGACCGCGTGATCATCCTGACCCTGCAAGGGCTTTCGTTGGTGTGCCTGTTGCTGGCCGGTGCGCGGTTCGAGCTGGGTGGCTGGTTCCACCTCGGGCTGCTGGCGGCGGCGGGCTGTTTTGCCTGGGAGTTCTGGTACACACGGGACCGGGACCGCCTGAAATGCTTCAAGGCGTTTTTGCACAACCACTGGGCCGGGTTGGCGATTTTTGTCGGGATTGTGGCTGACTACGGGTTTCGATGAGGGGCCAGGCCCCTCATCATTAGTGGGCTGGGCTAAGGCTTGGCAACCATCCAGGCTCCGTCCATTTTGCCTTCACCGGTCATGTCACCGGCCTTCTTGTCCATGACGAAGGTGTAGAGCGGTTTGCCACTGTAGGCCCACTGGCTCTTTTGATCATCACGGGTAATCACGGTCCACTTGCCCATAGGCTTGTCGGTGGACTCTGCCATCAAGGGTGGCCAGTTAGCGGCGCACTTGTCGTTGCACATGGACTTGCCACCAGCATCCTTGGCAAAGGTGTAGAGCGTCATGCCCTTGTGATCCACCAGCATCCCGTCTTTGGTCATCGCCGGGTCTGCCGCAAACGCCAGCGTCGGCAGCGTCAACGCCGCCGTGACCAGCAGGGCTTTCCAGGAAATCGTACTGTAAGTCATCGGAACCTTCCTTTTGTGGTTGTCAGGATTCGGACCCAAAGCGTAGTCCAGAGTGCCGCAAATTGCCCAAGCGGCTAAATTACTGTCACACGACTGCAATAATTCCGTTATCTAATGCGGCGCAAGACAGTTAAATGACAAGAGGATTTAGGCATGGTTGGCAGGAGCATTCTGATCGTTGACGACGAAGCGCCCATTCGCGAAATGATCGCCGTTGCGTTGGAAATGGCCGGCTATGACTGCCTGGAGGCGGAGAACTCCCAGCAGGCCCATGCCATTATCGTCGACCGTAAACCGGACCTGATCCTGCTCGACTGGATGCTGCCCGGCACCTCCGGTATCGAACTGGCCCGCCGCCTCAAACGTGACGAGCTGACCGGGGACATCCCGATCATCATGCTCACCGCCAAGGGCGAAGAGGACAACAAGATCCAGGGCCTGGAAGTCGGTGCCGATGACTACATCACCAAGCCCTTTTCCCCACGTGAACTGGTCGCGCGCCTCAAAGCCGTGCTGCGTCGCGCAGGCCCGACTGATGGTGAGGCGCCCATCGAAGTCGGCGGCCTGCTGCTGGACCCGATCAGCCACCGCGTGACCATCGACGGCAAACCCGCCGAGATGGGCCCGACCGAATACCGCCTGCTGCAATTTTTCATGACCCATCAGGAACGCGCCTACACCCGTGGCCAGTTGCTCGACCAAGTGTGGGGCGGCAATGTCTATGTAGAAGAGCGCACCGTTGACGTGCATATCCGCCGACTGCGCAAAGCCTTGGGCGATGCGTACGAGAATCTGGTACAAACCGTGCGCGGCACCGGCTATCGGTTTTCAACCAAAGGTTGAGCTATAAGCAACCAGCCACAAGCCGCAAGTTAAAAGCGGGACTGCTTAAGCTTGGAGCTTGCAGCTTGAAACTTGAAACTGCTCCGAAGGACGCACCTTGAACCAAAACTGGCATGGCACCCTGATCCGCCACATGCTTGTGTTGATCACCGGCTGCCTGCTGGTGGGCCTGATCAGCGGCTATTACGGCTGGAGCCTGGCCGTCGGCATTGGCCTGTATCTGGGCTGGACCCTCAAACAATTGCTTCGCCTGCATGAATGGCTGCGCCAGCACAAACCCGACGAAGCACCACCCGACGGCTATGGCCTGTGGGGCGAGGTGTTCGACAGCATCTACCACCTGCAACGCCGCGACCAACGGGTACGCGGGCGCCTGCAAGCGGTGATCGACCGGGTGCAGGAATCCACCGCCGCGCTCAAAGACGCGGTGATCATGCTCGACAGCGACGGCAACCTGGAATGGTGGAACCGCGCCGCCGAGACCCTGCTGGGCCTGAAGACGCCCCAGGACAGTGGCCAGCCGGTGACCAACCTGGTGCGCCACCCGCGTTTCAAGGAGTATTTCGAGCAGGACAACTACGAAGAAGCCCTGGAAATCCCCTCGCCTACCAACGACCGCGTGCGCATCCAGCTGTACCTGACGCGCTACGGCAATAACGAGCACCTGATGCTGGTGCGTGATGTGACCCGCATCCACCAGTTGGAGCAGATGCGCAAAGACTTCGTCGCCAACGTCTCCCATGAATTGCGCACACCGCTGACGGTGATCTGCGGCTACCTGGAAACGTTGCTGGACAACGTTGACGAGATCAACCCGCGCTGGAGCCGTGCCCTGCAGCAGATGCAACAGCAAGGCTCACGCATGCAGACCCTGCTCAACGACCTGCTGTTGCTGGCCAAGCTTGAGGCCACCGATTACCCGTCGGATAACCACCCGGTGGCGGTGCAAAGCCTGTTGCAGACCATCAAGAACGACGCCCAGGCCCTCTCCGGCCAGCGCGGCCAGCAAATCACCCTGGAAGCCGACCCGCTGGTACTGCTCAAGGGCAGCGAAGGCGAGTTGCGCAGTGCGTTTTCCAACCTGGTGTTCAACGCCGTGAAGTACACCCAGGACAAGGGCAATATCCGCATCCGCTGGTGGGCCGACGAGCATGGCGCGCACCTGAGTGTGCAGGACTCGGGTATCGGTATCGACGCCAAGCACCTGCCACGCCTGACCGAACGCTTCTACCGCGTCGACTCCAGCCGCAACTCCAACACCGGCGGCACCGGGCTGGGCCTGGCGATCGTCAAGCATGTGCTGCTGCGCCATCGGGCCCGCCTGGAAATCAGCAGCGTGCTGGGGCACGGCAGCACCTTTACCTGCCACTTTCCTACGACGCAGGTGACCCGCTCGCGGCTCGTGGGAAACGATGAATAACTCAAACACAGCACAAAACCCAATGTGGGAAGGGACCTGCTCCCGACGGCGGTGTACCCGCATCAGCTGTGCTGACTGACACACGGCTATCGGGAGCAAGCCCCCTCCCACATTTGGACTTGCCGTGTTTTAGAGGCCGCATTTCAGCCCCGCCTGGCAGCGAGTACTAGGCAAGCGCCCCGTCAGCCGCTACATTGGCCGACTTGTGCCTGCCTTTCAGGCCCACCTGTCACCCCTTATTGAACACACGGAACCTGCACAACCCCATCATGGACCCTTCCCCTGGTATTACCCTCGCGACACTCTTCGCCGATTTCGGCATGATTCTTTTTGCACTGATCCTGGTACTGCTCAACGGCTTCTTCGTTGCGGCGGAATTTGCCATGGTCAAATTGCGCGCCACCCGGGTCGAGTCCATCGCCCACAAAAACGGCTGGCGCGGGCAGATCCTGCGCACCGTGCACAGCCAGCTCGACGCCTACCTGTCGGCCTGCCAACTGGGTATCACCCTGGCCTCGCTGGGCCTGGGTTGGGTCGGTGAGCCGGCCTTTGCGCACATCCTCGAACCGTTACTGGACGCTGTGGGCGTGCAATCGCCCGAAGTGATCAAGGGCGTGTCGTTCTTTGCCGCCTTTTTCGTGATCTCCTACCTGCACATCGTCGTCGGTGAGCTGGCGCCCAAGTCCTGGGCCATTCGCAAGCCCGAGCTGCTGTCGCTGTGGACGGCAGTGCCGCTGTACCTGTTCTACTGGGCGATGTACCCGGCCATCTACCTGCTCAACGCCAGCGCCAACGCCATTCTGCGCATCGCCGGCCAAGGCGAGCCTGGCCCCCACCACGAACACCATTACAGCCGCGAAGAACTCAAGCTGATCCTGCACTCCAGCCGCGGCCAGGACCCGAGCGACCAAGGCATGCGTGTACTGGCCTCCGCCGTGGAAATGGGCGAGCTGGAAGTAGTGGACTGGGCCAATTCCCGGGAAGACCTGGTGACCCTGGACTTCAACGCCCCGCTCAAGGAAATCCTCGCGCTGTTCCGTCGTCATAAATTCAGCCGCTACCCGGTGTATGACGCGGTGCGTAACGAGTTTGTGGGCCTGCTGCACATCAAGGACCTGTTGCTGGAATTGGCGGCGCTGGACCATATCCCCGAATCGTTCAACCTGGCCGAGCTGACCCGCCCGCTGGAGCGCGTGTCGCGGCATATGCCGTTGTCGCAACTGCTGGAGCAGTTCCGCAAAGGCGGCGCGCACTTCGCCCTGGTGGAGGAAGCCGACGGTAAGGTCATCGGCTACCTGACGATGGAAGACGTGCTGGAAGTACTGGTCGGCGATATCCAGGACGAACACCGCAAGGCCGAACGCGGCATCCTGGCCTACCAGCCGGGCAAGCTGCTGGTACGAGGTGATACGCCGCTGTTCAAGGTTGAACGCCTGCTGGGCGTGGACCTGGACCATATCGAAGCCGAAACCCTGGCCGGCTTGATCTACGACACCCTCAAGCGGGTGCCGGAAGAGGAAGAGGTACTGGAGGTCGAAGGCTTGCGGATCATCATCAAGAAGATGAAAGGGCCGAAGATCGTGCTGGCCAAGGTCCTGTTGCTGGACTGACGCCTCAATTGCCCAACGCAAAGTTGGGCAATGTGCCGACCGGCTGGTTGAACTCATATGGGATCGAGACCAGCCCCGCCTCGGAAACCTGTTGCACCACGAAGTGCAAATGCGGCCCGCTGCTGTTGCCGGTATTGCCCGACAATGCCAGCGGGCTGCCCACCGCCACACGCTGCCCCACCCGGACACTCACCGAACCTTGCTTGAGGTGCAGATACACGCCCTCGGTGCCGTCATCGTGGCGTACCCGCACGAAATTCCCTGACGCGTCGCCGCCGCGTCCGGCCTGCCTATTCTCGGTCTTGACCACCGTGCCGCTCCTCGCCGCAATGATCGGCGTGCCTTCGGGCATGGCGATATCCCTGGCGTAGCGACTCTTGGTATCGGTGTGACTGAAACTGCCGTTGGGGCCTTGGGTCAGCCGGAAAGGGCCACCGCGCCAGGGTAACGGGTAGCGGTAGGCTTGCTGAGGGTAAGGGGCTTTGGGCCTCTGGAGTATCGGACGCTCGACCTTGCGCTCCTGGATCACGAACGCCTGGGCGCCAGGGGTTTGCTGGTCGCTGAAAAACACCCTGCCATTGGCATCGGTGGATTTGTAGAGGGTCATGGCCTGGGCCGCAGTCGCGACCGCAGCCAGTACGCAACACAGCAATAGACGCGTGAGCATGGCGCAAACCTGCCGGGATGACTGAGCGTCAAGCTAGCAGCCGATCATGACAACTGTGTAGGTCGCAATGAAGAACCAGTTCGGGAGGGACACCCCCTCCCACATCTGTCAGGCATCGCTTTGAGGCTTACGCACCCGGCACAAAATGCTTCTGCGCCGTCCCGCGGGCAATCAGCCGCGAAATGTAGTCCATCTTCTGCGCATCCTGGTCGATAAAGCGGAAGGTCAGTTGCAGCCAGTCGCTGTCAGGCTTGGGTTCGTAGGCAACGATAGCGTGCAGGTAGCCGTTGAGACGCGCGACTTCGGCATTGTCGCCCTGCTCAAGGTCCAACACGGCGCTTTCCAGTACCTGAGGCAGGACTTCGCCACGGCGTACCACCAGCAGCGCTTCCTTGATGCTCAACGCCTTGATCACGCATTGCTGGGTGCCACTGGACAGGCGCAGCTGGCCCTGACCACGACCGCCGGCTGGCGCGGCCGCAGGTGCCGCTACGGGTGGGTTGTTGAGCAGACCTTTGCTGGGTGCCGCCGCCACCGGGGCCGGGGCCGGCTTGACCGCCTCAGGCTTGCCACCGGTCAGGGCGCTCAAGGAATCGTTGCCAAAGGCCGAATTCATCTTGGTTGGCGCACTGGCGATCAGTGCATCCAGGCGGCCAACCTTGTGCAGGGCCTGCTTGACCTTGTTCAGCAACTGTTCGTTGGTGAATGGCTTGCTGACGTAACCGGAAACGCCAGCCTGGATAGCCTGCACCACGTTTTCCTTGTCGCCACGGCTGGTCACCATCACAAATGGCATGGCCTTCAGGTGGGCCTGCTCACGGCACCAGGTCAACAGCTCCAGACCGGACATCTCCGGCATTTCCCAGTCACACAGCACCAGGTCGAAGGTTTCGCGCATCAGGATGGATTGCGCCTTTTTGCCGTTCACCGCATCTTCGATCTTGATCCCAGGGAAGTAATTGCGCAGGCACTTCTTCACCAAGTCGCGAATAAACGAGGCGTCATCCACCACCAACACACTGACTTTACTCATCGACCCTTCATCCTATAAAAACTTCGGCACGCAAAACGCCTGACTGATGGCATTTTGCCAAAACTCGGTAGTCACAGAAGGACTTTCTGACGCCTTCCGCGCAAAAAATTCAGATGCCGTAAACGAAAACGCCCGGCCAGAGGCCGGGCGTTAATTTCTCGGGCAACCTTACTTATCGTCAGATTCGTCCGGAACATTAGGGATTAGATCCGCCGTGCCTTCAACTTCGGCTTTCATGCGCTTGAGGCCCATGTGTCTTACGTCGGTGCCGCGCACCAGATAGATCACCAATTCCGAGATATTGCGCGCGTGGTCGCCGATACGTTCCAGGGAACGCAGCACCCAAATGATGTTCAAGACCCGCGAGATAGAGCGCGGGTCTTCCATCATGTAGGTGGCCAACTCACGCAGTGCGGTCTTGTATTCGCGGTCAATGATCTTGTCGTACTGGGCGACCGACAGCGCCAATTCAGCGTCAAAGCGAGCAAACGCGTCGAGGGCATCACGCACCATGTTGCGCACCTGATCACCGATGTGACGCACTTCCACGTAACCGCGCGGCGCTTCGCCTTCTTCGCACAACTGGATGGCGCGGCGAGCGATCTTGGTGGCTTCGTCGCCGATACGCTCCAGGTCGATCACCGACTTGGAAATGCTGATGATCAAACGCAAGTCGGACGCCGCCGGCTGGCGACGGGCAAGAATGCGCAGGCATTCTTCGTCGATGTTGCGTTCCATCTGGTTGATCTGGTCATCGATCTCGCGCACTTGCTGGGCCAAGCCCGAGTCGGCCTCGATCAGCGCTGTGACCGCGTCGTTGACTTGCTTTTCCACCAGCCCGCCCATCGCCAGGAGGTGGCTGCGCACTTCCTCAAGTTCGGCGTTGAATTGCGCGGAGATGTGATGGGTAAGGCCTTCTTTGCTAATCATGGGTTTGCTCCGCAAAAGCTGTAAGCCGCAAGCTATAAGCTGCAAGCTGATGTGTGTCGTTCCGTTGAACTGCTCTTACTTGCCGCTTGAAACTTGCGGCTTGCAGCTGCTCCAACTAGCCATAACGACCGGTGATGTAGTCTTCGGTCTGCTTCTTCGCTGGATTGGTGAACAAGGTATCGGTATCGCCGAACTCCACCAGCTTGCCCATGTACATGAACGCGGTGTAGTCGGAAACCCGCGCCGCCTGTTGCATGTTGTGGGTCACGATAACAATGGTGAACTTGGACTTGAGCTCGTAGATCAGCTCTTCGACTTTCAGTGTCGAGATCGGGTCAAGGGCCGAGCACGGTTCGTCGAGCAGCAAGACTTCCGGCTCCACGGCGATGGTACGGGCAATCACCAGACGCTGCTGTTGGCCACCGGACAAGCCGAGCGCCGAGTCGTGCAGGCGGTCTTTGACCTCATCCCATAGCGCTGCGCCCTTCAAGGCCCACTCAACCGCTTCGTCGAGGATGCGTTTTTTGTTGATGCCCTGGATACGCAGGCCGTAGACCACGTTTTCATAGATGGTCTTGGGAAACGGGTTGGGTTTCTGGAACACCATGCCCACGCGGCGACGCAGCTCAGCCACATCCTCGCCTTTACGGTAGATGTTGCTGCCATAGAGGTTGATCGCACCCTCTACGCGGCAACCGTCAACCAGGTCGTTCATGCGGTTGAAGGTACGCAGCAGAGTGGACTTGCCGCAGCCGGACGGGCCGATGAAGGCGGTCACGCGCTGCTTGGGAATGTTCATGCTGACGTCAAACAGCGCCTGCTTTTCACCGTAGTACAGGCTCAGGCCCGGTACTTCGATGGCCACAGTTTCCTGGGCCAGGCTCAGGCTTTGCTTGTCACGACCCAGGGCAGACATGTTGATGCCGTGGGTATGGGTTTCGTGTTGCATGGGATGCTCCCTGTGCTACCAATTCGTGTTGTTGAACCGCCGGGGGCGGTTTACTCAAATTCTGCGTATATCGTGGTCTAGTGTCGGAGGGGGCTTGCCCCCTCCCACATTGAGTCCGCGTTTACTTCAATTAACTGTCCAGCGCCTTGTACTTTTCGCGCAGGTGGTTACGAATCCACACCGCCGAGAGGTTCAACGTGGCGATCACCAGTACCAGCAGCAGCGCAGTGGCGTACACCAGCGGGCGTGCGGCTTCGACGTTGGGGCTCTGGAAGCCGACGTCATAGATATGGAAGCCCAGGTGCATGATCTTCTGGTCCAGGTGCAAGTACGGGTAGTTGCCATCCAGCGGCAGCGACGGCGCCAGCTTCACCACACCCACCAACATCAGCGGCGCCACTTCACCGGCGGCACGCGCCACGGCGAGGATCATGCCGGTCATCATCGCCGGGCTGGCCATCGGCAGCACGATCTTCCACAGCGTTTCCGCCTTGGTCGCGCCAAGCGCCAGGGAGCCTTCACGCACGGTGCGAGGAATCCGCGCCAGGCCTTCTTCGGTGGCCACGATCACCACCGGCACCGCCAGCAGCGCCAGGGTCAGCGAGGCCCAGAGCAGGCCCGGGGTACCAAAGGTCGGTGCCGGCAGGGCTTCGGCGAAGAACAGGCGGTCTACCGAGCCACCCAGTACATACACGAAGAAGCCCAGGCCAAACACGCCGTAAACGATGGCCGGTACACCCGCCAGGTTGTTCACGGCGATACGAATCACCCGGGTCAGCGTGTTCTGCTTGGCGTATTCACGCAGGTACACCGCCGCCAGGACACCAAACGGGGTCACGATCATCGCCATGATCAGGGTCATCATCACGGTGCCGAAGATGGCAGGGAAGATCCCGCCTTCCGTGTTGGCTTCACGCGGGTCATCGCTGAGGAATTCCCAGACCTTGCTGAAGTAGAAGCCGATCTTGGTCATCGTGCCCATGGCGTTCGGCTGGTAGGCGTGCACCACTTTGCCAATGCCGATTTCCACTTCCTTACCGTTGGCATCGCGAGCGGTCAGGCTGTCGCGATTGAACTGGGTGTGCAGGTCCGCCAGGCGCGCTTCAACGTCCTTGTAACGGTTGTTCAGCGCGACGCGGTCACTTTCCATATCCGCCTGCGCGGTGGCGTCAAGCTTGCCTTCCAGCTCCAGCTTGCGACCGTGCAGGCGAATACGCTCCAGCCCGGCGTTGATTGCGCCGATGTCGGTTTTTTCCAGGCTCTTGAGCTGGGCAGCCAGCTTGTTGACGCGGTCGACGCGGGCTTGCAACTCAGGCCACGCAGCCTCGCCCTCGGCAATCACCTTGCCATCCTGCTTGACGTTGACCAGGGTGCCGTAGAAATTGCCCCACTCGCGACGTTCGATCGTCATCAGGTTCAAAGGCTTGGTCTGATCCTTCAACCACTCGCCCACGATCCAGGTGAAGTCGTTGCCATTGAGGTCGCGGTTGCCGACCTTGATCAGCTCGCGGGTCATGAATTCCGGGCCTTGGTCCGGCACCGGCAGGCCCGCGCTTTTCAGGCGCTCGCGGGGCACTTCTTCCTTCTGCACCACTTCGCCGATGACGATATGGTTTTCCTGGCCCGGCACGTTGTAGTTGGCCTGGATCAGGTCAGCCGGCCAGAAGTGGCCCAAACCACGCACCGCAATCACGGCCAGCAAACCAATGGTCATGATGACCGCGATGGACACCGCGCCACCGCTGATCCAGACGCCGGGGGCGCCGCTCTTGAACCATCCATTCAGGGAGTTCTGTTTCACAGACTTCTACCTTTCTTAAAGCGACGAGTATTTCTTGCGCAGACGCTGACGAATCAGCTCGGCGAGGGTGTTCATGATGAAGGTGAACAACAGCAGCACCAGCGCCGAGAGGAACAGCACGCGGTAGTGACTGCCGCCCACTTCCGACTCGGGCATTTCCACCGCGACGTTGGCCGCCAGTGTGCGCAAGCCTTCGAACAGGTTCATCTCCATCACCGGCGTGTTACCGGTGGCCATCAGCACGATCATGGTTTCACCCACTGCACGGCCCATGCCGATCATCAGCGCCGAGAAAATCCCCGGGCTGGCGGTCAGGATGACCACGCGGGTCATGGTCTGCCAAGGCGTGGCGCCCAGAGCCAGGGAGCCCAGGGTCAGGCCGCGCGGCACGCTGAACACGGCGTCTTCGGCGATGGAGTAGATGTTCGGGATGACCGCAAAGCCCATGGCCAGGCCGACGACCAGTGCGTTGCGTTGGTCGTAGGTAATGCCCAGGTCGTGGGAGATCCACATGCGCATATCGCCACCGAAGAACCAGGTCTCCAGGTACGGGCTCATGTACAGCGACAGCCAGCCCACGAACAGGATCACCGGAATCAGGATCGCGCTTTCCCAACCGTCCGGCACACGCAGGCGCAGGGACTCGGGCAGGCGACTGAACACAAACCCGGCGACCAGAATGCCAATCGGCAGGAGCATCAGCAGGCTGAAAATGCCCGGTAGATGCCCTTCGACATACGGCGCCAGGAACAGGCCCGCGAAGAAACCAAGGATCACCGTCGGCATGGCTTCCATCAGCTCGATCACCGGCTTGACCTTGCGACGCAGGCTCGGGGCCATGAAGTACGCGGTGTAGATCGCAGCGGCAACGGCCAAAGGCGCGGCCAGCAGCATGGCGTAGAACGCCGCCTTCAGCGTACCGAAGGTCAGCGGCGCCAGGCTCATCTTGGGTTCGAAGTCGGTGTTGGCGGCGGTCGATTGCCAGACGTACTTAGGCTCGTCGTAGTTTTCGTACCAGACCTTGCTCCACAACGCGCTCCAGGAAACTTCCGGGTGCGGGTTGTCCAGCAGCAGCGGTTGCAGCTTGCCGCCAGCCTCGACGATCACGCGGTTGGCCCGTGGCGACAGACCAAACACGCCCTGGCCCTCCACGACCGGGTCAACCAGCAGGGTACGGTGCGCGGTGCTGTGGAATACGCCGAACTTGCCAGACGCGTCGAGCGCGGTGAAACCCTTGCGACGCTCTTCAGCGGTGATTTCGACGATCGGCGCAGTGCCCATCTGGAAGGTACGGATCTGCTTGAGACGCTGCTCACCATCCGGGTCACGGGCCATGAACCACTGGGCCAGGCCGCCCTTGGAGTTACCGACGATCAGCGAGATACCACCCACCAGCTGGGTACTGGCGGTGATCTCAGCGGCGCCGTCTTCCAACAACTTGTAGCGACCGTTAAGGCTCTTGTCGCGCAAGCTGAACACATCGGCAAGGGCGCGACCGTTGATCACGTACAGCCACTGCTGGCGTGGGTCGATGAAGATCGCCTTCACCGGCTCGGTCATTTGCGGCAGCTCGATACGCTTCTGCTCGCTGGTGACTTCGCCGGTCATCATGTTTTCTTCGCGGCTCAGGGCCAGCACGTTCAGGTACGAGCCGGCCGAGCCTGCTACCACCAGCGAAGAGTCGGTGGCGTTAAGGGCGACGTGCTCCAGCGGGCGACCCGCGTCATCCAGCACGATCGGCGTTTCGCCGTAAGGGTATTCAATGGCCGGGGTAATGGTTTTCTTGCCGTCCGGGTACGACACCTTATAGGTGTGGCGGAACACCAGGGACTGGCCATTGGACAACCCAAGGATCACCAGCGGGCTGCCCGGTTGGTCTCTGCCAATGGACACCACCTGGCTGCCTGCCGGTAGCGGCAAGTCGACACGCGAAAGCTCGGCACCGGTACCCACATCAAAGAACAGCGCCTGGCCTTTGTCGGAAACCCGCATGGCGACTTGGTTCTGTTCTTCGAGGGAGATCATCAACGGCTTGCCGGCGTCCTGGATCCAGGCGGGCGTGAGCGCGTCTTCCTTGGTCAGCGAGGCACCTTGGAACAGGGGCGCGACGACATAGGCAAGGAAGAAGAAAATCAGGGTGATGGCGCCGAGGACGGCGAGACCGCCGATCAACACGTACCAACGGGTCAGGCGATCTTTGAGCGCGCGAATGCGGCGCTTGCGTTGCAGCTCAGGCGTATTGAAATCAATGCGCTTGGGAGGAGAAGTCGTCGTCATGGTGGAATTGGCCAGATCATTCATGCGCACACCCTAGCGATCCTGTATGACAGAAAGATGACAATGCAGTGACGCAAGAAATCCGCCGCGTAGCATGGCTGGCAGCGGATTAAAAATTAGGAGGCGAGGTCCAGGTCTTACAGACCCCGCCTGGGCCTTGAACCGTGGAGTGAGCCCGGTTCAAGGCAGCTTACCGAAGGCTTACTTGCCGCCTTCTTTCAAACCCAGGTCAGCCAGGGCCTTGGCGGCAACTTTGGCAGGCAGTGGGATGTAGCCGTCTTTCACAACCACTTCCTGACCCTGTTTGGACAGGACCAGTTTCACGAACTCAGCTTCCAGCGGGGCCAGTGGCTTGTTCGGGGCTTTGTTGACGTACACGTAGAGGAAACGCGACAGCGGGTATTTGCCGTTCAGGGCGTTTTCTTCGCTGTCTTCGATGAAGTCAGTGCTGCCTTTCTTGGCCAGGGCGACGGTCTTCACGCTTGCAGTCTTGTAGCCGATGCCCGAGTAACCGATGCCGTTCAGCGAGGAGCTGATCGACTGCACGACCGAAGCCGAGCCAGGTTGTTCGTTCACGTTTGGCTTGTAGTCGCCTTTGCACAGGGCTTCTTCTTTGAAGTAGCCGTAGGTGCCGGATACCGAGTTACGACCGAACAGTTGAACAGGCTTGTTGGCCAGGTCGCCGGTCACACCCAGGTCGCCCCAGGTTTTTACGTCGGCTTTAGCGCCGCACAGGCGAGTCGAAGAGAAGATCGCGTCGACTTGTTCCATGGTCAGGTGCTGGATCGGGTTGTCCTTGTGCACGAACACCGCCAGGGCATCCACAGCCACCGGGATAGCGGTTGGCTTGTAACCGTACTTCTGCTCGAAGGCAGCCAGTTCGGTGTCCTTCATCTTGCGGCTCATCGGGCCCAGGTTGGAGGTGCCTTCAGTCAGCGCAGGTGGAGCGGTAGCGGAGCCGGCGGCCTGAATCTGGATGTTGACGTTCGGGTATTCCTTTTTGTAACCCTCAGCCCACAAGGTCATCAGGTTTGCCAGGGTATCGGAACCAACGCTGGACAGGTTGCCCGACACACCAGTGGTCTTCACGTAAGCCGCAATTGCCGGGTCAACACCAGCGGCTACCGCGTTAGCGGTCGCAACGCCAGCAGCGACAAAAGTCATTGCCGCCATCAAACGTTTCAGTTTCATGCCTTACTCCTAGCAGATAGGGATAGTTGGATCGGGGCCAAGTATCGGTAGGCCGTGTGAACACTCTATGTCTGGAATATGACAATTAGATGAAAGGCCAGCATTTGTGAAAAACCTGACAGAAAGGAGAAACATCAATAAAACCGGGGCTTGCGAGGAGGTTGAAGCGCTTGAAGCGGTGTTTCAGAAACACTCTGTAATCTATGACTCTTCCTACATACCTATGTGCGTAGCGCTCCCGCTTTTTTGGGGGCCGCTGAGCGACCCAGCGGGAGCAAGGTTATAGGAGCATTAACGCCCGCGCTTCCACAGGTACGCGCCCACCAACATCCCCATCACACACAGCACGGCGACATAGTAGGCCGGGCCCATCGGGCTCTCCTTCATCAGCAGCGATACCGCCAACGGCGTGAGGCCACCAAAAATGGCGTAGGCAACGTTATAGGAGAACGACAACCCGCTGAACCGCACCACCGGTGGGAAAGCCTTGACCATCACGTAAGGCACGACCCCGATGGTGCCGACAAACAAGCCGGTCAGGGCATAGAGCGAGAACAGCCAGTCCGGGTGATCAACCAGGCTGTGATACAGCGTCCAGGAACTGGCCAGCAGCAACAGGCACCCGATGACCAGCACGCGGCCCGCGCCGAAGCGATCGGCCAGCGCTCCGCAAGCGACGCAACCCAGGCTGAGGGTGACAATGGCCAGGCTGTTGGCTTTGAGCGCAACAGTCGGGCTGAAGTGGTAGACCGTTTGCAGCACCGTAGGGGTCATCAGGATAACCACCACAATCGCGGCCGAGAGCAGCCAGGTCAGCAGCATCGACAACACAATCGCGCCACGGTGATCACGCAATACCGCGCGCAATGGCAGTTCGGCAGCCAAGGTTTTGCGTTGCTGCATTTCGGCAAAGATCGGCGTTTCATGCAGCCAGCGGCGCAGGTACACCGACAGCAGGCCGAATACGCCGCCGAGCAGGAACGGAATCCGCCAGGCGTAATCCGACACCTGCTCAGGGCTATAAATAGTATTGATGGCCGTGGCCACCAGTGAACCCAGCAGGATACCGGCGGTGAGGCCGCTGGTCAGGCTGCCGCAGGCGTAGCCAATGTGACGCGGTGGCACGTGTTCGGAGACGAATACCCAGGCACCCGGCACTTCGCCGCCAATCGCCGCGCCCTGGATCACACGCATCAGCAGCAACAGGATCGGCGCCCACAAGCCGATCTGTGCGTAGGTCGGCAGCAGGCCCATGATCAGGGTCGGCACGGCCATCATGAAGATGCTCAAGGTGAACATTTTCTTGCGCCCCAGCAGGTCCCCGAAGTGCGCCATGATGATGCCGCCCAAAGGACGTGCGAGGTAGCCGGCGGCAAAAATCCCGAAGGTCTGCACCATGCGCAGCCACTCAGGCATGTCGGCAGGGAAGAACAGTTTTCCGACCACGGTGGCGAAAAACACGAAAATGATGAAATCGTAGAACTCCAGCGCCCCGCCCAAGGCAGACAGCGACAGGGTTTTGTAGTCGTTGCGGGTCAGCGGGCGCGAAGGTTGCGCACTGCTTGCGGGCACGGAGGACATGGCAGGGCTTCTCTTATAGTCATCATAACGGCAAGCCTGGGCTTGCGGCAGGCTTGGCAAGATAGCAAATCGCTTGAAAAAGCACAGCGCCAAGCGAATAGCCGTTCCAATGCGCGAAATATGCCCCGTTCCCGGGCTTTCACCGCAATCAGAAGCACAGTTGCGTAAAAAAGCCGCATTACAGCCGCGATTTGCCGACCAAATGAGTGCGGGGAGGTCGTCGTCGCGACAGCGTCTCGATATACTCGGCCCTTGCAAGCGCCAGACCCGCAGTCTTGAGGGGCTGCTGTGCCAAAACGTCGTTGGGTGCCATCCAGCCGATTTGGCAGAGTTTCCCTTTAGTACGCCTTACGAGAAACGCATCGAGCGGTGTATGTTGGTGCTGAAACGTTTTTCCAGAAGACGGCTATCCACTTGAAATACCCATGAAGCGTCACGGGTCAGAGGCACCGGCATGATCGAACTCGAACAAGAAGATCCTATCCCGCAAGGCGATCTCGCCCTGCAAATCACCGCGCTCCCGCGTGAAACCAATGGTTTTGGCGATATCTTCGGCGGCTGGCTGGTCGCACAGATGGACCTGGCCGGCACGGCAATGGCCAGCAAGGTCGCCGGTGGGCGCGTAGCGACGGTGGCCATTGATCGCATGGCATTTTTGGTGCCGGTGGCGGTGGGCGCGCAATTGTCCTTCTATACCCAGGCCCTGGAAATCGGCCGCAGCTCGATCCAGATGATGGTTGAAGTGTGGAGCGACGACCCGCTGTCCAGCGAATGGCGCAAGGTCACCGAGGCGGTATTCGTGTTCGTCGCCATCGATGGCAGCGGCCGCACGCGTTCGGTACCGCCGCGCGCACGTTAAACCTCGCCGGTTTTTAACGGTCAATTGCCCCATTGCCTGCCATTGAGAGTGCTTGCTATGCCTACGCCCCACGTTGAAACCGTGAAAGTCGACGAGCTGGACTGCTGGCGCATCCGCCACAACGGCGCCGAAGTGATGGTGGCCCAACAAGGCGCGCACATCTTCAGTTACCAGCGCCAGGGCGAGCAGCCGCTGATCTGGCCGAACCCTGAGGCGGTGTTCAAACAGGGCAAGGGCATCCGTACCGGCGTACCCGTGTGCTGGCCATGGTTTGGCGTATTCGATCGCAACCCGCAAAGCGTCAAGGCGATGCGTCAGAGCGATCAGCCCGCCGGCGCCCACGGTTTTGTACGCACGGCACTCTGGGCGTTGGCCGCAACCGAGCTCGAAGGCGAAACGCTGCGCGTGGACCTCACGCTGCCGGTGCCTGCGGGCGGCTTTCCGGGCTGGCCCCATCAGGTCGACCTGACACTGAGCCTGCTGCTGGACGACCAACTGCACATCCGCCTGACCAGCCATAATCGTGGCACCGACACCGTAACCTTCAGCCAGGCACTGCACACCTACTTCGCCGTGAGCGATGTGCGCAACGTGCAGGTCGAGGGCCTCGATGGCTTGACGTACATCGACACCGCCGATGGCTGGAGCAATAAACAGCAATCGGGCTTGCTGCACTTCACTGCCGAGACCGACCGCATCTATCTGGCGACGCCGGCGCAACTGAACATTGTCGATAAAGACTGGCAGCGCCGCCTCCAACTCACCAGCCAAGGCTCGAATTCCACCGTGATCTGGAACCCTTGGACGGAACGCGCCAAGGCGTTTGATGACATGGCCGATGATGGCTGGCAGGGCATGCTGTGCATCGAGACGGCCAATGTGCTGGATGATGTGGTGAGCCTGGCCCCGGGTGAACGCCACACATTAGGTGTGAGCATCAGCGGTATAGCCCTGTAAACCCAATCAAACCTGTGGGAGGGGCTCCCTCCCACATTGATGCGTGTTGTGGTTTAGAGATCGGATTCCTTCACCACCCGCACCTTCCCCGCATCCAGCGCATACGCCGCATCCGCCAGATCGTTGTTCACTTTCTCGACCTTCAACGTGCCTGTTACCCACAATGGCGTGTAGATGTCATCCAGCTTCAACCCCTTGGGATAGCGCACCAGCACCAGCTGGTTAGGCGGCGGTGGCGGCACGTGGATGCAGGCGCCCGGGTATGGCACCAGGAAGAACAGCGTGCTGCGCCCCTTGGCATCCGTTTCCAGCGGTACCGGGTAACCGCCGATGCGGATGTTTTTCCCGTTCATGGCGGCCACGGTCTTGGTGGAATACATCACCGCAGGCAAGCCTTTGCTTTGCTTCAAGCCACCTTTGTCGGTGAACGTGCCTTGGGCTTCGGGGGAGTTGTGGTCAATCTCGGGCATGGCTTCGAGGGCTTTCTGGTCCGACAGCGGCATCAGGTCGAGCCAGTCGGTTTCCGGCAGTTCGCCAGCATGGGCCAGGCCGGAGCCCAACAAGAGGAGAGTCAACAAAAGACGGCGCATGGAGAGGCTCGGCAAGTACAGGTGGCGAGCATTCTAGCGCTCTGCGCCTGCGCGGCGCAGAGGGCTTTGTCGCTTAGATCATTTCTTTTTCAGCAGACCGTAGATCACCAGCAGCACGATGGCGCCGATCAGCGCGCCGATAAAGCCTGCGCCCTGGCCTGCCTGGTAGATACCCAGGGCCTGACCACCGTAAGTGGCGACCAGGGAACCCGCGATACCCAGCAGGATAGTCATGATCCAGCCCATGCTGTCGTCGCCAGGCTTGAGGAAACGCGCGAGCAGACCGACGATCAGGCCGATAAAGATGGTTCCGATGATACCCATGGCATTTCCCTCTGATTGGTATGAGTCATGCCAAAGCCTAGTCAGGCTTTGGCATCCTGCAATCAGAGAGACGCAGAACCCCAATGGTTCCCGACGTGGCGAGGCTTATTATTCGGCGATCAGCGCTTCAACCTTGAGGATCTGCGCCTGCAGCGTCGCGCGGTCCTTGCAACGCAGGTTGGCGTGGCCGACCTTGCGGCCGGCCTTGAAGGCCTTGCCGTAGTGATGCACGTGGCAATCGTCGATCGCCATCACGCGTTCCACCGGCGGCACAGAACCGATGAAGTTGAGCATGGCGCTCTCGCCGACCTTGGCCGTGGAGCCCAACGGCAAGCCCGCCACCGCCCGCAGGTGGTTTTCGAACTGGCTGCACTCGGCGCCTTCGGTGGTCCAGTGCCCGGAGTTGTGCACGCGCGGGGCGATTTCGTTGGCCTTGAGGCCACCGTCGACTTCAAAGAACTCGAACGCCATCACGCCGACGTAATCCAGCTGCTTGAGCACACGACTGGAATAGTCTTCGGCCAGGCCCTGCAGCGGGTGGTCGGTGCTGGCGACGGACAGCTTGAGGATGCCGCTGTCGTGGGTGTTGTGCACCAACGGGTAGAAGCGGGTTTCGCCATCACGGGCGCGTACGGCAATCAGCGAAACTTCACCGGTGAACGGCACGAAGCCTTCCAGCAGGCAGGCGACGCTGCCCAGCTCGGCGAAGGTGCCGACCACATCGGCGACGGTGCGCAGGACTTTCTGGCCCTTGCCGTCGTAACCCAGGGTGCGGGTTTTCAACACGGCCGGCAGGCCGATGCTGGCGACAGCGGCGTCGAGATCGGCCTGGGACTGGATGTCGGCGAAGGCCGGGGTCGGGATACCCAGGGCCTTGAACATGCTCTTCTCGAACCAGCGGTCACGGGCGATGCGCAGGGCCTCGGCGCTCGGGTACACCGGCACGAATTGCGACAGGAAGGCCACGGTTTCGGCCGGGACACTTTCGAACTCGAAAGTCACCAGGTCGACTTCGTCGGCCAGCTGGCGCAGGTGATCCGGGTCGCTGTAGTCAGCCCGCAGGTGTTCACCCAGTGCGGCTGCGCAGGCGTCCGGCGCCGGGTCAAGGAAAGCGAAGTTCATCCCCAGCGGAGTACCCGCCAGGGCCAGCATGCGACCCAGTTGGCCGCCACCGATTACACCGATTTTCATCGTCAACCACCTCAGGCAATGCGTGGGTCTGGATTGTCCAGCACGCTGTCTGTCTGCTCAGCACGGAATTTTTTCAGCACCGCGTGGAACTGCGGGTGCTTGGCGCCCAGGATGCTGGCGGACAGCAAGGCGGCGTTGATCGCGCCAGCCTTGCCGATCGCCAAGGTTGCCACCGGGATACCGGCGGGCATCTGCACGATGGACAACAGCGAGTCCACACCCGAGAGCATCGAAGACTGCACCGGTACGCCCAGCACTGGCAGGTGGGTCTTGGCCGCACACATGCCTGGCAGGTGCGCCGCACCACCGGCACCGGCGATGATCACCTCGATGCCACGGGATTCTGCTTCATCGGCATACTGGAACAGCAAATCCGGTGTGCGGTGGGCAGAGACCACTTTCACTTCATACGGAATGCCGAGTTTTTCCAGCATATCGGCGGTGTGGCTAAGGGTGGACCAATCGGACTTGGAGCCCATGATCACGCCAACCAATGCACTCATCGTCGTGCCTCTTCTCTCTGGGCGCCCGCAGGCGCGTCAAAAAACAACAAGCCACGCGGGAAATCCGGCGTGGCTTGGTGTACGAATTAAGGCCGGTTGGACCGGCCGAAGGCCGCGCAGTATACCGTAATAATCCAGATAAACAGCCCCTGGAATGACCATCTGTCTTACCGCCCAAACCGGCGATTTTATTGACTCTTGAGTCAGTCCGACACAGCGTAAAATCCTGTGGCAGGACTCAGGTGTTCTGCGCCGCACCACCTTCCAGCTTGCGCCACAACAACCGCACGTTCGCCTTGCGCACCAACGCGCAGCGGTACAGGCGAATCTCCAGCGGCACATGCCATTGCGGCCCGCCACAGACCACCAGCTCGCCACGGGCCAACTCCGCCCGCACGCTCAATTGCGGCACCCAGGCAATGCCCAAGCCTTCCAGGGCCATGCTTTTGAGGCTGTCGGCCATGGCGGTTTCGTACACCGTCGTAAAACGCAGCGCGCGCTGACGCAACAGGTGGTTCACCGAACGCCCCAGAAACGCTCCGGCGCTGTAGGCCAGCAACGGCACACTGCCCTCGCCTTCCAGGTCGAACAGCGGCTTGCCGTCGGCATCGGCCGCACACACCGGGAGCATTTCGGTGTTGCCCAAATGCAGTGAAGGGAAGATCTCGGGATCCATCTGCATGGCCGCGTCCGGGTCATAGAACGCCAGCATCAGGTCACAACCGCCTTCGCGCAGGGCGTGCACGGCGTCACCCACGTTGGTGGCAACCAGCCGTGTGGCGATGTTCAAACCTTCGTTGCGCAGTTGCGCGATCCACCGAGGGAAAAACCCCAGTGCCAGCGAGTGGGCAGCCGCCACTTGCATGACTTCGCCCTGGCCGCCTTCCAGATGATGCAAATGGCGCAGTACTTCACCGAGCTGTTCGACCACCGTACGCGCGGTGACCAGAAACAGTTGCCCCGCCGCCGTCAGTTCCACCGGCGTGCGCGAGCGGTTGACCAGAGTCAGGCCCAACGCGGCCTCAAGGCTGCGGATACGACGGCTGAATGCCGGCTGGGTGACAAAGCGCCGCTCCGCCGCCTGGGAAAAGCTGCGGGTTGCCGCCAGGGCGCTGAAGTCTTCCAGCCATTTGCTCTCAAGGTTCATCACATCCTCCCACGGGTATGCACCATTTTGGCACACACGCCCGCCATGATAGCTGGGTCACATCTACATTATGCCGTTTGTGCATAGCCCAGTGCTTAACAGCATTGGCCCAAAAACTCCCACAAGCCTAGCATTCGCAGCGTTCCGGCCAGTTCCGGGTCCATATCGAGATGATTTCCGTCATGTCCTCCGCTGCATCATTCCGCACAGAAAAAGACCTGCTTGGCGTACTCGAAGTACCGGCTCAAGCGTATTACGGCATCCAGACCCTGCGAGCGGTGAATAACTTCCGCCTCTCGGGCGTTCCGATTTCGCATTACCCGAAATTGGTGGTCGGCCTGGCAATGGTCAAGCAAGCTGCCGCTGACGCCAACCGCGAGTTGGGCCAGCTCAGCGAAGCCAAGCACGCGGCCATCAGCGAAGCCTGTGCCCGTCTGATCCGCGGCGATTTCCACGAAGAATTCGTGGTGGACATGATTCAAGGCGGTGCTGGCACTTCAACCAACATGAATGCCAACGAAGTCATCGCCAACATTGCGTTGGAGGCCATGGGCCACAACAAGGGCGAGTACCAGTACCTGCACCCCAACAACGATGTGAACATGGCGCAGTCGACCAACGACGCTTACCCGACCGCGATCCGCTTGGGTCTGCTGCTGGGCCATGACGCACTACTGGCCAGTCTCGACAGCCTGATCCAGGCGTTCGCCGCCAAAGGCGCCGAGTTCAGCCACGTGCTGAAAATGGGCCGCACCCAACTGCAAGACGCTGTACCCATGACCCTCGGCCAAGAATTCCGCGCCTTCGCCACGACGTTGGGTGAAGACCTGGCCCGCCTGAAAACCCTGGCGCCAGAGCTGCTGACCGAAGTGAACCTGGGCGGCACCGCCATCGGTACCGGCATCAACGCCGACCCGCGCTACCAGGCCCTGGCCGTACAGCGCCTGGCCACCATCAGCGGCCAGCCGCTGGTGCCCGCCGCTGACCTGATCGAAGCCACCTCCGACATGGGCGCCTTCGTGCTGTTCTCCGGCATGCTCAAGCGTACTGCGGTGAAGCTGTCGAAGATCTGCAACGACCTGCGCCTGCTCTCCAGCGGCCCACGTACCGGCATCAACGAGATCAACCTGCCAGCGCGCCAGCCGGGCAGCTCGATCATGCCTGGCAAGGTCAACCCGGTGATCCCGGAAGCGGTCAACCAAGTGGCGTTCCAAGTCATCGGTAACGACCTGGCCCTGACCATGGCAGCCGAAGGCGGCCAACTGCAGTTGAACGTGATGGAGCCGCTGATCGCCTTCAAGATCTTCGACTCGATCCGCCTGCTGCAACGCGCCATGGACATGCTGCGCGAGCACTGCATCGTCGGCATCACCGCCAACGAAGCCCGCTGCCGCGAGCTGGTGGAGCACTCCATTGGCCTGGTCACCGCGCTGAACCCATACATCGGTTATGAAAATGCCACCCGCATTGCGCGTATTGCCCTTGAAAGCGGCCGCGGCGTGCTGGAACTGGTGCGCGAAGAAGGCTTGCTCGACGACGCCATGCTCGACGACATCCTGCGCCCCGAAAACATGATTGCCCCACGCTTGGTCCCGCTGAAGGCCTAAGCGTTTGTTGCACCGCTCACCAGGTTGAGGGACTAGACACCTCTCACCTTTTGAGGGCCTGAAGGCTCGTTCTTCAGGCCCTTTTTTTTGCCTCGAGGTTGTGAAATGACGCCCATAAAAAATCCAATATCGCTCTGCAAACCCTCCTTGCCTGTAACCACCTGGCTGAAACCTTTAATCGGCCCGTGCAGACGGATCACGCTCGCCTAGGTATAGTGCCGCCCCTCTTCGCGTCTGAGTCCGTCGGTAAAGAGGCCCGGATACAACGCGAAAGCGCATGAATAACAACACCCGCAAAAGGATTGGGGTGAAGCGTCGTGCACTGCCTGGTGCCGAGCGATGCATCAAACCGTCCTGCGTTTGCCATTAAAAAAATCAGCGAGGAACACTCCATGCTCGAAGTCATCAACGACTTCCTCTCAGGGAAAGTACTGATCGTGCTCATTGTCGGGCTCGGCGGTTATTTCACGATCCGTTCGCGTTTCGTGCAGTTGCGTCACTTTTTCCACATGTTTTCGGTATTTCGCGACAGCCTCAAGAGCAGCGCCGGCCAACTCAGCTCGTTCCAGGCGCTGATGCTCAGCCTGGCCGGCCGCGTAGGCGCCGGTAACATTGCCGGTGTCGGCATTGCCGTCACCCTGGGTGGCCCGGGTGCCGTGTTCTGGATGTGGGTCACCGCGCTGGTGGGCATGTCTTCGAGCTTTATCGAGTGCTCCCTCGGCCAGTTGTACAAGCGTACCGACGCCGAAGGTACCTTCCGTGGCGGCCCGGCCTATTACATCCAGCACGGTCTGCAGAAGCGCTGGCTGGGTATGGTGATGGCGTTCCTGTTGCTGGTGACCTTCGGTTTTGCCTTCAACGGCCTGCAAGCCCACGCCGTGACCCACTCGCTGAATAACGCTTTCGGCCTCGACACCACCTACACCGGCCTGGCCCTGGCTGTGCTGTTGGGCCTGGTGTTCATCGGCGGGATCAAGCGTATCGCCTCGATCGCCGACCTGCTGGTACCGGTCAAGACCCTGGTCTACATTGCCGTGACCCTGTACGTGATCGTGCTGCAATTCGACCACGTGCCGGCCATGCTCGCGACCATCGTCAAGAGCGCCTTCGGCCTCGACCAAGCCTTCGGTGGCCTGGTGGGCAGCGCAATCATCATGGGTGTGAAACGCGGCGTGTTCGCCAACGAAGCCGGCCTGGGCAGTGCGCCTAACGTGGCCGCCGTCGCTGCGGTAGAACACCCGATCGCGCAAGGCGTGGTGCAAGCGTTCAGCGTGTTCCTCGACACCTTCGTGATCTGCACCTGCACCGCGCTGCTGATCCTGCTCTCCGGTTTCTACACTCCAGGCTTTGAAGGCGACGGCATTGCCCTGACCCAGAACTCCCTGGCTGCCGTAGTGGGTGACTGGGGCCGCATGTTCATCTCGGTGGCCCTGGCGTTGTTCGTGTTCACCTCGATCATGTACAACTACTACCTGGGCGAGAGCAACCTGCGCTTTCTGGTGGGTAACAACCGCAAGGTGCTGATGGGTTATCGCGCGCTGGTGCTGGTGCTGATTTTCTGGGGTTCGATCGAGAACCTGAGCACCGTGTTCGCCTTTGCCGACATCACCATGACCATGCTGGCATTCGTCAACCTGTTCGCCCTGGTGTTCCTGTTCAAGATCGCCATGCGCATCCTGAACGACTACGACAACCAGCGCGCTGCGGGCATCAAGACCCCAGTGTTCGACTCCAGCCAGTTCCCTGACCTGGACCTGGACCGCAAGGCGTGGCCGGCGAGCCCGGTGAAGTCTGAGCCAACCGCTCAAGCATCCGCTGAACTGAACGCTCAAACGCAACACTGAGCGTAGACAGATGACACGCCGCCCGGCCTTGGGCATGCTCTGGGCCCGGCGGCGTTTTTCGTTCAGGAGATTTTCATGCAACCAGCTAACAACGTCATGGTGCTCTACACCGGTGGCACCATTGGCATGCAGGCCAGCGCCAATGGCCTGGCCCCGGCGTCCGGTTTTGAAGCGCGCATGCGCGAACAGCTTGCCGACCTGGCAGTGCCCGCCTGGCGCTTCCGGGAGATGTCCCCACTGATCGACAGCGCCAACATGACCCCCGCCTACTGGCAGCGCCTGCGCGTCGCCGTGGTCGAGGCCATGGATGAGGGCTGCGACGCGGTACTGATCCTGCATGGCACCGACACCCTGGCCTACAGCGCGGCCGCCATGAGTTTCCAACTGCTGGGCCTGCCGGCGCCGGTCGTGTTTACGGGCTCCATGCTGCCTGCCGGCGTGCCGGACAGTGATGCCTGGGAAAACGTCAGCGGCGCGCTGCAGGCATTGGGCAAAGGCTTGGCGCCGGGCGTGCAGCTGTATTTCCATGGCGCGTTGATGGCGCCGACCCGTTGCGCGAAAATTCGTAGTTTTGGTCGTCACCCCTTTGCAGCGCTGCAGCGCAACGGTGGCGTGGCCAAGGCCGAGTCGCTTCCCGCCGCCCTGGATTATCGCCAGCCCAAGGCATTGGCCAACGTCGGCGTGCTACCACTGGTGCCGGGTATCGACGCAGGCCAGTTGGACGCGCTGATCAACGGTGGTGTCCAGGCACTCGTGCTCGAATGCTTCGGCAGCGGCACGGGGCCAAGCGATAACCCGGCGTTCCTTGCCAGCCTCCAGCGTGCGCACGAGCTTGGCGTGGTGGTGGTGGCTATCACCCAATGCCATGAAGGCGGCGTGGAGCTGGACGTGTACGAAGCCGGCAGCCGTTTGCGTGGTGTAGGCGTACTGTCCGGCGGTGGCATGACTCGCGAAGCGGCGTTCGGCAAGTTGCAGGCGCTACTCGGTGCAGGACTGACGATCAACGAAGTGCGCCGCCTGGTAGAGCTCGACCTGTGCGGCGAACTGAGCTGACCGGCATATAAATTGCTCCACTTCCAGCCATCCCCTGGCTGGAAGTTCCCATGCTGCACTCCCACCTCACCACCCTCAATGCCGTGTCCCTGGTACTCAACACCTTCAAGGCCGAAGGCCTGCCCGCCGAGGCACTGCTGGCCGGCAGTGGTATCTACGCCTCGGACTTGAGCCGTGCCGACACCCGCATCACCACCAATCAGGAAATGCGCGTATGCGCCAATGCCGTCGCCTTGCGCCAGGACGTGGGCCTGGAGCTCGGCCGCCAGATGCATGTCTCGGCCTACGGCATGCTCGGTTACGCCCTACTCACCAGTGCCACCTTCGGTGACGCTTTACGCCTCGCACTGCGTTATCCGGCGCTGCTGGGAACACTTTTCGAGCTGAGCCTTGAAGAGGATGACGGGCGAATCTGGTTCACCGCCAGCGACTACCGAGAAAATCCCACACTGGAAACGTTCAACGTTGAACTGTGCCTGACATCGCTCAAGGTGATCTGCGACGACCTGCTCGGCCAGCCGCTGCCGCTACTCGCTGCACGCTTTGAACATGATGCTCCTGACTACCGCGCGCGCTACGCCGAACACTTCCCGTGTCCGACGCAATTTCAAGCCACGGCCAATGCCTTTGCCTTCGACCAGCATTGGCTCGAGCAACCACTTCCCTTGGCGGATGCCATTACCCACCGGGCCATGGCTGAACGCTGCCGCAAGCAGAACCTGGAGTTCACCGGGCGCCAGGCCTGGCTGGGCAGGATTCGCCAGCTGCTCACCGCCCAGCTCAACGCCGCGCCGGGCCTGGAAGGCTTGGCCGAACAGATGAATTGTTCAGCGCGTACCCTGCGCCGACACCTGCATGACTTGGGTAGCAGCTATCAAGAACTACTGGACGAGTTGCGCTTCGAGCGCGCCAAGCAACTGCTTGCTGATGGCCAGTGGCCGATCTACCGGATTGCAGAAGCGCTGGGGTTCAGCGAGACAGCCAGCTTCCGGCATGCGTTTGTGCGTTGGAGCGGACTGGCACCGAGCCAATTTCGAGCATGACGCCCTATTGAGGGGCGAATTGCGGACAGAGAATTTGGCCTTATTTATCCCCTTTTGGCCGCTCCTGCCGTTCTCTTAAAACCTGCCCGCCGCAAGACTGCATCCACTGATACAGCCTGCGGAGAACAACAAATGCTGACGATCTACTCGGACGATCACCACCTGCACCACGGCCGTTGTGAATTGATGGACGGGCAACTGATGCCCTGCTTCGAAATGCCCTCGCGTGCCGACCATGTGCTGCAACGGGTCAAGGCTCGTGAGCTGGGCCCGGTTCAGGCACCGCAGGACTTTGGCCTGGCGCCGCTGCAACGCATTCATAGCCGCGACTATCTCGACTTCTTCAAAGGTGCCTGGGAGCGCTGGACCGCGTTCGGCCAGGATGGCGACTTGCTGCCCTACACCTGGCCCGCGCGCACCTTGCGCCGAGTGATACCCACCAGCCTGCACGGCCAACTGGGCTATTACAGCTTTGACGGTGGCGCACCGATTACGGCCGGCACCTGGCAAGCCGCCTACAGTGCGGCGCAGGTCGCACTCACCGCACAGCAGGCCATCACACAAGGCGCCCACGCCGCCTTTGCGCTGTGTCGCCCGCCAGGACACCACGCCGCCAGCGACTTGATGGGCGGTTATTGCTACCTCAATAACGCAGCCATTGCCGCCCAGGCATTTCTCGACCAAGGCCATGAAAAAATCGCGATCCTGGATGTGGACTACCACCACGGCAACGGCACCCAGTCGATTTTCTATGCGCGCAGTGACGTGCTTTTCACCTCGATCCATGGCCACCCGGAAGCGGAGTTTCCTTTTTTCCTGGGGTACTCCGACGAGCGAGGAGAAGGTACGGGTGAAGGTTTCAACTTCAACTATCCGCTGCCGGCAGGTTCCGGCTGGGACCGCTGGAGCGCAGCACTCGAAGAAGCGTGCCAAGAGATTGAGCGCTACCGCGCCGACGTTATTGTGGTGTCCTTGGGCGTGGACACATTCAAAGACGACCCCATCTCACAATTCAAACTCGACAGCCCGGATTATCTGGCCATCGGCGCGCGTATCGCCCGTTTGGGCACGCCGACGCTGTTTGTCATGGAAGGCGGCTACGCCGTGGAAGAAATCGGCATCAACGCCGTCAACGTTCTCGAAGGTTTTGAGGGGGCCGCCCAATGAACATGCTCAAGTCACTCGTCCTCAGTGCAGCCGTGCTCGCCGGCGCAGCCCACGCCGAAGAGAAAACCCTGAAGGTCTACAACTGGTTCGACTACATCACCCCCAAGGCGCTTGAGGATTTCAAGGCACAAAACCCCAGCATCAAACTGGTGTACGACATCTTCGACACCAACGAGGCCCTGGAAGCCAAACTGCTGACCGGCAACTCCGGCTATGACGTGGTGGTGCCGTCCAACGTGTTCCTGGCCAAGCAGATCGAAGCCGGCGTGTTCCAGCCCCTGGACCGCAGCCAACTGCCCAATTGGAGCCACCTCGACCCCAAGCTGATGAAGCTGATCGAGGCCAACGACCCCGGCAATCAATACGCCGTGCCCTACATGTACGGCACCATCCTGATCGGCTTCAACCCAGCCAAGGTCAAGGCGGCCCTGGGCGACAACGCCCCGGTGGACAGCTGGGACCTGATCTTCAAGGAAGAAAACATCAGCAAGCTCAAGCAATGCGGCGTCGCACTGCTGGACTCGCCCTCGGAAATCCTGCCCCTGGCCTTGCAACACCTGGGCCTGGACCCCAACAGCGGCAACCCCAAGGATTACGACAAGGCAGAAGCACTGCTGATGAAGATCCGCCCGTACATCACCTACTTTCACTCCTCCAAATACATGGCCGACATCGCCAACGGCGATATCTGCGTGGCGGTGGGCTATTCCGGCAGCTTTTCCCAGGCCGCCAACCGCGCCAAGGAGGCCAAGAATGGCGTGATCGTGGACATGCACCTGCCCAAGGAGGGCGCGCCGATCTGGTTCGACATGCTCGCTGTTCCCAAGGGGGCTAGCAACCCGGGCGACGCCTACACCTTTATCAACTACCTACTGCAACCCAGCGTGATCGCGCCGATCAGCGACTTTGTCGGTTACCCCAACCCCAACAAGGACGCCAGCGGGTTGGTCGACCCGGCCATTCGCAACAACCCCAACCTGTACCCGACCGATGCGGCCATGGCCACGCTCTACACCCTCAAACCCCTGGACAGCAAAGCCGAACGCGCCAGAACGAGGGCCTGGACCAAAATCAAATCCGGGAGGTAACACCCTGCGAATTTTACGGTAGGCCTACGTAAGCACCGCCTCCCTGGCTGGCCGAGCCCTAGCATGGAAATTCCGAGCCTGTACCTCGGGTGATCTCCATCAATCGGCCAGACAGGGAAGCCTCATGACCTCAGCCGCTGCAAACACTACCTCTACGAACGCAAAGCGCCTGGATGAACGCTCAGCGCTGTTCACCGAACTCTACGTGGGTCCCTCGTTCCGGGAGACCGCGTCCCACTTGTTGCGCCAGTCACTGCGAGAACACTACCCAACGCTGGATATCGACCCGGACATCACCAACGCCGCAAGAGCACGCCCGAGGCGAGGCAGCCGACGCCCTCGACGGCCTTAGCGAGAAGCAGAAAACCGTGATCTACCTCAGCGAAATCAATCTGGAACAGGCACGACGGTTGTTTTTCAACGTGAAATAAGTCACCCACCTGTGACGAGGGAGCTTGTCCCACACTGAACGGCTGCGCCTCGACGTATCTACCGCCCTCGTCACACCCGCGCTCGCTACTTTGCCGACTCCTGAAGCCCGTCCGGGCCATCGAATGCAGAGGAGCGGCACATGCCCAATGACATCGCTAACAACCACCGCCCACCCAGTACCTATGAACTGCTCACCCAATTGACCACCGGCGCCTCCACACGGGAAGTCGCCGCCGCCACACTGCGCTCGGCACTCATGGAGCTGTACCCCACGCTCAACATCGATCCCGACCTGGCCGTGGTGGTCAGCCCTCAGTGGCAGGTGGTCGACAACGCCATAGAGCGCGCGCCCCCCTTTGTCCAGTCACTCACTTCGGTGTTGGCTCATCAGGCTCTGTCCGGCAATAGAGTGATCTACATCGACGGCCAACATTTCCTTACGTTGCAACCGAACGCTGCGGTTCCTGTGCACCTCGCGGTAAAAATCGATGCCATCGCACGCCTGATCAACGAGTTGTCCGACCTGCTGTTCACCGCCACACAGGAACAGCAGTTGGACTTCTGGAACGGCTCCAACGGCACCACCGGCCCGCGCTGGCAGGCCTTCTCCAACACCCTGAAGAAGGTATGGAACATCACTGAAGAGCAAGGCCTGGATGAACACGAATGTGCCATGGCCCGTACGGTTTTCCAGGAACCCGACCGGGCCAGGCGGTCGCTGAAGGACCCTTACAACAGCCATGCCTACCTGGTAGATATAGATATCCTCAAGGACGGCCAACCCAACCATGTCAGCTTTCTGGACCTCACCGTCTTGGTGGGCGAACACGATAAGCGCCAGATGGTCCTCACGTACTCATTGTTGAGCGGGTACGAGACGTTCGAGTCACTGGACAAATTTGGCGCCTCGCTGCCCGCCAGGCTGAGCGCGCCAAAGCGGGACACCACCTTGCAATGGCGCCTGTACGAGCCTGACGGCAACTTCTTCGATGCGTTGGCCTGCAACTTGATCTCGCTGCAAATCCAAGCCATCGGCAGCCTGGGCGAATCCCGTCTGCCGGAGCAGACGCAGGCCCCTTCCCTCGTCCGTATCGTGCCCAGCATCGAAGAGATGAGCGACCACCAACTGTCGAATATCCGTGAGATCCGTCAACAAATTCCAGATTGGCTGGCCTCGGCGACCGACTCCGATACCGCCGCCTACAGCCGTTACCTGATCGACCTGGCCCTCCTGCATACCCATTACCATGGCGAGACCTTTCAGGACGACATTCCCCCCATTCGTGACTATGCCCGGTCACAGTTGCGAAGCCGTATCCGCGCCCCCGAAAAGGACGTGAGTCTTAACCTGGACAAAGTCGAGATTGTGATCGAGAGCCCGGTGCTGTGGGGCACGTTTGTCGTTCCCGGGGCGGTGGATATCACTCGTCGCAACCTGATCGACCTGGCCCTGGAAAACCTCACCGGCCTGCCCACCGGCAATGCGACGGTGCACTACAACGGCAAGGACAATAACGTACCGGCCTGGCTGACCTACCGCTATCTGAAAGACGTCATCGAAGACATCGACATCGGCCAGTACTACCCCGCCCTGGTCAAACAGAAGCTACTTGATGACCCACTGCAATCGGGCCACCGACAACAGCTCTACACCCGCCACCTGCAGGTGCAACTGCCGCTGTTGGCCCTGCAGATGAAAATCCGTAACCAGAACGGCATCGATGAGCTCGGTTACCGCTACGTCGCCGCGGTGATGCGCGCCGATGAACACGAGCGCCATGTCGACGGACAGCCCATCGTCATCCGAAACCTGGCTTTCGTGCCCACCTTGCGCCCTGGCCATGAGCAAGATGGGGTCGCCAATATGTTCGTGATCGGCCCGAGGCGTTCCGAGGCTGGCCCCTGCGTACTTTATCGGCCCCTGATGGAGCCGGCGTTGATGCAATTTGCGTCGCGGCAAAACCTGCTGTACGCCATCAAACATGAGCACGCCTTGCGCGAGTCGGTGTTGGCTTGGTTGCCCGAGGCACAGCGGTTCAACTATGCCCAATACGTTTTTCCCGACACCCTGCCCTCGCCTTGGACCGTGGTGCGCGCGCTGGTCGAACCGCTGACCGTGCTGTACATGAGTGGCCCGATAACGCTGAGCGATGAAGAAGTGGGCAATGACACCCTGGCGACGCTATTCAAGACCAACGCCAATGCAATGATCGAGCTGGCCACACGCCAGTCGGTGTCCAACGTACAGAAACGTTGGGCGACGTTGCGACATGCCGGCTGGCAAATATTCAATGCCGCGCTGCCCTTCATGGGCCGCACCCTGGGGGTCGCCGCCTGGATCTGGCAAATCATGGACGATCTGCAAGCGGCCGAGGAGGCGGTGAACAAGAGCGACCAGTCCGCCTCCTGGACAGCATTAGTGGATGTATTTCTCAACTTGGGCATGGCACTGACGCTGCACATCGCTCTGCGCCACCCTCGCCCGCTCAAGCAATTCGATTCCCTCAAGATCGAATCCGCGGCAACGACGATCGAAACGGAAGGTAAACCGGCGGCAGCCGAGAAAAAATATACCGCCGTCCAACAGGACACGCTGGCCGACAACCAACTGCCCGCCCAGCATCAAGGCCCCGTGCACACCCGCGGGGCCCTGAGCCATAGCCGCCTGAGGCTGGCCACGACACTCGACAGCTTCAACATCGCCAAGCCCGAGATGCTGGGCGAACAAAACCAGACCCCCGGTCGCCACCTGAATCTCTATCCGCTTGCAGACAAGTGGTACGCACCGGTGGGCGAGCGTTGGTTCGAAGTGAGGGTGGATGACAACGACAGTGTCATCATCGTCGACCCCCAGGACCCCTTGCGTACCGGCCCACCGCTGATCGGCAACCTGGCGGGCCAATGGTTTGTGGATGTGCGCTTGCGACTGCGCGGCGCAGGCCTTCCCAAACAACGGCGAGCCGTCAAGGTCAACCGGGCTGAGCGCACGCCGCAGCTTAGGGCCGAACTCAAAGCCTTCGACGCAGTCGCCGCCAGTAAACAGCTGGACATGCTTGAGTCAAAGCCCGCGCTGGACGCAACACCTGGCCCTTCCACCGACCTGCGTCGTACGACGTTCGTCGATAAAGTCGATAGCCGACTGGCGGAGTACGACGAAGCGATCAGCCAACTGAAGTCCTTGAGCATCATCGACACCGTACCCACCTACCTGCGCGATATGAGCGGTTACCTGCAACAACAGGTGCAACTGACGCAACTTGCCTTGCAACAGCAGCTGTTGAGCTACACGGATGCCTTGAAGTTGTCGTCTTCAATCCTCGACGCGGAGGTAGATATTGACTACAAACTCCAGGCAAGTACCGCACAAGCCCTGTCCATTCAGAACCAGGGGATCCTCAAGCGCCTGACGTCCATAAACGACCGCTTCAGCGACCTCGAAGAGTTGGGAGAGACAGGCGCCGCAGTCATTCTAAAAAGCAAGCAGGAGTTACCGCAGCTCAATCTCGATGAGCTCAAATCCCTGGAAATCAGCTTGAACCACTACCTGTGTATCGATGAGGAGCAGAGCCAGATACCCGCCACGGTACGTGAACGGATGGACCAGATCGTCGATACCGCCGAACTCAACGTCGAGAGTTTCTGTGAGCTTGTGGAACGCGGCGTTGACACATCGCTGGATGAGCGTATCGACGTGCTCAACAGCCTGGTTGAGCAATTTTCCAGCGCGGATGAGCGCCTGCTGGACCTGCACGCCGATTACTCGCAGCACTTGCTCAAAACCCGTTTGGAAAGTTTTCGCCTGCAGATTGACGAGTTCAAGCAGCGGGCCGTGCGCGACCTGGCACAGCTGCTGCGAGAGAAAAAAAACCTGGAGCCCAAGCCCGGTAGCTCAAAGGCGAAACCACCGCCACAGCGCAAAGTGATCAAAACGCGCCATCACGGCTTGGTGATGGGCGAACCGCGTGAAACCGACAGTACGCTGGTCGATGTCAAGGCAGGCATGACCGGCAAGGTAATCGCCACGTTCCACGAGAAGGCGCCCGGTGTCTGGGTCAAGCGGCAGAAAACCCCGTCACAGCCGCCCGCGCCTGCCACCGTGGACCTGGACACCAGCATCAACGCAGGCCAAACGCTGCTGGATGGCGAACCCGCTGAAATCCGCAAATACCAGAGTTTCACCCAGAAACCCTGGCATGCACCGCAGGACATTCAAGATATGTTCGACGGCTATGCAAGAGAACTGGAAAACGCCTCAAGCAACATCGAGCAAGCCCTGACCCGGCGCAACCTCACCGAAAGCGATCACACCTCCGCTGCCTCGACCAATCGCAGCCTCAACGATGCGGCGCAACGCTTGTATCAGCTAGGCAGAAAAACCTACATCGAGATGGTCAAGCGCCAAGCGCCTACCGCCGAACGATTGGACTGGCTACACAGTCAGGGGCTGATCACTATCACCAAGGTCGGCAACCGCCGCCCTCTCAAAGGGCCCAGGAAAGACTATCTGGATGAGTACGAGATTGGCGATAAAGAGAGCGGCACTGTGCTGTGGTACGCACACTTCCACTATGAGACCAAGAGTGCCGCACTGGAGAATTTCACCAAGGGCCATCTCAAGACCCGCGAACAACGCCGCCTCGGTGGCTCACACCAACGCACCGGGCCCAGCGACTGGGACATGATCGAGATTCACCGCAGCAGTATCGGCGCTCAGTTGGCCAAGGCACTGTTCTTCAACAACTGATCGTCTTTACGCCAGCCATGCCTGACGCAACCGCGCCAACGCCTGCGCGATGGCTGCCTCGGGCACGGCGGCAAACCCCATCACCAGGCCGGCACGTTGGTCAGGTGGTGGGCGGGTGCCAGCCAGCCAATAGCTACTCAAGCCGTTGATCTCGACGTTCACCCCATGGGCTTGAGCGAGCAGCTCCTGTTCACGGGCCTGGCTGTCCACCCGCACCGTCAGGTGCAGCCCAGCCGCAACGCTGGGCAACGCACCGACGCCCGGCAACCCATCGGGCCAACCGGCCAGCAAGGCATTGCGACGGCTCAAGGCAGCGCGACGCATCCGGCGAATATGACGTTGGAAATGCCCCGTCGCCATGAACTCAGCCATCACCGCCTGCGTGCTGACTTCGGAATGGCGCATGTCCACAGCGCGGCGCCGGGTGAAGGCTTGCACCAAACCCGGTGGCAATACCAAGTAGCCCAGGCGCAACGCCGGGAACGCGACCTTCCCGAAGGTGCCGACGTACAGCACGCGGCCACTGCGATCCAGCGCGGCCAACGGTGACAGCGGCGCGCCGCTGTAGCGGTACTCCCCGTCGTAATCGTCCTCCACGATCCAACCGCCCGAACGCTCGGCCCAGGCCAGTAATTCCAGGCGCCGGGCCAGGCTCATCACCACGCCCAACGGGTACTGATGGGAAGGCGTGACATAGGCCACGCGGCAGTCATCCAGCGCGTTGAGCACCTGGCAATCCATGCCCTCGCTGTCCACCGGCACGCCATGCAATCGCCCACCGGCCAGGGCGAACGCATGCCCGGCCGCACGGTAGCCGGGGTTTTCCACCGCCACGCCATCCCCAGGCTCCACCAGCAACTGTGCACAAAGGCTGATCGCCTGCTGCGCGCCGCTGGTGATCACAATTTGTTCAGCCGTGCATTGCATGCCGCGCGAGCTGCGCAGGTACGCGGCGATCAAACCGCGCAGGCGGCCGTCGCCTGCCGGGTCGCCGTAGCACAGCTGCTCCAGGTCTGGTTTGCGCCAGAACGCCCCATTCAGCTTGGCCCACACCTCAAACGGGAACAGGTCAAAGGCGGGTACACCCACGCGAAATGCCCGAGGAGGCCCTGAAGGCGGCTGAGGCAGGTAGTGATCTTTAACCCGCGCCACCCCCCTGCTGTGGATAACTTCATCATCCAAATCTTCGGGTAAATTCACCCATTTTGTGGATAAACCTGGGGATAAGCCTGTTGACAACCCTGTGGATACTTTTGTGGATAGTTTTTTTGGCATCGGCAACTGGGCGACATAGGTGCCATCACCCACCCGACTCTCGATAAACCCTTCCGCATACAGCTGATCGTAGGCGCGCACGACGCTGTTGCGGGAAATCGACAATGCCGCCGCCAGGTCTCGGGTAGCCGGCAAACGCGTACCGCTGCCCAACCGCCCATCCAGCACCCGCTGGCGCAGAGCCTCATAGAGTTGGCGTGTCAGGCCCTGGCGGCGGTCCAGCTCGATTCCGGCAGGGTTGAAGGACAACGGCGGCGAAACAGGCGGCATATTGGACCTATTAAAATAGCGCTAGATGGCTCTTACAACGAACCAATAGCCTGCCTAGGATGCAGGCATTCGCCAAGGAAAATTTCCATGTACACACCCCGCGCCTTTGCCCTCGATGACTTGCCCGAAATCCAGCAACTGATCCAGCACACCCGTCTGGCGCAGTTGGTAACCGTGGGTGAAAACGGCCTGCAAGCCAGCCACCTGCCACTACTGCTCAACCCCGATGAAGGTCCCAACGGCACACTGTACGGCCACTTGGCCAAGGCCAACCCGCAATGGCGCGAGCTGCAAAATGGCGGTGAAGCGCTGGTGATCTTCGCGGGTGCCGACGCCTATATCAGCCCGGCGTTTTACCCCGCCAAGGCCGAGCACGGCAAAGTGGTGCCTACCTGGAACTACATCGCCGTGCACGCCTACGGCAAGGCCCAGGTGTTCAGCGACGCCGAGCGCTTGCTCACGCTGGTCACCGCCCTCACCGACCGCCATGAAAGCGGGCGCGCCCAACCCTGGCGTGTCAGCGACGCACCGGCGGATTACATTGACGGCATGCTCAAGGCCATCGTCGGCTTCGCCCTGCCGGTCGAGCGCCTGGTGGGCAAACGCAAACTCAGCCAGAACCGCAGCGCCGCCGACATGGCCGGTGTGCGTGACGGCTTGGCCGCCAGTGCCGATGTACGCGACCAGACCCTCGCCCGCTTTATTCCCCAAGGAGTTTCAGAATGAGCCCGATCGATATTCGCCAGGTTACAGCGGCCGACCACGCGGCCTGGCTGCCGCTGTGGCAGGCCTATTTGGCGTTCTACAACACCGAACTGCCGGACGCCGTCAGCCAAAGCACCTGGCAACGCCTGATCGACGCCAACGAGCCGACCCATTCGGCCCTGGCCTGGCAGGACGGCAAGGCGGTAGGCATGGTCAACTTCATCTACCATCGCTCCAACTGGAGCATCGAAAACTCCTGCTACCTGCAGGACTTGTTGGTGGACCCGGCCCAACGCGGAACCGGCGTGGGCCGCAAGCTGATCGAGTTCGTCTACGCCACCGCCAAGGCCGATGGCTGCTGCAAGGTGCACTGGTTGACCCACGAGACCAACGCCACCGCGATCCAACTCTACGAACGCATCGCCGAACGCCCTGGTTTTATCCAATTTCGCAAAGGTCTTTAAGGAGCACAGCATGACTACCTCTCTCGCCGACTGGAAAGGCGTCCCGGCACCCACGGTCCAGCTGCTCGAAGGGCGCTTTATCCGCCTGGAAAAACTCGACCCGGCGCGCCATGGCGACGACTTGTTCAATGCCCTACAAGGCCCCGGCGCCGACCCCAAGCTGTGGGACTATCTGCCTTACGGCCCCTTTCCCGAGCGCGGCGCCTTCAATGCCTGGCTGAACAACCACGCCGCCCACAGCGATCCGTATTTTTTCAGCGTGATCGACCGCACGACCGGCCAGGTACAGGGCATCCTCAGCCTGATGTCGATCGTCCCGGACCACGGTCGCATCGAAATCGGCCACGTCACCTTCGGCGCACCGATGCAGCGCTCGCCCAAGAGCACCGAGGCGGTGTACCTGCTGGCCAAGCACGCCTTCGAGCAGGGCTACCGCCGCCTGGAATGGAAGTGCAACAACGCCAACGAACGCTCCAAGTACGCGGCCGAGCGGTTGGGCTTCAGCTTTGAAGGCGTGTTCCGCCAGCACACCGTGGTCAAGGGGAAGAACCGGGATACGGCGTGGTATTCGATCCTGGATTCGGAATGGCCAGCGATTGGGGCAAGTTTTGAGGCGTGGTTGTCGGAGGGCAATCAGGCCGGCTCTGGGCAGTTGAAGAGCCTGGCGGAGTGCCGCCACCAGGCGCTTTAAGCGTTAGCCCAACTTCTGGGCCAACACAGCAATGTGTTCCGGCCCGATCCCACAGCACCCCCCCAGATGGCTGGCACCCCGGGCCTGCCAGTCGGCGGCCCATTTCAAGTAGCCGGGTGGGTCGAGATCGTCGCGCAACGGATCGAGGCCATCGTTGGCGGTGGCTTCCTCAGGTTGCGGCGGGAAAGCATTGGCGTAGGCACCCATGTGAATCGTCACCCCCAGACGCTCGAAGGTCTGGCGCGCCGCATCAATCGCCGCGCCAATCACCTCTGGCTGGCTGCAGTTGAACAGCAGTACCTCCACGCCCAACAGCGCCGCCGCTTGCGCTGCGTCTGCCACAGGCTCACCGGAGCGCAAGCGTGGCACCTCGTCGAGGTCCTCATCCTTCAAGGTAAACGACAGCCAGAACGGTTTGCCATCCTTCGGCAAGCCGGCATGAATAGCCTGCGCCTCGATGATCGAACTCTGGGTTTCCGCCAGCCACAGATCAACATGGGGCGCCAAGCCTTGCACCAGTGGCGTCAGCAGTTCAGTCGCCCGGCCGGCATCAAACAAGTCAGGCCGATAAGAACCAAACAGCGGCGGCAATGAACCCGCCACGCGTACCGCTCTACCCGACGCCTGCACCGCGCGCCGCGCCAATTCACCGGCCAACGCCGCCAGCGCCTGGCCCTCGGCGGCGAACCGCGCTTCACCAATATGAAACGGTACAACGGCGTAGCTGTTGGTGGTGATGACGTTCGCGCCGCTCTGGATATAAGCCGTGTGCACTGCCTCAACCGCCTGCGGCGCTTCGCTCAACGCTAATGCCGACCACTCCGGCTGCCGAAACGGCGCGCCTCGCCGCTGCAGTTCACGGCCCATACCACCATCGAGAATTACTCTGTTTGCTGCGTCCATATGCTTTTTTCTCATATGCTTATGAAAATAACTCACTAGAAGATCGTTGTTTATAACTATTTAATGCGTACCGTCTGGTTAATAACAACTCTTTTTTATTCAGGTATCGATTGTGAAACTTAAACCGCTGTGGGCCTTGGGCCTGACGATTCTGGCTGCCTCCACACAAGCCTTCGGCGGTGCAACCCTGGATCGAGTTGAGCAAAAGAAAGAATTGGTGGGGGTGCTGATGGAGAGCTACCCACCCTTTTCGTTCCTCAACGAGCAGAACCAGCTGGACGGTTTCGACGTCGATGTGGCCAAGGCCGTGGCGCAGAAGTTAGGTGTGAAACTGCGCCTGGAAACGCCGTCCTGGGACGTCATTGCCGCCGGCCGCTGGAGCGGGCGCTACGATATTTGCATCTGCTCTATGACCCCGAGCAAGGCTCGCGCCGAGGTATTCGACTTCCCCGTGGAGTACTACGCCTCGCCTGCGGTCATCGTGGTCAATGCCAAGGATGACCGTATCCACAGCGCCAAAGACCTGAGCGGCAAAAAAGTCGGACTCACCAGCGCTTCCAGCTACGAAAGCTACCTGAACAAAAACCTGGTGATCGAAGGCGCCGAGGATAAGCAACTGCAGTACCCATTCGAGGATGTACAAGTCGCCCCGTACGACACCGATAACGTCGCCTTCCAAGACCTGGGCCTGGGTGTCGGTGTGCGCCTGGACGCGATCCTGACCAACCTGGTCACCGCACAACCGCGCCTGAACCAAGACAAGCGCTTCAAGCTTGCCGGCGAACCGCTGTACGCCGAACCGAACGCGGTAGCCATAGAAAAAGGCGATCCGCAGTGGGACGCCAAGGTGCGTGAAGTCTTTACCCAGCTGAAACAGGACGGCACCTTGAGCACGTTGTCGCAAAAATGGATCGGTGCCGACATCAGCCAATGACTGCATTCCCTTCTCCGCCCGTACGCCCGTCGCCACTAAAGCGTGTCTTCGGCTTCCGCACGCGCTTATATCTGACCTGGGCCGCGCTGTTTTGCCTGTTCGCCAGCTTCTTCCTGAGCTTTGACCTGAAGTTTTCGATCATCCTCGACAAGCTGCCTAACTTGGTCGGCGTGCACCTGGCGCCCGGCGGGTTTCTGCAAGGCGCAGCGCTGACTGTGTTTTTGTGCCTGTGCTCGATCGTGGCGTCATCGGTGCTGGGCTTCATCACTGCGCTGGGGCGCTTGTCGAAAAGCGCGCTGGCCTTTGGTATCGCGAGTTTTTACGCCTCGTTCTTTCGTGGCACGCCGCTGTTGATCCAGATCCTCTTGATCTATCTGGGGTTGCCGCAATTGGGCTTGGTACCAGGCGCCATCGCCGCCGGGATCATTGCGTTGTCACTGAACTACGGCGCCTACCTGAGCGAGATTTTCCGCGCCGGCATCCTCGGCGTGCCGCATGGTCAGCGAGAAGCAGCCTTGGCGCTGGGTATGCGCGACAGTGCAATCTTCTGGCACGTCACCCTGCCCCAGGCCATGCGGACCATCATCCCGCCCGCCACCAACCAGTTCATCTCGATGCTCAAGGACTCGTCGCTGATCTCGGTAATGGGTGTGTGGGAGGTGATGTTCCTGGCGCAATCCTATGGGCGCTCAAGTTATCGCTACATCGAGATGCTCAGCACGGCAGCGATCATTTACTGGGTGATGTCCCTTGCACTGGAACTGATCCAAGCGCGGATGGAGCGTTATTACGGCAAGGGGTATGTGCGACGGGGGTGAGATCGATGGCGAGCATGGCAGCAACGGTTTGACCGACCGCCCCAAAGGCGACTATGACGCCAACAGCCAGCAAGCCTTCGCGGAACTGGGCTACGCCTTGGGCAGTGGCAGATGAGTTTTTAATCGCGCCGTACTAGAGATAACTCCCGCAAACCAGGGGTCGATAGCCTGACAGTTATCGCCCCGCCACCTCGCTACATTCCCGGCCTCATTCATCAGAGGTTGGGAATTCATGCCATTGACCCCCCAAAGAATCGCACTGGCCATCAGCCTTGCGGTTGCCGCCAGCTTTCAACCTGCGCAAGCGCGAGGCGATATCGAATACAGTCCCTATTGGCATCACCCCTACGACGCGGCAGACGCGGCATGGACGTTTTTATCCGAGTTTGATGAGCCCCCCATACCACCTCCCTTCGACGGTTTCCTCACCCAGCACGCCACCTCGCACAACGGCCTACAGGTCGCCAAGGTCCTGGAGCCCGCACTGATTCAACTCGTGGCGTCCGGCGAAATGGACTCGGAGGAGATCAAGGACGTGCAAAGAACACTCGATGAGCTTGGCAAACAGCCCGGAGGAATCGGCGCAGCCCTTGAACAATTGGCGGGTAGTCAACATGCCAACCTCGCCGCCGCTACCCAAAACACCACGCAGCACCTCAGCGGCCAATTGCTCTCGACCTTGCGCACGCTGCCCGCTGACGACGACGGCCACTTCTGGGTGCAGGGCCTGGACAATGACGGCCGTCTCGATAAACAAGGCGGCAGCGCCGGCCTGAAACACGGTACCCAAGGTCTGTTGTTGGGCGCCGATTGGGCGTTGGACCACGCTTGGCGGGTCGGGGTCATGGGCGCAAAAACCTCCAGTCGCTTCAATGCCCAACGCTTTGGCGCCGAGCTGGACAGCTGGCACCTGGGGGGCTACGCCGTGCGCCAGGACGGCCCTTTGGCCCTGCGTCTCGGAGCGATCTACAGCAGCCATGCCGGACAGACAAAGCGCAGCATCGACATACTGAATTACAAAGAGGCCCTCAAGGGCAGTTACAACGCCAACAGCCAAACCCTGTTCTCCGAGCTGGGCTACCAACTGGGCAGCGCCGATTTCAGCGTTGAGCCCTTCATCGGCCTCGGCTACCAGCGCTATCAGCGCGACCGCTTCAATGAAACTGGCGGCCTGACCGCACTGAGCGTCGGCCCACAGACCCAGCAAAACCTGAACAGCACGCTCGGCCTACGCCTGAGCACGGTGTACCAGTTCGACAACCAAATAAGCCTGACGCCCCACCTGAGCGCAGGTTGGAAACACCTCTACGGCGACGTCGATAGCCAGGTTCGTCAGTCCTCTCGGTATGCGCCAGGGCGTATCAATGACTTCACCATCGACGGCACTGCGCTGGACCGCAACAACGTCACCGTGCAGGCCGGGCTCGACCTGGCACTGTGGAAACAACACAGCGTGGGCCTCACCTACACGCGCGAATCAGGCAGCCAAAGCAACAGCCAAGGGTTGATGGCACAGTGGCAAACACGCTTTTAACCGCTATCAATTGAAGAATTGCCCGTCAAATGGCTAACGCCAAGCCTGACATTCAGCGGTGTCCTCTCCTCGCTACATTCCGGCCTCCCATTCCCGAGAGGCCGGAATATCATGTTGCTCGCATCCACTGCTCCTATTGCCTTTGCGCTGCCGTCTCCAAGCGTTCCCTGCCCCAGATTTTCCACGCCTGCCCCGCCTCTGCATGTTGAAGCCGGTAACGCGATTGAAATCACCACAGGCGGCCTATTCAGAAACTGCGGGGTTGTATCCACGGGCCCTTCGAGACGGTTCAAGGAGTCCTACAACGGCATCAACCTGAACAACGCAGGCGGTACGGTCGTCAACCTGGGCCGGGTGGAAGGCGGCAGCAACGGCATAAAAGCCACAGAGGACGTGACATTGCTCAACACAGGCGGGCTGACCGGCCATAAGGGCGCCGGCTTGAAGTCCAAGGGCGACGCAGTGGTCATCAACCACGGCATCATCACTGGCGCGGACGCCCAGCGCCCCGAACAGAATGATGGCGATGGGGACGGCCTGGATATCGACAAGCTCGCCCGGGTTCACAACTACGGCGTCATTCAGGGTACGGGGGCCAACGGTAAGGACAAGAGCGGCGCTGCCAACACCAGCGAAGGTATCGCCATGGGCGGCGGTGAGGTCTACAACTATGCACGCGGGGTCATCCGTGGCGCCCACCATGGGGTGCTGGTAGACAATGGTGACGTGGGGCCTGCCCATGGGGAGACGCTGTTGATCAATGAGGGGCGGATCTTCGGTCGCAATGGCTATGGTGTAAAACTGATCGGCGACTTCAACGACACGATCCTCAACAACGGCTTGATCAGCGGCACCAATGGTATCGCCTTGGACATGGGCGGTGGCGATGATGTCCTGACAGTCCGCAATGGCGCGCACTTCAAAGGCAAAGTGGACGGTGGCAGTGGTACCAACCACGTGATCCTGGACGATACCAGGGGCGGCACCTTCAACGGCGCCAGCCGCATACAGCACCTACAGGTCAGCGCCGGCAGCTGGACCCTCACCGGCGCGGTGGACGCCAACGAACAAGGCAAGGTCCATAGCGGTGCAACACTGATCAACCAGAACGCCATCGGCGGCTCTATCGCGGTTGAACAGGGGGCCACCTACAGCGGCGGTACGGTGGCCAATCTCGACGTTGCCGGTACGCTACTGCTGGACCCAGGCACGCAATCCAAAACCCGGATCAAGCACGACCTGCAGATGGAAAAAGGCTCGACCCTGGCATTCAAAATCGGGGCGGGTGAAACCCATAGCACGTTGAAAGTCGGCAACTGTGCCAACCTCGCCGGCGCCACGCTGAATATCCAGGTCGAGCACGAAAGCGACGCACTGCTCACGCGCCAGTTGCGAGTCGTCGATGCCCACCCCATCACAGGCAAATTCGCCGGGATCACCAGCAACCTCAAGACCCTGACCCCGACGCTGATCTACACACCGACTGGCGCCTTTATCAGCTTCAAACGCAAAGCCGCTGCTACCGCCTGAATTTCAGGCAAAAAAAGGGGGGCACCTGCCCCCCCGAGGATTAAACGTTAGTTTCGAAGGCGGCTATCAGCCTTCGATCTCAATCAGGATTTCGCCAGGGTTGACCCGGTCGCCCTTGGCCACGTGAACGGCGGTTACCTTGCCGGCAATGGCTGCCTGCACTTCGGTTTCCATCTTCATGGCTTCGGTAATCAGTACCGCCTGGCCGGCCTTGACCACATCGCCTTCCTTGACCAGCACGTCGACGATATTGCCCGGCATCGCCGTGCTGACATGGCCCGGTGCGGTGGCGTGCTTGCGCTTACTGCCGCCACTGCTGACAAACTCGTTGAGCGGTTCGAACACCACTTCTTCCGGCATGCCATCAATGGACAGGTAGAAGTGGCGCTTGCCTTCGGCCTTCACGCCCACCCCCGTGATATCGACGCGGTAGCTTTCACCGTGTACGTCGATGACGAACTCGGTCGGTACACCTTCACCACCGGCACGGGCCACGCCACCGGCTTCTGGGATCGGCAACAGCGCTTCCGGGGTCAGGGTGCCGGCGTCGCGCTCTTCAAGGAACTTGCGCCCAATGTCCGGGAACATGGCGTAGGTCAGCACGTCTTCTTCAGACTTGGCCAACGCACCGATTTCGCCGCGCAGCTTGGTCATTTCCGGCTTCAACAGATCGGCTGGACGAACGTCGATCACCTCTTCACTGCCGATGGCCTGGCGCCGCAGTTTCTCATTCACCGTGCCCGGTGCCTTGCCGTAGCCGCCTTGCAGGTACAGCTTCACTTCGTTGGTGATGGTCTTGTAGCGCTCGCCGGCCAGCACGTTGAAGAACGCCTGGGTGCCGACGATCTGCGAGGTCGGCGTGACCAGCGGCGGGAAACCGAGGTCTTCACGCACCCGCGGGATTTCGGCCAGCACTTCGCCCATGCGGTTGAGGGCGCCCTGCTCTTTCAACTGGTTGGCCAGGTTGGAAATCATCCCGCCCGGTACCTGGTTGACTTGCACACGGGTGTCCACCGCCGTGAATTCGCTTTCGAACTGGTGGTACTTCTTGCGCACGGCGTAGAAGTACAGGCCGATTTCCTGCAGCAGCTCCAGGTCCAGGCCGGTGTCGAACTCGCTGCCTTTAAGGGCCGCGACCATTGATTCGGTGCCCGGGTGGCTGGTGCCCCAGGCGAAGCTGGAGATGGCGGTGTCGATGTGATCGGCACCGTTTTCGATGGCCTTGAGTTGGCACATCGCGGCCAGGCCAGCGGTGTCGTGGGAGTGGATGAACACCGGCAGGCTCTGCTCGGCTTTGAGCGCCTTGACCAGTTCGCCAGTGGCGTAAGGCGTCAGCAAGCCTGCCATGTCCTTGATCGCCACCGAGTCGCAACCCATGGATTCCATTTGCTTGGCCTGGGCCACAAATGCGTCGATGGTGTGCACCGGGCTGGTGGTGTAGGCGATGGTGCCCTGGGCATGTTTGCCGGCGGCCTTGACCGCCTCAATGGCTACGCGCAGGTTACGTACATCGTTCATGGCGTCGAAGATACGGAACACGTCGATGCCATTCACGGCGGCCTTGGCGACGAAGGCTTTGACCACGTCGTCGCTGTAGTGGCGGTAGCCCAACAGGTTCTGTCCACGCAGCAGCATTTGCAGGCGGGTGTTAGGCAACGCTGCGCGCAGTTTGCGCAGGCGCTCCCACGGGTCTTCTTTCAGAAAGCGTACGCAGGCGTCGAAGGTCGCGCCGCCCCAGACTTCCAGGGACCAGTAGCCGACTTTGTCGAGCTTGTCGCAGATCGGCAGCATGTCGTCGGTACGCATGCGTGTCGCCAGCAGCGATTGGTGGGCGTCGCGCAGGATAGTGTCGGTTACGAAGATCTTCTTAGTCATATTCGGGACTCCTCATAGCTGCGAGCTTCAAGCTACAAGCCGCAAGAAAAAGCCAATCTGCCTTTACTTGCAGCTTGCCGCTTACAACTTGCCGCTGTTTATTCATAAACCCGCGTGGGCGGCGATGGCGGCGGCGATGGCCAGGGCCAGCTCTTCGGGTTTGCGCTTGATCGAATAGTTGGTCAGCTCTGGGTGGCTTTCCACGAAACTGGTGTTGAACTGACCGCTGCGGAATTCCGGGTTGCGCAGGATTTCCTGGTAGTAGGCGGCGGTGGTCTTCACGCCTTGCAGGCGCATGTCGTCCAGGGCGCGCAGGCCGCGGTCCATGGCTTCTTCCCAGGTCAACGCCCACACCACCAGTTTCAGGCACATGGAGTCGTAGAACGGCGGGATGGTGTAGCCGGTGTAGATCGCCGTGTCGGTGCGCACGCCGGGGCCGCCAGGGGCGTAGTAACGGGTGATCTTGCCGAAGCTTGGGAGGAAGTTGTTCTTCGGGTCTTCGGCGTTGATGCGGAACTGCAACGCGAAGCCACGGTGCTGGATGTCTTCCTGCTTCACCGACAGCGGCAGGCCCGACGCAATGCGGATCTGCTCACGCACGATGTCGATCCCGGTGATTTCTTCGGTGATGGTGTGTTCCACCTGCACCCGGGTGTTCATCTCCATGAAGTACACCTCGCCCTCGGCGAGCAGGAACTCCACAGTACCGGCGTTCTCATAGCCCACGGCCTTGGCTGCACGTACCGACAGGTCGCCGATATAGGCGCGCTGTTCAGGGGTCAGCTGGGGGCTTGGGGCGATTTCGATGAGTTTCTGGTTACGACGCTGGATCGAGCAATCACGCTCGAACAAATGCACCACGTTACCGAAGCTGTCACCAAGGATCTGCGCCTCGATGTGCTTGGGATTGACGATGCATTTTTCCAGGAACACTTCCGCCGAGCCGAACGCCTTGGTGGCTTCGGAGATAACACGAGGGAAGGCTTGTTCAAGTTCTTCGCGGCTGTTGCAACGACGGATACCACGCCCACCCCCACCGGAAGTGGCCTTGAGCATCACCGGGTAACCAATGCGGTCGCCTTCGGTGAGGGCTTCATGGATGTCGGCGACGTTGCCTTCAGTACCGGGCGTGACCGGCACACCGGCCTTGATCATGCTGCGGCGCGCTTCGGTCTTGTCACCCATGCGGCGGATCACTTCGGCCGACGGGCCAATGAACTTGATCCCGCGTTCGGCGCAGATGTCCGCCAATTCGGCATTTTCCGATAGAAAACCATAGCCGGGATGCAACGCATCACAACCGGTTTCCACCGCCAGGTTCACCAGCTTGCGCGGGTTGAGGTAGCCGGCCAGGGGCTCGGCACCAATGCTGTGGGCTTCGTCGGCACGCTTGACGTGCAACGCATGGCGGTCGGCGTCGGAGTAGACCGCGACCGAGCGAATGCCCATCTCGGCGCAGGCACGCACGATTCGTACGGCAATTTCACCACGGTTGGCGATCAGGATCTTTTTTATCACTTGGAAATTCCCTTGAGCCGATTGCTGCGTTCTTCGACCTGCTGGAGCGGGGTCGGCGCGTGACCAAATGTTTCATGACAGTCGCGAGACACACACTATGCGCACCGAAGGATTAACAAAAATCAATAATTATTGGGTTGTGTATAAGTAAAGACTTATAGTTGGCGCATCGGCCTGGGCGGGAGATTTAAAATAATGCGTAAGTCATTGATGCGTATGACATTACGTCAATTGCAGATTTTCAATGAAGTCTGCGATTTGCGTTCCTACAGCCGCGCTGCCGAGGAAATGTCACTCACGCAACCGGCCGTTAGCCTACAAATTCGCCAGCTGGAGGAACTGATCGGCCAGCCGCTGTTCGATTATGTCGGCAAAAAGCTCTATATGACCGAGGCCGCCGAAGCCCTGCAGCGGGCCAGCCGGGACATTTTCGGGCGCCTGGAAAACCTCGATATGCAGCTGTCGGACATGCAGGGCTCATTGCAAGGCCAGTTGAAACTGGCAGTGGAGTCCAGCGCCAAGTACTTTGTGCCGCACCTGTTTGCCGCCTTCAAGCGCCAGCACCCGGAGGTGCAACTGCACCTGACGGTGGTCAACCGCGCCCAAGTGATTCGCCGGCTTTCGGATAACCGCGACGACCTGGTGATCATGTCCATGGTGCCTCAGGACATGGGCCTGGAATTCCTGCCGTTTCTCAATAACCCGATCGTCGCCGTGGCGCCGCTCGACCACCCCTTGAGCCTGCAAGGACCACTGCGCTTGCAAGACCTCGAACCCTACACGCTGCTGCTGCGCGAGCCGGGTTCCGGCACACGGCTGGCCTGCGAGGAATACTTCAAGGAGAAACGCGTGCACTTCACCCAGACGGTGGAAGTGGCCTCGGCCGAGGCACAGCGCGAGTGTGTGAGCGCAGGGTTGGGCGTGGCCTTGTTGACACGCCACGCGGTCAACCTGGAGCTGGCCACCGGCGGGCTCAAGGAGCTGCCGGTGGAGGAACTGCCGCTGTACCGCAGTTGGTGCCTGGTGCAAGCCAAGGCCAAGCGCCTGTCACCGGTGGCCCATGCGTTCCTGGGCTTTATCCGCAGCGAACGGGTGCAGATCAGCGCGTTGGCTGAGCGTTTCGCTGGGCAGCCACGGGTGCCTGCCAGTGGAGTTCCGGGTAGTCACTGATGCTCTGGAGCAACAGGCGCTCTTCACAACGGTCTTCGATTGCACGACGGAACGCCATGCGGCGCTGGTCTTCCTGCTGACGACGGGTCTTGACGGTGCTGTTGCTGTCTTCGTAGTGCCGGGTCATTTGGAGTCTCCCAATGCGAGTACGGGGAGTACAGGGTGGGCGCGGGGGATGACGCGGCGATGACAGCCTGATGAAGATTTTGGATAGGTTTTGAGAATCTAATGTGGGAGGGGCGATGGCAATGTGTCAGCCCCTAAATACGTTGACTGCCCCGCCGCTCTCGGGAGCAGCCCCCTCCCACATTTTGACCGAGTATGCCCCTAGGTCAGTCGTCGAGGGCTTTGACCGACTTGGGCGAGAGACGCAGGCTGCGCAAGCTGCGCTTCACGCTCTTGAGGTGGTTGACCAGGCTCGGACCACGGGCCATGGCCACGCCCATCGCCAGCACGTCGATCACCACAAGGTGAGCGATGCGCGAGGTCAACGGCGTATAGATTTCGGTGTCTTCATGCACGTCGATCGCCAGGTTCACCGTAGACAGCTCCGCCAACGGCGTCTGACTCGGGCACAGGGTGATCAGCGAAGCGCCGCTTTCACGCACCAGGTTGGCGGTGATCAGCAGGTCTTTGGAGCGACCCGACTGGGAAATACAGATGGCCACGTCGGTCGGCTTCAAGGTGACGGCCGACATGGCCTGCATGTGCGGGTCGCTATAGGCCGCCGCGGTGAGCAGCAGGCGAAAGAATTTGTGCTGGGCATCTGCCGCCACCGCGCCGGACGCACCGAAGCCGTAGAACTCGACGCGCTGGGCCTGGGACATGGCGGTCACGGCCTTTTGCAACTCCACCGGGTCAAGTTTCTCGCGCACTTCCATGAGGGTGTGCAGGGTGGTGTCGAAAATTTTCAGGCTGTAGTCGGCGACGGAGTCGTCTTCATGGATGGCAAATTGACCGAAGCTCGCACCGGCGGCCAGGCTTTGTGCCAGCTTGAGTTTCAAGTCCTGAAACCCGGAGCAACCGATGGCGCGGCAAAAGCGCACGATGGTCGGCTCACTGATGCCCACGCTGTGGGCCAGGTCAGCCATGGAACTGTGCATCACGGCCGCAGGGTCAAGCAGCACATGATCGGCAACCTTGAGTTCCGATTTGCGTAACAGGTGGCGCGACTGGGCGATATGTTGCAACAGGTTCAAAGGGCAGGACTCTTGTTATTGGCAGGCGCCAGGGATGTAGCAAGCTTGTAGTTATACTACAAGAATTGTCGTTTTGCCCGTTCGATGCATCACTAAATCGCCCTGCTCCCCTCTGATTCTAAGGGCACAGGCTTTGTAGCCACGCAGGCGGCCCCGGCGTCGCTAAGGAAAATCTGGTTTTTTCCTTAACAACTCTGCCAACCCTTCGGCCGGTATTGGCCGACTGATCAGATAGCCCTGAACCTCATCGCAACGCTCCCCCCGCAGGAAATCCAGTTGCTGCTGATCTTCCACGCCTTCGGCCACCACCTTGAGTGCAAGCCCATGGGCCATGGCGATGATTGCGCGGGTGATGGCCGCGTCCTCACGCCCCTGGCCCAGGCCACGGATGAAGGTTTGGTCGATCTTCACGTAATCCACCGGGATGCGCTTGAGATAACTGAGCGACGAGTAACCGGTGCCAAAGTCGTCGATGGCCAGCTTCACGCCCAGGTCGCGCAGTTGCTGGAAGGTGGCGATGATGTGTTCGACGCTGTCGAGCAACTGGCTTTCCGTCAGTTCCAACTCAAGGTACTGCGGATCCAGGCCGGTTTCTTCCAACACCTGGCGCACCAAGCTGACCAGCTTGCCTTGGCGCAACTGGTGAACCGACAGGTTCACCGACACCCGAATCGGCGCCAAGCCCTGGCGCTGCCATTCACACGCCTGCCAACACGCCTGGCGCAACACCAACTCGCCCAGCGGCACGATCAGGCCGGTCTCTTCGGCCAGGCCAATAAAGTCGCCCGGCGGCACCATGCCCCACTGCGGATGCTCCCAGCGGATCAGCGCCTCTGCAGCATTGAGCGTGCCGGTGGCCAGGCACAGTTTCGGCTGGTAGAACACCTGGAGCTGACGCTCATCAATGGCTTTACGCAGATGGTTTTCCAACTGCAAACGCTCCAGGGTGCTGGCTTGCAGGCTATCGGTGTAGAACTGGAAATTGTTACCGCCCAGGTGTTTGGCGTGCTGCATGGCCATATTCGATTGGCTGACCAGCGCGGAAATTTCCCGCGCGTTATCCGGCAGCAGGCTGACGCCCATCGAGGCACTGACCACCAGCTCATGCCCTTCGACCGTTACCGGCACGCGCAGCTTGGCCAGCAACCGCGTGGCTACTCGCGCCAGGCTCGACAGGTTGCCATAGGCGTCGAACAGCACGGCGAATTCATCACCGGACAGGCGCGCGATCGTGTCGGCTTCGGGCAGCGCGTTGATCAACCGGCGAGCCATTTTCTGCAACAGTTGGTCGGCCACTTCGTGGCCCAGGCTGTCATTGAGCAACTTGAAACGGTCCAGGTTGATATGCAACAGCGCCAGGCTGCGCCCGCCTTGGCGTACGCGCTGGTGAGCTTCGCGCAGCCGTTCGCGAAACAGCGAGCGGTTGGCCAGGCCGGTCAACTCATCGTAGTGGGTGAGGTAGCGCATACGCTCCTCGGATTCGCGGCGTGCCGATAGATCAGCGAAAAAGCCGACAATATGACTGACTTTTCCGCGAACATCGCGGACGACGCTCAGTTGCAGCCACTGTGGGTACAACTCGCCGTTCTTACGCGTCTCCACCAACTCCCCTTGCCAGGTCCCGTGGGCGAGCAGTGCCTGGCGGATCAGCGGGAAGTGGCGACGGGCATCACGGCTGCTGGGTAACTCCACCACGTTGCGGCCCAGCATGTCGTCAATCTCAAAGCCGGTGACGCGGCTGAAAGCCTGGTTGACGGCAATCAGCACGTAGTCCGGGTCAAGAATCACAATGCCCTCGCTGGCCGCCTCGAACACCGTCGACGCCAGGCGCTGCTGTTCCTCCAAAGCCTTACCGGCACTGATGTCGCGCCGTGTGCCAAGCATTCGCGTGACCCGTCCGCTCGGCGCCCGCTCTACCGCGCGACCACGGTCTTCAATCCACACCCAATGCCCATCGCCATGGCGTACCCGGTACTCCACCTGGTAGTCCTCGCTGCGACCCTTGAGGTGCTCCACCAGCGCCCGCTTGAGCAAGGGCAGGTCCTCAGGGTGCAGGCGTGGCTTGAGGTGGCTGAGCATCGCCGTAACGTATTCGGGCTCAAGGCCGAACAGCTCCTTGAGCTGGGTGTGGTGGACTTCGTCGGTTTGCAGGTTCCAGTCCCACAGGCCCAGTTCACTGGCTTGAAGGGCCATGGCCAGACGCGCTTCGCTTTTATTCAGGGCGAGGCTGGCGGCGTCCAATTCCTGGCTGCGTTGCGCCACCCGGTCTTGCAGGCCGATTTGGGCTTCACGCAGTTCCTGTTCAACTTGGCGGCGCTGCTCGACTTCACGCACCAGCTCCTGATTCAACTGCTCACTGCGCTGCTGCGCCTGCTGCAAATGCTCGATCAGGGCCTGGTTCTGGAAGCGTCGCAACAGCTCGCGCTGGGTCAGGCGGTTGACCTGCCACGCCACCAGACTCAAGGACGCCAGCAGGATCAGGCCAAGCACGCCCCAGCCCTGCTGCTGCGAGGCACCATTGCAAAACAGATAGACAATAACCGGCACCAGGCAGGGCAAGGCAAAGGACAGGAAGGCCGAAAAGCTCACAGCGTAGGCCACGCTGGCCGATAACGTCGCGGCACCGATCAGGCCAAACACCCAAGCCTGCTGCATAAAACTGTCCGTCGGTACCAAAGCGATCGCGGCAGTGGACAAGGTCAGGCCACTGACCGCCGAGCCGAGCATGAACATACGGCGCCAAACGGGTTGGGCCTGACGGCTGGGCATCGCCGAATCAAAGGCCGCCACCTGGATCACGCGCAGGGCCACCAGGGCCAGCAACCAGACCAGCCAGATGCTGTCGAGCAGGTATTGCTTGGGGTTCCACAGCAACCAGGCGCAGACCAGGCCATTGACCAACATCAATAATGTCGGCAGCAGTGAACCTTGATACAACAGGCGAGTGCGTTCGACCGCCAGCTCGGTTGCGTAATGTTTACGGATGACCTGCGCGGGCGCCACCGAGGGGCCAAACAGGTCGGGACTGAAGGTCATAGGCAATGTTCTTATAATGGTGAGCCCGAAACGTGGACGGAGCATACACAAGCAAACGCTTGGGCCAAACTGCCCCAAGTCATAAAAACCGTGCGGTTTTGCAGCACAAACTTCACCGCCAGACAGCTTGAGCTAGACACTGCGCGGCCTGTGGGACATGACCGACCGGTCATCACCCACGGTAGAATGTTTGCCCGGCCAGGATTGCGCAGAATGTTTTGCGGCGACCACCCGGCATTGGGATTTGCCCCACTCACGCCGGGGCCATAGAATGCGCCGATGCGCGATGATCTCTCTCTTTTGCTGAACTCCCTCAACGATGCCCAACGCCAGGCCGTAGCGGCCCCCGTTGGCCGTCAGTTGGTCCTGGCCGGTGCTGGCTCCGGTAAAACCCGAGTGCTGGTGCACCGTATCGCCTGGCTGATCCAGGTCGAAAACGCGTCCCCGCATTCCATCCTGTCGGTGACCTTCACCAACAAGGCCGCTGCCGAAATGCGCCATCGCATTGAGCAACTGATGGGCATCAGCCCGGCCGGCATGTGGGTGGGCACCTTCCACGGCCTGGCGCACCGCTTGTTGCGGGCGCATTGGCAGGAAGCGGGGTTGAGCCAGACCTTCCAGATTCTCGACAGCGACGACCAGCAACGCCTGGTCAAGCGCGTGATCCGCGAGCTGGGCCTCGACGAACAACGTTGGCCGGCGCGCCAGGCCCAATGGTTTATCAACGGCCAGAAAGACGAGGGCCTGCGTCCGCAACATATCCAGGCCAGCGGCGACCTGTTCCTGGCCACCATGCGCAGCATTTATGAAGCCTACGAGGCTGCCTGCGTGCGCGCCGGCGTCATCGACTTCTCCGAGCTGCTGCTGCGCGCCCTCGACCTGTGGCGTGACAACCCAGGTTTGCTGGCGCATTACCAGAAACGCTTCCGACATATCCTGGTGGACGAATTCCAGGACACCAACGCCGTGCAGTACGCCTGGTTGCGCCTGCTGGCCAAGGGCGGCGACAGCCTGATGGTGGTGGGCGATGACGACCAGTCGATCTACGGCTGGCGTGGCGCGAAAATCGAAAACATCTACCAGTACTCCGACGACTTCCCGGACGCGATCACCATCCGCCTGGAGCAGAACTACCGCTCCACCGCCGGCATCCTCAAGGCGGCTAACGCGCTGATCGCCAATAACACTGGGCGCATGGGCAAAGAGCTGTGGACCGACGGCGGCGAAGGCGAGGCGATCAACCTCTACGCGGCGTTCAATGAGCACGATGAAGCGCGCTACGTGGTGGAAACCATCGAAAGTGCGCTGAAAACCGGCCTGGCCCGCAGCGATATCGCGATCCTGTACCGCTCCAACGCCCAATCACGGGTGCTGGAAGAAGCCCTGCTGCGCGAGCGTATTCCGTACCGTATCTATGGCGGCCAGCGCTTCTTCGAACGTGCCGAAATCAAGAACGCCATGGCCTACCTGCGCTTGCTGGAAGGCCGTGGTAACGATGCGGCGCTGGAACGGGTGATCAATATCCCGGCCCGTGGCATCGGCGAAAAAACCGTTGAAGCGATTCGCGATCACGCCCGCCACGCGGATGTGTCGATGTGGGAGGCCATGCGCCTGCTGATCGCCAATAAGGGCCTGACTGGCCGGGCTGCCGGCGCGCTGGGTGCGTTTGTCGAGCTGATCGAAAACCTGGCCGCCAAGTGCGCCGAAATGCCCCTGCACCTGATGACCCAGACCGTGATCGAGCAGTCCGGGCTGATCGCCTACCACGAAGCGGAAAAAGGCGAGAAAGGCCAGGCCCGGGTAGAAAACCTTGAGGAACTGGTCAGTGCCGCCCGCGCCTTCGAAAACACCGAAGAAGACGAAGAGCTGACCCCCCTGGCCGCCTTCCTCGGCCATGCGTCGCTTGAGGCGGGTGATACCCAGGCCGATGAGCACGAAGACAGCATCCAACTGATGACCTTGCACAGCGCCAAGGGCCTGGAGTTTCCTTACGTGTTCCTGGTGGGCATGGAAGAGGGCCTGTTCCCCCACAAGATGAGCCTGGAAGAGCCCGGCCGCCTGGAGGAGGAGCGCCGCCTGGCCTACGTGGGCATTACCCGTGCCATGCAGAACCTGGTCATGACCTACGCCGAGACCCGACGCCTGTACGGCAGCGAGACCTACAACAAGGTGTCGCGCTTCGTACGTGAAGTGCCGAAGGGGTTGATTCAGGAAGTGCGCCTGTCAAACAGTGTCAGCCGCCCGTTCGGCGGTGGTCAGCAGCAGCATTCCAGCAGTATGTTTGCCGGTTCCGAAATTCCGGAAACGCCGTTCAGCCTGGGCCAACAGGTCAAGCATGCGATCTTCGGTGAAGGCGTGATCCTCAACTTCGAAGGCGCCGGCGCCCAGGCACGGGTGCAGGTGAACTTCGCCGAGGGCAGCAAGTGGCTGATGATGGGTTACGCGAAGCTCGAAGCGGTCTGAAACCACTTCTGTGGCGAGGGCGCTTGCTCCCGCTGGAGTGCGAAGCGCTCCCATTTTGGCCGTGCAGATCTATCAGGTAGACCGCGTTTGTCAGTCGAGGGCTGCTCCGCAGCCCAACGGGAACAAGGTCCCTCGTCACATACAGCCAGCATGATGAAACTGCGCGTTACATGAAGCTTGTTGGCCCGCCCTTGTTTTTTACGAGCGCGGGCCAATATCTGTAACACGTCCTACGGGCCATTCTGGATCGGTCTTACGCAAAAGCCCGAAACATTATGTCGCTAGCCACTGTCACGACACCTGTGCAACATGGCGCGCGTGCAATCCACAAATGGGAATTCCCTTTATGAAACGTTTTCTTAGCATCGCCATGGCGTTGTGCATCGGCCTGACGATGAGCCTCGACGCCAACGCCAAGCGCTTCGGTGGCGGCAAAAGCATGGGCTCGGCACCGACTCACCAGACCAGCCAAATGGCTCCAGCTGCCGGTGGCATGGGCGGTGCAGCGGCGACTGCAGGCGCAGCCGGTGCGGCTGGCGCTGCTGCCAAGGCCGGCGGTGCTTCGCGCTGGTTGGGCCCGCTGGCCGGTATCGCTGCCGGTGGCCTGCTCGCGTCCATGTTCATGGGCGGCGGCTTCCAGGGCATGCAGATCTTCGACATCCTGATCATGGCGGTCATCGCCTTTGTGATCTTCCGCTTTATTGCCGCCCGTCGGCGCAAGCAACAGGAGCACATGGCTCCCGCCGGCGCGCCGATGCAGCGTGAAGTGTTCGAGCAAAAACCGGCCATGGGTTCGATCTTCGGTGGTTCGGCTGCGCCTGCTGCCGCCCGTCCGGTCATCAACGCGCCGGCCTGGTTCAATGAAGAGCGCTTCGTCGAAGCGGCCCGCGGCCACTTCCAGGCCCTGCAGCAGCATTGGGACGCCAACGAAATGGACAAGATCGCCGAGTTCGTGACCCCGCAATTGCTCGAGTTCCTCAAGCGCGAACGCGCCGAGATTGGTGATGCATTCCAGTCGACTTACATCGACGACCTGCGTGTACAGCTGGACGGTGTGGATGACCGCGCCGACAAGACCATCGCCACCCTGACCTTCAGCGGCGTGTCGAAGACCTCGCGTTTCGACCAGGGCGAAGTGTTCAGCGAAAGCTGGAACATGGAACGTCCGCAAGGCGAGAACCAGCCTTGGCTGGTTGCCGGTATCCGCCAGAACGGCTGATAACCGCACGCTTGAGCACTTGGTAACAAAAACCCCGGACATGTTCCGGGGTTTTCTATTTCACGGTTGCACTTATAGCGAGCTACTGTATAAAACGCCCTATTAACCGCGCCAACTAGCAAGAGGATCCCGGCCGTGGAAGAAATCATCGAACAATTGCGTGAAGCCAACGAACCGGTCCCGGTTCCTCTGGAGCTGCCTGACGAAGACCAACTGGTGGAAATCGAAGAACAACTGTTCATCGACATCCCCTTTGTCTTCCGCGAATTCCTGCTGACCGTCAGCGACGTGGTGTACGGCAGCCTGGAGCCGGTGACCGTCACCGACCCGCAATCCCACACCTACCTGCCGGACGTTGCCGCCAACGCCTGGGATGCCGGTGTTGACCGCAGCATGATCCCGATCTGCCAGGACGGCGACGACTACTACTGCGTCGAGGAAGACGGCACTGTGGTGCTGTGGTCCGGCGAAGAAGAGCTCGTGACCGAAGAAACCTGGGAATCGGTATGGCACTGGGCGCGGGACGTCTGGCTGGAAAGCTGAACCCCACGCCCCAGCCTTTAGTGCTCCGGCGTATCCTTGTGGTTGTCCAGGGTCTCCAGCAAGGCAACCTGCATCCGCGTATGCACGCGGATGAACCACCGCCAGAGCACGGCCGCCACCGCTGCCGTGACCACAGCGATGAGTACCAGCAACTTGTTGGTCGGCAGAATACTGGCCGACAAGGCTGCCAGGAGCAGGAAGATCATCAGTAGCGAGAGAATGGGGATCAACTCGGCGATCACCCGGCGCACACGCTGGGTATGCCGCCCAGCCATTTCCGGCTTGACGCTCATCTGCGCCAGCAACATCGACAATGCCTTGAGCTTGCGGTAGGCCGCGATCAGGAACGGCAACGACAACAGCAGCGCCCCGCCCCAAATCAGTGCCTTCTGCCAGCTTGGATCACTGATCCAACCCTCCAGATACCCGCCGATACGTACCGCGAAAAAGCTGCCGGCGAAGAAAATCGCGATCACCAACGCCAGGTTCACCCCCACTTGCAGGATGATCTTGCGAATCATCGACGCCAGCATCGCGCCCTCGCCTTGCGGCTGGATACTGCGCAGCCATTCGCCATACATCCCGAATACCCGGCTCAAGCGCTTGGGCATCACCGCCGCAATCTTCAACGACAGCGGGTCAGCCCCACGAATCAGGTATGGCGTGAGCAGGGTCGTAATCGCCGAAACGGCCACCGCTACCGGATACAAGAAGTCACTGGTCACCTGCAACGTCATGCCAAGCGCCGCGATGATGAAGGAAAACTCACCAATCTGTGAAAGCCCCATGCCGACGCGCAGTGAGGTGCGACCATCGTTGCCGGCGATAAAAGCGCCCAGGCCACAGGACAGCATTTTGCCCAGCACCACGGCCACGGTGATCACCGCAATCGGCCAGGCGTATTGCAGCAAGATCTGCGGGTCGATCATCAAGCCAATGGCGACAAAGAAAATCGCACTGAACATGTCGCGAACCGGCTCGATCAACCGCTCGATCTTAATCAACTGCCGGGATTCAGCCATGATCGCGCCGATCAAGAAGGCCCCGAGTACCATGCTGTATTCCAGTTTCACCACCAGCAGGCAGAAGCCGAAACACAGGCCCAACACGGTGATCAGCAGCATCTCGTTACTGTCGAACTTGGCCACATAAGCCAGCAGCCGCGGCACTAGCAAAATGCCAATCACCAGCGCGACGATCATGAACAGCGAGAGCTTGCCGACGGTAGAAAACACCTCGCCGGAGCTGACCGAGCCACTGACGGCGATGCTCGACAGCAAGGCAATGATGCCGATGCCCAGGATGTCCTCGACGATCAGCACACCAAAAATCAGCTGGGCAAAGCGTTGGTTCTTCATCTTCAGGTCGTTGAGGGCCTTGACGATGATGGTGGTGGAGGAGATCGCCAGGATCGCGCCGAGGAACAATGAGTCCATGGTGTTCCAGTCGAACCAGCGGCCAATTTCGTAGCCGATCCAGATCATCAGGATGATTTCCAGGAAGGCTGCGATAAACGCCGTGGCACCCACCTTGAACAACTTGCGCAGGCTGAACTCCAGGCCCAGGCAGAACATCAGGAAGATCACCCCCAGCTCGGCAAGGGTCTTGATGGTGTCTTCATCGTGGATCAGGCCGAAGGGTGGGGTATGAGGGCCGATGATAAAGCCGGCGACGATGTAGCCCAGCACCACCGGCTGCTTGAGGCGGTGAAACAGGATGGTCACAACCCCTGCCACCAGCATGATCACGGCCAAGTCCTGGATAAAGCTGATGGCGTGCATGGCAAGGGGCTCCTTGAGGGTACTGGCGCTTTTCCCACTTCCGCCCGCGCCTTGAATGATCACAAAGAGTGGAAGGAAAAGTCGGTCTTAATCGTAAGAAATGCCCTGAGATGGGCTTTTGAAGGTTAACACCGCGACTTCCAGCGGAAAGCCGGTGCAATATATGGAAACAGATCGGTGTACGCGTGACGGCAAGCTGCCCACCGGCGTCCCGTTAGGGATGGCGCTGCAAAGATTTCAGCACCCGCAGAGGTGCCTCCCCAACTGATGCCTACAACCCGTGAGTGTGCTATGGAACCCGGAAACGCCCAGCTGTCGATGACGGTATTGATGACCCCTGACATGGCCAACTTCTCAGGCAATGTCCACGGTGGCACCCTGCTCAAATACCTCGACGAAGTGGCCTACGCCTGCGCAAGCCGTTATGCCGGCCGCTATGTTGTGACATTGTCGGTAGACCAGGTGATCTTTCGCGAGCCGATCCATGTGGGTGAACTGGTGACGTTCCTGGCGTCGGTCAACTACACCGGTAATACGTCGATGGAAGTGGGCATCAAGGTGGTGACCGAGAACATCCGCGAGCGCTCGGTGCGCCACACCAACAGCTGCTTCTTCACCATGGTGGCCGTGGACGAACAGCGCAAACCCGCCGCCGTACCGCCGCTGCAGCCGCAGAACAGCGAAGACAAGCGCCGGTTTGTGCAAGCCCAGCAGCGTCGGCAGATTCGCCAGGAGCTGGAAAAACGCTACCGGGAAATCAAAGACGAAGCCCCGTAGAGCCCAAACCCAATGTGGGAGGGGGAAAGCCCCCTCCCACATTGGGTTATATGTATTTACAGATCGATGGGTGTTGCTTCGAAGCGCACACGGGGATGGGCAATGCGATCCTGGGCGCGTACCAGTTCCAGCTCATAGCTGGCGCAGGCTTGGGTTTCCAGCAACACCTCATGCACCGCCGCAGCCGTGAACTCAAAGGCCGCCAACAGGCTATCGCCCAGCAGCACCCGCGCCAGAAACAGCCCCGACGTCAGGTCACCCACACCCACCGGCTGACGCGGGAACGCCAGCAGTGGCCGGCGCAGGTGCCAGCTACCGTCAGCGGTCACCAACAGCATCTCGAAACCATCCGGGAGCTTGCCCGGGTAATCCAGGTGCTTGACCAGCACCGCCTTGGGCCCGCGCACCAACAACGCTTTGGCCATCGAAAGGCAATCGAACAGCGATTGCGGCTTGCGCCCGGCGAAGCTGTCGAGCTCCAGTTGGTTGGGGCATAGGAAATCCGCCAGGCCGGCCGCTTCATCCAACAGGAAATCGCTGACCTCCTGCGGCACGATGCAGCCCTTTTCCGGGTGGCCCATCACCGGGTCGCACAAGTACAGAGCCTTGGGGTTGATCGCCTTGATGCGCGCCACACCGGTGAGGATTGCACGGCCTTGGTCCGCACTGCCAAGGTAGCCGGAGAGCACCGCATCGCAATTACCCAACTCGCCAATCGCGGCAATACCTTCTACCAACGCCGGAATTTGCTGCGGCGCCAACACTTCGCCCGCCCACTGTCCATACTGAGTGTGGTTGGAAAATTGCACCGTGTTCAGCGGCCAGACGTTCACCCCGACCCGCTGCATGGGGAACACGGCGGCGCTGTTTCCGGCGTGGCCAAAGACCACATGAGACTGGATCGCAAGCAGATGGGGCGTACGTTTCATGCTGGAAATTTCCATAAAGCCATTGAAATTCTGGCTGCGCAGTATGCGACTAAACACAGCCTGTACGACAGACCGGCGACACAGTTAAGCTGCTCTCACTTTGTTGGAGTTCATCGCATGCTGACCCTGGGAAACATCTTCGTGTTGATGCTGCTGGCGACCGGCGCCGCCTGGGTTTGGCACAACCACGGCTTGCGCGAACGGGCGCTGGAGCGGGTCAAACAGCATTGCGCCAAGCTGGACATCGAGCTGCTCGACGGCGCAGTGGCGTTGAAACGCATCGGTTTCGTCAAGGACGCCAATGGCCGTCGGCGCCTGGCACGTATCTATAACTTTGAGTTCACCGTGACCGGGGAAACCCGCCACCCTGGGACTATCACTCAGTTCGGCGCCCACAGCGCACAGATCGAACTGGCGCCCTACCCGTTCGAGATCAAGACGCCGCTGCCCAGTGCCGAGATCATCGAGCTTAGCCAGTGGCGCCAGGACCACGCTACCAAGAACCGTCACTGACGGCAGGCGGCCAGCGCGCGCTGCAACGCGGCCACGTCCTGTGGCTCGCTGAAAATCAATTCGATACGTGAGTCGCGGCGCCATTCGCTGGGTTGCCAGGCGATGGTGCTGTTATCCACAGCATTGGCGGACAACCAGCCGGCGGTGCTGTGGATAACCAGTTTGGCACGGCGCCATTCAAGACTTTTTAACCAGTGATGCAGGCGCTGCGTATCGAATTGCTGGCTTGGGTGCCAGCGCCAACCCATACTCCAGCCCCCTTCTTGAGCCTGGTTCAGGCAGATTGGCAAGCCGGGGTCGCTCCAGATCGCCGGCATCTGCGCCAAGCTCGTAGGCACGTCAAAGTTATCCACAGCGGCCGCGGCTTTGCTATCGAGCCCCGGCAACTGTGCGAGCGGCAATTGTGCCTCTCGGGTCCAGTACAACGGGCAGTCAGGTAACTGCCGTTCAATGGCCTGGCGTTGCGCGGCATTGAGCAACTCATCTTTGTTCAAGACCACTAGCCCCGCACTGGCCAACGTCTCACGTTGCGCTTCAGGCACGGCTTTGCCCGCCGCCAGCGCCTGGGCGTCCAGTACCAGCACGCACGGCTGAACCGCGAGTACGTTTTGCCAGGGTGCACTTCGCAGTTGCTTGAGCAACTGCGCAGGATGGCCCAAACCCGACGGCTCGATAAATAGCCGGTCTGGTCGGGCTTTACGTAACAAACGACCCAGTCCTACCTGGAACGGTGCACCATTCACACAGCACAGGCAGCCACCTGCGACCTCGCCCAAGGCAATACCGTCGTCTGCTCGGGTGAGTAGCGCGGCGTCCAGGCCGATTTGCCCAAATTCGTTGATCAGCACGGCCCAGCGCTCGTTGGCCGGGCGCTGGGCAAGCAGATGCTTGATCAGGCTGGTCTTGCCGGCACCCAAAGGCCCGGCAATGACGTGGGTAGGAATGTTCTGCAGCATTAGAGGCATCATTCAGGCCGTGTAGAGAGCTTGATCCTACCCGGTTATGCCAGCCAATCCAGTGTCAGGATCAACCGCCGTTCATCGGCCTTGAGTGCTGGCGAGCGGTGAATCAAGCCATGTCCTTCGTTGCCATGCCATTTCGTGCCCTTGAGCAAGGCCACTTCACCACAGTGGATTTGCTCGATACGCTCGGTGGGTTCCGCCGCAGGCTGGCTTAGTTTGCGGCGGTCCATCACGCCTTCGCGTAGCCACTGGCTACCGATACCCGCGTAGGTGGTGATCAGCCGAACCGGCACATGGTCGACGTGAAAACGCGGGCACATGGCCTTGTCCAACAGCCGCAAACGCACGCCAACACGCTTGGCGCCGAGCAGGCAGGCGAAAGCGCTGACCAGCCACGAAACATCGGCGATAAAGCCTTCATAACCTTCAAGATCGCGGCAACTGGCTGCCAAGCCCTGCAAGTTCGGCTCAGCATCTTCGCTGTTCAGTTCGATGACCAATGATTCGGCCAACGGCTCATTGAGTGCCACCAGCAAAGCGCCGAATTCGGCGATGTGCAGGGGCAATTGCCGTTGCCACAGCGCCAGGTTGACACCATCTTCGAGGATGTCGGACAACGCCAGCGGGGTTTCACCACGAGTCTGGCGGATCACGGGGCGCAGCGGGATAACCGGGGCCAGCATCAAGCCGCTGCCTCCTCATGCCAAGGGCCGAAAGGGTCGGCCAGCAAGCGCCAACCTTCGACGCCAAGAGCCATTTCTTCATCGGTCAGCAAGCACGCGTCGAGCTCGGCACGCATCTGCGAGAAGTCGATGTTTTGGCCAATGAACACCAATTCCTGGCGGCAGTCACCGGTGCTCAGTTGCCAGTTGCCCATGATCGCTGCAACGCTCTCTTCGTCCTGAGGCCATTGGCTTTTCGGTACAAAGCGCCACCAACGTCCGGCGAAACCATGGCGCATCAAGCCACCGGCCTGGGACCAACTGCCAGCGTCCTGGGGTTTGCTGGCCAACCAGAAAAAGCCCTTGGAACGCAGCAGCTTGCCGTTCACCCACGGGCGGTCGATAAAATCAAAAAAGCGCTGTGGGTGGAATGGGCGACGCGCACGGTAAGCGGTGGAAGCGATGCCGTACTCTTGCGTTTCCGGCACATGCTTACCGCGCAACTCCTGCAGCCATCCCGGTGCTTGGGCGGCGCGCTCAAAATCGAAGCGGCCGGTGTTGAGGATCTTGTTCAGCGGTACTTCACCCATGACCATCGGGATGATTTGCGCCTGAGCGTTGAGGCGCTCCAGGATCGCCGTCAATTCTTCGCGCTCGCGACTGCTGATCAAGTCGATCTTGCTGATCAGGATGACGTCGGCGAATTCAATCTGCTCAATCAACAGGTCGGTAATCGAGCGCTCATCCTCTTCCCCCAGGGTTTCCCCGCGTGTGGCCAGGCTTTCAGCAGCCTGGTAGTCGAGCAGAAAGTTCATGCCATCGACCACGGTGACCATGGTGTCCAGGCGCGCGATATCAGCCAGGCTCTGCTCGTTTTCATCGCGGAAGGTGAAGGTTTCGGCCACGGGCAAGGGTTCTGAAATACCGGTGGATTCGATCAGCAGGTAATCGAACCGTCCCTCTTTGGCGAGTTTTCCGACTTCCTCAAGCAAGTCTTCACGCAAGGTGCAGCAAATGCAGCCGTTGCTCATTTCCACCAGTTTTTCTTCGGAGCGATTGAGCGTGACGTCACGCTGTACCTCGCTGCCGTCGATATTGATTTCACTCATGTCGTTGACGATCACGGCGACCCGCAGGTTGTCGCGGTTGCGCAGGACGTAGTTGAGCAGCGTACTTTTACCGGCGCCGAGAAAGCCGGACAACACGGTCACGGGGAGACGATTGGGCATCAGGTATTCCTCATCAGGGTTGGCCGGTCAAACTGCCCGTTTATGGCGTTCGCGCAGCTCTTCGCGTTCTTTGGCTTCGATACACAGGGTGGCGGTAGGACGCAGCAGCAGGCGTTGTAGGCCAATAGCCTCACCGGTTTCACGGCACCAGCCGTATTCGCCGTGGGCCAGCAGTTCAAGCGCGTCGTCAATCTTGTCCAACAGCTTCTTTTCCCGCTCCAGCAGGCGCAGTTGCCATTGGCGCTGTTCTTCGGCACTGCCGATGTCTGCCGGGTCGCTGTTGATTTCCTGCTCGCGCAGCACCAGGAACTCGGCTTCGATGCGCGCTTGCAGTTCATAACGCTGACTCAGCAGCAGCGCGCGGAAGAAGCCCTGCTGGGCTTCGTTCATGTAGTCGGCGGGTGGTTGGGCCAGGAGTTCTTGTTCAGTCATGGGAAACGGTTCACGGGTCAGGCTGTGCATCAATGTTATAGTATAACAATACAAATAAGCCAATCCCCCTTGCTCGTCGCGACGAAGGGCGCAATGCTTGCTCGCCTCCCAACCCCGAGAAACCCGATGAAATATCTGTTGTGCGCCCTGTTTTTGGCAGCGGCAGGCCCCGCCTGCGCCCAGACTCCCAGCCTGCTGGCCAACTGCACGCGCAGCGCCAACCTGTTGGCCTGTGTGGATCCGCTGGGGAACGCCTATAGCGTGGCGACCGTCGGCAGCACCACGTATTTGCGAGGTTTCGAGGTGAACGGCAAACGCTATTGGGCACAGACCAACAGCCGCTATGGGCAACTGACGTTCTTTACCGGGTTGGCATCGGATGGTGAGGCGTGGGTCGGCTATACGCGGCGCGTAGGCTGGACCACCCTCAACCGGTTTTCCAGCTCAGGCGGGGCCAGCGCCAAGTTCACGTGCAGCCGTATAACCGGCTGTTAGACCTGGCTGTTCTTCTGTTCCTGGACCCACGCCATGTAACTGTTCATCGGCGGATTCTTCTGGAAGTAATTTTTCAGCCCGTCGAAAAGACCATCCGCCACCGCCTGTTGATGACGCGCAGTCACCAATCGCTGGGCGTCTCGGGTATTGGAGATAAACCCGGTTTCCACCAGGATCGACGGTACGTCCGGAGATTTGAGCACCGCAAAACCGGCCTGCTCCACTCGCTTCTGATGCAGGCTGGTGATGCTTTGCAGGCTGCCTAACACCGAGCTGCCCAGTTGCAAGCTGGAGGCGATGGTCGCGTTCATCGACATGTCGAGAATCACCCCAGCCAACATGGGGTCCTTGTCCTTGAGATTGAGCAGCGTGGTGGCGCCCAGCAGGTCCGCGCCGTTTTCGCGCTGCGCCATGAAGCGCGCAGTGGCGGAAGTTGCGCCGCCTTCAGACAGCGCATACACCGAGGCCCCTGATGCGGTGAGCCGTGGCGCGGCGTCGGCATGCACCGAGATGAACATGTCGGCCTTGTGCTGACGGGCAATGTCCACGCGTTTGCGCAAAGGCACGAAGAAGTCGTCGTTACGCACCAGCTTTACGTCAAAGCCCTTTTCACGCTTCAAGCGTTTGGCCAGCAACTGGGCAATCGACAGCACCACGTCTTTTTCGCGCTGCCCCTTGGAGCCGATGGCGCCTGGATCTTTACCGCCGTGGCCGGGGTCGACGACCACGATGATGTCGCGCTTGGGATGCGCCTTGTCCACCGGAACTGCCAATGGCGCTGCTTGAGCGGCGATTACACGAGGTGCGTGTGTAGCACTGGTCAGGTCCAGCACCAGGCGATGGCCCTGACCAGCCTGGGGTGGCAATAAAAAGCTGTTGAGCTGCATGGGCGCGCTCAGGTCCAGCACGATTCGGGTGTCGCTCTTGCCGAAATGCCCCGAGCGAATCGAGGTAATCCCACTGCCCTTCAGCACAAGCTGGGAAAAGTCGCCACTGAGCCCGGCGCCACTGAGGTCAATGATCACGCGTTCAGGTGAGGTCAGGGAAAAGGTTTTGTATTGCACTGGGCCGCTGAGGTCGAACACCAGTCGCAACTTATCGTCCGAGCGCCACAGGCGGGCATTACGAATCTGCGTGGCGTGGGCCCCCAACGGTAGGGTGAACAAGGGGCTGAACAGCAGAAGGTTGAGAAGCTGACGTCTGTGCATGACATATACCGCAAATAAAGGAGCGTCCCTGCTCGACATGACTGAAGAAAGGCTGGAGCAGAAAAATCATCGTCGACTCAATAGTTATAATATAACATGTCTTTTTATTTCCAACGATGGACCTGCCCATGAATGCGCTGACTCTGCCGGACATCGCCGCGCAGGCTTCACGCCAAGCCTTGCCACTCGACTGGGTAGGCATGTGCGGCATCGCCCTGCCTATCATGATCGACGGTCAGCGCCTGGCCGCCACCGCCGATGCTGGCGTGAGCCTGGACGATGGCACGGCCCGTGGCATTCATATGTCACGCTTGTACCTGGCTCTGGAAATGCTCGACCAGCAGCTTCTTACACCTGCACTTCTGCGTAATTTACTGCAACGCTTTCTCGAGAGTCATGAAGGATTATCTAAGAATGCCTACTTGCGTATTCACACTGATCTGCTGCTCAAACGACCGGCGTTGGTCAGTCCATTAGCCGGCTGGAAAGGCTACCCGGTGAGCATCGAAGCACGCCTGGAAAATCAGATGTTCCACGTGGAACTAAAAATTGACGTTACTTATTCCTCCACCTGCCCGTGCTCTGCCGCCCTCGCCAGGCAGTTGATTCAACAACAATTTCTCGACGACTTCGGCAATACACCCTTGCAGCATGAGGACGTTTTGACCTGGCTCGGCAGCGCCAACGGCATTGTCGCCACTCCACATAGCCAGCGCAGCAGCGCGCAGCTTTCCATCCAACTGACCGAACACTACCCAGCCTTACCGCTGACCGACTTGATCAACAACGTCGAAGCCGCCCTCGGTACCGCCGTGCAAACCGCTGTGAAACGTGCGGACGAACAAGCCTTCGCCCTGGCCAATGGGCAGAACCTGATGTTCTGCGAAGACGCCGCCCGCCGCCTGAACCTCGCCTTGAAACGCTCGGATGCCGTCAAAGCCTTCCACCTGAAAGTGATCCACGCCGAAAGCCTGCACGCGCACGATGCCGTGGCTGAAAGCCGCTGGACGAGACACTCTGAATGATCACCTGTACCGCATTACGCTGGGGCGCCCCCGGGCAACCGCTGACTCCAGCAGTGGATTTGAAGCTGGAAAAAGGCAGCCTCACCGGCATCATCGGCGCCAACGGCACAGGCAAGAGCAGCCTGCTCAAAGTCATCGCCGGCTTGCAAAAGCCACTCGCGGGCAAAGTCAGCGTGGATGTTCCACGCCGTGGCGGCTTGTCGTTCCTTCCTCAGCAGCAGCACCTGGATCGCCAGTTCCCGATCAGCCTGCAAGAGTTGGTTGCCGCCGGCTTCTGGGGCACCCAGCTCACCCCACAACAACGCAACGAGCGCCTGCAAACCGTATTGGACGACTGGTGCCTCAGTGGCTTGGAACACCGACCGTTAATCGCGTTGTCGGGTGGCGAACTGCAACGTGCCCTGCTCGCGCGCATGAGCCTGGCCGAAGCGCCGGTGTTGTTGCTCGATGAGCCTCACGCCGCCCTCGACGAAGACGGCCAGGCGCTGTGCTGGAAACACATCCACGCCTGGCATGACGAAGGTCGCACGCTGATCGTTGTCTGCCATGACTTGGCGTCTGTGCGCCAGCACACCCAGCAAGTGGTGCAAATCAAAAGCACTGGCTGCGCGTTCGGCCCGAGTAAAGAACTGATCCGTCCACAACTCCAGATGCAGGTGGCTTGATGCACTTCGCTACCCACCTGTGGATGCCATTCCTCGACTTTGTCTTTATGCGCCGCGCACTGATCGGCGGGATGGTGCTCGCCTGCAGCACGGCGCCACTGGGAGTGTTTTTGATCCTGCGGCGCATGAGCCTGATCGGTGACGCCGTGGCCCACGGCATCTTGCCTGGCGCTGCACTCGGCTTCTGGTTCGCCGGGCTCAGCCTGCCGGCGTTGACCATCGGCGGCCTCGGTGCCGGCCTGAGCATGGCCGGCTTGTCCGCGTGGATCACCCGCCGCACCGGCCTGCGCGAAGACGCCAGCCTCGCCGCCATCTACCCGATCTCTCTGGCCGCAGGTGTGCTGATCCTGGGCATCGCCGGCAAGCGTCTGGACCTCCTGCACCTGCTGTTCGGCTCGGCCCTGGCCGTGGATGAAACCACGCTGACCGGCATGCTCTGGGTCTGCGGGTTCAGCCTGTTCGCCATGGCACTGATCTACAAACCGCTGCTGCTGGACACCCTCGACCCGCTGTTCCTGCAAACCGTCAGCCGCCTGGGCCCACTGGCCCACGGGCTGTTCCTGACCTTGGTGGTGCTGAACCTAGTGATCGGTTTCCAGGCCATCGGCGCATTGATGGTCGTGGGTTTGATGATGTTGCCGGCTATCGCTTCACGCTTCTGGAGCCGGCGCCTGCCGGTGTTGATCGCGGTATCGGCGGTGCTGGGATGCCTGTCGGTGTGGTTCGGTTTATTGCTGTCGTTCTACTACTCGCTGCCCAGCGGCCCGGCAATCGTGCTGGTGGCTGGCGGTGGGTATCTGCTGTCCGTGGTCTTCGGTCCGGTGCACGGTTTGTTGCGCCGCCGGCCTTTGCTTACATCCCAATGAGGTGTTTCCCGATGCGCGCTCTACTCGTGCTGTTCAGCCTTCTGCTGCCATTGTCGATGGCTCAGGCCGCCGACAAACTCCAAGTCGTGACCAGCTTCAGTATCCTCGATGACATCACCCAACAGATCGGTGGTGACCACATCCAGATCAGCAACATGGTCGGCCCCGACGCCGATGCGCATACCTACGAGCCCTCGCCGGACGACGCCAAGGCGCTGCTCAAGGCCAAGGTCATCATCAAGAATGGGCTCGGTTTCGAGCCGTGGCTGGATCGCCTGGTGACGAGTACCGAGACCAAGGCGACTGTGGTCACCGCCAGTAAAGGCGTGATCTCCCACACCATGCAAGAGGACGGCGAAACCATCCCCGACCCCCACGCCTGGCATAACCTGGCCAACGCCGAAATCTATGTGAACAACATCACCAAGGCACTCGTCGCCGCCGACCCGGCCAACAAGACCGACTACCTGCACAACAGCCAAGCCTACCTGCAAGAAATCTACCGCCTGCTGGCCGAGGCCAAGACCCAGTTCGGTGCATTGCCACCCGGCAACCGTCGCATCGTCACCTCCCATGATGCCTTTGGTTATCTGGGCCAAGCCTACGGCATCCAGTTCCTCGCACCGCAGGGTTTGTCCACCGAACGTGAACCGTCGGCCGCCGAAGTCGCCGCGCTGATCACTCAGATTCGCAAGGACAAAGTCAAAGCCGTGTTCATGGAAAACATCAAGGACTCACGCCTGCTCAAGCAGATTGCTGACGAAAGCGGCGCGCAGATTGGTGGCACGCTGTACTCCGATGCACTCGCCGCCGAAGGCCCAGCCAGCACTTTCATTGGCCTGTTCGAATACAACCTCAACACCTTGTGCGCAGCGCTGAGCAAGCCATGACCTTGAGCATGCTCGATCTGGAAGGGGCTGCCATTGGCAGCCGTTTCCCTGTCGGCCAGGTACTCGACGCCCTGCCCTGGAACAGCGCTGGCCTGATTGCCGCCATCGCCCAACAACACCGCAGTGGCGAAGTGTTGATGCTGGCCTGGATGAATCGCCAGGCGCTCACCGAAACCCTGGCCTCAGGGCAAGTCTGCTACTGGTCGCGCTCGCGCCAGCAGCTATGGCGCAAAGGCGAAAGCTCCGGCCACCGGCAACGGTTGATCGAGGCACGCCTGGACTGCGACGGCGACGCAGTGCTGCTGATCGTCGAGCAGCAAGGCCCGGCTTGCCACACCGGCCGTCCCACCTGCTTCTACAACGCCATCGACGGCGATGACGTTCACATCATGACGGAGCCCATTGCATGATCCGCAAGAACCCCTCCGGCGACCTGCCGGTGATTGCCGAATCAGCCTACGTCGACAAGACTGCCATCATCTGCGGCAAGGTCATCATCGGCGAAAACGTGTTCGTCGGCCCCTACGCCGTGATACGCGCTGACGAAGTCGATGCCACCGGAGACATGGACCCGATCACCATCGGCGCCAACTCCAATATCCAGGATGGCGTGGTCATCCACTCCAAATCCGGCGCAGCGGTGACCATTGGTCAATTCACCTCCATCGCCCACCGCTCCATCGTCCACGGCCCCTGCACCGTCGGCGACCGAGTGTTCATCGGTTTCAACAGCGTGCTGTTCAACTGCGCCGTCGGCGATGGCTGCGTGGTGCGCCACAACTCGGTAGTCGACGGCCGTGACCTGCCTGCCGCGTTCTACGTGCCCTCCACTACCCGCATCGGGCCCAACACCGACTTGTCGCAATTCCCACCGGTGAGCGTCAGCGCCTCGGAGTTTTCCGAAGACGTGGCACGCACCAACGTCGACCTGGTGCGCGGTTACAAAGCCCTGCAAAACGAGTTCTGAACCATGAGCCGCCTGTTGATTCGCAATGCCCGCCTGGTGAATGAAGGCCAGATATTCGACGCCGATGTGCTGGTCGCCAATGGCCGTATCGAGAACATTGCCAGCAGCATTGAAAGCGATAACGAACCCGTGGAAATCGACGCCGAAGGCCAATGGTTAATGCCGGGAATGATCGATGACCAAGTGCATTTTCGTGAGCCCGGCGCGCCGGACAAAGGCAGTTTCTACAGTGAGTCCCGAGCGGCGGTGGCTGGTGGGATCACCAGCTTCATGGACATGCCCAACACCCAACCAGCAACCCTGGACCTGGAAGCCCTGGCCGATAAAAAACGCCGCGCCGCGTTGCATTCGGTGGCCAACTACGGCTTTCACTTTGGCGTGAGCAACGACAACCTCGACATCGTCGCCGCCCTCGACCCGTGCGAGGTGGCCGGGGTCAAAGTGTTCATGGGTGCCTCCACCGGCAACATGCTGGTGGACGACCCGCGCATCCTTGAACGCCTGTTTGCCGAAGTGCCGACCCTCCTGCTCGCTCACTGCGAACACACGCCCAGCATCCTGGCCAACGAACAACGCCTGCGCGAGCGCTTCGGCGAGCGCATCCCCGCCGTGGCTCACCCGCTGATCCGCGACGCCGAAGCCTGTTATCGCTCGTCATCTTTTGCCGTGGAGCTGGCCAAGCGTCACGGCACGCGCTTGCACGTATTGCACCTGACCAGCGCCCGCGAACTGGCACTGTTTGAAGACAAGCCCCTGGCCGAAAAACGCATCACCGCCGAAGTCTGCCTGCACCATCTGCTGTTCGACGACCGCGACTATCATCGCCTGGGCCACCAGATCAAATGCAACCCGGCGATCAAGACTCGCGCCGACCGCGACGCCCTGCGCCTGGCCTTGCTGAGTGATCGCCTGGATGTGATTGGTACTGACCATGCACCGCATACCTGGGCGCAGAAACAGTTGAACTACCGCGAAGCGCCGTCCGGGTTGCCGCTGGTGCAGCACGCACTGCCGGCGTTGCTGGAGTTGGTGATCGACGGGCATCTGCCACTGACCACGCTGGTCGCCAAAACCAGTCACCGGGTGGCCGATTTATTTGCCATCCCGGACCGGGGCTATCTACGTGAAGGCTATTGGGCCGACCTGGTGCTGATCAAACCCGAACCCGAAGGTAAGCCGGTCAGCAGCCAACCGATTCTCGCTCGCTGCGGCTGGACGCCCTTCGCTGATCGCAGCTTTCGCCACAGCGTCAGCACGACGCTGGTCTCCGGCCACCTGGCCTGGCACAACGGCCAGGTGGTCGACAGTTGCCAGGGTTTGCCCCTGCATTTTCAGCGTTAAGCGCGGGGTTTGACGGTACCGCAGTCGTTGCCCAGCCACTGCGCGTGGGTGTCCAGGCTGCCCTTCTGCTGAATGCCGGTGGCGTTGAACGTGCCATTAACGGTCGTGGTGAATTCCTGCTGGCTCTGGAACGTCGCGACACCGGTACCTTGGGCTTTAGGGCAGCTGAAACGGAATGTCCATTGGTTGCCGGTCTTGTCGGTCACTTGCTGTTTGCACCCCGATTGCGGGTCGGTCAGGGGGATCGAGTCAGAGGCAACCTGGGCAGGGGTCAGGCATACCTGTACGCCTTTACCGGCCATGGTGATGCCCTGCTTTTCCAGCATGGCGCGCTGTTCAGGGGTCATCTGTTGCTTGAGCTGACCCAGAATCAGCGAAAGGTCCGGCAGGTCCTGGTTATCCACTTTCATATTGCTGGTGGTCAATTCCCACAAGCCCGGCGCCAACATCTGCGCCTGCGCCGCCACAGGCAACGACAAACCAACAACCATGGCCAAACCAAGCAGACGAGCATTCATCGGGTAACTCCTGGGTAAATGTGGGCGTTAGACGCCGCAAAGCTGCCAGTGTTGCACGGCAAATAAAATAGCGACATTCGCAGCCGTTCATGGTCTGTTACGCATTGGACTGCCTGGAGTTACGTCGTTCATGGATTTCTTTGGCCCGCACTTGCTCGCCTATTTCATCGCCTCGCTGCACTTTCTCGGGACCCTCGCCGCGATCCATGCGGTGCTGACCGTCAGGACCGCACAGGGCTCGATCGCCTGGGCCTTGTCACTGATGTTCATGCCCTACCTGACGCTGATCCCCTACCTGATCTTCGGCCGTAGCACCTTTGATGCGTACATCCAGGCCCGTCGCCAGGCCAACCAGGAAATGCACACCGCCATCACCGAGCTGAACTGGCGCCCGTGGGTCGAGGAAGCCCTGGCCGCGCGCGACTCCCGCGCCTACGCTTCCCTGCGGGCCATGCCCAAGTTGGGTCGCATGCCATGCCTGGCCAATAACGAGGTACGCTTGCTGATTAATGGCGATGCCACCTTCGGCGCGATCTTCGAAGCCATTCGCAACGCAAAAACCGCTGTGCTGTTTCAGTTCTTCATCATTCATGACGATGAACTGGGTCGCCAATTGCATGCTCTGTTGAAGGAAAAGGCCGCCCAAGGCGTGGCCATTTATGTCCTGTACGACCGCATCGGCAGCCATGCCCTGCCCCATCACTATGTGCAAACGCTGCGCGACGCGGGGGTGCAGGTCAAGGCGTTCGCCACGCGCAGTGGCTGGCTCAATCGTTTCCAAGTCAATTTCCGCAACCATCGCAAGATCGTGGTGGTGGATGGCATTACCGGTTTTGTTGGCGGGCATAACGTCGGCGATGAGTACTTGGGGAAAAAACCGCCGTTGGCGCCGTGGCGCGATACCCACGTACAGGTCAGCGGCCCGGTGGTGGCATGCCTGCAGGAGTCATTCGCCGAAGACTGGTTCTGGGCCGCGCGCGAGTTGCCGCCGTTGATTCTGCCGGACGCCTACCCCGACCACGGCGTGCTCTGCCAACTGCTCGCCAGCGGCCCGGCCGATCCTTATGAAACCTGCTCGCTGTTTTTCGTCGAGGCCATCCACGCGGCGACCGAACGCGTGTGGATCACCAGCCCGTATTTCATCCCCGACGAAGCCGTGTTTTCCGCCCTGCGCCTGGCGGTACTGCGCGGGGTGGACGTACGCCTGCTGCTACCATCGCGGCCCGACCACCGCATTGTCTATGCCGCGTCCAGCCTTTACGCGATCGAAGCGGTGCGCGCCGGGGTGCGGGTGTTCCGCTATAAGCCGGGCTTCCTGCATCAGAAAGTGGTGTTGGTGGACAGCGAAATCAGCGCCATCGGCAGTGCGAATATGGACAACCGTTCGTTCAGGCTCAATTTCGAAGTGATGTTGCTGACCGTCGATAAGGCTTTTGCCAGCGAGGTGGAACACATGCTGCTGGACGACTTCGCCCTGGCCCATGAAGTCAGCCAGGAAGAAAGCCGCGAGACTCGCCGCCTTCAACAACTGGGCATGCGGGTCGCGCGGCTTATTTCACCGATTCTCTAACAGACAACACGGTAAACACTGTGGGAGGCAAGCCCCCTCCCACATTTAGCCCTTCAGCGGTAGATATCTTCCCGTGTCCACGGCAATTCATGGCTGCCATCGGCGTGAGGTTTTACCGCCAGGATCTGGTGCAGGTTGATCCACCCGCGGGCAAACGCATAGGCGCAACCGGCCAAGTATAGCCGCCAGATCCGCAATGCCTGCTCCGGCACCATCTTCGCCGCCGCGTCCAGGTTGTCTTCCAGCCGCTCGCTCCAATGGTCCAGGGTGCGCGCGTAGTGCAGGCGCAGGCTTTCCACGTCCACCACTTCCAACCCGACTTCACTGATCTCGGCAGTCATCATCGCCAGGTGCGGCAGCTCGCCATTGGGGAAAACGTAGCGCTCGATAAAATCCCCTGCGCCACGGCCGACCGGCCGACCATCGGTGTGCTTGGCGGTAATGCCATGGTTCATCACCAGGCCGCCTTCACGCACCGCGCCAACCAAGACCCTGCAGTACTCCGCCAGGTTGGCGTGGCCGACGTGTTCGAACATGCCCACGCTCACCACTTTGTCGAAACGGCCGTCCTGGGGCAGGTCACGGTAGTCGAGCAACTGCAGGTCGATCTGGTCTTCCAGACCTTCCGCTTTCACCCGCTCCTTGGCGAGCGCCAGCTGTTCCTTGCTCAGGGTGATGCCCAACACCTTGACCCCGAACTCCCGCGCCGCAAAGCGCGCCAGGCCACCCCAACCGCAACCTACGTCGAGCAAATACTCGCCCGGCTGCAACCGCAGCTTGCGGCACAGGTGGCGAAATTTGTCTTGTTGCGCCTGGTCGATGGATTCGCTGCCGGTTTCGAAATAGCCGCAGGAGTAAGCCATGTCCTGGTCCAGCCATAGCTGGTAGAACTCGTTGGACAGGTCGTAATGGTAGGAAATGGCCGCTGCGTCAGTGGCTTTGTCGTGGATCGAGCGCACCGGACGACTCCCCTCGTCGTCATCGACCAAGGCATGACTCAATTCGTCACATACCCTGATCACCTCGGCGATGGAGCCTTCCAGCTCCAGTTTTCCCTCGACGAAGGCTTCGCCCAGCGAGTTGAGCGTTGGATGAGTCAGCTGCGAGACAACCGTGGGGTCCTTCACCACGATAGTCACACTGGGCTCGGGGCCCAAGTTGAATTCATGGCCGTCCCAGAGTCGAAGACGCAGCGGTAGCTGAAGATTCTGTAAGGCCGGTGGAAGTTGCGCGAGCATGAGTAGTCCCCCTTGTTTCAGACGTCTGGAATGAGGGTAGACCATCCGATGACAAAGTAGGAGGCTATCGAATTAATAGCGTTCCTCTATAGGGCTCGGCGCTCGAGCAAACCGTCCTGGACCCATTGTTTCAGCCATGTCACCGCTTGCAGTGGCGCACCCTCTCCATAAGTGACTGCCAACGCGGCACACAGTTCTGAAAAACTCCAGCCGGTGGTGACCATTCCCACCAGAGCATCGGCTTCAGCGGATTCCAGGCTGCGGTAATGACACACGTTCTGGTGGCGCCATACCAGGCAGATGTGCGCCGAATCCAACGCCTGGCTGCCCGGAAAGTCCGATTCATCCTTGCTGGCCCGCCAGATCGCTAACGAGTTGAAGCGGCAAAGCACCTGCTGCACCGACGGTGTCAGGGTGACTTGCAAAGCGGGCCAGTCTTCAGCCGGCAGGCGCGCCATGTCGTTGAGCATCAGCGGCGCCCCCTGGGGCGCATCAAACGCCAGGGTGAACATCCATTCCAACCGCGCCAGTTCCGCCAACGGCGCACTTTGTTCAGCCACCAGATGCTCGAGAATGAACATCGCAAAGCGCTCCCCCAACCAGCGCAGACTGTAATGCGCCGAGGGATAACGACGAATATAGGCGTCGGCCAGCAACTCAAATTCATCATCGCCCAACCAGTACCAGATGGCAGCGAAGTCGTGGCGCAGGACTTCCTGCAAGCGCGACACGTAGGCGTTGTGATAAATCGCCAGACCGGTGCTCACATCCAGCGTTGGCCCACCCAGCAAGGTGGCGGCAAAACCGGCGTTGGCCACCGGGCTTTCAGATAATAAATGCTGTTCAAAGGCCAACTGCCAATCGGTCAGGCGCATAGCGATCTCCTGGCCAAGGCGCTGGCGCCCAACTCACGGGCCTTGTTCAACTCGGTGAGCAACGCTTCGAACGGAGGGAAATGGTCATCGCGCTCCAGCAGCGTCGACACGGGGCCCAAATGCTCAAGTGTCTGTTGATAGAGCGCCCACACCGGATCGCACACCGGATGGTCATGGGTATCGACCACATAGTCGCCGTAGTCCATATGCCCGGCCAAGTGCAGTTGGCGAATGCTCTCGGGCGGGAGGTTGCGAATAAACGTCCAGGCATCAAAGCCATGGTTGCGCGAACTGACGTAGACATTGTTTACGTCCAGCAGCAACTGGCACCCGGTGAGGTGGGTCAGCGCGTTAAGAAACTCCCACTCGGTGAACTCATCCGCCTTGGAGCGCACATAACTGGAGACGTTTTCCAGCACCAGCGGGCGCTGCAAGGCCTCCTGCACCTGACGCACACGGCCAGCCACGTGGTAGAGGCTTTCTTCGGTGTAAGGCAGAGGCAGCAGGTCATGCAACTGATGCGCGCTGCCACGGCTCCAGCACAGGTGATCGGAGATCCATGCCGGCTCGATACGCTCGGCCAACGCTTTGATTTGCTTAAGGTAGTCACTGTCCAGGGCATGGGGCCCGCCAATGGACAGGGACACGCCATGCATCACCAGGGGATAACGCTCGGCGATCGCATCCAGGTAGTACAAGGCTTTACCACCCTGCACCAGATAATTCTCGGAGATCACTTCGAACCAATCCACCGCAGGGGATTGCTCAAGGATCTGCTCATAGTACTCGTTGCGTAAACCCAGGCCGTAACCCAGGGAGGGGAAGGAACTGGTCATCATGAACTCCCGCAAAAGTGTCCGCAGCGGTGGGGGACCGCTGCGGTTGCACTCGGTTGTCGCTTACTCGCCGACTTTGCCGCCAGCCTTGTCGCAATCGGCCTTGCTCATGGCCTTGAAGCCGTGGCCTTTGCAAACAGCCTGGCCTTTGCAGGCGTTTTCAGCGGTCTTGCAATCGTTCATGCCTTTGCAGGAGGTGACACCGTAGCAATGAACCGGAGCGTCGGCGGCCTGCACCTGGGTGGCGACACCGGCAAACATGGAAGCGGCAGCAATCGCCAGGGCAGCACCGGAAACGGCTTGTTTGATGTTCATTGTGTAGTCCTCATAGATCGGTAGTGGAGCCGGTCTGAACGGATTGCTCAGTCTCGACATACCACTAGAGTGAGGCCCCTCATCGGCGTTACAGCCGACTGAAAACTTTTCTGAAAATTATTCCTCAAGCTTCAACAGCGGCTCCTGGAAACGCAGCAAACGCCCCGCGTTCCCCAGTACCAGCAAGGTACTCAGGTTATGCAGCACCGCCGCAATCATCGCGCCGGCCGCCCCCAGCCAGCCAAACGCCGCGAACACCACGATGGCCAGCGTCCAGCCCAAGCCGATCACCACGTTGACCTGCAACGTCTGCCGGCACTGGCGACTCAGGCGCACACAGGTGCCGAGACGGCGCAGGTCACTGCCGATCAGTACGACATCCGCCGACGCCAGGGCAATGTCCGCACCGCCGGCTCCCATAGCCACGCCAACCACACCCGCCTTGAGCGCCAGGGAATCGTTGATACCGTCCCCCACCACCATCGGCCGGAAGCCGCTACTGATTTCCCCCAACACGCGGTTGAGCTTGTCTTCCGGCAGCGCCTGGGCTTCGACATCGCTGATACCCACGTCCAGCGCCAGGCTGTCGGCCACGCTTTGGCGGTCGCCGGTCAGCAGCAGTTGACGGCCCAGGCCCAGATCACGCAGTTCCTGCAGCGCCTGTCGCGCCTCTGGCTTGACGCTGTCGGCCAACAGCAACCAGGCGAGAAACTGCCCGTTCAACGCCAGCCCGGCAATCGGACCATCATGGTCGGGGACCTGAGTGGTCACGATACCCAATTGTTCGAACAACTCCGGCCGCCCCAGCGCCGCCTCGCCCTGCTCAGTCTGCGCCACCACCCCAAGGCCCTGACGTTCGCGAATGTCCGCCAGCCCCCACAGTTGCTCCTGCGTCGCCAGCCCCGCCAACGCCCGGCTGACCGGGTGACTGCTTGCCGAGCCAAGGCTGGCCGCCAGGTTCAGCAACCTCTGGCGATCCGGCGCGGTCGTCTCGATAGACTGCAAACGCAGGGTGCCAAAGGTCAGGGTGCCGGTCTTGTCGACCACCAGCGAGGTCAGGTCGGCCAATTCTTCGAGAAACGCCGAGCTGCGAATCAGAATCCCATGGCGCGCGGCCACGGCAATCCCGGCAATCGCCGTGGCCGGCGCCGACAGCACCAAGGCACATGGGCACGCTGCAACCAGCACGGCGAGCATCGCCTGGGCGTCATTGGTGACAAACCAGGTCACGGCGGCCAACAACAGCACCAGCACCATATAGCTGCCGGCATAACGTTCCAGCAGCCGCGTGATCGGTGGCTTGGAGCGCTCGGCGTTCTGCATCAGCGCGATGACTTTGCCCAGGGTCGACTCATGACCGGTGCGCGTGACTTCAAGGCGCAGCAAGCCATCAAGGTTGATCGCCCCGCCAAACACCTGCACGCCGGCGCTGGCTTCCAAGGGCACCGACTCACCGGTGATCGGCGCCGTGTCCAGGCTCGCCTGGCCGGACAGCACCACACCATCGGCCGGCACCCGGTCGCCGGCACGCACCTCGACGATATCACCGGGATTCAGCGTGCCGTTATCCACCTCAACAATGCTGCCATCAGCCTGCACCAACCGCGCATGGCTGCGGGTCAGCTTGCCCAGCGCATGGATCGCCTCTTGGGAGCCGATCACGCTGCGCTCTTCCAGCACGTGGCCGAAGATCATGATGATCGGCAGCAAGGCCGCGGTCAGCAGATCGCCAGTGGCCCAAGCGCCGAGCATGGCCAAGGCGATCAATTGGTCAGTGATGCCGTGCAGGCTGGGGAACCGTAGGCTGTACCAGGCAGAGCGCATCACCGGCACAGCCACCAACAATGAAGCCACGCCCAGCAGCAACTGGCTGACGCCGGTCTGCTCCGGTGCCAGCCAACGCCATACCAGGCCCAGCACAAGCAGCCCTAGGGCGAGCATGGCCAGGGTCAATTGCCGGGCAGCGCTGCGCTGTTCGGCCGAGGTCAACATAGGTGCGCTCATTGTTCGGCTCCCTGGATGATCAAACGGGAGTCGTCTTTAGGGTCGACGGTGGTCACGGAACCGGCCTGGCCGAGAATCTTCGGCAAGCGTTCGCGGTACAGGCGCAGCAACAAGCCAGGGTCTTTGACCTGGGCCAGGCTGGCGACGGTGGCGGTTTGCGCCTGGGCATTGGCCAAGCGTTCGCTGGCTTGGGCGTGGGCGACTTGTACCAGGCGGTCGGCCGCTTGGTTAGCCGTCTGGGTGAGCTTTTCCGCTTCGGTGCGCGCATTGGCCACGGCTTTATCAGCTTGCTGGCTCGCCGTCAGCACGGCATTGAACGCGTTCACCGCCGGGCTCGGCAGGCTCGATTGCACATCGACGCGGGTGACTTCGATGCCCAGCCCCAAACCGGTGGAGGCCAACTGCGCCAGGCGCTGATTGATGCCTTGCACCAGGTCACCACGTAGCCGCTCGCGGCGTTCAGCAGCACCATTGTCGGTGCCGATCAGCTCAGGACGCGCCACTAGAATGGTGTCCAGGTCGCGCGCTGCGGTCAGTGCGACAGCACTGCGCGTCACCAACCGATCCAAAGCCGGCAGCACGTGTTCGCCCTGCAACACAAAGGCGTAGGGCTCAGTCACCTTGTAAAACACCCGCACATCCAACTGCACCACGCCGGCATCGCCAGTCAGCAGGTAGCCGGAACCGGCCAAGGCGTCGCTCAACGGCGTGGCGAAACTGGCCACGCGGTCAGCCTGCACGGCCGCATCGGAACGCAGCAGGTTCTCCACCCGCCGCTCAATCACGCGGTCCGCCGCCGGCAACAGGACCACTTGCTCGAACGGCTGCGGCCACGCCAGCAGCAACCCGGCGTTCTGAATGCGGTCGAGGGCACCGAAGTGCAGCACCACAGCGCGGTTCTGTGGGTCGATCTGGCGCACATTGGAAAAGGCCCAGGCCAACGCCGCCAACACCGTGACTGCGTACAGCGCCAGGAAGGTCAGGCGCCCGGCCTGGATCCAGGGGCTGTCCGGGCTGTCACGCTCACTCATGGCTGGACGTCCTTCGGCCCGTCCACCAATGCACGGAAAGGCGCAGCGTCAGTGCGCAGGATGATCTTGGTGCCTGGTGTGACCACCGTGCCCAAGGTATCCAGCGAGCGCAGCAAGTTATACAGCTGCGGATTACCGGCATAGGCGCGGCCATAAATCTGTGCGGCTTCGACCCGCGATTGCGCCTCGATGTCAGCGGCTTTTACCGTGGCATCCGCCTGCACGATCCGCGCATCGCGCTCGGCGGCGGAGCGGATCTGCGCCGCCTCACGCTTGCCTACCGCCGTACGTTCGGTGGCGATGGTTTCACGCTCGGCCCGCATGCGGTCGACCGTGGCGGTGAGCGTCACCGACGGCAACGTCAGCCGCTCGATCCCCACCTGCGCCACGCGCACGCCATAGGTGGTGAGCAATTGTTGGTCGATTTGCTGGCGCAACTGGGCTTCGAAGTCGGCGATACGTACTTGGCTGGCGTCGGTGTTGATCAAGCTGGACAAGTCAAAGCTGGCCGCCGTGGTTTCCAGCGCCGAACCGACAAAGGTGCGAATCTGCCGCGCCGCTTCATCCGGCTGGTTCTGCACCGCGCGCATGAAGCGCTGCACATTGTCGGCATCGCCCTGCACCTGCCACGCCACATAGGCTTGCACGATGATCCGCAGGCCATCGCGCGTGCCCACATCCTGCAAGCCGCTGGACGTGGTACGCAGGCGCAGGTCCACAGGGATCGCTGCTTCGAACGGGGCCGGCCAGCGCCAGCCCAGGCCAGGCGCCAGCAACACCCGCGACGGGTTGCCGAAGCGGGTAATCACCGTGGCCTCGCCGGAGCGCACCTGCACCAGGCTCGCCGCAGCAACCGCAAACCCCACCAGCAACACCGCCCACGCCATCCGACGCCAAGGAAAAGGCCCGCCCGCCGGCTCATCGCCGTGATGGTGATGGTGGTGGCCATGATGATGGTGATGATGACCGTGATCGTGAGAATGAGCGCTCAACAGACAGACTCCTTATTGAACGGCTTTACGCGGCGCCGTGGGGTCGGCCGGCAAAGTAAAAGAACGCAGATCGATCGTCGGTGCACTGTCGGCCCCCAGGCGATGATCCAGAATCAGCAATTTGGCGCGGGCCAGGCCCTGGCTGAGTTGGCCCAGGTACTGTTCCAGCACGAAGGCTTGCCCCGCCGCCGCGTAGGCTTTTTGTTCGGCGGTGAACCGCAGGTTCGCCGCTTGGGCACCGGCATTCACTTCGCGGGCGGTGGCCTGGGCCTGGTCGCGGGCCGTGCTGGCTTGCAGCAGCGCTTGGTTGGTCTGCTCGCTGGCCGCGCCGCGCTCACGGGAGATCAGCGCTTGGGCGCCGATCTGCGCCGCTTGCACACCGTGGTAGGCATTGGCGGCGCCGGCCGGTGGGTGGATCGCTTCGACAACCGTAGCGAGGATCTCCACACCGCTGTCGAGTGCCTGCAAATCCGCTTGGACGGCGCGTCCGATCTCGTCGGCCAGCCGGGTGCGTTGTTCACCCAACAATTCGTCGAGGGTTCGCGAAGCAAAATCGTGGACCAGGATACGGCTGGCGGTACTGCGAATCAGGGTCGGGATATCGGCGCTGTTATACGTCGCGGCGAGCGCGGCGTGATCGTTGAGGCCGATGCGATAGACAAAGCGCACGTCCATATTGACGATCTGGAAGCTCTGTTTGTCTGCGCTGCTGCTGGCGATGACCTGGGATTTGTCATTCACATGGCTGGCGTCCCACAGGCGGTTGGCGATCAGTGGCGCCGGACCTTCGGCAGGCGCCAGCTCGGGTACGGCGGCCTCGCTCACACTGGTGGCCAGCTCGTGAACCACACCGTTTTCCACGCTAAGTACACGGCCCAGAGGCCATGGCAACCCAGCATGCAGGCCCGGGCCGAACACCTCGACCGGTTTGCCAAAACGTTCATAAATCCCACGGCCTTGCAGGGGCACTTCATGCACACCAGTCAATGACCAGCCGACCGCCAGCACCACCAGCAGCACCGGCAGGAAAGCACGGCGCATGTAGGTAAACGCCCAGATCTGGCGCAGGTCGATCCCAAAGCGGTTGTGCAATTCATGCTGCAACGCCAGCAAGGGTTGGGGTGGCCAACGCAGCAGGCCGGCGATAAAACTCTGCGCCATCAAGCGCGGTTCGAGGCGTGGCTGGCGCGGGCTGAACAGCGACAGCACGCCTCTTAGCAGAAACTCCAACGCCACCAGCGCCGGCAACACGCCGATCAGTGTCGCCAGGCGCAGCGGCCAGACCGATTGCGCACCGGCAAAAAGCAGGCAAATCGCACTGATCACCAGGCAGATGATCGCCACGCGGCTCAACTGCGCCAGCTGTGAGGCTTCCGGCCATTGGGCGGCGGTTTCCTGGGCCAGGCGGCGCTCGAACACCAGTAGACCGAAAGCCAGCGCCAACGCCAGCGCCGCGCCGATGCTTGCAGATTGGCCCACGGCCGCAGCGGGCAATGCAAGGTTCCAGAACTCGATGACGCTCACCAGCGCCAACAACGACCAACCGCACAGCCACAACACCGGCGCGCCGATCTGGGCCAGCACGTCGCTGCTCCAACGCCCGATCAAACGCGAGTACCGGCCCGTGTCTTCAACAGGCAGTTCGATCACTTCAGCCGCAGGCACTTCCAACGCCTGGGCGCGCCAATCGGCCACCCACCACGCCGACTGCAAACCGGCCACCAACACCAGCAACGCCGACGCACAGTTGATCAACACCACCGGCCAAATCGACAACGGCGTAAACAACGCGACAAACAGTGCCAGCACCCAACCGGTGACAGCCAGAGCGGTCAGGCTGACACCGGCTTGCCTCAATCGGCGGGCATGGAACAGCCCTTGCTGAAAGCGCGCCAGTCCTTCAACCGACGCGCCATCGGCTTCCAAATCCACTTGCATCCACTTCACGCCCACTGGCACACAATTGGTTACGATATAACACATGGCGTGAAATTTTTGTTCGCTTAGCAGCCAATCGTGACTAAACCCCCATAAACATGAGCCATCACTGGTGCAGACCACGATTAATCGTCACACTCCAAAACAGTATTTCGCGGGTTCACGGACAAGGAAGCGTCACCCCAATGATTTCGATCTATCAGCTCAAGCCGCGTTTTCAAAACTTGCTGCGCCCTCTCGTGCAGCGCCTCTACGACAACGGCACCACAGCCAACCAGATCACCGTGCTGGCTGGCGTCGTTTCCCTGCTGATCGGCGCGTTGATCGCCGGCTTTGCCCAACATCTCTGGCTGTTTGTGCTGATCCCGCTGTGGATGATCGTGCGCATGGCCCTCAACGCCATCGACGGCATGCTCGCCCGGGAATTCGGCCAGCAATCGCGCCTGGGCGCCTACCTCAATGAACTGTGCGATGTCATCGCCGACAGCGCACTGATCCTGCCCTTCGCCCTGATCCCCGAGGTCAGCCTGGCCCCGGTGCTGCTGGTGGCGTTACTCGCAGTGTTCAGCGAATACGCCGGCGTGCTGGGGCCGATGGTTGGCGCATCGCGCCGCTATGACGGGCCGATGGGCAAGAGTGATCGAGCGTTCGTACTCGGCGTGCTGGCCACCGGCGTTGCGCTGGGCTGGCTCGGGGCCGGTGGGGTCGACGCGGTGATGTGGCTGGTTGCCGCCCTGCTCGCCTATACCTTGGTCAACCGGGTGCGCCAGGGCCTCAAAGAACAACAACAAGTCCCCCCTTCTGCATAAGGATTTTGCGATGCGTGAACAGCAAGAGCACACCTTCAGTACCCATGATGGCGTCGAGCTTTTCTACCGCCACTGGCCGGCCACGCCAGGTGCGGGGCCGCGCAAGGCAATCCTATTGTTCCATCGCGGCCATGAGCACTCAGGACGTATCGCCCATCTGGTGGATGAACTGGGCTTGCCTGGGTTTGATTTTTTCGCCTGGGATGCCCGTGGCCACGGGCAATCCCCCGGCGAGCGCGGCGACAGCCCCAGCTTCGCCACCAGCGCCCGTGATGTGCAGACCTTCTGCGACCACATTGGCGCCACCTATGGCATAGAAGAGGAAAACCTCGCCGTCATCGCCCAAAGCGTCGGTGCGGTGATTGCGACGACCTGGGTCCACGATTACGCTCCGAAGATCCGCGCCCTGGTAGTCGCTTCGCCCGCCTTCAAGGTCAAGCTGTACGTGCCCTTCGCCCGTTCTGGCCTGGCATTGATGCGTAAGTTTCGCGGCAACTTTTTCGTCAACAGCTACGTCAAGGCCAAGTTCCTCAGCCATGACCCGGAACGCGTGGCCTCCTACGACAACGATCCCCTGATCACCAAGGCCATTTCGGTCAACGTGTTGCTGGGTCTGTACGAAGCCGCCGACCGGGTTGTGGCCGACGCCCAAGCGATCCAGGTGCCGACCCAACTGTTGATCTCCGGCTCCGACTTTGTGGTGCACCGTAAACCCCAGCAGCAGTTCTTCGACCGCCTGGGCAGCCTGAAAAAAGAACTGCACATCCTGCCTGGCTTTTTCCACGACACCCTCGGTGAACGGGACCGCGCCGTCGCCGTGAGCAGCGCCAAGCGCTTTATCCTGCAGAACTTTGAACAGCCGCTGGACCGCGCCTCCTTGCTCGACGCCGACAAACTGGGCGCCACCTGCGCCGAGTCCGAATCCCTCGCCGCACCGCTGCCGCGCAACTCCTTGCGCGACCTGTACTGGCGCATGACCCGCGCCAGCATGGGCTTGGGCAAGAACCTGTCGGACGGGGTGAAACTGGGCTTCGACACCGGCTTCGACTCCGGCAGTACCCTGGACTACGTGTACCGCAACACGCCCACCGGCAAGGGCGGCTTGGGGCGGATGATCGACACCAACTACCTCAACTCCATCGGCTGGCGCGGCATTCGCCAGCGCAAGCTGAACGTCGAGGAGCTGCTGCGACTGGCCATGGCCAAGCTGCGTGCTGATGACCGCCCAGTGCGCATCGTGGACATTGCCGCAGGCCACGGCCGTTACATTCTCGAAGCCTTGCAGGGCGTGTCGCCGCTGCCGGAATCGATCCTGCTGCGCGACTACAGCGACATCAACGTGCGCGACGGTGGCGCATTGATTCGCGAAAAAGGCCTGGGGGATATCGCGCAGTTCGTCAAAGGCGACGCGTTTGATCGTGCGGACTTGGCCGCCCTGTCGCCCAAGCCGACCTTGGCCGTGGTGTCCGGGCTGTATGAGTTGTTTGCCGATAACGGCATGGTCGGCGGCTCCTTGGCCGGCCTGGCCCAAGCGCTGGAGCCGGGCGGTTACCTGGTCTACACCGGCCAACCGTGGCACCCGCAGCTGGAATTGATCGCCCGCGCGCTGACCAGCCACCGCCAGGGCCAGGCGTGGGTGATGCGCCGGCGCAGCCAGGCTGAGATGGACCAGTTGGTCGAAGCCGCGGGCTTTCGCAAGATCACCCAGCGTGTGGACGAATGGGGCATTTTCACCGTGTCCCTGGCGCAGAAGATCTGAACATGCGCGAACCCGGCTTATTCAAACCAGCCGTCCTGTGGCTGCTGCTGTTGGCGCCGCTGTTTTTCGGCACTTACGGCTTTGCCACCTGGGTCACCAGCCAGCGCAGCGACGTCGGCACGCTGGTGTTCGGCTGGGAAGCCCATATGCCGTTCTGGGCCTGGACCATTGTGCCCTATTGGTCCATCGATCTGCTTTACGGGTTTTCGCTGCTGCTGCCCAATAACCGCCATGAGCTGAAACAGCACGCGCTGCGCCTGCTCACGGCCCAGCTTATCGCCGTCAGTTGCTTCCTGATCTGGCCGCTGCGTTTCACGTTTGATCGGCCGGAACTGGACGGCGTGTTTGGCTGGCTGTTTGCGGTACTGGCCGGCTTCGATAAACCGTTCAACCAGGCGCCTTCATTGCATATCGCGCTGCTGGTCATCCTGTGGGTCATGTACCAACGGCATACTCAAGGAGTCTGGCGTTGGGTGGTGCATGGCTGGTTCGCCCTGATCGGTATTTCAGTGCTGACCACTTATCAACATCACTTTATTGACTTACCCACAGGTGCCCTCGCAGGGTGGCTGTGCGTATGGCTGTGGCCGATGGAACATCCGAGCCCGCTGCTGAATGCGCGGCTTACCCGGGATACAAAACGATGGTGGCTAGGCATGCGTTATGGCCTGGGGGCTGTGATGCTGGCGATCCTGGCCGTGGTGCTGGGCGCAGGGTGGTTGTGGCTGCTGTGGCCGGCCGTGTCCCTGGGCTTGATCAAGGCCAATTACTTGGTGCTGGGCGCATCGGGCTTTCAGAAACGCAGCGATGGCCGACTGACCCCTGCGGCACGCTGGCTGCATGCCCCCTACCTGGCAGGCGCATGGATCAACTCGCGCCTGTGGACACGTCAGCATCCGCAACCCGACCACATTGTGGATAACGTCTGGCTTGGGCGAATTCCCACAGCGAGCGAGCAAGGTTCCTTCAAGGCCATCGTCGATCTCTGCGCCGAACTGCCGATTAATCCACAGGGCCGGGCCTACCAATGCGTGCCCGTGCTGGACCTGATTGCCCCGACGTCCGCCGAATGCCTGCTCGCAGCACACGCCATTGAACGCCTACGCACCAGTGGCCCCCTGCTGGTGTGCTGCGCTCTGGGCTACTCACGCAGCGCCACCGCCGTCGCCGCATGGCTGCTACATACCGGGCGCGCCGCAAGCGTTGAGGAGGCGCTGGCTATTATTCGTAGAGCAAGGGCCCATGTGGTCCTGCACCCCGCACACCGTGAAGCTTTGGAGGGTTTAGCCCATGCCCGCTGATATGGAACTCCAGGTGGTCGCCAGCCTGCTACGCCGTGGCCGCTCGCTGGACCAGTTATCCACAGGCCTGACACTCCTCGGTGTGCTGTTTGGCCTTGCCCAAGTGCTGATGGCAAGTGTCTCGACGATCTGCCTGCTGCTCGCCCTGTGGATGATTGTGCTGGGCCTGCTGCAAAAATACTGGGCACTGCGCGTGGCGTTCGATGCGGACCTGTTCGCCCTGCTGGCGCGCGATACCGAGCGCACACCGGACCTCGACCAGGCCCTGCTGACCCTTGGCCTGCAGTCGGCCAAGCGTGTCGGGCGGCCCTGGACCGAACGACGTCGCGGCGCCCTCAAACTGCTGCGCAAGCAAGCGTGGCTGCTGGGCGCACAAGCGCTGCTGACCGTGGCGGTGATTCTCGCCAGCCCTTGGTTACCTTTCGCCGGATAAGGAATTCCCATGTTCGAACCCGTGGTCGCTACGCTGATTACCTCCATGGCCCGTACCGTCACCGGCGCTCGCAGCCTATGGCTGGGTTGCGCCCCCGTGCCGGTGCAACGCATCTACTTTGCCAACCACAGCAGCCACGGTGACTTTGTGTTGCTGTGGGCATCGTTGCCGCAAAACCTGCGCAAATTCACGCGCCCGGTGGCTGGCAGCGATTACTGGAATAAAAGCGCACTACGCCGCTACATCATTAACCGCGTCTTCAACGGCGTACTCATCGACCGCGAGCGCAAAGACCCTGTGGATAACCCTTTGCAGCCCATGCTCGCCGCGCTGGAAGGCGGCGATTCGCTGATCATCTTCCCCGAAGGCACACGCAATCTGGAGGACGGCTTGCTGCCCTTCAAAAGCGGCCTCTACCACCTGGCAAAAAGTTACCCACAGGCCGAATTGATCCCCGTGTGGATAGCCAACCTCAACCGAGTCATGCCCAAGGGCCGCGTTCTGCCACTGCCCTTGCTGTGCACCACCAGCTTTGGCGCGCCACTGCAATTGGAAGAAGGCGAAGAAAAAGCCATGTTCCTGGCCCGCACTCGCGACGCCCTGCTCGCCCTCGCCCCGGAGCACTCCTGAGATGGATAGCCAAACCCTAATGTTATTCGGCGGGATCGGCGCGATCCTGGTGCTGGCCTCGCTGATCGGCCTGATCCTGAAGCTGCGCACCCGTGGCACCCCCAACGCGGTCATCGACAACCTCAATGCGCGCATCAATGCCTGGTGGGTAATGGTGGTGGTAATCGGCATCGCCTTCTGGCTCGGCACCGGCGCGGTGATCCTGCTGTTCTACGCCGTGTCGTTCTATGCCCTGCGTGAATTCCTCACCCTCACGCCCACCCGCCGCAGCGACTACACGGCCCTGGTGGCCGCGTTTTACCTGGCCCTGCCGCTGCAATACCTGCTGATCTATTCCGACTGGTACGGACTGTTTTCGATCTTCATCCCGGTGTACGTGTTCTTGCTGCTACCGATCCTCGCCTCCCTTGGCGGCGACAGCACGCACTTCTTGGAGCGCGCGTCGAAGGTGCAATGGGGCCTGATGATCGCGGTGTTCTGCGTGTCCTTCGTCCCCGCCTTGCTGACCCTCGACATCCCCGGCTATGAAGGACGCAACCTGCTGCTGATCGCCTACCTGGTGATCGTGGTGCAACTCTCGGACGTGCTGCAGTACGTGTGCGGCAAGCTGTTCGGCAAACACAAGATCGCGCCCAACCTGTCGCCGTCCAAGACCGTGGAAGGCTTTGTTGGCGGGATCCTGCTCTCGTCCCTGATCGGCGCCGCGTTGTGGTGGACCACACCGTTCAACCCGTGGCAGTCGTTTCTGATCGCCCTGCTGATCAACCTGCTCGGCTTTGCTGGCGGCATTGTGATGTCAGCCATCAAGCGCGACCGGGGCGTGAAAGATTGGGGGCACATGATCGAAGGGCACGGCGGGATGTTGGATCGGCTCGATTCGGTCTGTTTTGCCGCGCCGATTTTCTTTCATCTGGTGCGTTATTGGTGGACTTGATCTTCACCGCGAGCAGGCTCGCTGCACTCTATTTGTATCAAAGACCCGTGTAAGATACGTCGCACTTAGCCAGGGATGCTCACCATGTTTGATTCGATCAAAGCGATCAGCCGCCGTATTTTCGGTGCGTTATTGACTGCGGTGAGGGCCGTCTTCGGCCAATGGCAACCGCCTTCCTGGCTACGCGCTATCGGCCATGGCCTGGCGAACCTGGGCGGCAAGGCCCGTGCTTACCCACGTCAAGCCGGCGCCGGGGCATTGGGCCTGGTACTGCTGGTGGCCGCCGGTTTCTACGGCTGGCATTGGTATTCCCACCTGCCGCAGCCTCACACCGTGGGCTATTCGCTGCACAAGCCGAACCTGACCGACTACACCCAGCAGCCACCGGTTGTGGATAACTTGCAGGTGCGGTTCTCCGAGTCCGTGGCCCCACTGGCAGCAATCGGCAAGCCCGTCACCGAAGGCATTACCTTAAAACCCACGGCGGCTGGGGCCTGGCGCTGGCTGGACGACCATACCCTGGTCTTCGCACCGGAAAAAGACTGGCCCGTCGATGCCCATTACACCCTCGACCTGGCGAAGAAAAACCTGCTCGCCGACGGTGTACTGCTCAGCCAATACAGCAGCCAGTTCTCAACCCAACCGTTCCGCGCCACCCTGGCGCAAAACGAGCTGTACCAAGACCCAGCCAACCCAACGCTGAAACAGCTGGTAGCGACCTTCCATTTTTCCCACCCGGTCGATGAAGACAGCCTACGCAAACGTGTGTCCGTCACCCTCGGTAAAGGCTTGGCCTACCGCGACGCCCAGTTGCCCAACCGCCCGGAAGTCACCTTCGACGAGACCAAGCTCAACGCCTTCGTGCGCTCGGCTGCCCTGGCCACACCGCTGGAAAGCACTCCGGTCAGCGCCAAGCTCGATGAAGGCATCAAGGCTCGCGACGGCGGCAATGCCAGCAATGCCCCACTGGTGTCGGAAGTCACTGTGCCCGGCCGCTATCGCTTGACCTTTACCGGCGCCGAAGTCAGTTTTGTCGACAACGAACGCGGTGAGCCGGAGCCCGTGTTGATGTTCAGCAGCTCCAGCGCCGTGGCCGATGACACCATCGCCGGTAAGGTCCAAGCCTGGCTGCTGCCGGAAAAAGCCCAGGACGACACGCGGCCCTATTACAGCAACGACATCGACGATGCCCTGCTCGCCCGCAGCACCAAGGTCAACCTAACCCACGTGCCCAGCGTCGAACCGCTCAATACCTTGCACGCGTTCAAGTTCAAGGCACCGGCCGGCCGGGCATTGTATGTGCGCGTCCCGGCCAACCTGGAGGCCATCGGCGGCTACCTGGCGAAAAACCCTACAGCATCGTTGATCAGCATGCCGGCGTACCCGCGCACGTTGCAGTTCCTGTCTGACGGCGCCTTGCTCAGCCTCAATGGCGAAAAGCGCCTGGGCTTCATGGCCCGCGGCGTGCCCGGCGCCCATGTGGAAATCGCCCGCCTGCTGCCCAACCAGCTGCAACACCTGGTGGACCAGAGCAGCGGCAGCTTTGCCCGGCCGAACTTCGGCAATGAATACTTCGATCGAATGGTCGAGCGCCAGTCCCTGGATATTCCGCTGTCGTCCAACGACCCGGCGAAAACCGTCTACGACAACGTGGACCTGAGCCACTACCTCACCGCCAACGGTGGCCGACGCGGCATTTTCGTCCTCAAGCTCAGCCCACAAGACGAACCGGCCGAGCGCACATTCGACTACTCGCGCAGTTCCACCAGCGACCTGCGCTTTATCGTGGTCACCGACCTGGGCATCATCGCCAAGCGCTCCAGCGACGGTAGCCACGATGTGTATGTGCAGTCCATCGGCAATGGTTCGCCGGTCGCCGACGCTCAGGTCGACATCATCGGGCGTAACGGCTTGCCGGTCAGCAGTGGCCGCACCGACGCCGAAGGCCACGCGCATTTTGCCAAGCTGGATGAACTGCGCCGTGAAAAAACGCCGCTGATGTATGTGGTCACTCGCGGCAATGACCAATCCTTCCTGCCGATTGCCCGCCAGTCCCAACAGTTGGATTTGTCGCGATTCGATGTAGGCGGCCTGGAAGAAGACGGTGCGATTGATCGCCTCAGCGCTTACCTGTTCACCGACCGCGGCCTGTACCGTCCCGGCGAAACCGCGCACTTGGGCATGATCGTGCGCAGCGGCAACTGGAAAGGCGCCTTGCAGGGCCTGCCGATGGAGCTGCAAATCACCGACCCGCGTGGCCTGGAAGTGATTCGCCAGCCGCTGAAGCTGTCCGCCAGCGGCTTCGAAACCTTTGATTTCCCCAGCAGCGAAGTTGCCCCTGCCGGGGATTACACCGCCACCTTGCAGTTGATTGGCCAGAAGCAAACCCGCACCGACCTGGGCAGTGTCAGCTTCAAGGTTCGCGACTTCGAGCCGGACCGCATGAAGGTCAGCCTGAGCCTGCACGACACGCCCGTACAGGGCTGGATCCCACCGGACCAAGTGGTGGCCAAAGTCACCGCCATGCACTTGTTCGGCGCGCCGGCCTCCGGTCGCCGGGTGACGGCGAAGATGTCCTTGAGCCCGACGCTCGCGGCCTTCGACCGTTACCCCGATTACCGCTTCCGCCTCAACGATTCGCTGGAAGAGGCCAGCACCGAAGACCTGGCCGAAACCACCGTCGACGATAATGGCCAGGCGCTGCTGGACCTCAACCTGCAACGTTTCGCCAACAGCACCTATCGCCTGCAAGTGATGACCCAGGTATTCGAAGCTGAAGGTGGCCGCAACGTCGCGGCGCAAAGCGCCTTGCTGGTGTCCTCCTCGCCCTACCTGGTAGGCGTGAAAAGCCAGGACTCACTGTCGTACGTCGCCAAGGATGCCCCGCGCCAGGTGCAATGGCTGGCCGTGGCGCCGGACCTCACGCCGATGGCGGTAGACGGCCTGACCAGCGAAGTGGTCGAGCACCGCTATGTTTCGGTGCTGGTGAAACAGTCCAACGGTACCTACAAGTACGAGTCGCGGATCAAGAACATCAGCCAACCGGCCTCGCCATTGGTGATGACCAAGGAAGGCGCCAAGCAGGCCCTGAACACCGGCACTCCGGGTGATTTCACCCTGCAATTGAAAGACGCCAACGGCAACCTGCTCAACCAGATCGACTACAGCGTGGCCGGCCGTGGCAACATCTCGCGCTCCCTGGAGCGCAACGCCGAGCTGCAACTGCGCCTGGACAAACGCAGCTACGCCACCGGTGATGAGATCGCCATCAGCATTCGCGCGCCTTACACCGGTGCCGGCTTGATCACCATCGAGCGTGACAAGGTCTACACCCAGCAATGGTTCAAGGCCGACAGTACCAACAGCGTGCAACATATCCGCGTGCCTGCGGGGCTTGAGGGCAATGCCTACGTCAACGTGCAGTTTGTGCGCGACATCGGCTCGTCCGAGGTGTACATGAGCCCGCTGTCCTATGGCGTGGTGCCGTTCAGCATCAACCTGGACGCGCGGCGAATGGCACTGAAAGTCGAAGGCCCGGCGAAGATCGAGCCAGGGCAAACCGCAGACATCAAGGTCACGGCTGACCGCCCTGGCCGTGCGGTGGTCTACGCAGTGGACGAAGGCATCCTGCAAGTGGCGCGCTACCAGACGCCGGACCCGCTGGGTTTCTTCTTCCAGAAGCGTGCATTGGAAGTGGGTACCAGTCAGATCCTTGACCTGATCCTGCCAGAATTCAGCCGTTTACTCAGCGGGGCAGCGCCCGGTGGCGATACCGAAGGCGCCCTGGCCAATCACCTCAACCCGTTCAAGCGTAAACACCAGCCGCCCGTGGCCTGGTGGTCCGGGCTGGTGGACTTGCCTGCTGGCGAGACCGTGCTGCATTACCAGGTGCCGGACAGCTTCAACGGCAAGTTACACCTGTTTGCCGTGGCGGTGGATAGCGACAGCGTCGGCGTCAGCGAGGCCAACACCGAAGTGCGCGGGCCGATCGTCATCACGCCAAACGTGCCGGCCTTTGTGGCGCCGGGGGACGTGTTCAACGTGAGTGCCGGGGTGTTCAGCAACCTCGACGCTGCGGCGGATGTGAAGTTTGAAGTGCAGACCAGCGACGGCCTCAACGTGCAGGGCGACAAAGGCAGCACCCTGTCGCTGCAACCGCGTAAAGAAGGCACCGCTGAGTTCAAGATCAAGGTTGGTGAAACCCTCGGCTCGGCGGATCTGCGCTTTATCGCGGTGTTGCCGGACGGTAAACGTATCCAGGTAGCGGAAACCACCTCGATCCGACCGCTGAGTGAACACCGCGTGGCCCTGAGCCTGGGTCGCTTCGACAGCGCCAGCAAAGAGCTCAAGCCTACCCGCGAGCTGTTCAGCCAACTGCGTGATGTGCAACTGGGTGTGGCCGCGTCGCCGCTGGTATGGGCCAATGGCCTCAAGCATTATCTGGACGATTACGGCTATGCCTGCACCGAGCAATTGGTGTCCAAGGCCATGCCGGCGTTGATCTGGGGCGGCACCGCGCCAGAAGCCGAGCAAGCTTTCAGCGGCGCGGTGCGCATGCTGCGCCAACGCCAGAACCAGGCCGGCGGCTTCGGTTTGTGGGCGGCCAACCCGGATGTGGCGCCGTATGCGAGCCTGTACGCCACCGACTTCCTGATCGAAGCCAAGGAGCGCGGGCTGCCGGTACCGGAAGATTTGTTGGTGCGCTCAAACGCCTACCTCACCGACCTGGCCAATGGGCCGAGCGAAGGTCTGTCGGAACTGCGCAACCGTGCCTACGCCAGTTACCTGCTGAGTCGTCAGGGGATTCTGGTGAGTGGCGCCTTGAGCGATATCCGCGAACGCTACGAAACCTACTTCAAGGACACCTGGCAAAACGACCTGGGCGCTGCCTACCTGGCGGCCAGTTACAAACTGCTCAAGCAGGATCGCCAGGCCGATACGGTGTTCCGCAAGATCCCATGGCGCTCGCTTGTGGATAAGTGGGACAGCGATGGCCTGTATTACGACCCGCTGGTGCACGATGCCGAACACCTGCACCTGCTGGCTCGGCACTTCCCCGAACTGTTGGACGACGTGCCAACGGCCTTGCTGGATAAACTCGGCAAGCGTCTCAACGAACAGCGCTACAACTCGCTGTCGGCCGCCCTGCTGCTGCGCGCTTTGGATAACTATGGCCAGCGTGCACAGAGCGACATGACGCTCAAGGCCACCGCCTGGCTGAGCGACAAGCAGCAGCAATTGCTGGAAATGGCCGGTCAGCCTCCCCGTGCAGCCGTGCCAAATACCACACAAAAGCTGGTGATGGAAAAAACCGACGGCCCGGCGGCGTTCTACATGCTCAGCGAAGCCGGCTTCGATAAAGGCGCCAAGCTCAAGCCGATCAACAATGGCCTGGAAATCATCCACGAGTACCTCGACCTCAAAGGTGAACCGGTGAGCAAGGTGAAGGTGGGCGATGAGTTCCTGGTTCGCCTGCGTTTGCGCGCCACCGATCGTGACCAGGTACAACAGGTGGCGGTGGTCGACCTGCTGCCGGGTGGCGTCGAGCCGGTGTATAACTTGCCGCCGGAGCCGGAAGCCGCCAGCAGCGAGGAAAGTGAGGGTGACGATTCCGAGTACCTGGAAACCGCAGACGGTGAAGAAGCCGATACCTGGCAAGCACCCATCGGCGAAACCGACCTGAGCAACTGGCAGCCGGACTACGTGGACGTACGCGATGATCGGGTGGTGTTGTACGGCACGGCACTGCGTGATGTAGGCACTTTTGTCTACCGCGTGCGCGCCACCAACGCCGGTACCTTCAATACGCCACCGGCCTACGCCGAGGGCATGTACGAAACCACCCTGCAAGGGCGCGGCAAAGTAGGCCAGCTTGAAATTACCAAGCCTTAAACGCCTGACGCCGCTGTTCGCAGCGGCAGTGTTACTGGTGGGGCTGCGGCTGTGGCCCCACGCCCCGCTGGAACAGGCCGTCACCTCGTCGCGGGTGGTGCTGGCCGACGATGGTTCGCTGCTGCGCATGACGTTGGCGGATGATGGCCAATACCGTTTATGGCTACCACTGGAGCGGATGTCGCCGTCATTGGTCGAAGCCTTGTTGCTCAAGGAAGACCGCAATTTCTACTGGCACCCGGGGATCAATCCCCCGGCGTTGCTGCGAGCGGCCATGGCCACCTACAGCGGCGGCCAGCGCCAGGGCGGCTCGACACTGAGCATGCAGCTGGCACGGCGCCTGTGGAACCTGAACACCCGCCAAGTGCCAGGCAAGTTGCAGCAGATGGCCTTGGCGTTGTGGCTGGAAGCGCGCTACAGCAAGCACGACATTCTTGAGGCTTACCTGAACCTGGCGCCCATGGGTGGCAATATCGAAGGTGCCGAAGCCGCCAGCCGCATCTACTTTGGCAAGGCCGCAGCACAGCTGTCATTGTCCGAAGCGTTGGCGTTGGCAGTGATTCCCCAACAACCAGGCCGGCGCGCGCGCTTTGGCCCATCGCTGCAAAACGCACGGCTGCGCTTGATGGCCGACTGGCGCGAAACTTATCCACAAGACTCGCGCAACGACAGTTTGCTCGACTTACCCCTGGAAGCGCGCAACCGCCAGCAGATCCCGTTTCTGGCACCGCACCTGAGCGAGCAACTGTTGGCCTCCCAGCCCGGCAACGAGCTCAACAGCACCCTCAACCTGCCTTTGCAGCAATTGCTCGAACGCCTGATCACCGGCTTTATCGCCGAGCGGCGCAGCACCGGTGTAGAAAACGCCACGGCGATCCTGATCGACAGCCGCGATCAGAGCGTCAAGGCCCTGGTGGGCTCGGCAGATTACTTATCCACAGGCATTCACGGTCAGGTCAATGGCGTGCTGTCGCGGCGCTCGCCAGGTTCAACCCTCAAGCCGTTTCTTTATGGGCTGGCGCTGGATCAAGGGGTGATCCACCCCATGAGTATCCTCAAGGATCTCCCCAGTAACTTCGGCTACTTTCAGCCTGAGAATTTCGACGGTAGTTTTGTCGGCCCCCTGACGGCGCGGGATGCTTTGATCCGTAGTCGTAATATCCCCGCCGTGTGGCTGGCCAGCCAAGTGAAGTCGCCATCCTTGTACGGTTTGCTGCAACGCGCCGAGATCAAGGGCCTGCGCGGCGAAAGCCACTACGGCCTGGCCCTGGCCCTGGGTGGCGGCGAAATGACACCCGAGGAGCTGGCGCGCCTGTACGTGATGCTGGCAGGCGATGGCCATCTGCGGCCGTTGCGCTATTTGCAGGAACAGCCGCAAGCCACCGGCGCGCAGTTGCTCACGCCCCAGGCTGCATTCATGGTGCGCGACATGCTGCGCCACAACCCCCGCCCCGATGGCCTGCCCGGCCGCCACTGGCGTACCGCCTGGAAAACCGGCACCTCCTGGGGCTTTCACGATGCCTGGAGCGCCGGCCTGATCGGCCCCTATGTGCTCGTGGTATGGGTCGGTAATTTCGACGGTCGACCGAACCCGACGTTTATCGGCGCCAAGACCGCCGCGCCGCTGTTCTTTCGCATCGCCGACGCCTTGCCCCTGGCGTTGCCCAACGTGGTGATCAAAGCCGATAAACCACCTGCCGGGCTGGTGCGTATTGATGTGTGCGCGGCCTCCGGCGAGTTGCCCAACCGCTGGTGCCCGCAAACCCGCAAGACCTGGTACATGCCCGGCGTCTCCCCAATACGCGTGTCCAACCTGCACCGCCCGGTGCTGATCGACACACGCACGGGCAAAGCGGCATGCCCGCCCTATGATCCGCAATACACGCGCGAAGAGGTCTTCGAGTTCTGGCCCAGCGACGTGCAACGCCTATACCGCGCTGCCGGCCTACCGCGACGCACGCCGCCCAATGTGATGAAGAACTGCCAGCCCAACCGCATCAGCGACCAGAGTGAAGCGCCGCAAATCCGCTCGCCGCTGACGCAGGTGAGCTACCAGTTGCGCCTGTCCCAGCCGCAGGAAAGCATCCCGCTCAATGCCAATGCGGCCAGTGATGCGACGACGCTGTATTGGTTTGCCAACCAGACCCTGATCGGCCAGGGCTCACCGCAAACCACCCTGAACTGGCGGCCGGGCAAGTCGGGAGAATACCGACTGCGGGTCAGTGATGATCAGGGCCGAAGTGCCAGCCGGGGCCTTAAAGTGGAATTTGTGCCCTGATCAGGCGTCCTCGTCGCCGAGACTGCCTTTACCCACGCGCTTCGCAAAATGCTGATAAGCCGCGCCCATTTTGCGTTGCTCAAAGATCGAGAACACCAAGGTACCCAGCAGGATCAGCATCCACACCAGAAACACCTTGAGCGTGTCCACCCGGGCAACGAACAGTAGCAGCGTCACCACGCCCCCGATGACCATGCCCAAGCCCACCCACGCCCCCAACACCCGCCCCACCGTCAGGCGCATGCCTTGGGGCAGGAGCAGCCGCGTCGCCATCATCACCACGATGATCGTCAGGAAGAAGCCAAACGCCGCCATGAACGGGATCGGGAAACCGCCTTCACGGTACAACCAGGCCAGTAGCTGATAAGGCGGGCCCAGCGCCTCCATCTGTTGATAGGTATCGGGGCCCGGCAAATGCAATTGGGCGAAATGCGCCGGGGTCATGGCCATGATACCCACCCCAATCATCCCCACTACTGCGGCATAGAAGCCGCCAGCTCGCCACAGCGGCGCGAGTACCCGACGGTTTTCCACGTCCTGGGTTCGCGCCAAACCGAACACGGCCTTGGGGTATTTACCTTGGGCAATCACGGTTTTGCCCTCGCGCTCGCAGGCATCCCCAATCAGCATCACGTCCATCTCCTCGGTCAGCAGGAGCTCGCCCTGCCGGCGGGAGCTGCCGATCAAGGCGTGATCGTCTGGGGTTTTATCACCGAACAGGTCGATGCCCTCAGCGATAACGCTGATTTCCCCTGTGGCATCCGCCAGGCGAAAGTCATTGCAACGTGCCTCACCCGACACACGGCTCCAACTCCAGTGCCCGTCCTTATCCTCCTCGCCCTCTTCGACGATCCACACATAACCGATGCAAGGCTTGCCATTGACCGGCGACAGCAGCGGCTTATCCATAAGCACTTTGCCGCGCACTTCCACCAAGCCCATCGCCAGCGAACGCACCTGACTGGTCGCCAGCCGCTCTTCGGTCTTATAGAAGTTGGGGCCAAAGCCTGCCAGCAGACCGATCAGCAGGCACACCGGGAAAAATAACGCGACCAGCGTCATCGGTGCGTAGACCATCAAACCGATAAACCCCGCCAGGAACAGCAGTGCCCACAGGGTTTGCCACCGAGATTTCTTGGCTACCGCGCCCGTCTGTGTGGTTTTCATGCCCCCGGTACCTCAAGCTTCACGCCTTCGTAGCGGGTTTCTTCGGCGCTGATGGCCAGCAAGGGGATGCGCTGATAGCTGAGCATTCGCGCAAAAAATACATCGGGAAACACCGCGATAGCGATGTTGTAGAGGTTGACCGACTCGTTGAAGAACTCACGCCGGTCGGCAATGCGCTCTTCCACCGACGAGATGGCCTGCTGCAACGCGACCATGTTGGGCCCCGAGATCAACGTGGGATAACTCTCCGCCACCGCAATCACCGACTTGAGCGCCGCGTTGAGCTGGTTGGAGGCATCGACCTTGTCGTTGAGGCTGCTGGCGTTCAGGTATTGGGTACGTGCATCACTCAGGCGAGTGAACAGTGCGGTCTCATGGCTCATGGCCGCCTGCACCACGCGCATCAGGTCCGGGATCTGATCGGCGCGTTGCTTGAGCAGCACATCGATGTTGGCAAAAGCCTTGTCTACATCGTTACGCCGCATCACCAGGCCGTTATAGACCCCCACCATCCAGCCGACCAGGCCGACGACAATGATCAGCACGACGATACCGGCGATTAGCAGTTCTATGTTCATGGTGACGGCGTCCCTGGCTGAGTTATCCACAGGGCAGCATTCTAGGGGCAACCTGACGACACAGCGCGGTATTGGCGCACAAAAATGAAAATCGCCGATGACCGGTTATCTGCACGGGCGTCAGCGATTTTTTTGCATCAATAAAAAACCCTCGGTAATCGAGGGTTTTTTAGTCGAGCCACAGAAAGCTAAAGCCGTTATTCCACCGTCACCGACTTCGCCAGGTTACGCGGCTGGTCAACGTCGGTGCCCTTGAGCACGGCCACGTAGTACGACAGCAACTGCAGCGGGATGGTGTAGAGGATCGGCGACAGGGTGTCGTGGATGTGCGGCATGTTGATGACGTGAGTGCCTTCACCGTTGCTCATCCCGGCTTTCTCGTCGGCGAAGACGATCAGTTGGCCACCACGGGCGCGCACTTCCTGCAGGTTGGACTTGAGCTTCTCCAGCAGTTCGTTGTTTGGCGCAACGGTGACTACCGGCATGTCGTCGTCTACCAGGGCCAATGGGCCGTGCTTCAGCTCACCGGCTGGGTAGGCTTCGGCGTGGATGTACGAGATTTCCTTGAGCTTGAGCGAGCCTTCCATCGCGACCGGATACTGGGCACCACGGCCGAGGAACAAGGTGTGGTTCTTGTCGGCAAACAGTTCGGCGACTTTTTCCACAGTGCTGTCCATGGCCAGCGCTTCGCCCAGGCGGGTCGGCAGGCGGCGCAGTTCTTCCACCAGCGTGGCTTCGACGCCTTCGGCGAGGGTGCCGCGCACTTGGCCCAAGGCCAGGGTCAACAGCAACAGGCCGACCAGTTGGGTGGTGAACGCTTTGGTGGAGGCCACGCCGATTTCACGGCCTGCCTGGGTCAGCAGGGTCAGGTCGGACTCACGTACCAGGGAGCTGATGCTGACGTTGCAGATTGCCAGGCTGCCGAGGAAGCCCAGGTCCTTGGCGTTGCGCAGTGCAGCCAACGTGTCGGCGGTTTCACCGGATTGAGAGATGGTCACGAACAATGTGTCAGGCTGCACCACCACCTTGCGATAGCGGAACTCGCTGGCCACTTCGACCTGGCACGGAATACCCGCCAGTTCTTCCAGCCAGTAACGGGCAACCATACCAGCGTGGTAGCTGGTGCCGCAGGCCACGATCTGTACATTGCGCACTTTGGCGAACAGCTCAGCCGCTTGCGGGCCGAAGGCGTTCACCAGCACCTGGTTCTGGCTCAGGCGGCCTTCCAGGGTGCGTTGCACCACGGAAGGCTGCTCGTGGATCTCCTTGAGCATGAAGTGGCGGAACGCGCCCTTGTCGGCGGCTTCGGCGCCGTCACGGTATTGCACGGCTTCGCGCTCGACGGAACGGCCATCAACGTCCCAGATCTGCACGCTTTCACGGCGGATGTCGGCAATATCGCCTTCTTCCAGGTACATGAAGCGATCAGTGACTTGGCGCAGGGCCAGTTGGTCGGAGGCGAGGAAGTTTTCCCCCAGGCCCAGGCCGATCACCAGCGGGCTACCACTACGGGCGGCCACCAGGCGGTCAGGTTGGGTCGCGCTGATGACCGCAAGGCCGTAGGCGCCGTGCAGTTCCTTGACCGTGGCCTTGAGGGCAGCGGTCAGGTCAGCGTGGTCCTTAAGCTTGTGGTTAAGCAGGTGGGCGATCACTTCGGTGTCGGTGTCCGAGGTGAACACGTAGCCCAGGCCCTTGAGTTGTTCGCGCAGCACTTCGTGGTTTTCGATGATGCCGTTGTGCACCACCGCCAAGTCACCCGAGAAATGCGGGTGGGCGTTGCGCTCGCACGGCGCACCGTGGGTGGCCCAACGGGTGTGGGCAATGCCGAGGCGGCCAACCAGCGGCTCACCGGCCAGGGCTTGGTCCAACTCGCTGACCTTGCCCGGGCGGCGCATCCGCTCAAGCTTGCCGGCATTGGTGAAAACGGCCACACCGGCGCTGTCGTACCCACGGTACTCCAGGCGCTTGAGACCTTCGATCAGAATGGCAGTAACGTTGCGTTCAGCGACTGCGCCAACAATTCCACACATGGTGTTTCTCCTAGATGACTGCCGCGCATATCAGCGTAATGCCGCGGGCTTGGATCTGGTCGCGGGCCTCAAGCGGCAGGCGATCATCGGTAATAAGGGTATGGACGCTGCTCCAGGGCAGTTCCAGGTTGGGAATCTTGCGGCCGATCTTGTCGGATTCGACCATTACCACCACTTCACGGGCGACCTCGGCCATGACACGGCTGAGGCCCAGCAATTCATTGAAGGTGGTGGTGCCGCGCTCCAAATCGATGCCGTCGGCACCAATGAACAGCTGGTCAAAATCGTAGGAACGCAGTACCTGCTCAGCGACCTGGCCCTGGAACGAGTCTGAATGGGGGTCCCAGGTGCCGCCGGTCATCAGCAACACCGGTTCGTGTTCCAGTTCGCTCAAGGCACGGGCCACGTTCAGGGAGTTGGTCATCACCACCAGGCCGGGTTGATGGCCCAGTTCCGGGATCATGGCGGCGGTGGTGCTGCCGCTGTCGATGATGATGCGGGCGTGTTCACGTAAACGCATCACGGCCGCACGGGCGATTGCACGCTTGTAGGCCGAGACCGGCTGGACACCGTCGCCCACCAGCTCCTGAGGCAGGGTGATTGCACCCCCGTAGCGACGCAACAACAGGCCGTTACTTTCGAGGGCGGCTAAATCCTTGCGGATAGTCACTTCCGACGTTTCGAAACGCTTGGCCAATTCGTCCACGCTGACTTCGCCCAATTCATTGAGTAAGGTCAGAATGTTGTGGCGTCGCTGAGGTGTATTTCGTTTCGACATGGTGATTATAAGTTTCGTTTCGAAAGATAACGAAGGCAATCAAAACCTATTAGCGAAAGATCGTCAAGTGACATTTTTTGAAAGAGCGCACAATGAATGTGGGACAGGGCTCGCTCCCGATGGCGGTATATCAGTCGATGCTTCAGTTGACTGATCTACCACTATCGGGAGCAAGCCCCCTCCCACATTAAGTTTTATTGCTGGTGAGATTGTGGATAACTCAGGTCTTTTTGATTTTGACCGGACGCTTCCACCCATCGATGTTGCGCTGGCGGGCGCGGGCCACACCGAGCTGCAAGTTATCCACATCCTGGTTGATGGTGGAGCCCGCTGCCGTTGTAGCACCGTCGCCAACCCGCACTGGAGCGACCAAGGAGTTGTTGGAACCGATAAACACGTCCTCACCCAGTACGGTCTGGTGCTTGTTGGCGCCATCGTAGTTGCAGGTAATGGTGCCAGCGCCGATGTTGGTACGGGCGCCGATGACCGCATCCCCCAAGTATGTAAGGTGACCTGCTTTGGCCCCCTCGCCCAGGTGGGTGTTTTTCAGTTCGACAAAGTTACCCACATGGGCCTTGGCTTCCAGCACGCTGCCAGGACGCAAGCGCGCAAACGGACCGGCATCGCTGCCCTCGCCCATGATGGCGCCGTCGATATGACTGTTAGCCTTGACCACCACACCTTTGCGCAGGGTGCTGTCTTTGATCACACAGTTTGGACCAATGACCACATCGTCTTCGATGATCACGCGGCCTTCCAGGATCACGTTGATGTCGATCAGCACGTCACGACCCACGCTGACTTCACCTCGCACATCGAAGCGCGCCGGGTCGCGCAAGGTCACCCCTTGGGCCATCAAGCGGCGACCTTCACGCAGTTGGTAGTGGCGCTCAAGCTCTGCAAGCTGCTTGCGGTCGTTGGCGCCCTGCACTTCCATCGGGTCGTGGGGCTGCTCGGTGGCGACCACCAGGCCATCACTCACGGCCATTTCAATCACGTCGGTGAGGTAGTACTCACCCTGGGCATTGTTGTTGGACAGACGGCTCATCCAGTCAGCCAGGCGATCGGCCGGCACCGCGAGAATCCCAGTGTTGCCTTCGGTGATAGCGCGCTGGGCTTCGCTGGCATCTTTGTGCTCGACAATCGCAGCAACCTTGCCATCGGCATCACGCACGATACGTCCGTAGCCGGTGGGATCATCCAGCTCAACGGTGAGTAAGCCCATTTGGCCAGGCACGACGTGCTTGAGCAGGCGCTGCAGGGTTTCCACTTCGATCAGCGGCACATCGCCGTAGAGGATCAGCACGGTGTCGGCATTGATGAACGGCACGGCTTGCGCGGTGGCATGGCCGGTGCCCAGTTGTTTGTCCTGTAAAACGAAATTCAGGTCATCCGCCGCCAGGCGTTCACGTACCACATCGGCTCCGTGGCCAATGACGACGTGAATGCGTTGCGGGTCCAACTGACGGGCGCTGTGGATAACATGCCCAAGCATGGAGTTGCCCGCAACCGGATGCAGCACCTTGGGCAAGGCTGAACGCATGCGAGTGCCCTGGCCTGCGGCAAGAATGACGATTTCAAGAGACATGAATGGCTACCAATCCTGGGCGGTCCGATTTCAGACCAAAAGAAGTGTTTTGCAAAAAAGAAAAAGGGTAGCCGAGGCTACCCTTTTTAATCAATCACACATGAGGCGTAACGGCTTAGCCGCCAAACTTCTTGCGGATCTGCTGGACGGTACGCAGCTGAGCTGCGGCCTCGGCCAGACGTGCAGCAGCAGAACCGTAGTCGAAATCTGCGCCTTTTTCGTTCAGCGCCTTCTCGGCAGCCTTGACGGCTTCCTGAGCGGAGGCTTCATCCAGATCAGCAGCACGTTGCACGGTGTCGGCAAGTACCTTGACCATGTTCGGCTGAACCTCGAGGAAACCACCGGAGATGTAGAACACCTCCTTTTCCCCGCCTTGCTTGGTCAGAGTGATCGGACCTGGCTTCAAGCTGGTGATCAATGGCGCGTGGCCCATGGCAATACCCAGGTCACCGAGTTCGCCGTGTGCAATCACCATTTCTACCAGACCGGAGAAGATTTCCCCTTCCGCGCTGACGATATCGCAATGGACTGTCATAGCCATCTGATTGCCTCAACCTGATGAGCGCCCGTTGCCGGGCGCCTGGATTACAGTTTCTTGGCTTTCTCGATCGCTTCTTCGATGCCGCCGACCATGTAGAACGCTTGTTCTGGCAGGTGGTCGTAGTCACCGTTGAGGATGCCTTTGAAGCCAGCAATGGTGTCTTTCAGGGAAACGTATTTACCCGAGGCACCGGTGAAGACTTCAGCCACGAAGAACGGCTGCGACAAGAAACGCTGGATCTTACGAGCACGGTTTACCAACTGCTTGTCGGCTTCCGACAGCTCGTCCATACCCAGGATCGCAATGATGTCCTTCAGTTCTTTGTAACGCTGCAGCACGTACTGAACGCCGCGAGCGGTGTCGTAGTGCTCCTGGCCGATCACGTTCGGGTCCAGCTGGCGCGAAGTCGAGTCGAGTGGATCGACCGCTGGGTAGATACCCAGGGAAGCGATGTCACGGGACAGAACGACGGTGGCGTCCAAGTGGGCGAAGGTGGTCGCTGGCGACGGGTCGGTCAAGTCATCCGCAGGTACGTATACCGCTTGGATCGAGGTGATCGAACCTTCTTTGGTCGAAGTGATACGTTCTTGCAGAACGCCCATCTCTTCAGCCAGGGTCGGCTGGTAACCTACTGCCGAAGGCATACGGCCCAGCAGTGCGGATACTTCAGTACCGGCCAGGGTGTAACGGTAGATGTTGTCGACGAACAGCAGAACGTCGTTACCTTCGTCACGGAACTTCTCGGCCATGGTCAGACCAGTCAGTGCTACGCGCAGACGGTTTCCCGGCGGCTCGTTCATCTGACCGTAAACCAGTGCCACTTTGTCCAGAACGTTGGAGTCCTTCATCTCGTGGTAGAAGTCGTTACCCTCACGAGTACGCTCACCCACACCGGCGAACACGGAATAACCGCTGTGCTCGATGGCGATGTTACGGATCAGTTCCATCATGTTTACGGTCTTGCCTACACCGGCACCACCGAACAGACCCACTTTACCGCCCTTGGCGAACGGGCAAACCAGGTCGATAACCTTGATGCCGGTTTCCAGCAGGTCGTTGCCGCCAGCTTGTTCGGCGAACGAAGGTGCTGGACGGTGAATGCCCCAGCGCTCTTCGGTGTCGATTGGGCCAGCTTCGTCGATCGGGTTGCCCAGTACGTCCATGATCCGGCCCAGGGTCGCTTTACCGACCGGTACGGAGATGGCTGCGCCAGTGTCGACAACGTCCAGACCGCGCTTCAAGCCTTCGGTGGAACCCATCGCAATGGTACGAACTACGCCGTCGCCCAGCTGCTGCTGAACTTCCAGAGTAGTTTCCGCGCCTTGTACTTTCAGCGCGTTGTAGATGCTCGGTACGCTGTCGCGTGGAAATTCCACGTCGATAACGGCGCCGATGATTTGAACGATACGTCCGCTACTCATAGCTGGATCCTCTGAATATTTGAACCGTTAAACCGCGGCAGCGCCGCCGACGATTTCCGAGATCTCTTGGGTGATCGCAGCCTGACGCGCCTTGTTGTAGATCAGCTGCAAATCGCTGATCAGATCACCGGCGTTATCGGTAGCGTTTTTCATCGCGATCATCCGCGCCGCTTGTTCAGCTGCGTTGTTCTCGACCACCGCCTGGTACACCTGCGACTCCACGTAGCGCACCATCAAGCCGTCAAGCAGCTCTTTGGCGTCTGGTTCGTAGAGGTAGTCCCAGTGGTGCTTGAGTTCCTGATCCGGAGTCGCCACCAGTGGAATCAACTGCTCCACGGTTGGCTGCTGGGTCATGGTGTTGATGAACTTGTTGGATACCACGGACAGGCGGTCAATCCGGCCTTCCAGGTACGCATCCAGCATCACCTTCACACTGCCGATCAAGTCATTGATCGACGGCTCTTCACCCAGGTGGCTGATAGCTGCAACGACGTTACCGCCGAAGTTACGGAAAAAGGCCGCACCCTTGCTACCAACAACACACAGATCAATCTCGACGCCGTTTTCGCGGTTTACCGCCATGTCCTTGACCAGGGCCTTGAACAGGTTGGTATTCAAACCACCGCACAAACCACGGTCACTGCTCACTACCACATAACCCACACGCTTGACTGCGCGGTCGATCATGAACGGGTGGCGGTATTCCGGGTTGGCGTTGGCCAGATGCCCAATTACCTGGCGGATACGCTCCGCATAAGGACGGCTAGCAGCCATGCGCATTTGTGCCTTGCGCATTTTACTGACCGCCACTTTTTCCATGGCGCTGGTAATTTTTTGCGTGCTTTTGATGCTCGCAATCTTACTGCGAATCTCTTTTGCGCCTGCCATGTAACACCTATCAGGTTAGCAAGCGGGAGCCTTGCGGCTCCCGCTGCGGCTTACCAGGTTTGGGTGGCCTTGAACTTCTCGATACCGGCTTTCATGCCAGCATCGATATCGTCATTGAAGTCACCCTTCACGTTGATCTTCGCCATCAATTCGGCGTGATCGCGGTTGAAGTAAGCAATCAGCGCTTGTTCAAAGCTGCCGACCTTGGCGATTTCAACGTCGGTCAGGAACCCACGCTCAGCGGCATACAGCGACAACGCCATGTCAGCGATCGACATTGGGGCGTATTGCTTCTGCTTCATCAGCTCGGTAACGCGCTGACCATGCTCAAGTTGCTTACGGGTCGCTTCGTCCAGGTCAGAAGCGAACTGGGCGAATGCCGCCAGTTCACGGTACTGAGCCAGAGCGGTACGGATACCACCGGAGAGCTTCTTGATGATCTTGGTCTGAGCGGCACCACCCACACGGGATACCGAAACACCGGCGTTCACTGCAGGACGAATGCCTGAGTTGAACATGGCCGATTCCAGGAAGATCTGACCGTCGGTGATGGAAATCACGTTGGTCGGAACGAACGCGGAAACGTCGCCAGCCTGGGTTTCGATGATCGGCAGTGCGGTCAGGGAACCGGTTTTGCCGGTCACTGCGCCGTTGGTGAACTTCTCTACATACTCTTCCGAAACGCGGGATGCGCGCTCCAGCAGACGGGAGTGGAGATAGAACACGTCGCCTGGGTAAGCTTCACGGCCTGGTGGACGGCGCAGCAGCAGGGAAATCTGGCGGTAAGCCACTGCTTGCTTGGACAGATCGTCATAAACGATCAGCGCGTCTTCACCGCGGTCGCGGAAGAATTCACCCATGGTGCAACCGGAGTACGGTGCCAGGAACTGCAGCGCAGGAGATTCCGAAGCACTGGCAGCCACGATGATCGTGTTGGCCAGGGCGCCGTTTTCTTCCAGCTTGCGAACCACGTTGGCGATGGTCGATTGCTTCTGACCAATAGCTACGTAGACGCAGAAAATGCCGCTGTTCTTCTGGTTGATGATCGCGTCGATCGCCAGAGCGGTTTTACCGATCTGACGGTCACCGATGATCAGCTCACGCTGGCCACGGCCGACCGGGATCATGGCATCGACAGCCTTGTAGCCAGTCTGTACAGGCTGGTCTACCGACTTACGCCAGATCACGCCTGGAGCAACTTTCTCGACCGCGTCGGTCTCGGTGTTGTTCAGCGGACCTTTGCCATCAACTGGGTTACCCAGTGCGTCGACTACGCGACCCAGCAGTTCCTTACCCACCGGAACTTCCAGGATGCGGCCTGTGCACTTGGCGCTCATGCCTTCAGCCAGACTGGTGTACGCGCCCAATACAACGGCACCTACGGAGTCTTGCTCCAGGTTGAGGGCCATACCGTAGACGCCGCCCGGAAACTCGATCATCTCGCCGTACATGACGTCGGCCAGACCGTGAATCCGCACGATGCCGTCAGATACGCTGACGACAGTGCCTTCGTTACGGGCTTGGGAGGTCACATCGAGCTTGTCGATGCGGCCCTTGATAATTTCACTTATTTCGGAAGGATTGAGTTGCTGCATTGCTCTGCTGCCCCTTCAAACTCAAGATTTCAATGCTTCGGCAAGTTTCGCGATTTTGCCGCGAATCGAGCCATCGATAACCAGGTCGCCGGCGCGGATAACGACACCACCAATCAGGGATGCGTCCTCCGTAGCTTGCAGGCGCACTTCCCGATTGAGTCGTGCACTGAGAACCTTGGCGAGTTTGTCTTGCTGTTCTTGGTTCAATGCGAAAGCACTGGTCACTTCAACGTCTACCGATTTCTCTGCTTCGGCCTTGTACAGGTCGAACAGAGCGGCGATCTCCGGCAGTAGCGGGAGACGGTCGTTTTCGGCAACGACATGGATGAAGTTCTGCACTTTCACATCAAACTTGTCGCCGCACACTTCAATAAAAGTGGCGGCCTTGTCTGCGCTCGTCAGGCGCGGGGCCTTGAGCACGCGCTGCATGGTGTCGTCTTGCGACACTGCTGCAGCCAGGCCGAGCATGGCTGACCAAGAGGCCAGCTGCTGGTGGGCCTGGGCGTGCTCGAAGGCTGCCTTAGCGTAAGGTCGGGCCAACGTGGTCAGTTCTGCCATGATCGCCCTCGCTTAAATTTCAGCAGCCAGTTTGTTAACCAGCTCCGCGTGCGCGTTTTGATCGATTGTGGCACCGAGGATCTTCTCAGCACCGCCGACCGCCAGAGCACCCAGTTGGGCACGCAGCGCGTCTTTGACGCCGTTCAGTTCCTGTTCGATCTCGGCATGAGCCGAAGCCTTCACACGGTCAGCTTCGACGCGGGCTTTTTCAACAGCCTCTTCGACGATCTGGTTACCGCGTTTCTTGGCTTGCTCAATGATTTCAGCTGCCTGTGCTTTAGCTTCGCGCAGTTGATGACCCGCTTTCTCTTGGGCCAACTCCAGGTCGCGAGCTGCACGGGTGGCAGCGTCCAAACCATCCGCGATCTTCTTCTGACGTTCGTGCAAAGCCGCGATGACCGGAGGCCACACGAACTTCATGCAAAACACTACAAAAATGAAGAACGCAACGGATTGGCCAATCAGGGTTGCATTAATGTTCACGCCAACACCTCGCTCATTCGTTGTCCATCACCCTAATCACTCGAAAATTCGAGTGATTAGCCAGCGAGTTGACCAACGAAGGGGTTCGCGAAGGTGAAGAACAGAGCGATACCAACGCCGATCATGGTCACGGCGTCGAGCAGGCCGGCGACGATGAACATTTTAACTTGCAGCATTGGGACCATTTCTGGCTGACGCGCTGCGCCTTCCAGGAATTTGCCGCCCAGCAGGCCGAAACCAATGGCAGTACCCAGGGCGCCCAGGCCGATCAACAGTGCAACAGCGATAGCGGTTAGACCAACTACAGTTTCCATCTTTCCTCCCGACTTTTACGTCGTATGGTTTAGGTTTTTTAGATTTTAAAGCGGTAAAACAAATCGTTTCATAGCCCTGGTGGGCCACCTTCCCGTGTGACCGGGAAGGACATCAGACTAGTCGAGACTGGTCTTAATGGTTCTCTTCGTGCGCCATCGACAGGTAGACGATGGTCAGCATCATGAAGATAAACGCCTGCAGGGTGATGATCAGGATGTGGAACACAGCCCACGCCCACTGCAGAACTACGCCCAGGCCGCTAAGCCAGAGCAGACCACTGCCGAACATCACAGCGATCAGAATGAACACCAGCTCGCCGGCATACATGTTGCCGAACAGTCGCAAGGCCAGGGAAATCGGCTTGGCGATCAGGGTCACGAACTCCAGCAGGAAGTTCACCGGAATCAGCAGGGCTTGAACGAAGATGTTCTTGCTGCCGAATGGGTGCAGGGTCAGTTCGCCGATGAAGCCGCCGATACCCTTGACCTTGATGCTGTAGAAAATGATCAACGCAAACACCGACAGGGCCATGCCCAGGGTGGCGTTAGGGTCTGTGGTCGAAACAGCACGGAATGGAATGTGATGGTCGCCGGAAATCGCCATGGCCAACTGAGGAATCCAGTCGACCGGTACCAGGTCGACGGCGTTCATCAGGAATACCCAGACGAAAATGGTCAGCGCCAACGGTGCAATCACCGGGCTACGGCCATGGAAGCTGTCTTTCACGCTGCCATCGACGAACTCGACCAATACTTCAACGAAGTTCTGCAGGGCACCTGGCTGACCGGAAGTCGCCTTTTTTGCCGCCATGCGGAAAATCAGCACGAAGATCAGACCCAGTGCGACCGACCAGCCCAGAGTATCCAGGTGGAAAGCCCAGAAGCCCATTTCTTTGGCTTCTGCTGCGGTGTGGGCGAAGCCCCAGCCGCCGTTGGGAAGCTGACCGAAGGTCAGGTTCTGCAAGTGGTGCTGGATATAGCCCGAAGCGGTTGTTTCTGCCATGGTTGCCTCAAACGCCCTAAGGTTTCGAAAGTCTTGTTTTCATTAGCAGGGGAGCGAACCAGCTGACCAGTTGGGTCAACACGAAGACACCGAATACAGCCAGCGGCGCCAATGGCTTCACACCTGCAAAGGTCAGTGCAAACAGCACTGCCGTCAAAATCAGTTTCCCCGCCTCGCCGGCATAAAAAGACCGGACGATAGACTGGGCTGCTCGGGCGCCGGAAAACCGAAAGGCCCTGTGAGCAAAATACATATTGGGCAGCAAGGCTATCAGGCCTCCGCAGAGTCCTGAATATCCGGCTACGACTCCATGCCCATACCAAAGCGCCAATGCGGCGATCAGCAAAACGACAAATTGAGCCAATAAAACCGGGAAAACGGCCAAGCGATGGAACGGCAACGTGTTTGGCGTGCGGGTTTCCATCACTCTTGCTCCTCAATGGTCGGCTGCCGGAAATCAATAACTTGGCATACTTTGTGCCGACAAAATGCGCGCAGAGTATAGGGGCGGTTCAGCCCCTATTCAACTGTCGGGTAGTGTTTTCCGATCGCTCGCTACATAAGCAGATGTTTCAGCGGATGTGGGCAAGGACACCCTGAAGCTCATCGAGGGAGTTATATCCGATGACCAATTGGCCTTTGCCTTTCTTCCCGTGGCGAATTTGCACCGCAGAGCCCAGGCGCTCGGCCAGGCGCTGCTCGAGTCGCGCGATATCCGGATCAGGTTTGGCGGTTTCGACCGGTGCAGGTTTCCCACTCAGCCACTGGCGGACCAAAGCCTCAGTCTGACGAACGGTGAGCCCTCGTGCGACAACGTGTCGCGCCCCTTCAACCTGTTGATTTTCCGGCAAACCGAGCAAAGCACGGGCGTGGCCCATTTCCAGGTCGCCGTGGGACAGCATGGTCTTGATGACTTCCGGCAACGCGATCAGCCGAAGCAGGTTGGACACCGTGACGCGGGACTTACCTACCGCTTCGGCCACTTGTTGCTGGGTCAGCTGGAACTCCTGCTGCAGACGCTGCAAAGCGATCGCTTCTTCGATCGGATTGAGGTCTTCACGCTGGATGTTCTCGATCAACGCCATGGCAATAGCGGTTTCATCCGGCACATCGCGCACCATTGCCGGGATGGTGTCCTTGCCCGCCTGCTGGCTGGCGCGCCAGCGACGTTCACCGGCGATGATCTCAAAGCGCCCCCCACCGATCGGGCGCACTACGATCGGTTGCATCACGCCCTGGGCCTTGATCGAGTTGGCCAGTTCTTCCAACGCTTGAGGGTCCATGTCCCGGCGTGGCTGGTATTTGCCACGCTGGATCAGGTCCAGCGGCAGGTGTTGCAACTCGCGCTCGTCAGCCTGCACCGCTTGTTCTTCAAGCGATGTGACGGTCGGACCACTCAGGAGTGCATCCAGTCCACGTCCGAGACCTCGTTTCTTGACGGCCATGGGGATTCCTTAAGTTGGCTGGGCTGCAGCGGTGCGAGAGTTGCGGCGTTGACGGCGAACCATCTCGCCGGCCAGCGCCAGGTAGGCAATGGCACCACGCGATGACTTGTCGTATGCCAGCGCCGGCATGCCATAGCTTGGCGCTTCGGCCAAACGGATGTTGCGTGGAATCACGGTGTCGTAGAGCTGGTCACCGAAGTGTTCCTTGAGCTGCGCCGACACATCGTTCATCAGGCTCAGGCGCGGATCGAACATCGTGCGCAACAAGCCTTCGATCTGCAGGTTCGGGTTAAGCAACTCGGCAATGCGCTTGATGTTATCCACAAGGTCGCTCAAACCTTCCAGCGCGTAGTACTCGCACTGCATGGGGATAATCACCCCATCGGCGGCAACCAAGGCGTTGAGCGTGAGCATCGACAGCGACGGTGGGCAGTCGATCAAAATGTAGTCGTAGTTCTCGCGAATCGGCGCCAGGGCGCTGCGCAGACGGCTTTCTTTCATCTGCATTTCCAGCAGCACCACTTCCGCCGCCGTCAAATCGCGGTTGGCCGGCAGCAGTTGATAACCGCCGTGTTCGGAATAGTGCATGGCCTGGGCCAGGTCGCACTCACCAATCAGCAAGTCGTAGACCGAGTTTTCCAGGCCGTGTTTATCCACACCGCTACCCATGGTGGCGTTGCCCTGTGGATCGAGATCGATCAACAGCACCCGACGCTTGGTGGCGACCAGGGATGCTGCGAGGTTGATGCAGGTGGTGGTTTTACCCACGCCACCTTTCTGGTTCGCTATCGCGAATACCTTAGCCATTCTTGCTTGTGTTCCCAATCATGCCGTGCGGCGCAGTATCAGCAGATGGCGTTGGCCTTGGCAACCGGGTACGGCCAAGGCGTGTTCGCTATCGAGGTGGAAGTCTGCCGGCAATGCTAACAGCTCGTCGCTTGGATGGACGCCCTTCATTGCCAGCCAGCGGGTGTAGCGGTCGCCCAGGTGGCGGGTCCAGTTGCTGAAGTTATCCATGCTGCTGAATGCCCGGGACACAATTCCGTTGAAAGGCTGTTCAGGTGTGAATTCTTCGACCCGGCTGTGGATAACTTGCAGGTTATCCAGTTTGAGCTCGAGTTTGACCTGGGTCAGGAAGCGGGTTTTCTTACCGTTACTGTCCAGGCACGTCACTTGTGATTCAGGAAACAGGATCGCCAACGGGATGCCAGGCATGCCACCGCCACTGCCAACGTCGAGCCAGCGGCCGTTTTCGATAAACGGCATCACGCTCAAACTGTCGAGCAAATGGCGGGAGACCATTTCGTCCGGATTACGCACTGCGGTCAGGTTGTAAGCCTTGTTCCATTTGATCAACAGGGCCAGGTAGCCCAACAGCAACTCGTGCTGGACGTCAGTCAGGTCTACACCCAATTGGCGTGCACCTGTGGATAACTCTTCGGCGTGTTGCGAGGTGACCAACGAACTCAAGCGCTTTGCTCCAACTGACGGCCCGCGCCGCGTTTTTTCAAATGAATCATCAACAGCGAAATGGCTGCTGGGGTGACTCCTGGGATTCGTGAAGCCTGGCCCAGGGTTTCCGGCCGAGTTATCCCCAGCTTGCTTTGGATTTCTTTCGACAAGCCGGAAATCCCGGTGTAGTCGATATCCACAGGCAGCTTGGTGTCTTCACTGGCGCGCAGGCGAGCGATCTCATCCTGTTGGCGGTCAATGTAACCGGCGTACTTGGTCTTGATCTCGACCTGTTCAGCGACCTGTGGATCTTCTGCGCCTTGACCCGTCACTTCGACCAGACCAGCGTAGTCGATCTCCGGACGGGACAGCAGGTTCAGCAAGTTGTATTCATGTGTCAGCGGCGTGCCGAATTTTTCGGCAATCGCGTCACCTTGCTCGGTGCCAGGGCGAACCCAGGTACTTTTCAGACGTTGCTCTTCGAGCGCAATGCTTTCGCGTTTTTTGCAGAAGGCAGCCCAGCGCACATCGTCGACCAGGCCCAGTTCACGGCCTTTTTCGGTCAGGCGCAGGTCGGCGTTGTCTTCGCGCAGGATCAGGCGATATTCCGCTCGGGATGTAAACATCCGGTACGGTTCCTGGGTGCCCAGGGTAATCAGGTCATCAACCAATACCCCGATGTACGCTTCATCGCGACGCGGGCACCAACTGTCTTTGCCCTGTGCACGCAATGCCGCGTTGGTCCCGGCCAGCAAACCTTGGGCGCCTGCCTCTTCGTAACCGGTGGTGCCGTTGATTTGCCCAGCGAAAAACAGACCGCCAATCACTTTGGTTTCCAGGCTGTACTTCAGGTCACGTGGGTCGAAGTAGTCGTACTCGATGGCGTAGCCCGGCCGCACGATATGGGCATTTTCCATGCCTCGGATCGATTGCACGATCTGGATCTGCACGTCGAACGGCAAGGAAGTGGAAATCCCGTTCGGGTACAGCTCGTGGGTGGTCAAGCCTTCGGGTTCGATGAAAACCTGATGGCTTTCCTTGTCGGCGAAGCGGTGGATCTTGTCTTCGATCGATGGGCAATAACGCGGACCAATACCTTCGATGACACCGGAATACATCGGCGAACGATCAAGGTTCGCGGCAATGATTTCGTGGGTACGGGCGTTGGTGTGGGTAATCCAGCAGCTGACCTGCTTAGGGTGCTGCTCCTTGGAGCCCATGAACGACATGACAGGAATCGGCGTATCACCGGCTTGCTCGGTCATGACCGAAAAATCCACAGAACGGCCGTCAATACGTGGCGGGGTCCCGGTTTTCAGACGCCCGACTCGCAGCGGCAGTTCACGCAGGCGTTTTGCCAGGGCAATCGAGGGCGGATCACCGGCACGACCACCGGAGTAGTTCTGCATGCCGATGTGGATAAGTCCACCGAGAAAGGTACCGGTAGTCAGCACCACGGATTCTGCGAAGAAACGCAGACCCATTTGAGTGACGACACCACGGACTTGGTCCTGCTCGACGATCAGGTCATCAGCGGCTTGCTGAAATATCCACAGGTTCGGCTGGTTTTCCAGGGTTTCACGTACCGCCGCCTTGTACAGGATGCGGTCGGCTTGAGCCCGGGTTGCACGCACGGCCGGGCCTTTGCGGCTGTTGAGCACGCGAAATTGAATACCACCTTTGTCGGTGGCCATGGCCATCACGCCGCCTAGGGCATCGATTTCCTTGACCAGATGGCTTTTGCCAATCCCACCAATAGCGGGGTTGCAACTCATGGCACCGAGGGTTTCCACGTTATGCGTCAACAACAGGGTTTTTACGCCCATGCGTGCTGACGCCAGTGCTGCCTCGGTACCGGCATGACCGCCGCCGATGACGATCACTTCAAAACGGGAAGGGAAATCCACCACGCACCTCGTGCCTGCTTATGTAGGTAATTAGGAATTGATTGGTTGAGCTGGTTTTAGAGCTTTGCCGGCAAGTATAGGGACTTCGCCCTTCCTAAAGAACCCTTTGCACAAAATTTAACCAGCTGTGGATGAATCACAGACAATAGAAATTAAAAGAGAGAAATTTATAAGATCTTTGTTTTTATGTTTATTTCTACTGAACCACATTTCTGTGGATAGATTGCTATAAGCCTTTATTCACTTGATGTACAGAGATTCAAAAGTCTGTGGTCATGTGCCAATGAGGCCCTTGGATAAGTGCTTTAAGCCTGTGGATTAAACAGGTGGTTATCCACAGAGGGGTTTTTACTCAGGTTTCAAGCCCTGTTATCAACTGGGCACAGCTGCGGTTATTCACAGGGCTTAATCCACAAAAAAGTGCTCACACCGCCAAATGGCGCCCACATAAAAGCCGCCCAAGCTGGGTGAGGAATCAAAAAAAGGAATGGAATGCCCTGAAGCGGGCGAAACAGACAGGCGCGAATGGCCTGTCTGTGGACAACGAAGGGTCTACTTACCGATGCAGAAGCTGGAGAAGATCCTTCCCAGCAGGTCATCGGAGCTGAATGCGCCGGTAATTTCCCCTAGCAGTTGCTGAGCCTGGCGTAAATCCTCAGCCAGCAGCTCCCCGGCCCCCGCCAAGGTCAATTGAGCCCTGCCGTGCTCCAATGCCGCGCTGGCGTGGCGCAGCGCCTCCAGGTGCCTGCGACGTGCACTGAAGCTGCTTTCCGAGGTTTGCTCATAACCCATACAAGCTTTGAGATGATCTCGTAACAGCTCCAACCCGTCGCCAGCCGATTTAGCGCTCAGGCTGATGGTGACATGGCCGTCTTCACTGGTTTCCACGGCGATGGCTTCACCTGTCAGGTCGGCCTTGTTACGGATCAAGGTGACTTTGGCCGGGTCGGGCCGCTGCTCAAGAAATTCCGGCCACAAGGCAAAGGGGTCCACGGCTTCGGGGGCTGTGGCATCGACGACCAGCAACACCCGATCCGCCTCGCCAATCGCCTTGAGTGCTCGCTCCACACCAATTTTTTCTACCTGGTCGTCGGTGTCGCGCAAACCTGCGGTGTCGACAACGTGCAGTGGCATGCCGTCGATGTGGATATGTTCACGCAAAATATCCCGGGTGGTGCCGGCAATCTCGGTGACGATGGCCGCTTCGCGACCCGCCAGGGCATTCAGCAGACTGGATTTACCGGCATTAGGCCGCCCGGCGATCACCACCGTCATACCATCGCGCAGCAAGGCACCTTGCCCTGCTTCACGCAGCACTGTGGATAATTCCTCGCGGACTTTATCCAGCATTGCCAAGACGTGGCCATCTGCCAGGAAGTCGATTTCTTCTTCCGGAAAATCAATTGCCGCTTCAACGTAAATGCGCAAGCTGATCAGCTGTTCGGTCAAGTTATGCACACGCAGGGAAAATGCGCCCTGCAACGAGCGCAGTGCATTACGTGCGGCCTGTGCAGAACTGGCCTCAATCAGGTCGGCGATGGCTTCTGCCTGTGCCAGATCGAGTTTGTCGTTGAGAAACGCACGCTCGCTGAATTCTCCTGGTCGTGCCAAGCGGCAACCCAGTTGCAAACAGCGCTGCAGCAGCATGTCCAATACAACAGGACCGCCGTGCCCCTGCAGCTCCAGAACGTCTTCACCGGTGAAGGAATTAGGTCCCGGAAAATAGAGGGCCAGCCCCTCGTCCAACACGCTTTCATCACTGTCCAGAAAGGGACCGTAATGGGCGAAACGCGGTTTCAACTCCCGGCCGCTGATGGCTTTGGCCGCAATGCCGGCGAGCGGCCCGGAAATTCGAACGATACCGACGCCGCCGCGACCTTGAGCGGTAGCGACAGCAGCGATGGTTTCACGAGGAGCACTCATCAGCAGGTTCCAGGACAAAAGTGACGGAAAGCAAAACGCCCCACTAGGGGGCGTCTTGAGTGGTTATTCACAGAGTAAATTACGCCGCAGCTTTTTTGGTAGCCGCTTCGATTTTACGTGTGATGTACCACTGTTGAGAGATCGACAACACGTTGTTGACCACCCAGTACAGCACCAGACCCGCTGGGAACCACAGGAAGAAGAAGGTGAAGATGATTGGCATCATTTTCATTACCTTGGCCTGCATCGGATCCGGCGGTGTTGGGTTCAGACGCTGCTGGATAAACATGGTCGCGCCCATGATGATCGGCAGGATAAAGAACGGGTCTTTGATCGACAGGTCAGTTATCCACAGCATGAATGGCGCCTGGCGCATTTCCACGCTTTCCAGAAGTACCCAGTACAACGACAGGAACACCGGCATCTGCACCAGAATCGGCAAGCATCCACCCAGCGGGTTGATCTTCTCTTTCTTGTACAGCTCCATCATGGCCTGCGACATTTTCTGCCGGTCGTCGCCATGTTGTTCCTTCAACGCGGCCAGTTTCGGAGCCACGGCACGCATGCGCGCCATCGACTTGTAGCTGGCTGCCGACAGAGGGAAGAAGATCCCCTTGATCAGCATGGTCAGGAAGATGATCGAGAAGCCCCAGTTACCGACGATGCTGTGGATATGTTGCAGCAGCCAGAAAATTGGCTGGGCAATGAACCACAGGATGCCGTAGTCCACAGTCAGTTCCAGACCTGGGGACAACTCTTTCAGTACGGCCTGGCTTTTCGGGCCAGCATACAGAGTGGCGCTGGTTTCAGCCTTGGCACCTGGAGCAACGGTCAACGCTGGGCCAGTAAAACCAATGATGTAGTTACCTTGGCTGTCTTTACGGGTCTGAACCAGGTTGGCTTCACCCTTGTTCGGGATCCATGCGGTCACGAAGTAGTGTTGCAACCAGGCAACCCAGCCGCCTTGGACTGTTTCTTTCAATGCGCCCTTGTCGATATCTTTCATCGACACTTTTTTGTACGGCTCGCTACTTGTCCACAGGGCTGCGCCCAGGTAAGTCGCGGTGCCGGTGGCGGTACTGGAAGAAGGATCGGCGCTGTTATCACGTTTGAGCTGGGCAAACAGGTTGCCTGTCCACGGCTTGGCGCTTTCGTTGTCGATCAGATAAGTGACTTTCAGATCGTACAAACCGCGGGTAAAGCTGAAGCGCTTGATGTAGTTGACGCCGTCGTGACTGAATTTCAGGTCGACGTTCAGCTGGTTCTGGCCATCAGCCAGTTGATAAGTCTTTTGTTCGGTCGAATAAACCGGACGACCGGTAGCACGAGCATCCGGACCGTCAGTGCCGGTCAGGCCACTTTGCGCCAGATAAACACGTTCACCGCCGTTATCGAACAGTTGGAACGGAACATCTGGATGGTCTTGGCGACGCGGATACAGTGGCAGCTTCAGCTGCGCGATATCACCACCTTGTGGGTCGATAGCCAGGTCGAGCACATCCGTTTTTACATGGATGAGGTCTTTATTGGTGACCACTGGCGTTTCTACAGGAGTGCTGGTATCGGCATTCGCGCTGGGTACATCGGCACTGGCGGAAGCATTGTTACCCAGCGGGGTGTCCGGAATAGCCGGCGCAGCCTGATTGGTAGCAACATTCTGAGTCGGCAGGGCAGCCTGGCCATAGTCCTGGTTCCACTTAAGAACCATGACATAGGACACGATTGCCAGGGCGACGATCAGGATCGTGCGTTTAATATCCATGATTACTCGGCCATCGAAGAAGAACGGGAGGTAGGGATAGGTGGAACCGGGTCATAACCACCGGGATTCCACGGATGACAGCGACCTAAACGACGAAAGGTCAGCCAGCCACCGCGCAGAAGACCATGATTTTCTATGGCCTCTAACGCGTAGCAGGAACAACTGGGGTAGAAACGACAGTGGTTGGCCATCAGAGGACTAATGGCATAACGGTAAAACTGGATCGGAACGAGGGCCAGTTTACGCATCGGTGCTGTCTACCCCTACAGTTTCGGTGCTGACTGCTGGTGTTGGCTTGTTGGTACGCGCCAAACGTTTCCAGAGCTTGCCGAAATGCTGAATCAATTCGGGGTTTTCTACATCCCCCAAGCCTTTGCGCGCGACGATAACAATATCCCAACCAACCAGAGTGTCCTGGTGGAGGCGAAACGATTCGCGCATCAGACGCTTGAGGCGATTGCGCTCAACGGAGAGCTTTACGCTCTTCTTGCCAATCACCAACCCTAGACGTGGGTGATCAAGATCGTTGTTACGCGCAAGGAGCAGGAGATTTTTCCCCGGAACCTTGCCGGTGGGGGAGTCAAAGACTGCCTTGAAGTGTCGGGGGGTTAGCAGACGCTTTTCCCGACTGAAGTCCTGACTCACCACCAGTACCGGATTATCAAACTGCCAGACGCGCACGACCTTTGGCGCGGCGACGCGACAGGACAGCACGGCCGTTCTTGGTAGCCATGCGAGCACGGAAGCCGTGGGTACGGGCGCGTTTGATGGTGCTTGGTTGGAAAGTACGTTTCATGGCGTTGTTACCTGGTTCGTCCACAACGGGCCGGAATGGCCCCCGTTTTAAGAGACCGGCGATTCTAGAGAAAGCAAGCCTCTAGGTCAATTTCCAACCAGCTTTTCCTTTAATTAGATCTTTTATGGGTAACGAGCCCTTTTCGTGTCGACCGCCTTCCAAGGACGATGCGATAGATATAAAAATAAAGAAGGAAGTTATTTAAAGCTTTTCTGTAAAGCTTATAAAAGCTAGGCACGCGATCATCTGTGGATAACTACCTTTAGCCCTTGTTCTACGTGATGTACAGAGAATGACAAAGCGGGGGAGAAGCAGTGCTCTGCCTGTGCTGCGCTGTCGGATAAGCTGTGTGTGGAATGGCATGTTATCCACAGGCCAGTTACCCACAGACTTTCGAGCCCACTTGTACAACGAGCTTAGGTACGCTTATCCACAGACCTTATGCACAGACCATTGGTCGCCTTTTTTGTGGTTAAGGCATTGATTTTGGGTGGCCTGTGAGCAACCTACATGTGGATAAGTGGGCGGCTGGCCGCTACAATGGCGGCTGTTTTTGCCTCACCGGCTTTCAACTTAGGGGATATCCGTGTCAGTGGAACTTTGGCAGCAGTGCGTGGAGCTTTTGCGCGATGAGCTGCCTGCCCAGCAATTCAACACCTGGATCCGTCCGCTACAGGTCGAAGCCGAAGGCGACGAGTTGCGTGTCTACGCGCCTAATCGTTTTGTTCTTGACTGGGTCAACGAGAAATACCTCAGCCGCGTTCTCGAATTGCTCGATGAACACGGTAATGGCCTCGCGCCCGTGCTTTCCTTATTAATAGGCAGCAAACGTAGCTCGGCACCTCGTGCTGCGCCGAATGCGCCTTTGGCTGCCGCGGCCTCGCAAGCCCAGGCTGCAGCGGCTCCGGTTGCTGCGTCGCCTGCTCCTGCGCCGGCGCCATCCAAATCCGCTGCGCAAAAAAACGCCCCGGAGAATGAAGAGCCGTCCCGCGACAGCTTCGACCCCATGGCGGGGGCCAGCTCCCAGCAAGCACCGGTACGCGCTGAACAGCGCACCGTGCAGGTTGAAGGGGCGCTCAAGCACACCAGTTACCTGAACCGCACCTTTACCTTTGAAAACTTTGTCGAAGGTAAATCCAACCAGTTGGCGCGTGCGGCCGCCTGGCAAGTCGCCGATAACCCCAAGCATGGTTACAACCCACTCTTCCTTTATGGTGGTGTGGGTTTGGGTAAGACGCACTTGATGCACGCTGTGGGTAACCACCTATTAAAGAAGAACCCTAATGCCAAGGTTGTATACCTGCATTCGGAGCGCTTCGTGGCTGACATGGTCAAGGCCCTGCAGCTCAATGCAATCAATGAGTTCAAGCGTTTCTACCGCTCCGTTGATGCCTTGCTGATCGATGACATTCAATTCTTCGCCCGCAAGGAACGCTCTCAGGAAGAGTTTTTCCATACCTTCAACGCCCTGCTCGAAGGCGGCCAGCAGGTCATCTTGACCAGTGACCGTTACCCGAAGGAAATCGAAGGTCTGGAAGAGCGCTTGAAGTCGCGTTTCGGTTGGGGCCTGACCGTTGCGGTAGAGCCGCCGGAGCTGGAAACCCGAGTTGCGATCCTGATGAAAAAGGCCGACCAGGCGAAAGTCGATCTGCCTCACGACGCCGCGTTCTTTATTGCCCAACGCATTCGCTCCAACGTGCGAGAGCTGGAAGGTGCGCTCAAGCGGGTCATCGCGCACTCGCACTTCATGGGTCGCGACATCACCATCGAGTTGATTCGTGAATCCCTGAAAGACTTGTTGGCACTGCAGGACAAACTGGTGAGTGTGGATAACATCCAGCGCACCGTAGCCGAGTACTACAAGATCAAGATTTCCGACCTGCTGTCCAAGCGTCGTTCGCGTTCGGTAGCACGTCCCCGTCAGGTGGCCATGGCGCTTTCCAAAGAGCTGACCAACCACAGCCTGCCGGAAATCGGTGATGTGTTTGGCGGTCGCGACCACACCACGGTCTTGCACGCATGCCGCAAGATCAACGAACTTAAGGAATCCGACGCGGATATTCGCGAGGACTACAAGAACCTGCTGCGTACACTGACTACGTGATGACACCAGCGCAGCTTATTAAGGCAAGGGACTAGACCATGCATTTCACCATTCAACGCGAAGCCCTGTTGAAACCCCTGCAACTGGTCGCAGGCGTCGTCGAGCGCCGACAGACCTTGCCGGTGCTTTCCAACGTATTACTGGTGGTCGAAGGCCAGCAGTTGTCCTTGACCGGTACCGACCTGGAAGTCGAGCTGGTTGGGCGTGTACAGCTCGAAGAGCCCGCTGAACCGGGTGAGATCACCGTGCCGGCGCGCAAGCTGATGGACATCTGCAAAAGCCTGCCGAATGACGCGCTGATCGACATCAAGGTCGATGAGCAGAAGCTGGTGGTCAAGGCAGGTCGCAGCCGTTTCACCTTGTCCACCTTGCCGGCCAATGATTTCCCTACCGTGGAAGAAGGCCCAGGCTCGCTGACGTGCAGCCTGGAGCAAAGCAAGCTGCGTCGCTTGATCGAGCGCACCAGCTTCGCTATGGCCCAGCAAGACGTGCGTTACTACCTCAACGGTATGCTGCTGGAAGTATCGGAAGGCATCATCCGTGCTGTCGCCACCGACGGTCACCGTCTGGCGATGTGCTCGATGCGCGCCGATATTGGCCAGCCTGACCGCCACCAGGTCATCGTTCCACGTAAAGGCATCCTTGAGTTGGCGCGTTTGCTCACCGAGCCGGACGGTAACGTCAGTATCGTCCTGGGTCAGCACCATATTCGCGCAACCACTGGCGAATTCACGTTCACCTCCAAGCTGGTTGACGGTAAGTTCCCGGATTACGAGCGTGTGTTGCCCAAAGGTGGCGACAAGTTGGTGATCGGCGATCGTCAAGCCCTGCGTGAAGCATTCAGCCGTACCGCGATTCTGTCGAACGAAAAGTACCGCGGTATTCGCCTGCAACTGGCCAACGGTCAACTGAAAATCCAGGCCAACAACCCGGAGCAGGAAGAGGCGGAAGAAGAAGTGGGCGTCGACTACAACGGCGGTTCGCTGGAGATCGGCTTTAACGTGAGCTACCTGTTGGACGTGCTGGGTGTGATGACCACCGAACAGGTTCGCCTGATTCTGTCTGACTCCAACAGCAGCGCCCTGGTGCAAGAATCCGACAACGACGACTCGGCTTATGTTGTCATGCCGATGCGCCTGTAATCATGCTCAGCAGAAGCTAGATGTCCCTCAGTCGTGTCTCGGTCACCGCGGTGCGCAATCTGCACCCGGTGACCTTCTCCCCCTCTCCCCGCATCAATATCCTCCATGGCGCCAACGGCAGCGGTAAAACCAGCGTGCTGGAAGCCATCCATTTGCTGGGGCTTGCGCGTTCTTTCCGCAGTGCTCGCCTGTTACCTGTGATTCAGTACGAGCAGTTGGCGTGCACGGTATTTGGTCAAGTTGAATTGGCTGAAGGCGGTCACAGCAACCTGGGGATATCCCGTGATCGCGGTGGTGAGTTTCAGATCCGTATTGATGGGCAGAATGCTCGCAGTGCGGCGCAACTGGCAGAAATTCTGCCATTGCAACTGATTAACCCTGACAGTTTTCGCCTGTTGGAAGGTGCGCCGAAAATTCGTAGGCAGTTCCTCGATTGGGGCGTGTTCCACGTGGAACCACGATTCATGGCCACTTGGCAGCGCCTGCAGAAGGCCCTGCGGCAGCGGAACTCGTGGCTGCGGCATGGTACACTTGACGCCGCTTCGCAAGCAGCCTGGGACCGGGAACTGTGCCTGGCCAGCGACGAAATAGATGAATACCGCCGCGCCTATATCAAAGCCTTGAAACCAGTCTTTGAGCAGACCTTGAGCGAGTTGTTGGATCTCGAGGGGCTGACGCTGAGTTACTACCGGGGTTGGGACAAAGAACGTGAGCTGAGTGCAGTGCTCTCGACGTCCTTGCAACGGGATCAGCAAATCGGCCACACCCAGGCCGGACCCCAACGCGCTGATTTGCGCCTTAGATTAGGTGCACACAATGCCGCGGATATCTTATCCCGTGGCCAGCAGAAGTTGGTGGTGTGCGCGCTGCGTATTGCGCAGGGGCATCTGGTTAGCCAGGCCCGGCGTGGCCAGTGTATTTATCTGGTGGATGATTTGCCGTCTGAACTCGACGAGCAACACCGCCGCTCGCTATGCCGCTTGTTGGAAGACTTACGCTGCCAGGTGTTTATCACCTGTGTAGACCATGAATTATTGAGGGAAGGCTGGCAGACGGAAACGCCAGTCGCTTTGTTCCACGTGGAACAAGGCCGTATCACCCAGACCCACGACCATCGGGAGTGAAGGCATGAGCGAAGAAAACACGTACGACTCGACCAGCATTAAAGTGCTGAAAGGTTTGGATGCCGTACGCAAACGTCCCGGTATGTACATCGGCGACACCGATGATGGTAGCGGTCTGCACCACATGGTGTTCGAGGTGGTCGATAACTCCATCGACGAAGCTCTGGCCGGTCACTGCGACGACATCAGCATTATCATCCATCCGGATGAGTCCATTACCGTGCGCGACAACGGTCGCGGTATTCCGGTCGATGTGCACAAAGAAGAAGGCGTCTCGGCAGCCGAGGTCATCATGACCGTGTTGCACGCCGGCGGTAAGTTCGACGATAACTCCTATAAAGTCTCCGGCGGTTTGCACGGTGTGGGTGTGTCTGTAGTGAACGCTCTTTCCGAAGAGCTGATCCTGACCGTTCGCCGCAGCGGCAAGATTTGGGAACAGACCTACGTCCACGGCGTGCCACAAGAGCCGATGAAGATCGTCGGCGACAGTGAAAGCACCGGTACCCAGATTCACTTCAAGCCTTCGGCTGAAACCTTCAAGAATATCCATTTCAGCTGGGACATCCTGGCCAAGCGGATTCGTGAGCTGTCCTTCCTCAACTCCGGTGTCGGCATCGTCCTCAAGGACGAGCGCAGCGGCAAGGAAGAACTGTTCAAGTACGAAGGCGGCTTGCGTGCCTTCGTTGAATACCTGAACACCAACAAGACTGCGGTCAACCAGGTGTTCCACTTCAACATTCAGCGTGAAGACGGTATCGGCGTAGAAATCGCCCTGCAGTGGAACGATAGCTTCAACGAGAACCTGTTGTGCTTCACCAACAACATTCCTCAGCGCGACGGCGGTACCCACCTGGTGGGTTTCCGTTCCGCACTGACGCGTAACCTGAATACCTACATCGAAGCGGAAGGCCTGGCGAAGAAGCATAAAGTCGCCACTACCGGTGACGATGCTCGTGAAGGTCTGACCGCGATTATCTCGGTCAAGGTTCCGGATCCGAAGTTCAGCTCCCAGACCAAAGACAAACTGGTGTCTTCCGAAGTGAAGACCGCCGTTGAACAGGAAATGGGCAAGTATTTCTCCGATTTCCTGCTGGAAAACCCGAACGAAGCCAAGCTGGTTGTCGGCAAGATGATCGACGCTGCGCGTGCCCGTGAAGCGGCGCGTAAAGCCCGTGAAATGACCCGTCGTAAAGGCGCGCTGGATATCGCCGGCTTGCCAGGCAAACTGGCGGACTGCCAGGAGAAGGACCCTGCCCTTTCCGAACTGTACCTGGTGGAAGGTGACTCTGCTGGCGGTTCCGCCAAGCAGGGTCGCAACCGTCGTACCCAAGCCATCCTGCCGTTGAAGGGTAAGATCCTCAACGTCGAGAAAGCTCGCTTCGACAAGATGATCTCCTCCCAGGAAGTCGGCACGTTGATCACGGCGCTGGGCTGCGGTATTGGTCGTGACGAGTACAACATCGACAAGCTGCGCTACCACAACATCATCATCATGACCGATGCTGACGTCGACGGTTCGCACATTCGTACCTTGTTGCTGACCTTCTTCTTCCGTCAGTTGCCGGAGCTGATCGAGCGTGGCTACATCTACATCGCTCAGCCGCCGTTGTACAAAGTGAAAAAGGGCAAGCAAGAGCAATACATCAAAGACGACGACGCCATGGAAGAGTACATGACGCAGTCGGCCCTGGAAGATGCGAGCCTGCACCTGAACGACGAAGCCCCGGGTATCTCCGGTGAGGCGCTGGAGCGTCTGGTTAACGACTTCCGCATGGTCATGAAGACTCTCAAGCGTTTGTCGCGCCTGTACCCTCAGGAGCTGACCGAGCACTTCATCTACCTGCCGGCCGTAAGCCTGGAGCAGCTGGGCGATCATGCAGCGATGCAAGATTGGCTGGCCCAGTACGAAGTACGCCTGCGTACTGTTGAGAAGTCGGGCCTGGTATACAAAGCCAGCCTGCGCGAAGACCGTGAACGTAACGTATGGCTGCCTGAGGTCGAACTGATCTCCCACGGTCTGTCGAACTACGTCACCTTCAACCGCGACTTCTTCGGTAGCAACGACTACAAAACCGTCGTTACTCTTGGCGCGCAATTGAGCACCCTGCTGGACGACGGTGCTTACATCCAGCGTGGCGAGCGCAAGAAAGCAGTCAAAGAGTTCAAGGAAGCCTTGGATTGGTTGATGGCCGAAAGTACCAAGCGTCACACTATCCAGCGATACAAAGGTCTGGGCGAAATGAACCCGGATCAGCTGTGGGAAACCACCATGGACCCCGCTCAGCGTCGTATGCTGCGCGTGACCATCGAAGACGCCATTGGTGCAGACCAGATCTTCAACACCTTGATGGGTGATGCGGTCGAGCCACGTCGTGACTTCATCGAGAGTAACGCCTTGGCGGTGTCTAACCTGGATTTCTGATCAGGTGTCGATGGGCACATTAAGTGTCGCGAGTGGGCGGGTTATTGTCGCTCTCTAATGAAAACCCCCGGCCTCGTGCCGGGGTTTTTCTATGTATTGATCTATAAATATGGCCCAATGATCGTCATTCCCTCGAATGGAATAGACCAGGGTGATCCTGCCCAGGGCGACCATGCTTAAGGTCGAGCAGATGGTGAGTTGCCAAGCCTCAGTGGGAAGATATGCGTCAGGACTTTCGCTCAAAGGGTTGGCTCAGCAACAGACGAATCGGAAATACCGCGATCCAGACACATTGGTAAATGCTTCGGAAAATGTACAAAGTCACTCAAGGGTAGTACCAGAAGCTGCTGGGCTCTAGAAGCACCGGGCCACACCTTCGCTTGGATTGAAGCAATGCTTCTCGTAGCTTCTGTAATTTGATAGGCGCGGTTTGTTAGGTTTACCGCACAGCGTCACCGGTAGCTCTCTCTCGCACCCATATCTATCAGTTTCTGTGGGGGCGAGTTGCTCGAATACAAAACAGTGAGAATAAGGTGTGAGTAGCAAACCAACGAAAACAATGATTTCTCTCTTCAGTGGAGCAGGTGGGCTGGATCTTGGATTGAGCGCGGCCGGATTTACCAACAAATTATGTGTGGAAATCGACGAAATTGCTCAACAGACGCTTACCTTAAATCATCCAAAATGGAAAATAGCTTGTCCTGGCGATATCCACGCATTAACACCTAGCGAATTGCTAAAACAAGCAAATCTTAAGCCTAGAGAACTCACCCTCCTCGCTGGCGGGCCGCCATGCCAACCTTTCTCTAAGTCCGGATATTGGGCAACAGGGGATACAGATCGTCTGACGGATCCACGAGCTAGAACGTTAAAAGCCTATTTAGATATCGTCCGTGAAGCTCAACCGGAAGTTATTTTGCTTGAAAATGTCAAAGGTATAGCCTTCTCAGAGAAGGATGAAGGTTTACAGCTTTTGATAAATGAACTAAACAATATCAATAGAGCAAAGAAAACCAACTACAAACCTCATGTAATTACAGTGAATGCCGCTGATTATGGAGTACCTCAATCAAGGGAGCGTGTATTCATTCTTGCTAGTAGGGATGGTATGCACTTCAATCCTCCAGCGCCCACACATTTCGATCCTGAAAAATCTCAGGGTAAAGGCTTACCCTATTTAACATCGTGGGATGCGATTGGCGACCTGGACGTTGATATTTGGCCTGATGATGTTAAACCCTCAGGAAAATGGGCTGATCTACTGCCAACAATACCCGAAGGGCAAAACTACCTGTGGCACACAGAAAAGATGGGGGGATTACCGCTGTTTGGTTGGCGAACACGGTTTTGGTCGTTTCTTCTAAAGCTAGCCAAAGATAAGCCAAGCTGGACGATTCAGGCTCAGCCTGGCCCTGCAACAGGCCCTTTTCACTGGCAAGGAAGATTGCTGTCGGTTCGTGAACTCGCCCGAATCCAAACCTTCCCAGATGACTACATGTTTGCAGGCGATCGACGTGCCGCTCACATCCAGATCGGCAATGCGGTCCCTCCGGCGATTGGGGAGCTTTTTGGATTGGAAATACGGAGTCAACTTCTCGGGGAGCGAGTTCGTAGAAAGCTAAAGCTCATTCCTGAAAAAAGGACTGACTGTCCATCACCGGAAAAGCCAAAATCGGTACCGAAAAAATATTTGTCATTAAGTGGCGCTCACGATGCCCACCCCGGAACAGGGAAAGGTCCTGGAGCACAAAAACGCGAACAGAAGGAACACGTCCATGCCAGATAGCAGCAAACGAGAGTCGCGCTCACGAATTCTCGAAGCACTTGAGCGTGAGTTAATGGGCCCCACTTCTACGGATGAGGTAATCACTGAATTTCCTACCACCCGTTATGTTGTTGGACGGCTGGCACCTTTGAAGTCAGAGATTCCAGAACTGGAGCGCGACCAGATTGCTGCCGGGAACGATGATGATGAAGGCGGTGAATACGAGCCTCAACCACCGCTCATTGGGGGCTTTAGCCCTTCCTCCATGGGGCTCTCATTCCTCATATCCCAAGATACTCAAACAATTAATGCCAGGGCTTCGTGGGGCGACTACAGACGCGAAAAGGATGAGTCCGAAGGTGGAACCTATTGGAAGCGTTACCAGAGGTCAGTTTTAGTAGAGACCATCCCTGTTAACACAATCGGCAAACTCAAGCCAATCGCCCTATCTAAGTCCATTGCTCCAGCCTCTATAATCATTACACCGGAAGGTTTCCGAGGGCCTGGGGAGAATGGCGATGGAGACGCTCAAGTATTCCTCGAAGGAGTCGTTCACCATATCGATGGGGCCAAAGCAATTAGTCTGTTCCTAGTTAACAGGCGACCAAAAGGTGAAGATTCCGATAGGGCAAAAGATCAGCAATGGTTGATGCAACCTAAACTAGAACTGTTTTCAGCTGAAAAAAACCCCATATTTGTAGCTAAGGATTTTGATAAGGAAATTTCAAAAGACCTAGAAATTACTACGGCCAACATGCTCTATCGCGATGCGAAAGAATTCGCAACTGGCCATGGAGTAGCCGCTGGCTGGGACGGGGTGAACGCTACGCGTGATCGTGCCAGCGTCCTATTTACCGATTTTATCCCCAACTCCGAAGTGCCAAGCCTAATCGCTCAAAGTGGAGATATCCCCGATCTGAATCTGGATATGTGGCAACTGAGCAGGTGCACCTCCCCTACCGACGTATTCAACGCTATCGAACCGCTGGTCTCAGCTTATGACCAATGGATTACAGATAGAAAACAAGAGGCAAAAAACGCGCCCTTTATTTCCACACCGGAGAACCGGGATACTGCAACAGTTCTCATAGAAGCGTGCGAAGACGCTGCTCGACGAATGCGCGAAGGTTTGGAACTCATCAAAAATGAATCGAAGGCCTTTGAAGCATTTTTGTTTGCCAACCACGTTATGTGGGATCAGCGCATTCACGCCATTTGGGCGGGCAGAAATCGAGACGAAGGGCAAATTGTCGGAGCGCCTGCTGACTTTGATATGCCAAACAACCGTACGTGGCGACCATTTCAAATGGGCTTCATTTTGCTCAATATTGCGAGCATGGTGAACAAGCCTAAAACGGGTGAAAAGATTGCGTCAGATCGAAAACTTGTTGATCTGCTGTGGTTCCCAACAGGTGGCGGTAAAACGGAAGCCTATCTCGGCTTAGCAGCGTTCACATTGGCGTATCGACGTTTGCGCGGCGACGTAAATGGTCTTGATTCTAGCGCCGGCGTAACCATTATCATGCGTTATACACTGCGTCTGCTGACGGTGCAGCAATTTCAACGTGCGACCGCGTTGATCTGCGCCTGTGAGTTGGTACGCAAAAGTGACCCTGGCAAGTGGGGCTACGAACCTTTCAAAATTGGCCTATGGGTCGGGAAAGCTACAACGCCCAATGACGCCAAAGCATCTGGCAAGGCGCTGGAAGATTTGGAAGAAGGCAAGAAACCACGTGACGGTAGTCCGGTACAGTTAGTTTCTTGCCCCCGTTGCGGCACCTCATTGGTAACCCCTCAAGGAAAGCCGGAAAACCAGACTTACGATTTCGATAACGCTAGGTTAAGAACGCTCGTTCGCTGCCCCAATCCGAAATGTGAATTTTGTGCCCGCCGTTCTAACGACCAAGGTCTACCGGTAGTCGTGGTCGATGATGAAATTTATCGCGAATGTCCATCATTGGTTATCGCCACGGTGGACAAATTTGCCCGCATGCCATTCAAGGGCGAAACGCAGGCACTATTCGGATTACGAGATAGATACAGCCCAACCTACGGGCACCTGACGCCAGCTCACGGCGAAAAACCCAATCAACGAATGGTAAAAGACGGTCAACCAGCACGCCGTTTAGTGCCGCCAGAATTGATCATTCAGGACGAACTACATCTGATTTCCGGCCCACTTGGTACCATGGTCGGCCTATATGAAACAGCCGTTGATTTTTTAACGCGCATTGAAACCGAAACTGGGGTCTCAGTTCCAGCAAAGATCATTGCCTCCACTGCCACAATACGCCGCGCTCGCGAGCAAATTCGCCAACTCTATAACCGCGATCTGGCTATCTTCCCGGCGAGTGGTTTGTCATCCAAAGATTCCTTCTTTGCCAAAGAGCAGGATATCAAAGAGGACGACGATAAGACTGCCGGTCGATTGTATGTGGGTTTGAACGCGCCAGGCTCCAGTACCAAAACCTTGCTCGTTCGCGTATATGCAGCGCTGCTGGCGGCCGGTGAGGCGGAAATCACCCGTGACCATGAAGCGGCAGATCCCTACGCTACGGTTGTCGGCTATTTCAATAGCCTTCGCGCACTAGGTGGTGCACGCCGACTGGTTGAAGACGACATAAAAAAACGTCTTCGTTATTTAGCTCACCAAAGAGGCTTTCCTCAGCGTTATATCAATGACCCAGATGAGCTGACCAGTCGACTCGATTCTTGGCGAATTCCCGGCTTGTTAAAAAGGCTTGATAACAAATTCCCGCGCGAAAAAGACAAGCAGTACCCCGTCGATGTTCTGCTAGCCACCAACATGATTTCCGTAGGCGTGGATATCGATCGACTCGGCTTGATGGTTGTTACAGGCCAACCTAAAAGTACCTCCGAATATATCCAAGCTACCAGTCGGGTGGGCCGAAAGCATCCTGGTTTGGTGATCACTATGTACAACTGGCTTGGTACGCGTGATCTTTCTCACTACGAACATTTCCGAGCTTACCATGCGGCGCTTTATCGATACGTTGAGGCCATTAGCGTCACACCTTTTTCGTCACGAGCTTTGGATAGAGGCTTACTTGGTGCCTTTGCTGCCATGCAGCGCTTGGGTGGGCAAAACATGGCTCGCGAAGTTCAGGCCCAAAATTTTGATCCGGCTTTGCCCTGCACAGATCTCATGATCACTAATATCACCCTGCGCGCGGCAGATTTGGTGGGTAAGAAAAACGCCAAATTGGTAAACGATCGACTGATGTCGAGCCGCGATGATTGGGCGCACTACGCCGATGATCTTTTGCGCTATTCCTGGCTGAAAAGTGGTGAACGCCCCCCAAATAACTCCCGCGTATTACTTAAAACATCGGGAACGGATAACGAAGGCCAATGGACAACGCCAGGATCTTTGCGCGAAGTGGAACCAACCGCAGCATTTTATCTTAGTGACGAGGAGTAAAAGGATGTCGAGCAAAAGAGCTATCGGAGACGTCCGCCCGAGTCAGGTGATTACCACTTTTGGTCCTGGTGCCATTGTGGACTTGCAAACCTTGTCGGTTATCGTCGCGGGCATTGACGGCTGGCACTTGGATGAGGAACTAGTTATTCACGAGCCGCGCTTGCAGCGAGCCCTGAAAGTAAAGCGCTTCTTTTCCGCTGAGCCGACTAGCGGCAATAATTTTACCAAACGCGGAACCGTGCCTACCTTTCTGTTTCCTCGCTATCAGGTTTGCACTCATCCCGAATGCGCAACCCTGTCCGAGCCTGGTGAAGAACTGGTTGAGTACAACGAAAAAACGCAGGAAATGGAATGCAAGGCACCGAATTGCAAGGGCCGCGGTAAGTATCGGGCTCCCGCCACTCCAGCGCCGTTTGTAGTTGCCTGCCCGAGCGGCCATATTGATGACTTCCCCTGGCGTGCATATGTGCACCGGGAGGCCGACAACAAGTGTAAGAAGCGAATGCGCTTGGTGTATTCCGGCACCACAGGGTCGGTGTCTGATATCTGGGTTTATTGTGCATGCGATGCCAAGCGCAGCGTCAGTGATGCCTTTGGTGAAAATCGCAACCTCGCCTTGGGCGAATGTAGCCGCAAGCGTCCTTGGTTGGGTATCAAAAATAAAGACCCTCATGAATGTAAACACGCAGGCCAATTACGTGCCATTCAACGTGGCGCCACTAACGGTTGGTTCCCCCTGGTGCGCAGTGCCTTATCCATTAAAGAAGCTGCTACCCCAATAGGACAGGCGCTAAAAAAATGCCCACAACATCAAGTTGAAAAAATCGACTCCCCAGAAAAGCTGAAAACGCTGCTCGATATGGAAATGTTCCCTACGTTGTCAGAGTTCAGGGTGGAAGAGATTTGGCTGACGTTGCTGAAAGAGCGAGGCGCAATTGAAACCGATGAAATCGATTTACGCCTACCGGAATGGAATGCGTTTAGAGATATTGAAGGCAGCAACCAAGGCGATCAATCCGATTTTTTCTTAGAGGCGGGTGAGGTTCCCGATCTGCAAAGCAATAAAATCGATCGAATAGTACTTGCCAGAAAATTGTTAGAAGTTCGCGCGCTCACCAGTTTTACGCGCATCGACTATGCCTCAGGCATGGACGACGACGGAATGGGCGCCTCTCGTGCGCCAATTTACAAGGAGCGGCAGGACTGGCTTCCCGCCGTTGAGGTGCGAGGCGAAGGCATTTTTATCGAATTAAATGAAGATGCCTTGGCAAATTGGGAGGCTATACCTGCGGTGCAAAAACGGGCGGCCGCCATTGAGCAAAAATACCGAGAGTGGGCGGCCGAACGTGGAGTTGATGCGAATGATTTCCCCGGTGCGCGATACGTGCTGCTGCACAGCCTGGCTCACGTATTGATGCGTCAGCTTGCTTTGGATTGTGGTTACTCCGAATCCGCAGTTCGAGAGCGTATTTACAGTAGCACCGATCCGGAACGCAGAATGGCGGGGATCTTGCTGTACACCGCTAGTGCCGATTCCGAAGGTAGTCTGGGTGGTTTAGTGGATCTAGGCAGCAAGGAGCGCTTTCCCAATTTGATTCACAGCGCCTTAGAAAACGCCAAGCGCTGCTCGTCGGACCCCCTTTGCGCAGATCACCAACCGGATGTGCATGCCACCATAAACGGTGCGGCCTGCCATGCTTGTGTGTTAGCGCCGGAGACCTCTTGCGAGGCCTTTAACCGCTTTCTGGATCGCAACTTCCTGGTGCCTACCATGGCATATAGTGATATGGCTTATTTCAAATAAGGAAGGCCATGCCAGCTACCAACACTAAAACTGCCCATACTCTTGCACAGAACGTGCGCCAGTTAATCAATGCGGGTACCTTTGCCGAAGTTATCGTGGCATTGGAATCGGGGGAGCTAACCTCACAATCCGGCTCTGCAAGCATTGCCAAACTGGCCGCAGGGCGGAGGACCGTTCAAAGTGCGTTATCGAGCTTGATAACCATCTGGACAATTGAATTCACTGCGCTCGGCAGCGCTGCATTTGCCTTGCAACTGACAGCACTCAAAGAAGCCGTGTTACTGACTGAAGGCGAAGCCACCCTAACCGAAGTTGTGTGGACAGGGCCCAAGGTGGAAGGCTCTTATCTGCGTGCTACCCGCCAAGTGGTGCAGGACATCATTTCCGCAGCCCAATCCGAGCTTTTAGTCGTAGGCTATTGGCTGGCCGGCAAAGAAGATTACGAAGGCATTATCAATGACATCATTGCGTTAATGGCCGAAGCCGTTTTGCGCGGCGTGGAAGTCACCCTGGTCCTAGACGAAGGCGAAAAAGGCTACGGAAAAAGCAATCGCGATATTTTGATTGCTCTCTGGCCAAAAATCGTAGCGCTGCCAAAACTGCTGACCTGGAAAATCCCGGCTGACGATAAGCACTTAAAGCTGCATGCCAAGGTATTGGTGGCGGATCGTCACGATGCGTTGGTGACTTCTGCCAACCTGACCATGTATGCGCTAGACCGCAATATGGAGATGGGGGTTAGAGCGCAAGGGCAACCGAGTGTACGAATTGCCCAGCACTTCGCGCTGCTAAGGCACAAGGAAGTTCTCGTGCCATATGATGCTTAATGTCTTTCTTGTCGATGGCTCTCTTTGTTGAGAGCTAGTAGGCGAGCAAGAATTTCATCCCGAATATTTTCGGGCCAACGGTACCTCCAAGGAATAGTCTTTCCATCATCCACTTCATATTCGGACTCAAACACGTATTCAAGCACAATATCTTTCCATCCATATTGCGATAAAACCATCGAGTCGAGTTCACGATGAAATTTTCTCAATTGCTCGATATTTTCGGCTTTACACTGAGGGTTGTGATAAAGATTATATAACTGTGTAAAACCAATCCCTTCATCGACAAGTAACTGTTCCCTATATTTGTATAGCTTCTCTGCAATGGAAGTGAGATCCCGTCTCCCGCTTTCTTCTTTAGAAAATGGAAATGTTTCAAAGCAGTCGGATGGAGTATATCTAGGCCGATCTTCAAGAGTCGGACCAAAAAATAAGCTCCATTCAATATGAAAGCTTGATTGCAAAAAGGCAAAAGCAAAGAAGTCAGAAAATGGAAAAATCAACAATGTCTGGTCATATACAATACCTTTTTCAAGGAAAACAAAATTCCTGTATTTGCTAGTTTGGACTGTTGCGAGAACTCTTGTTAGATTTTTTATAGATGCGTAGAGGCCCGGCCGCTTTTCACAAAATTGCCACCAGCGGTCGCGCACTGCTGGTCGTTTTTGTTTGTCTCTGTCGGGTTTAACTTTCGATTTTAATATGTTGTAAAGATCAGGCCATCGCTGAGCTTGCTCCTCATCCATATCAAAGAAATCAATGATGTATCTATGATGCTCATGGGTTGGCGAGTCGTTCACTTCAGCTCCGCCGATATAGGGGAAAATCCGATCTTGGTTCTTCGGGTCCTTTTCAATTAGCCGATGCATTTCGGCAATTGAGGTGGCTACACCTTTGGTGTCGGTATCGTCAAAGGTGAATCCCATTCCCAGCGGGTAGCTGCCCACAAAACTCTTGTTTGCATTAGAGATAAGCATATGCGGGTCTTCGCTGTCGCCTTTGTCAAACAAATGAGCCGTTATTTGCTTGACTGGTTTTTGATCAAGATAGACGCACTGGTCAGTTTTGCCCTTATTGGTAAATATTAAACTGACAATAACCGCTGCTTTGCCAGGCCATGGCACTCGGCGCTGTGCGTTATAGATAACGCCACCATGATTAATAATCCATCGAAGTGCTGTGCTGCGGGTATCACCTTGACGGATAGTTTTGGTGGCAATCAAGCCAAAGCTGCCCTGTTTTCGGAGTAGATCAAAAACGCTACGGAAAAAGTGAGCTACCAGATCGGAGTTGCCATGGGATTCTTCATGCATCAGTTTTAGCCAATCGGCAAAGTAATTCCGATTCCCCTCAATAGTAGTGTTTTTACCGGCAAATGGCGGGTTGCCCACGAAGGCATCGAAACCGCCATTGTCTCGATGAAAGACTTCCGGAAACTCCACTTCCCAGCAAAAGGGGATGATTGGTTTGTCGCCAGTGGTAAGCCCCTTTACAATATTATCAACCTCGTTTGCGGCCCTCTCATCCGCCGCCAAGCGCTCAAGCCAATAACTATATTCGGTCAGTTTCGACTCCCGCTGCTTGGTGTTAGCGCCGTTAAAGAAGGCAGCTATCACTAGAGTCGCCTTTAAACGGATACTAGCGAGTGCATCTTCTGCTATGCGATTTTCTTCCTCTTTAGCGAGGAAGTCGTGATCGGGAATGGCATGTATTGCCTCGCGATGCTGCTCGACTTCTTCCACTTCTTGGTCAGACTGATTGGCGAATAAGGGGCCAAAGTCATTACTGGCGGGCCTCCAAGTAAAGTTGCGTATCTGCTCAGGTGAAAGCCCTACCAGGGAGTTGCCATGCTTGAGTGCATGATCCACAAAAGTAAAAGGGCGATCGGTGGAGAGCGTGGTCAGCCAGAGGGATAGCTTGGCCATTTCCACCGCTAACCGGTTCATATCCACGCCATAGATACAGCGCTCGGCCACATAGCGGCGAGCGAATACTAAGCGTTCCTCGCGGGACTCCGGCATGAGGTTTTCGCTAGCGCGGCCTTGCGATGGGGTGGAAAACGGCATGGTTAATATGGCGTCCGGTAATTCGGCAGCCATGCGCTCCCAGGCATCTACCAATCGCTCCGCCATATACCGTGTTGCCTGTACGAGAAATGCGCCGGAGCCCATTGCAGGGTCACAAACCTTTAGACTTAGGATTTCCTGCGGTGTCTTGATTAACCTGGGCTCTAAAAGTAGCCCGGGTTTACCTTCAACATTCACATAGACCTGATGCTCTAGCGTGCGGCGCACCACGGGTTCGGTGAGACTAGGAGGAGTGTAGTGGGCGCCACTGGAGCGGCGATCCTGCCCGTGGGTAACATAAAGTCCGCCCGGTCGGAGGATCCCCAAGGGTTGCAAAAATCGTTCAACCGGTTTGGCTTGCACCAGCAGCTCTGCATCATCAGTACCGATGTTAACCAGTGTCTGCCGGTCTTCGTTTCGTTCCAGCACTTTTTTGATTGTGCCAGCCGCTTTACTGGTGTACTTGGCAATTGCCTTGATCAGTGCCTCTTGTTCCAGGCCCGCAAATTCATCTGCGTTCACAGGTTCTGGCTCGACGATTTTAGAACCGCCCTGCAACAGCAGTAGGGTTTGATTAGCAGGCGCTCTGGCTACGCGTCGATCAAGAAGGCCTTCATACATATGACCGATCTGTTCTACTGCAAGTGTCCGATAGCTCACCAACTGGCGCACGCCGTCAACTTTGGCGTATTTCAGGCTGCGCAGAATATCGCGTATCACAACATCCCTGACCTTTGGCGGTTCCGGTATATCGGTCGGCCAGTTACCGTCCTTCTCCCTTCCATCCAGCAATGGGTATCGATTGGGGTCGAACAGCTGCCCTCCATGGGCGGCAATGCGAATGTCGGGATCGACACTACCGTCATGCAGGAGACGAGAACTTGCTAGCAGACGGGCATAGCCTGCGTAGGAGTATTTGAGTTTTTCCGGGGCTAGCCGGAGTGTTTCTTCGAGTTCAGTTAACAGGTGCAGCACGCCATAGGCTCTGTCGTAAGTGACATTACCGTGCGGCAGCAAGCCGTTCTCTTCCGCATAGAGGGTAAACAACAGGCGCATGATAAAAGCGACACTGGACTCAAACATCTCAGCTTCGCTATACCCGCGAAGGTAGTCGCCGCCGAGTTCGGCATCGACTCTATCGAACTCGTGCACCAGAATCTGTAATGCCTCGCGTACCTGATTGCCCAGTTGGTCGGCTACGTCCAGTTGTCGCTTACGGCTCTGCTTGATCAGTTCTAGAATGACCTGATCCCGAGGCCCGGCAAAAAAGCGCGATTCACCCAGCAGATCTTTGAAGGCCGCCAAGGTCAACGGGTCGTCATTCCAGGTTTGCGCCGTCCAGGTCATCCAGGATGTAGTTTCTGAAGGTGATGCAACGACCAAACGCCAGGCTTCGCCATTAGTTAGCAGTCCAAGTTCGACGCCGGCTTCTCGCAACAATCGTTCAAACTTGGTGGTAGGCGATGCCTTCCAGCGGCCTTTCTCTTGCTGCCAAGGTTTGTCTAATGACTGCTCACGCGGCACTTCAAGCACTAGCATTACGGCGTTTTCTTCATCCAACAGCACGCGGCTTGGACGCAGAATTTCCTGTTGTTCATGCAAATTTGCTACTTTGTCGACGGGAATCGCTGCACCGACTTGCCAGTAGTTTTTGTCTTTCAGGCCGAGAAAATCTTCGAGAATAAAACTAATCCAGGCCGGCTGACCATTGCCCTCGACCATGCCTTTGGGCAGATTCCATATCTCACGCTGCTTTCGGAAGGCTGCGACTTCTGTCTTATCGAGTGATCTGAAGTTGCCGGCGTCGGCTAACACTGGCTCGCTTAATACCACTCCCGTAATTTCTACGCTGGAAAGCCAGCGATGCTGTCGGCTTGCTACGCGTTTATTCGTGGCCATCAGCTGTTTACCTTAGGAAGGATGACCTCTAGGGCGACTGGGTACATTCTTTGGTCTATCACTTTGTATAAATCTCTTTGGCGTTTTGGCTCAGTCTCACGCTCTTGTTGAAGCTGTTCGAGCCTACGCTGAAGAGCAAGAAAATCCTGCTCGCGCTGCGCTTGTTCTTCATCATCGAAAGCAAGTTGCATCTGCATATCCGCAGAGCGCTTTTGCCAGTTCTGTATGGCATTTCTGATGGCCGCAATACGCTCGGTGGCCAGACTTTTAGCATGCTTGCGCGCAACCTCGCCCCGAGCAGTAAGGGTCAGAATCAATAGTTTGGCTTGATCATCGGCACTAATGGAAAGCTGCTTAGTGATCGCCGGAACATGAGGCGAAATTAGTTCCTGCACACTAGCGATGTCACCGGTGAAGACCTTAGCATCTTCAGGCCGAGTGACATCCCGCTCTATAACTACACCATTTTGGATCGACATCTGGCAGCGGATTAAGCCTTCGTGCAGGCGATTATGCTCTGGCCCCAGCAAAACTAGTCGACCCCAAGCAATAATGGCAGGGGTCGTAATCAGGCTCGACTCTGAGATTGAAACTCTGTTGAGGCGGATACGGGAGGATTGCGTTCCCCACATCTGGATTCGGAACGCGGAAACTGCCCTTCTCATTAACGGATGATCAAGATGGACGATACCCACGGCATCGTCTTCTCTAGCTCTATTACGATTAAAGGAAAGGCGCTTTTGCAGATAATCTGTACTGACATAGACTTTGCATTCAGTCCAAGCGGTTGGAATCCGCGTTAAGATGAATTCGTCATCATTCAGCTCCCGAACGGACTCATTACAGCCTTCCAAGTATATAGCCTGCTTTAATAACGCAAGCTGGTTGCTATCGGATATATCAAGCGCACTTCTTGCTCTATTCAGGGCCTGAACTATTTGCGCAACACTTTCATTTTCGCGAGCCTCGATGGCTATTTCTTCTCGCGCTAGCCGTAAACGCGTATCATCGTCGATAGTAGCAAGACTGACAGCCTGACCGAGTGCCTTTTTCCTGACGCTGTCTGCGATTAAAGCACCAACACTGCCAAGGTCACCTCGGATAACTTCAACTTTATCGACGATATGCTTGAGAAACTCAGAGTCTTCTTGGTTTTTATAAACAAAATGATGAATGCGCACTTCATCCGCTTTCTGACCGTGACGGTCAATACGGCCGTTACGCTGCTCTAACCGAATAGGGTTCCACGGGATTTCGTAGTGAATAAGATTGCGACAATGTTTCTGAAAATCCGCCCCTTCGGATGCAGCATCTGTGGCCAGCAAAATACGTACAGTAGTTTCACTATTAGATGCTTGAAACTCATCATTGATTTTTTTACGATCAATATCGCTCATGCCGCCAACAATGGTTCTTGTCGCTTCAAGGAAACCATTTTTTTCTAGGATGCGTTCCAGATAGTTGAGCGTGTGTTTGTATTCAGTAAAAATAATTACACGCTGGCCATTCCATTGATCCCCATACCGCAAATTAAGGTTGATCCATGCGATTAAAGCTGCTGCTTTGCTATCTTCCTGTATCGAAAAGTGGGAAACCTGATGATCGACAATCTCAAACATGCCTTGAAGCATGCCTTTTTCAGCATCCGTTAACTCATTGATTAGTTGAGATGCGGCATTGGTAGCGGCTTCCAGGTTGTCCTCTTTGTCTTCATCATCGCTCCAATCTTCTGACTCTTTTTGCTCGAAGCTATTGAACAGAGATTCCCCGATACCAAGCGCTCCCTTAACACCAGCATTTGTCGTATGAACAATGAGGCTCTCTCGAAACGCCAAGGGAGAGGACAACGCTCGCTTTTTCAAAAGCGTGAGAATGAATTGAAGAGGCCGTTCTGAGCGCTTATCGACCGAGGCCAAACGGCTATTGGTATACGCTTTGAGCAGATTAAAAAGCTTCTGCTCATCCCCATTCTGCATGACGTAGAGTTGCGGATCACAAGTTTCGTTGCGTGGGAGTATGATCCTTCTGGGGAAACGCGGTGTCCCATCTGGATTGGAGATCTCTTGCTTTAAACGGCGAATGGTAACGGCGGAAAGCTGAGCTTTATCTAGGTCAGTGCCGCGTGAGAAACGAAGATTGTCCAGTATCTCCAATAAACCGGTGAAGCTCTCACGGTAGCCGTTATGGGGGGTGGCAGTAAGAAACATCTTGTGCTCGAACTGTTCAGAAATAGAACGCAGAAGTGATGTGCGTTCAGAGTCACGTATGTATTGCTTTTTACCTGATGGGGCTGCGTTGTGGGCTTCGTCTAGAACTAGCAAATCCCAAGGGCGGTTGTTAGGCCTCTCATCAAGTCTGCGCCTGGTACACTCATCGAACAATCGACGTGGGTGTTCGGTTTTTAGGTAATCAATTGAGGTCACAAGTCTGGGAAAGCTTGCCCACGGATTAATGCTAGGGCCGTACTCTTTTCTCATTTTAAGTACGGCGTCTCGGTCAATCATTTTAAATTCAAGGCCAAACTTCTCAGCCATCTCATCGACCCATTTGATCTTCAGGTGAGCTGGACAGACGATCAAGACCCGGCTGGCCCTGTGGCTATGAATGAGTTCTTGCATAACCAAACCAGCTTCAATGGTCTTACCCAGTCCTACATCATCGGCCAGCAAGAGGCGCACCCGAGGCATGTTGATGGCCCGGATCACAGGTGCGAGCTGATACTCCTCCATCTGTACACCACCACGAAACGGAGCTTGGAGTGTGTCTCCAATGGCCAACGAACTGGCTCCCCATTGCATAGACCTGATGAACGCATCAAAAAGTTCGGGTTCATCGTGGGCAGTGATACTGGGAAGAGAGGTGGACTCAATTATGGATGGGGCAATTTCCCGCTCCCAGATAACCTGGATACTCTCTCCAAGAGCATCATCGCTCAGACATTCTAGTGCGACTCTATGGATGGTCTGATTTGGCTGTGTTTTTGTTTTATTGACCGCTGTGACCGCCCATATTTTGTGGCGCAGCTTCACAATCTGTCCCTGCTCCGGCGCCGCACCTAACTCTGGCATATTGTTATCCGTGCCCTTTAATACATGATTATTCTTGATTACATCTTTGACTCTTCAGAAGCGGTGCAACGGTGCCCATTTACTAATGTTTGTAGCTTTTGCCTTCCCTGCTCAGCAATCAAATCGTCCGAACCACATGACAATACAGCGTTGATTTTAAATGGATGTCAGCTCTATTACGATGAGTTTGTGCTGTAGTTATCGATGTGAAGCGCGGGGAATATGAAAACCTCCCAACCAATCCTACCCGCACGTCACCCCAAACTCCCGCCCCGCTCTTGATCAACGCGACCAGCGCGTCCTGCTCCCCCCGCTTTTTTCCGTTGTTCTAGACCCAAATCCAGCTCCTAAAGAGGGCAGGCTAGTGGTCGAACCATTTTTCTACCACATGGGTGGCTACTGACCGGAGATCGGGGGGGGTGATCAATTCTGAGAAGGGCTCACACCAGGAGCGGCAAACAGGAGGGCGGTGATTGACCATAACGTCCAACACATGCAGCGAGGCCGGCCGGGCAACCTGGGAACAACGCAGTGGGCTTACTGAGCAAACCCGATCCGTTGGCGACAGGTGCGCCAGACCCGAGTAAAACCGTTCAGATGGCCGACTTTTTATACACGGCGATACGGCCGGCCATGCGTGCAAACACCAGCCCATAGTGTTCAAGATTGGCGCGTACGTGTTTCCCGAAGCGATGGCGCGTGGATCGGTGCAGTGGCGCCCAGGTCACTTCGCCAATGATCTCGCGAATCTTGCGCTCTTGGCCGAGCGGCATTGCTGCAACGTTGTGTTTCAGGGTTTCCGAAGCCTTGTCCCAATCCGAAGTCTGCGTCGTGTTCATCTGTAGCACCTTAAAAGTTACAACTTTTGTATTGGTTGATGATGTTTTATTTTCGCATCAACCACGAATGGTGATTTCGATGCGGTCGACGTCCACATCAAACGTGAGCGCCAGACCGGCTTTGGCTTCCGCGAGGGTCAGGGCCTTCACCTCGCCTGCCTTCGCGGTAATGGCATCCCCATCGGCTGATGGCGTAAGGGGCGCTTGCATCAGCGATCCCAAAATGTCATCCGGAATGTCGTACCCAAGTGCCTTGTTCAAGGCCAGCCAGGTGGTGTCGACGCGAGGTCGAGCGAACTCCCCGCAGTCAGGTTCTTCGTAGCGACGCGGCATGACCACATGGATCTTGGCTTCGCGGGCCAAGGCCGAGCGGCTCATGCCAAGCGACTCACGACGGGCTTTCAGGGCGGCTGGGAACTCGGGAGAGGATGGGTAGGGAAGCATGATGACTCCTAGGCGGTGGCTGTAGGAGCAAATCTATCTTGTCACTGGTAACTCGTCAATATTAAGTTACAACTTGTAAGTTTGATTTTTGGTAGCCTTCAGGGGCCGCTGAGCGACCTCAGCGACGAGCTGGGTCGCGCGGCCCTGTCGTAGCTAGCGCCAAAACTCGTCTGAAAGGGCTGCCTGTTCGTGTTTAAGCTCTTCAGTGGCCGCTTGAAGCCGCGCTTCGGAGTCCACTGCGTCGCGCATTTTCTCGGCATCCAGTTCATCCGGCACAGAAACCGACAACTCTTTAAGTGATGCGAGTTGCAGCGTAGGCATCGTCGCCCCGACCATCAAGCGACTCGGGGCACTTGGCCTGCCGCTGAGCGGAGAAACGTCAGAAGGCTACGGTGCAAATCGGTTTAGAGTTTCCACAGCGCTGAAGCAATCTTGGATTGCTTCTGACGCAACGCCTCAATCTCCGATTGCACGGACGCCTCCTCTTCCAAAGCTTCGACGGCCATTCCTTGTTGTACGATATTCATCGTCGGTATTTCCAGTTCTTTGAGCGCCGAACCTTGCAGAGTGGGAATGCTGCTCCCTACGGTTAGTCGGCTGAGTTGGGCCTGTCCCATGGGCGAACGCAAGTAGACCATCAGCGCTCCTGGGTCGTAATGGCCAGACGGCCGGGCGCGTAGAATGGCCAACGATTGGCCTGCAACCCACCCACCCGCTCCTCTTTCAGGAGCGGATTTCACGATGCCGACCTTCCCCACCGCCCCTTTTAGGCAAATCAACACGTCGTTTCGCTGGATAAAATAACTCTGTGCCTTCGCGGTGCTGAGATCGAATAATGAGTCTTTGCTTGCGCTTAGCACATGGCCATAGTCGGGTAGGTCGGCAGCCTGAATTTCTCGAACAAATACTCCTCGCGCGCTCGTTGCGTGCTGACGCGCACGAACAACTTCAAAGTGATCGAACATTTTGGTGGTGTGCTGCATGGCCAGCACTGCGCTCAGTTTGCGTGTTTGCTCGTCGAGCAAATAGCGACCTATCTCAAGATTGCATTCGTCTCGCGCAATCGCGCTGACGGCGACATTGATCGCCATCAGATTGTCATCGCGGTCCCGCGTTGCCCTAAGCAGCTGTGGAAGTTTGGCCAGTTCGGTGTCTTTTCTGGGGCCGCTGGCGGTGAACTCCTCCGTTATCTTCACGAATCGAATGGAGTCGGAAGGTTTCACCGTATCGAGAATAAGCACTGAATTGGCAGTCGAAGATCGAGAGAACAGCCCGTCAGGTAGTCCGATGACGGTGTGGATCATCCGTTTCTGAAGCAAATCAGCTCGAAGCAGCCTTTCAGCGCCCGCATTAAAGAGTAAACCATTCGGGACGACGACCACGATTTTGCCCTGAGTCTGGGCCAGGAGGTGTCTGATACTTAGAACGATGTTCGAATGAGTCTTTTCTGGAAAACGATCGTGTGGATCGTTCTCGATGTCTTTCAATGAATAACGCTGAGCTGGTTCAAGGATGCTCAGGCTGACCGGGAATTGTTTGAGTTGGCCCGGCCCTAATTCGACAGGTGAGAGAACCGGGTCGTTTCGGTGAGCATTGGGATGCGCACCACTGAGCTGAGCCAACACCAGATCCACCATCAAGGGGGCTGGGGAGTCGATCCAGCAATCAATGTTTCTGCGTCGACAGCGTGCCGCGAGTTGGCCCGACCGTTCCCATGGCAGGTAGATTTGATCAGGAGCGTCAAAAGTCGCGAGGGAAACCAGAAAATTGGCCAGGCTCGGGGCGATAGCGCTCGTCGCTGGTGTTGGTTCAGATGACCAATACAGTACGTCGTCGGCGCACCATTTCCGTAGCTCATGCTTCTCTAGCATGACGACCTTTTCAATCAACAGCGGAAGGTGCTGCAAGAGAGTCGCGTCGACTGTCCAAGACGTACTGGTCAGGTGAGAGGAAATCAGCGGCTGTACGCATCTGAAATTGTCTGCTTGCTCCTGCGGCGACAAGTTCATTTGACGGGGTAGCGTGAGATCCACCGGCAGAGATTCGGTACGCGATAAGCTGGCCCACGCTGTGGTTTGCAAAACCAGCGGCAGAGCTTCGGCCCAAGACAGGCCAACGAAAACCTCCATCAACTGTTCGAGGAGTTGCTCATCTTGGGTCATTGGCGTCTCGTGCAGGTGGAGGGACAGAGCGCATTAGGTTAGACAAAATCGTAGTCATCGTCAAAAAAGTATTGATTACTTTTTAAGGTCTCGCTATGCTTCGGCTCATTAAAGCAAGCTGATGGGGGTGGTTTGAACGCTAACGAACCATCTCCGACACCGTATTTTGGACGGTAGTAGAGGTGCCGAGAATGGCGATTGCTGCCTGGGGTTAGTTACGTAGGCATTTATCCGCTACCACTGGTCGAAAATTATTCCTAACTTACTTTACTTATTATATCTAGTTGAATTGTGTGAGGTTTTTCAATTTATTGAATTGCTGGTAAAAATTTTGTCTCGATGTTTTTTGTTGTTTAAGTAAGCACAGTTTTTGTAGTTAATTAGATATTAGAGTCATTTGACTTTCTTCTACGACGAATAACACTTTCCAGTGCATCGTAGGAGCACACCAGCATGATCAAAGACATCGATAGTCCCTCTTTTGCAAGGGATGTTTCCCGCAGAATAAAGCGTGGGCGACGCGCACTCGTATTCAAATCGCTGAAAAGCAAGGGTGGCGATTTGCGCGTTGAAAGCGCGCTTGAGCGCGATATCGGCGTGATGCTGGATATTGATCCGCGCGTGATCGAACTGACGGCGCAGCCCTTCTCTCTCGAATTGCAGAGCAACGAGGTGCTGCCATCTCGTCAGCATTACTGTCCACGGCCAGGCGTTAAGCCGCGTTTCTACACACCCGATTTCCTCTGCCGACTTGATGATGGGAGCGCTCTGGCCATTGATGCCAAGCATTCTCAGTTTATTGAGGAGTTCGAGGCTAAGCGTGCAGGCATTGAGAGCGGTCTTCGCCAGCACGGTATTGGCTTCATGATCATCCCAGACACCGTAGTGTCGCCCACGGTCATGCAGGCACTGTCTAGCCTGCACCATCTGCGAGCAGATTATCTTGAGTCGACTCGTGCGACAGCGGAAAGAGAAATATGCACCTTGCTCGACTCCCGTTCCGACTGGTTGACCGAAGAACTTTCCTTGCGTTTGACGTCTGGCCGAATCGGAGTACTAGCGGGTTTGCTGATTGGGTTGCTGACGGCCGATTTGTCCATTCCCCTCTTCTTGCCAACCAGCACAGTACGTGCGGCTAATGGCGATCTGTCTCACCTCCAGTTTTTGGAGGTGTACCCATGAACCGCGCCTTGTCAGTCGACAGCATCATCCTCGAACGCGGCCAGGTGCGCCGGGTAACGTCCATTCGCCCGGAGATCGCTCAAATTGTGCTGCAAGGCTCGTTGGGTGAAGAGTTCGTCCTAAACATCGATGAATTCCAGCAACGTTTCGCGCAAGGCCAATACCGTCGTGTCTACGGTCCAACGATGTCCGCCGTCCAACCCTTGCCGGTGCGCAACTTGACGCAGAGTGAGCGCGATACGCTGGATCAACGGCTTGAGCTGCTTGAGTACATTGACGAAGCGCGTCGTGACGGTTGCTCCTGGCCAGAGACAGTTGAGCGTCTGAAGGCCCGCTGCGACCAGTTGAAGGTGGCCCTACCCTCCACGCGGACAATTCAGCGCTGGCGCAAGTCGTCGAACCTCGCTAGCTCAATGGACCAAATGGCACCGCGATTTAGTGCCTGTGGCAATAAACGTCGGATGGAGACCCTTGAAGATCTGGATTTCGAGGAAACCGTGACCGATGAAATCATGCGGTCGTACTTTCAGACCGACAAATTTAACGTCAGTCAGATCACCAAATTGGTGAACCACCAGTGTCGAGAGCGTGCTGCTCAGCGAAACGCGCCATTTCGTGGCATTTCGCGCCGCAGCGTCAGTCGTCGTATTCATGCGATGGAGCACACTATGATCACCCAAGGCCGAGTGTCGAAAGCTACGCACGATCAAGAGATGCGCACGGCGATCCGCAAGTTGCTGGTCGAGCGCCCTTACCAACGAGTCGAAGTTGATGCCACGCCGCTGGACATTTTTTGCTGCGATGCACAGGGCCAGCCGATTGGTCGGGCTACCTGTTATGCAGGTATCGACGCGGCTACTGGTGCAATTGTCATGCTCAAATGCAGTATCAAAAAGCCCTCGCAGGACTTCGTATTGTCCGCGCTTGAATTTTGCTTTTCGCCAAAAGGTGAGGCATTCAGCGAGCGTTATCGGCTAAAGAATTCTTGGTTGGTTCCGGCGGCAATCGAGACAATCGTACTCGACAATGCGCAAGAACATCACGGCGGTGTGGTGCTGAATGCACTGCGTTATCTGAACACCACGATTGACTACCCAATGGCTGGAAAGCCGCAGGCCAAACCATTTATCGAGCGGTTTTTCGGCACGCTGAAGTCTGGCCTGATCAATACGCTACAGGGATCCACGAAGTCGCAGTCGTCATTGGAACGTGACCCCATTGGGCGTGCGATGAAGGAGCGTTTGTACACCGTCGTGGAGCTTGAGGCTTTGATCATCAAGTGGGTAGCGGACGTGTACATGCAAACCCCACTTCAACGGTTGGAGCACCGCTTTGAACCTGGCTGCTCGCCGGCACGGGCCATGGAGTTGTTGAAGAGGCAACATCCAGTGATGCCACCGCCAGATCCTGTGGAGTTCAGGAATGCTTGTCTGCGTTATCACACCTGTGAAAAAACGTTGGGTCGGGAGGGTGTGTGTCACGACACCATGAAATACAACAGTTTCGAGTTGAGCAAGCTGTATCAGCGCCGGGGGCAAAAAACCAAGGTTAAGGTACGGCTCAATCCGCTCGATTGTCGCTCGATTTTTGTGGTTGATCCCGACGATGCCGATGTGTTGATCGAAGCGTACAACAAGCGGCCTGGGATGCCTTTGATCGGCTTTGAAGAGGCGCGCACTATTCGCCGCGCCCTCGGGAAAAGCGATGCCCAGTTGTCCGGCGAGGACTACCAAATCGCTGATATGCAGATGCTGAAAGAAGGTCGTGACCGGGCGGTCGGTGGAAGTATGAAAGATAAGAATCATGCTGCGCGAGGGCGGGAGCGTGAAGAAGAGCGGTTCAAGACCTTGCGCCAAGAGACGTCTCGTCCGGCAGTCGAGACGATTCTTGACACTCCGTCTACGACAGCAGTGCTCTCAGCCGCGCCGCGTCGCAAGAAATCCGTTAAAGGAGACGCACAATGAGTGCTCTGGTGAAATACGAGTTGATCGAGCACGCAACCTTCAGCCAGGCACTGAGCCGTTTGGAGTCTACGGTCAAGCGTGGTCTGGCCGGCGAATCCTTGATCCTGCCGATCTTTGGACCGACCCGGGTCGGCAAGAGCGAACTGGTGAAAACGGTTATGGCCGACAACGTGCCAAAAGTGGTCGACGGCATTCGACGTATGCCCATTGTGCGCGTCGTAACGCCGGTAAATCCAACGCGTCGCTCCTTGCCTATTGCCTTGCTAGAGGGTTTGGGTTCCCCGCGCTATAACCGTTCAAGCTCTGAAGAGCTGACTCGCATGGCTTGCGAGTTGATCAAGATTACCGGGACGAGAGTCCTGGTCTTCGATGAAATGCAACATTTTGCCGAGCGTGGTTCTCGCACTGCTGCCCGGGAAGCGGCGGACTGGTTGAAGGTGCTCGGCGAAGAGATGGGGCTGACCTTGGTGCTCACTGGATTGCCTTTGGCAAACGAGGTCTTGATCCGCAATGAACAACTGCGCGACCGCGCTGAAGCCGTGTTCGAGTTTCGTCCCTACAACTGGAATCACGAAGGCGAGCAATTGGAGTTTCGCCGTGCCCTGTTGTCATTGACTGAAGCATTTAGTGATGCTGGCTGGGTCATTCCTGATGCGACAGACTTGGACTATGCCAGACGCGTCTATGCCGCCTGCTTGGGGCGCATTGGCATGCTGGTGAAGCTGCTCCATGCCGTAGAGCATTTGGCAACGAATCAGCGCATCACGGAGCAGACCTTGGTCCGCGCCTACGCGGAAGCAATCAACACCCGCTTTCTCGAATTTAATCCCTTTGAAGGCAACCCCCCTGTAGAAAGTCTACTGGGGCAAGGGTTCGCCAGAATGTTGACCGAGGCACACATGTCTGTGCCCCGGTCCGTCGCAAAGGGAGTGGCGTCATGAGCTTGATCGTGCGTCTGCAACCGTATTCCGATGAGTCTCTGCACGGTTTTCTGCGACGGGTCAGTGAGCGTAACCTGGCCCCAAGCCTTAAAGCCTTCTTGGCCAGCTTCGGGGTGAAATCCCGGTTGGCCTACAGTGACACGGAGCTTGCCCGGCTGGCGGAGATGTTGCACCTCGATGCTGCCCAGTTGGCCGTTCGCCAACCTGCTCCAGACAGTTGCAACGTCATGCTTCGCCCCAAATATCAGATCCGTGAGGGTCACAAGGTATGCCCCCGGTGTATTGCACAGCATCCTTATCAACGCATCGGTTGGGGCCATGTGCTGATGACAGCCTGCCCTCATCACGACATTCAGTTGGTGTCGAGCTGCGTCGCCTGTGGCCAAGGCTTCAATGCGCTCGGTCAGCTTGAACGCTGCGATTGTGGCCAGCCTTACGCGCAAAATACTGGCGTCACAGCCAGCGAGCAGACGCTGGCCCTTTCAGCGCTCATGCTGGGTGTAGAGCATCAGGCTCGACACTCGCTGCCACCGGCTTGGCGCAGTGGTCTGCCTCCTGCCGATCTGGTCGATTTGTTGTGTTTGCTCGGCAAGCAGTTCACCGGTCAGAGTCGTTCACGGGGCAAGTCGACGGCCGATGAAATGATGGTAGAGGCGCACACCGGTTTTGGCCTGCTGTTGCAATGGCCGACGCGTTTCGATGAGGCTCTGCGCAGCCGCCTGGCCAGCACTGAAGGGCCAGGTTTGGCCAAACGATTGGGGGGCTGGTACCGCGAGTTGCATCAGCGCTACACCGATCCGGCGTATGACTGTATTCGGCAAGCGCTGGTCCAGCATCTGACCCATAACTTTGACGGCCACCTTAACCTGCGGCTCAGCACCATCGATCCGCAACACCTAAAAGACAAGTGTTGGCTGACTTCGGAAGAAGCTGGACGTCTGATTGGAATTGGCTCGCAATTGATTCGTAGCGCGGTGACCACTGGCGAAATCCGGGGTAAAGTCACTGTTAACGGCAAAAATCGATTCGTTTCCATTCACCGGGACGTCGTCGAGAAAGTGCGCCAAGATCGCTTGCATTACCTGACCGCGACCGAGGTTCGACGTCGACTAGGTGTTAGCAAAGTGGTATTTGAAAAGCTCATGCAATCCGGTGCATTGGATAGAAAGACCAAGGCCCAACGTCCCTCGCTGGTATCCGCCGAATTTCTGGCTGTCGATGTCGATACATTGGTGAAACGCCTGCATAAGGGCGTTCAATCACGAGCGGTTGACGAGTCAGCCTGGGTGGGACTGCAAGGCATCTCAAGCAAAAACGGCATCCCGGATACGCACATTTGTCAGGTCCTGCAAAAAATTCTGCACCAGGAAATTCTTCCTGTGGCGGTTATTGCTGAAGTGCCGGGCATCGCGGGTCTGCGCTACGACATGGCTGAAATCAAAGGCTGTTTTGAAGAGGAACAGCTCGAACCGGTGTTGAGCATTACCCAGCTCGCGCGTCTTCGCGGCTGGAAGCATGAGTCGATTAAGGAATGGATTGAGACCGGTTTTTTGAAGGCGCATAGAGAGTCAGTCAATGGCAAATTGCATTGGGTGATTCCGCTGTCCGGGTTGTTGGAGTTCACCTCTGAGTTTGCCGTGCTAGCCGACTTGGCGCGCCGCAACGATACGAAATCCATTTGGATGTTGCGAGGATTGGTACCCGGCGGGGTTGAACCTGCACTCGCACCAAGAACCGGCCAGGGTACTCGACGCGGCGTATTGCTGCGCATCGACGATTTGGTCAGGGCAGCCCAGCCCAGCAAACGAGAGCGTTTCAGTACCTCTCCTGTTTTGCAATAAGAGCTGGTTGTACGGCGCGAGCGTTGAGTGGCGAAGTAACTGAGCCATGTGCGCCTATCGATCCTAAGTGTGCCCGCCTTCGCAGTGAGTGTGATGGCTGGCGAGGCACTGCTTCAATCGGGTTCTGGAGGTAAGCAATGGCTCCTGTCAGTCATTACGCTTTACGCCAGCTGGCGCGCGCCAGGCGCACGGAGTTTGAGGCTCCCGTGACGGGTTATCTGATCAACGTGCGGATGGTTGCCTGTTGTTGTGTCGGGCAAGTGTACGGTCATGCGAAAGCGAGACCGGATGGTTGGCTGCGTGACGGACACACGATTCGAACGTCGGACATTTATCGCGTCGAAGAGCGGGAACGTCATTGGATCTGCATTACAGCGAGCGGCAGCTTTTATGTGATCGTCAGTTTTGCCCGAGAGGGTGGCCGTCGATCATTGGACGCATTTCTCAAGATTTCGCTGAAAGGGGTTCATCCCACGGCACGCCACTGCCAGTAGAGGCCGCGTAAACCTTTTGTTTTACGTAAACCGCACCGGTTTACGCAAAAAAACAGGTTTACGCAGCCTCAGTCGAGACTGTCAGGTGCATTCCGTTGGCTGACTCGGCATCCATCGATGCGTCCATCCCGAGGTGGAGGTGAATCAATGCTGACCGACCGAAAAGTGCGAATGTTGCTCAGCGCCCTGCTGGAAAGTTACCCCGAGCAGTGGATCACCGGCTACCTCCTCGATGCCTATATCAGCAGTTATTGCGTGATAGGTACGGTTTACAAGAGCTTGGAGTACCGTGATGGGGCATTGATCCTTTCGGAGCCAATTAGCCAAGTGCTGGAGTATCAGCATCGGTATTTGATTGAAACAAGCGACCGCGAGCGCTTTCTCATCGTGAATTTTCACACTCACGGAGGACGCAAATCCCTGACGCATTTGCTGAGCTTATTCAGCACCGCTGCGCGGCTGGGCTCGCGATACTGCCTGCATTGAATTGAGGTGTTCTACCGCTCGGAGGAACGCGATGAGCCTGTTAGCCCATGACGGCCAGATGAAGGATGCCTATTGGCAGCGTTTGGGCCTTCCTTCGCAAGGTGAGCACCTGCTGGGCTTGGTTCGCCTCGGCTTCCCCTTTGCTGTGTGGGATCACCTGATCAGTGTGTTTCAGCTGACGTCCCCTGCACTGAGAGCATGGCTGTCGATGTCCCCCTCAACGTTGCGGCGCCGACGCCAGCATGGGCGCTTTAATAGCCGTGAAAGCGATCAACTGTTTCAAATTGCTTTGGTGCTGGTGCACGCGAGCTGTCTCTTCGAGGGTGATACCGGCATGGCCAATGGGTGGATGGACACGCCGCAGTATGGACTCGGCGGGCGTCGTCCAAAGGACATGCTGGCCACGGCCGTCGAGAGACAGGCGCTGCTAACGTTGATTGGACAAGTCGAACATGGCGTCCTGAGTTGACAGCGAATTCGGATCGTCCTTCAAACGGCCTACTGCGAATTGCACTGGGTTCAGCTGTGGGTCGATCTGCCCCTTCTGCCACCGAACAGTTGTAATGAACCTGAGGACATCCTGATGAATACGCTGGTACTGCGTCGCTTCAAGGGGGCCCTGGTCCTCAGCTTACCGGATGAATTTGTGGCGCAGAACCACCTGAAGACGGGTTCTGTGGTGGAATGCATCAGGGTCGGTCAGGACATGCTCATCGTGCGGCCGGGTCGCAACAAGCTGAGTCTGGAGCAACTGCTCGCCGATACACCAGAAGACTCGCGGGTAAAGGGCTGGGAATCGCTGGGTTGATGGCCGTGTGGGCACCGGGGGCTTGTTGAGTGGTGCTCAGCGCAGACCTATAGGGAGTCGAACCGCGCTGCGCATAATCGAGGATGAGTTAAATGGTGGAACGCTATGACCGGGCAAAGCTGCTGGATGAAGTCTGGTCCGAGCCGGTGCAGGCGGTCGCGCCGCGCTACGGCCTGTCCGACGTCGGGCTGAAAAAGCTCTGCTCACGCCTGCAAATCCCCACGCCGCCACGGGGTCATTGGGCCAAGGTCAAGGTGGGTAAGCGCGTGTCCCCGCGCCCCAAGCTGCGCGAATACACTGGCCACCCCGGTTATTTGTATCGCCCTGTCGGGCAGCCCTCTCCTCAGGCTCAGGCCACTGAAGTGGTGGACAGCCGTCTTCAGCAAGTACTGACCTTTGAGCAGCAGCCCGAAAACCAGATTGTGGTACCGGAGCGCATCAAGGTGTGGCATCCCGTTGTCGCGGCTGCTCGCGAAGCTTTAGTTCGACCGATTATTGATAAGCGCGGAATGCCGCAGACGCACGGTAATGGGCTGAATATTTCGGTATCTGCCGCGCTGCAAAGTCGCGCATTAAGAGTAGCGGACACGCTGTTGAAAGCATTAGAGAAGCGCGGGTATTCCGTTCAACAAGGGAAACAGCCGATCGAGGTCGTGATGTTTGGCGATGCATTGCGTTTACGCCTTTACGAACCGTCGTTGCGTTCGGATTACGTGCCCTCAGCTGCCCAGTTAACTGCAAAGGCCAAGGGCGGATGGAGTTACTGGCCAAAATGGCAGTTCACGCCGTCCGGGCGGCTACAGGTTATGGCAGACGAAGGTTTTGGGGGGAAAATCACGGATTCGGATCGTCGCTCGGTGGAGCAACAGCTCAACAAACTTATTGGCCTGATGGCCACCAGAGCGATCGGCTTACTGGTCCGTAATGAGCGTCAGGCGATTGAGGATGCCGAACGTCAGCGAGTTCGCGAAATTGCGCTGGAGCGAAAACACCAATACGACGCGGAAGAGCAGCGGCTGGCGAAGCTTGAAATCGATGCGCAGAACTGGCGGCGTGCGCAGGCCATCCGTGAGTACCTCAATGCACTGGAACAAGGTGTCGAACAGTACGAGCTGACTGTGGAGCAGCGAGAACTACTCCGTTGGGGGCGTGCCAAAGCGGACTGGATTGATCCGCTCAAACTGGGTGTGGTGGATGTATTAGATGAGGAAATTGTAATTCCTAAATAGATGCGGCGAAGGCAGCCGCTTTGTCTGTGGGCCACGACTCGATTGCAGCAAGGGGCCCTGAATCTCATAAAATCAGTCTCTAACTGAGTTCGACTGCGATAGGGCTCTTCACAACATTGAGTGGGGGCAGACGGTTGTCATGTTTAATGAAGTACAAATTGATCGCCAATGCCTCGTACCAAAATAAGCGTCCAGTATTCATGTGATCAGGTTCAGTCGCTGACAATGGAAAAAACGCGATCATCATTTTTGCAGTCGCTCCTTGTGGCCAGCGCCACGCAGCCGAATGCCCGTCGTAACGGTCATCCCAAAAAATACCCGCTGACGACGCAAACTGAGCCATACGCGCTTTAAAATTTTTTGTTTGTCCGATGTATTGCACCTGCTGTTCATCTGGAGTGGGCATCTTGCTGGTAGTGCCCCAAGCAATACAGTAAATACCTCCTGCATTTCTGACGTTCGCCAGGCTTGGATTGACGGCGTGAGATCGACCTCCTTGACCTGGCCAGAAACATTCCTCGACTTCTGCCCAAGTAAACCAACGGTTCTCGTGTGGGCTAAGATCAAATTGTTCTGAAAGCATGCTGGATTTCCAAGGTCGGTGGATGAGGGGCGAGGGTCGCTCGGTTAATTCTTTGTCTTGGTGTCGATAGGCCACTATAGTACGCGGACGGTGTCTGGTGACGCATGAATAGTGTCTGCCCGTGCTCGCCGTACAACTCGGCTAGGAAGGCTGAGAGCCAAGGAAATTAGGTGATTGAGTCTATTGATGATTGCTGATATTGAGACGTTTCTGAGATTGAACCCAGGCGCCATGGCAAAAGAAATTGCCCGCCATCTCGGCACGCAGAAGTCTGTGGTGAACCCTATCCTCTATGGACAACGTGAGGTTTTTATTCAGGATGAAAACAGTTGCTGGTCATTGGTGAACTCTGGAAAGCTGACAATCGCTCTTAAATCGGGTGCCTGGGTTGGGAGCGCTTCCTTCGAGGAGTCGCTGGCGGCCACCGGTTCACCATTGGATCTTGAGTGCTCGGTGGTCGAATTTGTTGTGCCCTTGGGCTGCAAAATCATGATTGACGCAGCCGCACGTATTTTAGCGTTGTGCAATCAGTTGGTAATGTTGAATAAGTCGGTATCGATTGATTTCAGCGCGTGCAAAACAACGCTGACCTACTTTAATCGGCTCGGGTTCTTTGATCATTTGGATGGCAAAGTAAACGTTCTTCCAAACAGGCCGAAGTGGTCGGCAGCCAAAGCACATCATGGTAATAATAATGGTGTGGTTGAGCTGGCGTCGATTGACCACCTGTTACCCGATGAGACTATCCCCAAACGTTTGAAGAATAGCCTTGTCAGCTGTGCAGGTGAGCGTTACTCACAATCCGCATTCACCGTTATTTCTGAGCTATTTGGCAACGTGCGAGACCATGCGCGGTCTCAAATCCCAGGCTTCGCAGCACTCCAGCACTACCCAAAGGGTGGAAAAATCCAGACGGTAATATCCGACAGTGGGGTTGGTATCGTTGGGAGTCTCCAGCCGGTACTGGCGGAAAAGTATCCAGCTATTTTTGGAAAGCTCGATTTTTCCCAGCCCGAAGCGGGTCCCGAGCTTGTGCTACAGGTGTTCCAGCAGGGTCAGATCTCCAGCTCAAGTGATGATGGTCGTGGCCTAGGCCTTAAGCGCAGTGGCGATGTGGCAGCGAACTACAACGCGACGGTCTCTATCCGACAACAGAATTTCGAGCTAATCATGGTTTATACAGAAGGCAAGCTGACGAGTAGCTATCGCGTAGGTATGCCCTCCTTGCTCGGAACGCACATCTGCTTTGAATTCTTGATTGACAGTCAGGCGACTCTGGTTAAACTGAAAAAATGAATCAGAAATCTTATATCGTCAATCTCGGTGGACTCACCGACGATGACCATCCCTTTGGCAACGTCCAAGGGAAAGCCACCTTTCGTAAACTCCTTGACGTCGTTGAGGCTCATCCTCAGTACGCCTTGTTTGGTATCTCTCTGGCTGACATAGAGGCGACGGATGCATCCTTTCCTAGGGAAAGTGTGGTTGCTGTTGCCAAGCATTTTAAAGGGGAGCGCGGTTTTTTTCTAAAAGATGTAAAAAATCGGGATTTACTCGATAACTGGAGCTATGCGGCCCACGCAAAAGACCAGCCTCTCACCGTCTGGGATGGGGATAATTTCGAGGTCATTGGTCCTGAGATCAGTTCCTCCGCGAAAGAGCTTTTACATTACGTGCTTTCCAAACGCTCCGTCACTGCGGCTAAGGTGGCTGAAACACTCGAAATTTCAGTGCCTAACGCCAGTACCAAGTTAAAAAAATTGCTGGATCAGGGCTACATTCTTAGAGCAGAAGAAACCGCTGAGTCAGGCGGTATCGAGTACGTGTACCACGCGATAGGCGAATCTGCTTAAACAGCTTTACACAATCAGAATCAGCGAGTAGTCTTTCCCATAAGCCAGGGGGTTGTTCGTTTAATACCTGGTTAAACTGGATCAATTAATCAGAATGGTGATCGACATGGCTACAAACCCTCCAGCAGGTGATGGGCACCGTAAAGGCGCTGTCCGGGATCGCTCTCAAACTCAGACGCCTTCAGGGCATTGGGTGAAACGAGATTCGGAAACTGGCCAGTTCATGGACGTAAAAACCTCGGACAAAACGCCGTTCAAGGGCGTCCGCAAAGAGAAATAAGGAGTACGAAAATGAGTGCAAAATTTGAGATTTTTCTGGGTAGCAATCGACAATATTACTTCCACCTCAAGGCTCCGAATGGAGAAAAAATCCTTGCCAGTGAGGGGTATACGACTAAAGCCAACTGCCAGAACGGTATCCAGTCAGTAAAAATTCACTCGCCTTATGACAATTACTATAAAAAACTAATCTCCACGAATTACCAGTACTACTTCACGTTAACTGCGAGCAATAACCAGGTGATAGGAGTAAGCGAAACCTACACAACAACTCAATCGCGTGATGCCGGCATTACTGCGGTGAAGGCATATGCGCCAACGGCGCCGGTAGTAGATTTGACCTGAACCCAGTCGGGTTCTCATTAGGGCCCCTGGATTTAGGGGCTTTTTTAGTGTGACGGATTCAGACGAGCAAATCTGAGGACACATTATTGTCCTGATGCGTCTGCATATAGGGCTCTAGCTGAAGGCATTGTTATGGACATAGCAAGATGTATCGTGGACGGCGCTGAATATCCCGCTGCAAAGTTCGCCAAACTTCCCCCTTCTGAACTAGCGAATAAACGGCGACACCTCGTTTGTATCAAGTGTGGTACCCGAGCAATTTTTGTCAAAGAGGCGCGAAGCGGACAAGGACCGCATTTCCGGGCTCGTCCTCATCTGAATTGCACATTCGCTGCACCTGAGTCTGAACGCGGTGAGGGCGGCGGCGATGATCAGGACATGTTACGTAACCCTGGTGATCGCATCGTTCTAGACCTCCGTTACGGTGCGGCGGAGAACGTGAACGGTGACCCAGTGTTGGGTGGGACAGGCGGTGGTTCTGGTGGCAGGTACGTTGGCCTTGGGGGGAGCAAGCGAGCAATATCTAAGCGCCGACTCCGACCAATTTTGAAGAATTTAATATATTCCGAAGCGTTCAGACATTCAGATCAAACCATTGAGTTGCCCGAAGTAGGTGAGTTTCGAGCGCGTGATTTGTTCGTGAATTTTTCTGACATCACGGAAGAGCACGTGGGTCAGCTCAGAGGTTTTTGGGGTGATATTCAGGATACCCGCGAGTCCAAGGATGGATCTCGATGGATCAATACCGGAGATAAAGAAAACGTCAGCGTGATCGTCGGCAAGGAGGTCTGCAAGGCTTTTCTAGACTATCACCGTGCCAAGTGGACGGAGCTTGAGGGCATGCATTTCTTGGTTTTTGGACGGTTGAACCGGGGGCGGACAAATAACAAATTGTGGATCAAGCCGAAGGGTACTGAATACACGGCTATTTATGATGAGTCTTAACGTCAGTCGTGTCTCATAACTTGTGTGTCACTACCTGCTTCAGCGAATATGGATTCTGCCGTAATTTTAAAGCCAATCACCATGCAGCCTGAGGTTCTTAATGACCGAACCTCAGTCGTTCGATAGTCTCGATATTTTTCTGATGGGCTGAGGATTGTAGCGTTAGGCTATAGTCTTCTCCTGAGATGTAGAGGCTGAAAGCGGGTGATGGACCCAAATCTGGTGGCGAAGCTACAGGCTGAAAATACACGGCTGATTGCCTTGTTGGATGCTCATGGCATCGAATGGCGGCTGCCTAATGAGCTGGTCAAGCTACCAGCGGCTCCACTTGAGCGCTCGCAACAACTCGATACTGATGGAAAGCTTGCCCTATTCCGAAGCTTGTTTCGTGGTAGGACGGACGTTTATCCCATCCGCTGGGAAAGCAAGGCAGGCAAATCAGGATACGCACCCGCTTGCGCAAACGAATGGAGGCCTGGCGTTTGTGAGAAGCCACGAATTAAATGTGGCGACTGCGGTAACCGCCAGCTGCTTCCGCTGACCGATGAGGTGGTCTATCGCCATCTGGCGGGCGAAGTGGTCGTTGGTATCTACCCCCTACTCTCTGATGACACTTGTTATTTTTTGGCAGTCGACTTCGATGAGGCCGAATGGCGTGATGATTCCAAAGCTTTTGTGCAGTCATGCCATGAGCTGAACGTCCCGGTGGCGCTGGAAATATCGCGCTCAGGCCAAGGGGCTCATGGCTGGATTTTCTTTAAGCGTAATGTTCCTGCCTGCGATGCGCGCCGCCTCGGTGCTGCAATCATCAGTCATGCCTGTGAGCGCACCCGCCAGTTGGCGCTCAGCTCCTATGATCGACTGTTTCCAAACCAGGACTATATGCCCAAAGGCGGCTTTGGAAATCTCATCGCGCTCCCTTTACAAAAGCGGGCCAGGGCCCAAAACAATAGCGTTTTTGTAGACGACTCGCTTGAGCCTCATCCTGATCAATGGGCCTTCCTGGCATCGATTCAGCGCATGAGTCCAGAAGATATCCAGCCCGTTATTATCCAGGCGATGGGTAATCGGGACCCTCTAGGGGTCGCCTATGTCGATGACGAAGGTGATGCAGAACCTTGGAAAGATCGTGAATCGAGATCACGTAAATTGACATGCCCGTTGCCTGCTGCTGTCAACATCACGCTGGCTAACTTAATTTACTTTGAAAAGTCGGAATTGCCACAGCCATTGGCAAACCAGCTTGTCCGGCTCGCTGCCTTTCAAAATCCTGAGTTCTACAAAGCTCAGGCCATGCGCATGTCAGTGTGGAACAAGCCAAGGATTATCGGCTGTGCCCAGAACTTCCCCAAACATATTGCGTTACCACGTGGCTGTTTGGATGCTGCGCTGGAGCTTTTAGAGGAAAACGGGGTTACCCCTATTCTTAAAGACGAACGCTTCGCGGGCGACCCCATCTACGTGAGCTTTCTCGGGACCCTGCGTTCTGACCAAGAGGCTGCTGTCAGCGCAATGCTAAGTCATGACACCGGTATCCTCTGCGCACCGACAGCTTTCGGTAAAACGGTGAGTGCTGCTGCGTTGATTGCCGCACGTGGCATTAACACGTTGGTGCTTGTGCATCGGACGGAACTGTTAAGGCAGTGGCAAGAGCGCTTGCAGGTGTTCTTGGGAGTCGGGAATGGTGTCGTTGGAACTCTTGGGGGCGGAAAAGCGAAGCTTACAGGCATCATCGACATTGCCGTAATGCAGTCGTTATCGCGAAAAGGCGAGATCAGCGATCAGGTGAAAAACTACGGCCAGATCATCGTTGATGAGTGTCATCACCTATCAGCAGTGTCATTCGAGGCGCTACTGAGGAGCGCGACTGCGCGGTACGTACTGGGACTCACAGCAACCCCAGTGCGCCGAGATGGGCAGCAGCCCATTATTTTCATGCAGTGCGGACCGATCCGACATTCTGCTGCTCGACCAGCGAGTGCGCCCCATGACCTATCTGTCGTGCCTCGATTGATGCCCAAACCAATAGTGGTCCCCGAGGGCTTTGGCATTCAGGACGTTTTTCGGCGTCTAGCCGACGACTCTGAGCGGACAGCTAAAATCGTCTCGGAGATTGAGCTGGCGTACAACGAGGGCCGAAAAATTCTAGTGCTAACGGAGCGGACGGAACATGTGGATGCCCTTGAATTAGAATTGAAGCAGCGCGTGCATAACCTTTTCGCGCTTCATGGGCGAGTGCCTAAGAAACAGCGGATTTCCAGTATGCATGAGCTTGAGTCCCTTCCCCCTGATGCTCCACGAGTGCTGCTCGCAACAGGAAAACTAGTAGGTGAAGGCTTCGATCATCCGCCGTTGGACACGCTGGTGCTGGCAATGCCCATTTCATGGAAGGGCATCCTTCAGCAATATGCGGGGCGGTTGCATCGATCACATGCCGATAAGGTCGACGTGCGAGTGATCGACTTCGTTGACGCGGGCAATGCTGCATTGATGAGGATGTGGGATAAACGGCAGGCGGGGTACAAAGCGATGGGTTACCGAATGGCTGACTCCCTAGCCACGATGGACTTGCTCTAGCAGAACGGTTCCTTTTTGGATGCCGCCAGCAAGCTCCTTCATTAGGTGAGGATGCTGGTTATGAAAACGACATTTAATAAGGTCAATAGTCCGCAGTACGACACTAATTGTTGCTCAGATGTGACAGTTATCGTGCTCATGTTCCACGTGGAACCCTGATTCCACCTAGGGTAGCCATGACACTTAATATGCCCATCGACATCAGGTTCCCCGCTAGTAAAATAAAAGGCCAACGCTTAGCGTTGGCCTTTTTTATTTGGGGCTGAAATGAGCGATTTTAGAAATGCTCCACGTGGAACATCCAAGCTGTCTTCAGCTTTCAGGTGTCGCCACGCTCTCCAGTCGATACCCATACCCGTAGATCGTCAGCAACTGCCAACCCCTATCTGCGGTTAGCCCCAGCTTGTTACGCAGGCGATAGATATGGGTATCCAGTGGGCGCGATGAGACCATCTCTTCGTGGGTCCAGAACCGCTCATAGAGGTATTCACGGGACAGCGGTCGTGCCAGGTTGGCGAACAGGCAACGGGCCAGGCGGTACTCGCGTTCGGTCAGGCTGATCGGCTTGCCGGCCCGAGTGACGGTCAGCTCGGCGTCGTCGAATGTCAGGTCATTAAAGGTAAGTACTTCGCTGGCGGCAGATTTGTGCAAGCCATGACGTCGTAGGACCGCTATCACCCGGGCCTTGAGCTCGTTGGGGCGAAAGGGTTTGCTGACGTAGTCATCTGCGCCGCTATTCAATGCCTGGACGATATCGCTCTCGGCATCACGGCTGGTGAGCATGATGGCGGCAGGTGGTACTTCCATATGCTCACGGGTCCAGCGCAATAGCGCCAGGCCGCTCAGATCGGGTAATTGCCAGTCGAGGATCAGCAGGTCGAATGTTTCGCGCCGCAGTTGGCGCAGCAGGCTTTCACCGTTCTCAAAGCAATGCAGCGTCCATGGCTGTTCCGAGGCGGTGGGGATTTGTCGCAGTGTCTGTTCTACCCGCCGTAGTTCTGCAGGTTCGTCATCCAGTATTGCGACACGCATGGGAGGGTCCTTTCTTCTTGATGAGTGCGGCTGTTGTGCCTGGCCAGCTATGAATCTGAACAATTATCGCCAAATTCTCAACTCCCCTGGATCCGGAGGTACGCTGATATCAAATGGCCGTTAAGCCGTTGGAAGTCATCACTACCCAAGCTGGGAAGATACCGGCTCGAGACCGTCAGGAAAAGTATCAATGGCAATCAGGCTTTATGCTGTGCCAGGACGAGCGATCGTCGTGGAGCAGATCAATCTGTGGGGACGGATGATTCTGTTGATAATTGCGACAGGTTTGGGAGCGGAAACGAGCGGTGCCTCTAGCCCTCCAGTGGTGCCTGTCCCATTTGCCGAGCGACAGACATTAAGCGAACCAGGCGATGGAATGGGGTTCGCGAGCTCGCCCTTCGAGTCTGGCAGCATGAATCAGCAGAACCAGCGCTGGGTGTTTTAGTCGCGCTGATTCTGAACAAATGTCGCAGATTTTTCTGATGCACCTGGGCTGTAGGTAAAATCTTAGCCGCTGAGTGACATACAGATTGGAGCGCGGGAGGCGCTCCGACACAGGATGTGTCAACCGCAGTCCGAGGCTCGCTACGGACTGTTGTCGAAGGGATGAGAAGGACGATATTGCTTCGATGTATTACCCCGGACCAGAACAGGTGGACGGGTCCGACACAGGGATGTGTCATCCTTTTCCGCGGATGCCATACCCCGACATTACGCCTATCGAGTGCGACGCATCATCGGGTATCGTAGGCGGTATCCGAGGTCTTCCGCTGCAAGGCGCTTTCTGACGACCATTAGAACTAGAATCTTGATGAGCGCCATGACCTTCTTTTTCCGCCCCCACCGCCCCTTCTTTTCTGCCCTGTTGGGTTCTGGCCTGATCGTTACGCTGGGTGCCGTCAGTTTACCTGCGGTTGCTCGCCCTGCCCTTCCCCGTGCTCCCTACGTTGATGACAACCTGCTATGCCGTGCTCAGCCATTGCCGGCGGTCGTCCAGCATCTGACGGGTGAAGCCTGGAAGCTGGACGACAAAGGCGTGCCAACCGTTTTGATAGAGGGCATGGCGATCGATGAGCAGGAGAGTGTGAAAACCTCCCCTGGGGCATTTGTCAGCCTGCTGCTGGGAGATGGCTCGCGGATCGTGCTGCCTTCCAGTTCCCAGGTGCGCTTGCACCTGGTGGAGGAACAAGCGATCCCTCAGGTTATTCTTGAGCAGGGCCAAGTCGAGGCTTATGTGATCAAGCGTGCCAGCAGCTATGACCGTTTTCAGATCGTGACGCCTGTGGGTGTGCTGGGTGTCCGCGGTACGCACTTCCGTGTGCGTAACGATGGCGAACAATCGGTGGTCGAAGTGCTCAATGGGCAAGTGGCGGTCAATCGAGACGAAACGCCGCCCAACGCTAAGCCGGTTAAAAAGAAACCAGTGGTCGGCCCGGTAGAGGGCGAAGTGAAGGTGGGGACTCGCCAAGGGTTGGTGTTCAAGAAACAGGGAGATCTCAAGCCGATGGAGCTGCTGGATCCACCTACGCTGGTGGGCCAGGATGGCCAGAAAGGGGATGCGCCTATCTGGACCCTGTTCCTGCGGCCACTGCCGGGTGCCCAGCGCTATCGGGCACAGGTCGCTACCGATAAAGCGTTCATGAACATCAAGCAGGAAAACTTTTCCAGCAAGCCACAAGTAAGCTTCACTGGGTTGAAAGCGTCGTTCTACCACGTGCGCTTGTCTGCTTATGATGAACAGGGTCTGGAGGGCGCCACCGGGATCTATGACATCTTCTACTATCCGCCCTCGACGCGCGTGTCGCAGATATCCGGCGGTTGACCGGTGAGGCTGTGGCGCAGGGCTGAAAAGCGCCAGCCGACCCAGGCCCAGCGGCTATTTAATGGTCTGGTTCGCGAGTGGCTATGGGTCAGCCTCCTGCTATTGCCGATAACGGCGTTTCTCTCTCTCAGCCATGGCCTGGCAATCAATAACCTGCTGTATGACAGCCTGCGCCGTCTGAGCCCTTTGCCGGTCGATCCACGTATCCTGCTGGTGACCATTGATGACCGTAGCCTTAAACAGTTGGGGCAATGGCCTTGGTCGCGGGGTGTGCATGCCGACCTGATTGACCACCTGAGTGCTGCCAAGCCTGCAGGTATTCTGTTTGATGTGATTTTCAGCGAGCCAGCCCGTGAGCCTGCCAATGATCAGCGCCTAGCCGAGGCTATTTGCAATGCAGGAAACGTGTTGCTGCCGACGATTCGCGAGGGTGCGCCCCGTTATGGCCAACCCGTGGCCCTGATCCAACCGGTGCGACCCTTGTTTGAATGTGCCCGTGGAGTGGGTCATATCAATGTCGAGGCCGACAGCGACGGCATTGTGCGCAGCCTCTATTTGCGTGAAGGCCCTCCTGGCCAAATGACACCGCAACTGGCGTGGCTGGCGTTCGAGCTGGCTGGCCAGGCTACGGCCATGCCAGGCTTGTCCGAGCCGTCGCAGCGTACCGATTGGCAGCGAGACCACGCCATTCGGATCCCCTTCATTGATGCCCATGCCGGTTTTGCCAGCGTCCCTTATGTCAGCGTCTTGCGCGGAGAAGTGCCCCCCGAGATTTTGCGTGATCGTCTGATTCTGGTGGGTGCCACCGCGCCCGGCATGGGCGATCGTTATGTCACTCCCCTATCGGCCAGCGTAGGCACCACCGCCGGCGTCGAGATTCAGGCGAATATCCTCAACGGCTTACTTCAGGAACGCAGCATCGTGGTGTTGCCCGATTGGTTGGCTGCGTTAATGGCGACCACCATGGTGGCCCTGCTCCTGGGGTTATTGCTGTTCCGCCCGAGGTACGCACTGTGGTTGACCTTAGGCTGTATGAGCGCTGCCTTGCTCAGCTCTTGGGGCTTGTTGTACTTGGGGGGCTGGTGGTCGCCTGCAGCGTGCCTGATCGGCTTGCTGCTGGCCTACCTGATCTGGAACTGGCGCCGTTTGAGCGTGATCCTGGCCTATTTCGGCTGGGAGCTGGCGCGCCTGGACGACGAACCCAAGGTGTTACCGGAACGCCGTCGTGCGCCCGCCAGCAAGGGTGACAGGTTGCAAGAGCGGATCTTTGCCCTGGAACAGGTCGTCAGCCGTACCCGCGATACCCGGCGCTTTATGGCAGATGGCTTGGAGTGCTTGCCGGTGGCCACCTTGATCACCGACCCAATGGGCAACATCCTGCTGGCCAACCGAATTGCCCGGGACGTATTTGGGAATGAGTTGGTGAGCGAAAACCTGCTCGAGCAGCTGGCTCAATTGGGGTATCCACCGTTGCAGGATGGCAGGCGCCCGTCATTGTTGAGGTTGGAAATCGTCGAGTTTCGCGACACCCAACAGCGAAGCTTGCGCCTGGACCTGGCTCCCCTGCGGCCGGCCGATAGCGACGTGGCCTTGGGTTGGCTGCTGAGCTTGACGGACCTGAGCGTTGAACGTGAGGCCCAGCAGCAACGGGAAACCCTGCTGCGCTTTCTGTCCCATGACCTGCGTGCGCCTCATTCGGCGATCCTGGCCCTGTTGGATGTTCAGCGTCACGAGTCCTCAAGGGATACGCCGGTATTCACTCAGATAGAACAGCAGGTGCGCCGCGCCCTGACCCTGACGGAGTCATTCGTTCAGTTAGCCAAGGCTGAATCTGACGGCTACCAATTCCAGCCCAGCCTGTTCGCCATGCTGGTGCTCGATGCGTTTGACCAAGTGGCGCTGATTGCGCAACTAAAAGGTATTCATCTGGTTCACGACTTGGATGAGACCGGTGAGGAAATGGTTTCGGCAGATCAAGCGCTACTGACTCGCGCGTTGTTTAACCTGCTGGAGAATGCGATCAAATACAGCCCTTGCGGGACCACGGTCACTTTGAGTTTACACAGCAGCGGCGAGTGGCTGGAATGCCGGGTCAGCGATCAGGGGCTGGGCATTGCCGCCGAAGACTTGCCTGACCTGTTCGGCCAATACCGGCGTCTTGCGTCGGCCCAGGGGATCGAAGGGTTGGGCTTGGGGCTGACCATGGTCAAGGCGGTAGTGGATCGCCATGGCGGGCGTATTGAATGTGAGAGTGAACTCGGGAAAGGCACCACATTCAGCCTGCAATTACCGCTGTGGAATGAGTGAGCGGGCTGGCTTTATACCTGTGCATAAAAAACCGGCTACAAGCGCCGGTTTTTTAAGGCGGGAAAAAACTTATGCACCTTTTCCGTTGTTTTATGAGCTTCAGAAATATGTAATAAAATCAGTCGGTTATTTCGTAAAAACGCCAATTTGCCAACAAACCGTACACAGGTTATCCACAGAAACTCAAACGGCGGTCGAATCCCCTTCAGCGGGCAACGGTGGCAAGGACCCCATGGCCCGTTGCTGTGCTTCATTCCACGCTGCAGCGCGGTCATTCAGCGCTGCAATGGCGCGCGGCCCTTCACCCTCGGCGTACATTGGTTCGCCGATTACCACGGTGATGGTGCCTTCACGTTTGGCCCAACCGGTTTTTGGCCAGAACTTGCCGGCGTTATGCGCAATCGGCAGTACAGGCAGGTTGGCATTGACCGCCAGTGCCGTCCCGCCCCGTGAGAACTTGCCCACAGTGCCATACGGCACCCGCGTGCCTTCCGGGAAGATCAGCACCCATACGCCATCCTTGAGCAGCTCGTCGCCCTTCTTGGCTACGTGCTTGAGCGCCGCCTTGGGGTTGTCACGGTCGATCGCGATCGGACGAAGCATCGCCATGGCCCAACCGAAGAACGGCACATACAACAGCTCTCGTTTGAGCACTTGGCTCAATGGCGAGAAGTATGCCGAGAGGAAGAACGTCTCCCAGGTGCTCTGGTGGTTCGACAGAATCACGCAGGGTTGGTCCGGGACGTTTTCAGCGCCCTTGATCTCGAAACGAATATTCAGGAACACCTTGGTCAGCCACAACGCGCAGCGGCACCAATAAACGTTGATGAAGCGATAGCGCGCCTTGAACGGCAGGAACGGTGCAATAAAAAAGCTCAGGGTGCACCAGAGAAACGAACTGGTGCCCAGCAGCAGGTAAAAGAAAAAGGTTCTGATGGCCTGCAAAATCGACATGGCGGCATTTACCGTTGCGGGACGCGGCCCGCCTGTTAAAAGCGCACTCCCGAACAATCCTTGGTCAGGAAGTCGAGGGCGGCTAGTTGTTGATAAGTTCTGCGGCAACCGCCGCCAGATCGTCAAAAATCAAGGTGCCTACCGGCAGGTTTTTCGCCTGGGTCTTTTCGCCTTTTCCGGTCTTAACCAAAACTGGCTGAGAGTCGACGGCTTTGGCCGCTTCCAGGTCACCGAGGCTGTCCCCGACAAACCATAGCCCAGCCAAGGGCACGTTGTAATGTGCTGCAATAGCTTTCAACATGCCAGGCTTGGGTTTGCGGCAATCGCAGCCTTCATCCGGCCCATGGGGGCAATACACCACCAGCCCTACCTCGCCGCCCTGCTCGGCCACCAACGTGCGCAAGCGCGCATGCATGGCGTCCAGGGTTGCGATGTCGTAGTAACCACGGGCGATGCCGGACTGGTTGGTGGCGATGGCCACCGTCCAGCCGGCTTTGCTCAACTGCGCGATGGCCTCGATCGAACCTGGCAGTGGAACCCACTCCTCCACCGACTTGATGTAAGCGTCGGAGTCGTAATTGATCACCCCGTCCCGATCGAGAATCAGCAGTTTCAACATGGTCAGCCCAGTACGGAAATGTCAGCGATATTGATGAACAGGCCGCGCAGGCGCGCCAGCATGGCGTAGCGGTTTTTACGCACGCCCGCCTCTTCGGCATTGATCATCACCGCTTCGAAGAACGCATCCACCGGCTCACGCAACGACGCCAGGCGCGCCAACGCTTCGGCATAGTTGCGCTCGGCGATCAGCGGCTTCACGGCATTTTCGGCCTTGGCGATGGCCGAGTTCAGCGAGAACTCCTTGGCATCGGCGAACAGGCTCGGGTCGACGTCGGCATTGCCAAGGTTGTCGGCTTTGCTCAGCAGGTTCGATACGCGTTTGTTCACGGCGGCCAAAGCCCCGGCTTCCGGCAGCTTGCGGAACGCTTGCACGGCTTGTACGCGTTGGTCGAAGTCCAGCGCCGAACCCGGCTGCAGGGCACGGACCGACAGGTACACCGAAACGTCCACGCCTTCGTCTTCATAACGCGCCCGCAGGCGGTCGAATACGAATTCCAGCACTTGCTCGGCCAGGCCGGCTTGCTTGACCTTGGTGCCGAACTGGCCGACCGCAAACACCACGGCCTGGGTCAGGTCGAGGTCGAGCTTCTTGTCGATCAGGATCCGCAGCACGCCCAGGGCCGCACGGCGCAAGGCGTAGGGGTCTTTGCTGCCGGTAGGCAGCATGCCGATACCGAAGATGCCCACGAGCGTGTCCAGCTTGTCGGCGATTGCCACGGCCGCGCCGGTCAGGGTGGTCGGCAATTCAGCGCCGGCGCCGCGCGGCATGTATTGCTCGTTCAGCGCCAGGGCCACATCGTTTGGCTCGCCGTCGTTCAGAGCGTAGTAGTAACCGGCAACGCCTTGCATTTCCGGGAACTCGCCGACCATCTCGGTGGCCAGGTCGCACTTGGACAGCAGGCCGGCACGTGCGGCCCAGGCTGCATCACCACCAATGCGTGGGGCAATGTAGGCCGCCAGTTTGGAAACGCGCACGGCTTTGTCGTAGACACTGCCGAGTTTCTCCTGGAACACCACGTTTTGCAGGCGCAGGTTGAAGTCTTCGAGCTTCTGCTTCTTGTCTTGCTTGAAGAAGAACTCGGCGTCGGTCAGGCGCGGGCGAACGACTTTTTCGTTACCGGCGATGATCTGCTGCGGGTCCTTGCTCTCGATGTTGGCGACGGTGATGAAGCGCGGCAGCAATTTGCCGTCCACGTCCAGCAGGCAGAAGTACTTCTGGTTGTCCTGCATGGTGGTGATCAACGCTTCTTGCGGCACGTCGAGGAAACGCTCTTCGAATGAGCACACCAGCGGCACAGGCCATTCCACCAGGGCCGTCACTTCGTCCAGCAGGCTTGGCGGCACGATGGCGGTGCCTTCCTGCAGGCGGGCCAGCTCTTCGGTACGCTTGCTGATCAGCTCACGACGCTCATTGGCGTCGGCCAGCACATAAGCGGCGCGCAGGTCGTTGAGGTAGTTGGCCGGCGAAGTGATGCGCACGCTTTGCGGATGATGGAAGCGGTGACCACGGGAATCACGACCGGCCTTCTGGGCGAGGATGGTGCAGTCGATGACCTGGTCACCGAGCAGCATCACCAGCCATTGGGTCGGGCGTACGAATTCTTCCTTGCGTGCACCCCAGCGCATGCGCTTAGGGATCGGCAGGTCGTTCAGGGAGTCTTCAACGATGGTCGGCAACAGGCTAGCGGTCGGCTTGCCGGTGATGACCTGGCTGAAACGCAGTTTCGGGCCGCTCTGGTCGATTTCGCCCAGCTCAACGCCACACTTCTTGGCGAAGCCAAGGGCCGCCTGGGTCGGGTTACCTTCAGCGTCGAAGGCAGCCTGGCGGGGCGGGCCATCGAGGTTGATGCTGCGGTCCGGCTGCTGGGTTTCCAGCGCGGTCAGCAGCACAGCCAGGCGACGTGGCGCGGCGTAGACTTTCTTTGCGGCGAATTTCAGGCCAGCGGTCTGCAGGCCTTTTTCGATACCGGCCAGGAACGCGTCGGCCAGGGTGTTCAGTGCCTTGGGAGGCAGCTCTTCGGTGCCCAGTTCAACCAGGAAATCTTGAGCACTCATTGTGCAGCCTCCAGCTTAGCCAACACTTCATCACGCAAATCCGGGGTTGCCATCGGGAAGCCCAGCTTGGCGCGAGCCAGCAGGTAGGCTTGGGCGACGGAACGCGCCAGGGTGCGTACACGCAGGATGTATTGCTGGCGCGCGGTTACCGAAATGGCGCGGCGGGCGTCCAGCAGGTTGAAGGTGTGGGATGCCTTCAGGACCATTTCATAGCTCGGCAACGGCAGCGGCTGATCCAGCTCGATCAGGCGCTTGGCTTCGCTTTCATAGAAGTCGAACAGCTCGAACAGCTTCTCGACGTTGGCATGTTCAAAGTTGTAAGTGGATTGCTCCACCTCGTTCTGGTGGAACACGTCGCCGTATGTGACCTTGCCGAACGGGCCATCAGCCCACACCAGGTCGTAGACCGAGTCCACGCCTTGCAGGTACATGGCCAGGCGCTCGAGACCGTAAGTGATCTCGCCGGTCACCGGGTAGCATTCGATGCCGCCGGCTTGCTGGAAGTAGGTGAACTGCGTCACTTCCATGCCATTGAGCCAGACTTCCCAGCCCAGGCCCCAGGCGCCCAGGGTTGGCGATTCCCAGTTGTCTTCGACGAAACGGATATCGTGGACCAGTGGGTCCAGGCCGACATGTTTCAGCGAGCCCAGGTACAGTTCCTGGAAGTTGTCCGGGTTCGGCTTCAATACCACCTGGAACTGGTAGTAGTGCTGCAGACGGTTCGGGTTTTCGCCGTAGCGGCCGTCAGTCGGGCGACGACTGGGCTGCACATAAGCGGCGTTCCAGGTTTCCGGGCCAATGGCCCGCAGGAATGTAGCGGTGTGGAAAGTGCCGGCGCCTACTTCCATATCGTAGGGCTGAAGTACCACACAACCTTGCTCGGCCCAGTACTGCTGGAGGGCGAGGATCAAGTCTTGGAAGGTACGCACGGCTGGCGTAGGCTGGCTCACGAAATTCACCTGTTACTTGGGCTGCGATTTAAAGAGCGGGAGTATACCCGATTCGGCCGCGCCACCATCCCCTGGAGCCTTATGCCACGCTGCTTTTGGTGTTCTGAAGATCCGCTGTACATGGCTTATCACGATCAGGAGTGGGGAACGCCGCTACGCGATGCGCAGGGCTTGTTCGAGTTGCTTTTGCTCGAAGGGTTCCAGGCGGGCCTGTCCTGGATCACCGTTTTACGCAAACGCGAGCATTATCGAAAGGTTTTGTTCGGGTTTGATGCACAGCGGCTGGCGCGGTTGAGCGATGACGAAATCAACGTACTGATGCTCGACCCCGGCATTGTGCGCAATCGGTTGAAACTCAACGCCACTCGACGCAATGCCGCCGCCTGGCTGGCGCTGGAAGACCCGGTGGGGTTGCTTTGGTCATTTGTCGGCGGTATGCCCAAGGTCAATCATTTCAAGGACCGCAGCGAAGTCCCGGCGACCACTCCCGAGGCTGAGGCGATGAGCAAAGCCTTGAAAAAAGCCGGCTTCACGTTCGTCGGGCCGACCATTTGCTACGCCTTCATGCAGGCTTCGGGCATGGTCATGGACCACACCCAGGACTGCGACCGTTACGCGGACTTGGTCAACGCCGGTTAGAATGCCGGCTTTGCGCACCACACACGATCAGGAGTGACCTGTGGAAAAGTTTAAAGGCGCCTTGCTGGTAGGTGCTCTTCGGTTGTTTGCCCTGCTGCCCTGGCGCGCGGTGCAAGCGGTGGGTTCGGCCATCGGCTGGATCATGTGGAAAACCCCCAACCGTTCCCGCGACACGGTGCGGATCAACCTCTCCAAATGTTTCCCGGACATGGACCCGGCCGAGCGCGAGCGCCTGGTAGGTCGCAGCCTGATGGACATTGGCAAGTCCCTGACCGAAAGCGCCTGCGCGTGGATCTGGCCGGCCCAGCGTTCCATCGATCTGGTGCGTGAAGTCGAAGGCTTGGACGTGCTGCACGAGGCCCTGGCTTCGGGCAAAGGTGTGGTGGGTATCACCAGTCACCTGGGCAACTGGGAAGTGTTGAACCACTTCTATTGCAACCAGTGCAAACCGATCATTTTCTATCGGCCGCCCAAGCTCAAGGCGGTGGACGAGTTGCTGCGCAAACAGCGTGTGCAACTGGGTAACCGCGTGGCGGCGTCGACCAAGGAAGGCATCCTCAGCGTGATCAAGGAGGTGCGCAAAGGGGGCCAGGTGGGGATCCCCGCCGACCCGGAGCCGGCGGAGTCCGCCGGGATCTTCGTGCCGTTCTTCGCCACCCAGGCACTCACCAGCAAGTTCGTGCCGAACATGCTCGCGGGTCACAAGGCCGTCGGCGTGTTCCTGCATGCCCTGCGCCTGCCGGACGGTTCGGGCTACAAGGTGATCCTGGAAGCGGCGCCGGAAGACATGTACAGCACCGACACTGCCACGTCCTGCGCGGCGATGAGCAAGGTGGTGGAGCGTTATGTCGGCGCCTACCCGAGCCAGTACATGTGGAGCATGAAGCGCTTCAAGAAGCGCCCACCGGGTGAGGCACGGTGGTACTGATTTACGACTGACTTAAAGTCGATGCAAAACTAATGTGGGAGGGGGCTTGCTCCCTCCCATATTTGGGTCCTGTATCAAGCCTGGCGATCGAGTTTCTTCAAAAACACGGTCATCTCTTTTTCGGCCTGTTTGTCACCATGGGCCTGGGCCGCTTCAATGCCCTTCTCCCACGCCTGTCGCGCCGCGGCGCTGTCACCCTGCGCTTGGTGCGCCTTGCCCAACAGCTTCCACGCCGCCGAATACTTCGGATCGAACTCGACGCATTTGTGCAAATGCTCGACCGCCTTGGCGTTGTCTTTCAAGTCCAGGTAACCCTTGCCTAGCCCGAAGCGCAGCAAAGCATTATCCACACCCTTGGCGAGCATTTTTTCCAGGGATTCGAGCATGCCGATGTACTCCGTTGTGTCAGAAAAAGCTCAATCCCACGTGGAACAACTTCTCCACATCGCGGATATGTTTTTTATCCACAAGGAACAGGATCACATGGTCGCCCGTGGCGATGACGGTGTCGTCATGGGCGATGATCACTTCCTCATCCCGAATGATCGCGCCAATGGTCGTCCCCGGCGGCAGGCCGATATCGCGGATGGCCCTGCCAATCACTTTGCTCGACTTCGAATCGCCATGGGCAATCGCCTCGATGGCTTCCGCCGCGCCTCGACGCAGGGAATGCACGCTGACGATATCGCCCCGGCGCACGTGGGCGAGCAACGTGCCGATAGTAGCCAATTGAGGGCTGATGGCGATGTCGATATCGCCGCCCTGAATCAGGTCCACATAGGCGGGGTTGTTGATGATGGTCATCACCTTCTTCGCCCCCAGCCGTTTGGCCAGCAGCGACGACATGATGTTGGCTTCGTCATCGTTGGTCAGGGCCAGGAAGATATCGGCGTCGGCGATGTTTTCTTCCATCAGCAAGTCACGGTCCGAGGCGCTGCCTTGCAGTACGACGGTGCTGTCGAGGGTGTCGGACAAATACCGGCAGCGCGCCGGGTTCATCTCAATGATCTTCACTTGGTAGCGGCTCTCGATCGCCTCCGCCAAGCGCTCGCCGATCTGCCCGCCGCCGGCGATGACGATGCGTTTATAGCTCTCATCAAGCCGGCGCATTTCGCTCATGACGGCACGAATATTTGCCTTGGCAGCGATGAAAAATACTTCGTCGTCAGCCTCGATCACCGTGTCGCCCTGGGGCAGGATCGGCCGGTCGCGGCGGAAAATTGCCGCCACGCGGGTTTCCACATTCGGCATGTGTTCGCGCAGTTGGCGCAGTTGCTGGCCCACCAGAGGCCCACCGTAATAGGCTTTCACCGCCACCAGCTGCGCCTTGCCTTCGGCAAAGTCGATCACCTGCAAGGCGCCTGGAATCTCGATCAGGCGCTTGATGTAGTGGGTGACCACCTGTTCCGGGCTGATCAGCACGTCCACGGGAATCGCGTCGTTATCGAACAGGCCGGCGCGGGTCAGGTACGCCGCTTCGCGGACGCGGGCGATCTTGGTCGGGGTGTGAAACAGGGTGTGGGCGACTTGGCAGGCCACCATATTGGTCTCGTCGCTATTGGTGACGGCGACGAGCATGTCGGCATCGTCGGCGCCTGCCTGGCGCAGCACCGTAGGAAACGACGCACGGCCTTGCACGGTGCGGATATCCAGACGGTCGCCCAGGTTGCGCAGGCGCTCGGCATCGGTATCGACCACGGTGATGTCGTTGGCTTCGCTGGCCAAATGTTCGGCCAGCGTGCCACCGACCTGCCCTGCCCCAAGGATGATGATTTTCATCCGGTCACTCCCTTAAAACCGTTCAGCCGCGTGCGGCGGCAATCTTGATCAGTTTGGCGTAGTAGAAGCCATCGTGTCCGCCTTCCTGCGCGAGCAACTGGCGGCCGTGGGGCTGCTTGATCCCGGCCGTGGTCGCGAGATCAAGCTCCCGTGCGCCGCTGGTGCGGGCCAGGAAGGCTGCGATGACCTCGGTGTTTTCGGTGGGCAAGGTCGAGCACGTGGCGTAAAGCAGGATGCCGCCGACTTCCAGGGTCGGCCACAGCGCATCGAGCAGCTCACCTTGCAGCAGCGCCAGGGCGGCGATGTCGTCCGGTTGGCGGGTCAGCTTGATGTCTGGGTGACGGCGGATCACGCCGGTGGCGGAACAGGGGGCGTCCAGCAGGATGCGCTGGAACGGCTTGCCGTCCCACCAGGTGGTGGTATCGCGGCCGTCGGCGGCGATCAGGTCGGCGTTCAGGCCAAGGCGTGCGAGGTTTTCGCGTACGCGCACCAGACGTTTGGCTTCCAGGTCGACGGCGACTACACCAGCCAGGTCTTTTTCGACCTCCAGGATGTGGCAGGTTTTACCGCCCGGCGCGCAACAGGCATCGAGTACGCGCTGGCCGGGCGCCAGGTCGAGCAGGTCGGCAGCCAACTGTGCGGCTTCGTCCTGCACGCTGATCCAGCCTTCGGCAAAGCCCGGCAAGGCGCGCACGTCGGTGGCCGCTTCCAGCACGATGCCATCGACGCTGTAGATGCACGCTGTGGCATTGATGCCAGCATTGGTGAGCAGTTGCAGGTAAGCGTCGCGGCTGTGATGGCGGCGGTTGACGCGCAAGATCATCGGCGGGTGTGCGTTGTTGGCTGCGCAAATAGCTTCCCATTGCTCAGGCCAGAAGGCTTTCAGGGATTTTTGCAGCCAGCGCGGGTGGGCGGTGCGTACCACCGGATCATGTTCCAGCTCGGCCAGCAGCGCTTCGCTTTCACGCTGGGCGCGGCGCAGTACGGCGTTAAGCAGGGCTTTGGCCCAGGTTTTTTTCAGCTTGTCGGCGCAACCCACCGTTTCACCGATGGCTGCGTGAGCGGGCACGCGGGTATAGAGCAACTGATAGAGGCCGACCAGCAGCAGCGCCTCGACGTCAGCATCCGCCGCCTTGAAGGGTTTTTGCAGCAGCTTGGCGGCTAACGCCGACAAGCGCGGCTGCCAACGGGCGGTGCCAAAGGCCAGGTCCTGGGTGAAACCGCGGTCGCGGTCTTCTACCTTATCCAACTGCGTAGGCAGCGAACTGTTCAGCGAAGCCTTACCGTTGAGTACGGCAGCGAGAGCCTTGGCGGCAGCCAGACGAGGGTTCATTGAGCGGTCACCCCAAGGCGCGTGCCTACGGCAAACTTCTCACGACGGCTGTTGAACACATCGCTGAAATTAAGCGCCTTGCCGCCAGGCAATTGCAGACGCGTCAGGCACAGCGCTTGTTCACCACAGGCGACCAACAGTCCGTCTTTACTCGCACCGATGATTTCTCCGGGGGCGCCTTTGCCGTCCGCCAGGGCTGCCGCCAACACTTTCAAGGCTTCGCCATTCAGGGTGCTGTGGCAGATCGGCCACGGGTTGAAGGCGCGCACCAGGCGTTCCAGCTCCACCGCTGGGCGGCTCCAATCGATGCGGGCTTCGTCTTTATTCAGTTTGTGCGCGTAGGTGGCCAGGCTGTCGTCCTGCACTTCACCGTCAAGGGTGCCGGCAGCGAGGCCGGCGATGGCCTGTACGACGGCGGGCGGGCCCATTTCAGCCAGGCGGTCGTGCAGGCTGCCTCCGGTATCGTCGGCGCTGATCGGGGTGGTGACCTTGAGCAGCATCGGACCGGTATCCAGGCCCGCTTCCATGCGCATTACGGTCACACCGCTTTCGTGGTCACCGGCTTCCACGGCGCGCTGGATCGGCGCCGCACCACGCCAGCGTGGCAACAGCGACGCATGGCTGTTGATGCAGCCCAGGCGCGGGATATCCAGCACCGCTTGGGGCAGGATCAAGCCATAGGCCACGACCACCAACAGGTCCGGCTTCAAGGCGGCCAGCTCGGCCTGGGCGTCGGCGTTACGCAGGGTCGGCGGTTGCAGCACGGGGATGTTGTGTTCAAGCGCCAATTGCTTGACCGGGCTCGGCATCAGTTTTTGCCCGCGACCGGCCGGGCGATCCGGTTGGGTGTACACCGCGACGATGTCATAAGGGCTGGTGAGCAGCGCCTTGAGGTGTTCGGCGGCAAATTCGGGGGTGCCGGCAAAAACAATGCGCAATGGCTCGGTCATGGGAATTCTCGGTTAAAAGCAGTCACAAAAGAAAAAGGCTTGCCGCAGCAAGCCTTTGGAAGAAGGGCATCAAGCTTGCTGGCGATGCTTTTTTTCCAGCTTCTTCTTGATCCGGTCGCGTTTAAGCGTGGACAGGTAGTCGACAAACAGCTTGCCGTTGAGGTGGTCACATTCGTGCTGGATGCACACCGCCAGCAGGCCCTCGGCGATCAGCTCGTACGGCTTGCCGTCACGGTCCAGTGCCTTGATCTTCACGCGCAGCGGGCGTTCGACGTTCTCGTAGAACTCCGGCACCGACAGGCAGCCTTCCTGGTATTCGCCCTTCTCTTCGGTCAGCGGTTCGAACTCGGGGTTGATAAACACCCGCGGCTCGCTGCGATCTTCCGACAGGTCCATGACCACGACACGCTGATGCACGTTGACCTGGGTGGCGGCGAGGCCAATGCCCGGGGCTTCATACATTGTTTCAAACATGTCATCGACCAACTGACGAACCTTGTCGTCCACTACGGCCACCGGTTTGGCGATCGTGCGCAGGCGCGAGTCGGGAAATTCGAGGATGTTCAAAATAGCCATAAGCGTAATTGCTGCACATGTGAGGTAGAGGCAAATCGGCGTTGGGATGGACCCAGACAGCCGGTGTGAAACGTTCGAAAGCCGCGAAGGCTATGGCATTTCACGCGAACGCACATAATAAAGGAGATTGACCCCATGAGGAAATCGCTACTCGTCTTGCTGCTGTGGGCCCCGTTCGCCATGGCGCTGATTCCGCAGCCCGGCCAGCGCCTGGATCCCACGATGCAACAGGCCATCCGGCACTTTTTACTGCACAACCGCATTCTCGACTCGCCCCAGGAACTGGATACCGCGCCCTACATCGTTGCCGCCGAAGCGGGGCGCGTATTAGGCGCCAATGGCGAACGTGTACATGCCAGGGGCCACCTGGATCCGGCCCAACCGAGTTACGGGATCTTTCGTCGAGGCAAAGCCTACACCGACCCTGAGACCCAAGAGCTGCTGGGCATTAACGCCGACGACATTGGCACCGCCCGCTTTTTACTGGCCGGTGACCTCACTACCCTGGCTGTACAGCGGGTCACCCAGGAAGTCCGCCCTGGTGATCGCCTGCTACGCGCCGAACCGCCCATCGAGCAGGCCAAGCTGGAAGTCCCCAAGCCGGCACCTTTCATCGAAGGGCACATTCTGGACATCCCCAAGGGGGTCACGCAGGTCGGTGTACTGGATGCCGTGACCCTGAACAAAGGGCGTCGTGATGGGCTGGCCGAAGGCCAATTACTGACGGTGATCAAGACGGGCGCCACCGTACGCGACGCGCTCACTGGCGCATCCACGAAACTCCCCGATGAACGCGCTGCCACGCTGCTGGTGTTTCGCACCTATGAAAAGCTCAGTTACGGCCTGGTTCTCAGCGCCTCACGGTCGTTGGCGGTCATGGACCGTTTCGAGACTGCCCATCAAACGCAATAAATAGCCTGCTAAATAAGTTACCAACAGAGTTATCCACAGCTTGTTCCGATCAAGGATGATCAAATGTATCCGATAAACAGCAGTGAAATTTCCCCGTCAGAGCTGGAAGCCCGACTACGCTTGCACAGGCTGCCGGAACTGGGTCCCAAGCGTTTTCGCTTGTTGATGGAGGCGTTTGGCAGCGCTTCAAAGGCCATCAGCGCCCCTGCCAGCGCCTGGTGCTCCCTGGGGTTGTCGCCTGTGAGTGCGCAGGCCCGACGCAGTCATGAAATCCGTGACGGTGCCAGTGCCGCATTGGCCTGGCTTGGCCGCCCAGCCCAGCATTTGCTGATGTGGGACCAACCTGAGTACCCGGCACTGCTCGCTCAAATCGACGATGCGCCGCCGCTTTTATTTGTCGCTGGCGACCCGGGTATTCTGGAAAAACCGCAGTTGGCCATGGTCGGTAGCCGTCGCGCGTCCCGCCCGGGCATGGACACTGCCGCCGCCTTTGCCCGCAACTTGGCGGGCGCCGGTTTTGTCATCACCAGCGGCCTCGCGCTGGGCATTGACGGTGCTGCGCATCAGGCGGCCCTGGATGTGGGCGGGCACACAATCGGCGTGCTCGGCACGGGCCTGGAAAATTTTTATCCACAGCGCCACAGGACGCTTGCGGCCGCCATGATTGCCCGGGGCAGTGCCGTGGTTTCCGAGTTTCCGTTGGATGCCGCGCCTCAGGCCGGTAACTTTCCACGGCGTAATCGAATTATCAGCGGCTTGTCCCTGGGCGTTTTGGTGGTGGAAGCCAGCATGGCCAGTGGTTCGCTGATTACCGCACGGTTGGCGGCTGAGCAAGGGCGCGAGGTGTATGCGATCCCGGGCTCCATTCATCATCCCGGGGCCAAGGGCTGTCATCAGCTGATTCGCGATGGTGCGACGCTGGTGGAGACTATCGAACACATCCTTGAAGGCTTGCGTGGCTGGCAGGCGTTGTCGCGCCCTGCGCCGGCGCCCGTCATCCACCCTCTGGTGGCATTGCTGCATGCCGCGCCTCACACCAGCGAAGCCCTGGCGATTGCCAGCGGGCGACCGTTGGCTCAAGTGCTGGCGACCCTCACGGAGCTGGAGCTTGAAGGCCAGGTGATCTGCGAAAGCGGGCGCTGGCTTGCACGCTGCTAGGATTTGTAATGAAGATCGGTAAACTGCGCAGAGCTTTAGTCCGGAGAGTAAACGATGGTCAACAGGTGGCGTGTGCTGGAAGCCGCACGAGAAGTGCGCGCAGGCGCGGTAATTGCCTATCCGACCGAAGCGGTGTGGGGGCTGGGCTGCGACCCGTGGAACGAAGAAGCGGTGGACCGGTTGCTGGCGATCAAGAATCGGTCGGTGGACAAGGGCCTGATCCTGGTGGCGGACAATATTCGTCAGTTCGACTTTCTGTTTGAAGACTTCCCGGACACCTGGATCGAACGCATGGCCAGCACTTGGCCGGGTCCCAACACCTGGTTGGTGCCCCATCAAGACTTGCTGCCGGAATGGGTGACGGGTGTGCATGACACCGTGGCGCTGCGGGTGAGCGATCATCCGCTGGTGCGGGATTTATGCTCACTGGTGGGGCCGTTGATCTCCACATCAGCCAACCCTCAGGGCCGCCCGGCCGCCCGCACGCGAATTCGTGTGGAGCAGTATTTCCGTGGCCAGGTGGACTTGGTATTGGGCGGCGCGCTGGGTGGGCGCAAGAACCCAAGCCTGATTCGTGATTTGGCGACGGGTGAGGTGGTGCGGCCGTCCTGAGACCGCGTCGCGGCTATCGCGAGCAAGCCCGCTTCCACATTTGACCGTGCTCCTTCAGTAAGAATGCGGTCGAATGTGGGGGGCTTGCTCGCGAAGAGGCCCTTCAAACCACTGTCTTAAGCCTTTATGGCAGAAGGATGGTCGACCCGGTGGTGCGCCGCCCCGATAACGCCGTCTGCGCCTTCGCCGCATCCGCCAACGAAAACCGCTGGTTGATATCAATACGCACCTTGCCGCTCTTGATCATCGAGAACAGGTCATCGGCCATCGCTTGCAAGTTTTTCGGGTTATTGGCGTAAGTCGCCAGGGTCGGCCGGGTGACGTACAGCGAGCCCTTGGCTGCCAAAATACCCAGGTTCACCCCATCTACCGCGCCTGACGCGTTGCCGAAACTCACCACCAGCCCACGTGGGGCCACGCTGTCCAACGACGTCAGCCAGGTGTCCTTGCCGACGCCGTCGTACACCACCGGCACCTTTTTGCCGTCAGTCAATTCCAGCACGCGTTGTGCAACATTTTCCTTGCTGTAGTCGATGGTTTCCCACGCACCGAGGGATTTGGCCAAAGCGGCTTTTTCCGGCGAACTCACCGTACCGATCAGTTTCACGCCCAGCGCCTTGGCCCATTGGCAGGCCAGGGAACCGACACCACCGGCAGCCGCATGGAACAGAATGGTTTCGCCACCTTTCAAGTCATAGGTCTGGCGCAGCAGATACTGCACGGTCAGGCCCTTGAGCATGGCTCCGGCCGCTTGTTCGAAGCTGATGTCGTGCGGCAGGTGCACCAGATTGGCGGCGGGCAGCACATGCAGTTCGCTGTAGGCACCCAATGGACCGCTGCCGTAGGCCACGCGGTCGCCGACCTTGAACTGGGTGACGTCACTGCCGATCGCATCGACCACGCCGGCACCTTCCGCACCCAGGCCCGACGGTAGGGTCGGCGGCGCGTAGAGGCCGCTGCGGAAATAGGTGTCGATGAAGTTCAGGCCAATGGCCTCGTTACGCACGCGAACCTGTTGTGGGCCTGGTTCCGCTGGCGTGTAGTCCACATACTCAAGTACTTCGGGGCCACCATGGGCACGGAACTGGATACGTTTAGCCATCTGCCTTCTCCTTGGGTCGAATTCGCGAAGGCCCTTATCGGACTCCTAAGCTTGATCTTCGTCAACTGTGGCGCACCGGAGTGCGGTGGTATCCTGTGCGCCCATTTGCCGCCGACGCCCAATGGCCTCGTGTAGCTTTGCCCGATTCAAGGTGATGCCATGACTACCCGCACCGAGGCTGTTAAAGCCTACCTGCTTGATCTGCAAGACCGCATTTGCAGCGCCCTGGAAACCTTCGAGACGGACACTCGCTTTATCGAAGACGCCTGGACCCGGCCTGCCGGCGGCGGCGGTCGCACCCGTGTGCTCGAAAAGGGTTCGGTGATCGAAAAAGGCGGCGTTAATTTTTCCCACGTATTTGGCAGTGGCCTCCCACCGTCCGCCAGTGCGCATCGTCCTGAGCTGGCCGGTCGCGGGTTTGAAGCCCTGGGGGTGTCGCTGGTGATCCATCCGCACAACCCGCATGTACCGACCTCCCACGCCAACGTGCGCTTTTTCATCGCCGAGAAAGAAGGCGAAGAGCCCGTATGGTGGTTCGGTGGTGGTTTCGACCTGACGCCCTACTATGGCAACGAAGAAGACTGCATCCACTGGCATCGCGTGGCCGAGCAGGCGTGTGCGCCGTTCGGTGCGGATGTCTATTCGCGCTACAAAGCCTGGTGCGACACCTACTTCCACATCAAGCATCGCAATGAGCCCCGTGGCATCGGTGGCCTGTTTTTCGATGATTTGAACGAGTGGGACTTCAACACCTGCTTCGCGTTTATCCGCGCGATCGGCGACGCCTACATCGACGCTTACCTGCCGATCGTGCAGCGTCGCAAGGCCACTGCCTATACCGAACAGCAGCGGGAGTTCCAGGAGTTTCGCCGGGGCCGCTATGTTGAATTCAACCTGGTCTATGACCGTGGCACGCTGTTCGGCCTGCAATCGGGTGGGCGTACCGAATCGATCCTGATGTCGCTGCCCCCGCAAGTGCGCTGGAGTTATGACTGGAAGGCCGAGGCCGGCAGCGAAGAAGCACGCCTCACCGACTACTTCCTGCAAGACCGCGACTGGTTGGGCATTGCCGCGCCCAAGGCGGCGGTGTGATGGATCGTTATGTCGTCTTCGGCAATCCCATTGGCCACAGCAAATCACCGTTGATTCACCGGATGTTCGCGCAGCAGACCGGCGAGCAGTTGGACTACAGCACCTTGCTCGCGCCCCTGGAGGATTTCGTCGGTTGTGCCCGTGAGTTTTTCAAACAGGGTCGTGGCGCCAACGTTACCGTGCCGTTCAAGGAAGATGCCTACCGCCTGGCCCACACGCTCACCGAACGCGCCCAACGCGCTGGTGCGGTCAACACCCTCAGCACGTTAGCCGACGGCACCTTGCTGGGCGACAACACTGATGGCGCGGGCCTGGTACGCGACCTGACGGTGAATGCCGGGTTGAACCTGCACGGCAAACGCATCCTGTTGCTGGGCGCCGGTGGCGCCGTCCGTGGTGCACTGGAGCCGCTGCTGGCCGAGCAGCCCGCCTCACTGATCATCGCCAACCGCACTGTGGAAAAGGCCGAGTTACTGGCTGAATTGTTCGATGATCTGGGCCCGGTATCTGCCAGTGGGTTCGACTGGTTGCGTGAGCCGGTGGACGTGATCATCAATGCCACGTCGGCCAGTCTGACAGGCGATGTACCGCCGATTGCCAGCAGCCTGATCGAGCCGGGCAAGACGTTCTGCTACGACATGATGTACGCCAAGGAACCGACCGCCTTCTGCCGCTGGGCCACTGAACAAGGCGCTGCGGTGGCGATGGATGGGCTGGGCATGCTGGTGGAACAGGCCGCAGAGGCGTTCTTCTTGTGGCGCGGTGTGCGTCCGGACTCGGCGCCGGTGTTGGCCGAACTACGCCGCCAGCTGGCTTAACGCCAAGCCCCTCCCACAGTGTTTGATCGCGTTCAGTCTTCGAAGTGGATGGGGCAGCTATCGGCCCCTTCCAGCTTCTTCAACTCATCCACCACCTGCGGCCTGGCCCGGCGCAACGTCAGGCTGCGCCCCAACCCTGCCAACCGCCGCGCTTCCTGGTGCAGCATCTCCACGCCCGAATAGTCGATAAAGTTGATCTGCTGCGCTTCGATGACCACCCGCTTGCCCTGCAACCGTTGCAGGCGCACTTGCAGGTAATGGCTGGCGCCAAAAAAGATCGAGCCGCCCACCCGTAATATATCTTCGTCGCCATCGCGCCATTGCTGAACCCGTGGTTGCGAGGTGCGTTTGAGGTAGAAAAACAGTGACGCCAGTACCCCCGCATAAATCGCCGTTTGCAGCTCCAGCAGTAAGGTGGCGACGCACGTCAGGCTCATCACCACGAATTCGGCGCGGCTGACCCGGTACAGCGCACGAATGCTGCGATGGTCCACCAGGCCCCAGCAAATCAGCAGGATGCTCGCCGCCATGCTTGGGATCGGAATATGAGCGATCAACACCGCGCCAAATAACGCAAACAGGGCGACCCAGAGTGCGGAAAAAACGCCAGCCAACGGTGAGCACGCGCCGGCCTCGTAGCTGAGCCCTGAGCGGGTAAAGGAACCGGCCGACAAGTACCCGGAGAAAAATCCTCCAACGATGTTGGACAAGCCCTGGGCGCGGACTTCCCGGTTGGCGTCGAGCAACTGTTGCGAACGGGCGGATAGGGAACGCGCAATCGACAGGCTGGTCACCAGCCCCAGCATGCCCACGGCTACGGCGCTGGGCAGCAGGCGCAGCATCATATCGATATCCATTGGTAGCGGGCTGAACGGCGGCAGTGTGCCGATAAAGGAACTGACCAGTGCCACATGCCCGAACATCCCCGGCCACAGCCAAGCGGTCAGGCTACCCAACGCCAGGGCGATCAACAGCGTCGGCCAGCGTGGCGCCAGGTACTTGAGCAGGGCACCCACTCCCAAAGTACCCAGCCCCAGAGCCAGAGATGCAGAGTCCCATTCACCCCCATGCTCGATCAGCGCCAGCAGGCTGTTGATGGCCGTGGCCTGGCTCGGCAAATCCAGCCCCAGCAGATTGGGCAACTGCCCCAGGGCAATCACCACCGCGGCGCCCAGGGTGAAACCGAGCACCACCGAATGCGAGACAAAATTCACCAACGCGCCAAAACGCAGCAGACCCAGCAGCCACTGGAACACGCCGGCCAGGAATGTCAGCAGCAGAATCAGCGTGATGTAGTCCTGCGACCCCGGCATGGCCAATGGGCTGACGCTGGCGTAGAGCACGATGGAAATCGCCGCCGTGGGCCCGCAGATCAGGTGCCAGGAAGAGCCCCACAAGCAGGCGATCAGCACCGGGATGATGGCTGCGTAGAGCCCATATTCCGGTGGGAGCCCGGCGATCAATGCGTAGGCAATCGACTGCGGCAGTGCAAGCACCGCGCCGCTGAGGCCGACGATGGCATCCCGGCCGACGCTGGCGCGGGTTTGGCGCGGGAGCCAGGCGAGGAAGGGGAAGAGCGTATGGCGGTTGGGCCGGGGCATCGAAGGCTCGGGTAGAAAGGTTTGATTCAGGGTATCAGTACCCACCGGTTCGTGTGGGAGGGGGCAAGCCCCTCTCCCACATTTGGATTATGGCGTGCTTTAGAGTTTGGCTTTGACTGCCGCAAGCGCGTCCTGGCCATCCACGGTTTTCACCCCCTCCAGCCACTTATCCAGCACCACCGGGTTCGCCTTGATCCACGCCTTCGCCGCATCCCCATTGCTGACCTTGTTGTTGGCGACTTCAGCCATGATGCTGTTCTCCATCGCTTGGGTGAAGCTCAGGTTGGTCAGCAGTTTTGCGACATTCGGGCAGGCTTGTGCATAACCCTTGCGGGTCAGGGTATACACGCTGCCGGTGTCACCAAAGTATTTTTCCCCGCCTTTGAGGTAATGCATGTTCAACTGCACGTTCATCGGGTGCGGCGTCCAGCCGAGGAAGGTGACGAACCGCTGTCTCTTTACCGCCCGCGACACTTCGGCGAGCATCGCCTGTTCACTTGACTCGATCAGTTTCCATTGGCCCAGCTCAAAGTCATTTTTCTTGATGATTTCCTGCAGCGAGATATTGGCCGGTGCGCCGGAACCGATGCCGTAGATCTTCTTGTCGAACTTGTCTGCAAACCTGTTCAGGTCGGCAAAGTCATGCACCCCGGCGTCCCACACATAGTCCGGTACGGCGAGGGTGAACTCAGTTCCGTCCAGGTTCTTCGCCAGTTGCACCACATCGCCATTGGCCACGAACTTGTCGTAAAAGCCTTGCTGCGCCGGCATCCAGTTACCCAGGAATACGTCCACTTGGCCGTCCTTGAGCCCGCCAAACGTGATCGGCACCGCCAGGGTGTCGACCTTGGCTTTGTAGCCCATGCTCGTCAGCAAAAAACCGGTGATGGCATTGGTGGCGGCAATATCGCTCCAGCCCGGGTCGGCCATCTTCACCGTGTCACAACGGGTGTCCGCGTACACATTGGCGCTGCTCAGCGCCAAGATTCCCACTACCGCAGCTAACTTTTGCATGGCCTTCCCTCTGTTCTATTGGTTTTGGCAGGGTTGTGGATAACGCGCCTTGCGCTCCAAGTCGTCGAGGTCGATATGGTTGCGCATGTATTGCTGACTGGCGTCCACCAGGGGCTGGTGATCCCAGCTCTTCAGCTTGCCTTGGGTCAGCGCCTCAAACACCAGGCGCCGACGGCGTTGGCTGGCGAGCACCTGCTGGTGGATCGCCGGGATGTCCCATTTGGCCCGCGCTTCACTCAAAAACGCCTCGAACAATGGCCGGTGTTCCGGTGACTGGCTGAGCTCCTCGCGCTCGTGCGGGTCGTTGTGCACATCGAACAGTAGGCAAGGGTCGTCTTCGCTGTAGATGAATTTGTAGGCACCCCGGCGAATCATCATCAGTGGGCCGAGGGTGCCTTCGGCCATGTATTCGCCGAAGACTTCGTCGTGCCCGCCCTGCCCCTGCAAGTGTGGCAGCAGTGAGCGGCCGTCCAGTGGCAGGCATGGGTCCAACTCGCCGCCGGCCAATTCCACCAGCGTTGGCAACAGGTCGGCGGTGGACACGGCCTGGGTCACGCGGCCCGCCGCAAACTGCCCCGGCGCACTGACCAGCAGCGGTACGCGGGCGGCCATTTCAAACCAGTGCATTTTGTACCAGAGGCCGCGCTCGCCGAGCATGTCGCCATGGTCGCCGGAGAAGATGATGATCGTGTCGTCGGCCAGGCCGGTGTCTTCCAGGGTTTGCAAAAGTTTGCCGACATTGCTGTCGATGTAGCTGCAGGCGCCGAAGTAGGCGCGGCGCGCATCGCGAATTTTATGCAGCGGTAGCGGTTTGTCCCACAGGTCATAGACCTTGAGCAGGCGTTGGGAATGTGGGTCGAGGTCGGCTTGGGCCGGCGTTGCTGGCATTGGGATGTCGCTGTCGGCGTACAGGTCCCAGAACGGCTTGGGAATGGTGTACGGATCGTGAGGGTGGGTCATCGATACGGTCAGGCAGAACGGCTGCTCGCCGTCCTCGCGGATATGGTCGAACAGGTACTGCTGGGCCTTGAAGATCACCTCCTCGTCGAAATCCAACTGGTTGGTGCGCACGCACGGGCCCGCTTGCAGCACCGAGGACATGTTGTGGTACCAGGTGGGGCGCACGTGCGGCTCATCCCAGTTCACCGCCCAGCCATAGTCGGCGGGGTAGATATCGCTGGTCAGGCGCTCTTCGTAGCCATGCAGTTGGTCTGGCCCGCAGAAGTGCATCTTGCCCGACAGCGCGGTGCGGTAGCCCAGGCGGCGCAAATAGTGGGCATAGGTCGGTACATCGGCGGGGAAATCCGCGGCGTTGTCATAGGCGCCGATCTTGCTCGGCAACTGGCCGCTGACCAGCGTGAAACGTGATGGCGCGCACAGCGGGCTGTTGCAATAGGCGGCGTCGAACACCACGCCCTGTGCGGCGAGGCGGCTCAAATTCGGCAACTTGATCGCAGAAGGTGCGTAGAACGGAAGTATCGGCGCGGCCATTTGATCGGCCATGATGAAAAGAATGTTCTTGCGCTTCATGAGTCTTCGGCATTCCATAGGCGGTGTTTATGCCAATGAGCATGCGGCCCTCGTAAAGTGGGGTAAAGCCCATGAAAAGCAATGTCTAGGATAAGTACAGCTTATGTATAAAGCCCTCGGCGATTTATCTCTCGATCTGTTACGTGCCTTTGAAGCGGCGGCACGCCACCGCAGTTTCACCGCTGCGGCGATGGAGTTGGGCACCACCCAGCCAGCCGTCAGCCAGCAGATCAAGCGCCTTGAAGAGCAACTGGCGATCCGCCTTTTTGATCGTATCTACCGTGGTATTGAGCTGACCGATGCCGGTGCGCTGCTGTTCGAGCACGTACAAAGCGGCTTGCAGGCGATCAACCAGGGCCTGAGTGTGATCACCCAGCAGGATCAGCACGAAGTGCTGCAAGTGGCCACCGATTTTGCCTTCGCCGCCTACTGGTTGATGCCGCGCCTGCATCGCTTCCATCAGGCCAACCCGCAGGTCGATGTCAGCTTGGTGACCAGCGAACGTAACCACGCCACCCTGCGCAGTGATATTGATGTGGCGGTGTTATTCGGTGATGGTCGTTTCAAACAGGGTGACAGCCTGTGGCTGTTCAACGAGGAAGTGTTCCCGGTGTGCAGCCCGCAATGGCTCAAGGCCCAGGCAGCGCCGTTGACTCTGCACACCTTGCACGACTGCCCGCTGCTGCACTTGCGTCAGGAAAACAACAGCCAGTGGTTCGACTGGAGTGGTGTGTTTCGCGAGCTGGGTATTACCACCGCGCCCACACCCGGCCAATTGCGTTTCGACAACTACACCCTGCTGATCCAGGCCGCGATTGCTGGCCAGGGCGTTGCCATCGGCTGGCGCCACCTGGTGGATAACCTGCTGGAACAGAATTGGCTGTGCCGACCGATCAGCGACACGGTGATCTCGCGTTTCGGCTATTACGTGGTGCAGCCCCAGCGCAAACGCCGGGGGCAGTTGGTCGAGCGCTTTGTCGATTGGCTGGTGGCGGAACAAGCCAGCAGCGCGCAGTCGTTGACCGGGCTGGCCCTGCCGTCGATTGCGGTCTAGGATCGGGGCATATTGGATCCGGATTTCGCCATGCAACGTATCAAGGGCTACCACGCCCATATCTACTTCGACGCCAGCACCATCGACCAGGCGCGCACCTTATGCGAAGACGCGACCCAACTGTTCCCGCTGCGCATGGGGCGCGTGCATGAACGCCCGGTAGGTCCGCATCCGGACTGGAGTTGCCAACTGGCGTTCGCGCCGGAATACATCGGCGTGGTGTTGCCGTGGCTGGCGCTGCACCGCAATGGCCTGGTGGTGTTCCTGCACCCCGAGACCGGCGACGACCTGAAGGATCACACCGATTACGCGGTCTGGATGGGCGCGATGCGCGAATTGGATCTGTCTGTTTTTTAATCAATTCTGTCACTTCATTTGAAGAGGTGACAGGATTTTTTATTACTTCATCCCACTATATGGGACTGTTATTTATATATTGAGATATTGCCGCGCATAGGTTTATATTCGCCCATCTGCTTTTTTCAGCACCCACTTATTTCAGGTGAAGCGATGCAGGCGCAATTGATCGCGCTCGACTGGGGGACCAGCTCCCTTCGTGCTTATAAACTCGGCCCAGCCGGCGTGGTGCTCGAACAGCGCTCGCTGGCCGCGGGGATCATGCATTTGCCCAGCGAGCCCCGGATGATTGCCGGTAGTCGCTGCCATGACGGTTTCGAGTTGGCGTTCGATGCGGCCTGTGGCGATTGGCTCGACGCCCAGCCCGGCCTGCCGGTGATCGCCTGCGGCATGGTCGGCAGTGCACAGGGGTGGAGCGAAGCGGCCTACCGCAACACGCCCGTTGATGTCGCAAGCCTGGGTCAGGCGCTGCATACCGTGCGCAGCGTGCGCGGAGTCGATGTGCATATCGTGCCGGGCGTGATTGAGCAGGTGGGTTTGCCCAACGTGATGCGCGGCGAAGAAACCCAAGTGCTCGGCGTATTGCAAGGGCTCGCAGCCGAGGTATTGATTGGCCTGCCCGGCAGCCATTCCAAATGGGTCGAGGTGGTCGATGGCTGCATCACGCACTTCGACACCTTCATGACCGGTGAATTGTTCGCGGTGTTGAGCAAGCACAGCATCCTGGGGCGAACCCAACACATAGGCGAGCATTTCCAGGCGGACGCTTTTGACCGGGGCGTACGGGTTGCGCTGTCGGCAGATGGCCAGCGCGGCGTGCTGTCGACGTTGTTCAGTGCCCGCACGCTTGGGCTGACCGCCGAGCTCGCGCCTGACCAACAACCCGATTACCTGTCCGGCCTGTTGATCGGCCACGAACTCGCGGGCTTACCCGGCACCGCACACCATAAGCCGATCATCCTGGTCGGTGCCGCCCCACTCTGCGCCCGCTATCAACGCGCCCTGGCCCTGTGCGGTTTCGCCCATGTCAGCCTGGCGCGAGAAGCCACCGAACGCGGCCTGTGGCAACTGGCGGTGGCTGCCGGGCTCACTCAACCTGTATTGGAGGCCTGACATGCTCAAGCAAGCACTCGCACATAACGGTTTGATCGCAATCCTGCGTGGCGTACGACCGGATGAGGTTGAAGCGGTTGGCCAGGTCCTCTACGAGGCGGGTTTTCGTGTGCTCGAAGTCCCGCTGAACTCACCGGACCCCTACACCAGCATCCGCACCCTGCGCGACAGCTTGCCCGCCGATTGCCTGATCGGTGCGGGCACGGTGTTGAGCGCCGAGCAGGTTGAGCACGTCAAAGCCGCCGGTGGCCAGGTGATCGTCATGCCTCACAGCGATGCCAAGGTGTTGCGTGCAGCAAAAGCGGCGGGCCTTTACCTGTCGCCAGGCGTTGCCACGCCCACCGAGGCTTTTGCCGCATTGGCCGAGGGCGCTGATGTGTTGAAGCTGTTCCCGGCTGAGCAACTGGGCCCGGCGGTGATCAAGGCGTGGCTGGCGGTCTTGCCGCAGGGCACGTTGCTGCTGCCGGTGGGCGGTATCACCCCGGGCAACATGCAGGTGTTTATCGACGCCGGCGCCAAGGGCTTCGGCTTGGGTTCCGGGCTGTTCAAGCCGGGAATGACAGTGGATCAGGTCGCGAGCCGCGCCCAGGCGTATGTCGCGGCCTGGAATGCCTTGAACTGATTCAAGTTCCGCGCCCACAGGCGCTGCATCTATAAGAGAGATAACAGATGAAAATCACCAAACTGACGACCTTTATCGTCCCGCCGCGCTGGTGCTTCCTCAAGGTCGAAACCGACCAGGGTGTGACGGGGTGGGGTGAGCCTGTGGTTGAAGGCCGCGCTCACACCGTGGCGGCCGCAGTCGAAGAATTATCCGACTACCTGATCGGCAAAGACCCGCGCAATATCGAAGACATCTGGACCGTGCTCTATCGCGGCGGCTTCTATCGCGGCGGTGCGGTGCACATGAGTGCCCTCGCCGGCATCGACCAGGCATTGTGGGACATCAAGGGCAAGGCCCTGGGTGTGTCGGTCAGCGATCTGCTGGGCGGCCAGGTGCGTGACAAGATCCGCGTGTATTCGTGGATCGGTGGTGACCGCCCCGCCGACACTGCCCGTGCCGCCCAAGAGGCGGTGGCCCGTGGCTTCACCGCCGTGAAGATGAACGGCACCGAAGAACTGCAGTTCGTCGACAGTTTCGACAAAGTCGACTTGGCCCTGGCCAATGTCGCGGCTGTGCGCGATGCGGTCGGCCCTAACGTGGGTATCGGCGTCGACTTTCATGGTCGCGTGCACAAGCCCATGGCCAAGGTGCTGATGAAAGAGCTGGACCCCTACAAGCTCATGTTTATCGAAGAGCCGGTGCTCAGCGAAAACTACGAAGCGCTCAAAGAACTGGCACCGCTGACCAGCACGCCGATTGCCCTGGGCGAGCGCTTATTCTCGCGTTGGGACTTCAAGCGCGTGCTCAGCGAAGGTTACGTCGACATCATCCAGCCGGACGCCTCCCATGCCGGCGGTATCACCGAAACCCGCAAGATCGCCAACATGGCCGAAGCCTACGACGTGGCCCTGGCCCTGCACTGTCCGTTGGGCCCCATTGCACTGGCGGCGTGCCTGCAACTGGACGCGGTTTGCTACAACGCGTTTATCCAGGAGCAGAGCCTGGGTATTCATTACAACGAGAGCAACGACCTGCTCGACTATGTGCGCGACCCGGGCGTGTTCGACTATGACAAAGGCTTCGTGAAGATTCCCAACGGGCCGGGCCTGGGCATCGAGATTAACGAGGAGTACGTGATCGAGCGTGCCGCCATTGGCCACCGTTGGCGCAACCCGATCTGGCGTCATGCCGATGGCAGTTTTGCCGAGTGGTGAGAACGCGGTAAGACATGGGGGCTTGCTCCCGATGACGGTGTACCAGCCGCCGAAGATGTCGACTGACACTCAGCCATCGGAGCAAGCCCCCTCCCACAGGTTGATCCGGTTCCGTCAGCAGGATTTGTCCCTAATAAATCATAAGAAGAGGCAACCTCCATGCATCCTGAATCCTTCACCGGGCAGGTTTCTTTAGTCACGCCTACGCGAAAGCGCTTCTTCATCATGGTGCTGTTGTTTATCACCGTGGTGATCAACTACCTCGATCGTAGCAACCTCTCGATTGCCGCCCCGGCGCTGACCAGTGAGCTGGGGATCGACCCGGTGCATGTCGGGCTGATCTTCTCCGCCTTCGGCTGGACCTACGCCGCCATGCAGATTCCTGGCGGCTGGTTGGTGGACCGCGTCCCCCCGCGCGTGCTCTATACCGCAGCCCTGCTGTTGTGGTCGATTGCCACCGTGATGCTGGGTTTTGCCGCCAGCTTTATCGCCCTGTTTGTGCTGCGCATGGCGGTGGGGGCGTTGGAGGCGCCGGCCTACCCGATCAACAGTCGGGTGGTTACCACCTGGTTTCCCGAGCGCGAGCGCGCCACCGCGATCGGCGTCTACACCTCCGGGCAGTTTGTCGGGCTGGCGTTTCTCACGCCGGTGCTGGCGTGGCTGCAACACGCGTTCGGCTGGCACATGGTGTTTGTCGCAACCGGTGGCGTGGGCATTCTGTGGGCGTTGATCTGGTACGCGGTGTACCGCGAGCCTAAGGATTTCAACGGTGCCAACGCAGCTGAAATCCAATTGATCCGCGACGGAGGCGGCCTGGTGGACATGCAAGCGCAAACCGCCAAGGCGCCGTTCAGTTGGGTCGACTTGGGCGTTGTGCTGAGCAAGCGCAAACTCTGGGGTATCTACCTGGGGCAGTTCTGCCTGAACTCCACGCTGTGGTTCTTCCTGACGTGGTTCCCGACTTACCTGGTGAAATATCGCGGCATGGACTTCATCAAGTCCGGCCTGCTGGCCTCGTTGCCCTTCCTGGCGGCGTTTGTTGGCGTGCTGTGTTCCGGGGTGTTTTCCGATTGGCTGATTCGTCGCGGAGCGTCGGTGGGCTTTGCGCGCAAATTGCCGATCATAGGCGGGTTGTTGATTTCCACGGCGATCATTGGCGCCAACTTCGTGGACTCCACGGCGTGGGTGATCACGTTCCTGGCGGTGGCGTTTTTCGGCAACGGCTTGGCGTCTATCACCTGGTCGCTGGTGTCGACCTTGGCCCCGGCGCGCTTGCTCGGGCTGACGGGCGGGGTGTTTAACTTCATCGGTAATTTGTCAGCGATTGCCACGCCGATCGTGATTGGCTTTTTGGCCAGTGGGGATTCGTTTGCGCCGGCGATTACCTATATTGCGGTGCTGGCGTTGCTTGGGGCGCTTTCCTACGTGTTGCTGGTGGGCAAGGTCGAACGTATCGAACTGAATGAATAACAGGTGGAGAGGGAGCGTGCTCCCTCTCCACAAGGAATCGCGCTCTAGTACAACGCGCCATCCAGAATCTGATAGACGATGCTGGTGCCGATGGCGATCAACACAATATCGCCACCGGAACGACGCCATTCGTAGCCCGGGTAGACCGGCAGGTGAGACAAGGCGCGGCTGTCCAGGCGTTCACCGTAGTAATTAGGCGGCAGGCGTTGGCCACGCACCAAGTGAATGCCGCGAGGCGGTGGCGCCCCGCGACGGAAGTCGTTGTGGTTATCGCGGATCACTTGGCGCACCGGGCCGAAGTCTTCGGGTGGGCCGCCACGGTGATCGTGCTGTGGACCTCGGTGGTCATCGCCGCGCTGGTCGCGCTGATCGTGCTGGTCACCACGGCCAGGGCCGCCCTGGTCATAGGGCGGCGCGGCCTGCACCAGGGCGCTGGCACCCAGGACCAGCACGCCGACGCCGGCTATCACGGATTTAGGCATTTTCATCAGGAATTCCTCAACGGCACCAACAGCAAAAAGGGATTTCGAACCGGGTTCGAAATCCCTTGGTCTTGTCAGTTTAGTTACTGAATTGCCCGTATGATTCCTCTGTATCAGGAACTTTACCTATCGCTGACGGCCCGCTTACTTACGGGCGTTGCGCACACCTTCCGACAATGCCGCGCACAGGCTCAACACGCCATCAATGGCTTGCTGATCATTCTTGGCAGTGGCGATGTGATCGATCAGCGCCGAGCCCACCACGACACCGTCCGCCAAGCGCGCGATGGCCGCCGCTTGCTCCGGCGTGCGGATACCAAAACCGATGCTGATCGGCAGGTCGGTATGGCGACGCAAGCGGGTCATGGCTTCCTCGACGTGCTCCAGGGTGGCGGCACCGGCACCGGTCACACCGGCCACGGAGACGTAATACACGAACCCGGAGCTGCCGTTGAGCACCGTGGGCAGGCGCACGTCATCGGTGGTCGGCGTGGTCAGGCGGATAAAGTCGATGCCCGCCGCCTGGGCGGGGTCGCACAGCTCAGCGTTATGTTCTGGGGGCATGTCGACCACGATCAGGCCGTCAACGCCGGCTTCCTTGGCGTCGGCAATAAACCGCGGCACACCGTATTTGTGGATCGGGTTGAAATAGCCCATCAGCACCAGCGGCGTGTCGCTGTTGTCCTTGCGAAACTCGCGCACCATCTGCAGGGTTTTCGCCAGGTTTTGCTTGGCGGTCAGTGCGCGGATGTTGGCCAGTTGGATGGCCGGGCCGTCGGCCATCGGGTCGGTGAAGGGCATGCCCAGTTCGATCACGTCGGCGCCAGCGGCTGGCAAGCCCTTGAGGATCGCCAGCGAGGTGTCATAGCCCGGGTCGCCGGCGGTGACGAAGGTCACCAGGGCGGCGCGGTTTTGTTCTTTCAGTTGCGCAAAACGTGTTTGCAGGCGGCTCATTTAGTGTTTCTCCTGCTGAGACTGTTCCATATGGTGCATCACGGTTTGCATGTCTTTGTCGCCACGGCCGGACAGGTTCACCACCATCAGGTGATCCTTCGGCAGCGTCGGTGCGCGCTTGAACACTTCGGCCAGGGCGTGGGCGCTTTCCAGTGCAGGAATAATCCCTTCCAGGCGGCAGCATTTGTGGAACGCGTCGAGGGCTTCGTCGTCGGTCACCGAGGTGTACTGGACGCGGCCGATGTCGTGCAACCAGGCGTGCTCCGGGCCGATGCCCGGGTAGTCCAGGCCGGCGGAAATCGAGTGTGCGTCGATGATCTGGCCGTCGTCGTCCTGCAGCAGGAAGGTACGGTTGCCGTGCAACACGCCCGGTACGCCACCATTGAGGCTGGCGGCGTGCTTGCCGGTTTCGATGCCGTGCCCCGCCGCTTCCACGCCAATGATCTCGACGCTGGTGTCATCCAGGAACGGGTGGAACAGGCCCATGGCATTGGAGCCACCGCCAATGCACGCCACCAGGCTGTCCGGCAGTCGGCCTTCCTGGGCTTGCAGTTGGGTACGGGTTTCCTTGCCGATCACGGCCTGGAAGTCACGCACCATGGCGGGGTACGGGTGTGGGCCGGCCACGGTGCCAATCAGGTAGAAGGTGCTGTCGACGTTGGTCACCCAGTCACGCAGGGCTTCGTTCATCGCGTCTTTCAAGGTGCCGGTGCCGGCGACCACCGGGATGACTTCGGCGCCCAGCAGCTTCATGCGGAACACGTTGGCCTGCTGGCGCTCGATGTCGGTGGTGCCCATGTAGATCACGCAGTCCAGGCCAAAACGCGCGGCGACGGTGGCGGTGGCCACACCGTGCATGCCGGCGCCGGTCTCGGCGATGATGCGTTTCTTGCCCATGCGCCGCGCCAGCAGGATCTGGCCGATGCAGTTGTTGATCTTGTGCGCGCCGGTGTGGTTCAGCTCTTCGCGCTTGAGGTAGATCTTGGCGCCGCCGCAGAACTCGGTCAGGCGTTCGGCAAAGTACAGTGGGCTTGGGCGTCCGACGTAGTCGCGTTGGAAGTAGGCCAATTCTTCGTTGAACGCCGGATCGATTTTGGCCGCTTCGTATTCACGGGCCAGGTCGAGGATCAACGGCATCAAGGTTTCGGCAACGTAGCGGCCGCCGAACGCACCAAACAGGCCGTTGGCGTCAGGGCCGTTGCGCAGATCGGTCTGGGACTGAGTCATGGGGCGCTCCAGTTAGGCATTTGTGTGAAAAGCAATGACAGCCACTCTACCCCTCACATCCGGCGCTGAAAACCGATAAGATCGGTGTAACCTGTCAGGAAAACTCACAGATGAGTCGTGACCTTCCCCCCCTTAATGCCTTGCGCGCTTTCGAAGCCACTGCCCGGCTCAACAGTGTCAGCCAAGCCGCCGAGCAATTGCATGTGACCCACGGCGCGGTGAGCCGCCAATTGAAAGTGCTTGAAGAGCATTTGGGTATCAGCCTGTTCGTTAAGGAAGGGCGTGGCCTTAAACTCACAGATGCAGGCGCCAGGCTACGGGATGCCAGCGCCGAGGCGTTCGAGCGTTTAAGGGACGTGTGTGCCGAACTCACCCAAAGCAGCGCCGATGCACCGTTCGTGCTGGGCTGTTCGGGCAGTTTGCTGGCGCGCTGGTTTATCCCGCGCCTGGGGCGTTTGAATGCCGACTTACCCGACTTGCGCCTGCACCTGTCGGCGGGCGAAGGCGATCTTGATCCGCGTCGCCCTGGGCTGGACGCCCTGCTGGTATTCGCCGAGCCGCCGTGGCCGGCGGATATGCAGGTGTATGAACTGGCCAGCGAGCGCATCGGCCCGGTCATGAGCCCGCGTTATGCCGGTTACACACTGCTGCGTCAGGCGCCCGCGGAGGCGTTGTGTGGCGAAATGCTGCTGCATACCACGTCACGCCCGCAAGCCTGGCCCAGTTGGGCGCGGCAGCACGGTATCGAGCCCGGCGCGTTGAAACTCGGCCAGGGGTTTGAGCATTTGTATTATTTGCTGGAAGCGGCGGTTGCTGGTTTAGGCGTGGCGATTGCGCCAGAACCGCTGGTGGCAGAGGACCTGCGCGCGGGGCGCCTGGTGGCACCGTGGGGTTTCAGTGAAACCCCGGCGCACCTGGCGTTGTGGCTACCCAAGCGCGCCTCGGACGGGCGCGCGGGTCAGTTGGCACAGTGGCTCAAGGCTGAGCTGTTGCGCCAACCGCTGTAGCCGGTAAATCAGTCACCGCGTTTGCACAGCAGGTAAGCCGCCAGCAGGCCCAGCGCGCCCACGGCGACACCGGCAGTCGTCCATGGGTGCTCTTGTGCGTAGTCGCGGGTTGCAGCACTGGTTTCGCGGATTTTGACTTTGCTTTCTTCGTAGGCATCGCTGATCAGGTGGCGCGAGTGCTTGAGGGCATTCTCGGCATTGCTTTTCAGGGCCTTCAGGGTTTTGCGCGACTCATCGGACGCATCGTCCTTGAGGCTCTCAAGGGACTTGAGCAGGCTCGAAATCTCGGCTTCCATGCTTTCCAGCGACGCTTTGCGTAAAGAAGTGTTGGCCATGTTGACTCTCCTGAAGTGATTGAGTGGCGTGTGTAGATACCGACTGCGACGGTTTCAGAAAGTGCAGTAAATCTGAACTTTCACGTAGGAACAGTCGCCAGAAGCAGTACGTGCATTGACTGCTACGCTCAGTAGAGACCTCAGGAGAAACGCTATGTCAGATCATCACACCTACAAGAAAGTCGAACTGGTGGGTTCGTCCACGACCAGCATCGAAGACGCAATCAACAACGCAATCGCCGAGGCGAACAAGAGCATCAAGCACCTGGAATGGTTTGAGGTGACCGAAACCCGTGGTCACATCAAGGACGGCAAGGCCGCGCATTTCCAGGTCACGCTCAAGGTGGGATTCCGAATTGCCAGTAGTTGAGCCCGTGAGTGGAACTTGCTGACTGGCCGATTGCCATAACCTGCGCTACAACCTTAGGGTGCCGACGCAACGCGCGTCGGCACGCTCTTTTCGATCAGCGCAAGGAAAGTAACGGATGAAGAAGTTCCTGTTGGCGGTAGGTTTGTTGAGCATTGCGGGTACGGCCCTGGCGGCGGGCAAGCCTTGTGAAGAGCTGAAAAGCGAACTCGCGGCGAAGCTTGATGCTAAAGGTGTTCAGCACTACTCGCTGGATGTTGTCAAAAAAGGTGCTTCAGCCGATGGCAAGGTGATTGGCACTTGCGAAGGCGGCACCAAGGAAATCGTCTACAAGCGCGGTTAATCCCGTGTTCCAGACATAAAAAACCGACGCGAGTGCGTCGGTTTTTTTTCGCCTGCAGGCATTCAGCCCTTCATCACTTCTGCCAGCAGTTCGTAGGAATGAATCCGGTCAGCATGCTCGTACAGGTCACAGGTAAAGATCAGTTCATCGGCGCCGGTCTGTTCGATCAGGACCTCCAGTTTCGCGCGGATCTTCGCCGGGCTACCCACCATGGCCAGGCCGAGGAAGCTGCCGACCGCGTCTTTTTCATGGGGCAGCCACAGGCCGTCCATGGTTTTCACCGGCGGGCGCTGTACCAGGCTTTGCCCACGCATCAGCGCCAGGATGCGCTGGTACACCGAGGTGGCCAGGTAGTCGGCCTGCTCGTCGGTGTCTGCCGCCACCAACGGAATGCCGAGCATCACGTAGGGCTTGTCCAGCACGGCTGAAGGCTTGAAATGATTGCGGTATACGCGAATCGCCTCGTGCATCAAACGCGGTGCGAAATGTGAGGCAAAGGCGTAGGGCAAACCGCGTTCACCGGCCAACTGCGCGCTGAACAGGCTGGAGCCCAGCAACCACACCGGCACGTTGGTGCCGGTGCCTGGCACGGCGATGACGCGTTGGTCGGGCGTGCGCGGGCCCAGGTAGGCCATCAGCTCGGCCACGTCTTCGGGGAAATCATCCGCGCTGCCGGAGCGCTCTCGGCGCAGGGCGCGGGCGGTCATCTGGTCGGAACCGGGCGCGCGGCCCAGGCCCAGGTCGATTCGGCCGGGGTACAAGCTTTCGAGGGTGCCGAATTGCTCGGCGATCACCAGTGGCGCGTGGTTGGGTAGCATCACCCCACCGGAACCGACGCGGATCGTCGAAGTACCACCGGCGAGGTAGCCGAGCAATACCGAGGTGGCGGAGCTGGCGATGCCGTCCATGTTGTGGTGTTCAGCCACCCAAAAGCGGTTGTAGCCGAACTTTTCCACATGCTGGGCGAGGTCCAGGGAGTTGCGCAACGACTGCGCCGGGCTGCCGTTGGCACGCACGGGCACCAGGTCAAGGGTCGAGAACTTCACATCGGACAGCGATTTCATAAGCCTGCTTCTCCATTGGGTGCGCAGGCTTATAGACGAACCAAAACCTGCCGCTTCATGTGCATGCTTCATGCAATGAGGGCATATACCCGAGATTCAATAGTGATCGTGAAATTTCCTACTAAATAGCTAGGTTTCTCCGACAAGATGAACTTTGCCCTGCCGTCTATCCTCAGACTCCTTACTGACGCAAAACCACCGTTCGAGGAGACCGCTATGAGTATCGTTAAAAAAGCATCCGCGCATTGGGAAGGTGATCTGAAGACTGGCCTGGGTTCTATTTCCACGCAAACCGGTGTGCTGCGCGAAGCGCCCTACGGTTTCAAGGCCCGCTTCGAAGGCGGCAAGGGTACTAACCCTGAAGAACTGATCGGCGCGGCCCATGCCGGCTGTTTCTCCATGGCGTTTTCCATGATTCTTGGCGACGCAGGGCTTAAGGCTGACAGCATTGATACCCAGGCTGAAGTGACCCTGGACCCAGTCGACGGCGGCTTTGCGATTACCGCCGTGCACCTGATTCTGAAGGCCAAGATCCCGGGCGCGAGCCAGGCGCAGTTCGATGAACTGAGCAAGAAGGCCAAGGAAGGGTGCCCCGTCTCCAAGGTGCTGAACGCGAAGATCAGCCTGGATGCCACGCTCGTCAACTGACACGACGCAGCTCCAATGTGAGGGGGCTCGCTCCCGATTGCTGTCAGCCAGCACCAGGTTGACTGATACATCGCAATCGGGAGCAAGCCCCCTCCCACGTAAATCAGAACTCGTGTTTCCCCTAGCTGGTCCTATAACCTAGGCAGCCTTAGGCGCACACCCGTGCGCAGTGCATTCAGGGAGCTTCACCCATGAAACGTTTTGCTTTGGCGATCATCTGCGGTGTTTTGGCCACTTCGGCCGTGGCCAAGCCAAAAGATTGTGAAGCGCTCAGGAAAGAGATTGAAGTGAAGATCCAGGCCAAGGCGATTCCGTCCTATACCCTGGAGATCATCACCGCCGAAGAAGCCAAGAATCATGACAGCGCGATGATTGTCGGCTCCTGCGAAAGCGGCACCAAGCGCATCATCTATCAGAGAAACAACGACTGATCAGATGCAGTTCACGCTGCGTTCTTCGGCCAGCAATTGGCGAGCGGCGTCATATAAACGGATGTTCGGCGTATAGGCCAATGAGCGACCTTCCAGGCGATAGCGTTGGCCGGCTTCGAAGTGATCGTACTGCAAGGTGATGAAGCAGGTACGGTCGGTGGTTTGCCCAAAGCCGCCGAAGCTGCCGCCGGTGGGTACCTCGAAATCAAACCGCACCATCAACTCATGGCTGCCGGCGGGCACTTGGAAGTAGCGCCCATCGTCAACGCTCTTGCCGTCCAGGCGCTGGGCCATGACCAGTTTGGCGCCGGGTGTCGGCGTGGCGAAATCGACCCAGGCCTGCTGCGGATCGGCCGGCGGTACAGGGTTCGAAGCGCAGGCGCTGAGGAGCAGGACGGTAATGGGTAGCAGGAGCTGGCGCATGGCTGGCACTCAACGGTAGGAAAGAGTCGAGCATGGTGCCGAGGGCAGCAAACTCCCTTTCAGTATAAACATGCCACGCCGTAGAAAAATTTTGTGCAGGCAGGCTAGGCTGGCGAGCAATTCACCCAGGAGCAATCGGGGCATGGTCAGGCGTTTTCTTCCAGGGTTGATGATTGTGCTGCTCAGCGGCTGTTCCAGCGTCACCTATTACAGCCAGTTGGCCAGCGGCCAATGGCAATTGTTGCGGGCCCGGGAGCCGGTTGCCGACGTCATCGCCGACCCTTCTCGGCCACAGCGGCTGCGTGACCATCTGGTGCAATCGCAGAAGGCGCGCGCTTTTGCCAGTGAGCACTTGCACTTGCCCGACAACCAGAGTTACCGGTTGTACGCCGACATTGGTCGCCCTTATGTGGTCTGGAATGTCTTCGCCACGCAGGAATTTTCCTTAAGCCCCCAGACTCATTGTTTCCCTATCGCCGGTTGCGTCGCTTACCGTGGTTACTACAACCAGGGGGCGGCGCGAGGGGCCGCGGCGCTGTTGCAACAACAGGGCATGGACGTGTCGATCGGTGGCGTCGAGGCGTATTCCACCTTGGGGTGGTTCAATGATCCGATCATGAGTTCGATGATGAACTGGGGTGATGAGCGTCTTGCCACGCTGATCTTTCATGAGTTGGCGCACCAGCGTTTTTACGTGAAGGACGATACCGAGTTCAACGAGTCATACGCCAACTTCGTCGAGCAGGAAGGCACCCGCCAATGGCGTGCGGCGCGGGGCTTGGCACCTGTCAGCGATACGGCGTTGCAGCAGCGTGATCAATTCATCCGGCTGATTCTCGATACCCGTAAACGCCTGGAAACCTTGTACGCGAAGCCCTTGGTCGCTGATGTGATGCGGCAGGCCAAGGCGGCGCAGTTCGAGCGTTTGCGCACGGAGTACCGGCAGCTACGGGATAACCAATGGGGCGGTGACAAGCGATATGACGTCTGGGTCAACCAGCCGTTGAATAACGCGCGGCTGTTACCGTTCGGGCTGTATGACCAATGGGTGCCGGCGTTTGCCGCGTTGTTTCGCCAGGAAGGTGGCGACTGGGTGAAGTTTTATGCCGCAGTGGAACAACTGGGAGGGTTGCCGGTGGTGCAGCGCAAGGCGGCGCTCAAGCAGTTGGAAGGTGGTGGGCGTTAGAGCCCCATCCGGGCATAGGTATCTACACAACTTTTGAAGGCAGTCATATTCCCCAGTGGTGAGCGGGCGGTGCGACGATTCGACAAGCCCGCTCGCCACAGGTTGTTTTTAGCCTTTCTTAACGGACTGGTATTAGGGCTTGCTCTCGATAGCGGTCTTAAAGGCGCTGCAAAAACGCCTGGTGCATCTCGGGCAACGTCTCGAAATGCCAGGTCGGCGCCTCGGCATTCAGCTCTTCAAAGCTGCCAAACCCATACCCTACCGCCGCTGAGTCCAGCCCATTGCTGCGGGCTCCGATCAGGTCATGCTTGCGATCACCAATCATCAAGGTAGTGGCGGGGTCCAGCCCTTCTTCCTGCATCAAGTGGGCGATCAGTTCGACCTTGTTGGTGCGTGTACCGTCCAGCTCACTGCCGTAGATCACCTTGAAGTGCTTGGCAAAGTCGAAATGCCGGGCGATCTCGCGGGCGAACACCCACGGCTTGGAGGTGGCGACATACAGCTGGCGCCCCTGGCCATTGAGTGCTTCCAGCAGCGGCATGACGCCGTCGAATACGCGATTCTCATACAGCCCGGTGACCTTGAAGCGCTCGCGATAGAAATTCACCGCCTCCCAGGCTCTGGCCTCGTCGAAGCCGTAGAACTGCATGAACGCCTGTAGCAAGGGCGGGCCAATGAAGTGTTCCAGCTGGGTCAGGTCCGGCTCGTCGATGCCGAGTTTGCCGAGGGCGTACTGGATCGAGCGCGTGATGCCCTCGCGCGGGTCTGTAAGGGTGCCATCCAGATCGAATAAAACCGTTGGGTAATGCAGGCTCACTGGTCGAATCCTTCTGCCAGGTGCAGGTCTTTGAGCTTCACGTAGTTCGCGGCGCTGTAGGTGAAAAAGGCGCGCTCCTTGTCAGTCAGCGCTCGAATTTGTTTAACCGGGCTGCCCACATACAAAAAGCCACTCTCGAGTTTCTTGCCGGGCGGCACCAGGCTACCGGCGCCGATGATCACATCGTCTTCCACTACGGCGCCGTCCATTACGATGCTGCCCATGCCGATCAGGATGCGGTTGCCCACCGTGCAGCCATGCAGCATGACTTTGTGGGCAATGGTCACGTCATCGCCGATCAACAACGGGAACCCGTCCGGGTTGAAAGGCCCGGCGTGGGTGATATGCAGCACGCAGCCGTCCTGCACGCTGGTGCGCGCACCGATGCGGATGCGGTGCATGTCGCCGCGAATCACGGTCAGCGGCCAAACGGAGCTGTCGGTGCCGATTTCGACATCGCCGATCACCACCGCCGAAATATCGACAAAAGCCCCGGCGCCCAGGGTTGGCGTGTGGTTCTGATAGGTGCGAAGGGTCACGATAGCCTCTCTCTCTTCTGCTGATAGCTGCGGTGGGTGTTGATTGTAATTAAGATGGCCCCATCTTTGTCTTACCTGTTTCTTCAGCCAAGGTGCCAACCGTGAGCGCGAACAACCCTCTCTTGCAGTCCTACGACCTGCCGCCGTTCTCGGCGATCCGTGCCGAGCACGTACAGCCGGCGATCGAACAGATCCTCGCCGACAACCGTGCTGCTATCGCAGACATCCTGCAAAGCCAGGGTAAAAATCCGACATGGGCGGGCCTGGTTCTGGCCATGGATGAGCTCAACGATCGCCTAGGCGCGGCCTGGAGCCCGGTCAGCCACCTCAACGCCGTGTGCAACAGCGCCGAGCTGCGCGAAGCCTACGAGGCATGTCTGCCGGCGTTGAGCGCCTACTCCACCGAGATGGGCCAGAACCGCGAACTGTTCCAGGCGTTCGAAGCCCTGGCCAACAGCCCGGAAGCCGCCAGCTTCGACGTGGCGCAAAAAACTATTCTGGAACACTCCCTGCGTGACTTCCGCCTGTCGGGTATCGATTTGCCGCCTGAGCAGCAAAAGCGGTATGCCGAAGTGCAGAGCAAGCTCTCGGAGCTGGGCAGCAAATTTTCCAACCAACTGCTGGACGCCACCCAGGCGTGGACCAAGCACGTTACCGATGAAGCCACCCTCGCCGGCCTGACCGATTCGGCCAAGGCGCAAATGGCTGCCGCCGCCCAGGCCAAGGGCCTTGACGGCTGGCTGATCACGCTAGAGTTTCCGAGCTATTACGCGGTAATGACCTACGCTCAGGACCGCGCCCTGCGTGAAGAAGTTTACGCCGCCTACTGCACCCGCGCGTCGGACCAAGGTCCGAATGCCGGCCAGAATGATAACGGCCCGGTGATGGAACAGATCCTCGACCTGCGTCAGGAGCTGGCTCAACTATTGGGCTTCGCGTCCTTCTCGGAGCTGAGCCTGGCCACCAAAATGGCCGAATCCAGCGACCAAGTGCTGAGCTTCCTGCGTGACCTGGCCAAGCGCAGCAAACCGTTTGCTGCCCGCGACCTGCAACAGCTCAAGGCTTACGCCGCTGAACAAGGCTGCGCTGACCTGCAAAGCTGGGACAGCGGTTTCTATGGCGAAAAACTGCGCGAGCAGCGCTACAGCGTGTCGCAGGAAGCCCTGCGCGCCTACTTCCCGATCGACAAGGTGCTGGGCGGCCTGTTCGCCATCGTGCAGCGCCTGTACGGCATCGAGATTGCCGAGCTCAAAGGCTTCGACACCTGGCACCCGGATGTTCGTCTGTTCGAAATCAAGGAAAACGGCCAGCACGTCGGCCGCTTCTTCTTCGACCTGTACGCCCGCGCCAACAAGCGTGGCGGCGCCTGGATGGACGGCGCGCGCGATCGCCGCCGCACCCTTGGCGGCGTGCTGCAAAGCCCGGTGGCCAACCTGGTGTGCAACTTCACCCCGGCCGACAGCGGCAAGCCTGCCCTGCTGACTCACGATGAAGTGACAACCCTGTTCCATGAGTTCGGCCACGGCCTGCATCACCTGCTGACCCGCGTTGAACATGCCGGCGTCTCTGGTATCAATGGCGTGGCGTGGGATGCGGTGGAGCTGCCGAGCCAATTCATGGAGAACTGGTGCTGGGAGCCTGAGGGCTTGGCGCTGATTTCCGGCCACTTTGAGACCGGTGAACCGCTGCCTCAGGACCTGCTGGAAAAAATGCTCGCGGCGAAGAACTTCCAGTCCGGCCTGATGATGGTGCGCCAGTTGGAGTTCTCGCTGTTCGACTTTGAGCTGCACGCCACCCATGGCGATGGCCGCAGCGTGGCGCAGGTGCTGGAAGGCGTGCGCGATGAAGTCTCGGTGATGCGTCCACCGGCCTACAACCGCTTCCCGAACAGTTTTGCGCACATCTTCGCCGGCGGTTATGCCGCGGGTTACTACAGCTATAAGTGGGCGGAGGTGCTGTCGGCGGATGCTTTCTCCAAGTTTGAAGAAGACGGCGTGTTGAATGCTCAAACGGGTCGCGCGTTCCGTGAGGCGATCCTGGCTCGCGGTGGCTCTCAGGAGCCGATGGTGCTGTTCGTCGACTTCCGCGGACGTGCGCCGTCGATTGACGCACTCTTGCGCCACAGCGGCCTGAGTGAGGACGCGGCAGCATGAGTGAAGGGCCTGTGATTACTAAAAAGCAATTTATCGCCGGGGCGGTCTGCCCGGCGTGCAGCGAGCCAGACAAGTTGAAGATGTGGACCGAGGACAGCGTGCCGCACCGCGAATGCGTGGCCTGCGGTTATACCGACACGCTGAATGATCAAGGGTTGTCGGTGCCCAAGGAATTGGGCACGCGGGTCAATACATCGGCTTTGAAAGCGCCGGACCCGAAGGTGCAAGCGGTGCAGTTCTTCCCCAACCCGAAGCTGAAAAAAGACTGATGCGCTCACCCCCTGGGATTACCTCTCAGGGGGTTACAACCAATGCAGTTTTTTCTTCGGTGGCCGCGTGTTCTTTCGTTCCCGGGGTCAGCCAGCTTTTCATCGAGCACAGTGCAAAGGCACTGGTGCTGCAGTCGCCATTCGCCAAGGCTGTACGCAACTTGTCGATATCGGCCTTCATCATGTAGCGAACGCCGTCCTTGAAGCCGTTACTGGTACCGAAACCGCCCAAGGTCATCTCGTTGAGCGCATCTTCCTTGCTCCACCCCTGAATCACCACCCGATACATCGCGGCCATCAGACCGGTGCGGTCGGAGCCGTGCTTGCAGTGCATCAGCACCGGGCCGTTGGCTTGCGCCTCTTGAATCGCCCGCAGCCCCGCCAGCACGTCGGCATCGTCGACATGGTTGGTGCGATAAGTCAGCTGTACCTGTTTGATATCCGTCGATTTCAGCCAGTTGGCGTCCGATTCCGGCAGAAAGTTGATCACCGTACCGATCTTGAGCTTTTCCAGCACAGGCACAGCGCTGCTGTCCGGCAGCGCGCTGCGATAGAGCGTGGGCGTCATTTGGTGCAGGTTGAATTGGTTACCCACAGGCTGGGCCCATTCCGGCGAGCGAATGGAGGTGGCGTCGTCAGCGTGGGCGTGAACCGTGCTGAACAGTGCCATGAACGCCAGGCCGAGGGCAGGCAGCAATTGGATCTTGAACATGCGCTTTGTGACCGAATAGGGAAATGGCTGATGGGCCACAGATTCGCTTACGGGGGGTCAACAACGTGTGAGGTGCTCGTCAAAGAATCGTGAATCAGCGAGTCTGATCTGTTGTTTTTTACCGCTGAACCGATTCTTCCCAATTCTTAGGCTGCTATCATTTGTAACTATTGGTTGCCAGGGTGTTCTATGCCCTTGGCTTCCATGCCTTGGAAAACCTTCACGCTGCTCTTAGAAGCGGCTGATAAACCCGTGACCACATGATGAGGTGCACCCATGTCTGATCAAGATCAAGACAACCCCCGGCGTGATTTTCTGCGCAAATCCTTGACCTTGATCCCGGTGGTCACGGTTGCCAGTACGGGCCTTGGCGGTTCGATGCTGATGGCCACGCCGGAGCCCGCCCAGGCTGCTCCCGCCAAGCCGGCTGCCAACGACAAGCCTTATGAGCCGAGCTACTTCACCGCAGAAGAGTGGGCGTTTATCAACGCGGCCGTCGCCCGCCTGATCCCGGCCGACGCCCAGGGCCCGGGTGCCTTGGAAGCCGGTGCGCCGGAATACATCGATCGCCAGATGAATACACCTTACGCCAGTGGCGCGCTGTGGTTCATGCAAGGGCCGTTCAACGCCGATGCGGTGCCGGAAATGGGCTGGCAGAGCAAATTGGTGCCCAAGGAGATCTATCGCCTGGGTATTGCCGCGACGGATGCGTGGTCGAAGGCGTTTAACGGAAAGACTTTTGCTGCGCAAGACAGCGCTACCCAGGAGGACATGCTGCGACGTCTGGAGGCTGGCGGCAGTGAAGTGACCGCGCATTTTGCGGCTGTGCCGCCGCAGATGTTTTTCAACCTGCTGCTGCAAAACACCAAGGAAGGCTTCTTCTGCGACCCGGTCCATGGCGGTAACAAAGGCATGGTCGGCTGGACCATGATCGGTTTCCCGGGCGCTCGCGCCGATTTTATGGATTGGGTGGAGCGCAACGAGCAGTACCCCTTCCCGGCTGTTTCTATTCGCGGCGAGAGGGCGTAAACGTGGCGACCATCATGAAGAAAGTGGATGCGGTGATCGTAGGTTTCGGCTGGACCGGCGCGATCATGGCCAAGGAGCTGACGGAAGCGGGCCTCAACGTGGTAGCGCTGGAGCGCGGCCCGATGCAGGACACTTATCCGGACGGCAACTATCCTCAGGTCATCGACGAATTGACCTACAGCGTGCGTAAGAAGCTGTTTCAAGACATCTCCAAGGAGACCGTGACGATTCGCCATAGCGTGAATGACGTCGCCCTGCCCAACCGTCAGTTGGGTGCGTTCCTTCCGGGTAATGGTGTGGGGGGGGCGGGGCTGCACTGGTCGGGTGTGCATTTTCGTGTCGACCCTATCGAGTTGCGCATGCGTAGCCATTACGAAGAACGTTATGGGAAGAACTTCATTCCCAAGGACATGACTATCCAGGATTTCGGCGTCAGCTATGAAGAGCTGGAGCCGTTTTTCGACTATGCGGAAAAAGTCTTCGGCACTTCCGGCCAGGCCTGGACCGTCAAAGGTCAGTTGGTCGGTGAAGGTCGCGGCGGCAACCCGTACGCGCCGGATCGCTCCAATCCGTTCCCGTTGGAGTCGCAGAAAAACACCGTCTCCGCACAGCTGTTTCAGAAAGCTGCTGCTGAGGTGGGTTACAAACCCTACAACCTGCCGTCGGCGAACACCTCGGGACCTTATACCAACCCCTACGGTGCACAGATGGGCCCCTGCAACTTTTGCGGTTTTTGCAGTGGTTATGTGTGCTACATGTATTCCAAGGCGTCGCCGAACGTAAACATCCTGCCGGCGCTGCGCCAGGTGCCGAACTTCGAGCTGCGGCCCAATTCCCACGTGCTGAAGGTCAATCTCGACAGCACCAAGAAAAAAGCCACCGGTGTGACCTATATCGACGCCCAGGGCCGGGAGTGCGAGCAACCGGCGGATCTGGTGATCATCGGCTCCTTCCAGTTCAACAATGTGCGTCTCATGTTGCTCTCGGGTATCGGTAAACCCTACGACCCGATTACCAACGAAGGCGTGGTGGGCAGGAACTTCGCCTACCAGAACATGGGCACCATCAAAGCTTTCTTCGACAAAGACACCCATACCAACAATTTTATTGGTGCGGGTGGCAATGGCGTGGCCATTGATGACTTCAACGCCGATAACTTCGACCATGGCCCGCACGGCTTTGTGGGTGGTTCGCCGATGTGGGTTAACCAGGCAGGCAGCCGGCCGATTGCCGGTACGTCAAACCCACCGGGCACTCCGGCCTGGGGCAGCGCCTGGAAACGCGCCACTGCCGACTACTACACCCACCAGGTGTCGATGGATGCCCATGGCGCCCATCAATCCTACCGGAGCAACTACCTGGACCTGGATCCGGTGTACCGCGATGCCTACGGCTTGCCGCTACTGCGTATGACGTTCGACTGGCAAGAAAATGACATCAAGATGAACCGCTTCATGGTCGAGAAAATGGGCAAGGTCGCCGAAGCGATGAACCCGAAAGCCATTGCCGTGCTCGGCAAAAAGGTCGGTGAGCATTTCAATACGGCGTCTTATCAGACCACCCACCTCAACGGTGGCGCGATCATGGGCACCGACCCGAAAACGAGTGCGCTGAACCGTTACCTGCAATCCTGGGATGTACACAACGTGTTTGTCCCAGGTGCATCTGCTTTCCCACAAGGTTTGGGCTACAACCCTACCGGCTTGGTGGCAGCGTTGACCTATTGGTCGGCTCGCGCGATTCGCGAGCAGTACCTGAAAAACCCCGGCCCGCTGGTTCAGGCATAAGGAGCGATGACCATGAAAGCACTCGTTATTGCCTCCCTGGCGTTGTTCAGCAGCTGCTCGATAAGTGCCGCTGAAACCGACCTGATCAAGCAGGGGGAGTACCTGGCTCGCGCCGGTGACTGCGTCGCCTGCCACACCGCCAAGGGCGGTAAACCCTTTGCTGGTGGCCTACCGATGGAAACCCCCATCGGTGTGATCTATTCCACCAACATCACCCCGGACAAAACTGGCCTGGGCGACTACAGCTTCGAGGACTTCGACAAGGCCGTGCGCCATGGTGTCGCCAAGAACGGTAGTACGCTTTACCCGGCGATGCCCTACCCGTCTTATGCGCGTGTCAGCGACAGCGATATGCAGGCGTTGTATGCGTACTTCATGAAGGGTGTTGAGCCGGTCGCCCAGGCGAACAAGGACAGCGATATTCCCTGGCCGTTGAGCATGCGCTGGCCTTTGGCTGCTTGGCGTTGGATGTTTGCACCCGCCGTCGAGGGCCCTCAGGCCCAGGCCGCTGCCGACCCGGTGATCAGTCGTGGTGCGTATCTGGTTGAAGGTCTCGGCCACTGTGGCGCGTGTCATACGCCACGAGCCCTGACCATGCAGGAAAAAGCCCTGAGTGCGACTGACGGCAACGCCTTCCTGTCGGGTAGCGCACCATTGGAAGGCTGGATCGCGAAAAGCTTGCGCGGCGATCACCAGGATGGCCTCGGCGGCTGGAGCGAAGAGCAACTGGTGCAATTCCTCAAGACTGGCCGTAGTGACCGCAGCGCGGTGTTCGGAGGCATGAGCGATGTTGTGGTCCACAGCATGCAGTACATGTCGCAAGATGACCTGACGGCTATCGCCCGTTACCTCAAGAGCCTACCGGCGGTCGACCCCAAGGATCAGCCGCACCAGTACGACAAACAGGTGGCTGAGGCGTTGTGGAAAGGCGACGACAGCAAGCCCGGCGCCTCGGTGTACATCGACAACTGCGCGGCGTGCCACCGAACCGACGGCCATGGCTATACGCGGGTGTTCCCGGCGCTCGCGGGTAACCCAGTGTTGCAGACGGCGGATGCCACGTCGTTGATCAACATCGTGTTGAACGGCGGTACCTTGCCGGCGACCCACACGGCGCCGTCGACCTTCACCATGCCGGCGTTCGCCTGGCGCTTGTCGGACCAGGAAGTGGCGGATGTGGTTACATTCGTACGGGGTAGCTGGGGCAACAAAGGTGCGCCGGTGAAAGCCAGCGATGTGGCTGGCCTGCGCAAGAGCGATGGGCGCACCACCTCGGGCGATGACCTGGGGCAAGTCACGCAGAAGTACTGATCCCTCGCTGACCGCCAAACGGCACTGGTCAGAAACCTCGCGCCTCGATACTGTATATAAAAACAGTATCGAGGCGTTTTTATGACGACTGCATTGCCGCCCCGTGGCCGGGGTACGGCCACCAACCTGCATAATCGTTTTGCGCCCACCGTCAGCGTGGCCGAAGACGACGGCTGGCATCAGGAAGTGCCACCGACCCAGGGCACTCAAGTGCGTATCGAAACGGCCAAGACCATCATCACCCGTAATAACTCGCCGGACTTGCCGTTTGATCGCTCGATCAACCCCTATCGCGGCTGCGAGCATGGTTGCATCTACTGCTATGCGCGGCCCAGCCATGCTTATTGGGACATGTCCCCGGGGCTGGATTTCGAAACCAGGCTGATTGCCAAGACTAATGCCGCCGATGTGCTGGAGCAGCAGCTGTCGAAGCCGGGTTATGTGTGCGCGCCGATTAACCTGGGCTCCAATACCGACCCATACCAACCCATCGAGCGCGAGTACAAGATCACCCGCCAGACCCTCGAAGTGCTGCTGCGCTACCGGCACCCGGTGACGATCATCACCAAGGGCTCGCTGATCCTGCGCGACCTCGATTTACTCACCGAGTTGGCGCGCCAGCGCCTGGTGGCGGTGATGATCAGCCTCACCAGCCTGGACGATGAGCTCAAGCGCATCCTGGAACCGCGCACGGCGGCGCCCAAGGCGCGGTTGCGGGCGATCCGGGTGATGCGTGAGGCGGGCATCCCGGTGGGGGTGCTGTGCTCGCCGATGATTCCCATGATCAACGACAGTGAACTGGAAAGCCTGCTGGCCGAAGCCCATGCGGCCGGCGCGCAAAGCGCGGCGTACATGATGCTGCGCTTGCCGCTGGAGGTCGCGCCGCTGTTCGAAGAATGGTTGGCGGCGCATTACCCGCAGCGTGCGGCCCATGTGATGAGCCTGGTGCGCCAGGTACGGGGCGGTGAGGTCTATGACAGCCGTTTCGGTGTGCGCATGCGTGGCGAAGGGCCGTTTGCCGACCTGCTGGCGCAGCGCTTCAGCAAGGCGATCAAGCGCCTGGGGCTGAATCGCCGGGACGGGTTTAATCTGGACTGCACCGCGTTCTGTCCGCCTGGCAGGCAGATGGCGTTGTTGTAGACTCACCAGGGCCAACGCACCTTATTTGTAGGAATAATCGCGTTTTGACATCATTGAAACCCGCGATCTAGAGCGGTTCATTCAGTTTGAGTTAAGTTTCGGCGGCTACCTTGTTCAGCGAGTGACTGATGGGTCGGTACGATGGTGTGTGGCGTTTCCAACTATTCCACTCGCCAAGCGTCGAATTGACCTGAACACTCCCCTGCATTAATCAAGAGGATGAATCATGAGTGACAAGGATAAACAGCCGTTGGCTGCGTCGGCTTCAGCCCCTCAGGTGGCAGAGTCCGCCGATGCAGCGCTAAAGCACATCGTTGACGGCTTTTTGCATTTCCATCACGACGTCTTCCCCCAGCAGGAAGAGCTCTTCAAGAAACTCGCCACGGCCCAGAGCCCGCGAGCGATGTTCATCACCTGCGCCGATTCGCGCATCGTGCCCGAGCTGATCACGCAGAGCTCCCCCGGCGACCTGTTCGTGACACGCAACGTGGGCAACGTAGTGCCGCCCTACGGCCAGATGAACGGCGGCGTTTCCACGGCTATCGAGTACGCAGTGCTCGCGCTGGGCGTACAGCACATCATTGTGTGCGGGCATTCCGATTGCGGTGCCATGCGTGCAGTACTCAACCCCGACAGCCTGGAAAAGATGCCGACGGTCAGGGCCTGGCTGCGCCACGCTGAAGTCGCCAAGTCCATGGTTGAGGACAATTGCGACTGTGCCAACGAAGGCGAGAGCATGAAAGTACTGACCGAAGAAAACGTCATCGCCCAGCTTCAACATTTGCGTACCCATCCTTCCGTGGCCTCGCGCATGGCCAATGGTCATTTGTTTATCCACGGCTGGATCTACAACATCGAGACCAGCGAAATCCGGGCCTACGATGCAGATAAGGCGGCATTTCGACCGTTGAACGGCACCGAACCGATCCCCTGCGCGACGCCTAAAGCGCGCTTCTAAAACATATCCCTGCCGGGTAAAGCGGTGGCTGCCATGGATGCAGTCAGGCTTTACCGCGCCCGGCGAATGCCTCGGGAGAGCCATCATGCGTGCTGCTCAATTGAAAACTGTACTGCCGCGGGAGCTGCTCGCCTCCGTGGTTGTGTTTCTGGTCGCCCTGCCTTTGTGCATGGGGATCGCGATCGCGTCCGGCATGCCGCCAGCCAAAGGGCTGATGACCGGGATCATCGGTGGGCTGGTGGTGGGCTGGTTGGCGGGTTCGCCGTTGCAGGTCAGTGGCCCGGCGGCGGGGTTGGCGGTGCTGGTGTTCGAACTGGTACGCCAGCACGGCATGTTGATGCTCGGGCCGATACTGCTGCTGGCGGGCTTCCTGCAACTGGTGGCCGGGCGTTTGCGCCTGGGCTGCTGGTTTCGTGTCACGGCACCGGCGGTGGTGTACGGCATGCTGGCGGGGATTGGGGTGTTGATTGTGCTGTCGCAGATCCATGTGATGCTCGATGGCGTGCCCAAGCCATCGGGGCTGGATAACCTGGCAGGCTTCCCGGCCGCATTGGCCGGGGCGATCCCGACCCTCGGCGGTGATCTGGGTTGGCAAGCGGGCCTGCTGGGTCTTTCGACGATGGCGGTGATGTACCTCTGGGATAAATGGCGCCCCAATACCCTGCGCTTCGTGCCTGGCGCTTTGTTGGGCGTGGGCTTGGCGACAGTCACCAGCCTGGTGCTGGCGTTGCAGGTAAAGCGTGTGGAAGTCCCGGAAAACCTTGCTGATGCCATCGACTGGCTGCGTCCCAGCGACCTGCTGAACATGGCCGATCCGCAGTTGTTGATCGCCGCATTCGCGGTGGCGTTTATCGCCAGCGCCGAAACGTTGCTTTCAGCGGCAGCGGTTGACCGCATGCACAGCGGTCAGCGTTCCGATTTCGACAAGGAGTTGTCTGCGCAAGGTGTGGGAAACATGCTCTGTGGCCTGGTCGGCGCGCTGCCGATGACCGGTGTGATCGTGCGCAGTTCGGCCAACGTCCAGGCGGGTGCCACCACCCGTTTATCGGCGATGTTCCATGGCCTGTGGCTGCTCGCGTTCGTGCTCTTGTTATCGAGTGTGCTGCAGAGCATTCCAGTGGCGAGCCTGGCGGGTGTGCTGGTGTATACCGGGATAAAGCTGGTGGACGTCAAGGCATTCCGGGCGTTGGGGCGGTATGGGCGGATGCCGATGTTCACTTATGCAGCCACGGCGCTGGCGATCATCTTTACTGACCTGTTGACCGGTGTACTGGTGGGGTTCGGGCTGACATTGGTGAAGCTGGCATTCAAGGCGTCGCGGCTGAAAATCAGCCTGGTCGACTTGCCTCAGGACGGTGAGATGGAGTTGCGTTTGACGGGCGCGGCGACCTTTCTGAAAGTGCCGGCGCTGACTAAAGTGCTGTCGGCGGTGCCGGCCGGGACCACCCTGCATGTACCGCTGAGCAACCTGAGTTATATCGACCACTCCTGCCTGGAGTTGCTGGAGGAATGGGGCCGAGCCAATGCGGCCAAGGGGTCGATGCTGGTGATCGAGGCGCGGGGGTTGAAACGCCGGTTGGAAGGGCGAGTGCGCACGACAGTGGGGATGGGATCGGCACCGTCCATTCGCTGACGACGTCGAATCAACCATGTGGGAGGGGGCTTGCTCCCGATGGGATGGGCTCAGTCAACTTGATACCTCGACTGATACGCCGCCATCGGGAGCAAGCCCCCTCCCACATTTGGTTCTGCGTCCGGTCGAAGGTTTAGGCCGGCTGATCCAGCTTCAACCCAACCCCCAACTGCCGCGACAGGCACGGCCAACGCTTCCACGCCGCTTCTGTGTTGGGGCTCTTGAGTGTCTCGCGGTAAGCCTCGACTGACTCCAGTGCGAAGCTTTCTTCGTTGAGCATTTCATCCACCGCCAGGTGCACCGCTTCATCCAGATTGTTGGCGAATGCTTCGCCGATCAGTTGATGGGCGATCAGGTTGGCCACGGTGGTATCCGCCGGAATCAGCGGCTGGCCGAAATGCTTGATATACAGGTCGTTGACCTCTTCGACCAAGCGATGAGCCAAATAGGCCTCGTCCAGCAGGCCGTCGAGGCCCTCATGGCCGGCCAGAATCGCTGGCGGTTGCAGGAAAAAATGCTCGGCGATCTTCAGTACCGGCTTGATCTGGCTTTCAATTCCGGCCTCGCGTGCCACGTCGTTGGCGGCGTCCAGCAAGTCTGGAACGAGGTCGATATAGGCAGTAACAAAGCGGGTCATAACCGTGTTGCGATCACCGTCCGCCAGAGAAATGGCCGAATGCAGGTGCGGCAATTGTTTTTCCAGCTGTGTGGCAAGCTGGCCAGTGCTGGCTTCGTGTTGATGGGCACGGGAAATCTGCTCGCGCAATGCGGCGGTGTTCATGAAGGCTCCAGTGAAACAGGCGTAGGAAAAGGGAGAGGATAAGGTAGCTCGTTTATACGAGCGCCTAAGACGCATTTGTCATAATTATTTCATGGTTATGCATCGCTGTTATATCGAAATGCCATCGTTCGTCGGATAAACGTTTGCGCCCCCGGTTTTGTTAGCTCCGCCCGTCTGTTTTTGCTGATTTGCCCCTACACATTGCGGGGTCGCCGCTGCTGTCTATACTCGATTTTGTACGCAATTAGCTGATGACGCCCAACTGCATGACGCAGGCAAGGCTTGGCGGTTGTAAGCAGTATGGAAGCCGCTCCCTTCGCCGCAGGTGCAAACCGGCGGGATAACAAGAAACATAAGGGGAACCCGCAATGACGCGACATCCACATGTTTGGATGGGCCTCCTGTTGTGGTCAGTATTCAGCCAGGCACAAGCGGCCTGGACGACGAATATGGCGCCAGGGGCCACTGAAGTCAGTCACGCCGTGTTTGACCTGCACATGACCATTTTCTGGATCTGTGTGGTGATTGGCATCGTCGTGTTTGGCGCGATGTTCTGGTCGATGATCCTGCACCGCCGCTCCACGGGCCAGGTGGCAGCCAAGTTTCACGAGAGCACGACCGTGGAAATTCTATGGACCGTGGTGCCCTTGTTGATCCTGGTGGCCATGGCTATCCCGGCAACCAAGACCCTGATCAAGATGTACGACACCAGTGAGTCGGATATCGATATCCAGATCACCGGCTACCAGTGGAAGTGGCACTACAAATACCTGGGCCAGGACGTCGAATTCTTCAGCAACCTGGCCACGCCCGCCGAGCAGATCCATAACCAGGCCGTCAAAGGCGAGCATTACCTGCTGGAAGTGGACCAGCCGCTGGTGTTGCCGGCGGGTGCCAAGGTGCGTTTCCTGGTGACTGCCGCCGATGTGATCCACTCCTGGTGGGTGCCGGCGTTTGCAGTCAAGCGCGACGCGATTCCTGGCTTCATCAACGAGGCGTGGACCCGGATCGAGAAGCCTGGCATCTACCGTGGTCAGTGTGCCGAGCTGTGTGGCAAGGACCATGGTTTCATGCCGATTGTGGTGGATGTGCGGTCCCAGGCCGACTACGACACCTGGCTCGGCGAACGCAAGGCAGAAGCGGCCAAGCTCAAGGAGCTGACCTCCAAGGAATGGACCCTGGATGAGCTGGTGGCCCGTGGCGACAAGATTTACCACACCACCTGCGTGGCCTGTCACCAGGCCGAAGGCCAGGGCCTGCCGCCGATGTTCCCGGCACTCAAAGGCTCGCCAATTGCCACCGGGCCCAAGGAAGACCACCTGCACCGCGTCTATTTCGGCAAGCCCGGCACTGCCATGGCCGCCTTCGGCAAACAGCTATCGGAAGTGGATATCGCCGCCGTGGTGACCTACGAACGTAACGCCTGGGGCAACAACAAAGGCGACATGGTCACGCCCAAAGACGTGCTGGCTCTGAAACAGGCGCAAAGCAAATGACCGCCTACATTGCGTATGCCCTCAATCGCCCCGCCCACTCGCTTGCAGGAGATCGGCCATGAGCACTGTGATCGATGACCATGGTCACGTAGGTGACCATGCCCACGGCCCCGCCAAAGGCTTGATGCGCTGGGTGCTGACCACCAACCACAAAGACATCGGCACGATGTACCTGTGGTTCGCTTTCGCCATGTTCCTGCTGGGCGGCTCGTTCGCCATGGTGATCCGCGCCGAGCTGTTCCAGCCGGGCTTGCAGATCGTCCAGCCGGCATTCTTCAACCAGATGACCACCATGCACGGCCTGATCATGGTGTTTGGTGCGGTGATGCCGGCCTTCGTCGGCCTGGCCAACTGGATGATCCCGCTGATGATCGGTGCACCAGACATGGCGTTGCCGCGGATGAACAACTTCAGCTTCTGGTTGCTGCCGGCGGCGTTCCTGCTGCTGGTGTCTACCCTCTTCACTCCGGGCGGCGGGCCTAATTTCGGCTGGACCTTCTACGCCCCGCTCTCCACCACCTATGCGCCGGAAAGCGTGACGTTCTTCATCTTCGCCATCCACCTGATGGGGATCAGTTCGATCATGGGCGCGATCAACGTCATCGCCACCATCCTCAATCTGCGCGCGCCGGGCATGACCTTGATGAAAATGCCGCTGTTCGTGTGGACCTGGCTGATCACTGCGTTCCTGCTGATCGCGGTGATGCCGGTGCTGGCCGGTTGCGTGACCATGATGCTGATGGATATCCACTTCGGCACCAGTTTCTTCAGCGCGGCCGGCGGCGGTGACCCGGTACTGTTCCAGCATGTGTTCTGGTTCTTCGGCCACCCCGAGGTGTACATCATGATCCTGCCGGCCTTCGGCGCCGTCAGCTCGATTATCCCGACCTTCTCGCGCAAGCCGTTGTTTGGCTACACGTCGATGGTCTATGCCACGGCCAGCATCGCGTTCCTGTCGTTCATCGTGTGGGCGCACCACATGTTCGTGGTGGGCATTCCGTTGGTGGGCGAGCTGTTCTTCATGTACGCCACCCTGCTGATCGCTGTGCCGACGGGCGTGAAGGTCTTCAACTGGGTCAGCACCATGTGGCAAGGCTCGCTGACTTTCGAGACGCCGATGCTGTTTGCGGTGGCCTTCGTGATTCTGTTCACCATTGGCGGTTTCTCCGGGCTGATGCTCGCGATTGCCCCGGCGGACTTCCAGTACCACGACACCTATTTTGTCGTGGCGCACTTCCATTACGTACTGGTGCCTGGCGCGATCTTCGGCATCTTCGCCTCGGCTTACTACTGGCTACCGAAATGGACTGGCCACATGTACGACGAAACCTTGGGCAAGCTGCATTTCTGGCTGTCCTTCGTGGGCATGAACATGGCGTTCTTCCCGATGCACTTCGTGGGGCTGGCCGGTATGCCGCGCCGGGTACCGGACTACAACCTGCAGTTCGCCGACTTCAACATGGTTTCCTCCATTGGTGCCTTCATGTTTGGGGCCACCCAGATCTTCTTCCTGTTCATTGTCATCAAGTGCATCCGTGGTGGCCCGCCAGCACCGGCCAAGCCGTGGGATGGCGCTGAGGGCCTGGAGTGGAGCATCCCCTCGCCTGCGCCGTACCACACGTTCACGACGCCACCGGAGGTCAAGTGAATACCTTGTTGCGCTGTGCATACCGCCACTGTGGGCGGGGGCTTGCTCCCGATGGTGGTGTGGCAGTCGACATCCCCCTTGGCTGTGAGACCGCTATCGGGAGCAAGCCCCTTCCCACACTGATCGCGGGCGCTTCGGGTGGTTGCCATGCTTGAGTCCATACCGATCAAGCGCCTGGTCACCCGCCTGCTGATTCTGGTGGTGGCGATGTTCGCCTTTGGCTTCGCCCTGGTGCCGATCTATGACGTGATGTGCAAGGCGTTCGGCATCAACGGCAAGACCGCCGGGCAGTACGAGGGTGAGCAGGTCGTTGACCCTACGCGTCAAGTACGGGTGCAGTTCCTGTCCACCAATGCCATCGACATGGTCTGGGAGTTTCACTCCAAGGCTGACGAGGTGGTGGTCAACCCCGGCGCGGTGACCGAGATGCTGTTCGTCGCCTACAACCCCACCGACAAAGTCATGACGGCCCAGGCGGTGCCGAGCATTTCGCCGGCTGAAGCGGCGAGGTACTTCCACAAGACCGAGTGCTTTTGCTTCACCCAGCAGGTGCTGCAGCCCGGCCAGCGTATCGAGATGCCGGTGCGCTTCATCGTCGACCGTGCCATGCCCAAGGATGTGAAGCATTTGACCCTGGCGTACACGCTGTTTGATATCACTGCGCGCCAACCGCCGGTGGCTGTCCACACCGGCGGCTAGCTACTGTTTGCCCGCTCAATCAGGAGAGCGAATACATGTCGACTCATGATACGTACTACGTACCAGCGCAAAGCAAATGGCCAATAATTGCTACCTTGGGCATGCTGACCACCGTGTACGGTTTGGCGGTGTGGTTCAACGACCTGAAGGCGGCGCGCCCGGAATCCCACGGCCCGTGGATCTTTTTCGTCGGCGGGCTGTTGCTGGCTTATATGCTGTTTGGCTGGTTCGGCGCGGTGATCAAGGAAAGTCGCTCCGGTTTGTACAGCCCGCAGATGGATCGCTCGTTTCGCTGGGGCATGACCTGGTTCATCTTTTCCGAGGTGATGTTCTTTATCGCCTTCTTCGGCGCGCTGTTTTATGTGCGGCACATGTCGGGCCCATGGTTGGGTGGCGAGGGCCATAAAGGCATCGCCCATATGCTGTGGCCGGACTTTCAGTTCACCTGGCCGTTGCTCAACAACCCAGATCCGAAAATGTACCCGCCACCGGAAGGCACCATCAGCCCGTGGGGCCTGCCGCTGATCAATACGATTTTGCTGGTGAGCTCCAGCGTGACCATCACCATCGCCCACCATGCCTTGCGCAAGGGCCATCGCGGCGCATTGAAGATCTGGCTGGCGCTGACCGTGCTGCTGGGTTGGGCATTCCTGGCCTTTCAGGCTGAAGAGTACATGCACGCCTACAAGGAGCTGGGGCTGACCCTCGGCTCGGGCGTCTATGGCGCGACCTTCTTCATGCTCACTGGCTTCCACGGAGCCCACGTGACCATCGGCACCATCATTCTGTTTGTGATGCTGATGCGCATCCTGCGTGGGCATTTCAATGCCGAGCACCAGTTTGGCTTCGAGGCGGCCAGTTGGTATTGGCACTTTGTGGATGTGGTGTGGATTGGGCTGTTTTTCTTCGTTTATGTACTGTGAGGCGCTCTACCACGGCACGTGAGAAACCAGTTGGCCGCTGAAAAAGCCCCAGGCGATCAAGCCCACGGTGATCGCGGCCAGTACGACACGCACGGTCAAGGCAGTGACGAGGCGGTTGGAGTTGCCCTCGTCCTTGACCAGAAAGAACAAACCGCTGAACAGGCTCACGACAGTCGCGATCAGCATCAGGGCAATGGCTGCTTTGAGCATGGTTCGGTTCCTGGCTTTGGTGGGCATTGAGGGAGATGGGCGGGCAATGAAAACAAGTATAGCCAGCGCCATAAAACGCTTTCGCCCCGGGCTTGCTCCGACGCTTGTCGTGTTGGTGCTGCTGCCGTTGATGGTGGGCCTGGGGTTCTGGCAACTGTCACGCGGCCACGAAAAGCAGTTGCTGGTAGACAGCTATGCCGAGCGGCGCGTTGCCGACCCGGTGAACAGTATGCAGCTCAGCGACATGGCTGATCCGGCCTTCCGTCGAGTGCGCCTTCGTGGCCAGTTCGACGCCGAACACAGCGTGTTGCTCGATAACCGTATGCGCGACGGCAGGGCGGGTGTCGAGCTGCTGCAACCCTTTCACGACCAGGCCAGCGGCTTGTGGCTGCTGCTTAACCGCGGTTGGCTGCCGTGGCCCGACCGGCGTACGCCACCGGTTTTCACCACCCCCGAACAACCGTTGAATCTGGACGCCTGGGTGTACGTCGCCCCGGGCGAGACCTTCCAGTTGCACGCCGACCCGGCTACCGCCCAATGGCCTCGCTTGCTCACCGCCCTTCACCCCGCGGCACTCTGGGCTGAGCTGGGTCGCAACGGTTTTGCCTACGAGCTGCGCGCCGAGCCGGGCCCCGGTACATACGACACCACTTGGACGGTGGTCGCCATGGGCCCGGAAAAACACCTGGGGTATGCCGTGCAGTGGTTCGCCATGGCGCTGGCGTTGCTTGCGCTTTACCTCTACCTCGGATGGCACAACAAAAAGGAGAAGTCCCATGGGAGCGGCCATGAATCCACCCAGCATGTCTGAGGTGCCTGACCGACGCAAAGGCCGTTGGCAGCTGATTTTGATCCTGATGATGGTGATCGGCCCGATGGCGCTGGCCACCTTCATGTACAAGCTGCAGTTCTGGGTGCCGGACAGCCGCAGCTACCACGGCGAACTGATCGGCAACGGCCAGACCCGCGCCGACATCGGCGTGCAGGCAGATGAAGATCGCTGGCAACTGCTGGTCACTGCGCCCACCGCCTGCGCTACCGATTGCCAGCAATTGGTGTACCTGGCGCGCCAACTGCAAATCAGCCTCGGGCGCGACGCCTCCCGCGCCAGTCATGCCCTGGCCAGCGCGCAGCCGGTAAGCCCCGAATACGAGGCCAAGCTCAAAGCCCAATACCCACAACTGCAGCGCTACCCGCTGGACCTGTCGACCTTCACCCAGGACGCCGCCGCCCCAGGTGATGTGCAACTGTGGATCGTCGACCCTCACGGCAACCTCGTGCTGCGTTACGACGCCAAGGTCAAGGGCAAGGATCTGCTCAATGACCTGCGTCTGCTGCTGAAACTGTCGAATATCGGATAAGGGCATCGTCATGGCCAAACCTGGATTTCGCCTCGCGTTGTTTGCCACCTTGCTTGCGCTGCTGGTCGTGCTGCTCGGCGCCTACACGCGCCTGACCCACGCCGGACTTGGCTGCCCGGACTGGCCGGGCTGCTATGGCTTTATCAGCGTGCCACAAAGCGAAGCCCAGCTTGCCCATGCCGAGTTGCATTTCCCTGACGCGCCGGTGGAGGCCGATAAGGGCTGGGCCGAGATGACGCATCGCTACTTCGCCGGCACATTGGGTTTGTTGATCGTGCTGCTGGCGGCGCGCTCGTGGAGCCATCGGCAGGATCCGGGCCAGCCGGTGAAATTGCCGCTGTTCGTGTTGGCGGTGGTGTTTGCCCAGGCGGCGTTCGGTATGTGGACGGTGACGTTGAAGCTATGGCCGCAAGTGGTGACCAGTCATCTCCTGGGCGGGTTTGCGACCTTGAGCCTGCTGTTCTTGCTGACGTTGCGGCTTTCCGGCGTACTGCCTGCGTTGATCGTGCCCAAGCGCCTGCAATATTGGGCGACTGCCGGGTTGGTGCTGGTCATCGGCCAGATCGCGCTGGGTGGCTGGGTCAGTTCCAATTATGCGGCGGTGGCGTGTATCGATTTGCCCACCTGCCATGGCCAGTGGTGGCCCACGGCGGACTTTGCCAACGGTTTTCACCTGACCCAGCACATCGGCCCCAATTACCTTGGTGGGCAGCTCGACAGTGATGCGCGTACGGCTATTCATCTGACTCATCGCATCGGGGCGATCATGGTGACCCTGGTTCTGCTGGGGCTGGCCTGGCAGCTGCGTGCGGTGGGCATGACACGTTTGGCGGGCCTGTTGTTGATCGCCCTGGCAGTGCAAATCAGTCTGGGTATGAGTAACGTGTATTTCCATTTGCCACTGCCGGTGGCCGTGGCCCATAACGCCGGCGGTGCGGCGTTACTGCTGACGCTGGTGCTGGTCAATTACCACGCGCGTACCAGCTTGGTCCGGGTGCGCAACCAGCTGCCGTTCGGCTGGCGCTTCATTCCGCGCAAGCACGTATCGGGCCTTATCACCCTTAAAGGAGAGATGCCATGGCGACCTTGATCGGCGCACATCGCGATCAGGCGATCTGGCGGGACTACCTGGAGCTGACCAAGCCGAAAGTAGTGGTACTGATGCTGATCACGTCATTGGTGGGCATGTTCCTCGCCACCCGCGCCGGGGTGCCGTGGACGGTGCTGGTTTTCGGCAACCTGGGCATTGCCTTGTGTGCGGGAGGCGCTGCGGCGGTCAACCATGTGGTGGATCGGCGGATTGATGCGGTGATGGCGCGTACCCACCAGCGGCCAATGGCTCAGGGGCGTGTATCGCCCACTGCTGCGCTGGCCTTTGCGGTGCTGCTTGCCGTGGCTGGCTTGGCTTTGTTGCTGGCATTCACCAACCCCTTGGCGGCTTGGCTGACGTTGGCTTCGTTGCTTGGCTATGCCGTGATCTACACCGGGTTCCTCAAGCGTGCGACGCCGCAAAACATCGTCATCGGTGGGCTTGCCGGCGCTGCTCCGCCGTTGCTGGGTTGGGTGGCCGTCACGGGGCATATCAGTGCCGAACCGCTGTTGCTGGTACTGGTCATCTTCGCCTGGACCCCGCCCCACTTCTGGGCCTTGGCGATTCACCGCAAGGAGGAATACGCCAAGGCCGACATCCCGATGCTGCCGGTCACCCACGGCGAGCAATACACCAAGGTGCATATCCTGCTCTACACCTTCGCCCTACTGGCGGTGAGCCTGATGCCCTACGTTATCCACATGAGCGGCCCCCTGTACCTGGTGTGTGCGCTGGTATTGGGCGGGCGCTTTCTGCATTGGGCCTGGGTGCTGTACCGTGGCAGCAAGCCGCACGCGGCGATCAACACCTTCAAGTACTCTATCGGGTACTTGCTGCTGCTGTTTATCGCCCTGCTCGTAGACCACTACCTATTGTTGAACCTATGACTCGAACTCAAAAAACCGTCTTTATCCTGGTGGCCATCGTCGCGTTGATCATGGGCCTTACCGTCAACAAAGTATTGAGCGGCAAAGGCCAGGGTGACCCTACGGCGTTGATCGACGCCGGTATCATCCTGCTGCCGCAAAGCCGTCAGTTGCCGCCGGTGACCATGACCAACCAGAACGGCCAGCCGGTGCTGGTCAATGAGTTGAAAGGCAAATGGAGCCTGCTGTTCTTCGGCTACACCTTCTGCCCGGACATCTGCCCGACCACCCTTGCCCAGTTGCGTCAGATCAAGAGCGAGCTGCCCAAAGAGGCTGTGGATAAGTTGCAAGTGATCCTGGTCAGCGTCGATCCGAACCGCGACACCCCGGCTCAGCTCAAGCAATACCTGGGCTACTTCGACCCACAGTTCGAGGGGCTGACCGGCGCTAACGTGGACGATGTGCAAAAAGTCTCGAACGCTGTGAGTATTCCGTTTATCCCGGCGGATACCAGCAAGCCCAACTACACCGTGGACCACAGCGGTAACCTGGCGTTGATCGGCCCGGACGGCACGCAGCGTGGGTTTATTCGTGCGCCGTTGAATAACCAAAAGCTGGTGGCGCAGTTGCCGGTTTTGCTACAGCGCAAGTAGGCCAGTCACCAACCTAACCCTTGCACAAATAACCTGTGGTTTTGTGCAAGGGTTGAGCGTCGAGTCAGAACTCTAGATCTTTCAATCAACACAAAACATTTTTGATCTTCGGTGTTGTGAAGATCGGGTTTGATCAGAACGCCGGCAGGATCGCGCCTTTGTACTTCTCAAGAATGAACGCTTTCACTTCAGGTGTGTGCAAGGCTGCAACCAGCTTTTTCACCGCGTCCGAATCCTTGTTGTCGTCGCGGGTCACCAGGATGTTCACGTAAGGCGAGTCGTTGCCTTCGATCACCAGTGCGTCCTTGGAAGGGTCCAGCTTGGCCTCCAGCGCGTAGTTGGTATTGATCAGCGCCAGGTCGACCTGGGTCAGCACGCGTGGCAGGGTGGCGGCTTCCAGTTCGCGGAATTTCAGCTTTTTCGGGTTGCCGGTGATGTCCTTGATGGTCGACAGGATGTTGGTCGGGTCCTTCAGGGTGATCAGGTTGTGCTTGGCCAGCAGCAACAGGGCGCGGCCACCGTTGGTGGCGTCGTTCGGGATCACGACATTGGCACCGTCAGGCAGATCTTCGAGTTTTTTGTACTTGCTGGAGTAGGCGCCCAGGGGTTCCAGGTGCACCGCGCCGACGCTTACCAAGTGAGTGCCCTTGGCCTTGTTGAACTCATCCAGGTACGGCTGGTGCTGGAAGAAGTTGGCGTCCAGGCGCTTTTCAGCCACCTGTACGTTCGGCTGCACGTAGTCGGTGAAGACTTTGACCTGCAAATCCACGCCTTCTTTAGCGAGTGCCGGCTTCACGAATTCCAGGATTTGCGCGTGGGGCACCGGCGATGCGGCAACCGTAAGGGTCTCGGCAGCGTGGGCGGAAAACGCGGCAACGGCGGCGAAAGCAACCAGTAGTTTTTTCATCCAACAAGCTCCTTGTTCGGGCATGTGCCGGCGGGGGCCGGCAATAGCCGTTATTTTCGAGAAAAGTGCACCACCAGCTTGTCGCCGACGGTTTGCAGAATTTGCACCAGGATCAACAACAGCACCACGGTGACTACCATCACGTCGGTCTGGAAGCGTTGGTAGCCGAAACGGATCGCCAGGTCACCCAGGCCACCGGCGCCCACCACGCCAGCCATGGCGGTGTAGGACACCAGTGTAATCGCTGTCACTGTAATCGCCGCGAAGATGCCGGGACGGGCTTCAGGCAGCAAAGCATTGGTGATGATCTGACGCGTACTGGCGCCCATGGACTGGGTGGCCTCGATGATGCCGCGGTCCACTTCACGCAAGGCGGTTTCCACCAGGCGCGCAAAGAACGGTGTCGCACCCACGACCAGCGGCGGAATCGCGCCTGCTACACCCAGCGAAGTGCCGGTGATCAGTACGGTGAACGGGATCATCACGATCAGCAGAATGATGAACGGCAACGAGCGCAGAATGTTCACGATCAGCGACAGCAGCGCATACAAGCCCTTTTGCTCGAACAACTGGCGCGGGCTGCACAGGAATAGCAGCACGCCCAGGGGGAGACCGAGCAGCACGGTAAAGAACAGCGAACCGAACAACATGGTCATGGTGTCGCCAGTGGCGAGCCAGATTTCCGACCAGTCGATATTAGCGAAGAAACTCAACAGGACTTCCATTAGCGCAGAACCTCCATGTGGACGTCTGCCGCGGTAAAGCGAGCGAATGCGGCGTCCATGTCCCCGCCGGTGACGGCGAGGGTCAGTTGGCCGTAGGGAATATCTTTGATGCGGTCGATGCGACCGGCGAGGATGCTGTAGTCCACACCCGTTTCGCGGGCGACGGTGCCCAGCAGCGGCGCGTAGGTCGCTTCGCCCTGGAACGTCAGGCGCACGATGCGACCAGGGACGTGAGCGAAGTCATCACGTTGTTCACCTTCGTCGACCTGCTCGGCTTCCTGAACGAAGCGCTTGGTGGTCGGGTGCTTGGGGTGCAGGAACACGTCGGCCACCGAGCCTTGCTCGACGATTACGCCAGCGTCCATTACGGCGACCTGGTCGCACACGCGGCGGATCACGTCCATTTCATGGGTGATCAACACGATGGTCAGGTTCAGCTCGCGGTTGATCTCGGCCAGCAGTTGCAGGACCGAAGCGGTGGTCTGTGGGTCGAGGGCGCTGGTGGCTTCGTCGCACAGCAGAATCTTAGGCTTGGTCGCCAAGGCACGGGCGATGCCGACGCGCTGTTTCTGGCCACCGGACAACTGCGCCGGGTACTTCTTGGCGTGGTCCGACAAGCCCACGCGGGCGAGCAACTCAGCCACACGCAGGTCGATTTGCTTACGCGACAGCTCACCGGCCAGGGTCAGCGGCAGTGCGACGTTGTCGGCAACGGTCTTGGACGCCAGCAGGTTGAAGTGCTGGAAGATCATACCGACCTGCTGACGGAAACGGCGCAGGCCGTTGGCGTCCAGGGCGGTGACTTCTTCGCCGTCGACGTTGATCTGGCCACCGCTGGGTTGCTCCAAGCGGTTAATCAGGCGCAGCAGGGTGCTTTTTCCCGCACCGGAGTGACCAATCAGGCCGAACACCTGGCCGTTTTCGACGCGCAGGCTGGTGGGGTGCAGTGCGGGGATTTCCTTACCGGCGACGCGGTAGGTTTTATGGACGTTATGAAACTCGATCACGTAGCGAACCTTGTGGGGCGCATGGAAAAGGGATCAGCGGTTAGCCGGGCGCGCATTTTAGCCTGTCCGTATAGCGTTTCTTAGCATTTATTTCGCATTCAACCAGCGATTTGGCAATAACGCGATCAAAGGTCATAAAAAAGGAACGGTGCAAAACCGCGTCAGTCACTACTTAAGCAACTCAATTTCCCAGGTGCCGTGCCTGGGGTTTTGCTCAAACGAGCCAGGGATCGCTCTGGCCACTTTGAATAAGGAGTTTTGTCTGATGAGTACCAAGAAGCCAGCCACCCCGCAGAAGAGTGAACTTGCGGGTACCGACACTCTGGACCGTGGCAACACCAACGCCAAGCTACAGGCCCTGGAAGAATTCCGTTCCGATGCGACCGGCCAGGCCTTGCGTACCAACCAAGGCGTAAAAATTTCTGACAACCAGAACACCCTGAAAGTCGGCGCTCGGGGGCCGTCGCTGCTGGAAGACTTCATCATGCGTGAAAAAATCACGCACTTTGACCATGAGCGTATTCCGGAGCGCATCGTGCACGCCCGAGGCACGGGGGCCCATGGTTACTTCCAGACCTATGAGAACCATTCGGCGCTGAGCAAAGCCGGTTTCCTGCGTGATCCTGGGCATAAAACCCCGGTGTTTGTGCGCTTCTCTACCGTACAAGGCCCGCGTGGCTCCGGTGATACGGTGCGCGACGTGCGCGGTTTTGCCGTGAAGTTTTTCACCGACGAAGGCAACTTCGACCTGGTGGGTAACAATATGCCGGTGTTTTTCATACAGGACGCAATCAAGTTTCCTGACTTCGTACACGCGGTAAAACCTGAGCCACATAACGAAATCCCTACCGGCGGTTCGGCCCACGACACCTTCTGGGATTTCGTGTCGTTGCAGCCCGAATCGGCGCACATGGTGATGTGGGCAATGTCCGACCGCGCCATTCCCAAAAGCCTGCGTGCCATGCAGGGCTTTGGCATTCATACCTTTCGCATGATCAATACCGAAGGTAAATCGAGTTTCGTGAAGTTCCACTGGCATCCCAAAGTCGGCACCTGTTCCCTGGTGTGGGACGAAGCGCAAAAGCTTGCCGGTAAAGACACCGATTATCACCGTCGCGATCTATGGGAAGCGATTGAGAGCGGCGACTACCCCGAGTGGGAGTTGGGTGTGCAAATCGTCGCCGAAGAAGACGAGCACAAGTTCGACTTCGACCTGCTGGACCCGACCAAGATCATCCCTGAAGAGCTGGTGCCGATCACACCGTTGGGCAAGATGGTGCTTAACCGTAACCCAGATAACTTCTTTGCCGAAGTGGAACAGGTCGCCTTTTGCCCAGGCCATATCGTGCCGGGTATCGACTTCACCAACGACCCGCTGCTGCAAGGTCGCCTGTTTTCCTACACGGATACCCAGATCAGCCGTCTCGGTGGCCCGAACTTTCATGAGCTGCCCATCAATCGGCCGGTCACGCCTTTCCATAACGGCCAGCGCGATGCCCAGCATCGCACTGTGATCGACAAGGGGCGTGCTGCGTACGAGCCGAATTCGATTGACGGTGGTTGGCCGAAAGAGACGCCGCCAGCTGCCCAAAATGGCGGTTTCGAGACCTACTACGAGCGTGTCGACGCCAACAAGGTGCGTGAGCGCAGTGAGTCGTTTGGCGACCATTTCTCGCAAGCCGCGCTGTTCTTCCACAGCATGAGCCACCACGAGAAAGAGCACATCATCGCGGCCTACAGCTTCGAGTTGGGTAAGGTAGAGCGCGAGTTTATTCGTGCCCGTCAGGTAAATGAGATTCTGGCCAATATCGACCTGGAGCTGGCCAAGCGCGTCGCGCAGAACCTGGGTTTACCAGCGCCGACTAAAGGCACGGTGCCGCCATGCAAGGCGTCGCTGAAAGAGTCGCCGGCGTTGAGCCAAGTGAACCTGCTATCGGGTGACATCAAAACGCGCAAAGTGGCGATTCTCGCGGCTAACGGTGTGGACGGCGCGGCCATTGCTGCGTTGAAAAAGGCGCTGGAGGCCGAGGGTGCACATGCCAAGCTGCTAGGGCCGACTTCGGCGCCGGTGAAGACGGCCGATGGCAAGAGCTTGAAGGTGGATGCGTCGATGGAGGGTATGCCGTCGATTGCGTTTGATGCGGTGTTTGTACCGGGTGGCAAAGAGTCGATCAAGGCGCTGAGCGCTGACGGTGTAGCGCTGCACTTCCTGTTGGAAGCGTACAAGCACTTGAAGGCGATTACTGTCGCCAACGACGCGAAGCCACTGCTGGACCTGTTGAAGCTGGAAACGGATGCGGGGTTGATCGTAGGCGCGGACGCCAAGGCGTTCAAAGCGTTCTTTGCGGCGATCGCGCAGCACCGGGTCTGGGATCGTGAGCCGAAGGCCAAGGCGATTCCGGCTTAAGTTATGGGTTGTTTTCTAAACTGCCATCGGGAGCAAGCTTGCTCCCGATGGCTTTATTGCGCCTTGCGCGGAATTAAAACAACCTGCGCCGGGATATTCTTTACGATCTGCCGGTGAATCTTCAGGTCATACCCCGAATCAATTCGCTTCACCCTCTTGGTCAGCAGCGTAGCCAGCCAAGGGTAATCCTGAGTGCGCGGCGCCTGGATGCTGACATCACACTGGTAATTCACCACGTCGGTGGCGATGGCATCCAACTGATGGCGCAGCTCTTCGATATCGGTGAGGTTCAACGCCACGGTAGTGCTGGGCGCGGCAGGGTCGATGACCCTGGCAGGCGGCTTGGCTTCGGCGGCCTTGAGGGCCGCTTCGGCGTTATCCAGTTCGACTTTGCGCGCGTGGCTGATGGCGCTGTTCACGCCGCCGGTCAGTGCTGGCGCCTTGGGCATCAGAGCGCGAGCGCGGCTCAGGGCTGTAGCGGCGGCGTTGACGTCACCTTTTTGCAGCACGATCTGGCTGCGCTGCAGGTAGGCTTCGGCCAGTTGGCGCTGGTAAGGCTCCAGCGTCGGGTCGTTGGGCGATTGCGCCTGCAGTGCGGCAAGCTGGTCTTCGGCGGTTGCCAGCTCACTGCTGGCCAGGTTTTGTTCCAGCTGCGCGATGGCCGCAGCGCGTGCGTCCGGTGCCTCGGGGGCAGCGGGCGGTGTGCTTTGACAGGCGCCCAGCAGCAGTGAAAATGCGGCAAGGAGCAGATAACGGGAGGTGAACGGCTTCATTCCTGCGACTCTCTATTTGCGCAAAAAGCGAGCAAGTCTACACCCCTCGACGGGGCAGAACAAAACTCAGCAGAAACAGGGCAGCCGCCGTAACCACAATCGACGGCCCCGCTGGCGTGTCCTTGAACCAGGACAAGGCCAGGCCCCCGCACACGGCGAGCATACCCAACAGGCTGGCACCGATCGCCATCTGCTCCGGTGAGCGGGCATGACGCTGGGCGGCGGCTGCGGGAATGATCAGCAGCGACGTGATCAACAATACGCCGACAATCTTCATCGCGACAGCGATCACCACTGCGATCAACAACATCAGGGTCATGCGCAGCGCTGGCACGGGCAAACCTTCCACCGTGGCCAGCTCTTCATGCACGGTAATCGCCAGCAACGGGCGCCACAGGGTCACCAGCAGGACCAGCACCGCAGCACTGCCGCCGAGAATCCAGGCAAGGTCGGTGGGGCTGATCGCCAGCAGGTCGCCGAACAGGTAGGCCATCAGGTCGATGCGCACTTCATGCATGAAGCTCAGCACTACCAGGCCCAGGGACAAGGTGCTCGGTGCCAGGATGCCCAGCAGTGTGTCGGAAGCCAGTGGCTGGCGCTGTTGCAGGGTCACCAGCAACACCGCCAGTAACAGGCAGCCCACGGTCACGGCGATGGTCGGGCTCACATCCAGCAGGAAGCCCATGGCCACGCCCAGCAGCGCCGCATGGGACAGCGTGTCGCCAAAATAGGCCATGCGTCGCCAGACCACGAACGAGCCCAATGGGCCCGCCACCAATGCCAAAGCCAAGCCTGCCAGCAGGGCGTAGAGCAGAAAATCAGCCATGCTTGCAGCTATCTCCATGAACATGAGGGTGGGGTGCGGCGGGGTCTTCAACCACGGCGCCATGCAAATCATGGGCGTGGTCGTGATGATGGTGGTAGATCGCCAGGCTCTGGGCGTTTTTGCCGAACAGCTCGACGAACGCGGGGTCTCCGCTGACCTGTTCCGGATGGCCTGAGCAGCATACGTGGCGGTTGAGGCACACGACTTGGTCGGTAGTGCTCATCACCAGATGCAGGTCGTGGGAGACCATCAGCACGCCGCAGCCATGGCGGTCACGCAGGCGGGTGATCAAGCTGTACAGCTCGGCTTGGCCAGCCACGTCGACGCCTTGCACAGGTTCGTCGAGCACCAGCAGTTGCGGCTCGCGCAGCAGGGCGCGGGCCAGTAGCACGCGCTGCATTTCACCGCCGGAGATGCTTTGCACCGGGCTGTCGATCACTTGTTCGGCGCCGACTTCCTTGAGCGCAGCCTGGGCGCGGGCGCGGTCTACGCCGGGCACCAGGCGCAGGAATCGCAGCACTGACAGCGGTAAGGTCGGGTCGACGTGGAGTTTTTGCGGCATGTAGCCGACGCGCAGCTTGGGCTTGCGCCATACACTGCCGCTGTCGGGTTTGAGCAGGCCGAGCACGGCGCGAACCAAGGTGGTCTTGCCTGCACCGTTGGGGCCGATCAGGGTAACGATCTGCCCAGGCTCCACGCTCAGTGCGATGTTCTCCAGCACGTTTTGCCCGGCGAATGTGACCCCTACCTGCTCCAGGCGGATTAACGCGTCGCTCATCAAGCCCCCTGGCAGCCCGAGCAGAGACCGACCACTTCGACTGTTTGCCCTTCGACCTTGAAGCCGACCTCGGCAGAGCTTTGGATGATGGCGTCACTGATGCTTTTTTGTTCAAGCTCGATGGCGGCGTGGCATTCGCGGCAGATCAGGAATTGACCTTGGTGCGCATGCTCTGGGTGGCTGCAGCCGACAAAGGCGTTGAGCGAGGCGATACGGTGTACCAGGCCGTTTTCCAGCAGGAAGTCCAACGCGCGATACACGGTTGGCGGCGCGGCGCGGCGGCCGTCCTGTTCACTGAGCACGCCAAGAATGTCGTAGGCGCCCAGGGGTTTGTGGCTCTGCCATACCAGTTCCAGAACCCGGCGGCGCAGGGCGGTCAGGCGCAAGCCTTTCTGCGTGCACAGGGTGTCGGCCTCTGACAGCGCGGTATGCACGCAGTGAGAGTGGTCATGGGGACGGCTGGCAAGCGGTGTTTTAGGCATGAGCGGCGACAGACATTTGATAGAGACGTTATTATGTTACCCGTTCCTACGCCATTGAGTGGTCATCGTGTCCCGACTTTTTCCCGTTTTTGTCGTATTTGTCACCAGTTTGTTCATTGCGGGTGCCGCTCAGGCTGAGGTCAAGGTACTGACCAGCATCAAGCCGTTGCAGCTGATTGCCGCCGCTGTGCAGGATGGCGTGGCGATTCCAGAGGTGTTGTTGCCGCCGGGTGCATCGCCGCACAACTACGCGTTGCGCCCATCCGACGTACGGCGGGTGCAGTCGGTCGACCTGCTGTACTGGATCGGCCCGGACATGGAGAGCTTCCTGCCGCGGGTGCTCAAGGGGCGTAGCCTGCCAACCGTGGCGGTTCAGGATCTTGCGGGAATGAAACTGCGTCGTTTCGCCGAAGATAGCCACTCCCATGCCGATGATGCCGACGAACATGATCACGACCATCGCCCTGGCAGCCTGGATGCGCACTTGTGGCTGTCAACGGTCAATGCACGAGTGATTGCGGCACGCATGGCCTCCGACCTCAGTGCGGTCGACCCGACCAATGCTGCGCGTTATCAGAGCAACGTGAAGGCGTTCGATGAGCGTTTGGATGCGCTGGATGCGCGGCTCAAAGCACGTCTGGCGAGTGTTGGCGACAAGCCTTACTTCGTGTTCCACGAAGCGTTCGACTACTTCGAAGACGCCTACGGGCTCAAACACACCGGCGTGTTCAGTGTTGCCGCCGAAGTGCAGCCCGGGGCCCAGCATGTGGCAGCGATGCGCACGCGTTTGCAGGAAGTGGGCAAGACGTGCGTGTTCAGCGAGCCGCCGTTGCGTCCGCGTTTGGCCGAGACGCTGGTGGCTGGCTTGCCGGTGAAATTGGCTGAGTTGGATGCATTGGGTGGTTATACGCCGGCGACCGCTCAGGGTTATGAGCAAGTGCTGGAGAAGTTGGGGAATGACTTGGCTGGGTGCCTGGAGTCACTCTAACCATCGCCGCATAATCAATGTGGGAGGGGCAAGTCGAATCGCCGCCCCTCCCACATGTTTAGAGCGCGAACGGCAGGTGAACATTGACCTGCTGACGCTGCGCCAGTCGATGCTCGAACTCCGCCGGATCATGGATCAACACATCCTGCCCGGCAAATGACTCGGCGGCGATCAGCCGTGACAACCAGAACCGCACGCACGCTACGCGTAGCAAGGTCGGCCACAGTTCGGCTTCTTTGGCGGTAAACGGTCGTAGGCCCGCGTAGGCACCCAATAGCGCGCGGGCGCGTTGCCCGTCAATCACGCCATCCGCGTCCGAACACCAGTCGTTCAAGGCGATCGCCACGTCGTAGAGCATTGGTCCGGAACAGGCGTTGTAGAAGTCGATCAGGCCCGTCAGGTGGGTGCCTTCAAACATCGCATTGTCGCGAAACAGGTCGGCGTGCACGTTAGCGCGCGGCAGGGCAAGGATGTGGGCCTTGTGGGCTTGGATCTCAGTCAATGCATCTTGCAGCAGGCGCTGCTGTGCGTCATTCAGGTGCGAAATAAGCTGTGCGCCTTCACTGAGCATCCAGTCCAGGCCACGATCGGTCTTGCGCTCCAGCACCTTCTCCCCCTGAGTCGCCAGGTGCAGATGGCCGAGCAGTTCGCCGACCTGGGCGCAATGCTGGGCGTTGGCATCCTTGATGTGCTTGCCGGCCAGGCGCGGTTGCAGCAACGCCGGTTTGCCGGCCAGTGTGCGCAGGGCGATGCCGTCGGTGGTGCGCAAGGCGTAAGGGACAGGCAGGTCGGCGTCGTGGAGCACGTCGAGCAGTTCGATGAAGAACGGCATTTCTGCGACGGGGCCGCGTTCAACCAGGGTCAGGACAAACTCACCTTGCTCCAGGCTGATAAAGAAATTGGTGTTTTCGCTACCAGCGGCAATCCCCTGGAAATCAAGCAGGCGGCCGAGCCCGTAAGGGGCGAGAAAGGTTTCCAGCTCGGGCCGAGCCAGGGGGGTGAACACAGACATGGTTAAAACTGCCATTACGGGCGCTGCCGTGGGCAGCGCCGATTAAAGTTAAGAAATCATTTCCATTCGAAGATCTTCCATGACGGGATCAGCATATCCGGCTGGTCAGAACGGATGAAGTTCGCATCGGTTCCGTCCGCGCGCACTAGAAAATACGGCGGAAAGCCTTTTTGCGTCACCTTGATCGCGTACAGGAAGCCATTCTGGCGGTATTCCTGAATGGTCTTGTCGCCTTCCGTGCGAATGGTGACTTCCGGATCAGCCGACGGGGCAGTATCTGCCGCCATGGCCATCATCGGAGTGAGTGCAATCAAGCCGGTCAACAACAGGCGATTTACTGTACGCATGATAACCTTGTCCCTTTGTCGTCATTGGTCCGGCTATTCTAGCGCCTGACCCGCCGAAAAGGTTGATCCTGCTCATGAGCCAAGCCCCCCTCGTCCTGGTGGACGGTTCTTCTTATCTGTACCGCGCGTTCCACGCGCTGCCACCGCTGACCACTTCCAAAGGTCTGCCGACCGGTGCGGTCAAGGGCGTGTTGAACATGCTCAAAAGCCTGCGCAAGCAGTACCCGGACAGCCCATTCGCAGTCGTGTTCGATGCCAAGGGTGGGACCTTTCGCGACGAGATGTACGCCGAGTACAAGGCCAACCGCCCGAGCATGCCCGATGACATGCGCCTGCAGATCGAACCGCTGCACCAGAGCGTGATTGCCCTGGGGTTCCCGCTGCTGTGCGTCGAAGGTGTCGAGGCCGATGACGTGATCGGCACTCTGGCCCGTAGCAGTGCGGCGGCTGACCGCCCGGTGGTGATCTCGACCGGTGACAAAGACATGGCGCAGCTGGTGGATGGGCACATTACCTTGGTCAACACCATGACCGGTAGCTCGATGGACATCGAGGGCGTAAAGGAGAAATTTGGCGTCGCTCCGGAGCAGATCATCGACTATCTGGCGTTGATGGGCGATTCGTCCGACAACATCCCGGGCGTTCCGGGCATTGGTCCGAAGACCGCCTCCGGTCTGCTGGTGGGCGTGAATGGCGGCCTGAAAGAGCTTTATGAGCAGCTGGATATTGTGCCAACCCTGCCAATCCGGGGTGCCAAGACGCTGCCAGCCAAGCTGGAAGAGCATAAGGAAATGGCGTTTCTGTCCTACCAGCTAGCGACGATCAAGGTTGATGTGCTGCTGGACGTGGGCCTGGATGATTTGCACTTGATCGAGCCGGATCGTGAAAAGCTGCTGGAGCTGTATACCCTGCTCGAGTTCAAGAGCTGGTATGAAGAGATCCAGCGTGATGCCAAGCGTGTCGAGCTCAAGGCTTCCACCGAGGCTGCACCCGCTGTCGAGGAAACCGTTGTGGCTGCGGTTGAGGTGCCTGTAGAGGCGACGTACACCACCATCCTCGACCAAGCGACCTTCGATGCCTGGTTGAAAAAACTCAACAACGCGAAGTTGTTCGCCTTCGATACAGAAACCACCGGGATCGACGCTCAACAGGCTCAGTTGGTGGGGGTTTCCTTTGCCGTGCAGTCTCACGAAGCTGCTTACATCCCACTGACCCACTCCTACATTGGGGCGCCGCAGCAGTTGGATCGCGATACCGTGCTGCTGGCCCTGAAACCTTTGCTGGAAGACCCCACCAAGCTCAAGGTTGGCCAGCATGCCAAGTTTGACATGAACATCCTGGCTAACTGCGCCATCGGCGGTGACCCGGCGCAAGGCATTACGGTGCGTGGTATTGCCTTCGACACCATGCTCGAATCCTATGTGTTGAATTCCACTGCCACCCGGCATGACATGGACAGCCTGGCGAAAAAGTACCTGGATTACGACACCGTCAGCTTCCAGGACATTGCCGGCAAGGGCGCCAAGCAACTGACATTCGACCAGATCCCGCTCGAGCAGGCCGGCCCTTATGCAGCCGAAGATGCGGACGTGACGCTGCGTTTGCACCAGGCGCTGTACGCGCAACTCGCGGCCATTCCGAGCCTGGCCAGTGTGCTGACGGATATCGAGATACCCTTGGTGCCGGTGCTGGCACGCATCGAGCGTCAGGGTGCGCTGGTGGATAAGGACTTGCTGGGTATCCAGAGCATCGAGCTGGGTAACAAGATGGTTGAGCTGGAGCGCCAGGCATTCGAGATCGCCGGCGAGGAGTTCAACCTGGGTTCACCCAAGCAGCTGGGGGCAATCCTCTACGAGAAACTGGGCTTGCCGGTATTGAAAAAGACCGGCAAGGGCCAGGCGTCCACGGCGGAGGAAGTGCTGGCTAAACTGGCTGAAGACGATTTCCTGTTGCCCAAGGTACTGATGCAGTACCGCAGCATGAGCAAGCTCAAAAGCACTTACACCGACCGCCTGCCTGAGCAGATCAACCCGCGTACCGGGCGTATTCACACGTCGTATCACCAGGCGGTGGCGGCTACTGGGCGTTTGTCCTCCAGCGACCCGAACCTGCAGAACATCCCGGTGCGTACCGCTGAAGGGCGGCGGATCCGCCAGGCATTTGTCGCGCCCAAGGGGTACAAGCTGCTGGCCGCGGACTATTCGCAGATTGAGCTGCGGATCATGGCGCACCTGTCCAAGGACGAGGGATTGATGAATGCCTTCCGCAACAACCTGGACGTGCATACGGCCACGGCAGCCGAGGTATTCAAGGTTGAGCTGGATGACGTCACGTCGGATCAGCGCCGCAGCGCCAAGGCCATCAACTTCGGTCTGATCTACGGCATGGGCGCCCAGAAGCTTGGTAAGGACATTGGCGTCGATACCAAAACTGCCAAGGCTTATATCGATGTGTACTTTGCTCGCTACCCGGGCGTTCGCGAGTATATGGAGCGCACGCGTGCTCAGGCTGCCGATCAAGGCTACGTAGAAACCTTCTTCGGCCGTCGTCTGTACTTGCCGGATATCAATTCCAATAAGCCTCAGGAGCGAGCGGCCGCCGAACGCACGGCGATCAACGCACCGATGCAGGGCACGGCAGCGGACATCATCAAGAAAGCCATGGTGTTGGTGGACAACTGGCTGACCGAGTCGGGCCTGGATGCCAAGGTTATCCTGCAGGTGCACGACGAATTGGTGCTCGAGGTGCGTGAGGACCTGGTTGCCGAAGTCAGTGAAAAGATCCGTGAGCACATGAGTGCTGCGGCGCAGTTGGATGTGCCGCTGGTAGTGGATGTGGGCGTAGGCGATAACTGGGACGAAGCACACTGATCTCCAGGCTCCGCCGCCACTGCGTGGGGTGGCGGAGTGCTTTAGAGCGGAAAACACTGACGGTTATTTCCAATAGTTTTTTTAACCTGCCGGAACTTAACCCGTGAACAGCTACTCAGAGTTACTGAATGGGTGGTGAAGCCCTTCAATGCTCCTATGTTGTGTTAAGTGTTGGCAGATATCTGGACCCCGCCCTAGCGGTCCGGAACTTGGACCCCGAACTTCCCTCCCCATACGAAGTCCGGGGTTTTTTTTGCCCGCAGGAAAGTTACTCGGTAACTTCCGTGCCCTTGTCAGCCAATTCCATCCAACCGGCCAGCACGGTGTAAGCCTCTTCCAGGCCCATGCGCTTGGGTGCCGAGAACAACTGGATGGTGATGGTGTCGCCCCAACCCTTACGGATCTCGGACTGCACTTTGAGCAGGGTGTTCTTGGCCGCCCCGTAGGTCAGCTTGTCGGCCTTGGTCAGCAGGATATGCATCGGCATGCCGCTGGCGACGGCCCAGTCCAGCATCAGCAGGTCGAAGTCGGTCATTGGATGACGGATGTCCATCATCAAGATCAAGCCCTTCAAACTCTCCCGGCCACCCAGGTAAGCCTCCAGGTGACGCTGCCAGTGCAGCTTCAGCGGGATAGGTACTTTTGCGTAACCGTACCCCGGCAGGTCGACCAGACGCCGATCATCGTCTAGCTTGAAGAAATTGAGCAACTGCGTGCGGCCCGGGGTTTTCGAGGTGCGCGCCAGGCTGGCGTGGGTCAGAGTGTTCAGCGCGCTGGACTTACCGGCGTTGGAACGGCCGGCAAAGGCGACTTCAAAGCCTTCGTCATCGGGGCATTGGTCCACTTTGGCGGCGCTGAGCATGAATGTGGACTGTTGGCACAGGCCGAGGATGGGGTTCTTGAGTTGCATGAGATTTCCGATGTGGGCGGTGCCGAAAAAGGGTGCGGCAAGCGGTGTCGTTTCCGTTTCAGTAGCGCCAGTATATAATGCCGCAGATTTTGTGTGTGCTTTGTCCCAGCGAAGGATGACGTTCACGGGAGCGATAGACCTTTATTGCGCATTAGAACGCAAAACGCTCTCAAACCCTGAAAAGGTCGATGTATGACCAGATGGTTGCTCGCTGTCGGTGTCCTGATTCCGCTTTACGGCGCTCAGGCTACACAGGATCCGGAAGCGGTGTACAACCGAGTTTGCGGAGCTTGCCACGCCGGCCAGCTGCCGAACGCCCCCAAGCGGGGTGACCAGGCAGCCTGGGCGCCAAGAATGGCGCAGGGCATGGACACGCTGGTGCAGCACGTGACTCAGGGTTTCAAGGCAATGCCGCCGCGTGGTTTGTGCATGGACTGCAGTACTGAGGATTACCAGGCCATCATTGAGTTGATGGTGAGTAAACCCGGTAGATAACTCTTAAACCCTTAGCCGTAGTTGGATTAGCTGATGAACAAACTGATCGTGAGTCTGCTGTTGACCTTGGGCATCACCGGTGTTGCCCATGCTGCAGGCGACGCTACAGCGGGCCAGGCGAAAGCCGCCGTGTGTGGTGCTTGCCATGGACCGGATGGCAACAGCCCGGCACCGAATTTTCCCAAATTGGCCGGCCAGGGTGAACGTTACCTGACCAAGCAGATGCACGACATCAAGGATGGCAAGCGCACAGTGCTGGAAATGACCGGCTTGCTGAGCAACCTCAGCGATCAGGACCTGGCGGATATCGCGGCGTACTTTGCCAGCCAGAAAGGCAGTGTGGGAGCTGCTGATCCGAAGCTGGTGGCACATGGTGAAGAACTGTTCCGCGGTGGTAGCCTGGAAAAAGGCATGCCTTCCTGCCTCGGCTGTCACTCGCCCAATGGTGCCGGCCTTGCTGCTGCAGGCTTCCCTCACTTGAGCGGCCAGCACGCTCAGTACGTCGCCAAGCAACTGACGGACTTCCGTGAAGGCAATCGCACCAATGATGGCGATACCAAAATCATGCAAAGCATCGCCGGTAAATTGAGCAACAAGGACATCGAAGCGGTTTCCCAGTACATCCAGGGCCTGCACTGATTCAGGTCGTACGTTAACGCTCGATTAATCCATCGATGCAAGCATAAAAAGGGTGGCTTAGGCCGCCCTTTTTTGTGGCCGGTGCCGTTACACTAACGAACTCATGCCCGCGTAGACCTGTCACAACAAAGGTCGCGTGAGGCGACTTTATTTGTCCAGGAGTAAAGCATGCGTAATCTGATCCTCAGCGCCGCTCTCGTCACTGCCAGCCTCTTTGGCATGACCGTACAAGCTGCCGATGTGCCGCTTGAAGCCGGTAAAACCTACGTGGAACTGGCCAACCCGGTGCCGGTTTCGGTGCCAGGCAAGATCGAGGTGGTGGAGCTGTTCTGGTATGGCTGCCCGCATTGCTACGCTTTTGAGCCGACCATCAACCCGTGGGCTGAAAAGCTGCCTAAGGACGTTAACTTCCGACGCATCCCCGCCATGTTTGGTGGCCCATGGGACGCTCACGGCCAACTGTTCCTGACCCTGGAAGCCATGGGTGTTGAGAACAAGGTCCACAACGCCGTGTTCGAAGCGATCCAGAAGCAAGGCAAGCGCCTGACCAAGCCGGACGAAATGGCTGACTTCGTTGCCACCCAGGGTGTCGACAAGGAAAAATTCCTGGCCACCTTCAATTCGTTCGCTATCCAAGGCCAGATCAAGCAGGCCAAGGAGCTTGCGCAGAAGTACGGCGTGCAAGGTGTTCCAACCATGATCGTCAACGGTAAATACCGTTTCGACCTGGGCACCACCGGTGGTCCTGAACAGACTCTCAATGTTGCCGACCAACTGATCGCCAAAGAGCGCGCTGCCAAGTAAGGGGCTCGCCATGCGCCGCTGGGGCACTGAACGCGTCGTTGGCCTGCACGACCCGCAGGTCAACGAACACCACCTGGAGTCCACCGGCCTGCCGGCAGACAGCCGCTTGCGGCTGCTCAGCTTCAATATCCAGGTAGGCATCAGTACCGAGAAGTATCGGCACTACCTCACCCGGGGTTGGCAGCACCTGCTACCCCACAATGGTCGGGCCGGTAACCTGCAAAAAATCGGCAACCTGCTCAACGACTTCGACCTGGTCGCCTTGCAGGAGGCCGACGGCGGCAGCATGCGCTCCGGCTACGTCAATCAGGTGGAACATCTTGCCCAATTGGGGGCCTTCCCCTATTGGTATCAGCAACTCAATCGCAACCTTGGGCGACTGGCGCAGCACAGCAATGGTGTGCTCAGCCGCTTGAAACCAACCGTCATCGAAGATCACCCATTGCCGGGTCCCAAAGGCCGTGGGGCGATCCTCGTGCGCTTTGGTGATGGCCCGGAAGCCTTGGTGGTGGTGATGATGCACCTGGCGCTTGGAGGGCGTACGCGCAACCTCCAACTGGCCTATGTGCGTGAGTTGATTGGCAACTACAAGCATCAGGTGCTGATGGGGGACATGAACACCCATGCCAACGACCTGTTGCAGAATTCCCCGCTGCGAGACCTCGGGTTACTGGCGCCGCAAGTCGAGGCCACGTTTCCCAGCTGGCGCCCGCAGCGCTGTCTAGACCATATCCTGCTCAGTCCGAGCCTCACACTGGAAAGTGTGCAGGTGCTGGCGCAGCCCATTTCCGATCACCTGCCGGTCGCGGTAGAGATTCGTCTGCCGGGTTCGCTCACGGCTGATGCATTACCCGCGTTGAGCCCAGGCACCAGCGGACCCCTTGCATGAGCGACGACGCCCAGCGCTGGAAAGAGAAATACCTCAAAAGCATCGAACAACAAGACAAGCTTGAGCGCCGCTGGGCTGCCCGTCTCGACCTGCTACGCCGGGGGTTGGTACGCAGCACGCTGGCCGCCGAGGGCACAGACCGCGCAGTCGACCAATGCATGAAGGAAATGCGGGATGTCGTGCGTACGGACGATATGGATGCCGCCCTCGCCGCCTTGCTACCACGCCTGGAAAAGGCCGTGCTGGATTCTGAGCAGCGCCGCGAAACGCGGGTCGACCAGATCAGCACCGCGCTCACGGCCCTCGTTGCTCAGTTACAAAAGCTTCCGCTGCCCCGCGAGGTGGCCCGACCGCTGAAAACCTTCGCCAAGCAACTCGACGGTCGAGTGGGACAGGCTCGGGAGATACCGCTGCTGCTCAGTGAGCTGAGTAGCCTGCAGGGACAGGCGCTGAACAATCTGGAGCCTGATAGCGAGACCACGCGCCCAGGCCCCGGCCTTCTGCAACGCCTGTTTGGCGCCAGGGATGTCTTGAGTGACGCATCGGTGGTCGAGACTGCGCCACTGCCAGTACCAGAGTCGGCTGCGCCAAAACCCGCTGCACCCAAGCCTGCACTCGAGGCTCAAGAGCCCGCGCAATCTGAAGAACTGGCACAAGCCTTACGCGCTTTTGCACCGTTGCCAAAAACGCCGGTCGCGTCGCCACCTGAGCCTGTAGCGCCTGCCAAAGTGGTGGATGTCGCCAGCGAAACGTTTGTGTACGAGGCCCCGGCTCCAGCTGAACCCGTGGTCCTGCCGGCCGAAACACCTGCGCCCCAGGCGCATGAGCCACCGATAGAGGACGCCGTCCCCGAAAGCGCACTCGCCGCCCTTATCGAATCGCCGCAGGTTGTAGTCGATACACCTGATGAAACCGTTATTGGCAGTCTCTCGCTCCCTCCCGTGCTCGAAAGCCCCGAGCCCGATCCAGATGCACCGCAATCGGACAGTCTCTACGCCCTGCCCGACTCGCCAGAGCCCTCTTACAGCTCCGTCGCCAAGCACATTGAAGATACTTTGCTCGGCCTGTTGGAAGACCTGTGCCTGCCCGAACGCCACCGGCCCCAGGCCGAGGCGATGCGTGAGCGTCTCGCCCATGGCTTGAATTGGTACGAACTGCTGCCGATCCTCGATGACTTGGCGGTGCTGATGCTGGCGATCACCGACAGCGGCCAGCATGAGTTCGAGGCTTATCTCAAGCAGCTCAACGAGCGCCTCGAGACGTTTCAGGGCCATCTGCAGGTCGCCAGCGAGGACCACGCCGATAGCAGCCTGGCTGCGAGGGAACTGGATACGCAGATCCGTGAACAGGTCGATGGGCTGCAAAGCAGTGTGCAGGACGCCGCCGACCTGAACAGCCTCAAACACGTGCTTGAAAGCCACCTCGAAGGCTTGCTCGGCACCATGAACGAACACCAGCAGCAACGCGACCAGCGCGAACAGGAAGTGGCCGCGCGCCTTAAAGGCTTGGCTGAGCGGGTGGCCCATATGGAACAGGAAGCCCTGGGTTATCGCGAGCACTTGGAGGTACAGCGCCAGAAGGCCTTGCGTGATCCGCTCACCGGTCTGCCCAACCGTGCGGCGTGGAGTGAGCGCCTTGATCATGAGGTCAACGCCTGGCATCAGTGCGGCAACAGTCTGTCGCTGGCCATGCTCGACCTGGATCACTTCAAGCGCATCAACGACGGCTACGGCCACCTGGCGGGCGACAAAGTGTTGAAGATCATCGCCAATGTGTTGAGCAAGCGGCTGCGACCAACCGACTTCATCGCGCGCTTCGGCGGCGAAGAGTTCGTGCTGCTGATGCCCGACTCAACCTTGGCGGATGCCTTGGCCGTGGGAGAAGTGTTGCGTGCGGCCATCGAGGCTTGCCCTTTCCACTTCAAGGGTGAGCCGGTGACGATCACGGTGTCCATGGGCGTGGCGCAATTCCAGCCGGGTGAGCGCAGTGACCTGGCACTCAAGCGTGCCGATGAGGCGCTCTATAGGGCGAAGGCGGCAGGAAGGAACCAAGTACAGGCGGCATAAAAGATGTTCCATTTTGTAATTTGACCGCCAGGACATTTACGTTACGTTACACTGTTGCATTATCGTCTTTCAGTGTAATGCCTTCTGCCATGAAATCTTTGTATATCGCTTTTGTATTTCTTCTGCTCGCCGGCTGCGCCAGCGGCCCACGCCTGGATACCAGCCACCCTTCGGTGAATCACGACAACCGCGTGCAATTCGTCATCGTCCATTACACCTCCGCCAACCTTGAGCGTTCACTGGCGTTGTTGACCCATGGTCAGGTGAGCAGTCATTACCTGATCAGCGATGATGGCTCAGGCACTATCTACAAGCTGGTGGATGAAAGCCAGCGGGCCTGGCATGCAGGGGAAAGCGAATGGATGGGGCGTACCTGGCTCAATTCCAGCTCCATCGGCATCGAGATCGTCAACCCGGGGTATCGCGATACGCCGACGGGCCGCGTGTGGTACCCGTACTCCGAAGCGCAGGTGAAGTCGCTGGTGCTGCTGCTCAAGGACATCGGCAAACGCAATGGCATCGACCCCAGGAACATCATTGGCCATAGCGATATCGCACCGCAGCGCAAGCTGGACCCGGGCCCGTTATTCCCATGGAAACGCTTGGCCGATGAAGGGTTGGGGGTCTGGCCGAATGCGCAGGCAGTGGCTCGATTCAAGGTGCAGTACGCTGCTGGTCTGCCGAGCGTCACTTGGTTCCAGGAAGAGCTGGCCCGACTTGGCTACCAGACGCCGCAGACCGGTGAGTTGGATGTTGCCACGCGTCATGTGATTGCGGCGTTCCAGATGCACTTCCGCCCATCGTTGTTTGATGGCACCCCGGATGCTGAAAGTGCCGCAATCCTGCGGGCCTTGAACCAACGTTAAATGTGACTGTAGGCGCGAGCGGGCTGTGGCCAGGGAGTTCTCCCGCTCACTGCGCGGCGGTCTCCGGCTTGTTGGGGACGCTTCGCACCCCGGCGCAAACCAGCGGGTTCGCGACACTATAAGGGTAAGGCCATATAGAACTGCGTCCCCTGCCCCGGTCGTGAATACACGCCCATGCGGCCACCGTGCAATTGCACGATTTCCTTGCACAATGCCAACCCCAGGCCGGCGCCGCCTTTTTTGCGGCCGACCTGGACGAAAGGTTCGAAGATTCGCCCCTGTTGGCCATAAGCAATGCCTTCGCCGTTATCCTCGACGCTGATAATCACCCGCTCGCCATGACGTCGGGCCTGCAGGCGAATCTGCCCGCCCTCGGCGGTGTGCCGCAGGGCGTTACCGAGCAAATTGTCGAGTACACGCTCAAGCTGTACCTGGTCGGCATACAACCGCGGCAGCTCGGGCTGGGCTTCTACCAGCAACTCTATATGTTGCGCATTCGCGGGCTCCGCGAATCGCGCCCGGGCGTGCTCCAGTAGATCGGTGACATCGCACGGGCCCAGCGTAAGTTTTTGCAGGCCGTTCTGGTAACGCGAGAAGTTGAGCAAGTCGTTGATCAACTGCATCAGGCGCTGCATTTCTTCATTGACCGTATCCAGCAGGTCCGCTTCACGGGATTCCGCCGGGAACTTGGCTCGTTCGCGAAACAGGCCGAAGGCCATGTGCATGCCGGTCACCGGTGTGCGCAGCTCATGGGAGGCGCGCAATACGAACTCGCTGCGCACTCGCTCGAACGCGCGCTGTTCGGTGACGTCGTGCAGCACCATCACGGCGCCCAGAATATGCCCCTGTGTGTGGCTGACAGGGGTCAGGCTGTAGGTCAGCAGGCGTAGCTCGCCCTCGACTTCGACCTCCAGATCTTCCGGTGCCCGCTCCAGATTGCCGCCGCGCAGCACCAGCTGCAGTTGTTCATCCATTTCCGGGCGGCCCAATGCCTCGCCCAGGCCTTGTCCAAGTCGCTCTTCGTCCCAGCCCAACTGGCGCTGGGCGACGGGGTTGAGGTGCTCCAGGCACCCTTGGCGATCAATCATCAGCAAGCCGTCGTCGATGCTGTCGAGCACTGCTTGCAGTCGCTGCTGGCCGGCCAGCAGCTCATCGATATTGGTTGCCTGATGCTGGCGCAATGCTTCGGCCATGATGCCAAACCGACGAGTCAACTGGTTCATCTCTGCAGCTGAGGAGATGGGCAGTGTGACTTCGAAATCGCCCTGCCCGATCTTGTCGGCGGCCTTGGCCAGGGCTTCGATTGGGCCTCCGAAACGTCGAGCGATGCCATGCGCGGTGATGAAGCCGATGATCAACACGGCCAGGCCTACCAGCCCCAGGAGGCCGGCGATCAACAACGCGCGTTCGCGCGATTTATGCTCGCTGGTGCTGATGTTCTCCAACGCCAGTTTGTGGTCGAGGATCAGGCCATTGCGCAGCACATTAAAGGTGTCGGTGAGTTTTTCCTTACTGCCCGGTGGCGGTGAGGCTTGCTGTGATTCGTCAAACGCTTCCAGCAGGTTTTGATAGTCGGTACGAGCCTGACTGAAGCCTTGGCTGCTGCCGTCTTGCTGCTCATGGGCGATGCCTTGGTCCAGCAGGTCGAAATAGTTGCGCTTCGAGGCTTGCAGGGCCTCGGGGTCGGGTTGTTTCTCCAGCATCATGATCAACTGATCGCCCAGGCTCTGGCGCAGTTTGAGCCCCAGGTCCAAGGTGATGAAGTTGCTGCGGATCAACGACTCCTGAGTCTTGGCCATTTGCATGACGCTGACCAAGCCCAGGATCAACCCCAGCAAGGCGACGGTAATCAGCGCGGAGATACTCAGGAATAACCGAGTGCGCAGCTTCATCGCAAGCTTCATAAGGTACGGCTCACAGGTTGTACTGTTTGCGTTTGCGGTACAGGGTCGACGCGTCGATGCCGAGGGTACGGGCCGCTTGGTCCAAGGTATCACTGGTGGCGAGTACCGCGCCGATATGGGCTTTCTCCAGCTCATCCAGACTCAATGCCGCACCGATGCGTGGCGCATTGTTGGCCGGTTGTTCAGCCATCCCGAGATGGCTGATCTCCACCTTCTCTTGAGGGCAGATAATGCTGGCACGCTCCACTACGTTGCGCAGCTCGCGGATATTGCCAGGCCAGCGATAATTGAGCAGCGCCTCGCGGGCGTCATCACTGAAACCGCGAGCCGGCCGGGCGTATTCCTTGACGAAGCGCGCGAGGAAGCGGTCGGCCAGGGTCAGGATGTCTTCACTGCGCTCGCGTAGCGGCGGCAGATGCAAGGTGATGACGTTCAGGCGGTACAGCAAGTCTTCGCGAAAGCGGCCGTCACGCACCATGTCTTCCAGGTTCAGGTTGGTGGCTGCGAGGATACGCACATCGGCGCGGCGCGTGACGGGGTCGCCCACACGCTCATATTCCTTGTCTTGAATAAAACGCAGCAATTTCGGTTGCAAGGTGAGGGGAAAGTCGCCGATCTCGTCGAGAAACAGCGTACCGCCGTCAGCCTGGTTAACGCGTCCCAACGTGCTTTCACTGGCGCCGGTGAACGCGCCACGGCTGTGGCCGAACAGTTCGCTCTCCATCAACTCAGCCGTCAGCGACGGGCAGTTGATGGTGACGCAGGACTTCTTCGAACGTTTGCTCCAGCCATGAATGGCCCGAGCCAATTCACCTTTACCTGTACCCGACTCTCCCAGAATCAAGATATTGGCATCAGTGCCTGCCACTTGGCGCGCGGTCTCCAATACCACCATCATCGCCGGGCTGTGAGAGTCGAGGCCATCCTTGGGCTGGCGCACTTCGCCTTCCAGCGCTTCAAGACGTGCCGAGAGCTGACGCACTTCCAACTGTTTGGCGGTGGCCAAGCGCAGTTGGTCTGGGCTGCAAGGCTTGACCAGATAGTCGGCGGCACCGGCCTGGATCGCGTCCACGGCGGTATCCACGGCAGAGTGGGCCGTGACGATCACTACCCGCATCCATGGCGCCTGGATACGCATTTGAGCCAACACGTCCAGGCCGTTGTCTTCTCCCAGTCGCAGGTCGAGGAAGCACAGGTCGAACACTTGGCGTTGCATCAGTGCGTCGGCTTGGGCGGCGCTGTTGGCGGTGGCGACGGTGTAGCCTTCATCTTCCAGGCAATAACGGAAGGTACGCAGGATTGCGGATTCGTCATCCACTAAAAGAATGCGGCCTTGAAGTTCCTTGGCTGATTCCATCTGTCCCGCGCTCCTTAAACTATGAATTGATGGTGTTTAGTCCCGGAATAATCGGGCAAGTTGCATGGTTTATTCTGATTCATAAAAGGCATCTTCGTGCAGGTATCTGAGTGCCTTCCTACAAACACGCCGGTTGATGGCGTTTTCATGCCTTCTTGCCACTTCGGCAACTCTATCTCCGTATTCGATCCATCGAGCCGACCGTTGGCCATCGTGCATTTCGCACGGCCTGCATAGGTGCATCGTGCAGGATGCTGGGCGGTCGTACGACGGTGTTCTTTTAAGATATTGATTTTATTGGGTTTTATTTTGCAATAAAGCTGGCATGCGCCCTGCAATACCTCTCCCAAGAGCGTCATGAACGAATAATCAGAATGCGGGAGAAATGCAGCATGACTCGCCAAAGCTTTAGCCCATTGCGTGTATCACCCCTGCACCTGCAGCAGGGCTTGTTCGCCAGCCTGGCCTTGATGGTCACGTTGATTGCCGGGCAGCAGATGCAGCATTGGCAGCAGGGCCAGCAGCGAACCCCGCAATTCGAGCGCCCGATGATGACCCAGTCCCACTTCCGTTCCATTGGCAGCGCAGCCGCTGATGTAACCACCCCGCAATTGAGAGTGGCTGGCCAGGACTCCACCCTGGATGAGCTGCCGGCCCAAGAACGTTGGGTGTTTTAGGCAAGAAAAAGTCGCTTGTTGTAAGCGGCTGCACGGCACTACCGCTGTTACCCCTATAAAGCGTAAGGAGAATCACCATGTTGAGTTGGGCAATCACATTTCTGATCATCGCCATTGTGGCTGCAGTCTTGGGCTTCGGTGGTATCGCGGGCACCGCCACGGGTATCGCCAAGATCCTGTTTGTCGTCTTCCTGGTGATGTTCATCGCTTCGTTCTTCTTTGGTCGTCGCGGCCGAGGCTGACTATGACCACTTTGTCTCTCAACGCTATGGCTGCCGCCCTGCTTCTGGGCGGTAGCGGTCTGGTGATGGCCGCCAATGACGGCCAATCCCGGGCCAACGAATTGCTCAGCGCGGACCCGCACTACCGCGAAACCTGGCAAGGCGTGGTGAAAAAAGAAGAGCGCCTGCCGGATTGGGTGATGAACCTCTCGGGCACGGCGGAACAAATGAATGCCGTGGAGGAAGGTGGTGACCAGTACTTGGTCGGGCCGCTCTGCGAGACTGCAGAGACCTGCCTGAATAAGCGTCTGATCGTTGCCTTCAGCTACGACAAGAAAGAAGCCTACGCCATGTTGGTACAGGTTCCGGCCGGGTTGCCGGCGGACAAGTCTCCGACGCGGCATGCCGATTACCGCTTTCTCGGTAAGCCGGATGAAGGCATGCAAAAGCTGCTGATGGAGCAGCTGAAGAAAGATCCGAATTGGTACTAGGTTCCTGGTGCATTTCGTGTCAACGGAGCCGGCGTCCATAGAAAGAAGCCAAGTCGCTTCTTTCTGTTTGCATCGCTCGCCCAGGGCGATGCATGACCAGGGGGCCGGGTTGCTCTGATCGATCGAGATCGGCGTGACCTACGGGTACAGGGAGTGCCTGCGCAAGGGCCGGGTCAGGCGAAAAGCTGCGGCGCAAGTTCACAAGTTCTAATGCTTGCTGAACTTGCGGCGGGCTTATCACTCTCATGACGCGCGCTTCATACCGCTCATAGCCGATATTTTCTTTTTTGCCTCCGGCTAACCATTACTGGGTGTGTCGGCGTGACCATCTATCGAGAAAATTTTGTTCCCGCTAGAGGACATTTCTGACGCTAGGCGTTGGATTTCTCAGGTGTTTTTGCCAATCACTTCAAGTCGTCCAGCATCTCTGAGCGAGCCTGATTTGGCAGGTTAACGGCATATTCGCCCGCCCAAATGGCGGATTCGAACTGACCGTTCAGACAGTTATTTTCAAAAAAAGCCATGCCGATTCGGCATAGGGTAGGCGTTTACGGCATTAGACGTCGCTCCCTTGCATCGGAATAGTTGCGCCTTTTTTCGCCTGCCAGCAAGCCATTTCGGCCACGCTGCGGTGACCTTCTACGGAGGCAGATGCACACACTTTTTCGCTTTCGAGCGTTCCAGCTGGCGCATTTGCCTTAAGTCCACTTGAAGTAAGGGTAATGACATGAAGAAGGCAAAGCTAAGCCTCGCCTGGCAGATCCTCATCGGTTTGGTACTCGGGATCGCAATCGGTGCAGTGCTCAACCATTTCAGTGCTGAAAAGGCCTGGTGGATCAGCAATGTGCTGCAGCCAGCGGGCGATATCTTTATCCGCCTGATCAAAATGATCGTGATCCCGATTGTGATTTCTTCGCTGATCGTCGGCATTGCCGGGGTAGGCGATGCGAAAAAGCTCGGTCGGATCGGCGTCAAAACCATCCTTTACTTCGAAGTGGTCACCACCATCGCTATCGTGGTCGGTCTGTTGCTGGCCAACCTGTTCCACCCGGGTGCGGGCATCGACATGAGTACCCTGGGTACCGTCGATATCTCCAAGTACACCGCCACCGCTGCCGAGGTGCAGCATGAGCATGCGTTCATCGAGACCATCCTCAACCTGATCCCATCGAACATTTTCGCCGCTGTCGCGCGTGGCGACATGCTGCCGATCATCTTCTTCTCCGTGCTGTTTGGCCTGGGCTTGTCGAGCCTCAAGCCTGACCTGCGCGAGCCGCTGGTGACCCTGTTCCAGAGCGTGTCCGAGAGCATGTTCAAAGTCACCCACATGATCATGAAGTACGCCCCTATCGGCGTGTTTGCCCTGATCGCGGTGACCGTCGCCAACTTCGGCTTCGCTTCCCTGTTGCCGCTGGCCAAGCTGGTGATCCTGGTTTACGTCGCCATCCTGTTCTTCGCCTTTGCCGTACTGGGCTTGATCGCGCGCCTGTTTGGCTTCTCGATTCTCAAGCTGATGCGCATCTTCAAGGATGAGCTGGTGCTGGCCTACTCCACCGCCAGCTCCGAAACCGTGCTGCCGCGTGTGATCGAGAAAATGGAAGCCTACGGCGCCCCCAAGGCGATCTGCAGCTTCGTGGTGCCGACGGGTTATTCGTTCAACCTCGATGGTTCGACCCTGTACCAGAGCATCGCGGCGATCTTTATCGCCCAGCTGTATGGCATCGACCTGTCGATCGGCCAGCAGCTGATGCTGGTACTGACCCTGATGGTCACGTCCAAAGGTATCGCCGGTGTCCCGGGCGTATCCTTTGTGGTGCTGCTCGCCACCCTGGGCAGCGTGGGCATCCCGCTGGAAGGCTTGGCGTTCATCGCCGGTGTCGACCGTGTGATGGATATGGCGCGTACCGCGCTGAACGTGATCGGCAACGCCTTGGCCGTACTGGTTATCTCCCGCTGGGAAGGCATGTACGACGACGCCAAGGGTGAGCGCTACTGGAACTCGCTGCCGCACTGGCGCAGCAAGGAAGCGCTGCCAGCCGGCGAGATCGCTCGCGGCTGATAGCCTGATTGCTCTGACACAAGCCCCGGATAATTCCGGGGTTTGTCGTTTCAGCCAGCCCCGTTATCATTCGCCCCATCTTTCGGGGGATTCAACTGATGCTCAATGGCCTGTGGCTTGGCTTCTTTGTCGTGGCAATGGTGTCAGCACTGGCGCAATGGCTGGTGGGGGGTAACGCCGGAATTTTCGCGGCGATGGTGGAAAGTATTTTCGCCATGGCCAAATTGTCGGTGGAAGTCATGGTGCTGTTGTTCGGTACCTTGACCTTATGGCTGGGCTTTTTACGCATCGCCGAAAAAGCCGGGATCGTCGATTGGCTGGCCAGGGCCCTTGGCCCGTTGTTTCGCCGCCTGATGCCGGAGGTGCCTGCTGGCCATCCCGCCATCGGTTTGATCACCCTCAATTTTGCCGCCAACGGCCTGGGCCTGGATAACGCCGCTACGCCCATCGGCCTGAAAGCCATGAAGGCGCTGCAGGAACTCAACCCCATCCCCAATACTGCCAGCAATGCACAGATCCTGTTTCTGGTGCTCAACGCGTCTTCACTGACGCTGTTGCCGGTGACAATCTTCATGTACCGCGCCCAGCAAGGCGCAGCCGACCCGACGTTGGTATTCCTGCCAATCCTGCTGGCCACCAGCGCGTCGACCCTGGTGGGCCTGCTGTCGGTGGCGGTGATGCAGCGCTTGCGGTTGTGGGACCCGGTGGTGCTGGCTTATCTGATCCCCGGCGCCTTGATGCTGGGTGGCTTTATGGCGTTGCTGGCGACCCTGTCCGCCACGGCGTTGGCCGGGCTGTCGTCGATTCTCGGCAACCTGACGCTGTTTGGGCTGATCATGCTGTTCCTGGTCATCGGTGCTTTGCGCAAGGTCAAGGTGTACGAGGCGTTTGTCGAAGGCGCCAAAGAAGGCTTCGACGTTGCCAAGAATCTGTTGCCCTATCTGGTGGCGATGCTGTGCGCCGTGGGGGTATTGCGCGCGTCCGGCGCCCTGGACTTCGGCCTGGAAGGGATTCGCCATGTGGTGGCCTGGACCGGGTTGGATACGCGTTTTGTCGACGCGCTGCCCACCGCGATGGTCAAGCCATTCTCTGGCAGCGCCGCGCGGGCGCTATTGATCGAGACCATGCAAACCAAGGGTGTGGACAGTTTCCCGGCGTTGGTGGCGGCAACGATCCAGGGCAGTACGGAAACCACTTTTTATGTGTTGGCGGTGTACTTCGGTTCAGTGGGCATCCAGCGAGCGCGACATGCCGTTGGTTGTGCATTGTTGGCGGAGTTTGCCGGTGTCGTGGCGGCTATCTCGGTGTGCTACTGGTTCTTCGGTTAAACCTTGGATTGCTATCGGGGCTAGCTCCCTCCCACAGTTTGATGTGTGAACATCGTCAAATGTGGGAGGGGCTTGCCCCGATGAGGCCCTCAGTGTTTCGGCGCTGCGTTGCCCTGCTGCACCACCCAATCCACCACCTGCCTATTCAACTGATCCCCCGCCTGCCCAAAGGCCGCCACCACCGCTGGCACCTGGGTGTCACTTACCGGCTGCCTTACCTCAAACCGTCGGCTGGCGATAATTCGCTGATCACGCCCTCGCACCAGTCGTGCGTCGAGGCGAATCACGACTTCCACCGCAGTGCCTAGGTACTCACTCTGAAACGCCTGCAACTGCCCGCCGAGTTCATAGTCGGCTTGCAGGTTGGTTTCGTCGGTACTCAGCAGTGTCACCCGCCCATCGCGCTGGAAGCCGTCCATAAACCGATTGCGCAGCAGTACTGGCGTCGGATCGCTCCAGCGTGAGTTTGCATAGCTGCTGATCAAATTGCCGTTCGGCACCACGGCGATGCGTGGGCTGTCGAGAAACTCGCTGGTCTGCGGTTTGGTCACGCGCAGTGACCAGCTTACCGGCGCGCCTTGGGTGGTCGTCTGGGCCGAAGCCAGGCGGTATACGTTAGAAGGGTCCGGCTTGGGCAGGATCGAACACGCGCTGACGAGCGCCAAGGCCATAGGGACGATCAGTTGGTAAGCACGCTTCATGGCGTGAACTCCTTGTTCTTGTCGCTGCCCAGCAAGTAACCGCTGGGGTTGGCCTCCAGGCGACGGGAAATGGCGCGCAGCGAACCGAGGGTCTCGCGCAGTTCGCGCACGGCCGGCGCCAGTTCGTTAAGACCTTGCATGCCGCTGTTCACCGAGTCCTGGTTGTTGGTCAGCAAGGTGTTGATGGTCGCGGTGCTTTGCTCAAGGGATTTCATCGCCTGCTCGGCGCTGCCAAAGGCTTGCTTGCCTTGCTCGTTGAGCAAGCCATTGGCGCTGCGCATCAGCACGGTGGTTTGCTCCAGGGCTGCACCGGCCTGTTTGCTCACCTGCATCAATTGCTGCATCACCACCTTGATATCGCCGCGCTGTTCGGCGATGGCTCCAGTGGTTTGTTGCAGGTTATCCAAGGTGTTGCTCAGGCGTTCGACGTTTTCCCGGGAGAACATACGGTTGGCGTTGTGCAGCAGCAGGTTGATGCTGGTCATCAAGTCGTTGCTGTTATTGAGCAGGCGGGCGATCGGTGAGGGCGATGCGATAATTTCCGGCAAGTTACCGTCCTTGCCCCTGAGTTCCGGGCTTTGCGGGGTGCCGCCGCTGAGCTGGATGATCGAGGTGCCGGTAATCCCGGTCAGCGCCAGTTTGGCTTGGGTGTCTTCCTTGATGGGCGTTTGCCCGGTCAGGCGGATGCGTGCGAGTACGCGGCGTGGGTCTTTGGGGTCCAGGCGCAAGCTGGTGACGTCGCCTACCTTGATCCCGCTGTACTGCACTGAACTGCCCTGGGAGAGGCCGCTGACGGCCTCGTTGAACACCACCTCATAGTCCTGGAAGGCGCTGTCGACGCTGGACTTGGCCAGCCATAGGCCAAACAGCATCGCGCCGACCACCACGATTACGCTGAACAGTCCGATCATCACATGATGGGCTCGGGTTTCCATGTCATACCTCGTTGAGCGATTGAGCGGCATCCAATGCCGCGCGGCCCCGAGGGCCGTGGAAATATTCATGAATCCAGGCGTCGTCCGTTTCCGAGACGACATCGATGGCATCGGCCACCAGCACTTTCTTCTGCGCCAGCACCGCCACGCGGTCGGTGATGGTGTACAGCGTGTCGAGGTCATGGGTGACCAGGAACACGCTCAAGCCCAGCGCATCGCGCAGGGTCAGGATCAGTTGATCGAATTGCGCCGCGCCAATCGGGTCGAGGCCGGCGGTCGGCTCATCGAGAAACAGGATGTCCGGGTCCAACGCCAGTGCGCGGGCCAGGGCCGCGCGCTTGATCATGCCGCCGGACAGTGACGCCGGGTACTTGTCGGCCGCCGACAGCGGCAATCCGGCCAACGCCAGCTTGACGGCGGCCAAGTGCTCGGCGTCGGCACGGCTGAGGCCGGCGTGCTCAATCAACGGCAGTGCGACGTTCTCGGTGACGGTCAGCGAGGAAAACAGCGCGCCCTTCTGGAACAGCACACCAAAGCGTCGCTCGACCAGCGAGCGTTCATGCTCGGGCAGGCTCGGCAGGTTCTGGCCGAACACCCGCACTTCGCCGTCGCTGGGGCGGCGCAGGCCGACGATGCTGCGCAACAGCACCGACTTGCCACTGCCGGAACCACCGACCACCGCGAGGATCTCGCCCTTGTACAAATCCAGGTCGAGGTTCTCGTGCACGCTCTGGCTGCCAAAGCGGTTGCACAGGCCGCGGACCTCAATCACCGCCTCGGTGGGCGCACGGTGTAGACGACTCACCAGCCCATTTCCATGAAAAACATCGCGGCGACCGCATCCAGCACGATCACGACAAAAATCGATTGCACCACGCTGGAGGTGGTGTGGGCGCCAACCGATTCGGCGCTGCCGCTGACCTTGAAGCCTTCCAGGCAGCCAATGGCGGCGATCAGGAAGGCGAAAATCGGTGCCTTCACCATGCCCACCAGAAAGTGCTGTACGCCAATATCCGATTGCAGCAGCGAGAGGAACATCGCCGGTGAAATATCCAGGGCCACGGCGCACACGACACCGCCGCCGACAATCCCGGAGAGCATCGCCAGGAAGGTCAACATCGGCAGCGCCACCAGCAGTGCCAACACCCGTGGCAAAACCAGCAGCTCCATCGGGTCCAGGCCCAGGGTACGGATCGCGTCGATTTCTTCGTTGGCCTTCATCGAGCCGATTTGCGCGGTGAAGGCACTCGCGGTACGGCCGGCGATCAGGATCGCGGTCAGCAGTACGCCGAACTCTCGCAGGAAGGAGAACGCCACCAGGTCCACGGTGAAAATCGTCGCGCCAAAGCTTTTGAGTACCGTGGCGCCGAGAAACGCCACCACGGCGCCGACCAGAAAGGTCAGCAAGGCTACGATCGGCGCGGCGTCGAGGCCGGTTTGTTCGATATGCGCGACCATGGGTGTCAGGCGCCAGCGCTTGGGACGCAATACGCCTCGGGCGAAGGTCTCGAGGATCAGGCCGATAAAGCCCAGCAGTTTCATGGCGTCTTGCCATACGGTGTCCACGGCACGGCCGATGCGTGCCAGCACTTGGATGCCAGCGGCTTCTTCCGGCTCTTTGACCGGCACACAAAAATCATTGAGTGAGCGGTAGACCGTCTTGAGCAGCGCCCGGTCGGCGGCCGACAGGCTGCAATCGGTTTGCTCGGCAGAGTGTTCGATACGGTCGGGCCCCAACAGCTCCACCAGCAGCGAGGCACCGGCAGTATCCAGTGCACCGAGGCCGTTAAGGTCGATGCGGGCACCGGCGTCGTATTGGCCGTCGAGTTTGTCCGATAGCTTCTTCAGGTTTGCGTAGTGGGCAAGCGTCCAGTCGCCCGTAATCCTGAGCAACGGCGGGGTGATGGACGTATCAAGGTGGGCTGCGCCGGCCGTTGTACGAGTGGTCATAAGCTCCGAGCTTGTTTGGCTATCCGCAATTCCTACGTAATAGCATGATACGGCCTACTTTGGGTTGTCCGTTTGTGCTGAGTCAGTGACGTTGAAGCGCAGTACACCAATGACTTGCCCATCTTCGGTCAACACTTGCACTTGCCAACGACCCACCGCGTCCGCCGGGAAATTCTGCTTGTGGGTCCAGGCGCGGTAGCCCTCCTGGCGCCCGCCATGGATATCCAGGGCAATGCGGTCGACTTCCTGCCCATTGAATTTCCACACATGGTAGATCCGCTCATCCAGCCCGCGTGGGGCGTTGATCGCGGTGTAGGCGTACAACCCATCGCTGCGCAATTGGGCGGCGGTGACTTCCTTGAGGTCATCACCCGGTGTGCGATCTTGCAGTTGGGTGCTGATGGCCACTTCGGTCATCCACAGCGTGGCGGGTGGTACCCAACTGCGCAGGAACCAGCCGGCGCAACCAATGATGGCCGTCACCCCAAGCAGCATCGCCCAGCCCTTGACGCTGCGCAGCGGCAGGCTCACGGCCAGGCTTGGGATAGACAGCACCATGGCGACGCCCAGCGCCAACTTGTAACTCTCGGCCGTGGTCAGGTGCAGGATGATCGGCAGCGCGGTGAGCAGCGCGGCGAACAAGGTCAGGGTGTGCAGTGCCAGGAACAGCGTACGCTTGGGCGCCAGCCATTTGTAGTAAAGCGGATCGGTGATCGACACCAGCGCTGCAGCGCCGAGCAGGCCGGTGAACACTGATTGGCCGCTATTCCAGGCCGTGGTGACGAAAAAGAATGGCAGCACAAAAAACAGACTTTCCTGGTGGATCATCTGGGTGGCGTAGCGCAGCAGCGGCTCGGGAATTTCGCGCTTGAAGACTTTGGCGAACAGCTGATTAAAGCTGTTTTCCAGCATCAACCACAGCCAGCTCACGAGCATGATCACCGCGATCCAACTGGCCATGCCCTGCTGGCGATCTACCAAGATGAAGCTGCACACGCCTGAGATGAAACCGCCGAGTGCAATCACCCCGGGGTAGCGCTTGATCAGTTCCAGGATGCGCTGGATAAGGGGCGGCAGGTTCGGCATGGGCAATTCACAGTTGGTGTAGGAAAAATCCCAGATAGAATAACGTCTTAGCCGCGTGTCCGGTGCCTGATTACGCGATCCGTTTGCGATAACGTCGCAGACCGATCATCACTGTGGCGATCAGCCCAAGCACGCCTGCGCCGACCCAGGTCAACATGTCGTAGCTCAGCAGCGGTTTTTCGACGCGCCAATAGCCCGGCTGGTTGAACATCTGGCGCATGGCTTTGTTGGTCTGTGCCAGGTTCACGGCCTTGATGCCTTTGGCCGGGTCGCTGAAGTGGCCATCGGCGTAGTCGCCGGAGGCGCTCCAGTAATAGTCGGCCAGCGCACTATCGCCCTGCACCGCCCAGGCTTGGCGCGCAATGGCGGCTTGTTGCAGGCGGGCGAATACCGCCGGGTCGAGGCCATCCTTGAGCAACTGTGTCTTCAGGTCTTGCAGGACCTGTTCGGCTTTGGGGAGGTTGTCTCGTTCAAGGTCGGCATTCAGGCTCAGGAAACCGACGCCGCCGAGTACTTCGCGCTCGCTCCATGGGCCGTAGGACAAGCCGTGCTTGAGGCGCAGCTGCCGGTACAACGCCCAGTCGAGATAGTCTTTGAGCAGGCCGTAGGTTTCATCGTGCTCATCATCCAGTACCGGTTCCGGGAACAGCCAGTGCAGCTTGGCGCTATTGCCGACCCAGCCGTGGATCAGGTCGCGTTGGCTGGCGGCGCTGTGCTGGATTTGCGGTAGCGGCAGGTGCTCGCTCGGCTCGACCGGTTCAAGTTGGCCATAGGTGCGTTCCAGGTAGGCGGGCAACAGTTTGTCGAGGTCGCCGACGATGATCAGGGTCATGTTATTCGGGGCATACCAATTTTTGCGCAGCGTCTCTAACTGGTCGCGGGTCAGGTGGCTGACCTCGGCGCGTTCGGCGCATTTGAGGCCCAGCTCGACGGCCAATTGATTACTGGCGCTGTGGCCGAGGTCCTGGCGGTCCAGCAAGCGTTGCAGGTGTGAGTAATGGCCACCGTCTTCGCGCTCGACCACCTGCTTGGCAGCATTGATATTGGCGTCGGTCAGTTGCGTGCGGGTCAGGATCGCCAGCAGCAGGTCCAGCACCTTGCGTTGGTTGTGCGCCGGCGCCTCGATGACGAAGGTGGTATCGGCATTGCTGGTGTAGGCATTCCACTCACCGCCCAAGGCTTGCATGCGGTCTTCGAGGCCGCCTTCTCCACCGCCATCGATACCGCTGAACAGTAGGTGTTCAAGCAGGTGCGGCAGCTCCTTTTGTTCGCAAGTGAAGTCATCCAGACCTACGCCAACCACCAGGCGGATGGCGACATGCCCGCGTTCGGTACCTGGCTTGAGCAGCAGTTGCAGGCCGTTGGGCAAGGTGTAGCCCTCGACTTGCAGGCGGTCAAAGGCAAAGGTGTACGCCGAACCCATGAGCAGGCAGGCGAGTAACAGGCAACGCATAACAGGCTTCCTGGCGAGTGAGGTCCACTGTTAACTGACTTCACTCGCCGTCGTACGTTCAGGGCGAATGGGTAATGTCGGCAATATCTTCGGCGGAGAGTGCGCCAGTGTCAGACGTTTCCAACACTACATAGGCACTGCTGCAAAACAACGAGTTCAAGCGCTTCATGTCGGCAATCAGCTCCAGGTGCAGGGAACTGGTTTCCAGGCTCTGCACGATCTTGCGTTGCAGGCGGCTGACATGGGCATGGGCCAGGCGGCGCTCCTGGGCGCGAAAACGGCGCTTCTCGCGCAGCAATTGGCGGGCGCTTTCCGGGTCACCGCTGAGGAATACCGACAGGCCCAGGCGCAGGTTGGCGATCAACTGATTGTGCAGGCCGCTGAGTTCTTCCAGGCCCACTTCGGAGAACTGACGACGTTGCGAGGTTTTCTGCTGCTGGACTTTGCGCAGCATGCGTTCGATCAGGTCACCCGCCAGTTTCAGGTTGATCGACAGTTCGATGATTTCGGCCCAGCGGCGGCTGTCTTGTTCACTGAGGTCTTCGCGAGGCATTTGCGCCAGATAGAGTTTGATCGCGCTGTAGAGTGCTTCGACGTCATCGCTGAGGCTGCGCATCTCCTGGGTGATAGCGGTCTGTTTGCCGCGTAGCACCGCCTGCATCGAGGTGAGCATGTTATCGATCAGGTCGCCCAGGCGCAGGGTTTCGCGGGCGGCATTGGCCAGGGCCAGGCTTGGCGTATCCAGCGAGGCCAGGTCCAGATGGCGTGGCTTGGCCTTGCCATTGAGTTCGGGACGCTCTGGCAGCAACCATTCGCACAAGCGTGCCATCGGGCCGATGGTGGGCAGCAGGATCAGGCAACGGCTGACGTTGTAGAGCAGGTGAAAGGTGATGACCATGCCCTGGGCGCTGTAGTCCAGGCCGTCCATCCAGCGTACGAGTGGGTCAAGCACTGGAATGATCAGCAGCAGGCCGATCAATTTGTACAACAGGCTGCCCAAGGCGACTTGGCGACCGGCAGCGTTCTGCATGCTGGTGCTGAGGAAGGCCAGCACGCCGCTGCCGATGTTGGCGCCGATCACCAGGCCGATGGCCACGTGCAAGCCGATCACACCGGCGCCGGCCAGCGTTGCCGTCAGCAGTACGGCGGCCAGGCTGGAGTAGGAAATCATCGCGAACAATGCACCGACCAAGGCGTCCAGCAAGATGTCACCGGTCAGCGAGGCGAAGATGACTTTGACGCCCTGGGCGTGGGTGATCGGCCCGGCGGCTTCGACAATCAACTGCAGTGCCAGAATGATCAGCCCCAGCCCGATCCCGACTCGACCCATCTGCCCTGCTCGCGTTTGTTTGCGCGACAGGAAGAAAATTACCCCGAGAAAGATCAGCAGTGGTGACAGCCAGGACAAGTCGAAGGTCAGCACTCGGGCCATCAACGCCGTACCGACATCGGCACCGAGCATGGTCGCTAATGCAGGCGTGAGGCTCATCAGGCCCTGGCCGACAAATGAGGTCACCAGCATGGCCGTGGCGTTGCTGCTCTGCACCATGGCCGTCACCAGGATACCGGCGACAAAGGCCAGCCAGCGTTTGGACATGTTCTGCCCGATGACTTGGCGCAAGTTGGAACCGTAGACCCGCAGGATGCCGGTACGGACGATATGCGTGCCCCAGATAAGCAGGGTCACGGCGGAAAGCAGATTGAGCAAGGTCAGCATGCTCGGCCCCCCGTGTGGGTGTGCTCCAAAAGGAGCAAATGAGAATTGCCGCGTGCCGTTCTACGTCTTGTACTTAAGCTGTAGTTGGCGAATGGGCTCTGCGCCAGCATCGCATAGCTAAAGTGGGGATTGAAACAAAACTGTCATGAAATCAATTTTTTGCAGATGAAAAAGGGGCCTCTAAAAAGCCCCTTTGTTGTCTGGCATGGGTTTATTGACCCGGAATGTCCTTGCGCAGTTTCACCGGGTCCTGCTGTTTCTTCTTTTTCGCGATGGCAGTACGCATCTTGATGTTGATCGCTTCCACGGCCAGGGAGAACGCCATGGCGAAGTAGACGTAGCCTTTTGGTACGTGTACGTCGAAGGATTCGGCGATCAGCACGGTACCTACCACCAGCAGGAACGACAGCGCGAGCATTTTCAGCGACGGGTGTTTGTCGATGAATTCGCTGATGGTGCCGGCGGCCATCATCATCACCAAGACCGCGACGATGATCGCGGCAACCATCACCGGTACGTGGGAAACCATGCCGACGGCGGTAATGACCGAGTCCAGGGAGAACACGATGTCGATGATGGCGATCTGGATGATGGTGTAGATGAATTTGCCACCGGCGCCCTTCGGCTCGTCTTGGGTTTCATCTTCACCTTCCAGGGCGTGGTACATCTCCTGGGAGCTTTTCCACAGCAGGAACAGGCCACCGAAGAACAGGATCAGGTCGCGGCCGGAAATGCCCTGGCCAAAGACCACGAACAGGTCGGCAGTCAGTTGCATCACCCATGTGATGGACAGCAGCAACAGGATGCGTGTGACCATGGCCAGGGCCAGGCCGAAGATCCGGGTACGTGCCTGCATATGCTTGGGCATGCGGCTGACCAGGATCGAAATCATGATGATGTTATCGATGCCCAGGACGATCTCGAGGGCCGTCAGGGTGAAGAAGGCAATCCAGATTTCCGGATTGGTCAGCCATTCCATGTGTATTCCTTTGAGCAAATGTTAAACCGCGCAAGCTGCAGCGCCGCGCGGTGAGTGAGTCGGTAGGATTATAGAGTGCTGAAGAGTGGGAAAATCCCCAACAGCAATGCGGCGAACATTATGCACAGGCACACCAGCACTGCCCACTTGAGGGTGAAGCGCTGGTGATCGCCAAACTCGATGCCCGCCAGTGCAACCAACAGGTAGGTCGAGGGTACCAGCGGGCTGAGCAAGTGCACGGGCTGGCCAACGATGGACGCGCGGGCCATTTCCACGGCGGTGATGCCATAGTGGCTGGCGGCTTCGGCCAACACGGGGAGTACGCCGTAGTAGAACGCATCGTTGGACATGAAGAAGGTAAACGGCATGCTTACCAGGGCGGTGATCACCGCCAGGTACGGGCCCAGCGCGTCGGGGATCACGGCCAGCAGGCTCTTGGACATGGCATCGACCATGCCGGTGCCCGACAGGATGCCGGTGAAGATACCCGCAGCGAAGATCAACCCCACCACCGCCAATACGCTGCCGGCGTGGGCGGCAACGCGGTCTTTCTGCTGTTGCAGGCACGGATAGTTGACGATCATCGCGATACTGAACGCCACCATGAACAGCACTGGCAGCGGCAGCAGGCCCGCGATCAACGTGCACATCAGCACGAAGGTCAGGGCACCGTTGAACCAGATCAGCTTCGGACGGCGGGCGTCGGGGTATTGCGACACGCTGATTTCACTGTGGTCGATCTCATCGCCCTGCAGGTGCAGTTCACCGAGACGGGCGCGCTCGCGCTTGCCGTACAGGTAGGCGATGACGAGGATCGCCACCACGCCGACGGCCATGGCGGGGATCATCGGCACGAAAATATCCGATGGGTCCACATGCAACGCGCTGGCGGCGCGGGCCGTCGGGCCACCCCAGGGGGTCATGTTCATCACGCCACCGGCAAGAATGATCAGGCCGGCCATGATCCGCGGGCTCATGCCGATGCGTTGGTAAAGCGGCAGCATGGCGGCCACGCAGATCATGTAGGTGGTGGCGCCGTCACCGTCGAGGGACACCACCAGGGCCAGCACAGCGGTGCCGACCGAGACTTTCAGCGGGTCGCCCTTGACCATCTTGAGGATCTTGCGCACAGCCGGGTCGAATAGGCCGGAGTCGATCATCAGGGCAAAGTAGAGGATGGCGAACATCAGCATCACGCCGGTCGGCGCAAGCTTGGTGATGCCTGCCAGCATCATCGGGCCGATCTCTGGCGCAAAGCCACCAAACAGGGCGAACAGGATCGGCACGATGATCAAGGCGATCAGCGCGGACAGGCGCTTGGTCATGATCAGGAACATGAACGTTATGACCATGGCAAAGCCAAGGAAAGTCAGCATAGGAATACTCCAGGCGTAGCGCGGCTAGGGAATGGCGAACCGAATGAGGGTCAGCGCAGAACGAAAGGCACTAGGCGTACGGGTGGAGTTGGGCAAAACAGGCGGGTACGAGCGGACATCGGGAATCACCATTGTTGTTGTTAACAGCCGGTCTGTTGCCGACAGTGGGGGCGATCCTAGACGCAGAAGCTTTCAGCCAGCTTTCGCTGAGCAATCAGATGACGATAGGTCTGTAGACTTTTGTGTGAGGTGAGTCAGGGCAGTTCCAAACCACCCGCTGCTTTGTGCAGTGCGCGCAGGTGTTCACCCATCTGCTTGAGGTTGGCCTCGCAGGCAGCGATCTCGGCGGCGCGGGACGGATCAAGCAGCGCCCTCACCTCTTTATCCAGGTCGCCGGTCAACGACTGCAGTTGTTTCTGGCGCTCGGCACTTTCGGACTCCAGGCGTTTGGCTTCCGAAGGCTGTGGCAGGCCGTAGCCGCCGCTGCCCAGCAACTCAGCCGGGCGACTGAGGAAACCGCTGTTGGCGAGGATTTGTTGCAGTGTGTTGTTGGCTTTTTCCATGCCGCCGTTTTTCAGCTCGCGAGCGCTCAGGTAGCGTTGTTTGACTTCGTCCTGGGCGAGCATCAGTTGTTTGCGATAGCTGGCCTGTTCCAGCAGCAGCAGCGCGGCGCTGGTACGCAGGTCGGCCTGGCTGAACCATTGGCGGCGCTCTTGCGCACTCAGGGACAACCAGTCTTCGACCTGTGTCTGTTTGATCGGCAGGTGCTTGCGCAGTACGTCGAACATTGCCTGATAGCGTTCGCGGAACGAATCGAAGTGATACCCCAGGCGCAGCGCTTCGCGCTTGTCGTTCAGTACGCTGATGTCGGCCAGCCCGCGTGCACTGAGGACTTCCAGCAAGCCGTTGGGCGTGATGTTGTCCAGGCCGGTCAATTGCGGGTTGGCACTGCCACTGCGCAACAGTTTCAGGCTCTCCACGGCGCAGTTATTGGAGATGAAGAAGTAGTTGCCGTCGTAGCTCCAATGCATTTCGGCGGCATGTTCGACGGTGTCGTTGATTTCCTGGCGGCTGAGCTTCAGCGGTACCGACGCCAGGCCACGCAGTTCGGTCTTGGTGTATTCGTCGATCACTTGGGCCAGCGGCAGTACGAACAGCCGTGACGGGTACTTGCCCACAAGGCCATCCCAGCTCGACAGTTGTACGTCACCGACGAAGGCGCGGTAGGACAATACCAAGTGCTGGTCCAGGTCCAGCCGGCAATCCGGGCCACGAGGGCGCCCTGGCGCGCAGATGACCAGGCGTAGCATGCTGTGGCCCCAACGACTGACCAGGTTCTGGTTGGCTTCGGCGAGCAGGTAGTCGATTTCATACACGCGCTCCGGGTCGATCTGGCCCAGCGGCGTCTTGGCGAAATCGTTGCCTGCATTCAGGAAGGCATAGGTCTTGGCGCAGGTGTCCTGTTCAGGCGGCGCCCAGCCGAAGTGTTCCTGGTAATAGCGAAACAGCGCGGGACGGCGGCAGGCGTAGCTGGGGTCAAGGAGGAAGTACTCCATGTTGACCGCCACAAACTCCAGTGGGCTGGTGGTTTCGTAGATGTCCGGGCTGCGGGCAACCTGGTGGTTGTGCTGTTCACGTTCGCCGCGACGGCCGACGTATTGTGGCCAGCCAGCGAGGTCCAGCAGGCGTGGGTCATCACTGAGGGTGAAGCGGCGGTCGTTCTGGCCACGGCATTGATCGGGCAGGCCGATCAAACCGGTGATGTTGTTCTGGCGGCTGCAACGTTGGATCAGTGTGCGGTCATCCTTGGACCACAGGCGCGCACGGTCGTAGATGTGGGTCAATTCATGCAGCACAGTGGCGAGCATTTCCCGGCGAACCGTACCGTGGGGGCGGTTTGTCTTCTGGGTGGCGGCGCTGCCGTCGGTCAGGCTGGCGAGCAGGTTTTGGTTGAGGTCCAGCTCGGACACCAGGGAGGCCTGACCATAGGCATTCTCGGGCATTTTGTCGGTCCAGCCGACATCGATACGCCGGTCCAACTGCTCGACAAAGCGTGGCGGCAAGGCGCGCATCGCTTCATCGAGCAACGCCTGGCTGGCCTGCTGTTCGGCCGGGCTCAAACCCTCGGTCTTGAGCCGCAGTTGCAGGCTGGCCTGGGCTGCGCCGGCACAAAGCAGCACAGTCGCGGCCAGTAGCCAGGCGGCGAGGCGCCTCACAGAGCGAGGATAGCTTCGGCGAGCGTCTGGTCACTGGCATCGCGGGCTTCCGGCACACGGGTGCGCAGGGTATCGAACGCGGCTTCGAGCTGTGCACCACGGATCTCACCATTGCTGGCAACGAAACTGGCGGCGTCATCGTGGGCTTCGCGTACGATTTTGGAGTCGCGGATAGAGGTGGTGGTATCCGAGGTGAAATCAAGGGTGCGGGCCGAGGCGCGGACGATGATGTTACTGGTGGCCTTGAGGGTTTGCGCGTGGGCAACATCAGTCAACAACAGCAGGCCGAGAGCGGCGGCGATCAGCGGGCTACGCATGGAATAACTCCGAAATACAAAGATGATTATTGGACGAGAATTGCTTGCGCCAGTTCAAGGTCGCTGGCGTTAAGTTTTGGCTGGGTACGGCGCAGGTAATTCAACGCAGATTCCAGACGAGCGCCCCGCCATTGGCCGTCAGTGGCAATAAATGCGGCAGCGTCATCCTGGGCGGCCAGTACCAACTTTCTGTCAAAGGGTGCTGACGTCACCTTGCTGGTGGCGTATGCACTGATGACGGTGCTCTGGGTGCTCACGTCAAAGGCCGAAGCGAGTGACGACCAGCAGGCAAAAAACAACACGGGAACGATCAACAGGCGGTATGAAAATGCCATGGGACTCGACAACTGAAAGCGAGCGCCAAGGCTAGCGCAATGCCCCGGCGAGAGCCAGCGCCGAGGAATGGGAGCGGCTGGCGCTCCCACCTTGTGGCTGCAATCAGATCGCCAGAATCGCCTGCGCCAATTGAGCGTCAGTGGCGCTGTTCAATTGCGGCGCTTGTTGGCGGATGTGCGCCAGGGCGCTTTCGAGTTTCACGCCACGGATGGCACCTTCGCTGGCGACAAAGCTGGCGGCGTCGTCACGGGCAGCCTGCACTACTTTGTGGTCGCGCAGGGAGGACGTGGCATCGGAGCTGGCATCGGAAGTGGCTTTCAGTGCGCCGACGATCGAGTCGGTGGTCACTATAAGGCTGCTCGCGTTGGCATTGGCAGCCATGGCCAGTAGGGCGGCAGTGCACAGCAGGCGAAGACGGGACATGGGATAACTCCTGTAGATAAACAAATAGAGTGGCGCGAAGCGTCCACTGTGAAACGGACATAGGGGGCTGTTGAGCATCAGACGTACGCTCTACAGGGTTCGCCACGTGGTGACAGGATATTAAGCCTCCGTTTGTCTGTTCGGAAGTCTGAGATTCAATTGTGCTGGTTAATTTATGTTTTATGAAAACTGTACTGGTTGCCTGAATTCTGCCCGCGTAATTCAATGATACGAAAACGACAAAGCCCGCCTCCGGTTTCCCGGGGCGGGCTTTGCTTTGACAAATCAGAGTGCTGGCGGTGGACCCGGTGGGTCAGGGCCAGCGGGCGCCAATTAGCGCCAGAACGGCTTGCTCAGCTCTTCGTAGCGTTGAGCTTCGCTGATACCGGCGTCAGCCAGCAGGCGCGAATCCAGACGAGCCAGTTGGTGGCGGCTGGAGATGCGGCGCTGCCACAACATCAGGTTGGCGAGAACGCGCAAAGGCATGGAAGCCTGGGTGTTTACAGCTTTTTCTTCGAAGAACAGATCGGAACTGAGTGTACGTTCCATGATGACATCCTTCCGCTTGTGGCGGGATTAGGTAGTGGTTTAACTGATGCCAATGATCCTCCTCCGGCGCAAGACTCTCTAGATACAGTTCACCTGTATTGTGAGGGGCCAGTTAACTGTTTATAGGTGCTGTACTGTACGGAATTGGGGCAACTGTACCTGTCCGCACTTAAATGGGGCGAAATAGGCATTTTCGAGGAGGCGCGTGGGACGTTTCGGTAGGAAATGACCGGTACAGCAGTACAGTTTTTGTCGGTAACTACTCGAGTCGTGTCAGGCTGATGCAACTGTATTTGCATCAGCCTGGATCTGTATCAATCAAGCCTTGAGCATGTGGCCGGTTTCTTCCAGGTTGATGTGCCAGCTCAGGGCTTCGCGCAGGATATGCGGGGTGTGCCCGCCGATGGCACAGGCGGCATTGAAGTAACTGTTCAGCGCCTCGCGGTACGCCGGGTGCACACAGTTGTCGATGATTACCCGCGCCCGCTCCCGAGGCGCCAGGCCGCGCAGGTCTGCCAGGCCAACCTCGGTGACCAGGATGTCGACGTCATGCTCGGTGTGGTCCACATGGCTGACCATCGGCACCACGCTGGAAATCGCACCGCCTTTTGCAATCGACTTGGTCACGAAGATTGCCAGGTGCGCGTTGCGCGCAAAGTCCCCGGAGCCACCAATCCCGTTCATCATCCGCGTACCGCAGACATGGGTGGAGTTGACGTTGCCATAGATATCGAACTCCAGCGCGGTGTTGATACCGATGATGCCCAGGCGGCGCACCACTTCAGGGTGGTTGGAGATTTCCTGCGGGCGCAGCACCAATTTGTCTTTGTAGTGCTCCAGGTTGCCGAACACGTCGGCATTGCGCCGCTGCGACAAGGTGATCGAGCTGCCGGAGGCGAAGCTCAGTTTGCCAGCGTCGATGAGGTCAAACGTCGAGTCCTGCAGCACTTCCGAATACATGGTCAGGTTTTCGAACGGTGAATCGATCAGGCCGCACATGACCGCGTTGGCGATGTTGCCGATCCCGGCCTGCAGCGGGCCGAGCTTGTTGGTCATGCGCCCGGCGTCGACTTCTTGCTTGAGGAAGTTGATCAGGTGATTGGCGATGCCTTGGGTGTCGCTGTCGGGCGGCGTCACGGTAGAGGCGGAGTCGGCCTGGTTGGTGATGACGATGGCGACAATCTTTTCCGGTGGGATCGGAATCGCGGTGCTGCCAATACGGTCGTCGACTTTCACCAGTGGGATCGGCGTACGGGTGGGCCGGTAGGTCGGAATATAGATGTCGTGCAGCCCTTCCAGATTCGGGTTGTGCGCCAGGTTGATCTCCACAATCACCTGCTTGGCGAAAATCGCGAAACTGGCGGAATTGCCCACGGAGGTCGTGGGCACAATGTGCCCTTGCTCGGTGATTGCTACCGCCTCGATCACCGCAATGTCCGGCAGTTTGAGCTGGTTGTTGCGCAGTTGCTCAACGGTTTCCGACAGGTGCTGGTCGATGAACATCACTTCGCCGGCATTGATTGCCTTGCGCAGGGTGCTGTCGACCTGGAAAGGCATACGCCGGGACAGCACGCCGGCCTCGGTCAGTTGCTTGTCCAGATCATTGCCCAGGCTGGCGCCCGTCATCAGCGTGATTTTGAGGGGCGAAGTCTTGGCGCGTTCGGCCAGGGCGTGGGGGACGGCCTTGGCTTCACCGGCACGGGTGAAGCCGCTCATGCCGACGGTCATGCCGTCCTCGATCAGTGCGGCGGCATCTGCCGCGCTCATGACCTTGTTCAACAACGAAGGCAAGCGGATACGATCACGGTACATGAATTGTTATCTCAGGCTACGGAAGCAAGGTGGGCAGTGTAGTGATTTCAAAAAAATTCGGCCCGCTACCATGGTCGAATGCCGGGCAGCGATTTAGAGCCTTTGGTCGGGTTTCATCCTGCAATAAAAAACCCCAGCCTACTGGAGGCCAGGGTTTCGGGTATTGCGCTGGCGCAGTGTTATTCGACGGCCTTGACCATGTCTTCGATGACCTTCTTGGCATCACCAAAGACCATCATGGTCTTGTCCAGGTAGAACAATTCATTGTCCAGACCGGCATAGCCGCTGGCCATCGAGCGTTTGTTGACGATGATGGTCTTGGCTTTGAACGCTTCCAGGATCGGCATGCCGGCGATCGGTGAGTTCGGGTCGTTCTTGGCGGCCGGGTTGACCACATCGTTTGCGCCCAGTACCAGCACCACGTCGGCCTGACCGAACTCGGAGTTGATATCTTCCATCTCGAACACTTGGTCGTAAGGCACTTCAGCCTCGGCGAGCAGCACGTTCATGTGCCCGGGCATGCGGCCGGCCACCGGGTGGATAGCGTATTTCACGGTCACGCCGCGGTGGGTCAGTTTTTCGGTCAGTTCTTTCAAGGCATGCTGTGCACGGGCGACCGCCAAGCCGTAGCCCGGCACGATGATCACCGTGTCGGCGTTGGTCAGCAGGAAGGTCGCGTCGTCGGCCGAACCGGACTTTACCGGGCGTGCCTCTTTCGAGCCCGCCGCCGCACCGGCGTCTGCCGTATTGCCGAAACCGCCCAGTAGTACATTAAAGAAGGAACGGTTCATCGCCTTGCACATGATGTACGACAGAATCGCACCGCTGGAGCCCACCAGGGAGCCGGCGATGATCAGCATCGAGTTGTTCAGCGAGAAGCCGATACCCGCCGCTGCCCAGCCGGAGTAGCTGTTGAGCATCGAAACGACAACTGGCATGTCGGCGCCGCCAATCGGGATGATGATCAGCACGCCGAGCACAAAGGCCAACGCCAGCATCAGTGCGAATGCGCTGAGGTTGCCGGTGAACATGAACGCGAGGCCCAGGCCCAGGGTGGCCAGGCCGAGCACCAGGTTCAGCTTGTGCTGGCCGCCGAACTGTACGGGAGCGCCCTGGAACAGGCGGAATTTGTACTTGCCTGAGAGCTTGCCGAACGCAATCACCGAACCGGAGAATGTGATGGCGCCGATGGCTGCACCGAGGAACAGTTCCAGGCGGTTGCCGGCGGGGATCGAATCACCCAGGTGTTTGACGATGCCCAGGGACTGTGGCTCGACCACGGCAGCAATCGCGATAAATACCGCCGCCAGGCCGATCATGCTGTGCATGAACGCCACCAACTCCGGCATCTTGGTCATTTCTACGCGCTTGGCCATGATCGAGCCGGCGGTGCCGCCGATCAGCAGGCCAACGATCACATAGCCGATGCCGGCTGTAGCCAGCTCGGCGCCGAGCTTATAGATGAGGCCCACGGTGGTGAGTACGGCCAATGCCATGCCGAGCATGCCGAACACGTTGCCGCGCCGTGACGTGGTGGGGTGCGACAGGCCCTTGAGGGCCTGTATGAAGCAGATCGACGCGATCAGGTAGAGCGTCGTGACGAGATTCATGCTCATTACTTGGACGCCTCTTCTTTCACTGCTTTCGGGGCTTTTTTCTTGAACATCTCAAGCATCCTGCGAGTCACCAGGAAGCCACCGAACACGTTCACCGCCGCCAGCGCTACCGCGAGGGTGCCCATGGTTTTACCCAGTGGCGTGACGGTCAGCGCCGCTGCCAGCATGGCGCCGACGATCACGATCGCCGAGATCGCGTTGGTCACCGCCATCAAGGGCGTGTGCAGTGCAGGTGTAACGTTCCAGACCACGTGATAACCGACATAAATCGCCAGCACAAAGATGATCAGGTTGTAGATACCGGGGGAGATAAGCTCTTCCATCGTCTGAATCCCTGCTTAGGCGTTTTTGCGGATGACTTGGCCGTCGCGGCACATCAGGCACGCGGCGACGATGTCGTCTTCGAGGTTGATTTCAAACTGCCCTTCCTTGGTGAAGACCAGCTTCAGGAAGTCCAGCAGGTTACGTGCGTACAGCGCCGACGCGTCGGCGGCGACGGCACCGGCCAGGTTGGTCGGGCCACAGATAGTCACGCCGTTTTCCACGACCACCTGGTCGGCGACGGTGAGTGGGCAGTTACCCCCCTGGGCAGCGGCGAGGTCGATGACCACCGAGCCGGGTTTCATCTGGGCGACGGTCTCGGCACTGAGCAGTGTCGGTGCTTTGCGGCCTGGGATCAGCGCGGTGGTAATCACGATGTCGGCCAGCTTGGCGCGTTCATGCACGGCCAGGGCCTGGCGCTGCATCCAGCTGGTCGGCATCGGGCGGGCGTAACCACCGACACCGACGGCGCATTCACGCTCTTCATCGGTTTCGTAGGGCACGTCGACGAACTTGGCGCCGAGGGACTCGATCTGCTCTTTTACTGCCGGGCGCACATCAGACGCCTCGATCACGGCACCCAGGCGTTTTGCCGTGGCAATCGCCTGCAGGCCCGCAACACCCGCGCCGAGGATCAGCACACGGGCCGCTTTTACGGTCCCGGCGGCGGTCATCAGCATTGGCATGAAGCGCGGGTAGTGATGGGCCGCCAGCAGCACAGCTTTATAGCCGGCGATGTTGGCCTGGGAGGACAACACGTCCAGGCTCTGGGCGCGCGAGGTACGTGGTGCGGCTTCGAGTGCGAAGGCAGTAATGCCGTGCTCGGCCAGCTTGGCGATGGTTTCGTTGCTGAACGGATTGAGCATGCCCACCAATACGGTGCCGCTTTTGATCAGCGCCAGTTCGCTGTCGCTGGGGGCAACCACCTTGAGAATCAGCTCGGCGCCAAATGCATCGCCGGCACTGCCAATGGTTGCGCCTGCCGTTTCATAGGCACTGTCGACGATGCTGGCGTTAATACCTGCACCGCTTTGTACAGTGACCTTATGGCCCTGGCCGATCAGCTTCTTGATGGTTTCCGGGGTGGCAGCCACCCGCGTTTCACCGGTCTGGGTTTCGAGAGGAACACCAATGTGCACGTCAAATCTCCTGCATGATCTTTTTGCTTTTGATCTTTTTGTAAAAAGGCCAGTGCACCGTGAGTGGCGCAGCTGGGGCGGCCGATCAGCACGATCCCGCTGAAATGACAGCGGGGCGCGGCATTTTGCAGGCGAACTTTACGGCCTTCAAGAGATTATGACGGGTGACGAAAAATTAACTACAAGTCACCCTGTGACTGATTGTCGCAACACTATGAAATAACCTCTTTAAATACAGGTCTTTATAGCTTTAAAGGCACTGGATGCGTTTTTTTCCATCGCGGATGTGAATAGTCGGGCATTGATCGGTAATAGTCGCTACACGCCATGAAAATCAAGGCTTTTAGCCCTGTTGTTGCCGGATAAGTACAGTCTGCTTAAATGCGACATATATGTACATCTGTAGGATTTGAATTTATTTGACTACAAAGTCAATAACTTTGGTTTGTCCTTTAAATGCTGGGGTTGTAGCGCTGTGACTGGTCGATCAGCCAGTCCCTGAAGGCATGCAGTGAGGCGGATTCGACTTTTCTATCGGGAATCATGAGGTAGTAAGCCTTCTCGCTGCCTAGCGCTTCGGTACTGGCAATCACCAGTTGTTGCTCTCTCAACTCTCGCTGGATGAGGAAGGGGGGGATCAGCGCGATGCCCATGTCATGCATGGCTGCCTGGGACAACATCGAGAATAGCTCGTATCGAGGGCCTGTCATGTCGCGAGGGACATTCAACTGTTGGGCGTTGAACCACTGACGCCATGCATAGGGGCGCGTCGTTTGTTGCAGTAGGGGCATTTGCGCGATTTCTTGGGGGGTAAAGTGCGCGCGGGTACCGAGTAAGCGTGGGCTGCATACAGGGATGGGATTTTCGCCCATCAGTCTGTGGGATTCTGTCCCAGACCAGTCGGCATCGCCGAAGTAGATCGCCGCGTCGAACTCAGTGTCGGCAAACAGAAAAGGGCGTGTGCGGTTGGTCAGGTTTACCGTCACTTCTGGGTGCTGGTGTTGAAAGTCCTTGAGGCGCGGGATCAGCCATTGGGTGCCAAAGGTCGGAACTACGGCTAACTCGATGACGTTGGCGCCCTGCTGGCCCATGACTGACAGCGTGTCGCGCTCCACGGCATCTAATTGTGTTGCGACTCTGCGGCTGTAGGACAGTCCCGCTTCTGTCAGCTTTACCCCGCGTCGTGAGCGTCGAAACAGTTCGACACTTAAAAAATCCTCGAGGCTGGCGATCTGTCGGCAGATCGCGCCCTGAGTGATGGAAAGCTCGTGCGCCGCCTTGGTAAAGCTCTCATGGCGGGCCGCTGCTTCAAAGCTGATAAGGGCGGTAGTGCTGGGGATTTTTCTGCGCATGTACATTGTTCTCACATGTAAGGCGGGTTATTGGCCTTATTGAGCAATACGAAGTGAGAAATTAGCACAAGCCTATGCGGAAACCTCGTTTGCCCTCTGCGCTAGCCCGGCCTAGTCTGCATCCACGACTTCTGATTTTTTCCGCGAGGACTTATTCATGGCTGGCAAGGCAAGCTTCAACTGGATCGATCCACTGCTGCTGGATCAACAGCTCACCGAAGAGGAGCGCATGGTGCGTGACAGTGCCGAGCAGTTTGCTCAGGACAAGCTGGCGCCTCGCGTACTTGAAGCCTTCCGGCATGAAAAGACCGATCCCGCGATCTTCCGTGAGATGGGGGAAACCGGATTGCTGGGGGCGATGATTCCCGAGCAGTACGGTGGCAGTGGCTTGAACTACGTCAGTTATGGGTTGATTGCGCGCGAGGTCGAGCGTGTCGACTCTGGCTATCGCTCAATGATGAGTGTGCAATCCTCACTGGTCATGGTGCCGATCAACGAGTTCGGCACCGAGGCGCAAAAGCAGAAGTACCTGCCGAAATTGGCTTCTGGCGAATGGATCGGCTGCTTCGGTCTTACTGAACCTAATCACGGCTCCGACCCAGGCGCGATGATTACCCGTGCGCGCAAGGTGGATGGCGGCTACAGCCTGACTGGCGCGAAGATGTGGATTACCAACAGCCCCATCGCGGACGTGTTTGTGGTGTGGGGCAAAGACGATGCGGGTGATATCCGCGGTTTTGTCCTGGAGAAAGGTTGGAAAGGTCTCAGCGCCCCGGCAATTCACGGCAAGGTCGGTCTGCGGGCGTCTATTACCGGTGAGATCGTCATGGATAACGTGTTCGTGCCAGAAGAGAACATCTTCCCGGATGTGCGGGGTTTGAAGGGCCCCTTCACTTGCCTTAACTCCGCTCGGTACGGGATCTCCTGGGGGGCGTTGGGCGCCGCGGAGTTTTGCTGGCATACCGCTCGCCAGTACACGCTTGATCGCCAGCAGTTTGGTCGACCTTTGGCCGCAACCCAGTTGATTCAGAAGAAACTGGCCGACATGCAGACCGAGATAACCCTGGCCCTGCAAGGCTGCTTGCGTCTGGGGCGGATGAAGGACGAGGGTACGGCAGCGGTTGAGATCACATCGATCATGAAGCGTAACTCGTGTGGCAAGTCCCTGGATATCGCGCGCATGGCGCGAGATATGTTGGGCGGCAACGGTATCTCCGACGAATTCGGGGTGGCGCGTCACCTGGTCAACCTGGAAGTGGTCAACACTTATGAAGGTACCCATGATGTGCATGCCTTGATTCTGGGGCGCGCGCAAACCGGTCTTCAGGCGTTCTATTAATAGGAGCATGGGCATGGGCGCGCTTTCGCATCTGCGTGTACTGGATTTGTCGCGAGTGCTGGCGGGTCCTTGGTCCGGTCAGATTCTCGCCGACCTTGGGGCGGAGGTGATCAAGGTAGAAAGGCCGGGTAATGGTGATGACACTCGCGCCTGGGGACCGCCCTTCCTTAAGGATGCTTATGGCGAGAACACCAGCGAGGCGGCGTATTACCTTTCGGCCAATCGTAATAAAGAGTCGGTGACCATCGACTTCACGAAGCCGGAAGGGCAAAAACTGGTGCGTGATCTGGCCGCCAAGTCGGACATCCTGATCGAGAATTTCAAAGTGGGCGGGCTCGCGTCCTATGGGCTGGACTATGAGTCGCTCAAGGAGATCAATCCGGAGTTGATTTACTGCTCTATCACGGGCTTCGGCCAGACAGGGCCCTATGCGGCACGCGCCGGCTATGACTTTATGATCCAGGGGTTGGGCGGCCTCATGAGTCTGACCGGGCGACCAGAGGGTGATGATGGGGCGGGGCCAGTAAAGGTTGGTGTGGCGTTGACCGATATCCTGACGGGGCTTTACTCGACCGTTGCGATCTTGGCGGCGCTTGCTCACCGCGATCATGATGGTGGTGGGCAGCATATTGATATGGCGCTATTGGACGTGCAGGTAGCTTGTCTGGCCAATCAGGCGATGAATTACCTGACAACAGGTTCATCGCCAAAGCGCCTGGGTAATGCTCATCCTAATATCGTGCCTTATCAGGACTTTCCCACGGCCGACGGAGACTTCATCCTCACGGTAGGTAATGACGGGCAGTTTCGTAAGTTTGCTGAAGTCGCCGGGCAGTCACAGTGGGTGGATGATCCTCGTTTCGCTACTAATAAGGCGAGGGTGGCCAATCGGGCCGAGCTGATTCCTCTTATCCGCCAGGCTACGGTCTTCAAGACGACGGCTGAGTGGGTATCGCAGTTGGAGCGGGTGGGCGTGCCGTGCGGGCCGATCAATGACTTGGCGCAGGTGTTTTCTGATCCTCAGGTGAAGGCTCGCGGGCTGGCGATGGAGTTGCCCCATGCGCTGGCCGGGAAGGTGCCTCAGGTCGCTAGCCCGATACGTTTGTCCAAGACACCTGTGGAATACCGTAATGCGCCACCCTTATTAGGGGAGCATACGGTTCAGGTGCTGCAGAGGGTTCTTGGGTTGGGGGCCGCTAATGTGGCCGCTTTAAAGGAGGCTGGTGTCATTTGAGTCTTCTCTTCTATATAGAGAGGCTCTCGCCAGATAGGGTTGTTTTTTAACCAACCCTAACTAATTGATAAGAAAGCAGAATTAAGA